>JAVZNC010000001.1:0-373774 GCA_038882955.1 Bathyarchaeia archaeon
GCACAAAAACTCCACTCATCATCCCTCTGAACAGCAGTCCTACACCACATGTCGCCATCCCAATACTTTGTCACCGTAAGGAAAATATCATCCTCCCTATTCCACTTCAATGTGTTTTTAACAGCAATCTTTATCCACTCACCCTCCGGTTGCGAATTAACACACTCCCCATAACCCTTATATTCAAGCATACGCCCACAATCACCACAAAATTTTCTCCAACGCCAAAAATTTAAGCTTTTTGCAAAAATTTTATAAAATAAAGCTATTTTAAGCATTTAACTACGAAACGTAGTTAATTTCCGTTTTTAAAGCCAATTTTTGCTTTTAAACAGCTACGAAACTAAACATTTTTAAAGAACACAACGGTATTCCGGCAAGCTCCATAACGCCTAACAACCTCCATGGATTAGGTAACCTCACCCTCTCTAATTGCAAACAAACAACATAAACCAAAGACAAAACCACCAAAAACCACAAGCGCCTTATGGAAAATCTCTGATGAAGAAAACTCAATTACAAAAAATACAGTCGTATAAAACTACAAAACTACAGAAAAACAAAAACCTAAGAAAAAGCGCCATTCAAGGAAAGAAACTGCGAAAACAAAACGAAACTATAGTCGTACACAAAATAAAAAACCAGAAAAACAGCCCGTTCTTCAAAAAAAGCCTTTAAATAAAGCTCGGCTATACACCCAAAAAGATATCTTTCATTTTCAGAGATGCTTTTATTGGTTATTCGTGCTTTTATTGGGCTTGTTTTCGTGTTTGGGGCTTGGTTTGGGCTTGTTATTGGTTTTTCCTCATCAGTTGTTATGGTTGTGAAGGCAAGCGGTTTTATCCATAGTTTTACCCAGATGGGGAGCGTTTCTTTTACTGCTTGTCCGAATTTTTCGTCTATTGTTTTTGCGTAGGCTAGAGCGATGTTGAATTCGTTTATTGCTCGGTCTAAGGCGTTTGCCAGCGTGGCTGTTAAAGTGGGGCTTGTCAGCATCCATTTTCCTCTTTTTACTTGGACGGCTATGCCTACTTCTTCGAATTCTGCTATGTGTCGCCATATTGTTGAGAGGTCTTTGTCAATGTAGGCTCGGAGTTCTCTTAGGGTTACTCCTCTTTTTTCTAATGTTGCCAAATATAATCCAAGAAGCACTTTCACTCTTGTTCCCATTTTGTCTTGTGGAGCCTTGAAGTTTATTCGTTGAAGGATAGCTTCTGTAAACGATTGAAGTTTTGGGTCAGTCATGTGGCGTGCCGCGAGGCATTCCATTTATGTGTTTTTCACCTCCTATAACAGGCTTCTCATTGTATAGTCGTGTAGGTGTTGGGATTTAAATCTTGCTTTTTTTATTGCGTTTTAGTTGCAATAGGCTCAGAATAAGCATTTTTAAGCAATAGAACGTCAATATTTTGTTATTCTTTGAAGAAAGGCTTTATTTACTTCATTTAAGCATGTACGACTATAGGTAAAGCGAGGGATTTCCCTAATTGACTGGTGATAAAAAGCTTGCAAGGCATTTGAAGAAGGATGTTAAGAAAATCTTGGTTGAGTTTGATGCACCAGAGGATTTGGTTTGCGAGTTTGACCGTATAGTCATGAATGAGCTTAGTTATCAATCTAGATCTGAGGCGCTTCGTGAGTATATGAGGAAAGTAGTGATGGAGTATAGACCTGTGCAGCATAGAAGAGGGATCTTCTAATGGCTGTTAAAGGAGTAACAAAAGAAAGAGAATGCAAAGTTAGAATTAATGCAGTTATAACCGGAGAACCAGCTAAATGGCTCATGGAATGGAAACGCCGAGGTTTAATAACCAGCTATACTGATGGAGTTATTCAAGCCTTGAAGGCTCTTAATGAAAAAATGACCGAACTGGATTTAAAGTTCATTCAGCTTAAGAACCTTAGAAGTGATGAGGAAGAATTATAAGCGTTTTGAAATTATCTCGACTGGAAATGTAGGTTTAATGACCTCAATTTCGTCTGTTGGATTTTTATTTCCTAATTTCGTAATAAAATGAAAGGGGATAAGGATGAACTTTTATCTACAATCCTATGTTGAAAGTCTATTATTAGAATGCGAAAAATGTCAGTTTATCTTTACAAGTAACAATTTAAGTGAAAAATCTTGTCCGAAATGTGGTTCTAAGAAGGTAAAAATAAAATTTCGGTTTGTTGAATGTGAATAAAATATGATTGTTAGTTGTCCTATCAAAACGAAATTTGCATGAAAAAACTTAATTTTATGCCAATATATAATGAAGGTTATGAATGAGGGGTCTGAAAAAGATCACTTGCAAATTTATTTGTCGATTTACCAAGCATTTCTTCCTATTCTTTCATTGTTTCTTGGCTTTATTTTAGCGACTGCTGCTTTAGTGTCGTTTTTGGAGGCACCTATAGAATTGCGTCGAATTCTATTATGGCTACTCTTATCGTCATTTTTGCTAATGGATTTTGTTCTCGTTAGAACGCATGCTACGGTTATTGAAATGTTAATTAAGAGAAAAATACCTTTATTATGTCCTCCATGGAATGACGAAATTCTAACTATAGGAATATTCGTTTTATCTATTTCCTTTAGTTTTATGCTTTTAATAGGTGGGTTAACTAAATATGAAGCTATAATTTGGGGGTTTCTTTCTGTGATTTTGGCAGTTTGGTCATATTTCCGTATTCGTGGTGCTAAGAAAACTGGAGAGGAAAACAAAATATTAATTGTTTTGAAAAGTTAATAATGGTCTATTCTATCGTCAAGCCAAATATTTTAAGATTTCTGCATATTATACACTTAGTTTTATAAGCAATGTATGCGTGAGAAGGTCTAAGGCATCTAAAAATGTAGATTTTTCAGATATTGGGTATTTCTGGATAAACTGATGTAACATTCTTTCCTTCCGTTTCAAATAAGAGTTATAATCTTCTAATTCTTTTCTACTCTTAAAGTATTGATTCAAGTTTATTAATAATTCACGTGAAGAAGATGCTAAGCTTAACGGAGTAATAATAGGTGATAGAATTGG
The DNA here is from genome assembly GCA_038882955.1 of Bathyarchaeia archaeon. Classification (GTDB taxonomy): domain Archaea; phylum Thermoproteota; class Bathyarchaeia; order Bathyarchaeales; family Bathycorpusculaceae; genus JAVZLQ01. Next base: position 3,021 of record JAVZNC010000001.1, read on the forward strand.
CACAGCGACGTCTGCGACCCCCAAACCTAAGGATAACGCGCTTTTCCTTAGTCCTTTAGTTATTTCCTTACGCTTTTTGTTCAGAAATTCTGGAAGCTCTTTTTCAAAAATTTCTTCGAAAGTTTCTGATATTTTGTCTATAATCTCTATTGGCTTTACTATGTCATACATGACTCCTCCAGTACCAACTTCTGCGCTCCTTACTATCTGAATGCAATTTTGAATCAAATCATCATATTTTTTCTGAAATGCACTATTTTTGAGGGGCTTTCGCAAATAGTATATATCCTCAAAAGACAATTCGTCTAAAAGCGCGACGGGTAATGGATTTTTATTAAGAATTTCGAATGCCAACTCGAAGAATATTTTTAGGAATACTTGTGTTTCAGAAAGCTTTGTTCTACGCATAGAGAAATCTGTAAGAGAATAATCAATGTAACTTTCCTGTGGTAAAGCGCTTTCACAATTAACAACTCTCGCTCCAGATATGTGATAAACGAGATTAACAAAGTTTAGAAGAGTTCTCTGTTCTTTTGGTGACCACGTTGAAATACTTTTTAGAATTAAGTCTCTGGTTGCGACATTCTCCTTTTGTATTTCCCTTACCAACGAGTTTATTTTTTGTCTGGGTATACCTCTTAAGTTCCTCCTTATAACGGATTTTTCATCATTAAGTGCTGCTAATATTTTTTCTCTAAACCACGCTACATTCTCCATGAATTCCCAGTTTACAACTTCCTCAACATGACTCTCGTAAAAAGACTGCATTTCCTCTTTTATAGAACTTTTTATTCGTTTACCTTTCAAATAATCGGTTACATGCTCCTTATCTTCTCGTAAGGCGGGAATAACCATTTTTTGAGCTAATAATATGGAGTTATCTTTAAAGATACTATATGCGAATTCGCTAGCTAAATGCGAAGCAGCACACACAATATTTTTCTTAGTTAAAAGAATAATCTTTAACCTACGTTCTACTTCTCTTCTATAAACTTCAGCATCATGCTTAAATTGTACAATAGTGTAATCAAAATCTGTAAAATATGCTCTTGGTCCTTGAAAGGTTATGGGGTTTATTCTTTTTATCATTGTTACACTAAATGTATGCGAATTCTTTTACTAAAACTTTATTGGAGAAGAAGAAAACAAGGTGTGGGAATTGATAATCCTCGAGGATTTTATGAATCGATAAGTTTTTGGGCAAATTTATATTTATAGAATTACTTGAATCAAGATGCCATGTTACCATATACTTGTCAGTTATAGGGATCTAAAGAATGCTTCACGATCACTTCTTTACGAGTTAGATTTATCAAAAGACGAGGTTGAAATATTTGTGGAGCAGTATTTAAAGGGGCAAGTCTTATTCAAGGGAAAATGGTTAGATGTTGCAAATATAGATGAGGTCGAAATTCTAGAAACTCGGTATCCACATGATTCGTGGTCTAATATTGTTCCTTTAGTCTCGGTAAGAGATATCACTATTTCAAGTAGAGGACGAAATGCAAAGACTGTTACAAGAAAGTTTATCAAATTAGAACCTAATTGGTTCGTTAGAAAACATGCAAAGCACATGCCTCCAAGCAAAAATGTGTTTATAGTGCATGGAAGAGACCACAAACCAGTGAAGGAACTTGAAGTGATGCTTTCTGAATTCGGTCTCAATCCGATAATCCTTCACGAACAACCAAGTGGAAGCAGAACAATCATTGAGAAACTTGAAAAATACTCTGATGTTGGTTATGCATTTGTGATTCTGACACCAGATGATGTGGGATGTTTTAGGAGCGATTTCATCAAATTCATGCAAGTTTTAGACGAACTTTGGAAATCAATCTATGACTATGAAACCGGGTATAACTATGTTCCCGCAGACGTTTTGGACGAACTATGGAAGCAGACATGCAATCATATTCCAGAGGGGATTCCTGGGATTGTTAGATTATTAAGATCTAGGGCACGCCAAAACGTTGTTCTCGAGTTTGGATATTTTATGGGATTGCTTGGTCGTGACAGAGTTTGCTGTTTATATAAGGGAGATGTAGAGTTACCATCGGATATGCACGGAATAATTTACATACCTTTCAAAGAATCAGTGGAAGAGTGTCGTGATAAGATAATTAAAGAACTTAAAGCTGCTGGCTACGAAATAAAAATATAAAATTGGCAAAAGGTGGTTTTTGATAAAAGTAAGGGCGTGTTCCAAGCTCCTTTAGCTCGGATGACTCTCCCTTTTTATTCTTTTATGGGGTCCGAAGTGTGTAACACCATACAGCTATAAAAGTTTATATACCACTAGTGGTCTGTTTATTTTGGTGTTATAAATGCCCAAAAAAGAAAAAACTTCAACCTCTATAAAGATAGACCCTGAGCTTTGGAAAGAGGCGAAAATTGAAGCTATAAAAAGGGATATAGAAGTATCCGAACTTGTGGAACTTGCCTTGAAAAAAGAATTAGGTTTAAAGAGGCTCTAAAAAATGAGTCATGATAAGGGAAAAGTGCTAGAGGAAACAAGGAAGGAACTTCGTCAAATGGTAGATGAAAGTTTTAAGTGGCAAAGGAAATTGAACATATGTTCAAGTATAGGCTTAAGGATGTTACAAGCGTTAAAGACCTAGAACTCATATCAGCCTTAATTACTAGATTGACGGAACAGTTAGCAGACCTAGCGATGCTTCAGTATAGAATTTTAGTGGAACTAAAGGATGCCTCCTTTTACATCTTATATGTGCCTCTCCATACAACTTTAGAGTTTAACGAAAGGACACTACCTTTGGTAGGTCAGCGACTTCAAGCATTCGAAAGTGAAGTTGAACGCTTAAAGAAAAGTAGAGAAAAGATTGTAGTTGAAGTGCGCAAAGAATACGAAGAAGCCATGAAAGAGCTCACTAAGATGTTGGAAGAACGGAAACGAAAAGAGAAAGGGATTATTGTATGATGAATAATCCTTTACAATTAAAAAATAGCTAAGGAATCTCAATATCGAGCCGATGGAAACTCTGGTTTATGTAATGCATTTAACAGAACCCGAAACCGAAAAACAAAAAAATCTCGAAAAACAAATGTATATTGCCCCCCTTTGGATTTATGCTGGTCCCTAAGGGGGTACGGCGATGAAACTCCAATTGGAGCGAGAGCCGATTCATTTTACTTGTCGATTCTAAGTTTCGATGTTTTGCTAGCTAATGCTTTTCGGTATAGAATTTCGGATTCAATATGGGTTGTACGGCAACGGGGAGACTTAATGAGGTGACATTTTGGAGCTGCTATATTTGTTATGTTTGGAGGTGATCTTATAACGAAATATCCCGGTGGCAGCTGGGAGATTCTGGATGCGAATTCTTGTAAGTCTCGGGCTTGACTTTTAATTGCTGCTTCCTCAAGATTGCCAAAAATTTTAGTTCCAACTAAGTCGTTAACAGTGGTATGGAAATCTTCTGGTGAGTGTGAAATTAAAACTAAACCAGCACCTGCAGCTCTAAAGACGCGCATTGTTTCAATAACTGTGGAAACAAGTAATTGTTGATAACCAGGTCTCGGCGACCTTGGGACAATGTAATGCGCTTCATCCAATATTTGCATTAAATAGGGTTCTCCGGGTTTCTTTTTCTTAGCTTCAACGGATTTAAGTAGCCAATGTAATTGGAATATCATTCTAAACTCGAATGGTACTTGGCTAACAGAAATTATATTTAGCCGAGGAGATTTCATAATTTCTTGTTCAACAAAGTCTGTGGCGCCTTCTTTATCAAAAATTTTCGATCTATCCATTGCTATAAGATTTCTCTGGATGCTTTGTATGGTAGAAGAGTACAAACCCAAGTTACTCATTGTTTCTTGTCCATTTCTACTTAGAGACCAGTTCATCATATTATTAAGAGTCGCTTTTCCGGCTTCACCTGCATATTTACGAAAGGCATCCATGACTTGAGGGAAAAAGTCAACAGCTTGCTCGGATGGGTTTGGCATATAAAGTGCAGCAAGCTCAGCTGGTATATTGTTCCATTCAATAGTGAAGGGCTTCATGTGTTTTCTAAGTGCTTCAACATCATAGCCTTCATCCTTGAGGTAAGTAAAGTTCGGCGGATGGTCTGGCAAGTAGTATATATATGATTCGGAGATTTCCATAGGGCTAAAACCCATTTCTTCCCAGAACTTCTTGTCTTCCTCTGTAAAACCGAGTTTATCAGGTTCAGCTTTAAATATCATCTGAGCAAACTCGTCTTTAAAATCAGGGGCGATGACCACCCAATCGGATTCATATGCATGTTCTATTAGAGTTTTTGCAAGAACTGTTTTGCCCGACCCCGGTCCTCCAACTATATAAACTCCACGGAATACGGCATACGGATCTAATGGGTAAGGAAATACTTTTTCGATATCATTTTCCTTAAAGCGGACAATTTTCATACCTTGAACCAAGGCACCGATGGTCCACCCTTCTCTGAAAGCGTAAATTATCTTCATCTCTTGAGGCAAAGGTAAGAAGATCGGGCATCCATAAGGAACAGGGGTGATAACGGGTCTTAATGACTGGCTTTTATCGTCAACAACTCCTATCAGGTCTAGTGTGCATGTCTGAAACAATTCAGGAATTATTGACCTAATATTCTTAGACCAATTTTCGGTAAGAGGCTTCAAATCTCTGTATCCGGCATAAAGCGGGCTTTTAACACCAGGCGGAGGTTGCAGACCATGTTCTACTATTCTTGCTGCAACCTTCTCTTTAATATTATAGCTTCCTCCCTCAGTTGTATAAACACCAATGATAACGTCTGTCCCAAGTGAAACGTCAGCTTCTAACCTAAAGTTAGCTATAACGCTCATCCGTTCCTGTGTGATTGTGGCAGGGTTTAATTCGCTGGGTGCGGTAACCCCTATTATCTTTCTTCCTGTAACTTCAAGAAACTCCTTATTTGTATTCAATCTCCCCACCCATACGCTTCCCAAGGTGTGGATTCTGGCGAAACTATTTTCATTTTCTGGGCAAGTTTAGCCCTAAACATCTGCCTAAGTCCCTCTGATATTGAGAACTGTTCATGTGCAAGAGTTTGGTGAAGCGGTAAAAATCCTCCTCCGTTCTGGTAACTGTCTGATATTACTAGGTTTAAGATATCATCTCCTTTTTCTTTGAACATCCAGTAAAACGTTTCAATTCTAAATATCAAGTTTCGTGGTGTTAATATCCAACAAAATGTAACTTGATTTTCCTTAGTTACTCGTGGATCGCATTCGCGAATCCAGTGTGAACGCATATAATTATCTGAGCTTTTCCTTCCTTGTATCATCTTACTTAAGTAGAAAGCTCTATCATCTGAGTATTGGTCTAAGCCGAAATGCCGGACAATCGTCTGCATTCGGGGACGCTTAACAATGAATGAAACCATGCGTCCTGTCTTCTCATAAACATATCTATACGTATTTCCAAGTTTATCAATATGTTGATGACTATACGCCCTTAATGCTCCGTCAATCTCGTCGATCTTTATTCCAGGCAAATTCATTGCACTATTTATTGTTGAACGCAATTGTGTTTGCATAAAATGAGATGCAAGTCTATCTACTTGTCCCTCAATAGGATGATGTGATGAAAGAAGATAGACGCGACTTCTTAATGAATAAGGTAGCTGCGAATTCAGAACCTCCCTGCTTCTAACGACAACAGCCCAATCTCTGGTTACTTCCTTAGACCATTGTGGAAAATTTAACCATGTATTTACATGTCCAGAAATGCAAACTAAAATGTCATGTGTACCAAGAACCCAACGCCACAATCCCTCATCGATTCCTACTGCTGGAAATCGACGGTCTGCCAACAAGTCATCTGTTGTTACTTCTTTCACGACCTGACCCTCGAGAACTTCTGGTTTAGCAACAATCTTCGAGTCTTGCCTTTCAATAAGCTCTTCTTCACTTTCCTGTGTTGGAGGACCGCAAACTTGAAATGATTCCGGCTTTAAAACGCGGAGTATACCCTCTGCTATCTCATCAATATCTAAATGCACCATGCTGGTCCCAGTTGAAAAAAGCGCTGACCTCATTTAAAAACTTTTCCAGTGGAAATTTAGGTCATTATTTGGGTTACATTTATCAGATTTTAAGTCTTTAAGTTCATTTTCCTACTTGCAATAAGCATTTTTCGAACTCGTAAACATCATTGTTTTTGATAGATATCTGTGATAGGATTTTTTCACCATTTTTAGGATTTTCCCAGATGCTCTTAAGAATATCCCTTACCTCTTTTTCATCTCTAGCAAGTTTGCATATTTTCTGGACATTAATATTCTTCGAACATCCTCTTTTCCATAACCTTTCATTGAAATCGTTTGCCTTTAAAAGCTGGATATTCATTCTTGCCGCGTAACTCGATAAACTTATCTTTGAACCATCTTTTAGTTGAACTTTTTCACTTGGGTCGAAAGCAGAACCAGCAAAGACGCCCATTACTCCCTGCTTTATCTTTCGCCCTTCCGGAGTATCCACCCCAAATTCTTTGCTCCACAAGAGCATATTAAAGAAGTCATCAACATCTCTCTTTCTTATTAGACCCCACTTGCACTCGAGCACATAAGTTGTTGGTTGTAGTAATGGTGCCGGAGTTACATCCCAAACCCTATCAACTTCCGCATTATTCTTTCTTCCGCCCACTGACTTTATTAGATGAATCGTTATTCTCTTCGGGTCCATTGCATTATTCCGATGTCTTTGAACCCAAAAATGAGCCCCTGTGGTTAACGTGTCAATGAACCATTCGGCGCATGCCTCCCAATTATGACCTATTCGGTTTGCTCTTCCTTTGACTTTTCTGATATAATTCTCCTTCATAGCTATTGCTGCCCTTAACTCGTCAGCGGGCATCGAGTTATGGTAGTAATAACGATAAGCATTAAACAGTTTAACTTCTCGTATGTCTGGATAAAGTTGTATGGTTCGAGATATTGCCGTTTCAGCCTCATATTCGGAACAATTCAGCTTGTTTTTAATAAAATCAAAGCTTACCAGTTCTCTAAGCTTAGTGGACTCATATACTATGTCTTTAATTATACGAACCCTTTGTACTATTGGACTTACGGACTCGATTTCTTTAAGCGCTAACCCAGTACGTTGAATAGCCTCTTCGAGAGCTTGCTCTCTAGGCTTATTTTGGTCGACCCATGTAAGGAGATATCCATCCCTAAAAGGAGTCTCCCCGTAATCCGTTCTGTAACCTCGAACATAAACCCAACCTTTCTTTTCGAATCTGCGAACATTCGTCATAACATCTGAAGGCTTAACTCCTTTACTCTTCAATGCTTTTGCGACCTCATTTGAAAACCAAGCCCTATTTTTGTTCTCTTTTAAAAAATCCAAAATCATTTTTGCTTTACTTCCATGCCTTCTACCTCGTTCATCCAAATGTTCTTTTGCATATCGTACAAAGTGATAATTTTCCATTTGAACTAAATCCTTTCCAGGTGGGCGGAGTATATAGAGATAATAAGTCCGCATGTTAGAGCTAATTCCAGCTCTCCCTTTGAAAGCGCGATTCACCTCCCTTAAAGGTTTATCAGTTCGCAAAAGATATCCACGCTGCCAAAGTCTCCGCAATGCATCACCGACTAATGAACTGCGAATATTTGCTTCTTTAGCTACCTGATTAAGAGACATCGGTCGTCCATCTTGAAAAATGGTAAGAATTTTCCTCTGAACTAGACCCAATCTAGACATTTTCAATCTATATAACTAATGCGATACCTACATATAAAGCACGTGTTCGAACAGAAAATGCTATTTAATATGTATGCTAAAACTAAAGCAGTATTTCGATAAGGTCTATATCTGAAAAAAGCTTGAAAAGGGTTCAATTCGTTGATTTAGAGTGGTAGCCCGGGAGAGATTCGAACTCTCGTCAGAGGCTCCAGAGGCCTCCATGCTTGACCGCTACACCACCGGGCTTTTACAAGTTGAAAGGCTTTTCTCTTCGTAATAACTTTAGCGTTTGCTTTTAAACTTAAAAATAGAGGGAGTTTATTTGTTAATTTTGCCTTTCAAAGCTTCTTTTATGCAGTAACATTCTTGGCTGCTTGGGTTCCAGTGTTCACAGCACCACAAGGTTTCAACTATGGGGTTTCTTCCCTTGCAGAAGAGCACTGAACAGAAAATTCTGTCTGGATATTCGTAAGGGGCATGATTTCCACAGTTTCCGCAACATCTCTGCGGTTCAGCATCTGCTTTCTCTTTCATTTCAGCCTCCTCCAAACTTTAATAATGCCCTGTCAAAGTTTTCGCCGAGCCTTTCAATCGCAGAAGCAACAATTATTGGAAAAACTATCATGGCATCGCCGATAACCATAACCTTGTCCGCCTTACCCTTCACTTTGCCCCAACTAACAGTTTCAGAAAGTGTGGAACCAGATAAACCGCCAGTTTCTGGACGGTCCATGGTTATAACTATAGCGTAGTCCATGCCCTTTTTGGCAGATAAAGCTGCTGATTGAACAGTGTTTCTCGGCACTCCACCGCCAATAACTATCATGCCGTTTCTTGGAGAGTCTCTGCAAATTTCAACTATTTCTGGCACATCCTTAAAGGCGTCCAAAACAAGTTTACAGCGCACATTCTCCTTAACTGCGTGAAGCCAGTGTATAAAGCCAAATTCCGAGTCTCTCACCGCTGGAAGAAAAATTGGCACTTTTGCCTCGTAGGCTGCCCTTAAAATCGAGTCAGGATCATTGAGGCGCTTGCCTAATTCCCACGCAAACTCCCTCGAAGATAGGCTTTCACCTTTCCTTTCGGCTGCTATTTCCTCATACATTTCCGCAATTCTATAATCCAGCCTAGAAAAGTCTTCCTCTGGCACAAAAACATCGTATATGCGGTAAACGTGATACTTGTAGAGCAACCAATCATCAACAGCCCAATGCCCCTTATAATGATGCCCACCCAAAGCCTCAATGGCATCATGAACCATGTTCGCGCCAGTGCTCACAATAACGTCAACAAGCCTCTTGCGTGTAATGTCTGCGATAAGCGTTCGCAGCCCAGCTGGAACAACAGCCCCAGCAAGCGACAGAAATATTGTACATTCCTTGTCGCGTAGCATCCGCTCATATATGTCGCATGCCGTTGATAGCCTACCAGCCCCAAACGAGCCAGCATTTTTGAATTGCTGGATAAGCTGGTCCACAGTGAGTTTTCCATTAATCTTAATGTGCTTTACTGGTTCGGCAAGGAAGTCTTCTCTCCGCATTTTCAATTTTCAACTCCAGAATTGACTTATTTTATAGGACATAGCAAAAATAATTTTCTATGCCTCTGCTTCTTAAGAAATTAAAGCCAAACATTAAAAGCAGCGAGAACCAATCCCCTTAAGGGTGAAACCGCTCCATTGACAACAAATGCGAGCAAAGACTTATTCGAAATTTCAAGCGACATCCCACTTGTGGGCAACATAGCCTTCGGACTAATCGACAGAGGAACAAACGTCATACAAGTACGCCCAATATCAACATGCCCACTCTCATGCATATTCTGCTCCACAAACGCTGGACCAAAGTCCAAGATACGCCAAACAGAATACATCGTGCCAATGGACTACCTAGTCGAGGAGTTTAGGAAAATCGTAGCCTACAAAGGCGAAAAAAACATTGAAGCGCACATAGACACAGTCGGAGACCCAACCACCTATCCAGAAATTGTTGAGCTTGTTGCACGTCTAAACCAGACAAGCGGAGTTGAAGTCGTTTCCATGCAGACGCACGGCGCACTGTTAAACGAGAAAATCTTAAACCGCCTTTCAAGCGCTGGTTTAAAACGCATAAACCTTTCATTAGACGCGTTAGAACCTACATTAGCCAAAAAATTGGCTGACACAGAATGGTATGATGCCGAAAAAATAGTTGAGCTTACACGCTACATTGTTTCAAGCACAAAAATCGATTTGCTTCTTGCACCAGTTTGGATTCCAGGCTTAAATGATACGGAGATTCCAAAAATAATTAGGCTGGCAATTGATGTTGGCGCTGGAAGAAAGTTTCCACCTTTAGGCATACAAAAATACGAAAGGCACAAACACGGAAGGAAACCGAAAGGCGTGAAAGGAATTTCATGGAAAAAATTCTATTCGCAACTGAAAACTTGGGAGCACGATTTTGGCGTAAAACTCATAATAACCTCAAGGGATTTTGGCATACATAAGAGGCAGATGCTTCCAGTGCCATACAAAAAATTTGAAAAAATCAAAGTTAAGGTTGTTGGACCAGGGTGGCTTAAAAGAGAAAAACTCGCTGTCACGCAGAAGGGCGACAGAAGCCTAACGCTTGTTAATGCTGAGGAAATTCCGATTGGCGCAAACTTGAAGGCTAGAGTTGTCGCCAACAAGCATAATCTCCTGATTGCAGAGCCACTCTAGCACTTGACTACTTAACCACCAAAACTGGGCAGGGAGCGCTCCTTAAAACTCCGTCGCTGACACTTCCAAGGAGAAACTCTTTTATTTTACTTAAGCCCCTAGCGCCCATAACGATTATGTCAAATTTACCGTCCACCGCGATTCTAACAATCTCTTGAACGATGTTGCCCTCCCTCAAAACCGTTTCCACTTGAACGCCTTCAGCCTCAACCCTCTGCGCCCCATCCGCTAAAATTCCGCTCCCAGCTTTCCTCGTAGCTTCAGCGACTCTTGAAATTTCCATTGGCGTCATCACTGGAATTATGGGGGGAGGCGCAGTTGCGGTTTCAGGAACCATCACGGGTCTAACAGCGGCAGAGTAAACATGGATAAGCGTTATTTTCCCATCAAACTTTTTGGCTAGTTGTATGGCAACGTTTAAAGCCCTAAACGAATGTTCAGAACCGTCCAACGGAACCAGAATTTTCTGAAACAAACCTGATCCTCAAAATAATAAAATAAATTACTAATCCTTTATAATTTGCGGAAATTTTGGAAAAAGGGGTTTTAGGTTTTGCTTTTTCGCTTTTTAAGAAGGATTGCCCCAGCGACTATCACTATGATTGCTATTATGCCGCTCAAAAATAAGTTTAAATGGCAAGGAATTCAACGTATGTGGAATTGTTGAAGGACCTTCAGCACTTCTTGGACGTTCCATAATCATGAGCCTAGAAGAAGCTCAAGACACTTTTGGGTATCACATGTTTCTGAACATGGCAATAGTAGAGCCAACGGCAGGCACCGAACAAAATCATCTTGCAAGTTCGATTGAAAATAACGTATCATCCGTAATGGCTCTAACAGATGAGGAACGTAACGTTTTAACAAAGCCCATCATTGACTTTGTAGGCGAGTGGAACATCGCCATTCAAATAATTCTCCTGTTTTTAAGTATGCTTTTAACGGCTATTGTTGGAATAATGAATGTTTCAGAAAGAAGAAGAGATTTCGCAACTATGGATGCAATGGGCGCACGTTCTAGCCACATTTTCAAAATTATACTGTTTGAAAATTCAATAATCGGGCTCATAGGAAGCATCCTAGGAGTATTTTTTGGCATAATCGTTGCAGCATTTCTGGCAAGCTTTTACACAACAATACCTCTTAACCAATCTTTCTTAAGCATTATAGCGATTATAAAACCAATTTACATTATTGAAATAGCGGGTTTTGTGGTTGCTTCATGTTGCGTGGGAGGCATAATTCCCGCAATAAGTGCCTCGAGGGTGCGGATTTCAGAAATCTTGAGGGCAGAATACTAATGAAAATTAAAACAGTGGATTTAACGAGAACATACAATTTAGGCTCTTCTGAAATAGTCGCCGTTGACAAGGTCAACTTTGAGATAAACGCAAACCAGTTCGTCGCAATAGTTGGTCCAACAGGGTCTGGAAAAACAACGCTCCTCAACCTTATAGGATTAAATGATTATCCAACTTCTGGAAAAATTTTCATAGACGACCTTGTAGATGCGTCGTTTCTTTCAAATAAAAAGCGCAGAGCGATTAGGCTTTTCCGCATAGGCTTCATATTTCAAACCTTCAACTTACTGCCTATGCTTACGGCTTTGGAAAATGTTGAGTTGCCAATGGCTTTGGCTGACAAACCCCAAAAAGAACAGCGAAAAAACGCCGTGAAACTTCTTGAGGCTGTTGGTTTGGGCGGAAGGCTTCATCATAGACCTAAAGAGTTGAGCATGGGTGAGATGCAGCGTGTGGCGATAGCCAGAGCTTTAGCTAACAACCCCGAACTGATTATTGCTGATGAGCCGACTGGCGAGCTTGACTCGGAAACCGCCAAAGAAATTATTGCTTTGCTTTTTAACATGAGTAAAAGCGAAAAGAGAACAGTTATTGTTGCAACGCATGACGAAAAAATTGTTGACGCTGCGGATGCAGTTTACATGATGCGTGATGGCAAGCTGAAAAGAAAGAGTGTTTAGGGCTATAGTAGTGCGAAGTCTGTTGATTTGATTTTGCCCTTCTGGTCCACAACTATTTCGAACTTTTCAGCCCATGGGTGTCCTTCCAAGTCTATTGGGCATGTGCCCCTAATAACCCAACATCCGCCCTTCTGCTCAACAGTGGATATTTCTATGCGTTCTGCTTTCTTTCTTTGCCTAATGAAGTCGACGACTATTTGGCGGGCAGCGTCTGTGGATAGTTCGCCCATTAACGTTTCCTCCAATCGCTCCCTTTTATTAGAAACATGGGCGCATTAAATGTTATGAATGGAGAATCGTTAGTGAAGTTCCACATATGCCCAGCGGCGTACACATTTTCGCGATAAATTCAAATCAGCAAACGCCAAATCTTAAACTTGAAAGAGCATGAGCGAGAAAAAGCGGATAATTTTTCACATAGACATGGACCACTTCTTCACGGCGATTGAGGAGCGAGAGCATCCAGAATACAGGGGCAAACCAGTCATTGTTGGAGCTGACCCAAAAGGCGGTAAAGGAAGAGGTGTGGTAAGCACATGTAATTACGAGGCTAGAAAGTACGGTGTTAGGTCTGGCATGCCCATATCAAAGGCTTGGAAACTTTGCCCAGAAGCCATATACCTCCCAGTGAACTACGAATTATACACGGCAGTTTCAAACGAGATTATGAATATACTGCGGAAACACGCGGACAAGTTTGAACAGTGGGGGATAGACGAAGCCTTCTTGGACGTTACGTCTAGGGCTAAGGATTACGCTGAAGCTGAAGCGCTTGCAAGACAAATTAAAAGGGAAATCTATGAGAAAGAGAGATTGACATGTTCAATAGGCATTGGTCCAAACAAGCTTGTGGCAAAATTAGCAAGCGACATCCAAAAGCCAGACGGACTAACAATAATAAGGGAAGACGAAGTTGAAAAGGTTTTGGCTCCACTGCCAATTCGAAAGCTCTTGTGGGTTGGAAGAAAAACCGAGCAGAAGCTTAGAGTTATGGGCATAAAGACAATAGGTGACCTAGCTCGCTATGACCCAACGGTTTTAACTGAAAATTTTGGGGTTATGGGCACCCAGTTGTATCTTATGGCGCATGGTATAGATAAAAGCGAAGTTGAAGAAAGGAGCGAAATAAAATCAATCAGCCGAGACGTAACATTCGAAGAAGACACTTCAGATTTTGCATCAATTCAAAATACCCTGGATAAGCTCGCAGAAGAAGTTCACAAGGATGTTGTAAGGCAACAGTTGAACTTCAAGACGGTAACGGTCAAAATTCGATACGAAGACTTCGAGACGCACACGCACAGCAGAACATTACCATTCATAACAAACCGTCTAGAAGACCTAAAGAAAACAGCAAAAGAACTAATACAACCATACTTTAGGCTTGATAAAAAAGTGAGACTTGTAGGCGTAAAAGTTTCAAACTTCACATCAGCAGAAAAACAGAAAACACTCATTTAGCACATTAACGCGAATCTATTTTCTAATCCTTCGAATTTCAAAGACAACAGGATTTTCCGCATCTGGACAAGCATTAAAAATAACATCCTTATCTTCGCTCCATGGAAATTCAACGCCGTAACGCATGGCATAAACCTTGGGCAGTAAAACCATAAGGGCACTATAGCATATATCACCCTTCACAGCTTTGCCATCAAAAACTATTTTATCGCCAACCTTATGCCCAAAAGCACATTTTCCCTTCTGGCTTACCACTCTAACTTCAATTGTGGACATACACATTCACCACGTTAAGGTTTTGCGTCGGGATATTTCTCTTTTATCCTTTCATCTGCTATCTTAGCAATAAGCGCATTAGAAATTAACACACATTTGACACCCATGAGTTCTGCGAGTTCTGCTGGTTTCTGGTCTTGCGTTATTAGCAGCAGATTGTTTTTCTTGGCGTATTCCACTATGTCCTTGTCTTTTGCGCTTTGCAGTCCAATTTCATGCACGGTTAGGACTTCATATCCTAAGGTTTCGAAATACTCTTTTAATCCAGCGTACATTTCGTCTAGTAGCAACTTCAACGTTTTAGCCTCCTCGCATTTTATTAGGGTTTTTAGGGTTATTTAGGGTATTCTGATGGCAAGTTTTATAAGCAGCTGTGTATTTGATGTGTGCATCGTGCAAAAGCGTGCTTAGGCTGTTTTTGCACAACAAAAATATAGGAGTTGAAAGTGTAAATGTCAGATAAGCAAATGTATAAGGCAGTTTGCTCTGATTGTGGACAGGAATGCGAAGTTCCATTCAAGCCTGACCCAAGCAGACCAGTTTACTGCCGAGAATGTTGGTCGAAAAGAAGAAACCAAAGGCGAAGATATTAGGCTACGCCACCAACGCTTAGGCTAATCTGTTTCTCCCACATTTATTTTTATAGTGTAAACTTTTGCAGTAACTTGCGCCGTTTTCTCGGTGGTAATTATGATGAAAAGAGTTTTGATGGTTTATGTCATCGGGACGGCGCAAATCATCAGCGCATTTTGAATTCCCACTTACACCACAAATCTTTTGGGTGTGGGTCTGGCGGGCAAATTAGGCAGTTCACTTCGACCTTCGGGTTTAGTGTTTCCGCGAATTTTTTGAGATAGCCAAAACGCACTTTCTTGCATGGAAATTCGTATAATCCCTTGTTTAGGCGAGCTTCTTGGGTTCTACACTTGTCAATGCTTAAAATGGCTCTATTTTCGCTTACCTCAACGGTTTTGAAGGGTTGGTCTAAAGCCCAACTTGATAAACGTAGAAGATGCATTATTGTTTGTACGTTGGGACTTTCGCCTACATTGAACATTTTCCGCATGCTTTTGGCTTCAATCTGAGCCATGGCTTCCCAAACTTCAGCGTCAATTTTTACGGCGGCTTCTGTTCCAAACATTTTTTCTATTCCTAAAAAGTATAGTCCATCGACTCTCCACAGGTTTCGGATTTGGAGGAAAAATACGTCTAAAAGATTTTCGATTGGTAGTTTTAATAGCATCTCGCGGTCTTCGCGGCTTCCATTTGGATATTCGCTCATGCCGTTCACCGCAGTTTTGACAATTATTGTTGGTTAATCTTTTAAACCTAACCCAGAAATAATGATGAAAGAGACGTGGCTGAAGCATTTGCTAGAGTTGGAACAACTTATAAAAACAGTGATTCTCGGTTTGATTCAGGGCTTTACCGAGTGGCTTCCAATTTCGAGCACCGGGCATTTGAAGGTGGCTGAACGCTTTCTGCAGTTTTCATCTCCCAGAGACTCGCTTGTTCTTGATTTTGTCCTTCACATTGGAACACTGGTTGTCGTGATGTTCTTCTTTAGAAGGGAAATTAAAGAAATATTGCGTGCTCTTGTAAGGCTAGATTTCAAAACGGAAAATGGAAAACTCGTGCCATTAATCGTTATTGGAACAATACCCGCCATAACAGTTGGACTTCTCCTAGAAAAGACTGCAGAAGAGCAAATAGCGCAAAATTTCACTTTAATCGGAATGGCTTTTGTCCTATGCGGAGTCATACTCTATTTTTCGAAAATGGGAACAGACAAGAAAGACGAAATAGATTTTTCAACAGCAATTATGGTCGGCATTGCAGAGGGCATAGCAATAATCCCAGGACTTTCAAGAAGCGGACTAACAATCGCGGCGGCGCTCCTTTTGGGCTTGAAACGCGAAAAAGCCTTCAAATTCTCTTTTCTGCTTTCAATTCCAGCAGTTATTGGCGCCATAAGCTACACATTTTACACGGAACACGACGCGTTGGCATCTTCGGGTTTGGGTTTAACAGAAATTCTTGTAGGCGTTATTGTAGCTATGTTTGCTGGATATTTTGCTTTGAAAATTCTCTGGAAGACTTTGGCAGTTAAGAAATTTCACTTTTTTGCATTCTACTGTTGGCTTATGGGCGTGATAATTATTGCTTTTGGTTTAAGCGGTTTCTAACCAGCGAGGCTTCCCTAAAAGAAAATCTGTTAAGAACTTTGCAAATTCCTTGTTTCGCATGTAAATATCGGCTATTTCATCGTTAACAAGTACTTTAAACCCTTCACGCATTTTCTTCGAGATTTCTTCCGCGACGCCCGCGCTTCTCCCGCCATCCTTCAGTTTTTCCTTGAGTAAAGAAGCAGCATCAGTGCACATTCTACGAATTTCGACAACCCATCGCCCATCTTCAATGTAGGGTCCAGATATCGTTTCCACGTTTCCAACATATTTTTTGAGAAAGTTTTCGCATTCCCTAGCCTTCTCCATCGGCGGTCCCAAATGCTTCTTTATTTGCGGCAATACCCTTTGTTCAAGTTCAAATACGAACATGTTAAGCATTTTTTCGTCGCTCCACACAGTTTGCCTCAAAACCTTAAAGTCGTTAAGCTGAAGTAGTTTGCCCAGTGAACGCTGTGTCTTGTAGAGTTGTCCCCATAGAACGTCTGGCACTGCGTCAACCTTTCCAAATGTTATGAAAATTGCCGCTGAACCACGCTTCCTAAATTCTTCCTTAAGTTCCTTCATGGTTAATACTGGTTTTTCTGGCGGATAAAAGAAGCCTATGCTTGGATTTTTCAGGAAGCTTCTGGACGCTGCAATAAACGTGTAAAGCTTTTGCGGTTGCACAGCAGAAGCCACGTTCCTTCCCTTATCAACAGGATCCACAAGCACTAGGGGTTCTGGGAAAAGAAGCGCAAGCTCATCCTGCCTCTTTTTGTAATGGTTTTCAATGTCTATGACAAGGCGTTGCTTGGCTTCTGCGAACGCCTTCAACGTGCCAATGAAACTTTTGTAGTGCAAGATTAGGAGTTCGCATAGGTAACCGCTGAATCCACCGACTTTTATTTCGGCACCATAAACGCCTATGCCCTTCATAAACCTCTTCAGCAAGCGCACCTCGTCCCGCATCTTCGCTGATAAATGCTTTTTAATGTAATCCGTGTGGTACGGCGTTCTATCTGTAGCGCTTAGCCACTCGCCGCGCTTCACATCATAACATGGTACGATGTTAACTCTTACGCCTTCAACAATAGCCTCGAGATATGGATGTTCAGCAAACCTTTCAATTTGTTTGGAACCTTCTGTGGCTTTTCTAGCAATTTTTAGGCAGACTTCGCCGAGCGATTTTCTAGGAATTGATGTTGGAACACGCATGAAAATGTCAATGTCCGGCTCCTCGCTGAGCCAGGTGTCTTTTGCAACGGAACCCTCAAGTCGCACTGTTGCGTTTACGCCCAAAACTTTGCATGCGGAAATAACTTTTCTCTCCACTTTTTCAGCTAAAGCCTCAATTTTTTCCCGTTCTTCCTTTTTTGGCTTTATGCGCCCCAAAACCGCATTAAGGATTTTTCCGATTCCCTCTCGCATAAACTCGCCTTTTCTCCTACGCTATTTTTGTGGGCAATGCTCCTTGAGGGTTGAGTATATTGGTCCTTTTGGTGTTAGGTCGCTTCTCTTCAGCCTTAAACAAGCCGCCCACACTGTTCCAAAATCATAGTTTATGTTTTGGTTTAGGCATTTAGCCAACTCTGCCTTGTTTCTTCCAGACTTCACCCTCGCAATTGTCAGGTGTGGACTAAAACCTTTTGGGTCTGGCGCAAAACCCAAACTGCGCAAACGCGGCTCAATCTGGTTAAAGATTTCTTTCAGTTGGAGCGCGCCTTCTGTTATTCCAGCCCATAAAACGCGCGGGTAATGCATGTTCGGAAAAGCGCCTACGCCGCTTATTTTTACATTAAAGGGCGTAAACTGCACTTTCTTAAGTTCTTCGCCAATTTTTTCAACGGTGGCGCTTGTTATGTTTCCAAGAAACCTTATGGTTATGTGAATGTTTTTTGGTTCAACAAGCTTCAAATCCGCGCCGGTTCCCAATAACAATTTTTGCACATCACTTATTCTTTTAAGGATTGACTCGTCCTCTATGTCGAAGGCTATAAAGCTTCTGATGGTTTCAAGCATCTGCCATTCCTTCGCATATTCTTTATAGGCTTTTCCATAAATGCTTTTAACATAAAAGAGCACTGTAATAGCCAGTTAATTCAAATTTAACGTGGTGCACAATGACGGTGAACAAGGTGGATAAGCTTGTGGTCGGCGTTGCAGGTATGCCGGGCGCTGGAAAATCTGTCGTAGTTGATGTTGCGGAGGGAATGGGTTATGATGTTGTTGTTATGGGTGACGTTGTGCGGGAGGAAGCGCGGAGGAAAGGTTTGGAATGCACTCCTGAAAACCTTGGAAAGGTTATGATTGAGTTGAGGCTTCAAGAAGGAAAAAGTGCGATAGCGAAACGGTGCATACCAAAAATTATGGAAGCGAAAAGGGAAAAAGTAATAGTTGATGGCATAAGAAGCATGGCAGAAGTTGAAGAATTTAAGAGGCATTTTCAAAAGTTCACGTTAATTGCCATTAAGGCGTCTCCGGAAACAAGGTTTAAACGCTTATACCACCGTAAGAGAAGCGACGACCCGAAAAATTGGGAAATATTCAGCGAAAGGGACAGGCGGGAATTGTCGGTCGGGCTTGGGGAAGCCATAGCTAAAGCTGATTATACGATAGATAATGAATGCTCAGTGAGGGTTGTTAAGGAGCAGATTGCAGAGGTTTTGAGGACGGTTGAGGAGAAATGGATGACGTGAAAGTTTTCGTTGAGGTTGAAGTTAATCCAACGGAAGATGAGGACAAAGTTAAACGTGCCGTCGAAAACATTTTTGGAAACTTGCAATTCCAATCAAGACAATCGCATAAAGGAATCACGTTATTGGGCGAGGCTAAGGGGCTTGAGGCGATCACAAAACTTTACAATTTGCTGAGGAGAGAACGCATCCGCGACGCTGCAAGAAGCGTATTCTTTGAGGGAATGAATGAGAGAACTATAAATTTCTGTTTAAATAAACAAGCCGCATTTGCTGGGCACATCTCATTTTCCAAAGAGACGGCAGAATCGCCATTAGGACCGATAAGGGTTAGAATAGAATGCGCAAATCCAAGAGAATTAATTGAGTGGCTTGTCTCAAAATAAAGCGAAATTATGCAAAATAAGTTTAGCAGTTTACAGGCAAAGGACAAAGTTTATTGCGACTTTAATCAATGATTTTCTTGTGAACGGTGCTGACTATTGTCTTCAAAAGCCACAATAACGCCTCGCGGGGCCATTCTGCTTGGAAGCCGCGTGGCTTGTGATGCTCACGAAGAAGCTAGACCGTTGAGGGTCGTGACCCATGCGCACGCTGACCACATGGTTGGACTGCAACGAAGCCTAAGAACATGTGAAAAGGTTTTGATGACCCCCGCCACGAAAGATTTGATTGATGTCATGAAGAGTCCGCTTTTTCTTATGAGCGGGTTTGTTGAAACACTTGATTATGGCAGAACTTTGCAGTACGAGGAAGAGCGAATAACACTTTTTATGGCGGATCACATACTTGGCGCAGCGCAGGTGCTTGTTGAGGATGCAGAGGGAACGCGGATCGTTTATACTGGGGATTTTAGGATTGATGAGACCCCAGTTTTGGAGGCTGATGTCCTCGTTATAGAAGCGACTTATGGAAGTCCAAACTGTAGGCGCTCTTTTGACAGGAATGTTAGGGATTTGCTTGTTTCAATTGTTGAGGAAGGACTGAAAAGTGGGGTGGTTTACGTTTTTGGTTATCATGGCAAGCTTCAAGAGGCAATGCAAATTTTGCATAATGCAAACGTTAAGGCGCCTTTTGTTGTTCCAGAGAGGGTTTTTCACGTTTCTAGAATCTGCGAAAAGCATGGCATGCATCTTGGGCGTCTAATCCTCTCTGACGAACGGGAAGCGAAAGAACTGCTTGAGAAAAATTCGCCTTGCATTGCCTTTTATCATATGAATTCTCGGGATAGGTTCGGCAATGAATGTTTTAGGGTTTACGTTAGTGGTTGGGAGTTTGATATGCCTTGCCGCGAAATTTCTGAAAGAGAGTATATCATTGCCTTAAGTGACCATTCGGATTTTAATGGTTTAATGGAGTATGTTAGGCGTTCTAAGCCGAAGTTTGTTGTTACAGACAATTTTCGGGTTGGTTATGCTGAAACTTTGGCTAAGGAAATCAAAAAGCGTTTTGGGACTTCAGCTGTGGCTTTGCCTAAGCGTTAGGCTTTTGTGGCGAAAAGAGTGGTGTAGTGAATATTACGACAAAAGATTTATCTCCTTCCACGACACGTTTTATTGTAGAATTCGGATTTAGATTCCGAATTCACACATCTTAAATAAGCAGAAACAAGACATTCCGAGTGCGAATCGCAATGCCCTCCCCACTACAACCAGAGTTCTTCGCACTGCTAGGCATAGACCTCTTCCTAGCGATAAGCCTACTGACATGCCTACTCGACAAGCATTTTCCATGGCAGCTGCCCTACGTCTATCAGTTAGCGGCTCTTGCTGGTTTTGGACAACTGCTCATAAACCGCGAGTTTATGGCGATGTTCGGTGAGTACATGCGCTTCTGGGGAAGCCTCCTCTACCTAATCGTGGCATTGGCAAACATCGTCGCCATAAACGCGTACCTAGGCGTAATAAAGAAGCTGTTCGCATACGCGAAAGTCTTCATGTTCACAGTAACATTCCCAGCCGTAACGCTGTCTGCCTTCTTCGTAACAAGTTATACGGAAATTGCCACGCATCCGCTTGTGATGCTTCCGGCGCTTTCTTGGGAAGCCACGTTCATAGGCATAGTCGCTTTTGACACGCTTGTAGTGGGAGTGGGCACATACGTGTTCTTCAAGCCGAAATGGTGGTACATCGCCCTGGGTGCAGGCGCAGCGATAATCGGCTCAAGCCTATACGTTCTTGTTAAGCCTTCGTGGGGAGCGGCAGCCTTCGTGATTTCAGCCATAGCCCTAGCATTAGCCTGCATCCTAGTCCTAGGCGTAAGCATCTACGTACTCGCAAGAATATGGGTAGAAACCCTAAAAGAAAGAAAGAAGAGAAAAGGAGGTGAAACAACAAAATGAAAACCAATTATAAAAAAATAATAAAACTAGCAACGCTACTAGCAACATCGCTGCTAATAGCCACAACAAGTGCCCAAGTTTACACACAGATGTTTCTAACTGCACATGTGGGAGTTGCGGGATTATCATTGAAATGGGTTCAAGGATCTAATGAGAATGTGACTGCTAATATCGCTGGCTCTACATGTACACTTAATGGATTACAAGGCTATCCAGGCCAAACAGCATTATTCAATGATACTGTAAGAATCACAAATGCGGGATCAAGTACGGTTACGTTTAATATAACAACCACACAATGCACAGGCGACACAAGCAAATTGACATCAATTTATGTAAGGATATACGATTCCACTAGCGGTAACCTATTGCATAGCTTAACTGTTTGGAGTGGCGGCGGCACAGGTAGTCCTTTAACAAACCTTCAAATTGACGCTGGTGCAACATGGAAATTATCATGGGAGATTACATGGTCTAATGATGCGACAGTCTCTAATTATGTCGACGTAACATTGAGGCTGGATGTAAACTCATAAAATCCCCCCTTATTTTTCTAAACCTTCCTAAATTTTGAAGTATGCAGCATTGTTGACTTTAGTTTATATTCCGCACTAAGTTTAGCAAGCAAAATTACCAATAAATAAAGCAGCAGAGTTCACTAACCTTTAAAAGTAAAGCATACTTTGAATGTTCAGCAGATACGAGATGATATGCATGAGTAAGTCGTCTTTGGTTTCGGGTTTCTATAAGCTCAGCCCAAAAGAGCGTTTGGCTTTTGTTAAGGAGTTTGCTGGCTTAACTAATGAGGAAGCTGCTTTGTTGCAGAATACTGGTAGTCTGCCTTTAGATTTGGCTGACCGCATGATTGAGAACGTTGTTGGCGCCATTCCAGTTCCCTTAGGCATAGCCGTCAACTTCCTAATAAACAAGCGCGATTACCTTATTCCAATGGCTATTGAAGAACCTTCCGTTGTTGCTGCCGCGAGCTACGCGGCGAAGATGGCACGCGACGGCGGAGGCTTCTATGCAAGTAGCACGCCGCCGATAATGATTGGGCAAGTTCAAGCAGTTGGCATAAAAGACCCTTACGCGGCTAGACTGCGCGTATTAGGGGCGAAAGAAGAAATTTTGAAGAAGGCGAACGACCAAGACCCAGTTCTCGTTTCAGTGGGCGGAGGCGCAAAAGACCTAGACGCAAAAGTTATACACACAACGCATGGACCGATGGTTATTACGGAATTGCATGTGGACTGCCGAGATGCCATGGGCGCTAACGCTGTAAACACCATGTGTGAAGCTGTCGCGCCACTAATAGAGCGCATAACTGGCGGACGCGTTTACCTACGGATTATATCGAATTTGGCTGTTAAGCGCCTGGCAAGGGCATGGTGCACCATTCCAAAAGAGGCTGTTGGCGGAGAAGAAGTTGTAGACGGCATAGTGAACGCTTGGGCTTTCGCAGCTGCAGACCCCTATCGGGCGGCTACGCATAATAAGGGCATAATGAACGGCATAATAGCCGTAATAATTGCCACATGCAACGACCACCGCGCAATCGAAGCCGGCGCACACGCCTACGCAGCAAGAAACGGGCAGTACACGACGCTTTCTACTTGGGAGAAGAACGAAAACGGCGATTTGGTTGGCTCTATTGAGTTGCCGATGGCAGTCGGTCTAATAGGCGGAGCAGTGCGAACACATCCCATAGCGCGCATAGCACTAAAAATACTTGGCGTAAAAACTGCAAACGAGTTCGCAGAAGTTTTAGCCGCGGTTGGTTTAGCCCAAAACCTAGGCGCATTACGCGCCCTAGCACATGAAGGCATACAACGCGGACACATGTCGCTGCACGCAAGAAACATAGCCATAGCCGCTGGCGCAACTGGCGAACTGATAGATTTGGTTGCTGAAAAGATGGTTGAAGAACGCAAAATCCGCATGGACAGAGCCAAGGAACTAATAGAACAGTTTAAAGCCTCTGGAAAAACATAAGTTTACACGAATTTAAAGCCAGTTTTGGAAGACTGTGGAAGATGAAGATAATACCTGGACCAGCGTCAAAGGAGCTAGGCGAAAAAATAGCGCAAACACTAAAAGTTGAAGTTGTTCCAGTAGCCTTCAAAACTTTTCCAGACGGCGAATCCTACATACGCTTTGAAACAGAAACCTTGAAAAACGAAGATGTTGTAATCGTACAGACAACAAGTCCACCGCAAGACCAGAGGCTTATACAACTATTTCTTATGGCGGACAACGCCAAGGACATGGAAGCAAAAAGCATAACCGTTGTCGCACCGTACTTCGCCTATTCGAGGCAAGATAAAAGGTTCATGAAGGGCGAAGCCTTCAGCATAAAAACAATCATGAAGCTTCTGGAAAACTGCGGCGTAGACAAGCTTATAACAGTAAACGCGCACAGCCCAACAACACTAAAAGCCTTCAAAGTTCCAGTTGTAGACTTGTCGGCTGTTCCACTGCTTGCTGAATACTTCAAAAATGAAGGATTAGCGGAAAATCCCGTTTCGCTTTCGCTCGGCAAAAAAGCATTAAGCATGGCAACAGAAGCAAACGCCATCCTAAAGGGTGGCTTTGACTATATCGCTACAAAGAGAGACGTAACAAGCGGAAACGTCACACTTGAAGAAAAGGCGCTACCAGTCAAAAATAGAGACGTGATAATTTTTGATGACATAATAAGCAGCGGTGGAACCATGGCGAAAGCAGTAAAATACGCCAAAAGCCAAGGCGCACGCAAAGTCTATGCTGCTTGTGTGCACCCGCTTTTGATAGGAGACGCCCAAAAAAGGATTATGGAAAATGGGGCGGATGGAATAGTTGGCACAGACAGCGTCCCAAGCCCAGTGAGCAAGGTTTCGCTTGCACCATCAATATGTAAAGCCTTAAAGGAGCATAAGAGTGGCTAAACTCTTCTTTTTACTTTCAGGCGAACACGAAACCCTGCCAGCTTCAGAGTTAAAAGCCATACTTGAAGCGGAACATTACCCATACACAACAGTGGAGAAACTCGACCAAGTATTAAGGGTCGAAGCAGACGTGAAATGTGTGGAAAAGGTAAAGTATAGAGCCGCGTTAACGCGACTTTGTGGACTCGAACTTTTCGCATGCAAAGCGGAGATAAATGCAATCGCAAAGTCCCTACGCTCCACAAGCATAAGCGAATTTTTAGATGGGGGCGAAAGCTTTGCTGTTCGCGTCAAAAGAGTTAAGGAGTATGCAGAAAAACTTGACAGTATGTTTCTTGAAAGGAAACTTGGCGAAATAATACTTGACGCACGGGCAAATGCGCGTGTAAGCCTAAAAAATCCAGAAAAAACCTTCGTGGGAATAGTAACAAACGAAAAATTCGTTTTTGGAGTCAAGCTCGCGGAAATCCCGCCAAAACCCTTCGTTGAAAGACGCCCAAAGAAAAAACCATTCTTCCACCCATCCGCCATGCCGCCGAAACTGGCAAGATGCATGGTAAACCTAGCAGAACCAGAAAAAGAAGAAACAGTGTTCGACCCGTTCTGCGGAACTGGAAGCATGCTCATAGAAGCCGCACTCATGGGATTTAGAGTTTTAGGTTTAGACGCACAAAGGTACATGGCAATGGGAAGCCTCAAAAACCTAGCCCACTTCGGCATAAAACCAGAAGGCATCATAGTTGCAGATGCACGAGAGCCACCAGTAAGAGAAGTCGGCTGTATAGTGACAGATCCGCCTTACGGAAAATCAGCTTCAACCCTAAAAAGGACAACGAAACAGCTTGTTGAAGAAGTTTTAACCGCAGCCACCGACATACTAAAAAGTGGAAAAAGAATTTGCATCGCATCTCCAAAAACGTTGAACATCGGGAAAATCGGTGAAAGCTTGGGATATAAACACGTGGAGTCCCATTTCGTTTATGTCCACAGAAGCCTAACAAGAGAAATAGCCGTATTCGAAAAGGTGTAAGCATGAGTCTAAACATAATCTTCCTAGGCACTGCCGGAAGCGTCCCAACACCAAAAAGAAGCCTACCAGCCATACTAATACAGCGCAAGGGAGAACAGATAATGTTTGACTGCGGAGAAGGCGTCCAAAGACAAATGGTAAAAGCAAAAATAAGCTTCCACAAAAAAATGAAAATCTTCATAACACATATGCACGGAGACCACGTTCTAGGCTTGCCCGGACTGCTCCAAACAATGGCTTTGCTTGACAGAGAAAAGAAACTGGAAATTTATGGACCGCTTGGGATAGAACACTTTTTGAAAGCCGTTAGAGAGACAGTCCAGTTTGTACTAACATTTCCAATAGAAATACACGAAATAAATGAAGAAGGCACGGTGTGCAAGGAAGACGAATACGTTGTCCAAGCGGTTTGGGCGAACCATGTCATTCCAAACCTCGCATACGCGTTAACAGAAAAACTGCGTCCAGGAAAATTCTATCCAGAGAAAGCCAAAGCGCTTGGAATTCCAGAAGGACCACTATGGTCGAAACTGCAACACGGACACAATGTTAAACTGCCAGATGGAAGAACAATAAAACCAGAAGACGTTGCTGGACCGCCAAGACCTGGAAGAAAAATCGTTTACACTGGCGACACGAGGCCGTTTAGGGGTTTTGCAAAGTTTGCAGCTAATGCGGACTTAATAATCCATGATGCCACGTTGGACGAAGAGTTAAGCGAAAGGGCAAGAGAGGATGGGCATTCAACGCCTGAACAAGCGGCAAAAAACGCGAAGAAGGCGCGAGCAAAAAAGCTGATTCTCACGCACATCAGCGCCAGATACGAGGATGCAGATGTGCTTTTGCAGCAAGCGCAGAAGATTTTTAAGAACACGCTTGTGGCGGAAGACTTCATGAGAATAGAAGTTCCGCTTTTGGAAGGCTAAAAGCCTAAACTAGCAGCTGCTTAATTTTTTCCACACTTTCCATGACATGCTCAACGGATTCGACTATGACAACGCCGTTAAATTTCGCTTTCTTTAGCAAGTTTGCAAACTTTTCCCAGTTTACTGTGCCATAGCCTACTCCTAGATGCTGGTCTTCTCGTCCATTATTGTCGTGGACATGCACATGCACTATTTTGTCCGCAAAGCTTGTCAGAAACTGTTCTATTTGCCCATTTAGGTTTGCGTGTCCAACATCCAAAGCCAAGCCTATAGGCTCGCCTATTTCACTGTAAAATTTTTCAAATTCTGCTGTGCCCTTCATTAGGAATGGGTATGGTTCTGGCACATTCTCTATAGCTATTTTTACGCCATAATCATCCGCAATCTTTAAAAGAAGCCTTGCAGTCTCGCGGTTTTGAGCCCGATCAGCGTTTGGGTAGAACATGCTAATGCCGGTCTTCAGCCCTGGATGAAAAATCCACATGTAAGCGTCTAGGCTGTTCGCGTTGGCAATTGATTTTTCCAGTCTCTTAAGCATGGCTTTCAGCATAAAATTGGATGGTGAAGCAATGTTTATGTCCGCGAATGGCGCATGAATTGAGTACTTTAGACCGTAGTATTCTCCCAAATTTTTTAAGGCTGACACTTTTCGGTTATCTAACGCGTGAAGTCCGTCATCGACAACCTCTACGTAGCGCACTTTTGACTCAACTATTCTTTTGGTCATTTGCGCGAAAGGTTTACCTAAACAGTGTAGAGTGGACAAGCCTACTTTTGGTTCCGCCATATTTGTCCAGCCAAACCTTAGTTCGGTCTCTTTATTGGAGTTTCTTTCTTATAACGCTATTTTTGGAAAAGTGAACATTCCTATTCCGATTTTTATTCTGAATACGAAAGTTTAGTCCTAATTTATACTCCACATTCATACAAGTTAAATGCCTAAAAGCCAGAAAATCCACTTAGCGTAGCCAGTTTGTGACGGAAGCAAGAAATGTCAAGAGAAATTAATGCTACAGACGAGTTCACAGAGCATTTAATAAGCGAAAGTGGATTTCGCAGTCTGATTGAAAACGCAGCTGTGGCTGTTGGTATCACAGATACTAGAGGGCGTTTCGTGTATGTTAATAGGGCTTTGACTGATTTGTTGGGTTATTCTGCCGAGGAGATGCTTGGTCGCCCATTCAAGTTCTTCCTACATCCAGAAGACAGAGCCAAAATAACACGCTCATTCTTCAGAATTGTGGTTCTACGTAGGCAGCCAAGACATTTGGAGTTTAGGGCTTTACGCAAGGATGGGGCAGTTGTATATTTATGGTCGAAACCCACGCGCTTTGTTGTTAATGGCAAAACTGTTGGTTTTCAAGCAATAATAGTGGACATAACAAAGCTTAAGGAAATTGAAAGGAAGCTAACTGAAACTAACAGAAGGCTTGAAACCATTTTTGAAACGGCGTCTGAAGGCATAATGACCGTTGATGAAAACGAGAACATAACTTTCGTAAATCATGCGTTCGCTAGGATGCTTGGCTACAACGAACACAAGCTTGTTGGAGTGAATCTACGAAAATTTGTTGATGAAAAAGGCTTCCAAAAGATAATGAGGCAGACACAAATCAGAAAGCACGGAAGAATTAGCCGCTACGAAATAATCCTATACACTAAGGATGGCAAACCACGCGTCCTTCAGGTTTCAGCATCACCATTATGGAATGAGAAGGGCGAGTATAGAGGCGCTATAAGTGTCGTAATGGATGTTACCGAACGCAGGAAAATGGAGGAGAGACTCAAGGAATCTGAAGAGAGACTTAAACGCCTAATAGAATATGCACCAGACGCCATCTACATAAACGATTTAGAAGGCAGATTTATTGACGGAAACAAGCAGGCAGAAGCCCTAATAGGCTATAGAAAAGAGGAGCTTGTTGGAAAAAGCTTCTTTGAAGCTGGAATTTTTCCGAGAGAATATCTGTCCAAAGTTAGAGAGGCAATGGCAAAGAACATGCGTGGAGAAAAGTACGGTCCAGAAGAATTTGAGCTGATAAGAAAAGATGGTGAAAGAGTTTTTGTTGAAGTATCATCGTTTCCAGTGTCCAGCAGCGGAAAGATTGAGGTTATGGGCATTGTTAGAGATATAACTGAGCGGAAGCAGATGCAGAAAAAGCTGGAGGAGTACACCCAGCATCTTGAAGAACTTGTGGAACAAAGAACCAAAGCGCTGAAAGAAGCCCAAGAACAACTCATAAGGGCTGAAAGGCTTGCCGCCATTGGACAGGTTGCAGCTATGGTTGGACATGACCTTCGAAACCCACTGACTGGTATAAACAGTGCAGTTTACTATCTGAAGAATAAGTTGGCTACGCGCGCTGATAAGAAACTCATGGATATGCTGAAGCTTATTGAGGAAAGCGTGGAACACGCAAACAGCATAATCGCAGACCTTATGGAATATTCGCGTGAAATAAAACTGGAGTTAACGGAAACAACTCCAAAGGCACTGGCGCAAGAAGCGTTGTCAATCGTTCACATTCCAGACAAAATACAAGTTGCAAATTTGACGCAAGACAGCCCGAAAATGGAGGTTGACACTGAAAAAATGAAGAGGGTCCTTGTTAACATCATTAAAAATGCTGTAGATGCCATGCCAAACGGCGGCAAACTCACAATAGCATCGAAGGAAGTGGATGGAAACGTGGAGATATCTTTCGCTGACACTGGGAAAGGCATGACAAAGGAAGTTATGGACAAAATTTGGACGCCATTTTTCACGACGAAGTCGAGGGGTATGGGTTTAGGCTTACCAATTTGTAAACGTATTGTGGAAGCGCACGGCGGCAAAATTTCGGTAAAAAGTGCGGTTAATGAAGGAACAACTTTCACGGTGACTGTTCCAATCAAGCTAAAAAGCGAAAGAGAAGGGGGTGAAAAAGTTTGGTTAGGCGTGCCAGAATACTTGTCGTCGACGATGACGAAAGCATAAGAAAAGTCCTAAAAACCGTGCTGGAAGACGATGGATACATTGTTGATACTGCCGCAAGCGGAAAGGAAGCCATAAGGAAATCCTATAGAAACTTCTACAATTTGGCTTTGATTGACATTAGGCTGCAAGACATGGAAGGTGTAAAACTTCTGCAAAAGTTGAAAGATACCGTGCCAAAAATGCGCAAAGTAATGGTTACGGGGTATCCAACGCTTCGAAGCGCAATCGAAGCCTTAAACAAAGGCGCAGACGGTTACGTTGTAAAGCCATTTGATATGAAAGAGCTTTTGGCGACTATAAAGGAGCAACTGATAAAGCAAGAGGAAGAGAAAAAGTACAGTCAAGAGAAAGTTAAAGAGTTTATTGAAACACGAGTAAGAGAGCTTGAGGAGAAAAAAGTGTCAAATTAAACTTTTAGTTTCAAACTTTCGTGAAAATTCCACAAGTTATAAAAGGAATTGGCCATAAATCATAACCGATGCGCCATGAAAAGAAAATTTTTGTTAACTCTAAGCATTTTTGTTTTGCTCTTTACAACGCTATCTTTTAGGCTTAACATCGCTGAAGTGAAAGCTATGGATGGAATAGACCCTTCAAAAATTTATGGAATAATTATGCTTTGGAACAATTCTATGAGCGTGTATGACGTGAAAGTGTCAGACGATGGCAAATACATAGCAGCTGTGAATGAGACTGGCTTATACTATTTTGCATGGAACGATTCAACTCCCAAATGGTGGTATTCTGGAACAACATTCCTTTCAGTCGCAATATCTGGCGATGGCGAATACGTGGTTGCAGGCGACAACAGCGGACGCTTAAGCTACTTTAACAATTCCCGTGCAATAACTGGCGAACGCTCAACCCCAACATGGACAAGCAGAGATCTTTGGGGTCAAGTTGAAAGAGGCACTTTGGACATGTCTTATGATGGCGAGTATGTAGTTGTTGGCGGAACTGGCATAACATTATATTACTTTGCTGGATGCACAACTAGGTCGGGCACTGATGAAAGCGAAACTTGGTTGACAGGTTTTGGCGTATATGATTTTCGCGCTGTAAAAATATCACCGAATGGCGAATATGTTGCTGCAGGCGGGAGCGGCTATACTAATGGCTTTGTTGTTTTTTATAAAGATGCAACTACCGCCAGTGGAACTTGTACTCCACAGTGGGTTTCTTATTCAATAAGTGCTCCAGTGGTAGATTTGGCATTGTCAGATGATGGTTACTCTGTTGCTGCGGTAGACGTAGGAATAGAAGTTCTTGAGGAACCAACAACCCTTTGCTATTGGGCAAATGCCACAAACCTTTCTGGAGAACCAGACCCTACGTGGACTAGAAATGTAGCGTTCCTTTGTGTGGATATGAGCTATAATGGCGCCGAAGTTATAGCCGGCACTTCCCCTGTGGGTCCATGCGGCTTGCACTTTTGGGCTATGACCAAATTGAAAACTGGACTAGACGTGAAGGTGAAATTGTATGGGATGTTGCTATCAGCAGCAATGGCGGTCTAATCGCTGCAGCTGCTCAAGCCCCAGATGAGTCCAATAATACGGCTTACTTCTTTAAATCTGATGGCACCATGATTGCCAACTTTGACTTACCTCAATTTAGTCCATTAATTTCCATGTCTGGAGACGGCATGATAACTGCCGTGGCGGGTCCGGGCTATGACAGCCTTTATGTTTTTCAAACAGTGGTGGATATAACTCCGCCTTCAATAGAAAACGTGTATCAGCAACCAGCCAACGACAGCGTTTACCCAGAAGATGATGTTATTGTTTACGCCGAGGTCACCGATGACCTTAGTGGAGTAAAGCAGGTTATTCTAAACTACACTTACACTAATAGCACGGGAACATGGAATGAAACGGCTATTATGGAAAAGTTTGAAGGAAACCTCTACAGCGGCACGATTCGAGCCCTACCGTTCTGCACAAACGTGACATACGTGATAATAGCAGAAGACAACTTCAACAACATAATTACAACCGCAGAAATGGGACAAGAATACAAATACCATGTAATTCCAGAATTTTCAACGCAGTTGATTCTTCCATTATTCACCGCAGCAACGATACTAGCAGCGGCAATCAGCAAGAAAAAACTCTTCAAAAAGCAAAATTGAACAGCAATTTACACCTCCCTTCATTTTTCAATTAAAAGCAAACGCCACATCCCACTCTGTTGGAAAAGTTTATTTCACTGATAAGTGTGTTATGAACAAACGTTGGCGGATAGGCATCCGCTGGGATGTAACCCTAAAGAAAAGGGGTTGAACCATAAACTAGAAAGGAGGAATGCATTGGAAATGGCGTACAAGTACATTGCAGAGGCTTGGTCAAAACCAGAAAAATCCTTCGTAGACGAGCTTATGCGCCAGAGGCTAATCGAATGGCGCAGGCAACCAGCCATAACCCGCGTGGAAAAGCCCACAAGACTGGATAGGGCGAGAAGGCTTGGTTACAAGGCGAAACAAGGCTTCATAATAGTCCGTGTGCGCGTTAGAAGAGGAGGCTTACGGAAACAGCGTCCAAGGTCTGGAAGAAGACCGAAGCGCATGGGTGTCAAAAAGTTCAAGCCCGCCAAAAGTTTGAGGCTTATAGCCGAAGAACGCGCTGCAAGGAAGTTCCCAAACCTTGAGGTTCTAAACTCGTATTGGGTGGGCGAGGATGGACGCTCAAAATGGTTTGAAGTCATAATGGTGGATCCGCATCACCCAGCAATAAAGGCGGATAAGGACGTGAGCTGGATAACCCAGAAACAGCACAAAAGAAGAGTTTTCAGAGGCTTGACAAGCGCAGGCAAGAAAGTTAGGGGATTAAGGCTAAAGGGAAAAGGCGCGGAAAAGTTTAGACCAAGCAAGAAGTCGGGCATGGGAGAATAGCACCCATGATAGCTTTAAAGCCAAAGATCTTTAAAAAAGACGGAAAGCAACGTTTAGGAAAGGGTTTCAGCCAAGAAGAATTGAAGAAGGCTGAGTTAAGCCTGAAAGAAGCCTTGAAGCTTGGAATTCCAGTAGACCCTAGGCGTAGAACAGCGCATCAAGAAAATGTTGAGGCGATTAAAGGTTTTCTGGAAAGCGTAAAGGAGAAGCCGCGTCGCAAAGCAAAGTCTAAAAGTTAAAGGGCGTCTAATCTAGAAGCAGTGATAGCGACTTTGCCTTCTAAAAATCCGATAGGATACATTGACATAAGGGTGTTTGCACACGCCACAGAAGACCCAGAAAAAGTTCTCACGGCAGTGCGCAACATGCTCCCACCAGAAACGCTGGATGCGGGCACATTTAAAAAGTCAAATTTAGCTGGGCATCATGGAAACCCAATAATACTGTTTGAAGCGCGAGTTAAAGACAAGAGCGCAGTTCAAGCGATTTTTGATAGGATTGCTGCGAGGCTAGGCATTATGGATAAGGAGATGCTGAACAGCGAAATTGAAAGCCATTTGGAGAGGGGAAACCTCTATCTTAGGCTTGATAAGCAATCCGCTTATCTGAACGAGGCGCGAATTGCGAAAGCTGATGCGATTCACTTTAAGATACACTTCAAAAAGGAGAAGCCGGAGGAAGTAGTTGAAATTTGCAGAAAGTTTGGGTTGCTTCCATGAAAAAGGCGTATGCGGACTTGCATTTGCTTCCAAACCCTAGGGATTTAAAACTGGTTTCGCGCATTGTGAGTAAGGCATCTGCACTTGGATACAAGGTTATAGGCATATCATTGCCACAAAATTTTGGACAAGAAGAAATTCAAAAATTGAAAAATTTGTGCGCAGAAAACAAAATTGACTTTGTTTCTCGTGTGGATTTGAAGCTGCGAAGCCCAAAAGAGCTAATCAGAGACCTGAGAAAAATGCGGAGAAAATTCGAGTTAATAGCCGTACTATGCGAGTCAAAAAGCGTTGCAAGACAAGCAGCGAAAGATAGGCGCGTAGACCTTCTAAACTTTCCGTCAACAGACTTTCGCAAAAGATTCTTTGATAGGGCAGAGGCAGAATTAGCTTCGAACGCGTTGGCATCGCTAGAAATAGACGTTAAGCCTCTACTCACGCTTGAGGGACTCGCAAGAGTAAGGCTCATACACAACATTAGAAGAGAAGCCGCAACCGCCACCAAGTACGGTGTTCCCATAGTGATTTCGAGCGGCGTAGCAGACGAACGGCTAATGCGAAAACCGATGGAGCAAGCCTCTTTGGCTTTTCTCTTCGACTTGGACGAGGCAGCAGCCTTAAAGGCGGTTTCAAAAAACCCAATAGCAATAGTAAAAAAGAATAGGGAGAAACTTAGTCCAAAGTTTGTTGCGCCTGGAATAAGGGTCATTCGGAAGGGGAAAGATTGCTGAAGAAGGTGAAGAGGCGCTATTTGGCGCTTAAAATAGATTCTACGGAAAAAATCGGCTCAAAAGAGTTTATCGACAGCGTCTGGAACGCAGTGTTGAAGCTTTATGGAGAGTATGGCGCAAGCCATACAGGCTTGACGTTAATAAGCTATGATGATGAGCAGCAATTAGCGGTTATACGCGTAGCGCATGCTGCCCTAAAAATGGTTAGAGCAGCAATAGCAACAATAACAAGAATAGGCGAGAAACCAGCAACCATCCACATCCTAACAGTTTCAGGAACAATAAAAACACTAAACAAAAAAATAGGAACATAAGCTGAATAATAGCTTACTTTTGCTCATCAATTGGAACCTTTCCACCAGTATAAAACTTTCCTTCCTTGCTTTGAAGAGTCAACAAGGCCTTCTCTCACTAGCTTTTCTAACGCAAGTCTCACTCTCGTGTATTGACTTGGGGCTCCTTTTGGCCAATCTTATATGCTCTGCTAGGTGTATTATCACCATATTATCTCCTATATTATCACTATTTGTTTACTATTAAAAGAGAAATAGAGGTAGCTAATGGGCGGTTTAGTGAAAGGGGGCTCTAAATAATTCGGAATTAGTGTGGGAATGGGATACTGGAATGGATAAAATGGTGGTTTAGGGTCGGAGCTTGAGCGAACATCTTATATTTTGATAATTTAATGCTAATATTTGTGGTTATACTGTGGAACTTACCGAGAAAGAAAGGCTAATGCTGGTTGAAAAGAAAGAGGAAATTAGAAGATTAACAACTGAAATTTTGGGAATGGCGTCTAATCCAAAAAACGAGTTGGAAATCAAAAAAGGATTTACTAGCATTTTAGCACATTTGAATACTATCGCGTCTTATTCTGACTGTCAGAATTACGATTTAGATAGATTAACGTCTGCTATAAACGCTTTATTTATCACCATGCGTCGTGAAGAAAGAGCGAATGTCTGGGTTGTCTCCCCATTGTATATCGAGGTAACTTGCAATCACATAAATTCCATTAGATTCAATTTCACAAAAAGAGACGTAAAGATACATCTGCCTAAAATAGACATTTCGATATTCAGAACTAATAAATAGGTAGAGCATTAAAATCTTTATTTGTAAATAGCTGATGCTTGTTACGATACGAAAGGTGGGAAACGTAAGAAATTATGAAAAGTGATAATCATGGAAAAACCGCTAGGTAAAGAAGAACAAAAGGCGTATTTGCATAGTAAAATAGGAGAATCAGTCAATTTTAAGTACCCAGAACCCCCGTACCTTTTGAAAGGTAAGTTACTGGACAGATATGCAATTTCTTTGGGATATGGAGACGAATGGGTAGATTATTAGATGATTGTAGACATTATTAAGTTTGAAGGTGAGACTGAGGACTGGCTAAGGATAACTTACTATAGGTACAAGAAGAAAGAAATGAGATGGGTTTTTGCGGGTCAAACAGCATTGGCGATGCCAATAAGTGGTTTCCGTGAATTATTCATCAAGGTAATAAAAGAGAAAGAATGGATTAGACCGCTTTTCAAAGAAATCTACAAACAATGTTTAAACGAGTTAAATATAGAAAACTTATAGCTGAACCAAAAGAACTAATCAGAATCAGAGAATTGCATAGGCTCTTTTTGAGAACAGAGCAAAAGTTTAAAATTTTATATAGAAAACTGCCTATTAACTGGATGAGAATTAAAATGAGTAAAGAACTTGAACTTAAACCATTGCTAAAGAAACTAGACGACCTAGCCAATAAAATAGACACGTTAATCATGGTCACAGCAGTTACACATCAGAGTCAAAAACTTTTAGAAGGCAAATCGCAGAAAGAGCAGATTAAAATTCTTGCTGAAAGAAAGCTTCCGAGAGACGTAATCGCGTTGATAGTCGGCACCAAACCAGAAGTTGTAAGTGTTAGGTTAAGCGAATTAAAGAGTAAGTCTGGTAAACCAAAGGAAAAACCACAAAAACAAGTAGAAGAGGCTCAATAAATAAGAGGATCATTTAAATGAAAACGAAAAAATCCGTTGGAAATAGTGGTTTAAATAAGAAAATTGAAAAGGTAAACAAGAAACTGGACATGATAATAGTTATCCTTTTAGCTAAATCTGGTTTTACAAGAAAAGAAGTAGCCGACGTTTTGAAGGTAAGCGAGAAAACCATAGAACGAATGCTTCCATTTGAGAAGCTCAAAAAACGGCGTGAAGAATGAAAAAGCCTGAATTAGACCCACGGATTGTTCAAAAAATAAAAAGAAAGGGAAAAATTTCTGAAAAAACAATAAGACCAGCTATTTCTAAAATTAGAGGAGACAATCCCTCACTTACACTGAATGCTGCAGCAGAAATATTCGCTAAGAAACATGGTTTCAGCGTTTCAAGATATCTAAATGACAAGGATAGGGACGCCTTAAAGAGTCTGCAAATAGAAAAAATAAAAGTGCCAGTAGGCAAACCAAAATCAAGAAAGAAAATTGCAATAATCGCCAATTATGACACTACTGACCCATTACTAAAAGCTCATATTGATGAAATAAACAAAACATATACCTACGGATGTTACACAGCTACTTTTATTCTCTGTAGGAAAGTTTTAGAAAATTTGATAGTTCATCATATTCTTAGAAAAAAATATCCAGAAAACTCAGAACAGCATAGAAGTAAATATTTTGATTTTAATAGAAACAGAAATTTAGATTTCAATAAATTATTGACAAATTTGAGGGAATCATCTAAGGACTTCGGACCAGAGAAAAGTCTTGTTGAAAGAATCTGTCAGTTGGCGGAGAGATTCAAAGAAGAAGCAAATGAAATGACGCACTCTTTGTATCATATAGCAACAAAGAAAGAGATAGATGAAATACGATTTCAGTATATACTGGATTTAATTAAAAAACTTGAAAGGACTTTGTCCTAAATTTTCTGAGACTTATTTTTATATTATCATCTTAGGCTTTCGTAGGCAGTATCCCCATTCAGTTTTAGTTAGTAGTGCATTTGTATAGCTATTTACGTTTACGGAATAGCTTAGCACCATCTATATCAGTTACATAGTCAAAGCCTTGCTCTAGCAGAGTCTTAGCCTCATCAAGGGTTCTAGCCACAGCAACATGGTACTCTTCAGATGGAAAGGCTACTAGGTGAGTGTAACGGAGAGTGGCTCTAAGGTCTCTATGACCCATTATAGATTTAACATATAGCAAATCTTTAGTTTTATAATATTCTAAGGAAGCCTTAAGGTGTCTAAGGTCGTAGAGGCGTATAGACTTAATGGAAGGGTCACCGAGCTTATTAGCAACCTTGTTACGTACACGTCTAAAGGTTTCAGATAGGGATTCAGACCTTATAGGAAAGAGCCTATCATTTAAAGATAGTTTTTTAATGGCTACGTAGGCTTTTAGCATAGCTAGTGTTTGAGGTGTAAGTTTAAGGGTTCTACCAGAGCAGTGTTTAGCACTTGTAACAGTCACCATACCAGACTCTAAATCTACATCTTTAAGCCTTAACCATGTAAGCTCTATAGGTCTAAGACCTAGGTCTCTAATTATACTAAAGGCTAACGCATACCTTTTAGAAGCATTAGATATTATCAGATTAACCTTTTCCATAGTAGGTAGCTTTGGCAGTCTATCATAGCGTTTATAGAAGGGTTTAGACCATGCTAGACCGTTAGCCTTGCAATAGAGGTCGTAGGCTTCCACTAGAGTCTCTTTAAAAGCCATGCTACAACCTTTTAAAGCTATAAAGCCCTTTACAGTCTCTGGATTGGATAGGTCACAGTTTCTAGATAGGTGTCTAAGCCTTTTAGCAGTAGCCTTGATATAGCTTTCAGAGTAGGCGTTCTTTTTCATATACCATAGAGTATTAAAAAGTTTATCAGTTGGGGATGCTGTTATAGCTTTGGGGGATGATGTTGCCGTCCCAGACTGATTTATGCGGATGAGGAACTCATGACGGACAGACCCCAAACAAACGCCCTTTATTACAAACTACAAGCGAAAACGTTCTTGTAACTTCTTTTTGCGCTTAAGCCCAAAAGCCAATGCCAAAAC
This sequence comes from Bathyarchaeia archaeon, assembly GCA_038882955.1. GTDB lineage: Archaea > Thermoproteota > Bathyarchaeia > Bathyarchaeales > Bathycorpusculaceae > JAVZLQ01. Next base: position 40,585 of record JAVZNC010000001.1, read on the forward strand.
CAACCCTGCAACAAAACCGCCTATGTGTGCAAAGTAGGCTACGCCTCCAGAAAGGTCAAAGTACACGTAAAACCATTGTAGCAGGAACCATATGCCTAGGAAAATGAAAGCTGGAACTGGCAGGATCGCATAGATAAACAGCGTTAAAATTATTGCTTTTGGGTAAAGTATGAAGTAGGCGCCTAAAACGCCTGATATGGCTCCAGAAGCCCCAACAACACCGTCAGCCAAACTCGAAGTTATGGGCAAACCCACAAGCTGATAAAGCAAAGGTGCATACAACGTTACAAGAATGTGGGTGAAATCCGCGGCTAACCCGCAGATAAGATAGAAGATTAGGTATCCTGCATGTCCAAAAACGTCTTCTACATTATCGCCGAAAACGAAGAGGAAAAGCATGTTTCCAAAAAGGTGAAACCAGCTGGCATGCATAAACATCGAAGTAAACAATGTATATAGGCGTTCACCGTGGAGAATTTCGTTTGGCACCATCACAAAAGCGCCGCTTTGGCTTTCTGTTCCAGCCATGTAAACCGCGATTTTCTCGTCCAAAACCCCTATGCTTGAAAGCCAAAAAACAACAAAAATTGCTATGTTCAAAATTATTAGTAGGCGGTTTACGTGCGGCGTTGTTTTAGACCTATTAACGTCTCTAATGGGAAACAAGCGAAACTCACTGACTGAAAGGTAGACGCCAAAAGGCTATTTAATCCTTTAACCAGTCACGGGCTCAGTAAGCCAAACACTCAATCATCCTTTCGCAAGTTAAACACTCGTCTGGAATAGGCGTGTTCTTTGGACGCTTCCGTAAATACCCAAGAAAATGCTTACAACCAGCAGCACTCGCATGCTCACCAACCTTTTCAGTCCTCTCAACCTTTTCGACAATTGCTCGGTTCTCTTCTCTCTCCTCGCCACGTTTACGCTCTTTAACGTCAACCCTTGAAAGACAACGCGGACAAGCATAATAAACATGAACACACCCACCAGAAGAATCCGTCGCCAAAAGAGGCCTCTGAAAAGTTTCATGACACCCACTGCAGCGATAACTACCCAAACCCAAATCTTCATAGCCAACACGAATCGCGCTTAAACTCTTTTCCATAGCGTGCACCTTTCCACAATACATATCGAAAATATTGACATTTAATAAACCTTTTTGCGTACATGTACAACAAAAAGACACAATAACAAACACACAAAATGGGCCCGGCCGGATTTGAACCGGCGACCAACAGGTTATGAGCCTGTCGCTCTAACCTAGCTGAGCTACGGGCCCTTGTTCGCGTTTGCCGCGTATTTTGCGCTATTTAGTATGCTTGTGGGAATTTAATTTAAACGTTTTCCGCGTTTAAGGGTTTGGTGGAAAATTTAAAAGGCTGATATGCAAAGAATTTATGTTTTGGAGAAAGGTCTTATGGAACTAAAGGTTTTCACCTTGCCCACGTGTCCAGTTTGCCCAGTCGCCAAAACAATTGCTGCAGAGGTTGCGCAGAAGTTCGGCGTCGCCTTTAGAGAAGTGAACATGGCAACAGAGGAAGGACTAAAAGAAGGATTAGCCTACCAGATTATGAGCACGCCAAGCATAACCATCGATGATGAGGTCATAGTCAAGGGGCACCTCATTTCAAAGGAGAAACTTGAGGAAGAAGTCAAAAAGCGAATAGAAAAGTGGAAGGAGAGAGCCACCGCAAAATAACGGCGTTTATACCTTTAAAGTGGAGAAAAATCTTGGAAGTAAAAAAAGCCCTAACAGTTTTCCATTACGCCGAGAAGATAAAGTCAAACCTAATTCTAGCAGCAAAACTTCTAGAAGCATTAGAGAACATGAAACAAGAGGAAGTTGCTGGCGCAGAGAAAATCTTCATTGCCTATCTGAACTCATTCATTTCTGAAGCTCACATTGCAGCTAACGCCTCTGGAGTTAAGCAATTCATGGACGTAGGCGCAAAACTTGACGAAGCTATTGAACAAACGTTAAGGCATGACTATTATGCGACAATGAAGCTAATTTCAGAGGCTATATCAATCATAACTACAAGTGGCAGTGCCGCCGCAGAAATTTTGAAAGAGAAAAATCTAATCTAGACTTGAGTTTTCACGTAGTGGTAAAGGTATTCTTGCGCGTAGCCCGCATAATCGCCGAAGTATTTTCTCCCAAAAAGGTTAAGCTCTTTATATATGGAAGGCGTTAAAGACTCTTTTCTGGACAACCTCGCCAAAAAATCCTCTGGAAAGTGATGTGCATAAAATTTTAGGATAGCACGCCTTATCCAAACGTCCACCGGAAAAGCCTCAAACTTTTCCAAGCTAAACAGCAACACACAATCAGCAACTTTACAGCCCACACCTGGAAAGCGCAGCAACTCACCCTTAGCCCTTTCATAACTAATTTTTTTTAATCGCTTAAAACCGAAGCTGGCTTCGCATATGGCTTTCGCTGTTTCATGTACGTATTTTGCTCTATATCCAAGACCGCATCCCTCTAACTCCTTAACTGTTGCCCCTGCAACTTTTTCCGCTGTTGGAAAAGTGTAGAACTCCATCCCATCGAAGCATGTTTTTTCGCCAAATCTTCTTGACAGCGCCTCAAGCATCTTCCGTATTGCTGGAATGTTTTTGTATGTTGCGCAGATGTAGGAGATGAGGCATTCCCATGGTTCTTGGCGGATGATGCGCAAGCCCTTTGAAGCTTCAATGGCGTTTTTAATGTGTTCGTCCTTGCAGATTTTTCCGTAAATCCACGGCAAATCATCATTCAACCCAAAATAGTTCCTCACAAACTTTTCGTCAACATTCTCAAACTCAAGCTTTTCGCGGTTTTGACGTATTTTAAACGCCTTTCCTCCCACAACACCATACCACCATTCACCGTGCCTAATCCACCTAAAGGCTTGACCACAACAAAGCGTAACATCTAAATCGAACAGGGTTGCTGACTTTAGCGTTATCTTCATCTTTATGTGGGCTCCCGCTGGATGTTTTTCCGCATAAACTTCCAATTGTGTGCAACTTGAAAGCCTAGCTTTTGCAGGAGAGTTACTGATGGAATGTTCTGTTCAGCAGTATATAATGCAACAGAATCGTATCCACGCGTGTATAGAAAGTTCATTGCACGACATGTTAATGCGCATGCAAGCCCTTTCCCGCGGTATTGCGGGATGGTTGCCGCTGGACCCATATAACCCCTTTTTCCCCCATAATATTCGTTGTATTCCGTGTCCGGACGTGAAACAACCACGGAAACAATTTTGCAACCAGCGTCAGCAACGTGTATCCATTCTTCGTTGAAGGGTGGATGCTCATCTTTCCAACGTTGGATTGCGCCCACACTGATTCTTTCCCAGCCGAATCCAGCATTAACAGCCTCGACAAACGCTTTCTCCTCTTCTGGTTTTAGGCTGCGGAGGATTATGCCCTCTGGAACCTTTGGAATAGGCTTTAACCCTTTAAGCTTGGCAATCATGTGGTATAATCCGCCTTCAGCTTTGTATCCTCGTTCAACCCATTCGGCGATTTTTGGGCTTTCAACATCAACAGCTGTGAAAACTGCAGAGCCCTTAACGCGCTTCTCAATCGCTTTAACTAACGCGTCTTCAATAGCCCTTTTGTCCACAACATCCTTTGTGGCGAGCCACTCAATTTCCTCACCCCAATGCCCATCCCTATACAAGGCAACACCCAAAATTTCGCCTTTCACCTCTGCAACAAAAATCTCGGCGTTTCCACGTTGGAGCCAAAAGCGAACATCGTCTTCGCGGTAAGGAGTAAACTCGTAAACTCCTCGATAAGCTTGATTAAGTAAATTGACGATTGCAGGCAAATCTTTCTCTTCGAAGTTTCTGATTTTAAAGTTGCTCATTTTCTCTATTGCACAAGGCTGGAAAGGTGTAATAAACCTTTACTTTAAATGGAAAATTTTAAGCTTTAATGAATTTTTTGAAATTGAACGCTTTTTCCAAAAAGGCTTGTTTTCGGGTTTTTTGTTTTCCGCGATTATGTATACAAATACGTTCGCTTCTGGAATGTCTTTTGCGGCAGTTTCAAAGTTGTTGTGGAAAGGGTTTAAATAACAAAGCCCTACATTTAGCGTCTACTTTGGTTATAAAAGCACTAAATTTCAGCGTGAAAAAATGAAATGTCCATATTGCGGCTCCGAGAACATCAAAACCCTTGAAACAAGAGACTCGCCAGACAATACTGTTAGGAGGCGCAAGGAATGCGCAGACTGTGAAAAGCGCTTCACAACTTACGAATATGTGGAGACAATTGAGCTTATGGTTAAGAAGAAGGATGGAAGACTCGAAAGGTTCGACCTAAACAAGATTGTCCGCGGTCTCCAGAAGGCATGTGAAAAAAGACCAGTAACAATGGAGCAAATTCGCGAGTTAGCAGAACGTGTAAGGCAGGATTTGGCGAGGCTTGGAAGGGAAGAGGTTAGCTCGCAGGAGATTGGCGATTTAGTTATGAAGTACTTGAAGAATCTTGACCGTGTCGCGTACATTAGGTTTGCTTCAGTTTATAGACGATTTGAAGAACCAGAAGATTTCCGCAAAGTGCTTTTAGAGGTGAAAAAATGAAATTTGTTAGAAAACGTGATGGTAGGTTAGAGGCGTTTGACCAGGAGCGTATAACAAACGCCATTTGGAAAGCCGCCAAGGCAGTTGGCGGAAAAGACCGTGAACTAGCCAAGAAATTAAGCGATAGAGTTGTTGAAATACTCAAGCAGCGGTTCGGGGAGGAAGGAGTCCCAACAGTAGAGGAAATCCAAGACATAGTCGAAAAAGTGCTGATTGAAAATGGACATGCACGAACAGCTAAAGCCTACATACTCTACCGCAAGCAACACCAAGATTTAAGGGAGTTAGCAGCCCTCCTAAGCTCAGCAGACCTCGTAGACCAATACCTAGAAATTGAGGACTGGCGCGTAAAAGAAAACTCAAACATGAGTTATTCGCTGCAGGGCTTGAACAATTACCTCTCATCCACAGTCATAGCAAAGTACTGGATTACAAGGATTTACCCGCCGAAAATCGCGGATGCACACTTCTCTGGAGACATGCACATCCACGACCTAGGCGTTCTGGGACCATACTGCGTAGGATGGGACATCAAAGACTTGCTTCTTTCAGGCTTCGGAGGAGTTGCTGGAAAAATTGAAAGCAAACCAGCAAAACACTTCAGAACAGCCCTAGGACAAATAGTCAACTTCTTCTACACGCTTCAAGGCGAAGCAGCAGGAGCGCAAGCCTTCAGCAGTTTCGACACGTACCTGGCGCCATTCATATACTATGATAAGCTAAGCCAGAAGGAAGTTGAACAAGCGCTTCAAGAGTTCTTCTTCAATATGAACGTGCCGACGCGTGTTGGTTTTCAGACGCCCTTCACAAATGTTACTTTAGATTTGAGCGTCCCAGAGTTCATGAAGGATGAGCCCGTAATTGTAGGCGGACAGGTTATGGAGAAAACTTATGGCGAAATGGGAGAGGAAATGCGAATTTTTAACACGGCGTTCGCTGAGGTCATGAGTCAAGGCGACGCGAAAGGCAGAGTTTTCACATTTCCGATACCAACATACAACATAACCAAGGATTTTGATTGGGAATCGCTCATATCCCAAAAAATCTTTGAAGTAACAGCGAAATATGGCGTGCCATACTTCTCAAACTTCATAAACAGTGACATGAAACCAGAAGACGTTAGGAGCATGTGCTGTCGCCTAAGAATAGACAACCGCGAACTCCGCAAGAGAGGTGGCGGATTCTTCGGCGCCAACCCATTAACGGGTTCAATAGGCGTCGTGACGCTTAACATGCCGCGGATTGGTTATCTGGCGAAGAATGAGGATGAGTTTTTTGAGCGTTTGGAGGCGCTTATGGAAATAGCAAAGGACAGCCTAGAAATAAAGCGCAAAGCCCTAGAAAACTTCACAGAAAACGGCTTATACCCATATTCTAGGCGCTATCTGCGCAATGTTAAAGAAACTTTCGGCAAATACTGGAAGAACCACTTCTCGACAATTGGACTTGTAGGTATGAACGAGGCGATAATGAACCTCTTCGGCTTCAGCATAGCCTCTCCGGAAGGTTTGGAATTCGCAGTTAAAGTGCTCAATTTTATGCGAGAAAAACTTGCAGACTTCCAAGAAGAGACTGAAAACATTTACAATTTGGAGGCAACACCAGCTGAAGGCACAAGTTATAGGCTTGCTCGCATAGACAAGCGGAAATATCCAGACATAATTGTGGCAAATGAGCGCCACCTCTCGAAAGGCGCGGAGCCCTTCTACACGAATTCTTCGCAGTTGCCAGTTGACTTTGAAGGCGACTTGTTTGAGGCTTTGGAACATCAAGAAAGGCTGCAGACGCTTTATACTGGCGGAACAGTCTTCCACATATACTTGGGCGAAAGGCTTTACTCGTGGAGGTCCGCTGCCGAGTTAATCCGCAAAGTGACATGGAGCACACACTTGCCATATTTCACCTTAACGCCGACGTTTAGCATATGCCCAACACACGGCTACACAAACGGCGAACACAAACAATGCCCAATCTGCGGAGCAAAATGTGAAGTCTATTCGCGTGTGGTTGGTTACCTACGCCCAGTAGACCAGTGGAACGATGGAAAACAGGCGGAATTCGCCATACGCAGAACATTTGACAAATCCGTTGTTGTGGCTGTTCCAGCGATTCCAGCGTGAAAAAGGGAAAAGCCAAATGAAGTTTAGCGGAATCCAGAAAACAAGCCTCATAGACTTCCCAGAAAAAGTAGCAACAGTGCTTTTTACACCAAGCTGCAACCTGCGCTGTCCATACTGCCACAACTGGCGCATAGTCATAGACCCAAAACCGCCATTTCTACAAGAAGAGACTGTGCTCAAGATTCTGGAAAGCCGCAAGAAATTTGTTGACGCTGTTGTTGTCACTGGCGGAGAGCCAACAATGCATAAGGAGATGCCGCGATTCCTAAAGAAACTTAAGGAGAGAGATTTCGCGGTTAAACTTGACACTAACGGTTTTTACCCACAAGTGCTTGAACAGTGCCTCGCCCACGTGGATTATGTTGCCCTAGACGTGAAAACATCACTGGAAAAGTATCCGAAACTGGGCGCAAAAAACGTGGATGACTTGCTCCGCACAATAGAGATTTTGAAAACTGGAAAAGTTGCATACGAGTTTAGGACAACTGTTGTTCCAGGATTTGTGGACGCTGAGGATGTACAGAAAATAGGCGAAGTTGTTAAAGGCGCGAAAACATTTGCCTTTCAGCAGTTTATTCCAGACAACGCGTTTGACGAAAGTTTTAGGATAATCAAGCCATACCCGCCCACAACAATCGCCGAGTTTGCAGAGACCATGAAGAAGTATGTGGACAATGTTGTGTTGCGCGTTTGAAGCGTAAAGTTTAAAGGTTTAATGGTTGGTTAAGGTTTCGATTGCCCTTATAAAAGGTGTTTTAGGTTTGAGTTTGGAAGAAGAAAGTTTAGAGGAAAGAAAGGCGAAGATGCTCATAAAACTTAGAGGCTACAAGCTCGTTAAAAGGGAAAAGTATGAGGATGCTGTTGGCTTTCTTGTTGAAATTCCAAAGGAGAAGGAAAAAGCCCTAATATGGTGCATCCCAGAAGACAGCGCCGTTGGAATAACATCAATAAACCGCATGCAAAAAGTCATGAAGGAAGAAGGCATTGAAAGGGGAATAGTAATTACTGGCGGCAGATACACACACGCCGTCAAGCAAGGCGCAAAGAAGAAGAAAATTGAGCTTTTACCAAAAACTTTTCCAGCATTCGACATTTTCGAACACAAGCTTGTTCCAAAACACGAGATCCTAACAGAGGAAGAGAAGGAGCAGCTTCTTGCGCAATATAAGGTTAAGCCTTACCAGCTTCCACAGATAAAGGCTTCAGACCCAGCCGTAAAAGCTATAGGCGCCAAGCCAGGCGACATACTACGCATAATCCGCAGAAGCCCTACAGCAGGCGAGCACATAGCTTATCGCTACGTTGTTGAATAGCGCCTAATCCTTTGTTATCGTCAATTCTGTTGCCTTTATTACTGCTTCAACTTTGTCTCCGACTTTTATATTCAAGTCTTCAAATGCCTTTCTCGAAATTAGCACTGTAAAAACAGTAGGCGTTGCTATTTCTATTTTTACTTTTGCTGCAGTGTCGCCCTTATCAACAGTCTTAACCATCCCCTTCAAACGATTTCTTATGCCAATTTTTAATCCAAGAGCCTCTAGGCATTCCGCATCAGCTAAAGCTCCACTCAAATAACCCTCAAAATGCCTGTATTCATCTAAAAGCTGTTTTCCGAGCGCCGTGAGTTTGGCTCCGCCGCCTCCAGATTTTCCGCCCTTAAATGTTTCTATGACGGATGCGCCTAACACGCTTTCGATTTTTTGTAGGTAACTCCAAACATAACGGTAAGACATGCCCAGATTTTTAGCCGCTTTAGATATTGACTTTTGCTTTTCTATTTGTTCTAGAATTTGGGCTCCGCCCTTGCCTATAATGGGCTTTCCTTCGTGTTCTATCCAAATTTTGCATGATGGCTTATGTTTCTTCTGGGTGAACATTATCTTGTGATTTTATAGTTGCGCAATGTTTATAAGCGTTAGCCGATGTGAATAGGAAAACACATCGTTCACGAGGTGCACCATCATCATCACAGATAACATCGCCAACAGTATAGACATATCGATTGGCAAAGCGTCGACCGCTTTGTTTTTCGGCCTTTTAATGGGAATAGCCGCTGGTTTGATAGGCGTGGGTGGAGGAGAATTCCGAATTCCCATATTGCTTTACGTGATTGGACTTCCAGTAATCGCAGCAGTCGCCGTAAATCTCCTCGTAGGGCTCCTAACAGTCATAGTCTCGTTCATTATACGTTTCCAGTTGGGGCTATTAGATGCACAAGCAATTAACGTAGCTCTAACGATGTCTTTTGCGTCTATTATTGGAAGTTATCTTGGCGCAGCCTTAACTGGAAAGGTTAAGGAAGGAAATTTGAAAAAGGTTCTAGCGGCTCTCCTGGTCATAATTGGGTTAAAAATTGGGTTTGAACCATTCATTCATACGCCACCGCTTTTTGAGCTTACTTTAGGCTTTGCAGAAGAAACCTTTTTGGCGGCGCTTGTCGGCATAGTTATAGGCATAATTTCTGGAATGCTCGGCGTCGCTGGAGGCGAGTTCCGAATCCCAGCGTTAATCTACATTTTTGGCTTTGACATAAAAGTTGCTGGAACGGCAAGCCTCCTCGTTTCCATACCTACTGTTGCCACTGGCTTCGTAAAACACCGCATGATGGGGCACACCAACAGAAACGCGACCTTAATAGCAGTTATAATGAGTATAGGCTCCATCATCGGCGCCTTTATTGGGGCGTCGCAAGCAGCTGTTGTGGAAAAGGATGTCCTAAAAGTGCTTTTAGGTGCAATCCTAATCTTGGCGACTGTAAGAATGGTTACTAAACCATGAAGCTAGGCGGTTGCCTTTTTCTCATTCGCCAATTCATAGAGGATTACAATGGCTTCGCCAAGTGGTATGCCCAATCTTGCCGCCAACTCTTGAGGAGTTATATCTGGTTTCTCGTGGAGTATAACTTCCCGCGTGTAAGCCTTATGAGTTGGGTATAAAACCAAAGCGTGAACGGTTTCCACAAGTACTGGCCACAAATTCTCTTTAGCATATTCTTCTAGGCTCATAGCTCATCAAAATGTATTGCGTGCTGGTTAAATATGCGGTTTGCCCCTTCCACCGTAAAGTATATTTCTCTAGAAACATGATTAATGCCTTCAAGTTCGGAAAAGCAAAAGCGAGAATTAAACCATGAAGGTTAAGGCTGTCATCTTCGACCTGGACGGAACAATCGCAAAATTTAACATAGACTACAGGGCGGTTAGGGCTGAAGTTCGAAGTTTACTAATAAGGGCGGGAATGCCAGCATCAACGCTTTCCACAAACGAAAGCATATTCGAAATGTTGAAGAAAACCGAAATCTTCATGAAAAACAATGGACAGAATGAAAAGGCTATTGCCCAAATCCGCAGTGAAGCACTAGAAATAGCGGAAAAACACGAGTTGGAAGCCGCCAAATACACAACTCCATTTCCAGGAGTAAAAGAAACATTGAAAGCGTTAAAGGATATGAGCTTAAAGCTTGGATTATGCACAATAAACAGCGAAAAATCCACAGAGTACATACTAAAAAGGTTTAGAATAAGCGAATTTTTCGATGCATTAACTCCGAGGGACAAAGTGAAAAATGTTAAGCCAAACACGGAGCACCTCGAAGCTACATTAAAAACGTTAGGCGTTAAGCCTCAAGAAACTGTAGTTGTCGGCGACGGCGCAAACGACATGAAATGTGCAAGAGATTTAGGCGCCATAGCCGTGGGCATACCGACTGGCGTTTCAAGTCCAAAAGAACTGATAAGCTCTGGAGCGAACTACATGATAACCTCAATAACGGACTTGCCCACGTTAATAGGATACATAAACAAAAGCATGGAAGAAAAAAGCGAAAATTAGGCTGGTTTAAAGAAGTATCTGGGCCATTGGGGCCATTCTTGTGTTGCTGCGCATGTGCCAAAATCTATCGTTAATGGCATTCCGATCTTTATCTGTTCTATGGCGACTCCTCTAATCATTCCTGGAATTTTCACGCCGTTTTCCAGCTCAACTATGCCAACAGCGTATGGAGCCATCCCCTGAAACTGTGTCGGAGCCACGTAAATAACCGTATATGTTAAGAGTTTGCCTTTCTGTGGAAGTTCAACCCACTCGAAATCTTTTGAGTAGCATTTGTCGCATAGGGGTCTTGGCGGTAGATGAATTTTTCCGCATTGTTTGCATTTGCCGCCCATAAGCTTTCCTTGTAGAACATGCCTATAGAACTGTTCGATTGTGAACTGTGAGGTTTGCTCGCTCATCTTTTTAACCTCTCCTATAAATGTGAACTGCCGCTGTGGCGCCCGAACCTCCCACATTATGCGTTAGCCCTATCTCCGCATCTTTAACCTGCCTCTTCCCCGCTTGCCCAGTCAACTGCAAATAAACCTCATACGCTTGGGCTGTTCCAGTTGCGCCTACTGGATGTCCCTTCGCTTTTAATCCGCCGCTTGTGTTTACTGGAATTTTTCCGCCGAGTTTGGTTTCTCCACTTTCAGCTAGGGCGCCGCCTTCGCCTGGACTGCAGAATCCAAGGTCTTCGTAGGCTATTATTTCGGCTATTGTGAAGCAGTCGTGGATTTCAGCCACATCCATGTCTTCTGGCTTCAAGCCAGCCATTTCGTAGGCTTGTTTTGCCGCAAATTTGGCTGCTCTAAGCGACGTGAATTCTTCTCTTTCATACATGCCTATCGTTTCACTTGCTTGTCCACTCCCAATAATGTGAACTGGCGTGTCCGTGTATTTTTTGGCAAGCTCTGGCTTTGTTAGGATTAAACAGCTTGCGCCGTCGGTAATTAGGGAACAGTCGTAAAGTTTTAGGGGCCAAGCGATGACGCGCGAAGACAAGGCAGTTTCAAGAGTTATTTCCTTCCGCATATGCGCTTTCGGGTTTAGACTCCCATGATAATGGTTTTTTACGGCCACATGTGCCAACTGCTCTTCTGTTGTGCCATATTTGTGCATGTGCGCCGTAGCCATCAAAGCAAACAAACCTGGAAAAGTTATGCCATGCCACTGCTCAAAGGGAAAATCAGAAGCCATAGCCAAATATTCCGTAACTTCAGGCGTTGTGCGGTGAGTCATCTTTTCAACGCCGCCAACCATTACGATGTCGCATAAACCAGAAAGAACAGCGTATATGGCTGCTCTTAATGCGGCTCCAGAAGAGGCGCATGCCGCTTCGGTTCTTGTTGCTGGTATATGCAGCAGTCCAGCCCAGTCCGCGGCCGTGGCGCCAGTATGCCCCTGATGCTCGTAGGATTCGCCCATGTGGCCAACGAAAAGGGCTTGAATATCCTTTTTGGGGTCTAGGTTTGGGCAGCGTTCAAACGCCTCTTTTGCTGCTTCCGCGAAGAGTTCTCTGGCGTATAAGCCTTCGCGTTTTCCAAATTTCGATAATCCAGCAGAAACAATTGAAACTAGGGGTTCGCCCTTCAATGGGGTTTTCTCCTTCATTGGCATGTTAATGTAGAAAACTAAATATTGTTGGTACAAATATTTAAATGTGTTAACCAGTCTTCAGCCGTTTTCACGAGGAAAATTAAAAATAGGGGTTTGATCTGGAATTAAACCTTCAAACTATTTTTGTCCGAAGGTTTTTCTAACCCAAGCCAATGTTTTTTCCATGTCTTCCCTGAAACGTTTAAGTTCTTCTGGAGTTCTTTTTGGCGGTTTAGGCTCTTCTGCTGGAGTTGCATAAACGTCGAGGAGGTCGCCTTTAGGCTGCTTCTCGATGTGTATGTTCACTTTTAGGCCTATGTTCACTTTTTCCGGGTCAATGTTCCGCATTGTCATAGGCAAGCACGTGTTTGTTCCCTCTATGCGAACCATAGCGCCAACAAGCGGCTGCAGATGCGCCATTGAAGGCCAAGCAATAGCCATAACAGTGTACGAGTAAACTTCGCCTCTCTTTGGAAGCTCAATCCAAACCGTTTCCTGAAGCTTGCACTTTGGGTTGTAACAGTGAGCCCTTGGTGGACAATAGACTAAGCCGCATTTTGGACATTTTGTTCCATAAAGTTTGCCTTCTAAAAGGCCAGTAAAGAACTTTGAAACTTTGCCGTAGCTGTGATGGTAAAAGACCGCGTGTGGCCTATGCACAATCATAAACTGTTCAGGCTTCAAATCATTAAGCGTAGGCCCATCATTCATCTCAACGATTTTCCAGCCTACAGGTCGCCATCCGCCTTCGCGTTCCCACTTCTCCCAGTACTTCTCGTCGATCTTCTGTTCTTTCAACACCTTTTCTGGTCCAGGCTGCTTCATGGTCTATACCTCCAAAACCACGGCGCCTGCTTGGCACCCAGTGCCACCATGGCCATGCACAAAGCCCCGTTTGGGTTTGCTTAATTGCCTTCCAGGCGCGCCCCACTTTTTACCGATTTGGTTGCTTAATTGCCAATAGACATCAACAACTTGAGCGATTGATGTTGAGCCCACAGCATGACCTTGAGCGGTTAAGGCGCCGCTGAGTTGACATGGAAGCTCACCGTCTGGAGCGATTACTCCTTCGCGAAGCAGTTTCTTTCCTTCTCCTCTTTTGCAGAAGTCGAAGTCTTCGAGAGCGGCTAAAACCACGCCAGCGTACGGGTCGAAGATTTCAACTAGGCTTATTTCTTTTCTCGGATTTTTTATTCCAGCATCTTTGTAGGCCATTCTTGCAGCTACACGAAGCGAGCCAAAGTTTGTTAAATCGGGATAAGGCGATAGTGGACGCGGAACCTCTTTAGGCCATATCTTCTCATCTTCAGGATACAATCCTTTCCACGCAGGGTTGTCTGGGCGGTCTCCAGGCCTCATGGTATCTGTTCCAAAGCCTACGCCAGTTATCCAGACGGGATTGTCTGTTAATTTCTTTGTCATCTCTTCATTTGCCAAGAGCATGGCGGATGCTCCCTCGCTTGTCATGGCGCATTCAAGGAGTCTGTAGGGCCAAGAGATTAACCGTGATTTGTAGACGTCTTCCACTGTTATTTTGCTGAAGCCGTGCTGAGCTGGCCATTGGGCGTATGGGTTGTCGAGTGAGTTGTTGTGGCAGAGAACGGCGACTTCAGCTAAATCTTCTTCTGTTTCTCCATATACGTGCATTCGCCTAGTTTCGAGCGTGGCGTAAAAAGCGTTGTATGTAAAACCTGAAACGAAGTCCCAGTCAGTATCACCTGCGATGGCTATTGCCTCGTTGACTTTTTGGATGGGCAGCTCGTTCATTTTTTCCCATCCAACAACAAGAACCACGGGGAACATGCCCGATCGAATCCACAGAGTTGCATTTACTATTGCGTCGATTGGTGTTGCTCCGCCGGATTCAACGCGGAAGGCGGGTACTCCGCTTAAGCCTAAGTAATCGTGGATTATCCAGTGCATGCATTGTTGCTGTTCAAGGATGTCGCTGAAGTAAGAGTAGCAGCACGCGTATCCTTTCTTTATGAAATCTCCAATTTCGAGGTCTGGTACATCGTCCAGTACCATTTTAACTGCTTCAGCGCACATTTCTTCTTGCAGCGTATGCCTCGGGTTGTCGAATCTTGATATGCCTCCTGCAACTATCCCAACTTTTTTCGACAAGTTTCTCCACCTCATTTATGAAGGGTAGCTATTGATTAAGTGGGTATAAGATTTTTGTGGAAAAATGATCCCAAAATTATGGACACTTTAAGAATCTTTTTATAACGTCTAACACCAATTTCAATGCATGCAAATACTGAAATTAGCCACAGCTTTACCGAAAAATGCACATTCGACGGAAAAGCTTTTAGAAGCATTTCCGTGTCAGCTTCCCGAAGGCGTAAGACAAAACGTGCTTAACTTAGGAGTTCTAAGGCGCTACCTTATCAACAATGCCAATTCGGAAACTGAATTGATTGAACTTTGCGTGGAAGCATGCCATAAAGCTATCCAAAAGGTTGGCATACCGACTAGAAAAATTGGATTTATCATCGCGGCTTATGATGCAAATCCATTTTTAAGTCCAGGTTTAAGTCAACTTCTCATTCGCAGCATAGGCTTTAACCCTTACATTAGGCATGTTAACGTTCAAGGAATAGCCAGCACAGCGTTTCCAAAAACACTAGAGGTTGCGGAAAACTATCTTGCTGTTCACCCCAAAGATTGTGTCTTAATATGTGTTTCTGGAGTGAGCTCCTACTGGTTCCAAAATCAGATTCGCGGCATAAAAGATGTTATGGACATCAGCCAAATACGCCAAATAAAAGATAAAGTCAAACAGCAAATGGAACTGCAAAAATGGATTGCAGTTATGGAGTATTTCCTTTTCGGAGACGGCGTAGCCGCCGCAGTTGTGGCGAATTATGATGAAGGCTTAGCTTTTAAGAAAAGTGTTGAAGTCACAAACTTGGGTAAAAGGGATTACTTGGCTGGCTACGCTAGAATTTTGGCATCGAACGAGCCTTTCAAGTTTGGCTTTTGCTCGTATTTAGACAAGGAAATCCCGCAGCTTGGAGTCAAATACACTGGTTTAGCCCTCAAAAAACTTCTCGGAAAGAACATGAAAGAAACGATTAAAGCTGCAAAGAAATTGGCAATTCACACTGGAAGCGAAAAAATCCTAAAGGCTATGGCAGAACATCATGAAATTGAACATGAAAAACTAAGGGAATCATATGAAGTGCTTAGGGAATACGGTAACTTGGCGGGCGCAAGCTTGCCCTTTATTCTTGAAAGGATAATTTCACACAACAAATTAGGTGATGGCGACATAATTCTGATGCTAGGGTACGGGTGGGGCTTTTCAGCTTCTGCCGCCCTATTAGAATTCAAAACAATGTAGGAAAAAATTTCACTTGTATGGCAACGTCAATTTTACAAGTTGAAACTGCGCAAAATTGGATACCCCCCTCTAGATTTTTCTCCGCCATGAACAGCCTTCGTTAAAAAATCGCCATCCTCCAAACTCATTTTGAATGCACTCTTTCAAATGATTGTTTCATGGCTTGTTTGAGAAATAACTTTTTAGGTTTGACGCCGATATTTAGTTCAAAACCAGCCTACAATAGGGGTTGATGCAGCATGTTTGACAAGCAGAAAATCGATGAAATAGTCAAAGAAAGGGAACGTTGGGAAAGGACTACTTTGCCAAACTGGATTAGGCAGTGTCCAGAAAGGCAGAAGGAATTTCGCAATCATTCTGGTATCGAGATAAAGCGCCTTTACACTCCAGAAGACGTTAAGGAAATGGATTATATGCGTGACCTTGGCTTTCCAGGCGAATACCCGTTCACGAGGGGATTACACGCAACAATGTATCGTGGGCGATTGTGGACTATGCGCATGTTTGCTGGTTATGGCACAGCCGCGGACACAAACAAGCGCTTCAAATACTTGCTAAGCGAAGGCGAAACGGGCTTAAGCACGGCTTTCGACTATCCAACGATTATGGGTTATGATTCCGACCACCCCATGGCGAAGGGCGAAGTCGGCGTCTGCGGAGTAGCCATCTCATCACTGCAGGACATGGAAGTTCTGTTCGACGGCATACCGTTGGACAAGGTTACAACTTCAATGACTATAAATGGTCCAGCGACGGTGCTGCTTGCGATGTACGTTGCCGTAGGCGACAAGCAAGGAGTTCCTAGGGAAAAGCTTGGCGGGACAACTCAAAACGACAACTTGAAAGAGTTTTTCGCCCAGAAATTGTGCATTTTTCCGCCGGAGCCTTCGCTTAAGCTTTCAACAGACATAATCGAATACTGCGCTAGGCACCTGCCAAAATGGAACCCAATAAGCATAAGTGGCTACCACATACGCGAGGCAGGCGCCACAGCGCTTCAAGAGTTGGCTTTCACGCTTTATGATGGAATAGCCTACGTCGAATCCACATTAAAGAGAAGCTTAAAAGTCGACGACTTCGCCCCGAGACTATCATTCTTCTTCGCTTCACACAATGACTTTTTCGAGGAAATAGCCAAGTTCCGCGCAGCACGACGGTTATGGGCTAGGATAATGAAGGAGCGCTTCCACGCGAAAAATCCGAGGTCTATGTGGATGCGCATGCATGTGCAAACTTCAGGCTGCACATTAACAGCCCAGCAGCCACTAAACAATATTGTACGCACCACAATTCAGGCGCTTGCCGCGGTTCTTGGCGGAACCCAATCCCTACACACAAACTCTTTTGACGAAGCCTTATGTTTGCCAACAGAGGAGTCCGTAAGAGTTGCCTTGCGAACACAGCAGATAATCGCCTACGAAAGCGGGGTGACAAACACCGTTGACCCGCTTGCAGGCTCCTATTACGTTGAAGCCTTAACAAACGAGATGGAGGAGAAAGCCATGGAGTACATCCAAAAAATAGACGACATGGGCGGCGTCATACCCGCGATAGAGAAGGGCTTTTTCCAGAGGGAAATTGCTGACAGCGCGTATAGGTACCAGCGCGAAATTGAGGAGAAAAAGCGCATAATAGTCGGCTTAAACGAGTACACAATTGAAGAGGAATGTCCAATAGAACTTTTGAGGGTGGACCCGAAGGTTGAGGAAGAGCAAGTTGAAAGGCTGCAAAAGCTAAAAAGGGAAAGGGATAACAGAAAAGTTAAGGAAGTCCTTGAAAAACTTCATTACGCGGCACAGAAGGATGAAAACCTCATGCCGACAATAATTGAGGCTGTGAAAGCCTACGCCACCTTAGGCGAAATAACGGATGTGCTGCGCAAAGTTTACGGAGAATATAAAGAATTAATACTAATCTAAATGGTTGGTGAAAGCCATGCGAAAGAAAATTAGAGTATTAGTCGCAAAGCCTGGTTTGGACAGCCACGACAGAGGAGCAAAAGTTGTGGCAAGAGCCTTAAGGGACGCTGGGATGGAAGTAATATACACTGGTTTGAGGCAGACTCCAGAACAAATAGTTGAGGCAGCACTGCAAGAGGACGTTGACGTGATAGGTTTGAGTATACTCTCTGGAGCGCATAAGGCGCTTTTCCCAAAAATAATGCAACTGCTAAAAGAGAAGGGCTTAACAGACGTCCTTGTTTTCGCGGGCGGAATAATTCCAGAAGAGGACATACCGGAGCTGAAGAAGATAGGGATTAAGGAGGTTTTTGGTCCAGGAACTCCAACGGAAAAGATAATTCAGTGCATTTTGGATTACTGTTCAAAAAGAGCCTAAAGATGTGTAGCAATTGATAAGAACAGAAGAGATAGTCAAGGGCGTCCTATCTGGCGACAGAAGAAGCATAGCAAAGGCAATAACAATAATTGAAAACAACGAGCCACAGGCAAAAGAAATAATTGCCACTATTTATCCGCACACTGGGAAAGCCCACGTGATAGGATTAACGGGTCCAGGTGGTTCTGGCAAAAGCACACTGATAGAAAAGATTGTTTGCGAGTATAGGCGGATGGGTAGGAAAGTTGGCGTCGTCGCCGTTGACCCTACAAGCCCGTTCACTGGCGGAGCGTTTCTAGGCGACAGAATTAGGATGCAAGAGTTAAGCACCGACCCGGAAGTCTTCATTAGAAGCATGGCTACACGCAACTATTCTGGCGGAATCGCGAAGGCGACAAGCGACGCCGTGAAAGTCTTGGATGCCGCTGGAAAAGACGTGGTTATCGTGGAAACAGTCGGCGCTGGACAATCTGAAGTTGAAATTGTGAAGGTAGCACAAACCATAGTGGTCATACATGCTCCTGGACTTGGAGACGAGATACAGGCGATAAAGGCTGGTTTGATGGAGATAGCCGACATATTCGTTGTTAACAAGGCTGATAGAGAGAATGCCGACAAAGCCGTCATCGACATTCAAGCAATGTTACAGTTAAACAATAAGGAAAAAGCTTGGCGAATCCCAATAGTGAAAACAGTTGCGCTCACTGGAGAAGGTGTCCCAGAGCTAATTGAAAAACTTGAAGAGCACAAAAAATTTTTGGAAACGGAGAAACAGCGCGAAAAAGCCCTGTTAAAGGCTGAAGCGGAACTTGTAGAGGCGATTAAGGATAAAGTTGCCCAGTCAATAGTTGAAGAGCTGAAAAAAGAAGGAAAATTTGAGGAACTGCTTGAAAAAATCGTTAAGAAGGAAATAGACCCAGCATCAGCCGCTGAAAAGTTTCTTCGAGAAAAGCTGAGGAAGGCGTAAACCAGAAATGGGCAAGCTTGAGAAGGGACTTGTTCAAGTTTACACTGGGAATGGGAAGGGCAAAACAACAGCGGCTTTCGGCTTAGCCCTAAGAGCCATAGGAAGAGGCTTAAAAGTTTACGTTATACAGTTCATTAAGGGCGGATTCGATTATGGCGAGCTCTACATTGCTGATAAACTGCCAAACCTCACATTGAAAGCCTTTGGGATGGGCAAGTTTATAATGGAAAAGCCTTCCGCGGAGGACATTAAAAGCGCCGAGGAAGCCTTGTCGCTGGCTGAAGCAGTTGTGAAAAGCGGGGAATACGACATAGTGATTTTGGACGAGATAAATGTTGCATTAAAATTGAAGCTGATAAGCCTTGAAAGGGTTCTAAAGCTGATAAAAGGCAAGCCGAAACACGTTGAACTGGTGTTGACTGGAAGATACTCTCCAAACGAGATAATAGAAGCAGCGGACTTGGTCACAGAAATGAGGGAGGTCAAGCACCCATACAATAAGGGGTACCAAGCCAGAAAAGGAATAGAATTTTAAATATAAGCGTTAAAAGCGCTTTCTCAAAAGTTTTCTAAAAAGGTTAATTCTCTTTTTTGATGTTAGAGCTTGTTGAAATTCTGGCTTGTACGGGTGCATTTCGCTTTCTAGAAGTTCCGCCAGCCTCGCGTAGTAAGCTTCAAACTCTTTCATATTGTTGCTTTTAAATTTGAATATTGGAACGCCCACTGGTGGCGTCTCCCACCGTTCATCCCAAGTAGCGACTGGCGTGGCGTCTCCGAAAAGCGCTATATTTCTTTCAATTATGACTTCCCTATCAACGTTGAAGAGAACAACCAAGCGGTTCACATTTTTGACATTCGTCATCAGCAAAAAAGCGCGGGTCACGTTATCTGGCGCTGTTGAATCTATGACGACGCTGTAGCCCTTCTTCAACAAGTAATCGCGTAACTGAGCAATTATCGAGTAAACGAGAAACTCGTCTCTGCATGGAGGCGCCTCGTTAAAAAGCATTGTTCTTAATTCGTCCACGCCTATCCGCGCAAACTTCTTGTTTTCCGCAACCAAACGGTTGGCAAGCATGGTCTTTCCAGACTTTGGATAACCACTAAGCACGATGTTCCACAAACCCTTGACAGCGCTCATACGTATCACCACTTCAAGTTTACCACTTACATGCAAATAAGAATAACATCATCAGCAAGGTTTTTCTCAAACAAAAACATATGATTAAATTGGGAAACGAAGTGGCAAACTACAGTGTCGGCGAGGCTTTCTCTGCTGGTTTAGGCTTAGCAATGGGCTTAATGATTTCGCAGTCCATGTTCCAAATTATGCAATCATCACAAAGAATCGCCAAACAAGTCATTATTTGCCTAAAATGCGGCGGAAAAAACCCAGTTGAAAACAAGTTTTGTGGACACTGTGGAAAAGCATTGTATCCGCCAGCGCCAATAACTTGTCCATCATGTGGTGCGTTGATGCCGCCGCACATGAATTTTTGTGGAAAATGTGGTTCTCCATTAAAAGAAAAGGTCAAAACAAGAAAAAGGAGAAGCTAAAAGGGTTTTAGGCTAGTTTTTCGCCGCAGTTTCCGCAGAACTTCGTTCCAGCAGGATTCTTCGTGCCACACTTCGGACACGTAACTTCACCAGCTGGCTGAGTCAGCGGCGAACCGCAGTTCCCACAGAACTTCATTCCAGCTGGATTTTCAGCCTTGCATTTTGGACAAATAACCTTTGCTTGTGGAGCCAAGCTTGCGCCGCAGTTTCCACAGAACTTCGTTCCAACAGGGTTTTTCGCACCGCAGCTTGGGCATATAACCAACTGTTGCGCTTGAGTTTGCTGCATCTGCTGCGCCATAATGTATGGCATTGTTAAGCCCATTCCCGCGCCTAATCCCGCTGCGGCTGCGCCTCCGCCTTCGCTTCCCTTGAGTTCCGTGGCTGTTTCTTTCATGTACTGCATCACCATAGCTTGGGCGCCCAATCCAGACGCGAAGCGCCTGGCTTCTTCTGGAATCTTTACGCCTTCGAAGACGCAGTCTATCACTTTCAAGCCTACTCTTGCTGCTTCGTCGCTTATTTTCAGCGTAACCTTATCGGTGGTTGCGTCAACGTTTCGCACAAGGGTGAATATGTCGTAGTTTGCGAACTCGTTTATTATACGCTCGTTTATGAAGCCCCTAATGTAGTTTTCAACATCCCTAGATGTACTTGCATTTCGGTTTCCAAAGAACTCCATCACGAAAAGCTTCGGGTCTTCAACCTTGTAGAGCATGTAACCGTAAAATCCAAGCTCCGCTTGATATTTTATGTCTCCGCTTGGAGCGGAATAGGCTGTTCCGCCGAAGTTTGCCCTAAACTGGCTGTTACTTACAAAAACAACTTCACAATCGAATATGTCGCCTATAATACGAAGCGCCTTCAAGGCGCCAGTCAAAAGCGGAATATTATTACTCGTTATTGTGTGTCTTCCAGGACCAAAAACATCATAGGCTTTTCCGTCACGGAAGAAAACTGCCCACTGATTTTCTTTAACTATGACTTGGCTTCCATACTTTAAAGTGAGTTTTGGAAACCTGTAGGCTATGTCTTCTGGTCCAGCATAATCCCATGAAACCCTTTCAATAACTGGCATCTAACTTACACCTCCATTGGTCTAAACTGTTTTTCTCTTTCATCCCATTTAGACTCAAAACCGAGTATTAAGGATTTAATGTTCCTCGCTTTAGATGCGGCTTCAGACCAGTTTTCCGCTTGGCTATCCTTGTACAGGTCGTTTACAGCGTCAATTATTTTCTGAATTTCGTCGCTTAACGCCTTATCATAATTGAAGACGCGGGCTAGCTCTGTTTCTCTTATGTGCCCCTTGCGGTCCATAAGCCCAGCATAACCATAGTCAGCGCGGTTGACTTTCTCTGCAACACGATCCATTATCTGTATAACCTTCTTGAAGTCGTCTGTGGCTTTCCCAGCGTTCAAAGCTGCTAAGTAGATTTCTTCCCATCTGTGGCGCAAACTCCTAAAGTCAGCATAGTAGAAGTCCCGCAGTTTCTTGTCCAACTCCCTTACGTCTTCTTTAGTCGCGTAGCCCAATCCAAAAATGTTTTGGATTTTCGCGAGCAGCCCCTGCCTATCCTTTACTTTTTCTATGGTTTCTTTTTCCGACATTTTCTAACTTCCTTATCCTATTTGATTTTAAATAGCGGTCTTCCCCCACCTAAAACTTTCCCTTCGCAACCGTCGATGGCAACTACGTAGTTTTCGCCGCCCAAAGTGTAATGCACAAACCAGACTGGGGCGTGAACAAGCTCCATTTCGCCCATAACAACATTTGTGTTGCACGCCTCAAGCGTGTCCACTTTCCCAGAAGCGATCAGCCGCTCTTTTGCTTCGACTTCCGCTTTAATCTTCATTTTGGCTTCCTCCTCATTCAACTCTATGTTTAGGAATTCCGCATCTGACGGTATCTTTCCAACGTCAAAGGGAATCTTTCGTGCAGCTGGCACATCATAATAGTTTATTTCGCTTATCATTGTCCGCCTAGCCAAAGTCGGCCAAATATAAGTGTTGGAGAAGGAATACGCCACTGTTTGTGGTCGCCTATCCTTCTGCTGGGTTTCAGCATAGGCTTTTGCTCCAGCAAGAACGAGTTTTCCAAATTTTGCCAGTCCACTTGAACGTTTATCTGTGACTGCCTCTTGCGCTTGATGAATCTCGCCCATAATTCCAGTTCCAGTAACGCCCCTAAAATAGGTGTTTGTGGTCGCTTGGCAAACCCAGAATGGCACATAACGCAGCTTCACATCTGTTATGACGGCTTCCTTTGAAACGCCAACCCTGAAAATGCCCTTATCCATGTACTTCCGCGCTGCTTCAACGGCTTGTTGAGCGAATAGACGGTTCTCCAGCATGCTGTGCCGTTTTATTTCTTCCCTAGTCGCCACAGTCATGGTAAAGCCACAGTATCTACAAGTCACGACCAAATCCTCATGCGACACACTTAACGGGGCGCCACATCTGCCGCAGTTTGTTGGCAATGGCAGACTTGGCTTGGGCATTGGTGGCGGTGGCGGCTGAATTTGCTGCGGCTCAGCTACCTCGATTTCTAGGGTTTTGCTTGTTGCGTCCGGTCTACCTTTGACCTCTATAACGCCTTTAATACTCCATGTAAGTTTGCGGTCAGCCCCCTTATAGGTTAGCCACGCACTTGTTGGAAGCTTAATGCTAATAGGGAAAGCTTGTGTCGATCCCTTTGCAATGTGGATAGGGCCGCAAACGGTTGGCTTTTCTGCGAAGTGCGTGGTTCTATTCACAACGTCCCTTGTGACCATGCGTTTGCTTGATGAATCGTATTCGCTTACTCTGGTTCTAATTTCTTCGACGCATTCTATTTCGCATCGTATTCCATCAGCGTCAAAATCTTCTTCCGAATTGACTATGACTTTGCCTTCGAGGGGTTCGCCTGGGCTGAAACGCCATTTTGCGAGTTCCAGAGAAATTGAGGCTTTTGGCGGGGTTAACTTTTTCTTTAAAAAGGACAACAGTGGTCCTCCATTCTGTTTATGAAACGTTAATCTAGCGTAAAAGTTTTCCCTTTCCTATTTAGTTATTAGCGGGTAAACTTCCTTCTGCACATACTTCAAATAGCGTTCCTTGTCTGTTAGGTTGAATATTGTGACTGACGCGTCACGGGTTATGCCAACCACATAGCCGTATTCTCTAGCCCTTGCAACAACGTACCAAAGGTCGCCGTGTTTGCAGTAATCTTCGAAAAGCGAAGTGTTGATAAGGTCTGGTCCATAAAGCGAAAGCTTGTTCACGTTTGGAATGTCAACGTTATCGAAAAACGTTATTTTCGTATCTTCAGGATTCTTCAAGTGGAAATCTCTTAAGGTTTCGGGTGGAATCCGCGCCTCAACTATCCCGCCAACCTTTTCGAATAGGATTTCACTGAGCTTGTTGGCTATGAAGTTGGCTAGACGCTTCTTCTCTACAACGGTCAAAAATGTGGCTTCGCCATGTTCTGCAAAACTGAACAGCGCTTCAACAGTGCGCGGCAAAGGCGCCATCTTGCCTCTATGGAAAACATGAATGACGTAATCATGCGAGTAAATGCCTCGAAGACCACCTTCTTTTGAGAGAAGGTCAACAACCTCGCTAACGAGCGTAAATTTGTAATCGCCCTCCTCGTATGGTTCCTCAACATGGTATCCCTCCAGTCTAGAAGCAATTTCAGCCAACGGAAGCGGCTCCGAAAGCTTGAACACTTTGCCAGCAACAACCATCAAACATCGCCAACGAGTAAATTGTGAAAATGAACAATAAAGTTTTGTGTTTCTCATCTTGCCTTAGCGGGTTAAGTTTGCATCACCGCTTAACACATGAGTTAATTTTTATTGGGAAAGTTTGCTTGCTTAGACAACGAGACATTTTCTTCTATTTTCAACTCGTTAGTGTATTGGATATCACCGCTTATTTGGCAATCAGATTCGATTATTACGTTTTCTCCATAAATGTTGTCCGCGTGCGCGCCGCTTTTTAGAATTATTTTTATAATGTCAGCGTAGATATCGTATTTTGTTCTTCTTCGTTCGGGCAATTGGCTCTCCACTGATAGGTGGTATAAATTTAACAAAAGCTTTCCTAGCATTTCCAATTTACTCACAATTGAATAGCCTATCCCACGCGTTGAGTCGTCATCGTTAATTTAAAACATTAGTCCGCAACTCACGTTGAAAGCAATTTCAGAACTTAACTTAATATTTTGGCAGCAGCTATTGGGAAAGCAGGTAAACTATGCAATGTAGGCTGTTTGTGTTGCTTCTGGATACTCTTTCGGTTTGCCAAAAACTATCATCCAATTGTTAGTTGCGGGTTCTCTGAACACTATGATGCTTGAACAGCCCGCTTCCTTTGCGATTATAGAGCTTTCGATGAGGTTCTGTAGAAGCTCTGGGCTCCAGTTGCAGATTATGGAAGTTTCTTCTTGTCCATTTTTGTCCACAGCAACCATGTGGAGGAAGTAGTCGCCGACGGGTATTTCTTTCACAATGCAGGTTTCGTCTATTTTTTGCATGATTTCTATCGTGTGTATGAGGTAACTGTTGTCTTGTTCTTTTATTATTAGGTGGATGCCGTTTCCCACAAATGAGCGCATGAATTGTTCCATGATTTCAAGTTTGTTCATGTTTTTCCCAGAAGTTGAGTGGGAGGTTGATTGTTATAAGAGGTGTTCTGAAAAAAAGAATATATCATGATTCGTAAGACGTAATATTTATTAGTTTGTGCGTCGCACTCATATACAGACAGAGGTGAAAAAAGAAATGGCGGTTACTCCACAAATAGAACCCCCAACCCCCGCTTACGCAAAAGAAGAAGACATTGAACAATTCGCAAAGCTGGCTCAACCCACCATCATGGCAATAGGCCTCGGTGGAGCAGGCTCCAACATAATATCGTGGATCAAAGAAAAGGGCATCGTCGGAGCCAAACTCGTAGCAGTAAACACGGACGCAAACCACTTGAGAATAACCAAAGCCGACAGAAGAATCCTAATAGGCGCAAACCTCACGAAGGGACTGGGCTGCGGCGGATACCCCGAAGTAGGAGCCAAAGCCCTACTGGAGAGTACAGACAAAGTCATTCAAGAAGTTGCAGACGCCAACATCATATTTCTAGTTGCAGGATTAGGCGGAGGCACAGGAACAGGCGGAATAGTCGCATTATCAGAAGAGCTACGCAAAAGATTTGCAGATTCGCCAATCCCACGCTTAATCATAGGAGTAGTCACGCTTCCTTTCGAAGTTAAAACTGCCAGAATGGAATTTGCCAAGAAAGAACTGGACAACCTTAAAAGAACATGCGACACTGTCGTAGTGATCGACAACAACAGGCTTGTCAAGATTGCTGGAAACTTGCCATTCAAAGAAGCCTTAGGCGTTGCAAACACCACCATTGGAAAATTCATTAAGGGCATAACCGAGACAATAACAACAGCCAGCCTAATCAACCTAGACTACGCAGACCTAAGAGCTATAATGCAAGGAGCAGGACTCGCCTCCATAGGCGTAGGCGAAGGCACAGGAGAAGGAAGAGTAGAAGAAGCCGTCGAAAAAGCGATAAACGGACGCCTCCTAGACATAGAAGACGTAACAAGAGCACGCGGCTTGCTTATACACGTTTCAGGCGGCGAAGATCTAACTCTCTTTGAAGTCAGCCACGCAGCCGAAATAGTGAAGCGTTCTCTGCCGCCTAAGGCAAAAGTGATCTGGGGCGCAAGAGTTGATGAAGAAAATCGCGGAAGAGTTGCTGTCATGGCCGTCGTAACCGGCGTGGAGAGCGCGTTCTTGAAACGAAGCGAAAAACGCTTAGGACCAATTAAACTACATTAATTCGACGATTCCACTTCTCTTTTCTCTATAATCTCATATCCCATATCGTAGTAATGATACCCTTCAACTTTAATCTCTGCACTCTCTTATTGTCACGTTCCGGTTTCGTTTATTCACTTTCGAGGGATGATGCTCTCATCTTATCTGTAACCTGTAAAATATAGGTTAGCCTTTCACCGTTGTTTGCCTAATTGTTTTAATAAGAGTTTTTATCCTCTATTTTATACTGCATAAAGGCAAAGCGCTAGAGGAAAAGAAGGGCAAATGCTCATCAGCGAGGTAATCCTTGAGAACTTCATGAGCTACGAGTACGCTAGGGTACCCCTTAAACCAGGCGTGAACGTCATTTGCGGTCCGAACGGTTCTGGAAAATCCTCGCTTTTGTTGGCAATTTCTGTAGCCCTTGGGCAGTCTTATACTGAACGTTCAAGGAAATTGAGCGACTTGATTCGTTGGGGTGGAAACCAAGCCCGCGTCACGTTAATTTTGGACAACTCCAAGAAAGGCGGAAGGCGCCCAGTTCCAAAGTTTAATAAGGACCAGCTTTTTCTTACGCGTGTTTTGCGTAGTGATGGGCAGTACTGGTTTGAGTTGGAGAATCGGGCTGTTACAAAGGCTGAGGTTGACAGATTCCTCTCAAAACTTGGTGTTGACCCAAACAACATGCTCATAATCATGCATCAAAACATGGTTGAACAGTTCACCGTGCTTTCACAACAACAAAAGCTACGCATGGTAGAAGCAGCCGTCGGTCTTGAGCCTTTCCGCGCCAACGTTTTGGAAGCCCAGAAAAAGTTAACGCGAATCTTAAGCCAAGAAGAATCCATAAGTAAGCTTTTGGAATCCGCCGAACAGACGCTTAATTATTGGCGGGAACAGTATGAGCGGTACCAAGAGAAGAAGCAGTTAATTACGAAGAGGCGGTTTTTGGAGAGGGAACTGGCGTGGGCAGAGGTTGCCAGAAGAGAAGAAGCGATGAGCGAGTTGGAAGCTGAAAAGAGAAGGCGGCTAGACACTTTAAGCCAAATCGAAAAAGAAACAGGCGAAGTGGAAGAACGCCTAAAAGCGCATCAAAATGAACTGGAAAAGCTTAGAAGCGAATGGAAAGCGTTGTTTGAGGAGCGCTTAAGCCTTGAACGTGAAAAGGCTGGAAATGAAGCCACCGTTGCCATTTACGAGCAGCTTCTAAAGGAAACTTCAACGTTTGAAAGATTTTCAAAAGGAAGCCTAAACCCATCCGCACAAGAAAATCCGCAGTTTAAACTCTTAAGAACTGAAAACCTTAAGGAGCTTATACAAAGCTCTAGCCAAAACCTTTCAAAGTTGAAGGGCAAGATAGATGAAAACCAGTTGAAAACTAAAAGCCTAGACGAAAATATTGAAAAAGTTGGAAACCATGTTTTAGAAAATCACGTTAAGCTGGCTTTGCTTCAGTTCCGTCGCGAAAATGTCAAGGCTGATTTGGAAGAAATTGAGCAGCAACTAAAAAGCGCAAGCGCGCAGTTAAACGAAGCCGTAAGCCGCGCGGAGCAAACTGGACCAAGAATCGCGGTTGTTAAAAGTTTAGGCGAAATTTTGGATGAATTAAGGGTTACGGATGGACATTTGGCGGCGCTTTCAAATGTTTCCGAGGACATAGAGCGCATGTACGAGTCCTACTCGAAATTGTATTTGGAGCTTAAGGAAAAGGCTAGGCTTGTTGCGGAAAACAGGGAAAAAGCATTAGAAGAGGTTAAGACGAGGATGCAAGCTTGGCGAACAGTTATTCAAAGTCTCCTTGACCGTGTAAGCTTGGAATATCAGAAAATCCTAAGCCAGTCTCAAGCTGTTGGCGAGGTTAGGCTTGTTAATGGGCATGATATAGAGGCTGCGGGGTTGGAGATTCTGGTGGGCTTTAAGGGTGGAAAACCAGTTCCATTAGACGCTTACACGCAAAGCGGCGGCGAAAGAACAACAGCCACTATGAGCTTTCTTTTAGCCTTGCAACAGCATGTCCGCTCGCCGTTTAGAGCGGTTGACGAGTACGACATTCACATGGACCCGAAGAACCGCGAGTTAATCGCTAAAATGTTGATATCGATGGTTAAGGATGCAAACGCTCAATACATTATAATCACGCCAAGCCAGGTGACGTTTGCAGAAGAGGACGTGAACATAATCACTGTGCAAAATGTTGAGGGTAAATCGATAATACGCGAGGTTGTCTAATGCAGTCAAAGAGGGAGCGGATGAAGGCTGGTAGGGAAAGGCTCCAGCGAATAATTGAAATGTGCAAGTCCGTGGAGGAGCGCTCCCTAGACCCGTTCCTGATAGATGTTGACGATGTCATAGCGACTGTTAAGGAGTATTTTCCAGAATGGGAAATTCCAGAAGACTTATGTCTAGATGCTGAAACCATACATCACATAGCCTCGGTCATAAAATTACAGAGCGAATGGCTTAAACACCGCTCAACATCGCTTTACACAGATCCATTCTTGCTAGAGGAGAAGATAAGGCGTATTGAAAAAGAGGAAATTGTGGAAAGTTTCCTTCAAGCTTGGCACCCAACAGTTGAATTGGAGCAAATTTCGCTCCACAGCCTAGCAGAAGCAATGCGATACTGGGAAAGCCTACTGCCACTAAAAGAAAGGTGGAAGGAACTTCTACCCCTAGAAGTCGAAGCAGGCAAGACAACGCGCAAAGAGCTTGTAGAAGAGCAAATCTTGCTGGACAAAGCCTTCTCCGAAGAACTGGAAAACTTTTGGCGAGAACTCAGAAACAAAACAGCCGAAAAGGGCGAAGATGGAAAGATACGCTATTGGGATTTCATAATGGCTGAAACATATGAGAAAACAGTTCACAGAGCTTTCATGACAAGTTTCCTAATCACATATGGCTACGCAACACTAGAAATCCGCCCGCTAGAAGAGGAAATATTCATAAAACCCTACGAGAAGCCTCCAGCAAAACTCGGCAAGAAACAACTCGTTTCCGTGCCCATAGCAATCTCGCCAGAAGAATGGCTTAAACGCAAGGGAGAACGCCAAGAATGAGCAAACGCAAAGCCCTCTACGCGAACAAAATGAAGAGGGCAGTCCACATGCTATTCTACAGAAGACACAAAAAACCAGGCGTAAAGGGGTGGGAACTGCGAAAAGCCCTAGGAGCAGACTACCCGAAAGTTCTCAAGCTTTTGGACGATTACTTGAAAATTTTGGACTTGCAAGTTAAAACAGTCTTTGAAGAGGAAAAACCAAAGGAAAATCCGACATTAGAGGAGCTTGACAGGGCAAGGTTCTACATAACATTGCGGGGCGAACTAACGCCTAAAGAGGCGAAGATGATTGGGTGGAGAATAGACGACTTGGCTGGACTAGCAATAGCCATAGCCTACATAATATCAAAAAAGGGAAAAGCTCCAAGAAAGGAAGTTGAAGAACTTTTACACGAAAAGCTTCCAGGATGGAAGGTTAACGTCAACATTGACCGCTACATTAGGTACGGTTATCTAACGCAAGACGAAAACGAACAGCTTTACTTGGACTGGCGGACACGCGCAGAAGTAGACCAGAAAGCACTCATAGAAATGCTCTTGTCAAAGTAGAATGTCCTATAGCTTACTTTCTTATTTTGTGGTAGATGAAGGCTATCACGTCGATTACGATTAGGATTGTTAAAATGAGCAATGGAGTTTCCAGAAATTGGGTGAAAATAAAATCGTCTTCAGCCCTAGCAACGCCAATTAAGATAGAAAGTAGGAAAAACGCGAATAGTGCTAACGATGTTCGCCTTTTCATTCTCGGGATTCCCCAAGCCTATGTTATGCTCACGTTTTGTATGTCAAAGTAGCGTTTTGCCAGAAAGCGCAGTCTTTCAGCGTTTCTTCCGTTCTTTCCGATCGCTACGCCTTTGTCTCGAGGGTTAACCGCAACAACGGCTATTTTCTTTCCGTCAGTTCTTTCTGTGAGGCGAACCTCCTTCACTATGGCTGGTTTTAGGGCGTTTTTTATGAATTGCACCGGGTCTTCGGAATACTCGATTATTTCGTGTTTCTTTCCAGTCATCGACTCTAAAGTGCGGATGTTTCTTCCGCCTTTTCCAATGGCTACGCCTATTTGTCCCTCGTTTACAACGAAGATTACGCGTCCCTGTTCCTCGTCGACTATGCAGTCTTTGACGCTTGCCCCTGTTATACTTTCAAAAAGCGCGATATAACGCATTTCAGTACTCGTGATTTTTATTCCGCTTGTCATTCGCTGCCTCCAGCGGTTTCCTCTGTTTCGCCTTTTTCAGCTAACTCGAGTATTTCCGAGTCGCCTGGTTCTCTTATACTTAACGCTGAAACAACATAAGGTTTTCCACAGACGGCAGCCAAATCCATTGATGAACCCTTATAGACGATTAGCGGTACTTTTGAAAGTTTGCAGTAGTATTCGATGTCCTCGCGTATGTTTTTTGGACAATTCGAAGCCAAAATTATCATTTTCGCCCTTCCAGTTTTGGCGCTGTGTATGGCTGTGTTCGCACCGAAAAATACTTTGCCCGTTTTTACGGCTGTGGCTATTGCCTTGTCTATGTCAATCATTTCTCGTTTTTCCTCCCCATCTCGAACGTGGACATGTATAATTCAACTAACCCAGTGCCTATTGGTATTGACTGCCCAACTATAACGTTTTCAGTTACGCCCTCAAGCGGGTCACTTTCGCCCTTAACCGCGGCATCAACAATGTTTGGAACAGTTATCTCAAACGCCGCCCTAGCCAAAACACTTGATTTCTTCCCACTTATGCCGTGCCTTCCTATCTGCTGCACTTCGCCGGTGGAAGTCATCATGTCAGCAACAAGCATAACGTGGCGGACATCAACGTCCAGCCCTTGCTCTTCTAGAACACCTCTAGACTCGTTTATTAGGGCGTTTCTGGCTGCTTCTATGCCCAAAGTTTTGGCTATTTCATGAATGTTGTTTGTTGTTGTCCGCGAGGTGTCCACTCCACAAATTTCAAGAACCTTGGGTAAGTTTGAACCGTCCGTTCTTATAATCCATTCTCCCTTTTCTTCGGTGACGAGAACACGCTTTATGCCCTGGATGCCCTTAATGTAGAACGCGGAGATTTTATCAAGCAGCTTTTTGAGGTTTTCCTCCTTTTTGGGTTTCACGCGTATCGTGTTGCCCTTCATTTTTATCGTGCAGTTTTGGATTTGCAGCTTTTCTTTAAGTTCTTCAAGTGTTACGCCTCGGTCTTCCATCATAACCTTGTTGAGTTCCACAACAATCTCGCCGCGGACAGCATCCTCGTATATGGCTCGCGCCAAATTCTCCAATGCTGTGTAAACTATGTTTCTGGCAATTTTAACAGCTGCCTCTCTGCTCTTCCTATGCTTTTCAGTTAAGTAAATAGTCATTATTGGCGTTGATGGAATACGCCTAGCATCAACAATCTCTATCAGCCTCGGCAACCCCAATGTTACGTTTTGTTCCCTAACACCAGCATAGTGGAATGTCCTAAGCGTCATCTGTGTGCCGGGCTCTCCTATTGATTGGGCTGCGATTATGCCGACTGCTTCGCCCGGTTCCATCAAAGAGCGCTTATAATGTTCGACTGTTAGTTTTACGGCTTTGTCCACTCCTTCCTTGCTTATTTTTGCTTTTGAGAGGCTTTGTTTGAGTTCGTCTATAAGCAGGGGCGTAAGCTGGTCTTCAACTTCCTTAATCTTCTTTTTAATGTATTCGGCTTCTGCGGGTTTGCCGCGTCCAGTTGCGATTCTTATTTGGTCGACGAGTCTGCTGACGTTCACGGCTTTTCCATGGTCGCTTTTCGCTGGGTCAACCCCGTCCTCGCCATATTTGAATTGGATTATGTCTCCAGCAGAGTTCCTAACCGTTCCATCGTATTCTAGGCGTATGTGCTCGAGCGCATTGATTAGCCGTCTCTGCATGTAACCGCTTTGCTGCGTCCTAACGGCGGTGTCAACAAGCCCCTCGCGCCCGCCCATGGCATGGAAGAAGAATTCAATGGAGTCAAGTCCTTTCTGATAGGATGAGTAGACGAACCCCCTAGCCCTTGGACTTGGGTCACCAGTTTTAAAGTGCGGAAGAGCGCGTCCGATGTATCCACGCAATATTCTTTTGCCTCGCACCGACTGCTGCCCGACACAGGCGCTCATTTGCCCGATGTTTAGGCTTGAACCCCGCGCACCTGTTCGCGTCATCACTATGCCAGCGTTTTCAAGCGTGAAATCCCGGTCTGCTATTTTGCCAGCTTCATCTCTTGCCGTGGCAAGTTCGTTCATAACGTAAATTTCAAAGGACTCTTCAAGCGTCTGTCCTGGAAGCCCCTGCAGTGTGCCGTTTCGATAGCTTTCTATTAGTTCTTCAACTTTTTTCTGAACCCTTTCCATGGTCTTCTTTATCTTGTTTTCAGCTTCTGGCGAGAGGACAAGCTCTTTATATGAGTATGTGAAGCCCCTCATTGAAATGAAGAGCTTCAGAAGTCTTGTTATTTTGTTTAGAAATTCCCGTCCAGCCTTTGTTCCATAATCCTTTATTATTCTGTGGAGGAGGCTTTCAGATTGTTCAGCGCCTATTGAACGCCTATCTATAACGCCGCTTATTAACTCGCCATTTTTCACAACAACATACGCGTCATGCGGACAGTTCTCCTCTTGGCACTTGACGCATCCTTGGCAAATCGTCGCTTTCAGAACGTAGTTAAAATCTTTTGGTAGAAAGAGGCTAAAAATCTGTTTACCAGTCCAAAGCGGCTGCGGCTCCTTTATTTTCGGCTCTGGAAGTGGCCCATCATACCCTGCTGCTGCGAGTAGTCTACCAACTTCACTTCCCGTCAAATAATTGTTTTTTCTTGTGAATAAATAAGCTGCTGTTATGAAATCGCGTATCGCCCCAATTATTGGACCGCCAAACCTCGGCGAAAGTATCTGGTCTTGAACCTGCATTAGCATCAGCGCCTCTGTACGTGCTTCTTCGCTTTGCGGTATGTGAAGGTTCATTTCGTCTCCGTCGAAGTCCGCGTTGTATGGTGGACAGACGCAGAGATGCAAACGGAAGGTTTTGTATGGCAAAACGCGAACGTAATGCGCCATAATAGACATTCTGTGAAGCGATGGCTGACGATTAAAGATGGCTATGTCCCCGTTTTTAAGGTGCCTCTCAACAATGTAGCCTGGCTCCACCGCCTCAGCAATCTTCGTCCTATCAGTCACAAACTCAAGCCTTATACGTTTACCGTCAGGTCTAATAATGTAAAGCGCTCCTGGATATTTTTCAGGTCCATTTATGACTAATTTCCGCATTTCCTCAATATTCCATTCTGTAACTTTTTCTGGCACGGATAGGCGCATGGCAACTTCCTGTGGTACGCCAACTTCGCTTATATCAAGGTTCGGGTCTGGCGATATGACTGTTCTCGCCGAGAAGTCAACACGCTTTCCAGAGAGATTGCTTCTGAATCTTCCCTCTTTGCCCTTCAGTCTTTGCGAGAGCGTTTTTAAAGCTCTTCCTGAGCGGTGTCTTGCTGGCGGTATGCCAGACGCCTCATTGTTGAAGTATGTGGTCACATGGTACTGTAGGAGTTCTGAAAGGTCTTGAATTATGAGGGTTGGGGCTCCAGCATCCATGTTCTCTTTTAATCTCTGGTTTATGCGTATTATGTCCACAAGTTTGTGGGTTAAGTCGTCTTCCGAGCGTATGCCCGACTCAAGTGTGATTGATGGGCGAACGTAAACTGGCGGAACCGGAAGAACTTGTAGAACCATCCATTCTGGACGAGCAGCTTTGGAATTAAAACCTAAAATTTCAAGGTCGTCGTCCGGGATGCGTTCAAGTCTCTCGCGAACCATGCTCGGCGTTAGCGGTTCTGAACCGCTTTCTGGAATCTGCTCGCTAAATTTTGTTGGTTTCTCAAAAGTTATTTTGTACTGGACCGCGCCGCAGTGTGGACACTGTTTGGTTTTCGCCTCTTGTACGACTCCCTTGCTAACCTCGTCTGGAACAACGCCAAGAAGCTGTTTAGTTTTTCCAATTTTTGCCTTCACACGCTTTATGGTTTCGTCTGGCAGCAGTATGCGTCCGCAGTTCCTGCATGTTGCCCTCAAAAGGTCATAGATTAACTTTGTAAATTCTATGTGTATAATGGGAACGGCAAGTTCAATATGCCCGAAATGCCCTGGACACCTAACCGCAGTGTTTCCGCACGTCTTGCATCTTTGCCTCGGCTCTAAAGTCCCAAGCCTGCCATCCATAAGCCCAGCGGTTATTGGCGCGCCATCCTCGTCATAAGTGTCTGGCGTTTGAATCTCCACAACGGACAACTTGCGAATCTCTTGTGGCGAGAACAATCCGAATCGGATTTCATCTACAACTTTATGCACTATTTCTTCTACAGCCATAATCATGCCTTCTCCTTAAGCTTTAATCTAGGCGCAATACAAAGGCTCATTAACTCTTGTAGAAGCAGTTTAAAAGCGTATGAAACCACGACGGGAGAGATTTTCGCCTTGTCCTCGCAGACCTTGCATACGTACTTGCGTTGTTTCATGTCGTAATAGGCGATGTAGCCGCAGTTTTCGCAAACATAAAGAGTGTATTTGTCAGATTCCTCGAGCAGCCTATCGCGGAGAAGCATCGCCGCGCCATGACCTATCAAGCAGTCGCGCTCCATCTCGCCGAACCTCAAGCCTCCGCCTCTGGCTCTCCCCTCTGTAGGTTGCCTCGTCAACATTTGCACTTGTCCTCTCGCCCTAGCAT
Source organism: Bathyarchaeia archaeon (assembly GCA_038882955.1). Classification (GTDB taxonomy): domain Archaea; phylum Thermoproteota; class Bathyarchaeia; order Bathyarchaeales; family Bathycorpusculaceae; genus JAVZLQ01. The sequence continues at coordinate 75,484 of JAVZNC010000001.1, forward strand.
GTATCTTGTCTGCAACCATGTGGTGAAGTTTCTGGTAATAGACGATTCCAACGAAAACGTCTGCAACGAATTTTTCTCCAGTTATCCCATTGTAGAACACTTCTGTTCCAGTGTGGCTGAATCCAAGTTTTATCAACGCTTTTCGCAGTTCATCAGATCTTTCGCTTGTGAATGGTGTTCCGTCAACTGGTTTTCCACGGACAGCAGCAACCTTTCCAGCGATTGACTCTATAAACTGTCCAATAGTCATTCTCGACGGAATCGCATGTGGATTAATTATTATGTCTGGAACTACGCCGTCCTCAGTGAAGGGCAAATCTTCTTGTGGAACAATCAAGCCTATAACGCCCTTTTGCCCATGCCGCGAAGCAAACTTGTCGCCTAACTCGGGTACACGCTGGTCGCGCACCCTAACCTTCACGAGTTTGCTTCCCTCGCCAGACTCTGTCAAGAACACGGCATCCACTATGCCAGTTTCCGATGGACGCATATCCACGGAAGTGTCACGCATCGAGGGACCCTTCACTTCGAACTCCTTGTACTCCTCAATAAACCTCGGCGGGCTAATTCTGCCTATGAGGACATCTCCACCAGCAACGGCAGACTCCAAACTTATTATCCCGTCTGGCTCAAGCAGCCTATAGTACTGTTCGCCCCTGTACCCGCGGGTTCCAGGCTCTGGCAACGTGAACTTGTCCTTTAAACCGCCAAGGTATTGGCGGCATTCAGCCTCATATATCCTATAAAATGTTGAGCGGGCTAAGCCCCTTTCTATCGAGGCTTTGTTAAATATTAGGGCGTCTTCCATGTTATAGCCTTCATAAGAGAGAACAGCAACCACACAGTTTTGTCCCGATGGACGAAGCTTATAGCCCATAACATCCATCAAGGCGGTTTCAACAAGCGGCACTTGCGGATAATGAAGTATATGCGACCTTGAGTCTACTCTTTGATGGAAGTTTGTAGCGTAAACGCCTAAGGCTTGCTTCGCCATTGCCGCCTGGTAGGAGTTGCGTGGCGACTGGTTGTGTTCTGCGTACGGTATTGTTGACGCGCATATTCCAAGAATTGTATAGGTTGCAATTTCCAGGTGCGTGTGTTCTGGCGTTAGCTCTTCTTGGCTAACGGCGACGTAGGCGTTTTCCTCTTCTTCGGCGTCGAGGTATTCGATTAAACCGTTCTTGACAAGGTCCTCCCAAGACCATTCTCCAGAAGCTACCTTCTCGACGTGTTCGCGTTGAAGCCTCGGCACGCCATTATCAACTATTATGAGTGGACGCCGCACCCTTCCCTCATCACAGTTAACGTAAACCTCTTCCTTTTCAGTTTGAAGTTTTGGATAATAGGCTATGTTGACTTCGGTTGAGATTTCACCTCTTCTCCGCCTCTCCCTAAATTCCCGTGTCAACTCTTCTGGAGAAACACAATATCCAATTATGTTTCCATCAACAAAGACCTTGGCTCCAGAAAGCTTGAGAGTTTCATTCGCCTCCTCTATGGGGACAACACCCATATCAAAAAGCACCTGCTTTATCTTTTCGGGGTTCACGCCAACAGAAATGCATGCGGACAAAGCCAAATTTTTGACAAGCCCGCAGTTTGAACCTTCAGGCGTCTCGTTTGGGCATAGGCGTCCCCAGTGTGTTGGATGCAAGTCTCGCGCTTCAAAGTTTGGTTGGCTTCTGCTCAATGGAGACTGCAACCTTCGCAAGTGGCTTAAGGTTGAAAGGTGGTTTGTTCTGTCCAAAAGCTGTGTTACGCCGACCCTTCCCCTTCCCCAATTTCCAGTTGCAAGCGCATGCTGAAGTCTCTCGCTTATTATTCCTGGACGAACAGCCGCAGAAACAGTTATTATTGGACCTTTAACGCCTATGCGTTCAAGCTGATACTTTATGTCTCTGACAAGGTTTCTGAACGCCACTCGAAAGAGGTCTGCAAGCAGCGGTCCCGCAAGCCTTAGCCTCTTGTTTTTGAAGTGGTCTTTGTCATCTGGCTGTCTCCTTCCAAGTTTTAATTCAATTACGCGGCACGCCATCTCACCTAGAAAGATTGCCTTTGCCCTTCTGCTTTGACTTGTTCTCCCAATGTGTGGCAAAAAGTTCTTGTCAAGTATTGTTTCAGCCTTTTGGATGCGGTACTCCTCAACTTGACCATGCGCAACACGATTGCCAATAAACAATATTGCGTCTTTCACAGTATCAACGCCAAGGGACTTTTCAAACGTCGTTTCAAGCTCCGCTTGAATGTCCCTATCCAAAGAAACGGCTTCGGCTATTTCCTTGTCTGACTCCAAGCCTAGGGCGCGCATCACCACAACAAGCGGAATTTCCGAAGGCACGCCTGGCATTGAAACGTATATTGCCTCATCGGATTTCAGTTTAAGCTCAATTCTCGCCCTAAAACCAACAGTAGTTGAAAACATCTTCGCTTGGTAAACTGGCGTTGCACCTTTCTCGTCTATGTCAACTATAATGCGATTAGGAGCCAAATCTTCCATCGCAACAATGACGCGCTCCGAACCGTTAACAATAAAGTAGCCTCCAGGGTCATCTGGGTCTTCTCCACAAGCTATTAGTTCTTCCCTCGAAAGCTGCGATAAAAAGCACAGCTTTGATTTGAGCATCACTGGAATGTTTCCGATGAATACAAGTTCTGTGTCTTGTTCCCTGCCGTCAATCACCGGCGTCATTTCAAGCGCTACTGGCGCAGCGTAAGTTAAGTTGCGGAGCCTTGCCTCCATCGGGTAAATTTCATGCTTTGTCCCGTCAACCTCGGTCGCGTAAGGTCCAGTTATTCTAGTCTGGGGGTCTATTATCCAAACCTGTCCAAGCTTGACCTTGTAGGGGCTTTCTGGAACCTCTATTGGGATTTCGCCAACTTCGTCTATGACCTCTTGAAGCCCGTGGTCGATAAACTCGTTGAAAGAGTCCAGATGCTGACGCACAAGGCCCTTTTCTATAAAGAATGCCTTCAACAGCTGATTTCTATCCTCTTTTGAAAATTCAGTCAATCAGAATCCTCCATTCAATATTAAACATAAATGTATGGGGAACATTCGACGCGTATCTTTTCAAACTTTCAATTTCCTCCAATGCGAGGGTCATCCAACTAAAAAGTCTCCAATTTTAAAGAGCTAAAAACGTAAACCACACACCCCATTAATAAACTTTTTTGTGCAAAAAGTCATCTTCGCACTCGGGAAATAATTAATAAGAAAGAAAACCAGAAAAACTTGTAGGCGGCGGTAGCCAAGCCAGGTCAAAGGCGGAGGACTCAAGATCGGCGTTTAAGGGCTAGACCCCCTATGAGCCATCCTCTCCCGTAGGGGTTCGCCGGTTCAAATCCGGCCCGCCGCATCAAGCCTCGTTTTGTTGAACGTATCGCTTTGTGCTTTTTAGTTAGGTTTTGTGTTTCAGATTTTGGGTTAATAAGGCATATATTCGCGTGGTCTTTCTATTAAATAACTACCTTGGGTGGTCATATTGTGCACCTACCAAATTATACAAGAAGGTGTACGATGGAATCCCGAGGGATATTTTAAGCCTTTAAATATTGGAAGAATCATGCTTTCTGACAAAAACAGAAAAATTTACGGGTTTGTCATAGAATCAAAGGTGGAGAAGAATGCGCTTAGGGATTTGTCTGCACTGGCATATGATTCGGGCGTTGTTGTTCGTTATATTCAATTTTCAATGGAGGAAATAGACAAACCAGTTTTAACTGCCATCACTTTCCTAGACTTTTCAGGAGCAAAAATTTCACCAGAACAAGTTCTAAATCTTATCAGAAGCCAAAGTTTTGTGGTTAATGCCCAGCTTATAAAACCTAGTAGGAATGGCATTTTTTATGATAATCACTTTTTCCCTTTGGTGACTGACGAAAACCAGAGGGTGGTGATATTCAGAAAATCAATTTACAAAGCTTTGTTCAACGGTATTAGGAAGAAGTTCGGCTCCGCTGGCGACGCGATGTTGTACTATCAAGGTTTCACCATTGGATTTGAGGCGTATGATGAGTATATTAGGGCTGCTGGTTCAGAAGAGCCAGAAGATTTGATAGAGGTTGCCAAGGCAGTTAATATGACTTTGGGTTGGGGAATAATTGACGATGTACGGGTTGACGTTAAAAGGAGAAAGGCGCGGTTGCGAATATACGGAAGCTTTGAGTGTGAACTTAGCGAAGGCTCTGAAAAGCCCTACAGCCAATTCTATAGGGGCGCCATCGCTGGAATCTTTGCGCGGTTTTTTGGAAAAGATGTTAAAGTTGATGAAGTTAAATGCATCGCAAAGGGAAACCCATACTGTGAATTCGTGGTTAAAGGATGAATTTAAACTCTTGAAATCTTAAAATTTTTATATCCCATGAATCAGAATTATTTGATTGCTTCGTTGGGGCGCATGTGCGCCTATGACAGGCGAAGGAAAAGGAAAAATCGTAGATAGAGGGAAGAAATACAGCAAAATTTTCATTTACATACCCAAGGAGGTTTCTACAGATACGAGTTTTCCATTTAAGGTCGGCGAAGATGTAAACGTAAAAATTGACGGAAAAAAATTAATTATCGAGAAAAGAAAGCAGTAAGCAACGTGTGCCTAAAGCAAGTAAAGTAAGTGGCGGAACTTGGAAGATAAACAGTTGCCTCCTGGACAAAGAAAAGCAAGGAGCATCCCTTTACGCCACATAGGTGAAATTCCGCGGGTCAGCGCTGAAACATGGCGTTTGGAAGTTTATGGTGAAGTTGAAGCGCTAAAAGTGTTCAGTTTTGAGGATTTGAGGCGCATGCCAAGCGTCGTGGTTGTTTCTGATTTTCATTGCGTGGAAGGTTGGAGCTTACTGGATAACAAGTGGGAGGGTGCACCTTTTAAGGCGATTATGGATGCGGTTAAGCCGAAGGCTACAGCGAAATATGTAAGTTTTGAGTGTTATGATGGTTATACAACTTCGCTTCCACTTTCAGAACTGCTTAAAGAAAACGTTATTTTGGCTTACAAATTGAATGATGAGCCTCTGCCCCTTGAGAGAGGAGGTCCAGTTAGGCTTATTGTTCCGCATAAATACGCCTATAAGAGTCCGATGTGGCTGAGAAAGGCGAAGTTTACTTCTGTCCGTGAGTTGGGCTATTGGGAAATGCGTGGCTACAGCGATACTGCCGACCCGTGGAAAGAGGATAGACGCGCTGAATAGCAGTGCGTGTTTTGGAGTTTGTTTTGTATTTTTGTTGCACTTTTATACCATAATGTTTATTAAGACTTGCGATACCATAGGCTGAAACTCGGTGGATGAAAGAATGAGAAAAAGACCAGACACAAACATAACCCAGAGAATTGAAGAAATGAAATCTGAAACGTTAACAGTTGAATTTCTGATATACGAAGCTTTAATTCGTAACAAAACACTCTAAAAAACATAAAACGCGCAAAACAGCAACTCAAGCTTTTAAAGCAGCTTTCTCGTCTAACAATACAAAAGTGGAAGAAGAATGGTTAACAAAAATCTCGTAGGTAGATGCGGACTGTATTGCGGTGCCTGCGGAATCTATAGAGCCTACAGAGACAAGGGCGAATTCCTAAAAAAAATCGCAAAGAACTTCAAATGCCCACCAGAAAAAGTGAGATGTGAAGGCTGTATGGCTTTAACACAAGAATGCTGGGGAAACGACTGCAAAATCGTTCAATGCCTTGAAAACAAAGGATTGAAATTTTGTTATCAATGCAGCGAATATGAAAAGGATTCTTGCGAAAAGTTCATGAAGCTAGCTCAGCGCTATGCAAAAATCGGAGTGAACGTGAAGGAAAATCTTAAAAGAATCAAAAAAGGCGAAACAGAAGAATGGCTTCATGAAAGCGCGAATAAATATACATGTCCATTCTGCGGGAAACCCCTGCCAGTTTACGGGACTGAAGGCAAATGTTATCACTGTGGAAGTACAATTCCAGAAGTGTTCGCTTAAGGTGCCCTTGCTAGGCAAAGGATATATCCTACTGTTTGGTTTAGAAACCCTACAAATTTGATAATGACTGGGCATTGCAAAGGCGAATGCAAGTGGAGTTAAGAGACAAGATACTTAAACTGAAGAAAGAGAAGAAAGCCATAATACTCGCACACAACTACCAGCGACCAGAAATTCAAGATATTGCAGACTACATTGGCGACAGCATAGAATTAAGCAAGAAGGCAATGGAGGAAAAAGAGGCTGAAATCATACTTTTCTCTGCAGTGGATTTTATGGCTGAATCCGCGGCGATACTTAACCCAGAAAAGAAAGTTTTGCTGCCAACCCTTGGCGCACGCTGTCCAATGGCGCAGATGCTTACAGTTGACGAAATTAAGAGGTGGAAAGTTCTCTATCCACTTGTGCCAGTCGTCCTATACGTTAACACATTGGCATCCGCAAAAGCCTACTGTGACGTCTGCTGCACCTCAGCTAACGCGGTTGAGGTCATAGAATCAATCAACGCGGAAACCATCCTCTTTGGACCGGACAGAAACTTGGCTGAGCACGTTCAAGAAAAAACTGGAAAAACAATTATCCCAATACCAGAATGGGGCTTCTGTCCCACGCATCTGCTTTTCCAGCCAGAAGAGGTGCAAGTTCTCAAAACGCAATATCCAGACGCCGTGGTCATGGTTCACCCAGAATGCACACAGGAAATGCGCAAAATAGCCGACTTTGTTGGAAGCACATCGCAAATGTGCCGTTACGCAAGGGAAAGCGGCACAAAAACGTTCATTGTGGCAACTGAAGAGGGACTTTTGCATCGCCTAAGGAAGGATAACCCGCAAAAACAGTTCATTCTAGCCTACAAGGAAGCCGTATGCCCAAACATGAAGTTAAACACTCTTGAAAGGCTTTACGTCGCCTTAAAAGAGGAAAAGTACGTCGTTAATATTCCAGAGCCAATAGCAAAACACGCCAGAAAAGCCTTAGAGCGAATGTTTGAAATAACAAACAAGAAAAGCTAAACATGAACAATAGTCATCTTAAGTATTTTAACACCTCTTTTCGAGGCTAACTCATCGCTTAATTTTCTTATTTCCTCAGCTTTTCCCTTAACTGCAATAGCCTCTAGACAGTCACGTTCGCTAAGGTGAATATGCATAGTCGAACAGATTATATGCGAATAGCGATGCTGAATATCCGTTAACGTGCTCTCTAACCCCCTAACCTCATGGTCGTAAAGCACAGTCAAAACGCCAGCTTTCTCGCCGTGCTCCTCATGAAGCCACTTCTTCTCGGAAACAAACAGTCTCACAGCATCTTGAACAGCCTTTGAGCGATTCTCATAACCCATCTTACGCGTAACCTCGTCAAAATCCCTAAGCAAATCTGGCGGAAAAGTCACGCCAACACGAACAATCTTCGACATGAATTTCCCGCTTATTACCTAGAAAGTATTCACAATAAAACTTTTGCTAGACTTGCCATCCAACAGCAAATCAAACTTGAAATCTAGAGGGGATAACCATTATCGGCTTGTTTTAGCTCCAAAAGTATGTTTAAAAGCGGTTAATCTATGACAGCAAACCTTTTATAAAGAATTGGTAATACTAAAATGCACAAAAGTGTTACCGAGGTTTAAGTTTGCACATACCAGACGGACTAATAACGCCAGAAATCGCCGCGTTAATGTACATAATATCACTCACTTTCCTCGCATGGTGTTGGAGAAAGGCAAAAACCACATATGAAAGGTCTCTCGCCTCACTTTTGGCAGTTTCAAGCGCATTCATATTCGTAGCGCAGATGATAAACTTCCCAATAGCATACGGGACAAGCGGGCACCTGGTTGGAGGAACATTCCTCGCCGTGCTCCTTGGACCTTACGCTGCAGCTTTAGGCATGACCATTGTACTGCTCATGCAAGCGTTATTCTTCGCGGACGGTGGTATAATGGCGCTTGGAGCAAACATTTTCAACATGGCAGTGATAGGCGCACTAAGTTTCTTCATAATAAAATACCTCGCAAAAAACGCCGGCAGCAGAAAAGGCTTGTTTTTCACAAGTGTCTTTGTCGCCTCTTGGCTTTCGGTGGTTTTAGGCGCATTGGCATGCGCTTTGGAAATTTCTCCAGCGTTCTCAAACGTTGGAGGCATAACATCTACAATCCCAGCCATGCTCTTTTGGCATGTCCTAATAAGCTTATTCGAAGCAACAATAACAACAACCTTAACGACTCAGCTTTGGAGGCTACAGCCAACAGCGCTAAGCGGACTAAACATTTTAATGAGGGGGGAACATGCGAGGCTACCTTAAAGCCCTAATCATAATATTGGTTTGTTTGGCAGTTTTGATACCATTCGCCTCGGAATTCCCAGATGGTCTAGAAACAGTTGTTGAAAACTTCCAAATAAAAGAAAACGAGCCTTACTGGAAGGGTTTAATGCCAGACTACACGCTTCCAACAATAGAGAACCAATATGCCTCAACGTTGTTGGCTGGAATCTGCGGATTCTTCCTTGTGTTAGCCGCAGCTTACACGGTAGGTTTAGCAGCAACAAAGCCAAAAGGTGAAAAAAGTGCACGATGAAAGACGCCTTACAGCGCAAGACATAGCGTTAATAGGCTTTTTCTGCGCGTTATGGGCGGTCCTTAACATAAACGTTGGTCCACTGGGCTTCCAATTGTGGGGACTTCCCATACTATGCGATTTCTCGGTTTTCTTCACACTTTTATTGACGACATGGGCTACTGGCAAGTTTGGAACAGCATCCATGGTCGGCGTAATAGGCACAATCATAGTGCTGATGATTAGACCTTCACCCCACATGATGGGCTTCGCACTCTCAGCAATACTGTTCGACACGCTCATGTTCGCAAGCAAACATAAAATCCATTCAAAACCAAAACCTATAGCCGCAACGATTTCTGCAACAATAATATCAGCCTACTTCGCTGGAGTAGTCATCGGCATCTTCTTTAGCAACAAAACTTTAGAGTGGACAACAATGGAGTGGGCGCTCACCTTTTGGGGAATACTCCACCTGTTAGGCGGAATACTAAGCTTGGCGATAACATTGCCAGTTATAGGCGCCTTAGAAAAAGCGAACGTAAGGAGAATCATAAGTGCCTAAAAGAAGCGAAAAACTCGATTCCATCATAAAAAGGGCGCGGGAGCTTCATGGACATTTAGGTCCATTCCTCGTTATTGGCGTTAGAATAGGTGAATATGCGAAGAAGACGTTAAAAGGCGAAATGAAAGTGCTTGTTAGAGTTCCTATGACAACGCCTCTTTCATGCATCATCGACGGAATCCAAGCATCAACTCAATGCACAGTTGGAAACAGAAAACTGTCAATAGAGGAATCTGAAAATGAAATAGTAGTACATTTTAAGTCGCAGAAAACCGGAAAATCCATAAAAGTTTATGTGAAACCCCAACTGGTAGAAGAGCTCAAACAAAAACTCTCGCAGGGAATAGCGAGCGAAGAGTTAGCGCAGAAAGTGGCAAGTGCCCTTGAAGGCGAAATATTTACCGTAGAAAAGCAATAAATAGTTTGGAATAACCCTTAAACCTAAAATGAAAAACAATGATTTGGAGATAGCTAAAAGAAGGCTGAAGCAGAAGGGTTTAACGCTTTCTATAGTGAAGAACGGCGAAGTCGTCTTTGAAACAGCCTCTCGTGGAATTTCTGGTTTCCTAGAAGCCGTGGAAAAGTTTGGAGAAACGCTTAATGGAAGTTCTGTTGCGGACAAGGTCGTTGGGAAGGCAATAGCACTATTATGCGTTGACGCAAAGGTTAAGGCTGTTTATGCAGTTGTATTAAGCGAAAAGGCTAGAGAGATTCTGTGGAAGTACACAGTTCAGCACGAGTGGGAAAGGCTTGTTGAAAAAATTTTGGCTCCAAACAAGGCTGAAATTTGTCCATTCGAAAAGCTTGCAGATGAACTGGAAAATCCAGCAGAAGCTTACGCAAGGTTTAAGGCTCTTCAAAACAAGTTAAAAGGAGCAGCAGATGAAAAGGCATGAGTGGAAAACGCGAACAATTTATATCAGACGAAGACAAAGAACTTGAACACATACGCGCGAAGAAACTTCAAGAGTTGATGAAAGCTCAAAAGGAGAGAGTGCAAATGCCAACGGAACCAGCGCATTTGACAGATTCAAACTTTGACAGTGTAATTAGCAAGAATGCTTTAGCCCTAATAGATTTTTGGGCTCCATGGTGCGGTCCATGCCGAGCGCTTGCTCCAACAATTGATGAGTTATGCAAGGAGTATGCTGGAAAAATTTTTATTGGAAAGCTAAACGTTGACGAAAACCCGCAGACGGCAGAGCGCTTCCAAGTTTTCAGCATTCCAACGCTGGTGCTCATGAAGAATGGGAAAGAGGTTGACAGGATAGTTGGGCTTGTCCCAAAAAACCGCATTGAAGCCATTTTAGACAAGCACTTGAGGTAAAGCCACATGGACATTCAAGAGAAGCGAATAATAGGCGCGCTGCTTTTACTGTTGGGATTTTCTTTTCTCGCAATAGGCATCTACACTGGGCAAGTGAATAGAGTAATCGACCTTTTAAAAAGCATGTTTAAGCCATTCTAGAAAAAGGGTTTTAAACCAAACCAGTCAGACTTAAACGCATAATCCATTAACAAGCGTGTGATGCCATAATGTGTCCAACAGTTGAAAGCATTAAAGGCGAACGTGAAGGGCTTCTTGAGGCAGCTAGGCTAATGCTGGTAGCCGCAAGAACAGCCCCAAAAACAGCGGGATTAGACGACATATTAACATGCATAGTTTATGACGAAGAAAAGGAAGCCATAGCTGAAATGATGGAGAGGATAGCTGAAGAAAGAAAAATTGAAGGCTTCAAAAGAGACGCCAAAAACGTCAGAGACTCGGAAGCAGTCGTTTTGATTGGCATTAGAGGAAACAAAAGCGTGGGACTAAACTGCAGCGCATGTGGCAGCAAAAACTGCAAAGAATTCGAAGAAAAAGAGAAAAAGCTCGGACAAGACTTCTATGGACCAAACTGTATCTTTAAGGCACTAGACCTCGGAATAGCCCTAGGCTCAGCAGTCAAAATTGCAGGCATGTTAAACGTTGACAACCGCATAATGTACCGTGTGGGCACAGCCGCCATAAGATTAAAATTACTTCCAGAAGCAACAGTCATCATGGGAATACCCATATCAGCAAAAGGCAAAAACATATACTTTGACAGGCGTTAAACGGGCTAGCTTTGTCCCCTCATTTTTTCATACATTTTCTCCAAAGTCCAACGAATACTAGATTTAAGCTCCCTCAAACGCTCCTCATCAGCATTCTTCACCAAAATTTCGCGGAAAACATCGCCATCCTTAACAATGTTGTATGAAAAAACCTTTTCTGGCGGCAATTGCCCAGTCCTTGCCAATTCTAAATCCTTCTCCTGCATCTTCATCAAAACCCTTTCAACAAGAAAGGAAGTAAACGGCGGCGTGTTAACATTGAAGTTTTTATCTTCAGCAGGCACAACACGCAAAAAATTGTCGCCCACATAAAGCGTGGCAAGCAACTCGCCAGACATAGCCTTCAACTGCACTACACTTTCATATTCCACTGCTGGCGCGGGCGGTGCCGCTGCTGCCTCGGCTTCTGTTTTTACGGCGATTTCTGCACGCTTAAACCCTTTCTCCAACAAAATTGATTTTACAAGCTCAAGCGTTGACTGTAACTCCTCAAGTTCAGACTTAAGCTGCTCAATACGCTTTTCAAGTTTCTCCTTAAACTCAACAAGCCTCTTTATCCTCTCAGTATCCTGCGACATCTTGGCTTCACAGAATATATTTTAAATGTCCACCCTTATCAAACCTTTGAAACTACGCGATTATGCATTTAACTTTCAACGGCAACATCATTTAGCAACATGCGACTACCCGAAAGCGTAATAACCCCAAACTTGACATTCAACTCCCTTTTAAGAAAATTTTCAAACTCTTGAAAGACGGGACTTTCTGTTTCATTTATTTTTGCGCAAAAGTTTTTCCCCTCCAACAACGGGCTTAAGTCATAAACCGCTATGCGCTCAGCAAATTCTGGATTTTCAAGAATGTCCCTTAAAAGCAACTTTGAAGGGGGCTCCAGAAAAAGCCAAGCCGTATAAGCAGCTTCAACAATCCTGTAAGACAAGCCTTCCTTGACTGCACATTTCCTGTTTGAAGCAATCTTCTTAAACGACGATGGGTGAATGTCCCTTGCATACAAGAAATTGTGGTATTCATCACCAATCCTAATCAAATCCTCATTTTCAGAAGCCTTCCAACCGCGAAGCCTACATAAACCCTTAAACTTTTCCAGAATCTCCCAAACCTTAGGCATCTTCATTTCAAATCACAACCTTTATGTTAGAATCTTCTAGAACAATATTCTATTAATCAAACACAAATTTAAACTTATTTATCTATTTACTTTGAAAAAATGAAGGAAAAAAGTGTTAAAAATTGAAATTTTGTATATAATAATCTATGGAGGCTACAAATTTTCGGAAAATTGCAAAGGCGAAAAAATGAAGGAAAAAAAGCGCATTTTCTACATTTTTACGGCAACAAACCATAAATCCTCACCAAACATAATTCTGTCACAGAAAGGGGAAGACCCTTTTGAAACAAAAAAGCAACAACTCCTCATTCACACTGGATACCACAGACTTAAAAATTTTGCAAGCCTTACAAGAAGATGCAAGGCACACCTACACGGAAATTGGCAAACTCCTAGGGGTAGCACACTCCACGGTCTATGATAGAATTAAGAAAATGGAAAACTTCGGGATAATAAAGAGATATACGACCATAATAGACCCGGAGAAAATTGGAAACAAAAATGTTACAGCATTAATGACCATCTATACAGACCCAAAGGAAAGCGAAAAAGTTGCTGAAAAACTCTGCCAGTCACCACAAGTCCTAGAAGTCTACTCCTCCCTTTCAGAAGAACTACAAATAATTGCAAAGGTAATCGCTGAAAACCAAGAAAACCTCCACGAATTTATTGCACGCTTGGTTGCGCCGCTGCCAGGAGTTTTAAGAATTCGCACTTTAATAGTGACCAAAAAGTTTAAGGAAACCCCTTTTTCAATGGTCAATGACCCCACAAAGGTTAACACTTATAAAAAGAACACATAATAATAATGGAGAAAAACAAATGAAAACAGAAGCATCAAAAATCTTAAGAACGGTTCCGAGAGAGAAAGCCTTCTATTTCTTCACATCAATTGGAAACTACACGGGCGTAAGCGCATGCTCCCTCAAAGAATTTTTAGAAAAAATAAACGAAGTCAACGTGAAATCGTTAGAGTTTCACCTTCACCGAGGAGATTTCGAAAAATGGATAAACGAAGTCCTAGAAGATAAGGAACTGGCAGAAGAAATAGGAAAAATACAAAAGATGAATCTTGCAGGTGAAAATCTTCGAAACCAGTTATATATGGTCATATCAAAAGAGTTTAAGCGGTTAACAATCTAAGGTTTACTACGCATTTTTTAGCGTTTTTTGGTCTATCAACGATTATAAATTGAATATTGTGATAATTAATCAGCGAAAAACTTGCAGAAGCACTTTGAACCTTCGCCTCTTCAATTAAAGCATGCAACGTCAAATTTTCCGCAGATGACGGAAAATAACTCATAAAGCTACCTCCCGTTTCCATATCCTTTCTTGCTTCAGAAACAGCTTTAGCCAATGTTTTATTTTCGAAGAGAAGCCGCCATATTAACTTCGCAGTTTCATTGTCTGTATGCGACACTGTAACCATGCTGGACCATCCAACATAAGCTATTGCACCTTTTTCATGAAATTCTTGTGCCATTTGCATTAAACTCGAATTTAAGCTCCAACATCCCATGGCAAAAACTACGCTTTTAGGAAACACGCCCTCCAACTCTCTCACAAAATCAGGAGTAAACGCGAAATATTCCTTAACTTCAGAAAAGTTTAGTATACCTTCAACTAAAAGACCCTGATCACAATCTCTGGAATATTCTCCGTAACGCTTTTGTTCGCTATAATGTTCAGAAGTGAAAAAGTCGACTATTGGCTGGTCTTCTCTTAAGGCTGAGTGAACCCGCAATATTATTATTCCGTAATTGCCTTTTGCGAGCCCCTTAAAGAATGTAACATTTGCTTGCGTATAATCGTAATATTTAACATTAAAGCCATAGCTTTCCAAAGTTGAACTGACGTTTTCGATAAACGTCGGATTGGGAAAATCTTCGCCAAGTTGATCAATTATAGCAGCGTTTAAGGAAAATATTACTGACGATTGTTGCCACAGAAAAAGGAAAAATATGGAACCAACAGTTATGGATAATGCACAAAGCAAAGATAAAACTGCAAGCTGTCTCCTTGAAATAGACCATGAACTTTTTTGCGGAGTCTTCTTCCCCTTCTTAACCATGGAAGACTAACCTTTAACAACTGTAAATTCTTCTAAAATAGAATTGGAAAGGTGAATTATTTTCTTTTGCGCTTTGTTAGGCTTAAAATTATTCCGAATAGGCATAAAACTAACGCGTATGCTGCCACTGGCGTTGTTTGAGGCGCGCCAATCAGCGAGACCGAGTAGCCGCCAACAGAAACTGTCCCAACCGTTATTTTTGCGACGCTTGACTGCGCTATGTTGCTCCCAGCGTCCACCACCTTCAGATACACATAGTATATGCCTGTTGTTGTGGGCTTAAAGGTCCAGCTTGTTCCATTGGCGCCTGAAACTGCTGCATCGTTCAAATACCACTGGTAGGTGTAGGGCGTTGCTCCACCCGTAACGCTTGATGTGAACGTTACTTGTTGACCGACAAATATCGATTCGGACATTGGATTTATAGATATTGAAAGCGGTGACAGAGCAGATTTAAAGAACGCTTTCAAAACATAATTGCTGTTCATTGTTACAGTGTATGTTGTTGATGTGCCAACGTTTGTGCCGTTAAGCTCCCAATGGTCAAAGACATAGCCACCACTTGGAATCGCAATTACCTGAACTTGTGAACCGGATGCATAAGTGTAAGTGCCCGGCGCTGGGTTTGTTGTGCCGCCCGCGGTTGTCTCAATTTTAAGCGTGTAAGTTATTACTTGGGCTGCGTAGTGGGCGGTGGCTGTGTGTGGAGCATTCATGACCACTGTTATTGGGTTTACACCGCTTCCTTGCGATGCACCGTCAACATCCCAGTATTGGAACGTGTAACCCGACACTGTTGGCGCGGTGAGCTGAACGCTTTGTGAAGCATCGTACCAGCCTTCTCCTGGAATTGTTACAATGCCAGGCGGATCAGTGCGCACAGTCAAATAATATTGAACTTTATAGGAGGCGCTCACTGTGAAGGGTTCATTCACGGTTTGTGGCGACGCTGGAGCGACGCTTGTTAAAATATAACGTATACCTGGAGCAGCTCCTAGTACAGTGTCCTGGTAGGCGTACGTAATTTGGGAGCCGGCTAATACCCAAACTGTGAAGGGCACGGTTTCTGTTGGATCCGTGTCTGCTGTGTAGGTGACTGTTGGCGCCACACCAGAGCCAATCTGAGCGAAGGTTACAGCATACTGGGTCTTCCAGTTTGCCATTGCAGTTTTTGGACTGTCCATAACTATTGGGTTGCTTTGGGCGTAGTTTGTTCCAGAAGCATCTCCGCCCCAGCTTGTGAAAACTCTTCGCGTTCCATTTCCATGGTCAACAATTCCCGTGTTTAGTGTCGCGTAGGCTGTTGCTCCGCTTTGATACCAGCCTTCCCCGCCCACAGTGCCGAAGGGGGAGGAAACTGTTAAGTAATATTCAGTTACGTAGTGGGCGGTGGCTGTGTGGTTAGCATTCATCAAAACGGTTATTGGGTTGCTCGTCTTTGGTGCGCCATCGACATCCCAATAGCTAAACTTGTAGCGTGCGCCAGTCGCAATTGGCACTGTTTCTGGAGCTGTTAACGTGACTTCTGCTCCTTCATTATACCAGTTTTCTCCCGGAATGGTCGTAATGCCCTCGGGGTCTGTCTTAACTTTCAAGTAATACCTGATCGGAACGACTGTTATCGTCTTTGTTTCTGTATCCCATCTGCCTTCGCTGTCAGTAACATTTAACGTGACTAGGTAATCGCCTGCTGACGCATACACATGTGTTATTACTGGGTCAGACTCCTCAACTATTGGTGAACCATCGCCAAAATCCCAAGCGTAGCTTATTATTACGCCTCCGTCGGGAGAGGATATCGAAGCGTCGAAAGTGACTGTTTCGCCTCTCTGTGGACAGTATGGGTCCCAAGTGAAGTCTGCTACTGGTGCGTTTTCAACGGTTATTTGTTTGGATTCCGTGTCCCATTTTCCTTCGCTATCCGTAACATTCAACGTAACCGTGTAAGTTCCCCAAGTTTCATAAGCATGCGTAATTATGGGTCCTGAAACAGTTGTGACATTGCCGTCGCCAAAGTTCCACGTGTAGCTTATTATTACGCCTCCGTCTGGACTGGAGGCTGACGCATCAAAAGTTACAATTTCATGCATTAACGGGTCCAAAGGTGAAAATGCAAATGCAGCAACTGGATGTTGGCTGACATGAATTGTCGCTGTCTCGTCGTCTGTTAAACCATTGTTGTCTGTAACAGTTAACTTGACAACATAATCTCCAAAGGATGTATAAATGTGCGTTATTATCGGGTTTGATGTTGACGTGATGTTACCGTCGCCAAAATTCCAGGTATAACTTACAATATAGCCGTCTGGGTCATAACTACTAGAAGCATTAAAAGTCGCAATTTGGTTAACTTCGGGATATGTTGGCGCAAACGTGAAGCTGGCAATAGGTGGCTGTTGAGGGGGAGGACCAGCTTGGAACAGAACAGTAGAATCTTCCGAAAGCGAGTTATGGACTATCTGACCCTCCGAAGTCACGCTTCCAGAAGTTGATTTTCCATAAGCGTCGAAATGCATCTTCACGCCGCTGGCATCATAAAAACTGGCAAAAACAATCAAGTTCACATCACTCTTTTTCCCAATCGTACCAACATTGACAAGCGTGTCGTTAAACCATGCTGGATAAACGTCACCAGAAGGCCAAGTCCACTTGTTATAAGGCTTAGGCGTGCCCCACTTAAAGGCAGATTTAGGCACACTCGTACCATTCACAACAAGCGAAACAAGATTATTATAACCAGCATCATTAAGTGCAATAACCAAACGCGTATCATAAGACCTCAACGACGCACTCGTGTTATTAATTCTAACAACAAAAGTCTGAACAACACCAGTAAGATTCAAAACATAACTCTCGCTTAACCAAGGATCAACATCATACCCGTGATAAACGCCTTCAGGCAAAGAAACCTTAAGAACAGCACAAGGCGTAGCCCCAACAGGAACAACGAGGCACGAAGACACTATTGAAAAAACAAAGATCAATAGCAATAGCAATAACTGCCTTTTCAACACGTGTTCCTCTCCCCTCGGCACTAATATTTAAATCACCAGTTAAAATTTAAATATTATGGAACTATCTTCTAACTATTCATAACTTGCAAATAATAACGGACGCGCACCAAATCAACATCTAAAGTACTCTTTTTCCTATGGCGACATAAAATTACGCAATCAAACATTTAAAACTTTTATAATTAATTACTTTATAGTATATCTTCAAGTTCTTCATCAGCACTTTTTTTATGCACTCTTTTAGGTCTCCTCTTCAGAACAATTATACTAAGAGGTACAAGTGGTGCAACAGTTTCAACAGCTAAAACAATGATTCTAAACTCAAATCCTGTCCAAATAGGAGGCGGATCTCTGTCTGTTACCAAACCATAAACTTCTTTATGTTCAACAGATATTGTTGGGTTTATTAGCGTTTCAACCCATGCACGTCCCGATGAAGGTCCGACTATCTCGATGGTCGTCGTCCCAGGGTTTACACAGACAAAGTTGATGGTGGCCAAAACACCAGAACCATTGGCAGAAAATCCTGCCTTAAAAATAAGTAAACCTAGGCCAGCTATCTTTCCTGCTAAATTGTCTACACTATTAACCACAAGCTTTGATGTATTGCTAACGTCTCTAAAGAAAGGCCCAAGGTAAATACTATAATTAACACCCCTAAGCAGATATCCGTTGGGATCATCAACTGCAACTTGCAATACATATGGGTCCCATGCCAGATCTAATACGACGGCGGTAAGCAGTTCTGCATCATAAACGGAGACGTTGATTGTCACAATTTGACCCGATTGTAATTTTAGGCCATATAACCGTGTCAATTCAATTGTCGGTCCATGTGCGGGAAGAAAATAATAATATAGTACAGATGAAACTATCAACACTAAAATAATCAAGGCAAGAAGCGATTTCTTTCTCAATATTCCACCATCCTCGCTGTTATTCTTTTTTGTTTTATATCCTTTGCTCTAACCTTTTTAAGTTTTTGGTGCAAAAACAGTCGGTTTGACAATAACATGACATTAAAAGAAAAAGTAGTGAGGATTAATTTTTCTGAGGCGCAGATATTCTTAGTTTCGTTCGAAATCTCAGTAGAAGCGCTGCAGATATGAGAATTAACGGCAGCATTAGAATTGGAAACTCGGGTACAACACTTGTTCCCATGATTTGAATGGGTCGTTGACTTGTGGTGAAGGTAAAGTATAGCCATGTATGCGTAGTATTCCCTCCGACTTGAGGGGTGACGAGTTCCCCGCCTACAAAAACCAGCCAGTTATCGGATGGTAGTTCAAGCCACAAGAGATCTTTTGGAATGGTAACATTAACGAAACATGTAGCACCGTCAGCTCCGGTTGCATTGAAATAAAGCATTCTATATCGCGTGTAAAGCATAATTGGAGATATTGTTGCATTACTTTCAGTAACTACGGTGAAGTTTTGGCTGTCAATAGTAATAATATGATAAAGCGTTTCTCTTTCAAATTTTAATTCATAATAACCGTGTTGTACTGTATGCGCTATTGGCTTGCCAGATGTATCACCTGGTTTGCTTACTGTAATGTTAAGTACACAAGACAAGGATGTGCCTAGAACTGCTGGCTTGTCCAATATCTTTAGTGTTATTATTGCTGCTGCTAGTTTTCCTTCTGGGTAGCCTTCAGCCAGAGTTATATTTATGGGCGCATAGCCTCTTTCTAATGCTCTTGTTAAGTTTTGATAAGTATAGGCGTACCAGACGTGGTCTGCTGCCACTTCATTCATTAGCTGCCATATGTTTCCTGTCTCACCGGACGGTGTAACTGTTTTGAAGAGGTTTTCAGTCATATTGACCCCTTCGAGTATCGAAGAATTCCAGTATAACTTGAACTCGAAACCAGCAAGGCCTGTTATATTTGCGAGAGTTAAACTCACAGTAAAAGTATCGTTAACTGTTTTCTGCGTAATATCAAAGATGTTGTTGGGTGGATCCACAAATACTTTAGCACCGTCTGTAGCATATGCTGGAGACACCTTTGGCAACATTAGAAATGAAAAAATCATCGCAAACATCAGAGTCCACAGGAAACTTTTCACTTTTGACAAATGTTCCATTTTTAAGCCCCGACACTTATGATTAGCTATCTGGTATATAATATTTTTCGCTAAATTCGTTTAAAAGGTGGCGCCCTAATGGATTTTTATCATTCACTTATTTTTTGAACTTCTTTTTCAGAAGATAAACGAATACACCAGCCCATACTAGAGGTATCAGAATGATAGTTATTATCCACCAATCGACGCTTAATGGTTCTGGCGGTTCTGCTAACGTGATCACCTTTGTTGTAGTACTAGTGTGATTTGCCTGATCTTTTACTGTTAGTGTAACATTGTATGTTCCGGGATTTCGATATAAGTGCGTCACAATAGTGCCTTTTCCGGTAAATCCATCACCGAAATCCCAGTAATAATCAACGATTTCTGTAGTTACATCATAACTTGCAGAAGCATTAAATGTAACATTCCATTTATACGTTCCAAAGATAATTCCAGCATTAATAACATTTTCAAACGAAGCTATAGGGGGAGTTGTGTCTACAGTAAAGTATATAGGACTTGAGGATCCTATTTGGCCTACCGTGTCGTTGGCATATACTATTATATAATGCGATCCGTCTGGTGGGCTTATGGTTGTATTTCCATCTATTGTTACGTTTGCTTGCCCGTCCAGAACGTAACTAATCCAAACTGTTTCTTTACTCAACGTGAATATCAGGTTGATAGGAACATTATTATAAATTATGTTTGTAGGCGATAAGATCACTATTGTTGGGGGTGGGTTACCTACAGTCACCGTACTTTCAATCAAATTGTAATTTGCGGGTAAGGGTTTCTTTGGGTAGTCCACCACATAAACCGTCTTTTTCTGAATCGGGTCCCAGCTGCCAATTTTCAATAATGAAAATGTTAAAGTCGCGTATCCCGTTGCTGTTGCATTTAATGTCACTACCGCTATGGTTTGGTTTCCTGATATTGGAGCATAACCCTTTTCTAAAGCTCTTGTAAGGTTCATCCACGTATAGGCATACTCTACATATCCATCAGTTACTGTATGTGATAACGCCCATATGTTAGATTGTTCACTTTCAGGAGTGCATGCATGAAAAAGAACTTCTTCCATGTTTATTGCCTTTAGAATATTTGAATCCCAACTGATTTTAAATTGGAGACCTACAATTCCCGGATCTTGCGGCATATTTTCAAGTTTAACGGTGATGTTAAATACGCTGCCTTCACTTACAAGTAGCGTGGCTGGATCCATTAGAATTGACGTCTCTTGTTCTTGTGCTTTTGAGATAGAAGCGATAAAACTTAGACTAAAAATTAAAAGAATGCATATTAATGTCATTGCTGTTCGATTTTTGTTCCGTGTCGTAAGCATCGAATGTTCACCTTGACCTACAATGGTATTTAAGTGAAACATTTAAGACTTTCGCAGTTCCCTTTCGTGAATGAAATGTCATAAAATTAAAAAATATTTGGGAATTGAAGCTACACTGTCTTGCCGAAATTTTTGGAAAGCAGAATCATATCGAATATGTCGACTATGTCATCGCCATTTATATCACAATCGGGATTCCAGTTAGGCATTCCAGGATTAGTTCCGAAGGCGTTTGAGGCCAGCAATGCATCTAGAACATCGACGATGTCGTCTCCGTTAATGTCGCCGGGGATCTTTATTTTTACAGTTCCATCAAAGAAGATGTTGTCTGTTATGTCTAGTTCATAAGGAACGGAGGGAACTTCGGCTTTAATTGTGTGATTTCCGAAAGGAACACCGTTAGTGCTCCATGTGATTGTTTCTGTTGCATCCTCGCTTGGAGGCAGATCAGTTATATTAATTGTCATTATTATGGTATCGTCATAATAGATTTTTATGCTAAAGGTTTCTGTGATGTTACCTTCATTTCTTACAGTTACTGTGATGTTTGCTTTTTGGCCTTGATATACTGCTGTTGGATACGCGTAGAGATCAACAATTGCTATGTCTCGTATTAGACTTTGGAAAAAGCCATTGTATGTTTCGTGGGCGATCGGTTGTCCTATTGAGTTTATGAGTTTGGTGTTGCAGAGGGTCAGATTGCTTGAGCCTATAGCCTTAACTCTGAATTTGATGCTCGCTAGGGGGGTTTGTGCGTAGATGTTTAGGGGTGTGGCTGGCGGGTAGTAGGTTACGTTTATGGTTATGAAGCCTTTTAGGTTATCAATGTATTGGTTCGGTATGTAGTTTGTCTCGTTTAAGACATCGTGGATGGTTATTTGGAGGCAGATAAGTACATTTGGATTGAAGGTTAAGTTGAACTCGTATCCGTAAAGGTCTTCTACATCAGCAATGGTTACATTGATCGTGAATGTTGATGGAGGAAGCAATGTTGGATCAATTATTTCTTCTGGTTGCACGGCAAGTTTTGCTAATAATATGTTGTTGAAACTGCCACTTGAAGCTGTGTGCGGTAGGGGTTGACCTATTATGTCGAATAGTTTTGTGTCATAGAGGTTTAGAGGTGATTTCCCTAGACCTTCTACGTGGAATGTTATTATGGCTAAGGAGCCGTTGCCGCTGAGGGATGTCCCAAGTGAGACGTTAAATCGCATATACCCAGCAGCGTTGTTTATTTCGATGTTTGGAGTTACGGAAGGTGGAATGAAGTCACCTTGTTCGGCTTTTACCACGCTTAGTATACTGTTGTCGAAGCCTAATTTGAATTCGACACTGTAGATGTCAGTGGCTTTGCTGATGTTAACGTTAATTGTGAAATTGTGGCATGGCGTAAGGGTTATGTCGAAAATTTTTGGTGGATCTACGAAAAGTAATGCTGGTAAGGGTGGTGGAGAATTTTGGAAGTAGCCGTCAAATGCTTCGTGT
This sequence comes from Bathyarchaeia archaeon, assembly GCA_038882955.1. Classification (GTDB taxonomy): domain Archaea; phylum Thermoproteota; class Bathyarchaeia; order Bathyarchaeales; family Bathycorpusculaceae; genus JAVZLQ01. The sequence continues at coordinate 97,770 of JAVZNC010000001.1, forward strand.
GCGATCGGTTTACCTTTTGGATCTCCAAGTTTTGTGTTAGTTAGATCTAGAATTGTTTTTCCCACACCTTTTACTTTAAGCGTTATTATTGCGGCTGTATGATTGCCGGATATCGGTGCATATCCTTTTTCTAACGCTCGTGTTATGTTCATCCATGTGTAGGCGTACTCTGCATAACTTGCGGTTACATCATGGGCTAGCGGCCATATGTTACTTTTTTCGTTTGGTGGGGTTACGGAGTTGAATAAAATTTCTGTCATGCTTACTCCTTCTAGGATTGTGGGATTCCAAGTAATTTTGAATTGTAGTCCTACTAGTCCTGGATCTTGAGGTATGTTCTCGATTTTTACGGTTATGTTGAAGGTTTTACCCGGAGTTAGTGTTTGGTCGATTATTGATGACGGGACTATGTAGATTTTTGTATTTTGGGCGTATACTTTTGTTGGTGTTGTGAAGATGTAAAGAAGGGATAGCGCGAGAATCGTGAGGATTATTCCTTTTATTTTTTGTTGCATTCTCCTCTCCCCTTTGTAATTATTAAATTGTTTTTGGGGATTATAAATATTCTGGAATTGTTTTCTATGATTTTTTATTTGGGTATATTTTGTCTTTTAGGTTGTAGCCGTAGTACCATGCTGTCCATCCGTTGTGGAAGGCTTCCGTTTCTTCTCTTTTCCTTTTTCTGTGGTAGAGCCAAATTATTAGCAAAAATATTAGGAGTAAGAGTAATATGAGTAGCCAGTAGAACCATTCTGGGATGAACCAGCCTTTTGGTGGGGTCGAGATTGTTATTGTGCCGTTTGTGAGGTAGTTGTCTTCTGTGTCTTCTTCGTCTTGGACTGGCGTTGCGAACGCGCTTAGGATGTAGTTGCCTTCTGTTATGTTTTTGGTGTTCCAAAGGAAAGTTAGTATCGTTGTGCTGTTTGATGTTAGATTGTTTACTGTCTGGGTTTCGATGGCTGTTGTGTTGTGGTAGACTGTTACTTGGAATGATTCATCGTAATTTCCTTCGTTTTTGGCGACTACTTGGATGGTTATTGTTTCTCCGATGTATGCTGTTTGGGTTGATGGTTGGATGCTTAGGAGGGCGATGTCATGTATTGGGGTTTTAACTCGCACTATTCCGTTTGTGAAGTTGTTGTCGGATATATCGATTTCGCCTTGGACAGGTTCTGCGTAGGCGCTTATTTCATAAAAACCCTCATCCACACCAAAAGTAACCCAAACGAAAGATAGTGTTGCTTGGATCCCGGATGAAAGATTTACTATTTGACAAGTTTCAATTAAATTTAAGTTTTGATACTCAATTTTTCTATAATAAATACTTAAATTGAATGTCTCTGGAACTGTTCCTTCGTTTATAACATCGACGTTTATGTGAAGCGATTCGCCGACATATAAGCTTTCATTTGAGATTGTGATGTTTACAATGGCAATATCATGAATAAAAGGTGGAATTTCTTGTTTAATTTCGATAATTCCATCAAGAAACCTATTGTCTGTTTTATCTGTTTCGTTGGTTAAGTAAGGAATAAAGGCAATTACCGTGTAATTTCCAGTCTTAAGAGAGGATGTATTAGCAATGAAGTTTAAGGCTATTCTTGAATATGGCGTAAGTTTGGTTACTTCTATATTTTCAATGAGGGTATCGTTAAAATATGTTATTACGTCAAAACTCTCAATTTCCGTTCCCTCGTTTTGAACAAATACAGTTATATTCACAAGCTGACCTTGATTGACAGATCTGGCTGAAGAAATTACTCTTGTGATGGCTACGTCGTGGAAACATAATGCCAATGGTGGTGAAGGCGTAATAAAAAATTCTACCGATACGGCAGGACTATAAGGGATTCCACCTTCATTTATTGATTTTGTGAGTGGAACTACACTTGCGATTGCTTTTCCTATGTGTGACCATTTAGGAATATATGCCTTACAATATAATATTACTGGTTTCTCATTGGGATAAACTTCAAAATTAGGTACTATAGAGAAGTTGACGGGTACTCCTACCTCGTCTTGTATGGTTATGGCGAGTGTGACATTCTTTTCTATCATCGCCATATTTTTTAGCGCAATCTCTAGTCCTACGTCACCCTCAATTCCGAAAAATGCTTGGTAATTGTTATTTTCGTTAATGGTTCGGACTTGTATTATTTTTACAATATAATCTACTTTAAAGGTGAGTGTATCTTGAACGACTTTGTTTCCAACGATAGTGATGGCTAGAACAAACCATTCTCCAAAAAATTCGGTTTCGTTTTCACATTTTTGGGGTATTGTGAAATTAGTTGTTGCAATACCACTTGCATTTGTTACACCGAAGAGAGTGAAATAGGTTCCTTCAGGGACTCGTATGTGAAAAGATACGAAATAATTTTCGCGGGGATATCCGTTATATGTAACTAGGGCAAATAAAATAACGGCTTCGTTAGGACCAAATGAGTCGCTTGGCGTATTCGGCCCTCTTCCACAGTATGGTTCTTTTTGTGTGAACACGTCAATTTCTTCAATAGCATCTTCAGAAAAAATTAAAACCATGTTTCTTGATACTCCATCGATAAGAATCAGCATCATTATTGCCAAGGCTAACGTTTTCGGTAGAGTTTTCATCATCATCGCATATTATTACTCTATCTTGACTTCTTTAATGGTATTCTTTAATCAGAAATATTACTATGATAGATATCAGTTCACGAATTTCGTTGGGTTAATTTTGTCACTGATTGGATGGTTTTGCAATTAGATTGATTCTCCATAATGCGCTGAGAGGATGATTGCGTCGAATATGTCTATTTCTCCTGAGTTGTCGAGGTCTGCGTTGGGGTTCCAGTTTGGGTTGCCGGGTTTGGCGCCGAAAGATATGCTTAACAATATAGCGTCGAATATATCCACTGTTCCGTCACCATTAATGTCGCCTAGTAACGCGATAAAACGAACTATTACAATTTTTGTTTCATTATCTTTAAGTCCACCAGCATCGGTTATCGTTAGCGTTACTGTATAGTTTGCTTCCGCTGAATATTTGTGAGTTATTGTGGGGTAATTTCCGCTTGTTATGTTTCCGTCTCCAAAGTTCCATTCATAATTAACTATCGGTGGGCTAGCTGTTCCATTCCAGCCCAGTTTCGAACTTGTAGCATCGAAGGTTACGGTTTGATTTACGAGTGGAGTTGATGGGTACCATATGAAGTTGGCGGTGGGTCCTGTTGGAGGAAGTATTGTTATAGGTTTGGATGTTATAGACCACAAGCCTTCACTATCTGTGACATTGAGTGTAACAATGTAGGTGTTAACTTGCGTAAACGTATGGTTGATTGTAGGAGTCGTTTTGGATTCTTTTGGTGTGCCGTCACCGAAGTCCCATTCATATTTGACTATTGTGTCGTTGTATCCTTCTGCTGTTGATGATGAGGCATCGAAAGCGATGCTCATGTTAACGTAGGGTTCAAGTGGTGTATAAAAGAATGAAGCTTGAGGTGGAGAGGGTGATGACTCAACTTGGAAGGTTGTTGCATTTTGGATTAATGTTGAGTCTTTGCTGGTGCTTGTATAGATTGTGTAGATTCCTGATTTTGACTCGGGATGCAGTCTCAAGTTTGTCAAAAAGGTTCCTTCATTTGTAGGTGGGGTGCTTGGAGGAGTTGTGGAATAGGAAAGTTCTGGGTTTCTTTTAATTTCGAAGGATACAGATTTTTCTGGACAATATGGAATCCCGCCGTCTTTCGGGAGATTTGAATATATATTGGCAAATATTGTTGCATTTCCTGGATATGCCCATGGGTCTAGGCGTGTTGCCATAAATGAAAAGGTTCTGCTTTCTCCAGGGTTAAGTGTGGGGTTCATTGGATACCAGACGCCAAGGGGGATGTTGTTTCCATCATAAAGGGTTAAGGCAACCAGCGCACTGTGAGGTTGGCTATCAAAGTTTTTGATTGTGCCTCTTATGTAGAGGATTTGTTTTACAATAAAGGAGTATTTTGGATTTCCATCTATAGAGTCTGTTGGATAAAGACTTACAAAGTTTACTGGCCACGTGGTTGCAGAGATATTTCCTGTAGGCACTGTTCGAAAGATGATGGGTAAATTAGAAGGATTTCGTATTTCTACGGCTACGAGGGCATTTGAAATTGGTGTTCCATCCTGTTTTAACGCCCCTTGGATTAGTATGTTTTCCCTTATGTAATATGCTGGTTTGTTTGTTGAAACGGCAAGGTAAAGTGGATCGCTTGATTGTGATGAGTGACATATTGGTAATTTTATAATTATTAGTATGGAGAATAGTAAACAAGTGGATAATACTTTTTTTAATTGCAACAATCCGTCACTCCTTTTAAAAAGCATTATTGATATGAAAACTAATAAGGTTTCTGGAATTATTTTCTACTTTGTGTTGAAAACTTAAAACGGAGAAGCTTTACCTTTTCTAGCGTTTGAATAATCCGTTTATTGATATTTAAAGCGCTTCTTCTCCATAATGCGCTGAGAGGATGATTGCGTCGAATATGTCTATTTCTCCTGAGTTGTCGAGGTCTGCGTTTGGGTTCCATTTTGGATCACCATTATGTGAGCCATAAGCTATTGACATTAAAATGGCATCGAAAATATCAACTACTTTATCTCCGTTTATATCGCCGATTAGAACGACTTCAAATGTTTTATTGGTTGTGGCTATTTGTCCTTCACTGTAAGCGCTTGCATAAACTGTGTAGTTGCCTATGCGGGCGTCCGTTTTGGGCAGCCGTAAAGATAGTTCGTATGTCCCCGCATCGAATGTTTCAGCATATTGGATTAGGTTTGAGGTTGAGGATGAAGTTGAGCTTGTAATTGTGAATGTTGCTGTTCTTTCTGGGCAGTATGGGTAACCACCGTTTTTTGGGAAATCCGTGTAAGCGTTGGCGTACAATGTGGCGGTTCCAAGGGCGGCTGATGATGGAATTTTATCTGCGAAAAAAAGGACACTTTTGGAGGCGCCTGGTTCTAGGGTTGTGGTCAGGGGGTACCATGAGCCTATGGGAACCATGTTGGCGTCAAAAAGGGTTATACAGGCTATGACTGCGTGGCTGCTGATTGTGTCAAAGTTTTTAATTTCAAAAAATATGTAGAGGTTGTTTCCTCTTTTGAAACTGTATTTTGGGTATCCGTTGGAGTCACATGAGAACAGTTGTGTATAGTTTACAAGCCAGTTTTCAGAAGTTATGGTGCCTGAGGGTCTTGTTCTAAATGCGAAGGGCAGGTTTGCTGGATCCCTAATTTCGATTCCAATAACTGTGTTGACTGATATGTTGTATGGTTGCCATTTTAGGGTTCCGTTTATGTATACGTTTTCGTTTAGGCCGTATCTATGTTTGTCTGTGGATACCGTTATTTCAAGTGTGACAACGGCGCTTAATGTTGGTTTTGCACATATGATAAGAAACAGTATTATAAGTAGTAACCATGTTTGTAAATGCGACTTTCTGATTGTTTTGGTGTACATATTGTTCTAGTTCTAGTTATTCTTAATTCTTCACTATAAGGTTTCTGGAATTATTTTCTATCTTGTTGAAAATTTAGAATTAAAAAAAGAGGGGAAGTTTTGTTTGTTTAGGCCCATTCGGCTAGTATGTCCACAGGCACTGGAGTGAATGGTCCGCTTACGACTGTTCCGCCGTTGGCTGGCCAGTCGTTTAGTACGCCTACGATTATTTTGGCTTGTCCTGCTCTTGCCCATTTGACCACGTGAATGCTTACTGTTTCTCTGAAGTTCTTGTAGCTGCAGTATTGGGCTCCGCCTACTGATGTTTCTACGTAGATGAAGCCGAAGGGTACGCCTGTTTCATCTAGAACTGTGACTGACAGTATTACGTCGTAGTGTTGCATTGCGTAGGATTTGAATTCAACTGTTATGTTCATGTATTCGCAGTGGGCGTATTTGGTTTTGTCTGTTGTTACTTTGACTATGCGGACTAGGTAGTCGTATTTGAAGGTTAACGTGTCGTTCACAATTGTGCATGCAACATCAACTGTTCCTATTACTGTCCATTCTCCGAAGTAGTATTCTGGGTCGTCGCATGGCCACGGCAGCCTAAAGAAGGCTTCTGCTATGCCCGTGGCGTTTGTTCTCGCGTAGATTACTGTGTATGTGTCGCCGTGGGGGTCGATAATTTGGAAGGCTACATCCTTGTTCTGTTCTGGCCATTCGTTGTATGTTACTTTAGCGTATAGTATTACTTCTTTCTGTGGCCAGAACATGTCGCTTGGTTTGCCTATTCCTTGTCCGCCGTATGGGTCTGGATATTGCGTGAATATGTCGATCATTCTGCCTAAAACTTTTGGTCTTATGCTGTAGGAGCCGTCTACTGGTGGATTTTGTGGGACTGGTTGAGCTAGCCAGTTTCCAATTTTAGTGTCGTAGAGATCCAAGACGCAGCTTAAAACTTCTGGGAACATTCCTTGTAAGGTAGCGTTGAATTCTATTATGGCGAGCACTCCTGAATCGCTTGGGAACGGCGCATGCCATACACCGTGTGCGTCTGGAAGCACCAAGTCACCGAACAGTACATAGTTGGTTCCTATAACATGCATTGGTAATGTGCCTTGGTTCGGTGAAGCCCCAAATGGCTTCAGCCACGGTCCTTCATAAACATTTAACACTTGAAGTAGTGTATTATTGAACTTCAGTTTGAATTCAAAGCCTACTGCTTCCCATCCGGCGTCCAAATTGTTTATTTTAATGCTTATGTTGAATACTTGTCCTAGGGCAGTTGCTTCAAAGCTTGGTGGATCAACCGAGAAGAATGGCTTAATGGTTGGCGGCGACCAGTTAAGCCTGTAATAGCCATTTATCACAGTGTGCGGAATAGGCTTTCCAGCTATGTCACCAGGCTTACTAACTGTTATATTAAGAACACAATCAACAAAACCCTCAGCCATTGTTGGAACTTTCTTAACTTTTAGGGTTATTATTGCTGCTGCTAGTTTTCCTTCTGGGTAGCCTTCAGCCAGAGTTATATTTATGGGCGCATAGCCCAGGTCTTTGGCTCTTGTTAAGTTCTTGTAGGTATAGGCGTACCAGACGTGGTCTGCTGCCACTTCGTGAGACAGTTGCCATATGTTTCCTGTCTCACCGGGCGGTGTAACTGTTTTGAAGAGGTTTTCAGTCATGTCGACGCCTTCAAGTAATGCTGGGTCCCAGTAAAGTTTGAACTCGAAACCGCCAATGTTAGTCATGTTTGCGATGGCGACGCTTACTGTGAAGGTATCGCCCACTCCAAGGTATGGTGGTGGAAATATGTTGTTTGTTGGATCTACGAGAACTAGGGCCCCGTCTGTTGCGTATGTTGGAAGGACGTTTGCGAATCCCAAGATCATCATTGAAGTCAAGAAGAGCGCTATTGCTTTTAGAATTCTATTCTTCATTTTTGTTTTCTCCCTTCTCCATTCGTTCAATAGATTATTTGCAGTTTCTAAATTTAAAGATTCTGGAATTATGTTCTATTCAAGTGTCAATAATTTGCATAAACGCAAATGCTGCTTTCAATATTGTGAAATCGAAAAAAAGGGGGGGTTGGGAATTATTTCTTATGGTATGCTACCGCCGAAGTTGCCTGCTAAGATGATTGCGTCGAAAATGTCTATGACTCCGTCGCCGTTCAGATCGCAGAGTGGATCATAGTTGGATGCTCCAGTCACAGCTCCGAATGAGCCGGCGAATGTTATTGCGTCGAAAATGTCAACTTCGCCTGAACCGTCGATGTCGCCAATCAGTTCCTTTGCCCTAACGAGGTAGGGGCTGAATTGCTGGTTGTTGGCTGTGTTTGGATCGACGACGGTTTCACCTGTTGCTCCAGCAACAGGGCTTGTGTACAATGAGATATTCCATAGTCCTTCAGACATCGTTCCATCTTCGTACCACACAACTTGCTCGCTGTCTGATCCTCCAGGAGTTATTATTCGCACGATGTCTACTGGAATGTAAGTTTGCGTTGGATCCTCAAGGTTTACCCTTCTCAGACAGTAGTAGACAAGCACGGATCCGGCAGTTCCAGACAGGTACTTTACGCTTAGAGTGTAGTTGATTTTTGCTGGGTTGCCGCCGAGGCGCATTTCACCTAGGTAGACTTGTATTAGCGGGTAGACGGTTGTTGTGTTCACTATTGTGTCAGCAGCTGAGATATCTGCCTCGTAAACGGTTCCAACAGCTGCCTTCCATATCGTGTAGACGAAGAGTCCTGGGCTTATCGGGTTCATGTTGAATGTCTTGTCGTAGCCGTGAATCCATGTTCTTTCGTAGTGGCGTCCAACTGTTACGCCCAGCGGGAGCTGTGTTGCCTCTGCGTAGTATATGTCCATAAGCTCGTTGTAGACTTTCTCCCTAAGTTCAGGAGCCAAGCCTACACCGACGTCGATTAGGTGGGCAACATAGCTGTTGTTTATTGCTGAAACGTATTCGCCTAGAGCGTTTGTGTATGGCGGTGGACCATAAGATGCACCTTTATACCAGTTCTCCGCCAGCGAAGTTGGGTCTAAGCCGTAAGTTACATTTTGTCTTCCACAGTACGTTCCCAGTGGGTGCATGAAGGGCTGGAACCAGTTGTGCGGGTCTGGGAAGTCAGCCAACCAACCCACCGTGAAGAACGTATACATGCGGGTCCTCATGCCAGGCAAGTATGTTGACCATGGCTCTCCTTTTACTATAATGTCAACTTTAGTTCCAGCAGGCCATGGGATGTAGTTTTCAATGTAGTATTCAAGCATCTCAGCAGCAGTTTGCCTCACCACGTTGCCGATGTTATAGACAAGTGTTATGGTCATTCCTTCGTTCCAGACGCGTCCACCCCAAGCTTTCTGGAAGTATTCTGCTGCCTTGGTTAGGTTGATGTCGTAGACTGGTTTTGATTCGTTGTAGTATGCTGTGCCTGGAGGCATGCATACTGGCGGGTGTATTGCCTCGCCCAGGTAGACATCTTGAATGTATTTGGTGAAGTTGAAGCAGTATATGAAGCCGAGTCTCAAATATCTGTCTGAGAATATGTCTAGTTTGACTTCTGTTCCAAGTTTCGGCGGATACGGAGTGTTTGGATTCACTGTGAATGTGAAGTAAAAGGCATCCAATACTGGTGTAACGATCTTCATTAGCCTGAAACCTGGCAGTGTTGGGCCGTCTTTGTTTCCGTCAACGTGTAGTTCTGGGCAGTTCATTCTTGGGACGGCGCAGAAGTCTGCCTGTAGGGCGGGGTCTGTTGAGAAGAACTGTGCCTTTCTGTTGCTCCATTCCTCAACGCTTTTAACAGTTGCATATGTCGCATAGCCTCCAGCGGGAACACCGTCCGTGAAGAACTCTGCTGGAGCTGGCCAACCGCGCCAGTATCCATCGAACTTCTCAAGGGTGAAGTATCCGGTGTGTGGGTCTGGGTCCATGGCTTTTAGTTTGTATGGGCCTGTTCCCATTGCCATAGGTGCTGGTTCCATTAGTGGACCTGGTTCTGGCGGGTCCCATGTGCGTTTGAATTCTGCATAGGCTTGGTCTGAGGTCCATCCGTATGTTTCGACGAGCGTCTTGTTCCATAGGCCTTTTTCTTCACACCACCTTCTGCACATGACTTCTGACCATGTTTGGCTTAGGATTTGCTGGAAGGGCGCGTAAGGCTGCTTTAGGTTGAACCAGACGTGTGTAGAGTTGCTCTCTATAGCGCCGTCTATGTCCAACGCCAAAGCAATATATTCCGTTTTACTAAGATCGCCATCCCCGTCAAGGTCATATTCATATGAAGTGTCGCACTTTAGAAGAGGCTCGTAAAGCATCCACATTGGACCAGCAGTGTGATCCATGAGCATACCACGCTCAAAAGAGTATTCAACGTCCTCCGGCGTCACATAACCATAGGTGGAAATCTGCCATGGAACATTTGGCCTAATATGGAAGTACCATGTTTCAACAGTGCCCGCAGGCGCACTTGGATCCGGAGGAGACGGTATTATGGCGTTTCCAGGCGCAGTGCCAAGACCAGGCCAGTCATCAGCAATCGCAGGAAGGAACGAAGCAGCATCAGTCACATTGAAGATGCATAATGGCTCATAAATGTTCTGAATGAGTGTACCACTAGCTGTATCGTAAGCCCAGTGAGGATCAACAGTCTCAGGCATACCAATCGTAACAAAGTATATGTGGTCGGGGTTTGGTATTCCTTGTCCTCTAACAACAGAGATGGGAATCATTGTACCTACTAGAAAAGTCAACAGCAGAACAAATAGGATTTTTCGATTCATTTTCTCCATTTCTCCCTTTTCTTATCGCAAATTAATATGTCACAACTCTAATATTTAATTCTTATGGAACTAATCTCTAGCACATCAACCGTATAAAACTCCCTCATATAAATCGACAAAGTTATAAATATCCAACAAATCCATTTCAAAAAGGAGGGGTGAGGAGCGTGGGCTTAAAAGAATATATAATAAGGAGAGTAATATTGGTCATACCAACCCTGTTAGGCGTAATTTTATTAATATTCGCAGTTTCACAATTATTCACACCAGAACAAAGAGCAAGCCTTTACATAACAAACGAAAAACAACTTCAACAAGTCGAAAACATCATCAGAATATATCACCTAAACGAATCAGTGCTGGTACAACTATCAGACTGGATGTCTAAATTATTCCAAGGCAATCTAGGTTTCTCCCACACCTCAAGACTACCAGTTTTGGATACTTTATTAAAAAAGTTGCCAGCCACAGTTGAAGTTGTAATATGGTGCATTCCCATAATCATTCTATTAGGAATATACCTAGGAATACAGTCAGCTGTTCACAGAGACGGCCCAATAGACCACATAACACGGACACTAGCAATAATTGGAACATCACTTCCAAGCTTCTGGATAGGCATAATGCTAATTGCAATATTCTTTTCAGGTCTAGGGTGGTTCCCACCAGAAAGAATGAGCAGCAGTGTTAAAAACTTCATTAATATGTCAGAACAATGGCACTGGTACACAGGATTATTATCAATAGACGGATTATTAAATGGACAATTATGGATAACACTAGACCTCCTTAGACACATGGTTTTACCCACGATATCACTCACAATAATCAACATAGCACTAGTCATAAGAGTAATGCGTTCAAGCATGCTAGAAGCTCTTGGCAAAGGCTACATTGTTGCAGCCAGAGCAAAGGGTCTAAGCAATAAGGAAGTTATAAACAAACACGCAAGAAGAAACGCCTTGATACCCGTAGTCACAATTTCAGGACTTCTAACAGCAGGCTTGCTAACAGGAGTCACAATAACTGAAACGGTATTTAACATCGACGGAATAGGAAGATGGGCAGCAACTGCTGCCGGAGGCGGTGGCTCCGTACCCGACATACCAGGCGTACTTGGCTTTGCCCTCTTTGCAGGAATAGTCTACGTCTTTGCAAACCTCATAGTTGACATATTATACGCATACATAGATCCACGAATAAGGTTGGGATGAGATGAGCACAAAAACAGGCCTTAAATATAGAATACAAGAATTTAGAAGAGGGTTAGGACCAGCAAAAAAGGAACTGCTCTTCACTCTAAGAAGAATAAAAAAGAGCCCCCTATCAATAGTGGGCTTATTAATAGTAGCATTCTATGCTATGATAGCAATACTTGCACCTGTGATAGCTCCACCAGTAAATCCTGACCCATTCAGAATTTGGCGTGACGGTTTCAGCGCAATTCCAAAACCCCCAGGCACTCCAGTTACAGACGATGTGGCATTGCGGGTCGGATGGACGGTTCATTACTTCGGTGTAGCAGAAGGAGGCTACGACATCTTCTATGGATGCATTTGGGGAACGATAACAGCCTTCAGAGTAGGCGCAATGGTAGTTGTAATATCACTTGCAATAGGAATTTTATTAGGATGCCTTGCCGGATACTACGGCGGAATAATCGACGAGATATTGATGCGTTTCACAGATATAATTCTAGCATTTCCGGGACTAATACTCGCTATGGCCCTTGTTATAGCCTTACCACCAATTTGGAACTTGGACGTAGGACTGCTGGGCACGGCAGCTCTGATATTTTTAATTCACGCAGTTGCCTGTTACATTTTAAAAATAAAAAGTACTATTTGGATAAGCTTCATTAGTCTCATTGGTTTTCTAATATTATATATTTGGGCCTTAAATTCTCCATCTATAGCAATTATAACTTTAGATGTAAGCCAACTTGATAAAGTTCTAATAGCACTAGCTATCGTTGGATGGCCAGGCTACACACGAGTAATCAGAGGAGAAATTTTACGAGTAAAACAAGAAGATTATATAGAAGCTGCCAAAGCCATAGGATGTTCGGATGCCAGAATAATTTTGAAACACATAATTCCAAACGCGATTTACCCAATAGTGATAATGGCCTCTCTTGACATAGGATCTATAGTCTTAACAGCAGCAGCACTAAGCTTTCTTGGAATAGGCGCTCCGCCAGGCTACGCAGACTGGGGACAAATGATAAGCTTTGCAAGAAACTGGATCTGGGCAGGATTCCAAGATCCGTGGAAATATTGGTACACATTCACAATACCAGGCATATTCATTTTTACATTCGTATTGGGATGGAACTTGCTAGGAGACGCTTTTAGAGACATATTAGATCCAACGCTCAGGAGGAGATAAAATGTCGGAAGAAATCCTTCAAATAGATGATCTTCAACTAAAGTTTTATACATACGAGGGAGTTGTTGAAGCTCTAGACGGAGTCAAAATAAATCTCAAAAAAGGAGAAACGTTAGGCATAGTCGGTGAAACTGGATGTGGAAAATCAGTCACTGGACTTTCAGTTATGGCAATAGTACTACCCCCAGGAAAGATAGAAGGTGGACAAATAATCTTCAATGTAAAAGGACGAGCCATAAATCTGCTAAACTTAAGAGACTCCGTACTGAGGAAAATCAGAGGAAAATATATTTCAATGATATTCCAAGATCCCAGATCCGCTTTGAATCCCGTTTATACAGCCGGAGATCAAATAATTGAAACTCTTCTTAAACATAAGATTAAAGAACTCGCCGAAAAAGCGATAGAAGAACTAGATAAGGAGACACAGAACAAAAAAGCAAATTTTCTAACAAAATACTATAGAAATAATTTACAAAAAATGATACTGAATCCAAAGGCTCTTAGTTTAAAAATCACTTCAAAAATTCCTTTACTTAACAGATATAAAAAATTACTATTTAAACAAGCAAAAAAAGAAGCCGTTAGAATGCTTAGACTAATGCGAATACCCGACCCTGAAAGAGTCGTAGACATGCATCCTCATGAACTCAGCGGAGGAATGGCACAACGCGTAGTAATAGCAATGGCACTCGCATGCAACCCAGAAGTACTGATAGCAGACGAACCTACTACAAATCTTGACGTGACAGTTCAACTTCAAATACTAAACCTATTAAGAGAACTAAGACAACAATTCTCTTCATCCATCATTTACGTAACGCATGATATGGGTGTAGTGGCGGAAATGTGTGACCGCGTTGCAGTCATGTACGCTGGAAACGTTGTGGAAACAGCTGATGTATTTGAACTCTTTAAAAACCCACTGCACCCATACACAAAAGGATTATTGGAATCGATACCAAGACCAGGACACCCATTCAAGTCTATTGAAGGCACTGTTCCTAGCCTAATAGATCCACCTAAAGGCTGCCGATTCCACAACAGATGCCAATACGCCATGGAAATATGTACTAGAGTTAAACCTAAAATAATTGACGTTGGAAGAAATCACTTTGTTCAATGCTTCTTATACCAATAAAGATGTGAGAACAATGAAAACATTAATAGAAGTAAGAAGATTGAAGAAATACTTCCCAGTTTTAGGAGGAGTCCTAAGAAGGAAAATTGCTGATGTTAAAGCTGTAGACGATGTAAGTTTCACAATATTCAAAGGAGAATGCTTTGGTCTAGTAGGAGAATCTGGTTGCGGAAAAACCACGCTTGGCAAAACAACAATTCGCTTACATGATCCAACCGCCGGCAGCATATACTTTGATGTCCCAGAAGACATCATAAAAGAGATAGAGGAACTAGAAAGAAATGATCCAAAATCTCATAGATTAAAAGAGTTAAGAAGAAGATATGATCTTGCAACGTACAGGGGAGCAATGCTTGCTAGCATGAGAAGAAGAATGCAAATAGTGTATCAAGATCCAACAACATCGTTAAATCCGAGGATGCTTGTGAAAGACATCGTTGCAGAACCACTAATTGTACAAGGACTCGCCAAAGGTTTGGAAGCAAGAAAAAGAGTTTTAGAGATCCTAAATAGGGTAGGATTAACAGAAAGACACCTATATCGATATCCACATGAATTTAGTGGTGGGCAGAGGCAGAGAATAGCAGTAGCAAGGGCGCTGGTGACTAACCCTGACTTTATAGTGTTAGATGAACCCACATCCTCTGTAGACGTGTCGGTTCGCGCCCAGCTACTAAATCTGTTTCAGAATTTACAAAAAGATTTGAACTTAACATACGTATTCATAAGTCATGACTTAAGCGTTGTCGAATGCATAGCGCAAAGGGTAGCAGTTATGTATCTTGGGAAGATCGTGGAAGTAACACAAACAGAGGAACTATTCAAAAATCCTCTTCATCCATATGCTCAAGCATTGTTTTCGGCAATACCAATTCCAGATCCTACTATCAAAAGAAAACCAATAATGCTTACGGGAGAGGTGCCTAGCCCAGTTAATCCTCCTACGGGTTGTAGATTCCACCCAAGATGTCAATACGCCATGGACATGTGCAGCAAAGAAGAACCACCACTTAAGGACGTTGGAAATAACCATTTAGTAGCTTGCTTTGCAGTCGATTAAAAGACTTATTATTTTCTATCTGTCAGTGTTAAATCTACAATTTTCATAAAGTATTTATTACCGTAAAAACAAAAATTGATGGGGGGATAACGAAGTGGTTAGCAGCGTACTAGTAGAAATCTTATGTCCCCAACACGGTCTTGAACGATTCAAAATTAAAGTGATTAGAAAATTTAACATGGCATCTAATGATATAGTACCGAAAACAAGAAGCAGACCAAAACCTAAGGAAATAAGTGCCTTGTACATCGGTAGAAACGTTAGTTATAATGAGGTTAAAGAGTACTTGGTTAACTATTTTGAACAGAGGGGCGTCATAAAGGACATAATTATGATGCGGATGCTTACGTAAAATTACTACATTTGAAAGGTTTCAGATTATGGAAAAAAAGTGGGTGGACAGGCAAATTTCGCTTGCAACATTAACAGCCCGAATTGGAGAATTTCTTAAGGATAAAGATTTTGAAGCAATAAAAGGACAAACAAGTGAAGGTTACCAGATTTTTGCTGGTAACTCTCCACGTTTTAAAATTGATGGATATATAAATGTAGCAATTAGGGGAGAACCAAACAATTTTAGCGTGAAATTTGAACATTGTAACACTCGTAAAAAGTTTTTTCCTGTCTTGTTCTCTACATTGATCTTTGGGGGATACCCTCTCTTACGAAGCATGAAATCCACGGAGGATTGGATAAAGTTAGAAAGGGATTTTTGGACGTACGTAGACAACACTATTCTTCAACTAACTGGTTCAGAAAACCAGTTATAAAACAATAAAAACCAGTGAGCTACTTTTTTCGGCTATCTCTTGGTTTAATACGTTCATGTTTGGAACCAGTAGCAGCAACAACAGAAATAACAATACCTACCAAGCTTGTGATTCCACCTATCGGGACAAATGCAAGATAAGGAGTTACAACAATTTCTTTATAAAGTATCATTTTATCCGGAGGCCCAGATGTCCAATTTAAAAGACCTTCATCGTTCAGAATATGGACAGTGTATGTTCCATTGTATTTCACAGAAAAGCGAATTTGCGGGTAAAGCTCGTCCACCACTAAACTGCTCGAATCTATTTCAAGATATTTTGTTCTATAGAGAGACGGAAGAGTTCCTAAATGCATACCTTGTGCTGGAGCAGCAATAAAAAAAGCTTGAACTCTTGTCTTTGCTTTGTTAGGCGAAATTATTTCTATAAAAATCGACGTAAAATCTTCAGGAACATCTTCTTGTGGATAATCATATCGCCACTGCTCACTTGCCTTTATATCGATCACATACGTTTCTTTTTCGGTGAGGTTCCAAGAACACTCCCAACTATTCTGAGCAAAGTCAATTTGCACCTTTCTAGTGTTTCGCATTAGCGATGCAAAAGTCAACAACGTTAAACCTATAGTCAGAAAAATTATTCCTGCTACAAACGCGGCTCTTTTCACTTCTCTACCTCATTAAATTTCAAGAAAGAGCACCTTCATTAACTTTACTCCAACACAAAACTCTTTCTTTTAAAAGTGTCTCAAAAATCTTCTAAATAGATATACCAGAATGAATGATAACGCGAAGTATATAACAAAATCCAATAGTAAGCCACCCCAAAGCACCCTAATTATTCCACTACCAGAGTGATATATCCAAAAATACTCTATATCTGAAAGAGGAGTTAGAATTCCGATCATTTTAAAAGGAAAACCGTAATATGCGATGTGAACGATATATTTTAGGACACCAGTTTCTAAAGTAACGCTGATCTCGGTTGTCGATAATTCAGTGTAACTAACGAAGGATATCAAGAGAAAAAGAAAAGTTAATAATAAAATGATGATGTAGTCCTTTCGATCAAGATAAACATGTATGCTTGCAAAGGTGTTCATGACTTGTTCTCACATTTACATAAATTTAAGTTTTTTTAAGCAACTTAAGCAATTATCTTCTTTTTCATCTAACAAGCGTTGCTCTCGGAAAATTTATTCACTCATAAATTCTAACAAAAGAAAAACTAGTGCTATTGCCATGAGTTCCCAGAACACTGTAACATATTCATCAGCTATCACCTTAATAGGCGTAATTGAATTCAGAGTCATCGTTGTTGAATAGAAAATCACGGGACATAGTAATGTTCCAGAAAAATTATAGAATGTTCCAAGAAAAGCTGCTAAAAAGAAGAAGTAAATTAATTCGAGTAGAAGATGAGATGGATTAAGTGGAAATATTGAAAATCGATATACTGCAAAAAGGATTGATGCTATAAGCAGAGCCTTTACAGAATCAAACTTTTTTCCGAGTTCACTCTGAAGATATCCTCGAAAAAGGGTTTCGCCAACTAAGCTAATAAAAAAACCAAGAAAAATGAATAATAAACACTCTATAAGCGACGGAGAAGGAAAAACATAGTATTCCGCAAAAAATCCTGGTAAGAAAAAGACTACAAAATTATATGCCACAGCCAAGAATAAACTACCATACATACATTTGTAAAAGCTTCTAGGCCACCGATAACCATATTCTTTGAGATTTGAATCTTTTCCTATAACAATAAAGAAGAATAAGACAAGATACATGAATTGAATCAAAAGCTGTAGAGAATAGTGAATTGTGTCGGAAAAAAGGGATTTAGATATAAGCGCATTTGCAATTTGCCACGATAGTATAAGAAATACATAAAAAAGAACAACTCTTTTGGTTTTAATTGAGAAACTTGCAGTTTTAGTGACAACAGATCTTCTAGAACGTTTGGAAATTTTAATAGGACCCACTATCAACATACAGAAACCGAGAAAAACGAGTGCAATCAAATATACTGCAAGATAACTAAAAATCATTAAGTCACGTATTGTGGTTCGTATGACTACTGATATAGGAAAATATGTAACGTCTTGAAGGTAGCATTCTTTTCCATCATACCAGTATAATTCTATTTTAACATCATAAGATGTTGGCTTTAAGGTCTCCAGTGAAGGAATGTTATAATACCGCGTAATGCTACTTCCCACATTACACTGCCATGTCTTATAGTTCGTGTTATTGAACTCATTCCACCAAATTTCATCATTGAGGTAGATCATTAAGAAGAAAGAGGGAATGCCATATTCATTTGCTGAACAGTTGGTGTTATGCACCGTCAAACGCCAAATGTTATTTTCCCCCTCATAGACCACTCTTGGGCAATCAATTTTTTCAAAATATGCTCCTAAAGCCCCACTTTTTTCAGGTATCTGCACTGAATATAAATAATTCAAACAACCTATAATTATGACTGTGAAAATAAATAAAAAAATGAGGCATGTTTTAAATTTCACATCGTAACCTCTCACTTAAGTTACAAATATGAGATGACATAAGCTTTACGCAATTTTGACTCATTTATAGAAAAAGAAGGGGAAGTATTGTTAACTATTATGGGTCTGTTTCTCCGAAGTGAGTTGAGAGGATGATGGCGTCGAAGATATCTATTTCGTTTGTGTTGTCGATGTCTGCGTTTGGGTTCCAGTTTGGATCGCCTTGTTTGGCGCCGAAGGATGTGCTTAACAGTATTGCGTCGTAGATGTCTATTGTTCCGTCTCCGTTGATGTCGCCTGGAATGCCAACGTAAACTATGCCATCGCTAAACGTGTTGTCCGCGGTTTCGGTTTCGCTTGGAACAGGCCAAGCATAAGCCCACATCGTATAATTGCCCTTAGTAAAACCACTAGTGTCCCATGCGAAGGTTAACGTGATATTCTCACCCGAATTTAAGGTTATTTCTTGTGTTCCGATTTCGGTGGAGTTTGCATAGGCAGTTACGTTGAAAGTTTCAGAATAGTCGCCTTGATTCTCAACAGTTACATAAACGCTACAAGTGAAGTTATTACCAACAGTGGGCATAGGCGAACATCCAGTCTTGGAAGTTGTAATGTTTTTGACGGAAACATCATGCACATAAACAGCGTATGGGCAAGTTATCACTGCAGCCTCAATCTGCCATATGGTGCCAGGTGGATTAACTATTGACCCAGGATAGCCGATGATTGCAAGTGGGCCGCCTGGACATGGCTGTATTATGACTTTGTACATGTCGTGTGAGACCAAGTTAGCTTTGTTGTGTGTAATGTATGGTGGTTCAGGTGGTGGGTGAACATGCGGGACTGGAACATTGCCCGGTCCTCCTGCTTCTGCATTGTCGTTTATTGGGTCGCTTAATACTATTTCCCATGTAGTAGCGTTTAAGCCTGCAACTGTGACGTAATGTGCACCTTCATCGTAGCGGTACCATTCAACGCCGTTATAGTACCATGGAGCAATAAGTAAGACAACGTCTTGGCATCTCATAACTTCATCTACGATAAGTTCCCATGGAGGCGCCATCACTGTATGTTCATAGAACATTCCGCTTAAGCCCATATTCATCTGCACAAGCATAAGATCATTCATGTTTATGACATTGTCAGCTGTTGGTGGATATGTCGTCGTTGCTGGCCATATGTCGGCTCTGATGTCCCAGCCTGGCATTCCTGGACTTGTTCCCCAAGCAGCAAGAACTATTGCTTGGTCATTCTGGGTGACAATTCCGTCTCCGTCCACATCTCCAAGCGGGTTCACTCCGGTCCACGATAGATAGTGCGTCAGTCCAGCTTGCATGTCGAAGACATTTGTACCAAGCTTAACAATGCCTGTTCTTAAGCCGTTCGTATCCATCAAATATGCCAAATGCTCAACCAACGGCTGAACGTTCTGCGGGTCATGGTCGTCCCATGGACCGTAGGCTTGAACCAGCGGATAGTTGTCAATTATTGTTGGTGGAGGCACAGTGTTTGGCTCGAACTCTGAGTCTAGCCACCAAAGCGAGTTTGCAACAGCAACTGGTCCACAGTGGCTCCAGCGTTGCGCAGAATCCCACCAGGGGTAGGTGCCGAGTTGTCTTTGGTCGAAGTCTGGCATTCCACTCGGAGCGTAATCTGGGAATGGGGGCTTCATGTACCATGATGGTGACGGAGGAGGTCCCTCCGTTATTTTCTTAACAGTGATGTCTAACGCTACTTCGTCGACTAGGCACCGCATAGTTCCGTCGGGGCTTTGAAGTTCGAGGATGTCAAAGTGGCTGAGGATTCCATTACAGTTGTCGTACCACTTCTCGATTGTAAGTGGATAGCCAAATCGGTTGGTTGGACAGACTACTTCCCAACCAGTGTATAATGGGTTTGTCTTTGGATAGTACATTAGCTTCCAATTGTACATGGCATCAAGATACTCTACGTATATCCGTTCTCCTACCGTGAATGGCATGGTTGGGTCAACATCGTTTACTGTGAGGTTGAGGGTAAGTGTCACGTTTTCTACATGATACTTGTCGGTCGGACCAGTTGGCAGAAGCGTCAGAGTGATGTTATAGCAAGGACTTAGCTGTCTTTCGCCAGGGCCTTCCCAATCTAATGTGTAATAGTCATTGACGCAGCAGTTAGGGTAAAGTTCATGCCAAACTATGCCATAGGTTATGTCATAGGGAGCGATAAACTCCTCGTTGAGGATTACGTCTATTGAAATTTCTTCAACGTGCCACCAACCATAATAGAAGTCTATGTTCAAATCGTACATTTCAATGTAGTCGCAGGAGTCAAGCACTCCGTTACAGTTGTCTATCCAACTAGTAATGTTCATAGAAGCGGAATAGGATGGGTAGACTTCGTGCCATGTTGAGTTTACCACCGTTGTCTTAATATTGTACATCGTCTCGAAAGGCCCTTTATATTCGATGCACATTTCTTGCATAGGATCGCTTTCATTGATTACCCTCATTGTAAAAGTTACCCTGTCAACATAGTACCATTTTGTCATTCCACTTGTCTGGTTAATCATTTCAATGTGATCGCCGGGGCTAAGCATTTCATGGAACAATATGTCTTCAGGTGGTTCTTCCCAACGGGTGGTAAGGTGGTAGTTGCAGAAGTTTGGGTAAAGTTCATGCCACTCGATGCCAATAGGGTTCGTAACTTTTTCGTTTAGGATCAGATCCGTAGCATATTCTTCAACGTGCCACCAAAGTCCTGGCCATTGTCCGAACTCGATCCAGTCGCAGACGCCCAGATAGCCTGTGTTACCTATCCCAGTGTCTTGCCAGTTAACGATGTGGTATGGGTTTCCTGGACCGAACACTCCATGGTAGACGGGCCATACTTCGTGCCATAGGGTGCATATGGGTTGAATATATGGGTTGTATGGTCCTTTAAATTCAACGTATATCTCTTCGTCATGCGTGTTCCGCAACTTCATTGTCATTGTTACTCTGTCTACATGGAACCAGTGCATTTTTTGAGAACCGATGATAGTCATGCCGAATTGGTCAGAAGAGTCAAGATAACCGTTGCCGTTGTCTGCCCAAGCCCAGAGATGCCAGTTTTCGCAGTACGTGGGGTAAAGTTCGTGCCAAATGAAGCCAACTGGGTTAGTTAGGTCTATTATTCCTATTGTTGAGTGCATGTGGATGGGTGTGAGAGGTAGACCGTGCATGTGGATAGGTGTTAAAGAAGGACCATGAAGATAAATGAGCCCCTCGGACTGTGCTATTGCAGGTAGTTTCAAGTTAACTAGCAGCAGAGATGAAAACAGCAAAGCCAAGGTGAAAATAATAGAAACCCTCTTCTTATTAGACGTTGACATTTTCCTTTCTCCCCGTGTTTTATTTTTCACAAAATTTTAAGTATCAGCGATTGCTGAATTCTTAAAATCTTGTAAACATTATATAAATGAACGAACAGCAAAAAAGTTTTTGGTATTGACTTGAAATGTCTTCTAAATTTCTCGAAAAAGGTTACTTCGCTCATCATAAACAAGCAAAATCATACTCTTGGCTCAAAAAGATTTTAGCCTAACTTTCAGCGATTTTCTTCAGTTGCTTCTGGTACATCTCAACAATTTCGCTTGCGGTTGTTGCGTCTTCTGCTGCTTTGTCGATTCTGTAGCTGCCAGTGAACCTTGGGAAGCGTATTGCCAAGCCGCTTCCTTGACGTATCGCGTTCATTGCGCATGTGTGGATTGGGCTTAGGGTTATTTCTGCGCCTAAGATTTCTAGCACTATTTTTGGTTCTAACCATATGTCTGCTTCTATCAGCGAGTTTACTCTTGGATGCTTATGCTGTATAACGTGTGGCTTCAGCATCTGCGGCAATTTTGCCAAGTCTTCGTCTGTAAACCCGGTTCCGCATTTAGTAACTGTTTCGAACGTGTCATTTTCTGGATTGTACGCCGCCAATAATAGTGCGCCGTAAGTTCCTGCACGTTTTCCACGCCCATAAAAAGCTCCAACCACAACCAAATCCACAGTGTCTGTCATTTCGCTCTTGTAGTCGCGTTTGTATTTTATCCACAACCAACCCCTCGCACCCGCTTGGTAAACGGCATCTTCAGCTACTGATTTGCATACTAGGCCCTCGCAGCCGTCTTCTATTGCCTCTAGAAAGAACTTTTCCAGTTCTTTTGCATTGCTTGTTATTATGTGTTTGGCGATTTGCACTCTTTCGCCTTCAATTATTGCCTTTTCAAGTGCTTTTCTCCTTTTCGGGTAGGGCTCCAATGTTAGGTCTTTTCCATCTATGTATAGCGCGTCAAACATGAAAAGCGAGACGGGATATTCTTCTATTGCTTTTTCGATTTCATATTTGCGTCTTCTGTGCATTAGTTCCTGGAAGGGCCGCATTTCGCCTGTGTCTAGGTCTATTGCTACACATTCCGCCTCTAAAATGGCGTCTTTTGCCTTCACATGCTTTTTAACGAGTTCTATGGCGTCTGGATACTGGCTTGAAATGTTTTCTAGACGTCTGGAAAAGAGTATTACCTCATCGCCTTTCTTGTGTATCTGGACACGTTCACCGTCGTACTTATATTCTGCTATACATTTCCCACCAAGCTTTTCCAAAATCTCCTCTGGAGATGAAAGCCTTTCAGCTAGCATAGGCCTTATCGGCTCGCCTATTAGGACTTGGAACTCCTTCATTCCTTCAAGTCCTTTTTCGGCTACGGTTTTTGCCACTCTCCCAAGGTCCGAGGAAATGTTGTAGGCTCTTTCAATTAGCTCACGGGCTTCTTTTCCTCCGCCGTAGGCTATCGCCAAAGCGTCAAGAACAGTCATGTCCGCTATTCCCAAGCGCAAGTTTCCAGTAACCGTCCGCATGATATATTTTGCCTCTTTTGGCGTTGCATCCGCCAGAAGCCCAGCTAACAACGCGGTTTTTGTGTCCACTGCCCCGCTGCCCGAAGCCTTAGCCATTTTATCAAGCGTCTCGTATACTCTTTGGACTGTTAGGGGTTTTTGGAAGAATGTCACCTGTCTCTTTTTTGCTATAAATTTTTGGGCTGTTTCACCTATGTCTCCGCTTTTCTTCAAGTCTTCTTCGATTTCGGTTTCTTTTGCGCCAGAAGCCCGCGCTAGGGCTTTTATGGCAAGTTTTTCTGCTACGCCTATTTCTAGGCCCACGAAGTCTGGGTAGATTTTGCCTTGCGTCAAGTAGACGACTTTGTCGATTATTTCTTTTGGCGTGCTTTTTAGAAGGTTGACTAGGAGGTCTGTCATTTCAAGCCTTTTTGTTGTGGCCTCAATTTGCTCGTAGATGTCGGCGATTTGGAGATACTGCAACAATTAGTGCCTCGTTAATAATTATGTCAACGCTGAGATATTAGATTTTCATTTTGTCAAGTTCTTTTAAAAATTCAGCAAGCCTTTCTATGGCTAGTTTCCAGGCGAATTCGCCTTTTTCTTTCGAAGCCTTTGTCGGGTCGCCTATAACTCCAGTTTCGCTCAGTTCTTTTGTTCTGAAACTCCACGAGACTTTTGGGCCTATCTCCTTTAATCCTATTTTCACGTATTTTGATTCTGGAAGCCTTATCTCAGCCTTCTTAATTCTTTCTTTAACTACGCAGTTTTCTCTGTTGGCCAGCGTTGTGGATGTTTCGAATTCTCCAGCATGTGCGTCATGTGATGTTTCTATGTGCTTTTCGATGAAGTCTGGTATGAGACTGACTGTATCGATGGCTACGAATGCGTTTGTGTCCATCTTGACCCTTTGGGCTGTGGCTTCTAAGGCATGAGTATTTCCGCCATGACCATTTTCGAACACTATTTTTCTGAACCCATGCTCTGTTAGGGAGTGAGCCACCTCGTAGGCTAGTTGCTCCAGCGTGTTTGATGAAAGCGTAACTGTTCCTGTGAAGTCCATGTGATGCTGTGAAACTCCATAATATATTGGTGGAGCCACAAGTGCGCACTGTGCCATTTCAGCGGCCTTTAATGAAAGCCATAAAGCATCATAAGCGTCTGTGTCAAGCGGTAAATGTGGGCCGTGCTGTTCGCAGCTTCCAACTGGTATTATGGCTACATTGTGTTTTGAAAGGAATTCTTTTATGTCGACCCATGTGAGCTCGCCCATGTAGTAGCTGCGCATCTTCATACTCTTTCACCCAAAAGTTTCGTAGTGAACCACTTGTTGTATAGGTCTTCTTTTAGGTGGTTGAGGAGCCCCGTCTGGATAGCCCACTGGGATTATTGCGACTGGGCGTATGCCATTCGGAATTTTTAATACTTCTCGTGCCTCTTCTTCTCTGAAGGCTCCAATCCAGCATGTGCCTAAACCAAGCGAGTATGCAGCTAAATGTATGTTTTGGATGGCTGCAGCCGTGTCCTGTATGCAATATAAGGTTTTTCCGCGTGAACCGTAGCCTCGTGCTGAACGCTCTTCATTAGCGCATACAACTATCACGACTGGAGCTTCTGCAATAAACTCTTGACCAAGCGCGGCATCCACAAGCTTTCGTTTAATTTCGCTGTTCCGCACAACTATGAACTCCCATGGCTGAATATTTCCAGCAGAAGGTGCCCAACATGCAGCCTCAATAAGCTTTTTAACTGTTTCTTCTGAGACATTTTGGCTTTTGAATGCTCTTATGCTTCTTCTACCCTTGATGGCTTCTAGAACTTCCACAATCTTCATCTCCTCATGGTGGTTGTGTATGCTATTTTAGTGGAAAAAGCCTTAAGTTTTGCCATGCTGAGTATATTTTGGATGATGACGCAGAGAGTCAATAGAGCTTCTATCATGGCTGTGATATGGCTCGACGGGCGAACTGACATTTTTTCTAAGGAAAATTTATCAGTGCAAAAAGCGAATGAGAAAGGAATTAACATCTAGAAGTCTAGTGGGTGAAAGGCTGGACGGGACATTTGCCTAAGAAATTTGTTGAAACTTTAGATAGGCTTTCAGCGCGAATGACTGTTAAGTATGTAGTTTACTTGATTGCCGTTGTTTTGTTTTTTGCGCTGATTTTGTTGCCGCCAATACTTGGAATAGTGATTAAATGGGGTTCAATTCAACAAGTCTTAGATCAACCAGAAATTGTGGCGAGGGCGCTTAATGCGATTCAAAATTCGTTTATAATAGCCCTGCTTGTTTCCGCCGTTGATGTGCTCGCTGGACTTCCCATGGCGTGGCTTGTAGCCCGAGGAAAATCGAAATGGCTTAACGTGCTTGACACCTTATGCGACATACCGTTCATTGTGCCAACGGCAGCCCTTGGCTATTCACTTTTACTGTTTTGGAGCTACCCAAACGGGATATCGACACTTTTTGGGGGTTCCCTAATATCGGAGGGCTGGCTCCTTGTCGTGCTGCTTCACTTCACATTCTCTTATCCAGTTGTTGTCAGAGTAATCGTTGGAGCGTTGCTTGACTACAAAATGGAATATGAGCAAGCTTCAAGAACCCTCGGGGCACCACCGTTCATAGCTGCTAGGACGGTCACACTTTCGATAATTAAGCCCTCGTTGATAGCGGCCTTCATACTCGCATTTTCAAGGTCAATTTCCGAAACAGGCGCTACAATGATGGTTGCAGGAACGTTTGAAAATGGCCCAGTCTTTATTCAGAACATGAAAAACTATTTTTCAGAAACTAATCCAGCGCTTTATGAAGGTGCAACAGTCCTAGCAAGCTTCATACTAATCGCTGTGTCATGTACAATCTTTGCCATAATCCGTGCAGTGGGACCAAAACTAAAAATGCCAGTAAAGAAAGTTTGGCCATCCATCGAACGAAAGTTAAGTTACACGTCTGCCGCATCAATAAGAAACACTGTAACGCTGGCGGTTTTTCTGATAATAATTCTTATTCCATCACTTTTTGTTGCATTTCCAGCTTTTCAAGCAGTTTTCACGCCTACATTGTGGGATGCGCTTTCTGGGACAAGCGAACACTGGAATGTCTATTGGCAGAGCATAGTTCTTTCATATTCTGTTGGGGCTGTTGCGACACTTCTGAACGTTGTTATGGGTTTGCCAGTGGCTATAATGATTGCGAGGAAAAAGTTTGGAACGTTAGTTTCAACATTGCTGGATGTGCTTGTGAACATTCCAATCGTTGTGCCATCAATAGCCTTAGGCGTTTCTTTAAAGTTCTTTTGGAAAGAAACCGTCCAGTTTATTCCGGACTTATGGCTTTTAATTTTTGCGCATTTGGCAATAACTTACCCGTATTTTGTGAGAGCGATGGCGGCGGCTGTTGAGAGGATAAGCATAGAGTTGGAGGATGCCTCAAGAACCTTGGGAGCTAAGCCATTAGGCGTTTTTAGAACGATTATACTGCCATTAACCAAGTACTCCATGTTTTCTGGAGCCATAATGGTTTTCACGAGAAGCGTTAGCGAAACTGGCGCCACGTTAGCCGTCACTTCGCTTAAAACAGCGCCTGTTGTGCTTGTTGATTGGGTTAAGGGCAAAGTTTCAGTTACACCATTAGAAATAGGTTTGGGATGCGGTTTTTTGGTATTATTTTCTTTCATAATTCTTTTAGCTTTAAGACTCGCCGTTAAGGGGAAGGGAAGATAC
Source organism: Bathyarchaeia archaeon (assembly GCA_038882955.1). Taxonomy (GTDB): domain Archaea; phylum Thermoproteota; class Bathyarchaeia; order Bathyarchaeales; family Bathycorpusculaceae; genus JAVZLQ01. Next base: position 124,453 of record JAVZNC010000001.1, read on the forward strand.
TAGTATGCCTAATATAGCGCTTAAATTATACATTCTCTCTTACGCTGGTTTAGGCTTAGGCGAAGTGAAGGAGCATGCCTGAAGTCCGCCTCGTCAACGTTACAAAAAGGTTTGGAAAGATAGTTGCCGTTGACAACGTCAGCCTCCACATTTACGACAGAGAGTATTTTTCGCTTTTGGGTCCAAGCGGTTGTGGAAAGACCACGCTTCTGCGGCTTATCGCAGGGTTAATTCAGCCAGATGAAGGCGAAATCTACATTGGAGACAGACTGGTCAACGATGTGCCGCCAGAGGATAGGGACATAGGCTTTGTTTTCCAGACGTTTGCTCTTTTCCCGCATATGACTGCTTGGGACAATGTGACTTATGGTCCGCGAGTGAAGGGGTTTGACATGAGGAAGGCTGAAACTATTGGGCATGAGGTGCTTGAGATGGTTAGGCTTCATGAGCGTTTGGACGCTTTTCCACACGAGTTAAGCGGTGGGATGATGCAGCGAATAGCCGTTGCAAGAGCATTAGCTGCTGGAGCAAAACTGCTACTTCTAGACGAGCCTTTAGGACAGTTGGACGCCAAAGTTAGGAATGAGTTACGCTATGAGATAAGGAGAATGGCAAAAGATTTAGAGTTGACAGCCATACACGTAACGCATGACCAATCAGAGGCAATGGCTATCTCCGATAGAATCGCCGTTATGAAGAAGGGGAAGGTTTTGCAGGTTGGCACTCCTTCAGAGCTTTACCTAAACCCGCAGAACATATTTGTGGCTCATTTTATTGGAGAGTCGAACTTTCTCGAAGGATACGTTTCAGACACGCGTGAAAAAGCAGCCACCATAGAGCTTCGGGGCGGGATAAAAGTACAAGCGCTTAACAGAGGCGTAAGCAAAGGCGAGAGAGCGCTTTTAGCAGTAAGACCAGAAGCATTCACTGTCAAGAAAGGGGAGAACAAGGAGAAAAATGCCATGCTGGGTGTGATTGAGAGAATTACTTTTGAGGGAACAAATATAAGGTATGATGTCAGACTTGAAAATCAAGACTCCATAGTTGTAGTTAAGCCATCAATGACGGAAGAGTGGTTTAACATGGGAGAAAAAGTAACTGTGACCTTCCCATCGGAAAAAGCGTATGCATTCATGTATCCAGAGGTTGGCTTGAAGGAGGAAATATCTGTTGAGTGAACTAATAAAATGGTTTGAGAAAAGAAGAGAATCAAAGGCGTTAGCAACTATACAACGGCACCTAGCCCTAACAACGGGCATAGTTGAGGATTTAGAGAAAGCTATAAGGGCGGCGATAAAAGGAGACGCTAAAGAGATGCAAGTTTGCATCGACAGAGTGACAAGCAGTGAGAGAGAAGCGGATGCGCTTCGGAGAAAAGTTATGGATGAAATTTCAAAGGGAGAACTGTCGCCAGCAGATAGGGCTGACCTAATGGATTTAGTCAAGAGGGTTGACATGGTTGCGGACTGGAGCAGGGAATCAACAAGAGTTTTAGGTGCAATACCGATGGAGCAATTGCCAATTTCAATTAAAGAGGAGTTTATTGAAATGGTTAAAAGCGTTAAAGGCTGCGCAATTTCGCTTCAGAAATGCGTAAATAAAATGATGGTTAAGCCAGAAGAAGCGCTCCAAGCAGCAGACGAAGTTGAACGGGAAGAGGAAAGGGTTGATGATTTACATGAGAAGGCTAGAAAACTTCTCGGCAAGGAAGAATTTCCAAAGGTTGGCATAGCTATTTTGGTAAGTCAGCTTTTCGAAGCTATAGAGATGATTGCAGATGCGTGTGAGGATGCATGCGACCAAGTTAGGGTCATCATGGTTAGAAAGTGAGGTGAAAAACGATGGTTAAAGTGAAAGTTGATGTTTCAGAGTTGAAGGCTGAAGGAGGCGGCGTGATTAAGGAGCTTGCAGATTTTTTGAAAGAGAAAACGAAGGCGAATGTTGAAACGCTAACAGACGCCATAAGCGTTGAGGGAGACGCCATCTCTAGAAAACACTTGCGAGTACTGCTCAAAAAGTTCCTACATCAAATCGAGCTTAAAGACTATTACAGAGTTATAGGCGGTGCGGAGAACTCCCTAATTATCAAAGGAAAGAAAATCTCTGAAGAGGAAGAATAATCAAGCTATCGTTTTTTGGATTCCTCACGCCTTCTCTTCGAAAATTCCTCTTGAACCTTTAACACGTAGTTTCTTGCATTGCGAACCTTTCCATAGGCATCCGAAAATTTTCCATCTTTGATAAGGGTTTCGGCATTTTTCAAAAAGTGGCTCGCACTTGCAAGTACTTGGTTAAGTTCAACTTTTTTGGGGTCAGGGTCTGATTTCAGCTTAGAAGCCACGTCATCTTGTATGATCATGGAGAATAAGAAAAGTGCGTATTCGAGTTCCGCAACAACATGCCAAACGTTTTTGGCGAACGCGTCATAATCTTTCTTGTTTAATGCTTCTATTGAGTTTTCTAGGTAACTTAGGGCTGATGTTATTGCTGTTGTCACTTTATTGTTAATGTCCATCGTCATCGACTCGCTTTTGCACACGTACACCAATTTATATATTTTTATTCCTTTTGTCTGGCGATAAAAACAATACCAAGCAAAACTAGAAATGCTCCAAAAACTGTTAGGTGCGTGGGAACCTCTTGAAAAAGTGCTACGCCAAGCAAAGTTGCGCCTACCGGTTCAAGCAACGCGATTGTTGCAGCTTCGAAGGATTTTAGGTTCGAAAGCGAAGAGAAATATAATGTGTGTGCTACCGCTGTTGGAATTAAACCCAAACCGAACAGGGGAAAAGTAACATTAACGTTTGTAGGCGCGGATAATGCTCCCATAAAAAAGCCAAGGAAAAGCGCTAATAATGCAGCAAAAAAGTATATTGGCACAATTGACGTGGATAAGTCGGTTTTACCTCGGAGAACTTTGCCATAATTCAGGTAGAAGGCTATGAGCAAAGCAGCAAAAGCAGCTTCTAAATCGCCCTTTAAAGTCGGCGAAACACTTGCTGATTGAAAACTTGGCGTTTCAGCATAAGCAATCAAACAGACGCCTATAAATGAGACTATTAAGCTTAAAATTGTGAGGCGTGATGGCTTGAGCCTAAAAGCGAACACCGAGATAATCATGGAAAACATTGGCGTTGTGTTAACGAGAACTGTGGCGTTTAGTATTGTTGTGTCCTTCACAGCAGACGTGAAAAATATAAAGTGTAAGCTAAGGAAAAAGCTGAGAACTAAAATTTCTCGTAGGTTTTTCCTTACTAGGTTAAAATTGAGTGGGGCATGGAAAATGAAGGCTATCGCTAGTAGCGCTAGGCTTGCGATGAGTAAACGCCAGAAGGTTATGGAAAACGCGTCTAACCCTACAAGAAAGCGTGTAAAGATGGCGGATGTCCCAAAGAGGACTCCAGCAGCTATGCCTTCAGCCATAGCCTTATCTCTTGTTTTAACGCACATGCTCGCGCCCTTTTTCGCTCTGCTTTTGTGCAAATCACATTTATACGTTTGTTTCTAAAAAGGAAAAGAAGCTGGAAGGTGAAAACTGTGAACACTGAAGAAATTATGAAGTTGGCGTTGGAGCTTGCAGAACTCAAAGAAGTTCCAGCTGACAGCGCCATTTACGTAAGTGGAAAAAGAGTCAAAAGAGTTCTTTTTGGCATAGACGCGGGAGCCCCAGAGCTTCTACTAGCCAAACAGTTGGGCTGTGACGCTGTAATTGCACATCACCCGCCTGGAGGAAACGCAGCGATAAATTTCCATGAGGTCTTCAAGAGGCACGTCCAACAGATGATTGCTGCTGGAATTCCAAGGCGTGAGGCGGAAAAGGCTGTTGAAAAAAGAATTGAAGAATTGGAGGTTGAGGGGCACATGCGAAACTATGCACATGCAGTTGACGTTGCGAAAATTTTGAAGATGCCATACATGAACATTCACACTCCGTTGGATGAAGTTGGAAGAAGGATTATGGATGAAAAAATAAAGAGCAGAGTTAAGGAAAACTCAAGCGTGAAAGACGTTGTTTCCGCTGTGAAAGAGCTTCCAGAATTTAAGAACGCTATCACCGACATAAAAATTCGCCTTGGAAAACCAGAAAACACTGCTGGAAAAGTCGTGGTTTCACATGGGGCTGGAACAAACGGAGGCTACGAAATCGCAAAAACATATTTCAAGCATAGTATTGGAACAGTGGTTTATATTCACATAAGCCCAGCGGACTTGGCAAAGCTGAAGGCTGACGGTATTGGAAACCTAGTAGTGACTGGACACATCGCAAGCGATTCTGTTGGCATAAACCCGCTAATCGGCAAGCTTGAGGAAAACGGAATTGCCGTAACGACTGTAGGCATTGTCAGACGCTAAATGGAGGGTTCAGAGATGAAGCTTGTCCGCTATAGTATCGGAGAAGGCGAATCATACGGCGCTTTAATTGGCGACAAAGTGATATGCTTGCCTAAACTCGCGGAAAAGAAACTTCCAACGAGGCTGGATGAACTTGTAGCCCTAGGTATGGATGGAATCAAAACGACAGAAAAACTGATTAAAAAGGCAAGCGAAAACGCTGTTAAGGAAGTCTCTTTACCCATAAACCAGGTTAAGCTGTTGGCACCGATAAAATTTCCACCAAAAATAGTCTGTTTAGGCTTAAATTACGTGGACCACGCTGCGGAACAGAATGCGCCATTACCGGACGAACCAATAATCTTCTTTAAACCTCGCACGGCAATAATTGGACCTAACGAGAACATTGTAAAGCCAAGCTTTGTTAAACAGCTTGATTATGAAGCTGAACTAGCCATTGTCATAGGGAGAAGGGCAAAAAACGTCACAGTTTCAGAGGCAAAAACATGCATTTTCGGTTATACAATAATGAATGACGTTTCAGCAAGAGACATACAGTTCAAAGATAAACAGTGGACAAGAGGGAAGAGCTTCGACACCTTCGCCCCAATTGGACCATGCATAACAACCGTAAACCAGATTGAAGATACATCCAATTTGGCGATACGCACATGGGTCAACAACGAACTGCGACAAAACTCAACGACAAAAAACATGGTCTTCAATGTGGAAGAGATTATACATCACCTAAGCCGAGTAATGACTTTGGAGCCTTGCGACATCATCGCGACTGGTACTCCGGCGGGTGTGGCTTTTGCCATGAAGCCAGAGCCTAAATTTCTAAAGGCTGGAGACGTCGTGAAGATACACATTGAAGGAATTGGTATACTAGAAAACAGCGTTATAGAAGAGACTCATGCGCATTGAGCTAGACAAATTATTTTTTAGCTAAAAACGTGTGCCCTCCTTTCATTTTGGCAAATAAAGCATAAATGATTATGGCAATCATTGACATGAATAATGCTAAAGTGTAGTATCCAAACTTAATGTGCACATCAAGCAGATACAACAAAACAGCAAATATAATTACCAAAACAATTGCTAGTAGAAAAAGTCTTGTTTTCGGCGACAACATCTTTTCATCGCCACAACCATGCTACTTTTCAACGGAAACCTTGCTTTCGCCAGCCTCCTTCTCAAGCCTAATCACGTGTTCAGCTTTCTCTGCAAATGCCTCGCTGTGTGTGACAGCAATTATTTGTTCGATGGCTTTTAGACGTGATATTGCCTCTGCTAAACGGTCTATGGAGCCGTCTTCCCTTCCAAGGCTTTCGGTTGGCTCGTCGAGCAACAACACGCTTAAGCCGTGACCAGCCCTAGACTGCATTATAAGTTGCCCAAGTCCCAGGCGATAAGCAAAAGCGATAAGCGTTCTTTCCCCACCAGAAAGATTCGAGACTTCCCGTTCAGCACCGCCCTCGCTTTTGACGTATGGCGTGTACGTTTCATCAATAATCACGTTTAGAAGTGGCCCCTCCCCACCGACTAGGTTGTCCAGGATTTGTTGCACAAAGTTTCTCAGTATGCTCACGAATTCGCTTCTCAATTTCGGTTGGATGCTGCGGTAAGCGTCGCGTATGTTGCTGATAACCTCGATTATTTTTCCAATTTTCTCCACTTGTTCAGTTTTTCGCTGGGCATTGTCTATTCGCTCTTTAGCATCTTCTAGACGCTCCATTAACTGCCTTTTGCTGTTTTCCTTCGTTTTAAGTTCAGATTCAAGCCTGAAAAATCTCTTGTAGGCTTCGTCTCTCTGGCTTTTTGCGTTTTCAAGCTGAGATAAGTCAAATTTGCCAATTTCAGTTCTGATGGTTTCCAGTTGAAGGCACAGTTCCTTTTCCAGCTTTTGTTTTTCCTCAAATTCACGTATAAGCTCAGCCAGAGACGCTTCTTCCCTACTGATGTTTGCCTTCAAGTTTTCTACTTGTAAGTTAAGCGCCTGCAGATTAGAAAAGGCGTTGTTTGCTATTATTTTTATGCGTTGGAGTTCTTCAATTTCCCGTTGGAGCGTGCTTATGGTTTTTTGCCTTTCAACATTTGCGTTTTGGATTCTCTTGAGCAAACCGCCTTTGTACTCGTCATTTAAAGGCTGAAGACAAAGTGGACAACGGCTTTCAGTTGAAAGTTCCGAAACCCTCTTCTGGTCTTCCTTCATGCCCTTTAGGGCAGACTCTTGCTCAACCTTCAAGCTTGAAATTTGGTCGTCAAAATAGGTTAGGTATTGACGCAACTCTTCGATGGATTGATCTGGGGAAATCCCAACCTCTTTAAGCTTAGCCTTGTGCACTTCGATTTGGGCTTCTAAAGACGTTAGACGCTTTTTAAGCTCTTCAACTGCAGTTTTTCGCTGTTCAATTTTTTCCGCCAGCGTAGCTGACGCATCTTCAACGTTTGCTAGGCTTGTCTGTATTTGCGCTTCCTTTCTTCGATGCTCTTCAACTTGAGTTTTCAGCTCCTCAAGCCTCTTAAGCCTCGAATCAGCCTCTTCCAACGTTTTTCTTGCCTTTTCCAGCTCCTTGCCCTTCTCTTGAAGTTCAATTTCGATTGTTGACAGTTCTTCAACCATGCGATTGTATTCTTTGTTAAGCCTTTCAAGTCCAATGACATCTGGATCTTCGGCGTAGGCTTTGCGTTTTCCTTCATATTCTTTCACGTAGCCCGCGAGGTTACTCCATGCAGTTTCGTAGTCGGATAATCCGAAAAGCTCGTCTAGGCGCTTTTGCCTTTCTCTTGGGGTGATATCCAAGAGTTCTTTTAGGTGTTCTTGTCTAATCCAGACTATTTCGCGGAAAAGCTCCCTGTCAAAGCCTGTTATCGCCTTCAACTGTTCGGCGACGGCGTCGCTTTTCACGCTTGCTATTAGAGTTTCATCCTCAAAGAGTTTAAGCTCGTCAAAGTCCTGGCTTATTCCTTTTCCACGCCTCTTTAAACCTCGAATTATCTTGTAGCTTCTGCCGTTTTGAAAGAACTGTACTTCAACTTTGCCGTTTTCCGCGCCTTCTCTTAAAAGGTAGTCGTAGCCCCTCCCCAATGGCTCTCCGAAAAAGGCGAAGTCTATCGCGTATAAAATGCTTGATTTTCCGCAGCCTAAACCGCCAACCAGACAGTTGAAGCCTTTAGCGAATGGCACTGTTGACTTCACATGTGAACGTATATTTTCCAACTGTACGATTTCAATTTTCATTGGAAAAGCGCCTCTATTGCTTGTTTAACCTTTTCCTCCTGCTTCTTGGTTAGGGGTTCGATTAGGTTGACGGCTATGTGAGCTATCTTTTCAGCCTCTTCGTGGCTGTAGCGTTCAGAGAAAATTTGCAAGAAATATTCGAAGGATTTGGTTTTCAAATCTTTAAGTTCGCCTTGAAATATTGAGCGGACAACTTCCTCCGAAACCTCGCTTTCACGCAACAGAACAATCGGGTGAACAAGCAACGCCTTTTCAGCGGCGCTTCTTATTTTTGTTATGTCGACTTCGGCGCGGCTTGCCTCCGCTGGAAGGGTTCCCTTCAAAATTGGTATAATAATGGCGCCTTCCTTATCCGCATCCTTCACAAGCTGAACTGCCAAGTCGGTTATCTTTGACGGGACAAGCCCGCTGAAGTCATGTTCTATAACGATAAACTTGCGTGTTGACTCAAGCTCAATGAATTCCAGCGAAACCCTTTTCGCCTCGTCAACCCTAACGTGATAAAAGCCCTTCCTAACTCCAGCCTCATCATAGTTAACTGTTTCCGTGCACCCGCTGTAAACGAGCATTCCAGATCCAAGTTTTCCTTCGTATGGCAAGTGCACATGTCCCGCAGCATAATATTCGAAGCCTTCTGGCAATAGTTCTGGTGGTGCTTCAGCCTCCATGTATGGTGGTTTAACGTTTTGAATGTCTAGTGCCATGTGGAAGACGAAGATGTTGAAGATGGATGGGTCTGGTGTCGGCTTGTTTTGCTCCATAAACGCTGGCAGTTGTTCTTCTGTTTTGCGCCTTGTCCTAAAGTTTGGCACGCCGTAAACGTAGCAGCATCCTTGTTTTCTCCAACATGCTCCTTCATGCTTTGGCAGGTGATAAATCAGCCCAGCGCTGTCAAGGGGATTTAGGATTGTTCCAGTTATTATGTTTGGCGCTGAATCGTGAGAGCCGTCAACCGTTAAAACAGGGATTCCAGCATCTCGTAGACGGCTAAAGTTTTTTATGGCGGCTTCCAGCGTGGCGTTTGATGGTCTCGCTTGATGAAAAAGGTCTCCGGCGATTATTATGAAATCGGGTTTTAGCTCGATAGCCTTATCCACCAGCTCGCTAAAGGCTCTATCGAAGTCTTCGCGTCTTTCCTCCAAGCCATACTGTGAATAGCCTAAATGTAAATCTGCCGTGTGAATGAAACTGAAAGCTTTCAAACGCCATCGCTCTCCTTCTTGCTTTGCCGTTTAAAATTGGTGGAAGCACTATTTTAAAATATACTGGGTTGTTGCAGAGGCTATTTTCGGCGGAACAGAAACGTATAAACGGTAATCCTACAAACTTTAAGCGTTAAAGAGGAATGTAAAGGCTGATGCAGTGCGAGAAATGTAATAAAGAAGTGTTCTTACCATTCAGATGTCCATATTGTGGAGGCTACTTCTGCTCTGAGCATCGCCTACCAGAAAACCATGAATGTCCGCAAATAGAAAAGGCGCGAACACCAGTGTGGGTAACGTCGCCAACGGTAGTTATCCAAAAACAAGAGCCATATGAGTATTCCGTCACGTACATTTCCGCTGAGCCGCCGAAGAAGAGAAAAATCTATTTTAGCACAAAGGAAATTCAGCATTTAGCTGTCGCCGCTCTACTCGTTGTGGGCATAGCCCTTTCGTTGGCAATTTCTCCAGATTTTAGAATAACAATCATGGAACCAACTATACTTACGGTGTTAGCAGCAACGGTAGTTGTATCATTTTTTGCGCATGAATTGGCACACAAAATAACAGCACAGAAAAGAGGTTATTGGGCGGAGTTCAGACTAACACTTATGGGAGCAATATTAACATTAATCTCAATTATTTCGCCTCTCTTCAAGGTAATATCTCCTGGCGCCGTTGTTGTTTCCGGGTTTGCAGATAAAGAGGCTTTAGGTAAAGTTTCGATTGCTGGACCGATAACCAACATTGTTTTGTCAACAATGCTTCTAGTTGCCTATTCTTTCAATTCTCAAGGCGCATTGGCTCCAATATTCCTGTTTGGCGCAGCTTTCAACGCGTGGATAGCTCTATTTAACCTTATTCCATTAGGGATATTGGACGGCTTCAAAGTGTTTTTGTGGAACAAAAGAGTTTGGATTTCGGCTTTTGCTGTAAGCCTAATTTTAACATGGTACTCCTACACGCTAATCTTCCGATAGCAGCACATCTAGCTTAAACGTTCGGGAAAAGTTATTTACCGAATTGTGTTTATGATTAAAGCGTGAGCAAAATTTTAGTGGAATATGAGATGGTTAACAGGGATAGACACGACATAGTGTTCGAGATTCTGAAGAAGGCAGCTTCTGGAAAAAGGAAAACTGAGATTATGAGGGAAGTAGGCTTGTCCTACGCTCAGTCAAAACAGTATTTAAATGTGCTTCTCCAGAAAGGCTTGCTGGAAATAGAAAATGACAAGTTTAAGACGACTGATAAAGGCTTAAAATTCATGGATAAATGCGCCGACTGCTTACTATCCCAATGGAACAAACAGAGAAAGCGCCAACAAAAGCTTTAGGAAAGCTCTATTGTAACGTGAACCTCTTCTGGAACGCGAATACGCATTATACGCCTCATAACGTTGCCTTCAGCATCGATGTAAATGACGCGTTTGTGGATACGCATTTCCCACTTATCCCAAGTTGATGTCCCCTCACCGCATGGGGACTTTAAAACTGGAACACGCAGCCTTTTAGTTGGTAACGGTATTGGACCATTCATTTTGGCGCCTGTTTTCTCGGCGATGGCCTTCAGTTCCGCACATACCTCTTCAAGTTTTTTGTAGTCTGTGCTTGTTAGGCGTATTCTTGCCATTTTTGCCATCGCGTCATTCCTTCAACTTTAAGGCTGTTTTGTTGGTGATTACCTTACAACAACAGACCGAAAATAAAAACTTATCGACGCTCATTTTGGTTTGACCACGCAAGCGCTTGTCCCGCGTCAATTTTTGGATTGCCGCAAAACCAAAATTGTAGACCCCCTCTAGATTTTTTAGCGATTAGCAATATGGGCACATGCAAAGTTTTAATGAAGGACTGCGTTAATGATGAGAAATGCGAAGGATTAGGATGGCGAAGATAAAGCTGAGAGCAAAAGCTATACTTCTAGACTTGGACGGAACAATAGTGGACTCGAGGGAAGCCTACCTTGAAGCTTTAAAGTCCGCTTTCAAAGCAATCGGAAAAGAATTGGCAGACGAAGAAGTCGCGCTTGAAATTCCAAAGAGGCTTGAGCAGAGCTTGCCGATAAACGACTTGATAGGAGGCGTGGATGCGCAAAAATTCTTGGAAGTTTACCTTAAATCCTACTATAGAGTGACAGCCACCAAAACGAAGCTCATGCCTAAACTTTCGGAAACTTTGGATAAGCTTTCGATGAAGGCAAAGTTGGCTTTGATAACAATGCGCCACGTTCCAAAAGGAAAAGTCATAGCGGAACTTGAGAGACTTGGCTTATCAAAATATTTTCAGTATGTTGTTACGGCTCTTGACACGCGGGACCCTAAACCTTCTCCAGAGGCTTTAATACGCTGCGCTGAGCAGCTTTGCGTCAAAACTTGTGAATGTATAGTCGTTGGTGATTCCGTGGCGGACATTAGGGCTGGAAAAAGGGCTGGCGCAAAAACTGTTGCAGTTTTAACTGGAATTTTCTCCCTAGAAGAATTGGAAGCTGAAAAACCAGACTTAATAATCGAGAACATCGCGAAGCTTCCAGATTTTATTGAATGAGCTCCAGAATTTGTTTAAAATATTCTGCTATCTGGAATATAGCTGAAAATTACTTAAAAATCTTATAGAAGCAACCACAAATAAAGCTTAATTAAAACCTCAACGCCTAATTTAACATGGAGAAGGCTTCGGAGCGAGAGCAAATGAACTTCATAGAAATAATGTTGTCCGAAAGGCTCAAAAACATAAACCCAGCACTGGACATATTCGGTTCAGACCGCAAGGTACTACAAGTTGCATGCCAAGACCTAACAAACTACTTAAAGGTTCACTGGAACCTTATAGGCAAGGAGGCAAACGAATGCGAAATAGCCGAACGCCTAGAAAAATTCTTCAACGAAAGCCCAAGAGAGCTTGAAGAATTCTTGGACATTTGGACTCAAATGTGGTTCAAAAAGTGGAAGGAACGCGTGAAACTGCTTATCGGAAACGAAAATTCAAAAAGATGGGACAAAGTCACGCGTATATTAAGCGACGCCGAACCAATATGGCGGAGACTTTCAAACCGCCAAGAAATGCAAGAAGTTGTTGTTTCAACACTTGTTAGAAACGGCGAAATCTGCGGCACAGCCATTTTAGCTGAAAACCTCTTGAAGATGGAGCTTGGAGAGAAAAAGCGCACCTACGAAATTGGAAATGCAGAAAGCATTGTAAAGATGGTAAATGCAACATTGAGAAAGGCAAGAGAAATGGCTAGAAGCAGTGGACCGTTAATTTACGTTAAAATTGATAAGGGCTACTACAATTTGACACGTTAAGAGAGCCGAAAAATCAGCGAAGCCTTTCTTTATGGAGATTTCTCGTCTGCCATGAATACTCTCTAATGGATTTTGTTTCACCGTAACCGCATGCGGCGCAGCGTTTTTTGGTTACATTGTATGCCCTTCTTCCACAGCGTCTACAACGTATGTGCAAGGTTTTTCCGGCACGTTTGCCGAATGATGGTGTTCCTTTTCCCAAAAAGTTCACCTTGGTGGCGGCGAAATCAGGACAACATTGTCTCCACGTACAATTATTAAGCCAAGCTTCTTCACGTTTTCACTATTTGTCGTGTCTTCCGTCTCCTCTAAAACGAGGTTCAAGTGCTGGTCAAAGCCCTTCAATCTTCCACGTAGGCTTTTTCCGCCCTTCAAGCGGACGAGAACTATTTTCCCGAGGTTTTGCTCAAGGATTTCCGTTGTCATCTCACTCATTCTGGAACCCTCAGACTACATTTTATGTCTTTTATACTTAAACTTATACAATTTAAACCTATCTAAGGAGAAAGCCAATGTCTGAAAAATTTAGGAGATACTTCCTAAAAACGAAGGAGATAAAGACGCTCTCGGATGAGGTTGCTAAGCTTGGCATCGATTTGGAAAAGTTTTTGAAGGAAAAAGCCAAAGTTGAAGTTATCGAGTTTAATGAAACAAAAGTGTACTTGTTAAACGGTAAGCCGCTTCTGGCGAATGTTAGCGAAAAACTCTTTCCAACACTGCTTTTCATGGAATACTTAGAAAAGGCTCCTAAAGTTGTCGTCGACATGGGCGCTGTTCCGCACGTTTGCAACGGGGCAGATGTGATGGCGCCTGGAATCAAACAGTTTATGGGAGATTTCAGAAATGGCGACCTCGTTTTGGTTGTGGATGAGAAGCATGGCAAGCCTTTGGCTGTTGGTGAGGCGCTTCTTGATAAGGAGGTTGCCGCCGCAACTAGGCATGGCAAGATTATCAGAAACGTTCACTTTGTTGGCGACAAAGTTTGGAATGCCATAAAGAGAGCTGGCAGTTAATTAAAATCCAGATTTCAGATTCATAAAGCAATTATCTGTATTAGAAATTTAGACGTGGAATTAAGAAACACTTAAACTTTAGAAGAGCAGATAAAGGTTTAGAGAGGAGAAAATTGCCAGGTTTAAGCGGAATACTGCGCAAGTCAAAGAAGGAAGAAAAAGAGACGGAGCTTAAAGGCGCGTCTGGCAAAACCTACTTGAAGGCTATGCCTCTCCGAGACTTGTCAGACCTAGACAGCATTAAAGCTGAGGTTAAGTCTGGAAACATACTTATTCTTAGGATAACTCCTCTCGCAAACAAAAGCATAGACGATGTTAAACGCGCCGTGAACGAGTTGTGCGAGTTTGCCGAATCTCTTGGCGGAGACATCGCAAGGCTTGGAGAAGAACGCGTCGTCGTTTGCCCACCAAACGTTAGGATTTGGCGCGAGAAAACTCAAGTTTCAAAAGAAACCGTGGTTACAGCAGCCTAAATGTTTCCATAACAGAAGGCGCGAAAGCCTGCAGTCCCATTCTCTTCTGAAGGAAATTCGCGATGCTCAAGCATTTGGCTTTTTCGCCATGGCAGACGATAACCCTTTCTGGTTCTGGCTTCAGGTTTGATATGTAATTTAGTATTTGCTTCCTATCAGAATGTCCAGAGAAGCCTTCGATTGATTCTACGCGTAGCCTAACTTTTATTACGTCGAGTTTACCCTCGCTGTTTAAAAGCGTAACCTCGTTCAAGCCCTTTTGTACACGTCTTCCTAAAGTGCCTTCTATCTGGTAGCTGACGAAGATAATAGTGTTTGCCTCACTTTCAGCCAAAGCCTTAAAATATTCTATTACTGGTCCGCCTTCAAGCATCCCAGAAGTTGCTAAAATAATACATGGTTCGCCGTCGATAATGTTTTGCCTAACATTCGGGTGTTCAACAATTGTGAAGTAGTCTGATTGGAATGGGTTAACGCCTTCGTGCAGTATGCTGTTGCGCACCTCCCTGCCCAAATATTCTGGGTAAGCCGTGTGTATGGCTGTTGCCTCAGAAATCATGCCTTCAATGAAAACCGGAGCTTCCTTCATCAACCCACGCTTCATGTAACCATCAAGGATAAGCATAATTTCTTGGGCTCTTCCAACCGCGGGCACAGGTATCAAAACTTTTCCTTTACGCTCCAAAGTTTCATTTATTATTGCCGTTAGGCGTTCCTCGGCTTCAACACGTGAAGGCATAACGTCTTCTGGACCTCCATAAGTGCATTCGGTTATTACTGTCTCAACCCTTGGAAACTCTCTTGTCGCCGCTTCAAGAAGCATTGTTCTAGCAAACTTGTAGTCGCCAGTATAAACAATGTTGTGCAGTCCCTCGCCTATGTGCAAGTGAACAAGCGAAGAGCCCAAGATGTGTCCAGCATTGTGAAGCGTTAGGCGAATGTCGGGAGCTATGTCTGTAACAACGCCATAACGCAGCGGAATTGTATGCAGAACGCATTCTCTAACGTCTTTCTGGTCGTATGGCGGTATAATGCCCTGCTTGCTGGCTACATCAAGATAGTCAAGTTGGAGAAGCGTCATTAAGTTGGACGTCGGCGCTGAACAGTAGACTGGTCCGTCATAGCCGTACTTGTAGAGGAACGGCACAAGCCCACAGTGGTCAAGGTGCGCGTGGCTTACAACAACAGCGTCTAAAGAGTCAAGCTCAAATTGCGAGTTGTCAAGTCTTGGAAAAGACTCGAAGGGCTTTGAAGAGCCAGGGTTTATGCCGCAGTCAAGGAGAACACTGCTTTCGCGTGTTTGCACGAGAAAGGCTGACCTTCCAACCTCTTGGGCTCCGCCAAGAACGGTTATTCGTACGTCTCCAACATCGTAAATTTTTGGTCTGAAAATTCTTTCGCCTATTGTGCGGAGTATACGCTCTCTTTCCTTGCTTTCTGAATGAAGATAATGCCTCATATGCGTAACAATTTTTGAACGCAATGGTGGACTTCTTAAAACGTGGGGGCGCCACTTGGTCTGCCTTATTATTTCTTGCAGTACAGCACCATTCTTTCCTATGACAAGCCCAGGCTTTTTTGCTTCAATTATTATTTCGCCTAGGCTTGGGTCGAAGTTTATGTCCGTCACTTCTGCCTCGGCTGGGATTATTGATTTTGCTATTCTTTCAGCTTCATTTTCTGGAAGTCTCACAGACGGGTCTGAGCGTACAACTATTCTTTTTCTTATCACGTTGACTATGTCTGCGATTAGGCTGCTTTGTTCAACTAGCAGTTCGGGTCTTTTCGTGTAAACTGCAAGCGTCGAGCCTTCATACTCTATTCTGGTCACTTCAACCTCTTTTGGCACGTGCTCTAGTATGTAGTGGCTTATTTCGATTTTCTCTCGGTCAGAGTTAGGTGTCACTTCCTAACATCCTCAACTTGACAACAGCTTTTTCTTTTCCTTCTCATCTAATTCGCGGTAACCCTTACCATCAATAACCGCAATGTTAAAGCTGTCGCCACTCGCAGCATCCCGCTTCATGGCGGAATTAACAGCCTTAACAACGATTGGCAGAAACTCCTCAACAGTCACATCTTCGCGGTATCTGTCCTCCAAAATTCCATAGGCTATTGGCGAACCAGAACCAGTGGCAACACACTTTTCTTCGGTTAGGCTGCCAAACGGGTCTATAGAATAGACATGCGGTCCTTCTTCGTCTACTCCGCCTATCAGAACCTGCGTTAGAAGGGGCAAGTATCTGGCTGAAAATAAGAGGTTAGCGATTAGCCTTGCTCCAGAGCTTACTGGTATGGGTCTACCCATGTTTATTTTGTATAGCTGCGCGTTTGCCGTTAGTATGTCAACTGTTCTTTGAGCATCTGCAAGCGAACCCGCAATAGTCATTGCTAAGTGGTCGTCTATTTTGTATATTTTTTTGCCGTGCTTGTGGGCTACATAATAGCCCATGGTTACTCGCGTGTCTGAGGCGAGGATTACGCCGTTCTTGCATACCACGCCTATCGTCGTTGTCCCCTTCAATGCCAACTTATCAACTGCGTCTTTACTTATCATCTCATTTTCTCCTAAAACCTAAACAGCGCGGGATTAATTCGCTAGGAAACAGCAGCATGTAATCACACCGTGAAGTTTATTAACATTACGGTTAAAGTGGAGAGAAATCAATAGCATTTAAATGGCGAAACACCCACTAATCTAGGGTTTAGGCAGCTAGAATTAAAAGACAATAATTAAGGTTCAGCGTGGTTGATTTGCCACTAAAACACCATCAAATGCAGCTTCCAAGAGAAGTAATCGTTGGAAACGGCACCTTAGAGCGCATTCCAGAAATTACCTTGAGGCTGGGGTTCACAAACTCCGCGCTGATAGTTGCTGGCTCGCGAACTTACGACATCGCTGGAAAAACCGTGAAGGGGCTTCTTGAAAAGGACGGATTAGAAGTCAACACTGTTCTTGTCGAGTCTGCAACTGTTAAAGATGTTGAAGTGGTTGAGGAGAAAATTAGGGTTTTAAAGCCGCAAGTTGTTTTTGGAGTGGGTGGCGGAACAAAAATAGATGTTGCAAAGTTAAGTTCAGCCCGCCAGCAAGTTCCGTTCATAAGCGTTCCAACAACAGCCTCCCATGATGGAATAGCGAGTCCGCTGTCTTCTGTTAAGGGTTTCGAAAAGCCCTATTCGGTAATGGCTCAGGCGCCAATAGCCATAATCGCGGACACGGACATAATAATGCAGTCGCCTTGGCGCTCCATAACAAGTGGATGTGGAGACGTAATTGCAAAATTCACCGCGGTGAGAGACTGGAAGCTTGCACATAAAGAGAAAAATGAGTATTATGGAGGTTACGCCGCAAGCCTAGCCCTGATGAGTGCAAAACTCGTGATTGAAAATGCTGGCATAATTAAGCCAGACAACGAGGAGGGACTGCGCATCCTAATCGAAGCTTTAATAAGCTGTGGGGTGGCGATGAGCATTGCTGGAAGCAGCCGCCCATGCAGTGGGTCTGAACACCTTTTCAGTCACGCCTTGGACATTATCGCTTCTTCTTCGCATGGATTGCATGGCGAACAATGTGGCGTCGGTACAATAATTATGGCTTATTTGCATAGAGCAAATTGGAAGCGCATAAGAGACACGTTGAAAAAAATTGGGGCGCCGACAGATGCTAAGGGATTAAACGTGAAGAACAACGACGTGGTAAGGGCGCTGGAGCTTGCCGCAAACCTGAGACCAGAAAGGTACACGATTCTTAACAAGCTTAATTTGAACAGTGAAGCCTACGAGAAGGTTGCAAAAACGACAGAGGTCATGTGAAAGGTTTAGGTTGATTTAGCTGGCGCTTCTTCCTTTTTTGGTTCAGCTGCTTTGAACGTCTCGCTGAACTTTACAGTGGTTATTTCTGGGAAGAACTTTTGTATGTCAACGGCTATTCCGCGTTTCGCCACTTGGATGCCCTCCAAATAGAAGGCTTCTTCTGGCATTTCGATGCTGACGGTTTTCGCCTTAACGGTGAACTTGAATTTGCTGCCTTCAACCGCTGGAATTCTTCTGTGAATGAGCGCTTCTATTTTCTCCTTCACTGTTTCAAGCTTCTTTTTAACTGTAACCTCGTAAACAAGCGTTTTTCCAGCAAGAGGCGGATTGAAATCCAATAAGACTCTTCCAGCGCCTATAGCACGAACTGTGGCAAGTCTTCCATCATATTCCACGCGCATTCCAAGGCTTGGAGTTATTCCCTTATCTGTCAAATGCCTAAGCGGAACACGCCTAACCTTTTCTGGGTCACGTGCTCCAAAAGCCTTGTCTGGCGGTATTTCAACAACTGATTGTTTGCCGACTTCCATGTTTGCGAAGCTTTCATCTAACGCCTTTAGAACCCACCCCTCGCCTACCACGACAAGTTTTGGTTCGTAGATTTCTCCTTCCTTGTATAGACGCTCTTTTTTGGCTACATCCTCTGTCGTCGTGTCGAAAACTTCGCCTGTCTCCTTAACTTTCGCAGTGTAGTCGATTAGTATGAAGTCTCCTTTTTGTAAAGACATGCGTATCATTCCTTTTATGGCATTGCATGTAGCTTTGAACTCTAATAAAAACTTTCTTCACTTTTCCGCTAAAATTTATTAGACTGTTACGTTCATCATAAACTGCAATGATACGCCTAAACCTAAGCCTAGCAGACTTGTTCGCGGAAAACCCATACCTAATAACGATGTTGTGGGTCGTTGTCATTGCCGCTGCTGCGCTAATTATTGAAAGAGTTTTCACGAGATGGCTAAGGCAAGTTACAAGGAAGAAGGAGATTCCGCCAGAAATTGTAAACGGAATTGTGCTAACTGAAAGGATTATAATATTAATAGGCGTCACGATAGCGCTTCTTCACGTAGGAGGATTTCCATCAGAGACTATCATAAGCTTTTCCGCCATCGGAGGTGCAGCCGTTGGATTTGCGTCTACAAGAACGATTGGAAATATTATGGCTGGAATTTTCCTCTTTGCAACGCATCCATTCCGTGTAGGCGACTATGTGCGGATAGACGGCATCGAAGGGATAGTCCAAGAAATTACACTGAACTACGCGAAAATTTTGACAATTTCAGGGAACATTGTTTCAATAAGCACCCAAAGAATATTGGACAGAGATATAGTCAACTATCGCTTTGTGGAAAGCGAAGAGTCAAATATTTACTGTTACGGGTTCGAGTTAGCCTTTGACCACGCTTTGCCAGTCAGCGAACTTGAAAAAGTGTTGGACAAGGTTCTTGGAAAATATGCTGGACAGATGCCAAGAAAACCAGACTATCAAGCACTTGGGATAACAGCCTTCGCCAGAAACTATAGGATTTACATTTACGTTGAAGAGGCAAAGGACATTTTCAAGTTTTATCCTCAAATCACGCGGGAAATAATCCAAGTTTGGGAAGAAGCAAAACGTCAAGCAGCGCAATAAAGTGAATCCATTAAATTTAAGTTCTACATAACAAGAGTGTTTGTAAATCAAACAAGAAGGCTCTATTTTGGCTGAAGAGAAGTCAAACACAAATGCCCGCAAGATTGCTTACCTTGGAATTTTATCGCTTGGCATAGTAAGCCTAATGGGCGACATAGTTTATGAAGGCTCAAGAGGCATAGTTCCAGATTACTTGACTTTTCTCGGCGCGTCGCTAGCCATAGTAAGCTTCATCGGCGGAATCGGCGAATTTCTAGGCTACACAATGAGGCTTTTAGGTGGATACCTAGCGGACACAACGCGAGCCTACTGGATTTTCATGTTTCTAGGCTACGGACTGATAGTTTCAATTCCGCTTTTAGGACAGTTAGGCACTTTTGGCTTGGGAACGGTCATAACCCTAATCTTGCTTGAGAGATTTGGCAAAGCCCTAAGGTCGCCTTCACGCGACACGCTCCTATCGATAATTAGCAAGGATGTTGGCGCTGGAAAAGCCTTCGGCTTACACGAACTTCTAGATCAGATAGGCGCAATGATTGGACCAATCATAGTGGCTGCCTTAATGTTTGTAAGCGCCAACAATTATGGCTATACTTTCACTTTTCTATTCCTGCCATTCGCCGCGCTCCTAATTGTTTTGGCTTACACTTACAAGAGGCTACGCTCAAGAGTGGCTATTACAGAGACGCAGAAGACAAGCGAAAAGGCGAAGCTTGGAAGGGACTTCTACATTTACACATTTGCCGTTCTCTTAAACACTGTGGGACTTATCCCATACACAATTATATTGGCCAAAGCCTCGGATGTTCTTCAGCCAATCGGTGAGCAGTGGATTGTGCCGTTAATGTACACGTTTATTCAAGGCGTGGACGCGCCATCCGCTCTAATTTCTGGATATACATATGACAAGTTTGGGATAAGGATTCTCGTTGCGCCTTTTATAATTTCGGTGATTCCATCCGTGCTTGCCATCGCGAGCGGAGAGCTACCTATTTTGTGGGTTGCTGCCGCCTTTTTTGGATTGATTCTTGGAATGCACGAGTCAGTTTACCGCGCGGCAGTATCAGAGTTTGCGCCCGTCTCCTCTAGGGGCACGGCTTACGGCATTTTCAACACTGTTTACGGTGTCGGCTTTCTCATAAGCGGTGGATTATACGGCTTATTCATAGCACTGAAATTCCCATTCACACTAATAATTTGCTATGCGATTATACTTCAAGCAGTGGCAACGTTTTTGTTGCTTAATGCTTGGCAGCGTAGGCATCAGCCCGAACAAGCGTAACGTACTTTTGTGGGACGTTTTTGCACAAGTAAACCTTATCCGTTGCCTTGAAAAATTTCAGTCCGTCCCTTCTGGCGGCTTCGGCGTCTATCTCCAAAACGGTTGGCGTGTCGGTTCTGCGCATTCCAACTTCCATTGCAACTTCAATTGTCGGGGATAAGTGAACCCACTTTCGCTTCATTGGTTTAAGTCCCTCCCTCAAAATTTTTGAAGCCGCGTGGGGCGTTGTCCCATGATAAAGCACTTTTACGGTCTTATCCTCTTCAAACTCGAGCTTTACTGGAACCGTATGCCCATACAAGGCGCGGATTTTGTTGCCAACAACTTCAAAACGTTTTCTACCACTTTTTTCAACAACATCCAAAACGAAGAACTTATCAACTTTGAAGCGTTGATTAATTTTTTCTAAAAGTTTGTCTAGATCTACAAAGCCATGCTCATCCATGCCCAAGCCTTGAGGGTTATGCCTCAACAGATAACTCATGTACCTGCTAACCTTAACTCGCAATTCATCACTCATAAATTTGCACAACCACAAACGTCAATCAGACTTTAAAATCAATCTGTGTATTATCGCGTGAATATTTCATCCATTCCTCCAATATTTGCTGAAATCCCAACTTGCTATAAATTTCGTAAAAATCCTCAAACTTTTCTAGACACCGTTTCAACAGCGGCTCAAGGGCTAATTTTCTTTTCAGTTTCTCCCTTAACGATGTGGCAATGAGCTTTAGCTCTTCTGGAAATTCCTTTGCGGTTATAGAGTTAGCGTTTATGCCTATGCCAACCACGGCGTAGTTCACATTTTCGCCAGTACTGTTCACTTCTGTGAGTATCCCGCAAACTTTTTTCCCGTTGAGCAGAACGTCATTAGGCCATTTGGCTTCAACCCTTAAACCGTAATCTTCGCTTAAAACCTTAATAACAGCCAAACCAGCAGCTACAACAATGCCAACGGCCTCATTAACCTTCATTTTCGGCCTCAAAATTACGGAAAAGTATAGCCCGCCCCTCGGCGAAAACCATTTTCGCCAGTGTCTTCCACGTCCAGCAGTTTGTTCTTCGGCAATCACAACCGTGCCTTCAGCAGCGCCGTAACGCGCCAGTTTTTTGGCAAAATTGTTTGTGGAATCTACCTTACGCAGCGAAATTATTGTTTTTCCAAACTTTTTTGTTTGTAAGCCTTCTTGGATTTTGTCGACTTTCATGAACAGATACTGGTCCTAAGGCTTTTCTATAAGCTCTAATAGGACGCCTTTTGTGCTTTTCGGGTGAATAAACGTGATTTTTGCTCCTTCAGCGCCATTCCGCGGCTTTTCATCAACAAGTATCACATTTTTACGCTTAAACTCTTCCAGAGCTTTCTCTATATTTTCGACTTTAACGGCGATGTGATGTATGCCCTCGCCTCGGCTTTCAAGAAACTTTGCAACTGGACTGTCGCTGCCAATTGGTTCGAGAAGTTCTATTTGTCCCTCACCGCCAGAGGATAAAAATGCAACCTTGACCTTTCGCTCATGTAGAACGTGGATGCCTTCAAGTTTAAAGCCCAAAGTTTCGCTGTAAACCTTCACAGCATCATCGAGATTTCGTACTGCAACGCCGACATGGTCGATTCCGACAAACATTACGCCTAAACTCCATTCGCGGTTAGACGTTAAAAGCCATATCATATAACGTATAAAAACTTGCTGGAACCTACTCCTTTTTGCGTCGCGCCCTTTCACTCTGCAACAGGAAAATGAAACCTAAATCCAGAATACGCTTTTCCCTATGTCTCAACGCTTCCGCTAAAGGTTTATGTGCAAAAATTAGCATTTACGCATTTTGCAAACATTCAGTTGCCAAAATTTATGGAAAAACTATAAAGGTTGGGTAACAAAATCTAGGTTCTCCCAAAGTGGAGAGACTTTAAAATGGAAAAGTACACGCATGACATTGTTATAGTTGGCGCTGGACTGGCTGGACTGAGGGCGGCGATTGCCGCTGCGGAAACTAGCAAAAAATTGGACATTGCAGTGATATCGAAACTTCACCCGATACGCTCGCATTCTGTTTGTGCGCAGGGCGGAACAGCCGCGGTAATGCGCGAAAAAGACTCATTTGACCTTCACGCTTTTGACACCGTTAAGGGCGCGGACTACCTTGCAGACCAAGACGCTGTAGAATTTTTTGTAAAGCAAGCGCCTAAGGAAATAATCCTAACAGAGCATTGGGGGTTGCCATGGAGCAGAACACCAGACGGGAAAATAGACCAACGTCCCTTTGGAGGTCACAGTTTTCCGAGAGCGTGTTTCGCAGCGGACATGACGGGTTTCCACGAGATGCACGCGCTTTATGGTAAAGCCACATCCTACAGCAACGTGAAATTCTACGACGAATGGTTCGCCACCTCGCTCATAGTTGAAGATAACACGGCAGTAGGCCTAACAGCCATAGAACTTAAAACTGGCGAGATGCACACCTTCAAAGCCAAAGCAGTAGTGATGGCAACTGGCGGACACGAACGCATATACGAGTTTACGACGTTCTCCCACACAACAACAGGCGACGGAATGGCAATGGCATACCGCGCTGGAGCACCGCTTGAGGACATGGAGTTCGTCCAATTTCACCCCACGGGGCTCGTCCCATCTGGCGTGCTGATAACAGAAGGCGCAAGAGGAGAAGGCGGATACTTGTTAAACGCTAAGGGCGAACGCTTCATGAAGAATTATGCTCCAGAAAAGATGGAGCTTGCCCCACGAGACGTCGTTTCAAGGGCGGAGCAAACAGAAATACTTGAAGGAAGGGGCTTCGAGGGGCCATACGGTCCGTACATCGCTTTAGATTTGACACATCTCGGCGAAGAGAAAATAAACGAGCGCCTGCCGTTAATACGCGAAGTTGCCATAAAACTTGGCGGAGTTGACCCAGTTAAGGAGTATATTCCAATAAGACCAGCAGCGCATTACTCCATGGGCGGAATAAAGGCGAACGTTAAAACTGAAACGCCGATTGCTGGTTTGTACGCTGCTGGCGAATGCTCATGCATAAGCATTCACGGAGCAAACAGACTTGGCACAAACTCGACTGCTGAATGCCTGGTATTCGGCGCAGTTGCTGGAGGAGAAGCAGCTAAACGCGCCTTGTCAGCAAGCTTCAAAGAGATTCCAGAAGAAAAACTTGCTTTGGAAGAAAAACGCGTTTATGACGGAATCTTGGGAAGCGAGGGCGACGAGAAGGTTCCAGTTATTAGGGATGAGATGCGCCGCACAATGAATGAGAAGGTTTGGATTTTCAGAAGTGGAGACCAACTCAAAGATGGGTTGAAGAAGATTAGAGAGCTCAAAGAACGGTTTAAGCGAATAAAGGTGGAAGATAAACGCGGTCCCTTTAACAGCGGACTCACAGAAGCGCTACAACTCGACTTCATGTTAGACTTGGCAGAAGTCACAATTTACTGTGCACTTGCCAGAACAGAATCCCGCGGAGCACACACGAGAAGGGACTACCCGAAGAGGGATGACGCAAACTGGCTTAAACACACATTAGCGTACTGCACGAGTGAGGGACCGAGGCTTGAGTACATTCCAGTTACAATTACGAAATGGCCGCCAGCCGCAAGAACCTACTAGAAGGAGGAAGCAAATATGAACGTGAAAGTTGAAAAAGTTGTTGAGTTTCGTATTCACCGTTACGACCCAGAAGGCAAAAGGCATTACCTGTCCACATACAATGTGCCAATACGGAGAGGCACAACGGTTCTTGACGCGTTAAACTATATCAGGGACAACCTTGACAGCACATTAAGCTTCAGGCATTCATGCCGTATGGGCATATGCGGAAGCTGCGGAGTCAACATAAACGGAAAACCCATGCTTGCTTGTTACACGCAAGTGCTTGATTTAAACGCGGATTCGCTTGAAATTGCTCCGCTATCGAATTTGCCAGTGATAAAGGATTTAGTTGTTGACATTGAACCGTTCTTTGACACTTTCAAGAAGATTAGAACTGTGCTGATTAAGCCCGAATCTGAACTAGTGAAAATGGTTGAGTTTGTCCAGTCGCCGCTTGACCTCAAAAAGTACTGGGACTTAACCTTATGCACAAAATGTTCGATATGTTATTCGGCGTGCCCAGCAGCCATAGACGAAAGGTTCCTGGGGCCTTCAGCCCTAACGGCAAACTACAGATTCATTGCAGACTCAAGAGACGGAGGGGCGGATGAACGCCTAAAGCCAATGGCGGAAAACATATGGCTTTGCACGCAATGCAACTCGTGTACGCTCTTCTGTCCAAAACAAGTTGACTGTGCAAACGCCTTGGTTAACGACCACTGTGTGCTTGTTGAGGCTGGAAACATCCCAAGAACAGTTAAAGATGTGCTTGAAAGCGTCTACAAACACAATAACCCCATGGGGACACATCAAAGCAAGAGGATGGACTGGGCGAAGGGATTAAACGTTAAAACTTATCCAACTGTTACCGAAGCGGAGGTTCTGTTCTTTGTTTGCTGTTCAAACGCTTTTGACACAAGAAACCAAGAAACAGCGCGAATAATGGCTTCAATCTTCGACAAACTAAGTGTAAATTATGCAACCTTGGGCTCTGAAGAATGGTGTTGTGGAGACCACATACTGCGTATGGGCGAGCGAGGCCTATTTGAGGTCCTAGCAGAACACAACATCACCATGTTCAAAAAGTTCAACGCTCAAAAAATCGTAACAATGTCGCCTCACTGCTACAACACGTTTAAGAATGATAAGCCGTACAGCGAAGCAAACTTGAACGTTCAGCATTACACGCAGTTTTTGGCAGAAGCCCTAAACTCTGGAAAACTTAAACTTTCAAAAGCTCTCAATAGGCGAGTAGCCTATCACGACCCATGTTTTCTGGGTAAACGCAACAACATATTCGACGAACCGAGACAGATTTTACAGGCGATAAAAGGCTTGGAACTAGTTGAAATGAAAAGGACAAGGCAGAGCAGCTTCTGCTGTGGCGGAGGCGCTGGGAGAGTTTGGACCGAAGAGGCACCTGCTGAAAAGAGACCATGCGTTGAGAGGGTTAAAGAGGCACTAGAATTGAACGTTGACACAATAGCCGTTGCATGTCCATACTGCATCACGACACTTGAAGACGCAATAAAAGTGTTGGATGTTGAAGGCAAAGTCGCCGTTAAGGATATCCTCGAACTCGTGAAAGAGGCGCTTTAGCGCTAACTGCACTCTCCCTTTTTAATTGCCAATTTTATTCTTTAAAGTTTGCAAAAAGTTAGAGATACATTAATATAACTTATCACGTAAATTATATGACTCTATTTAAGCTAAGTTTGGAGGAAAAATCGTGTACGGCTATGCTGGTCGAGTACTCCACATAGATTTAACAACAGGAAAAACTCACGTTGAACCATTAAACGAAGACTACGCAAAAAAATATATCGGCGGAATAGGCCTAGGCATGCGCCTCTGGCTTGACCACTCACAAGCGGGAGTAGACCCGTTAAGTCCAGAAAATCCGCTGATTCTCACAACAGGTCCAGTTTCAGGCACGGTCTGGCCAACTGGCGGAAACGGCCACGCTTTTGTGGCGAAATCTCCTCAAAGCTACGGTGTGGGCGAAGCTAAATCGCACGGTTCGTTTGGAACGGAGCTGAAGAGGGCTGGATACGACGCCGTGATTTTAAAGGGGAGGGCGGAAAAGCCCGTTTACGTTTGGATTGACGATGATTCTGTTCAGCTATTAAGCGCTTCACATTTAATGGGAAAGTCACCAGCTGACACCGAAGACGCGATAAAAGAGGAACTTGGCGACTACTACATTCGCGTAGCGGCAATAGGTCCAGCTGGAGAAAAACTCGTTCGAATAGCATGCATAATAAATGAAAAGACCAGGGCTGCTGGAAGAACTGGGCTAGGCGCCGTTATGGGTTCAAAGAACCTTAAGGCAATCGCTGTCCGCGGAACCCACGACATCACTGTGGCAAAACCAGACGAGTTCATGGAGTTCGTCAAAGAATTTCACGAAAGAATGAAGGGACCAGCCACGCAGAAATATAGAACTTTAGGCACGCCAGAAAACGTCTTGGTACACAACGCCTTGCACTGTATGCCCACAAGAAACTATAACAACGCGTATTTTGAGGCAGCTGAGAAAGTGAGCGGAGAGGCATTAAACGAGCGATACGTCGCAAAAATAATTGGATGCAGCTCATGTGCAATGCGATGTGAGCACGTTTGCGTAGTAACAGAGGGACCATACAAGGGTGCCATGACACGGATGGAGTATGAGCCGCTTTGGGCTATGGGACCGTACTGCGGCGTTGACCGCCTGGACGCCATAATAAAGGGCATGGACTTGTGCAACTATTATGGGATAGATGCCATCAGCGCTGGAGTGATTGTTGGCTTCGCAATGGACTGTTACGAAAATGGAATTTTAACGCAGAAGGACATGGACGGACTGGATGCACGTTTTGGCAATCATGAAGCACTGGTTCAGCTTATAGAGAAAATGGGCAAACGCGAGGGGATAGGCGACATTCTCGCAGAAGGCGTAAAAGTTGCTGGAGAAAAAATAGGCAAGGGCGCAGAAAAACTCGCCCAACACATCAAGGGCGTCGAAGTTACGGGATACGACTTAAGATGCTTAAAAACAGCTGCCTTGGGCTTCGCAGTCTCCTTCAGAGGGGCAGACCATAATAGGCACGGCGCTTACGCTTTCGACGTGAAGGGAAAAGTTAACCGTTTGGTTGCCGAGAAGGGAAGAGGAAAAATGGTTAAGGACATGGAGGACATGTACACCATAATTGATTCGATGATAGTCTGCAAGTTCTCAAGGGGAACATACTACAAGGAAGCAGAAGACCTTGCGAAGCTTTACACTTTGGTGACTGGAATTGAGATGACGCCGGAAGAAATACGTCGTTGCGGCGAAAGAATAAACAATGTAGCAAGAGTTTTCAATGTCAGAGAAGGCTTAAGCAGAAAAGACGACACGTTACCATGGAAGGTCATGCACCAGCCAATCCAAGATGAGGGACCAGCCAAAGGCGCCTACGTTTCACAGGCGGAGCTGGACTTGCTTTTGGATGATTATTACGAGGCGCGTGGATGGACAAGGGAGGGCATACCAAAAGTAGAGAAGCTTAAGGAGTTAGGCATAGACGACTTAATTCACATAGTTGAAGGAAAAATAAAAGGAGCGTAGCATTATGGTTAAGATTCACGAGAGAAAATTCGTCACAGCAGACCCAGACAAGTGTGTAGGATGCCAAGTATGTGAATACGTCTGCTCTTTTACGAAGGAGAAGTCTTTCAACCCTTTAAAGTCGAGAATACGCGTTGTGCGGTTGAACCCGCTTGTAAACATTTCAATCTCATGTAGGCTATGCGAAGACCCGCCATGCGTTGCCGCTTGCCCGAGAGACGCCCTTTCGCAGTCTGAAGAAAACGGCATAATAATAGTTGACGAGGACAAATGCAATGGATGCGGATGGTGCATTGAGGCATGCGATTACGGCGCGATAATGATACACCCAGAAAAGAAGACGGTGTTTGTCTGCGACCTCTGCAAGGACAAAGGCGAACCACAATGCGTTAAATGGTGCCCAGAAGAAGCCTTAGACCTAGTAACAAGCGACGTCCTAGCGCAGAAGGCAAGGATTGCAGCTACAAAGAAGCTTTTCCAAGAAGCAATGAAAGTAACCGCTGGAACCTAACCGCCATCTCCATTTTTCTTTATTCGCGTTCACGTTCAAACCGTCGATTATGGGAGGACCTCCAAAAGCAGATTAACAATTTTTGTGGCTGAAGCTGCAACCTCTCTTGTTAAGCCTTCGCTGAACTCTGCACTTTTCGGTTGTATGAGCAGCAAGGCAATTTTCGCCTCCAAAGTTTTGGATAGGTACTCACAAAACAAGCGCAGCGGAAGCATGTGCGTTGAAAACGCTGAAGAAAACGCCAAATCCTCTGGATAAACAAGCCTTGCCTCTCCTGGCTTCAGCCCCAGAACTGCAGCGTCAATTAGTAAGACATGTGTTGGGTTGAAATCTATTATCTGTTGTATGAAACTTTCTGGGACGGTTTCGCATTCAATCAGAAAAACCTTCGCGGAGACTTTTCCGCGGAGGTCTTGGACAATCTTGACTCCGACAAAGTCGTCCATTCTTATTGGGTTTCCGATTCCGGCGATAACAACTTTTTTTGCGTTAGAAAGCCAGTTCTTTAAATCTTTTTTTAGCTTTTGATTAACCAAAAAATTCGCCATAAATAAAGTGGGGGGATGTTTATCTTTGCAATGTTTTTATTAGTTTCTTTTCGTTGTTGAAGATTTCTATTGTTAGCGGCATCTGTCCAAAAGCGAAGTGGGTGGCACATCCAAAGCACGGGTCATACGCCCTAAAAGCCATTTCAACCATATTCAAAATGCCATGGTCAACTTTGTCGCCGTGTATCAAGCCTTTAGCGGCATTCCGAACAGACATGTTTATTGATGGACTGTTGTTGACCGTCGCAACTATTAGGTTAACGTCTCTTATCAGTGCATTTTCATCCAAAACGTAATGGTGAATAAGCGTTCCCCTAGCTGCTTCAACAACGCCCACGCCTTCTCCCGGCGCGCCTGGCTTGTTGCGCACATCCTTGCTCGTTATTTCTGGGTCTCTGCTTAGTTCAAAAGCTCTTTCAGCAGCATAGAGTAGTTCTATTAGCCTAGCCCAGTGATAGGCAAGCGTTGAGTGAACTGGTTTTCCGCCAAGCGTCTTATACATAAACTCGTACTCTTCCTGCGCCAGTGGCGTTGCCATCCCGTCTGCAGCGTTAAGTCTTCCAAGCGGTCCAACACGATATGCTCCGCTTTCTGGACCGTCAACAAAGCCTTTCCATCCAATTTTCTTTAGGTATGGGAATTTCACGTAAGTCCACTCTTCAACGTGTTCTGCAATGTGGTCAAGGTAGTTTTTGGCTTCGAACTTCACGAATTCTTTGCCGTTGGGGTCTACAACGCGGATTTTGCCGTCGTAAAAGTTCACTTTGTTGTTTTCGTCAACTAAGCCCATATAGTAAGTTCGAAGAGTGTAAGCGTCGCTCTTAATCAAGTCGACGTATTTGCTGTTTCCAAGAACAATGTCATGGAAAAGTTTCAGCGAAAACTTGGCGAAGTTCACGGCTGAAGAAGCCATCTTCTCAATTTCGCTCCGCTCTTCTTCGCTTAATGGTTTGGAGATTCCGCCTGGAATTCCGCAGACTGGATGTGTGGCTTTTCCGCCGATTATTTCGGTTATCCTCTGCCCATAGGCTCTGTGCTTTATGACTTCTTTGCCGATTTCGAGTCCAGCCTTTTCGATGACGCCTATGACGTTTCTTTTTTCTGGTGGGGCGTCTGGTCCTACGACGAAGTCTGGTCCGCCCAAATAATAGAAGTGTAGTGTATGGTCGTAAATGTAGTAGCCGCAGTACATTAGTTCGCGGAGTTTTTTGGCTGCTGATGGCGGTTCAACGTTGAACGCTGCGTCCAAAGCTTTTGTTCCAGCCATGTGATGCGCAACTGGGCAAACGCCGCAAATCCTACTCGTCAAAAGCGGCATGTCCTCAGCCTTTCTTCCAACACAAAACTTTTCAAAACCCCTGAGTTCTGGAATCTGTAGGTAGGCGTTTTCCACTTCGCCCGCATCGTTTAGAAATATGGCTATTTTTCCGTGTCCCTCAAGCCTCGTTATCGGGTCAATAACAACCTTCCTCATTTTTGCATAATCCTCCTACGCAAAATTGAAGCTGGCAAAGCGTACATGTAAAAAGTGCCAATCGGATCCTTTATTTGGCTAACCAGTTTCTCCACTTCCTCTTCCGTGTATTTTTCCTTCTCCTCTTCCAAGCCAAGTATAGATGCAAGCGCACTTATCATGGCTGCTCCTTGTTCTGGCGAGTTCGGACACGGTCCACCGCATCCCGTGCACGGCATGTCTGCCTTTAAGCATCTTGCTCCGCATCCGCCTCTTGTGGCGGGTCCCATGCAGATTATTCCCTGTTCCAGTAGGCATTTTTCTGGTTCTGGAGCCTTCTCGTAAACGCGGTATACACGCGATATCTTCTTGTTCTCCTTCTTTCTTGGACATTCATCGCAAACAGACTTTAGCGGCGCAAGCACAGAGCCTTTCGGCGGCAATTCGCCTTTGGCTATGACTTCCAAAGCGTATAAAGTGCGTTCAACCGCTGGTGGACAGCCAGGAACATAATAATCCACATCCACGGTCTGGTCAAGCGTTCTAACAGTGTCATAGAACTCTGGAATGTCTAATTCGCCCTCCTTAACCGCAACTTTCGGCTTTGGCACAGTCTTGTTTGGGTTTGCAGTTGAAAATGTCTCAGCATAAACCTTCTCGAAAATTTCTTCGCGGTTAGTCAAGTTCGCAAGTCCTGGAACCCCGCCGAGGTGCGCACAGGCGCCATAGGCAACGAGTATTTTTGATTTTTGCCTCAAAAGTTTAGCCATGTGCTCCTGCTCGCTGTTGCGGATCCCACCATTAAAGAAACACACGTCAATATACTTGTCAGGCATCGCCTCAACATCTTTGTATTTTATGTCTATGGCCACTGGCCAAAAGACGATATCGGCTATTTGCAGTACATCCAGTATTTTTTCGTTTATGTCGAGAACGGCGATTTCGCAGCCACCACAACTCGCAGCCCAATAAAACGCAAATTTCAGCTTATTCTTACTCATTTTATGCACCTTCCAACGCTGTTTTCAATATTTTTGAGGCATCAACCCTAAGCTCGTTGAAGGCAAGCTCTTCTGGTGGTATTCCCATCGCCAAGCCGAGCAACTGCGTATAATGCAGTATAGGTATGCCGTAGGTTTCGTTGAACATTTTTTCTATGCGCAACTCGTTAGTGTCATACATTATGTGGCAGAATGGACATATCGTGATCATGGCTTGGGCGCCAACCATCTTTATGTGATTAAGCTTGTCCCGTGCAAGCTGAAGTGCAATCTTGTCGTTCACGCCCACGCTTGGAGCACCACAACACTCTGTCTCGTCGAGATAGTCTAGGCATGTGGCGCCAGTAGCCTCCACAAGCCTCTTAAGCGTCTGCGGGTCTTCTGGGTCGTCAAATCCAATGTATTCTTTCGGTCTCAAAATGTGGCAGCCGTTATGTTCTGCAACCCTAAGCGCCGTTAAAGGCTTTACAATCGCATTCTTTATCCGTTCCAAGCCAACATCCTCGATGAGCACCTGCATCAAGTGCTTTGCGTCTATTGTTCCTTTAAACTCTAAACCAGTTTCTTTCAAGTGTTTGTTTATTTCTTCGCGCAGTACCTTGTCTTCCTTCAACATCTTATTAACTTTCTTAAGCGTGCCAGCACAGCCAGGACAAAGTGTTAAAATGTTTAGTCCCTCACGCTCTGCCAGAGCGAGGTTTCTCGCCGCCAAAATGAGCATCATTTCGTGGCTTACTGGGTCCATTGGCAAGCCGCAGCAGTTGAATTCTGGCATCTCAACGAGTTCTACGCCTAATTTTTGAAGCACTTTCCGCGCTGAGATTTCGTAGGCTGAAACCCTGTAGGGTATTGCGCATCCGAGGAAGATTAGGAATTTATTTTGTGGCACTTTTCTCACCTTCAACAAACTTTAGGAAGCCTACGCCGTGGAGACTCTTTCTAATGCTTTCGGGGTTTCCACGCGGCAAGGGCGGCAAACCCAGACTTTCCCTCTTCTTTATTCGCAGGTCTGGGATTTTGTAGGCGTATCCAGACTCTAGGATGCTTGACGCTTGCTCCTTGAAAACTTGCGGTATATAGCCTCTTTCAGCTGCCAAATTACGGAGCACG
This sequence comes from Bathyarchaeia archaeon, assembly GCA_038882955.1. Classification (GTDB taxonomy): domain Archaea; phylum Thermoproteota; class Bathyarchaeia; order Bathyarchaeales; family Bathycorpusculaceae; genus JAVZLQ01. The sequence goes on from JAVZNC010000001.1 coordinate 156,563, forward strand.
CGTATGACGCTTGCAACTTCAACGTCTTGTGGACATCTGTCCGTGCACGTAAAACACGAGGCGCAAAGCCACAACGTGTCGCTACTCAAAACTCTTTCACGTAAACCAAGCTGCGTCATGCGTATAATCTGCCTAGGTCTATAAGTGTCGCTGAACTTTGCTATGGGACAGTCGGAAGTGCATGTGCCGCACTGGAAGCAGAGCATGAGTTTTTCTCCGCCTGGCAGCTTCGCAATTTCATATTTAAATTTGGGGTCAATTTCAGAAGCCTTTATGGGTTCTTTTTCTGCTTGCGACATTAAGTTTTAACCTCCATTTTCTTTAGGGGGCTTGGACCAAGCTTTTTTATTTCTTCAACCATTTCGCGTACTATGGCTGCGAAACGGTCTCCTTCGCTTGCGGAAACCCATTCCAGCCGCAGACGTTCTGGTTCGATTCCAAATTCTTTCAGAATTTTCCTTAATAATGTTACCCTTCTCAAAGCCTTAAAGTTTCCACTAATATAGTGGCAATCTGATGGCAGGTGGCATCCAGCCACTAGCACGCCGTCGGCTCCGTTTTTGAATGCTTCCAAGATGAAGATTGGGTCGATTCTGCCGCTGCACATGACGCGTACAATCCTAATGTTTGGCGGATATTGGATTCGGCTTACGCCTGCTAGGTCTGCGCCTGCGTAGCTGCACCAGTTGCATAGGAAACCGATTATTTTTGGTTCAAAATTCTCTTTTTCTGTCATGTTGCCGCCTCCACCAATGCGGCTCTAACTTGGGCAAGTATTTCTTCTGTTGTGAAGTGCCCCATGATGATGGCTTTTGTTGGACATGCTGTTCCGCAAGCGCCGCAGCCCTTGCATAAAGCTTCAATTACGTGTGCCGTAAGTTTGCCGTCTTTCTCTTTCATCTCTATTGCCCCATATGGGCATAGATATTCACAAATCCTACATCCGCTACATAAATCTTCGTTCACGTTTGCCACAATTCCCTCCATCTCAAGCGTGGATTTCGAAAGTATCGTTGCGGCTCTCGCGGCTGCAGCACAGGCTTGCGCTATGCTTTCGTCAATGTATTTTGGTGAGTGCGCCATCCCGCATAGGAACACGCCTTCAGTTGCGAAGTCAACTGGTCTAAGTTTCATGTGTGCTTCTAGGAAGAAGCCGTCCTTTGTTAGTGGGACTTTGAGCATTTCTGCCACGCGTTTGTTGTCTGGGTTTGGAATTGTTGCCGCGCTTAAAACGACAAGATCTGGTTCGATTTCGATTTCTTCTTTTAGCACTGGCTCCCAGAACCGCACTTTAAGTTTAGCGCCTTCATTAACGACTTGTGGTTTCCTTTCATCCTCATAGTTTATGAAGAGCACGCCTTTTGTTGCGGCTTCGCGGTAATAATCCTCCTTAAAGCCGTAAGCCCTAACATCCTTGTATAACACGTAAACTTCTGTTTGTGGGCTTAACTCCTTAATTTTTAGGGCGTTCTTTATTGCTTGTCCGCAGCATATCCTCGCGCAGTTTGGTCTCTCTTCGTTTCTTGCTCCAACGCATTGCACCATGACCACGGTTTTTGCTTTGAAGTTGCCTTTTGCAAGTTTTTCTTCAAGCTCCCTTTGGGTAAGCACCCTCGGGTCTGTGCCGTAAAGATATTCTCTGGGTTTGTATTCTGTTGCTCCAGTAGCCACAATTATTATGCCATTTTCAACTTCCACTTCTCCGCCGTTGTGCCGCTTTATCTTAGTTTTGAAGTTGCCGACGAATCCTTCTATGTTGACAACTTCAGAGTTCAAGTGAACGTGTATTTTGCTGTTCGCCATGACCTCGTTTACTAGGGCTTTCAGCTTTTCTTGCGGGTCTTCATCGCCTTCAAGCAGATAGTGTATGTGGCGCAGATGCCCGCCGAGTTCTTTCTCTCTTTCCACTAGGTGAACCTCAAAGCCTTGCTTTGCGAGTTCTAGGGCTGCGGTCATGCCAGAAACTCCACCGCCTATGACCAAACCTACTGGAGTAACGGTTATTTGCGGTTTCTTTAACGGTTGTAGAAGCCTTGCTTTCGCGACAACTGAGCGCACAAGGTCTTTTGCTTTTTCTGTTGCTGCTTTCGGTTCGTGCATGTGCACCCAACTGCATTGATCACGTATGTTTGCCATCTCGAAAAGGTATGGGTTTAATCCCGCCTCTTGAACCGTTTCTCTGAACAGCGGCTCGTGAGTGCGTGGAGTGCAAGAGGCTACGACAACACGGTTTAGCTTGTATTGTTGGATTTTTTCTCTGATTAGTTTCTGCGTGTCTTGCGAGCACGTATAGAGGTTTGCTTCTGCGTAAACCACGTTTGGCAATTTTTTAGCGTACTCAACAACTTCTGGAACGTTTACGACGCCGCCTATGTTGATTCCACAGTGGCAGACGAAAACGCCTATTCGCGGTTCTTCTTGGCTTATGTCCCTTTCCTGCGGGTACTCCTTAACCGTTACAAGTTTGCCCCTTTCGTTTGCGATTATGCTCATGGCTTTTGCCGCTGCACCGCTTGCTTGGGCAACGCTTTCTGGAATATCTTTTGGCGCGCTGAATGCGCCGCAGACGAAAACGCCAGATCTTGAAGTTTCTAACGGCGTGAAAGTGTTTGTTTTGCAGAACTTGTACTTGTTAAGTTCTATTCCAAGCGCTTCTGCAAGTTTTTCAACACTTTTTGGCGGTTGCATGCCGATGGAGAGCACAACCATGTCAAATTCTTCTGTTTTCGGCGTTTCATTCTCAACATAATGCACGATGAGGTTTCCAGTCAGAGGGTCTTCGGACACGCCTGCAACCCTTGACCTTACAAATCTTATTCCCCACTCTTCTTTGGCGCGGTTGTAGTAGGCGTCAAACTCTTTTCCGTAAGCGCGCAAATCCATAAAGAATATTGTGGCGTCAAGCTTTGTTGGCGTATGCTCCTTGGCTATGACAGCTTCTTTCATTCCGTACATGCAACACGCTGCGGAGCAATAGTTGTTTCCAAGCTGGGCATCACGAGAACCAACACACTGGATGAAGGCTATTTTCTTTGGGATTTCGCCGTCAGAAGGTCTCAAAACGACGCCGCCGTAGGGTCCAGAAGCACTTAGTATGCGCTCAAACTCTATGCTTGTCACAACATTCGCGTAGCGCCCATAGCCGTACTCGCTTTTCAGCCGAGCATCGAATGTTTCGAAACCTGGTGCAAGTATTATTGCACCTACTTTTAGCACTGCTTCGCTGTCTTGTTGGTCGTAAGCCACAGCTTTTGCTTTGCATATTTCGTAGCATGTTCCGCAGCCGATGCACTTTTCGCGGTCAATCTTGTACTTGAGTGGAACCGCTTGCGGATAGTCAACGTAGATTGCGCTTCTGTTGCTTAAGCCTTCGTTGTAAATGTCTATGGCTTCAATTGGACATTTTTGTGCGCATAAGCCGCAGCCGTTGCATTTATCTTCGATTATGTAACGGGCGCGTTTTCGAAGTTTAACTTCGAAGTTTCCGGCTTCGCCTTCCACGCCTAAAATTTCCGTGTTAGTCAAAATTGTTATGTTCGGATGCCTACCGGTAGCCACAAGTTTAGGCGAGAGAATGCACATTGAACAATCGTTTGTCGGAAAAGTCTTGTCAAGCTGAGCCATTACGCCGCCGATGCTTGCGCCCTCGTCGATAAGGTACACTTTGAAGCCAGAATCAGCCAAGTCCAAGGAAGCTTGGATTCCAGCAACTCCTCCGCCGACAACGAGAACTGCGCCAACTTTTTGGTTCTTGTCTGCCATCCTACTTCACCTCCAACGCCTTATAAAGGGGCGTTGTCTTCACAAAACGTTCTATCGTTATCATGTTCTTCCTACGCATGTTCACAATCTGCTTAAGAACATCTGCAGGCTTAATTCCAAGCGCTTTAGCCAAATCTTTAACCGAAAGCGGCTTTGTCTTGGTCAGCAAGTGGATTTTGTGGCGTAGGAAATCTTCCTTAACGATTTCGTCCATCAAAAAGTCGAATTCCTCTTGCGAGATTTTTTCTCCATAAACGTTTATGCTTTCCGTAAGCTCTTTTTCCCTTCCAAGCAAAACTCTAAGCCTAAAGTCAGAAGCCGCGTTTTTAGCAGCCAAAATGTTTAGCATAAGTTCTGATTCTGGAGACGCTTTTATTGGAGATTCTCCAAGCCCAGTTATAACGGTGTTAAACTCTTTCAAGTGTTGGATGAAGCTTTCTCCTTCTAGCGGTGTGTACCATTCAAGCTTTACGCGTTCCGGCTCCAAACCAGCAAGTGCAACAAGCTTCTTTAGAAGTTTAACGGCTCTTTCCGCATGAAGATTTCCTTCAATATAGTGGCAGTCTGGCGGTTTACAACCAACCATTAAAACGCCGTCAGCGCCATTAGCAAGCACGTCAAGAACAATGGCTGGGTCGAGCCTTCCAATGCACATTACACGGGCGACGTTAACGTTTTTTGGAATTTCCATTTCTTCTAGGCAGAAAGCCCAATTACACATGAAACAAACAATTTTTGCGCTCATGTTCTCGCCTCCTCAACTTGCAAGGCAAGGCTTAATATGCGTTCATTCGAAAACTTCTTCATCGAAATTGCTTGTTCTGGACACCGCGCAGCACATATTCCGCAGCCCTTGCAAAGCTCCTCGTTAACTTGTGCAATTTCCTTCTCGTTCTTTTTTATCGCTCCGAATGGGCATACAACAGCGCAGACATTGCATCCAACGCACAAGTTTTCGTCAACGACAGCCTTGTCGCCCTCGCATAAGTCCAGCTCTGCTAAGCATTCTGCGCATGGTCCGCAGCCTAGACAGCGAAAAGCCTCAAAAACTGCCTCACGTTTTAACTTTTCAAGGTAAACTTTAGCCTCTTCAAAGCTTAGGTGAGGCTTTTCTAACGGAGGCTCGTATCTGCGCTCCTTCTTTTTGATGTAGCCCCAATTCTTAACCCAAGTCGTTTCCTCAATTTTTTCTTCTCTTGCGCTTCTCGGGTCCTGTCCGCGAAGGTAAAGGTGAATTGAAACTGCCGCTTTTTTGCCTGCCCCAACAGCCTCAATTATGCTTGCCGGTCCAGTAGCCATGTCGCCGCCAGCAAAAACGCCTTTCACACTTGTTTCCATAGTTGCGAAGTCAACTTTTATTGATGGCGTTCTTGCCTCTTTGTCTAAAAGTTCTGGCGGCACGCATGACAATTCTAGGACTTGCCCAAGCGCGGGTATAACCATGTCAACCTCGTATTGATGCTCTGAAAAGCTTATTGGGATAGGCTTTCTTCTTCCACTCTCGTCTGGTTCTCCGAGACGCATCCTTATACATTCAACAGCCTTAACCTTGCCATTTTCGCCTATTATCTGCTTTGGAGCGACCAAAAAGTAGAATTTAACTCCGTCTTTTTCTGCTTCCGCCACCTCGTGCGGCAGTGCGGGCATCTCTTCGCGTGAACGCCTATACAATATCATTACTTCTTTTGCGCCAAGCTTCTTTGCGGTTCTAGCCGCGTCTATGGCTGTGTTCCCGCCGCCTATCACGGCGACTCTTTCACCAACTTTTATAGGTTCGCCCAGCGATATAGCCCTCAAAAAGTCAACAGCATTTATTACGCCTTCAAGCTCCTCGCCTGGAACGTTCAGCTTCATGCCCTTCTGCGTTCCGATTGCGAGGAAAATTGCCTTATACCCATCTTTGCGCAGGCTCTCAAGCGTTATATCCTTTCCAAATTCCACGCCAGTCTTTATTTCCACGCCCAAATCCTTTATGTAGGCGATTTCGTTTGCCACAACAAACTTTTCGAGGCGGAAGTTTGGTATGCAGTAGCGCATCATTCCGCCAGGCTCACTCATTCGCTCAAAAACGGTTACTGGATAACCAAGTTTCGCAAGTTCGTAGGCTGCCGTTAAACCCGCTGGTCCAGCACCTATTATGGCGACTTTTTCGCTGTACTTCTTTGGGATTGGTTCTGGTTTCACGCGTCCCTGCTCTCTTTCAATGTCTGCGACAAGCCTTTTTAGTGCGCGTATTGCCACGGCTTGGTCAACGTTTGTTCTTGCACATGCATCTTCGCATGGGCTGAAGCACACGCGTCCGCAGATGGCAGGGAATGGCATGTCCTTGCGGATTATTTCAACTGCTTCTTTGAATTTGCCTCTTTGAAGCAATGCGACATATCCTTGAACGTTGACGTGTGCTGGGCATGCGGAGCGGCATGGCGGTAGTTTCTTTACTTTTGTTTGGTTATTCTTTGTCATTGTCAAACCAGCTTGAGAATTAATCTTATGAAACACATCGGATATATTAGTGCATTCGCGTTAAGTTTAACGCAAAAATAACATAAAGGTAAAGAAAAGGGGAAATAATTTATTCGCGCAGTCTACCTTCAAGCTTGCTTACCCACTTGTTGTATTCGCGGGCGCTCAACAACTTCTTAAGTTCCTGCTCTAAAGTTAACGAGTTGTTCGGCTTAATCTCCACAATCCAGCCTTCGCCGTATGGGTCTTCGTTAACGAGGTTTGGCTCGTTCTTCAGCTTCTCGTTTACTTTGACTATTTTGCCGCTTACTGGCGCGTACAAGTCGAACATGAACATCCATGTTTCCGCGACGCCGAATGGCTCCATGTGGCTTATTTCTTTTCCAACTGGTTCGGTCATTATGTTTGCTATGCCCTTCAAATGCCTTTGGGCATAGTCTGAAACGCCGACGCGGATGTTCCCTTCAGGTGTTACTTGTGCCCATGTGTGTTTTGGCGTGTAGAGGAGAAGTTCAGGTGTTAGGAGCAATTCCTTGCGTTTTTCTGCAGGTATGCCTTCTGCGCGCATTAGATCTTCGAGGCGTAGGCGGATGGCTTCTGAGACGAATTCTGATATGCTTCTGTAGCGCCCTGTTTTGATTGCTTCTTCAATCTGTTTTATTAGTTCTTGTCTTATGCTTACGGTTTTCCATTCAGACATTTTCCATCAACCTCCTTTACATCTGAAGCATATATAACATAAACCAAAGATATATACTTGATGCATATATTTTACGCAATAGTAAATACCATATATAAAATCGCTTAATGCTTCAACTCTCTCCCAAACCCCAGCAAGTTCCAAACGCGCTCATGAAAATAATAAACAACAGTCTTCAAAACAAGCTCTGACATTCCAACAACCCCGCCTAAACTCCAATCGCCCTTACTAAATATTACGACCAACAAGATTGTTGTTAAAGTTGCAACAATTCGCCAAGAAATCGCCTTCACCAAACTTCTAATTGGTTTCTCCAAACCAGAATCTCTCCTCTATTCAAATAGAATGCAAAACTACAATTAAGGCTTGTTATCGACAGAAACGGAAAAATATAGGCTATGCGTTAAACTGGCGTGTATAGTAAATACCATATAGACGGTGAAGCTTTTGGAAAGTAGAAAAGTGCAAAAAGTTGGCTACTCAACGCTGACTGTTTCACTTCCAAGCGAATGGACAAAACAAAACAACATAAACCCTGGAGACCTAGTTTTCCTAATGCCAGAAAGAGACGGCACACTAAAGATTATGCCAAGCCACTTCGCCCTAAAAGAGGAAGCAGAAGAATATATCATTAACGCCGATGCCTGCGACGAGAAGGGCATGCTCGAGAGGATAATCGTCGGAAGCTACATGCTTGGAAGGGACGTTTTAAGGGTTGTATCCACAACAAGAATAAGCAAGGAACATGTTGACGAGATTAGGCGGATAGTTCCAAAACTAATTGGTCTCGGAATACTTGAAGAAACACCAAAAAACATACTACTCCAATGCTCAGTAGACCCGTCAAAATTCAAACTTGACATGCTTGTTAGACGCTTGTCGCTAATCGCATCAACAATACTTTTAGAGGCGATGCAGGCGTTCCAAGAAAATAACGAAGATTTAGCTATAGAAGCCATCAGCCGCGAGGATGAGGCTGACACCATTTATTATCTTGCTGTTCGCTTGCTTCTTTCTGCGCAAGTTAAACCCGAAATTGCTGAGCAGATAGGCGCGACGGATGTGCTCTTTATACCAGCTACGAGGCTGATACTTCAATATTTAGAGTTGATTGCGGACTATTCAGAAGATATAGCCAAAAAAATCGTTGAGTTAAAGGTTTATCGCAACCGGATTCCATCAGACGTTGTGCAGAGAATTTTCCACATGGGCGAGTTAGCCCAAACCATATTCCAGAAAGCCCTAGACTGCATTTTCACAAGAGACCTTCGCGTGGCTAATGGCGTATTAGAAATGAAGGAAGTTCTCGAAAGGGAAGCTGAAAGACTGATGCGTGAAGCCCCAGAAATTCCGTATTTAAGGGCTTACATTTCATGCCTAACCAAAATTGCGGATAAGGGAGCGACAATTGCTGACATAGCCATAAACAGAGCATTGGAACAGCCCAAAAAAGAGGTTGAAGACATTGTCCGCGTGGTAAAGCATGTGCGGTCTATCCCATTAACTGCAAAGAACGCTTGATTTCTTGCTTCAAATGTGATTTAGTTTTAATTTAAGAAGCTTTAAATCGTTCAAAGTAAATATTGTAAATATGAGGAAGAGGCTTGAGGTAAATGAGCAGTTTTGAGGAAGCCCTCCGAAACATAGATGTTTTCTGCAAGGTTCTGGTAAAGAAGCTTATTGAAAACGAAGCGGAAGAAATAAGCGACGTTGTTGTGGAGCCCATGGAGAAACTCATTTATAAAAAATACGTAATCAGCGAGCAAATAGAGCCAAGTCCTGTTAAGCATTTAATTCCATTACCACAGCTTGAAGAGCCCTTGATAGACGTGTTTGAGGACGAGAATTATGTAAGAATCCTTATACAGTGCAAATGCAAAGACCAAAAAATAACTGTTCACACGGACGTGGATGGCATAGAAATATGCAACAAAGTCTGCTACAAGAAGGATGATGGAAATGAGGTTTGCGTTGACGAGTGCCGAAAGGTAACTCTTCCAGTTGATCACTTGAAAATTGAAAACATGGTTACGAAATGCAACAACAATGAGGCGCTTGAAATAGAGATTCCAAAAGAAAACTGACCCATTTACGATTCGCTTGCCTCTCGACGTTTTATCCTAATTTTGCACCTCTCTTCATCGCTACATTTTATGCAGGTGTAAATAACGTCGAATTCGCTTTTACTTGGGTCAGATGGATTCACGAAAAAGGCGAAGCACTCCTCACCGCGCTTTATTGGTGCTCCACAACAGAAGCACTTGTGCTCTTTTAGGGCGGTCACCTTCATATGCCACTCCCAAAACTGTGATAGTGCAATTCAAACTATTAACGCTTATCTAGCAAGCTTCAAAAATAAAAATGATAAAAAGGGAAAGGAAAACGTTCTAGCCTATTTTGCTTAGTACTGGGTCCAATTTTACCTTGTGGAAATCGAGTGCAAGCTCTTTTGGGTCTACTCCTAGGCTTACGCTCAAAAGTTCAGCGTAATGAATTACTGGTATGTTGTATTCTTCCTTGTATGTGGTTTTTATTAGCATTTGCCCAAGGTCCAGTGTTAGGAAGCAGAATGGACAGAGCGTTGATATGCAGTCTGCGCCAGCCTTTGAAGCGTTTACTATTTTGTCTCTTGCTATGGCTAAAGCCACGTCGTCAGCGTAGCCCCGCAGTAAACCGCCACAACACTTCAACTTATTCCTATACCAAATGCTTTTGGCGCCCAACACTTCAATCAAATCGTCAAAGATTTTCGGTCGTTCTGGATCATCAAACCTCAAGAGCGCGCTTGGTCTAAGCAGGTGGCAACCAGAAAAGGCTGCTACTTTAAGCTTGCTCAGCGGTTTTGCAACGCTTTTCTTTAGGTTGTTCAAACCGACATCGTTCATCAAAACTTGAAGGTAATGCCGAACTTCCCTGTTTCCCTTAAACTCTTTCCCAACAGATGCGAGAATCTTGTTAACCCTTTCCCTAAGCTCATTTTTTTCCTTCAGAAGGGTGTTAGCCATGGCAAGCGATTCGAAGCACCCAGTGCACAACGTGACTATGTTTAGGTCCGCTTCTTCGGCTAGGCAGATGTTGTACGCGGCGATGGCAAGGCTTGTTTCCAAGTCTATTGACTGCAGTGGCGGCGGGGCGCAGCACGTCATGTTCTCCAAGTCGATAAGTTCTATTCCAAGTTTTGTTAGGGCTTTACGCGCCGCCAACTCATAGTGTGGTTGCCGCGCGGGTATGGTGCATCCTAAAAACAGGGCGTAACTTGTCATTGCGCTTCACTCTTCTTAAACTGGATTTTGTCGAATCCCGTTGCCGAGAGAATACGCCTAACAGCTTCGACATTTGCTGGCTTGAGTTGCGGCAAACCGTATTCGGCGCGCTTTTTCTCGAGAAACTTTGATATTGGGACTATGCGTCCTTCGTTCATTAGTCCAGCTGCAAATTCTGCGTAAATGTTTGGCACGTTTCCCTCGCGGATGGCAATGTTCCTCAAGGCGTAGATTACGTCGGCTATCTCGACTTTCTGTGGACAACGTTCTTGACAGTTGTAGCACGAGGAACAAAGCCAGATGGCGCCGCCAGATAATACATCATCTCTTAATCCAAGCAGCGCAAGCCTAATAATTTCTCTCGGATTATATTTATCAGTAATTTTTGCCACTGGGCAGCTTGCAGCGCATGTTCCACACTGGTAGCATAGCGTTATTGTTTCTCCGCCGAGCCTGCTGGTTATTTCCTTGGCGAATCCCTTTGTCGACACTTTCTTTTGTGCTTCCTCAGCCATGGGATTACCGTCCTTTTCTTGGTTTAGGCTAGTTGGAGTGCGCCAAGCCTCTCCACTTTTTCAGTCATAGCCTTTGCGGCTTCGGCGAACTTGTCGCCTTCTATGTAAACCATGTTGAACATTTCGAGACGTTCTGGTTCAATGCCATACTCTCTTAGCAAAACCTTTGCAAGCTCCACCTTCTTCTGTGCCTTCTGGCTTCCAACCTCGTAGTGGCAACCGTCTGGCTTACATCCGACAACCATGACTCCTTGAGCGCCAGCCTTGAAAGCTTCGAGTATGTGCTGTACTTGCAGTACGCCAGTGCATGGCACACGCAGCACGCGAACGTTTGCTGGATAATCCAACATAGCCATTCCAGAAGAGTCAACAGCGGCGTGACCACACTCCGAACAGCAGAAAGCCAAAACAAGCGGTTTTGATGCTCCATTAACGGACAGCAGCGCTTTCATCTGGGCTGAAATTTGGCTTGGCTTCAAGTGGCGAAGCTCAATTGCTCCGACGGGGCATGTGCCAACGCAGACGCCGCAGCCCTCGCATAAGAGGTCATCCACATGAGCAACCATGTGTCCGTCAGCCTTTTCCGTTAGTGTTATCGCCCCGTATGGGCATATGACCGGGCAGAATTCGCAGTCTCCGCAATAATCCTCGTTTACGTAGGCTGTTTTTTGGTCTTTGACGATTTTGCCGTTCAATAGAAACTTGGCAGCCTTAACAGCGGCCGAATGAGCATGAAGCGAAGTTGTAGGCGCATCTTTGGGAAATATTGCTCCACCGCAAATGAATATACCTCGCTTCTTTGTTTCTGTAGGTCTAAGTTTGGCATTGTATTCCTTAAAGAAGCCGTCCTTGTCCAGTTCTAAGCCGAGCAAATCTGCAAGCTGCTTTGCGTCTTCAACTGGCACCATTGCGGGCGATAAGACGACAAGGTCTGCTTCTAGTTCCAAGAACCTTCTTAAAAGTTCATCTTCAACATCGACGATTAGCAGGTTTGCTTCTGGGTCGTGCAAGATTTCTGTTGGTCTCCCCTTCACAAATTTTATTCCCATCTCACGTGCGCGTTCATAATAGTATTCGTGTTCCCTTCCAGTGGTTCTTATGTCAATGTAGCATATTGTTACGTCAGCATCTGGAAAAGCCGACTTAATCAGTGTGGCATGCTTCAGCGATATCATGCAGCATATGCTTGAACAGTACGGGTTCCAGCGTCTATCTCTAGAACCAACGCATTGAATGAAAACTATCCTTTTTGCTGGTTTCTTGTCTGATGGCCGTATTATCATGCCCTTTGTTGGACCGAAAGCATCAATCATCCTTGCAAGTTCAAGCTGCGTTATCACGTCTGGATACTCGCCGTAATGATACTCCTTTATCACGCTTGGGTCGTACTCCCTAAAACCAGTGGCAACAATTATGCTGCCCACATTAAGCGTAACCTTCTTGCTCTTCTGGTTCAGCTCAATCGCCTTTGTCGGACAAGCTTCAACACACTTGCCGCACTCAGCGAATTTGCATGCATCAGCGTCTATGACGTACACTGGCGGATAAACAAGCGGCGTGTTAATGTAAATCGCCTTCCTATTCTTCAGCCTCGCGTTATATTCATCTGGAACTTCAACTGGACAAACAGAAGCACACAAATCGCATGCAACACACTTTTCCTCATTAACGTACCTAGGCTTTCTTTCAACTGTCACCTTGTAGTTTCCAGGCGCGCCATCGACTTTCACAACTCTAGAGTTTGTCAGCACGTTTAGGTTTGGAATTTCTGAGAAGCCAGAACGGTAAACGCATTTCCGCGAAGTATGCGTTATTGTCTTCACATCTGAAGCTGGCGACTGAATGCATATTGCACAGTCATCCGTCGGGAAAAACCGCCCAGCCTTCGCAGCTAACCCGCCGAGAAACGGCTCCTTCTCGACGAGGTAAACCTCAAAGCCCATGTCCGCTAGGTCTTCTGCAGCCTGCATTCCCGCAAGTCCGCCGCCTATAACGAGAACAGATTTTACGGCTGGAAACTCCAGTTTCTCAATCGGCTCTGCAAGTTTTACGCGCTCTATCGCAGCCAAAAGCATTGCCTTTGCCTTTTCCGTGGCTTCTTTAGGCGCGTCACGGTGTGGCCATGCGCAGTTATCCTTTATGTCTATGACTTCAACGAAGTTGGGGTTAAGTCCAACAGCTTCCAGAGATTCTGCGATGTTTATTTCACCGATTTTTGGTATGCTTTCCGCAACGACTACACGGTCTATTTTGCCGCTTTTCACGGCTTCAACTACCGTTTTTAATCCTTGACCTCGCCAGAATTCGCTTCCGACAGCCACAAGAGAAACTTGTGGAACAATTTTCAGATGGTTCGCTATTTCCTCGAAGTTTAGAATTGCGGATAGCTGTTTTCCGCAGTCGGATAGGAATACTCCAATTTTTGCCTCTTCCATTTCCGTCACCTTTCAATTTTCTTTATTAACTGCCTCTCGGAATTGTAAATTTCAACTTGCAACGGCATTTGCCCAACTGCAAAGTGTGTGGCACACGCGAAACACGGGTCATACGCCCTAAAAGCCATCTCAACCATATTCAAAATGCCATCGTTAACCCTGCCATTTTTTATCAGCGCCTTCGCGGCGTCTTTTATTGATATGCATATGCTCGGCGCATTATGCGTCGTAGCCACGATGAGGTTGACTTTTTTGGCTAATGCCTTCTCGTCAAGTATGTAATGGTGTATAAGCGTTCCACGTGCAGCTTCAACTATGCCAACGCCCTCGCCTGGTTTTTCTGGCTTATTCCGAATATCCTTGCTTGTTATTTCTGGGTCTGTTACTAGTTCTAGTGCGCGTTCAGCCGCATACAAAAGTTCTATTAGCCTAGCCCAGTGATACGCCAAAGTATTGTGGACTGGTTTTCCGCCAAGCGTCTTATACATTCTTTCATATTCAGCCTGCGCTAGGGCTGTTGCCATCCCGTCTGCAGCGTTAAGCCTTCCAAGCGGTCCAACACGGTATAGTCCACTTTGGGGTCCGCCGACCAAGCCTTTCCATCCAACCTTCTTTAGGTATGGCAGCTTCACGTATGTCCATGGTTCCACATGCTCTTCAATCACGTCCAAGTATTCTTTTGGCTTGAATTTGACGAACTCTTTTCCGTTTGGGTCTACAACGCGTACGTCGCCATCATAGAAGTTCACGTGGTTGTTTTTGTCAACCAAGCCCATGTAATAGGTTGGGAGCGTGTATGCTTCGCTTTTTATTAGGTTGACGTAGTCCGTGTTTTTCAACACTATGTCGTCGAAGAGTTTTAGGCTGAATTTCGCGAATTCAAGGCAGCTTCTCGCCATCTTCTCGATTTCGCGTCGCTCTTCTTCTGAAAGTGGTTTTGAAACGCCCCCGGGTATGCACGCGCTAACTGGATGTGTCGCCTTTCCGCCCAAAATCTCCGTTATCTTTTGCCCGTAAGCCCTATGTTTTATGACTCCCTTGCCTATTTCGAGTCCAGCTTTTTCAATGACTCCTATAACGTTTCTTTTTTCTGGTGGAGCATCGGGTCCAACGACGAAGTCTGGACCGCCAAGGTAGTAGAAGTGTAATGTGTGGTCGTAGAGGTAATAGCCGCAATACATTAGTTCGCGAAGTTTTTTGGCGGTTTCTGTTGGTTCAACGTTAAACGCTGCGTCAAGCGCCTTTGCGCCTGCCATGTGATGTGCAACTGGGCAGACGCCGCAAATTCTCGTTGTTATTATTGGTAGGTCTTCGGCTCTTCTTCCTTCGCAGAATCTTTCGAAGCCTCGCAGTTCTGGGACTTGGAAGTAGGCTTCTTCCACATTTCCAGCTTCGTTTAGGAATATTGTTATTTTTCCGTGTCCCTCAAGCCTCGTTATTGGGTTTATGACTATTTCCTTCATCTAGCGCACCTTCCTTTTTAGGATGGAGTTTGCAAGAGAATACTTGTAGAAGGTTCCAACTGGGTCAACGATTTGTTCGATAACGCTTGGGTCCGCGGCTATCGACGCGAAGGCGCTTATCATGGCTGCGCCTTGGTCTGTTACTCTCGGCGTTGGTCCACCGCATCCCGTGCATGGCACATTAGCCTTTAAGCATTGGGCGCCGCATCCGCCTCTTGTGGCTGGTCCCATGCAGACGACGCCTTGGTCTAGGAAGCATGTTTTGAAGTCGTCTTCTATCTCGTAGATTCTCTTTACTTGTGTGATTTTTCTGTCCTTTTTCTCTCTTGGGCATTCGTCGCATATCGACTTGTTCAGTAGGAAACTCGCGCCCTTTGGCGGCAGTTTTCCGCTTACTATTGCCTCTAAAGCTTCTATTATGTGTGGAACAGGTGGCGGACAGCCCGAAATGAAATAGTCAACATCAACCGTTTGGGCTAGGGTTTTAACAGTGTCGTAAAACTCTGGAAGTTCAAGCTCGCCTTCCTTAACTTTTAGGCGTGGTTGGGGAGTAACACCCTGCGGGTTTTTCGTTGAAGGCGTTTCGAAGTAGGCTCTCTCAAAGATTTTCTGCCTATCCCAGAGGTTCCCAAGTCCTATGACGCAGCCATCGCATGCGCATGAACCGAAAGCCACAAGAACCTTTGACTTTTGCCTTAACAGTTTAGCCATATATTCCTGTTCGCTGTTACGAATTGCGCCGTTGAAGAAGCACACGTCTATGCTCTTGTCTGGCATTGCCTCAACGTCTTTGTATTTTATGTCCATTGCTACTGGCCAAAAGACGATGTCGGCTTTGGCTATGACGTCTAGGATTTTCTCGTTTATATCCAGAACGGCGATTTCGCAGCCGCCACAACTCGCAGCCCAATAAAACGCAAACTTTAGCTTCTCCATCTCCGCACCAGCTTGTTTTAATGGAAAGTTGATAATTGCACTTCTGTGATTTAAATTTAGCCATAGTAAATAGAGAAAAAACTACGTGCATTATATTTGATTTAAATGTAGCATATAAATGCTAGGCGCCAATGGCTTCTGCTTCTCGATGTTCTTCCCTTTTGGGACTTAACGCTGAACTCTCCGCTTCTTGAAAGTTCTTAGTTTCTTGGCATTGCGCCGCAGACTCTTCCTCTTTCAGGTTTAGGGTGCCCTTGACTGTGCCGTCCTCTTGATATTTAAGCGTAAAGCCCATCTTTCTCGTTAGGTTTATAGCCCGATAATTGTCTGGAAGCATTATAGCGTAAAGCATTTCCACGCCCATGTCCTTGCAAACCTCAATTGTGTAATCCACCATTTTTGTGCCTAAACCCAAGCCTTGCCACGGGTCAGCAACTATGAAGGCTATTTCGCCTGATTTTCTATCTGGTTCTAGGCTTACGCGGGCAACTCCCAATATTCGCCTTTGTCCATTCTCGTTTAATTCGGCTACGATGGCTATTTCTCTGTCATAGTCGATGTTGCAGTAGCGCACACGCACCTCATGCGGCGTGTCCTTGATTATTTGGAAGAACCTGTAGCGTATGGATTCTTCTGAGAAGTTTTTGAACATTTCAAGCCACAGGGGCTCGTCTTCAGGCTTTATCGGCCTCAGTAAGACTGTTCGCCCATCGCGCATACGCCATAGCGTCTCGTATTTCTTCGGGTATGGGCTTATGACTAAGTGCTGGTGAGGCTCAAGCCTTTGGAAGACAAGCTCTTTATCAATTACGATTCGAGCGTCAAGCGCGCAAGCATCTTTATCGTTAATCAAAAGCGGGTTTATGTCGACTTCCTTAAACTGTGGGAAATCAACGAGCAACTGCGAGAAGCGCAAAATTACCTCTTCAAGAAGTTTAGTGTTTGCTGGAGGCACGTTCCTATAGCCCTTCAAAAGCTGGTAAACCTTTGTTTCTTCCATTAAGCGTCTAACCAATGTTTGGTTTAATGGTGGGAGCCCTATGGAAAAGTCTTTGAAAAGTTCAACTCCAACGCCGCCCATGCCGAAGAGTATTACTGGTCCGAAAAGCGGGTCTTTCTTTGCTCCAAGTATAACCTCGTATCCTTTCTTCTTAATCATGGGCTGAACAGTGACGCCGAGAATCTCCGCTTGTGGATTATAGCTTTTCGCGTTACGCATAATCTGTTCAAATGCCTCCCTAACTTCAGTCTCATTTTTTAGGTCTAGGAAGACTCCGCCAGCATCCGTCTTGTGAACAATTTGCGGAGACAAAATTTTAAGCACAACTGGGTAGCCAATCTGTGAAGCACATGCTACTGCTTCATCCGCCGTTGTTGCCACTAGGGTTTTGGTAACTGGGAAACCGTAATATTCAAGCAGTTTTTTTGCTTCGGCTTCTGTTAGAAGCTCGCGGTTTTCTAGGGCTGCGTTTCGCATTATGACTTGTATTGGACGCTTTGGCGGGGCAGCGTCAACTGGAAGCTCTTCTGGAGTTTCATAAAGCAGTTCGAGGTTGCGCTTGTACTGGTACATGTAAAGATAAGTCTTTATGGCTTGTTCGGGAGTTGCGTATGTTGGAATGCCATTTTCGTTAAATATGCGGTTGGCTTCTTCAACGGCACCATAACCCATGAACGATGTTAACACTGTCTTATTCTGGTACGCCATGCCTTTATAGACTTCAACTATGCCCTTCGCGATTTCAACTGGCTCGGCAACCGCCTGCGCAGTGTAAATTATTAATATGCCGTCAACATTCTCGTCTTTTAAACAGGCTTCGAGAACAGCCTTATAGCGGTCAGCTCTTGCGTCGCCCAAAATGTCTATTGGGTTACCGCGACTCCAATAATGCGGCAGTATGCCGTTAAGAAACTCCATTGTTTTTGGACTGAGTTTGGCTAGTTTTCCGCCTCTTGCTATGAGCGCGTCAGTAGCCATAACTCCTGGACCACCAGCATTTGTTATTATGGCGAGGTTTGGACCTTTGGGAAGCGGTTGTAAGCCCAAAACTTCGGCACAGTTGAATAAGTCGGCTATTTCTTCTACGCGTACTATGCCCGCACGTTTGAACGCAGCGTCGTAAACGTCATCTTCGCCAGTCATCGAACCAGTGTGTGAGGCTGCCGCTTTTGCGCTTTCTCCGAATTTTCCAGCCTTAACAACTATTATTGGCTTTGTTCTTGCGAAGTGGCGGGCTGCGCTCATGAATTTTCTCGCGTTTGTTATTCCCTCGATATACATGAGGATGCTTCTTGTTTTTGGATCTGTTCCAAAATAGTCTATTAAATCGCCGAAATCAACATCTATCATTGAACCAACAGAGACGAAGTTGCTGAAGCCAATGTTTTCATACATAGCCCAGTCGAGAATCGCCGAGCCCAAAGCGCCGCTTTGGCTTATGAAGGCTATATTCCCCTCTTTAGGCATCTTGTTTAGGAATGTTGCGTTCAGCTTGTTGCTTGGGCGGATTATTCCCAAACAGTTCGGTCCAACAATACGCAAACCATACTTGCTTTTTATTTCTAGGATTTTGTCTTCTAGGGCTTTGCCCTCTGGACCAACCTCTTTGAAGCCAGCGCTTATGATTATTATGCCCTTTATCCCAGCCTTTCCGCATTGTTCAACAATGTCTGGAACGGTTTTGGCTGGAGTTGCAATCACCGCCAAATCAACAGTTTCTGGAATCTGCTCAACTGACGGGTAAGCTTTTAAACCCAAAATCTCGTTTTTGCGAATGTTAACTGGGTAAACTCTACCCTTAAAACCAAAATCCAAGAAATTCTTCATAAGCGCGTATCCAACGCTTCCTTCTTCGTCGCTTGCGCCGATTACTGCGATGCTTTTTGGATTGAAAATTTTGTCAAGATATGTGGTAACCAAAGCAGATGACCATCCCCTAGTTAGATGTGGATGTGGACGTGCGCGGAAATTAAAACTTTATGTTGTGTAAATCAAATTTCGCTTGAACGCACCAGAAATACTAGAGGAAAGAAGCCGCTATTGGCTTTTTCCCAAACCAAAAAACGTAGATAGGGTATCCATTTTATGATTTAGCAGACGCCTAAATTTGACATCACTTCTTGCTCATTAAATATTCGTGAATTGCCCTTGCTGCTCTTTTGCCGGCGCCCATGGCGCTTATGACTGTTGCCTCGCCAGTTACTATGTCGCCGCCTGCATAAACGCCTTCAAGGCTTGTTCTGCCAGTCTCATCCGCTACAATGGTGCCCCACTTTGTAACCTCTAAGCCTTGCGTTGTGCGTTGTATTATTGGGTTTGGCGTTCGTCCAATCGCCACAATAACCGTGTCCACGTCCATGACGAATTCTGAACCTTTAACTGGAACTGGTCTACGCCTTCCGCTTTCGTCTGGCGGTCCAAGCTCCATGCATATGCATTCCATCTGTTTAACCCAGCCTTTCTCGTCGCCTATAAACCTAGTCGGATTCGCCAAAAACTTGCAGATTATTCCCTCTTCCTCAGCGTTTTCGATTTCCTCTTTCCGCGCTGGCATTTCTTCTCTTGAACGGCGGTAGACGATGCAGACTTCCTCTGCGCCTAAACGTAGTGCTGAACGTGCAGAGTCCATGGCGACGTTTCCTCCGCCAATAACCGCTACGTGCTTGCCAATCCTTATAGGCGTGTCGTATTCTGGAAAAGCGTAGGACTTCATGAGGTTAACCCTAATCAGGAACTCATTCGCGGAGTATATTCCACCCAAATCCTCGCCTGGCACGCCTAGGAATGCTGGAAGCCCAGCGCCAGTGCCGATGAAAACAGCGTCAAAACCCTCTTCGTTTAAGAGTTCTGGAATTGTGTGTATCCTACCAATAAGGTAGCCGAGCCGTAGTTCCACGCCCAACTTTTTAATGTAATCAACTTCAGCCTGCACTATGCTTTTTGGCAAACGAAATTCTGGAATGCCATAAACCAAAACCCCTCCTGGAAGATGCAACGCCTCAAAAATCACAACTTTATGTCCGAGTTTGGCTAGGTCAGCAGCAGCCGTTAAACCAGCTGGACCAGCGCCTATGATGGCGACGCTTTTTCCAGTTGGAGGCGCCTTCTCTGGAACTTTTATGCCTCTGGCTCTCTCCCAGTCCGCAACAAACCGTTCAAGTCTGCCTATACTCACTGGGTCGCCGACCTTCCCAAGAACACAGAATTTTTGACACTGTTCCTCTTGTGGGCAGACCCTGCCGCAGATTGCTGGCAAGCTGTTTTTCTCCTTAATCTTCTTGATTGCTTCTTCAAACTTTCCTTCCCTCAAGAGCTTGATGAATGCAGGAATGTCTATTTCAACGGGGCATCCTTGGATGCATTGCGGTTTTGGACATTGAAGGCAGCGATTCGCCTCGGCTATTGCTTGCTCTTCCGTGTAGCCCAAGGCAACCTCGTTAAAGTTTCGCCTTCTGACTTCTGGCTTCTGCTTCGGCATCGGCACGGCTTCTTTCTGAACCTTGGGTTTGGGTTTAGTTTCTGCCACAACCACAACCTCCTAGTTTCTCCCAGACGAGGGAGCTTAAGCGTTCTTCTGGAAGGAACATCCTCTGCCTCTTTATCAGACCATCAAAATCCACGGCGTGCCCATCAAATTCTGGTCCATCAACACACGCAAACTTCATCTTTCCGCCAACAGTGACTCGACAGACGCCACACATGCCCATGCCATCAACCATTATAGGCGTCAAAGTCACAATTGTAGGTATGCCAAACGGCTTTGTTATCTCGCAGACGTTCTTCATCATCACGACTGGTCCCATTGCAACACAGCGGTCAAACTTTTCCTTCTCAAGAAGCATCCTCAAAAAGCCAAGACCTTTATAGCCCTTTGAGCCATCATCAGTCGCCACATAAAGCCTATCGCTTAAGGCTTTCATTTCATCTTCAAAGAAGAGTAGCTCCTTTATCCTAGCCCCAACAACAGTCGTGACAGTGTTGCCAGCCTCCTTTAAGGCTTTGACCTGCAAAAGCATTGGAGCAATCATTACGCCGCCGCCAACACACAAAACGTTTCCAAAATTTCTAATTTCCGACGGGTTCCCAAGAGAACCAGTAATGTTGCTTATGCTTTCGCCTTCCTTCATGAGACCAAGCTGCTTCGTTGTCTTGCCAACCTCGTTGAAGACAAAGGTTATTGTACCTTTTTTCTTATCATAGCCAGCTATCGTCAATGGTATACGCTCGCCCTTCTCGCACAAAATAAGTATTATGAACTGCCCAGGCTGCGCCTTTTCCGCTATGTCTGGAGCCTTCACCTCGAAAAGCTTGATTTTTGGAGCCAACTCCTTTTTGGCGACTATTTCATACATTTACTTTGCCTCCGCAACCTCAAGTCTCAATGGCGGCATAGCTGCAATTTTTTTGAAGAACTCCTCAAATTTCTGGTTGAAATCGCCTACACAGCGAGGGGAAACCGTGAAAAGCTCGAAACGCTCGAGCAAACCATTCTTTTTAAGATAATCTTTAAGGACTTCCATGTTTCTTTCAGCTGCTTCCCTTCCCTCTTGAAGTTTGCAGTCTTCAGCTGAGCAGACAACAGCCATGACGCCGTCGAAGCCGCCGTGTAGGGCTTCAACAACATGAACGGGGTCAAGAGCCTTGAAACATGGGATTTCCATGGCTACGGCTTTCTTCTTGAAAAGTAGGCATTCTGGGTCGTCTAGGCAAGAGAATTCTGACCATTGACAGCAAAAGACAAGTATTGACGGAAAGCTGGCTTCGCCCTTCATTTTCCTTGCGGCTTCTCCATAAAGTCTAACAAGTTTACTGATATTTTCAAACTCGAAACCCTTAACCTGTATTGCCAAGTGTGGACAAACCAAGGCGCACGCTCCACAGCCCATGCACGCTTCTTGGATTATCCGTGGCGTTGCGAACTCTTCGGCTTCTATTGCGCCGTAGGGGCATATGAAAACGCACTTGTCGCAACCAACGCACTTTTCTGTGTCGTAAACAGCTTTATGCGAATACTTTATCACTTGTAGGGCGTCTTTGCTGAAGCCCAACTGCTCCAGAACGGCTTTTCCAAGCATAAGCCTCCTAGTGTTAATTTTTGTTCCCCTTTTGAAGCGACAAAACTCATCCTCGCATTGAATTGAAATCACGTTTTTGATGCCGGAATTCAAAGCCTTGAAAACAAATTCTGTTGGCACACGACCAGAACACGGAATCCGCAAAGGAATATAATCCTTCACGTTCAAGCCTTGAACCTTCAAGATTTCTTCAATCTCGCAAGTTGCGGGAGAATTGCCACGACACATCAAAACAAGCGTTTCGCTCTTGTTTCTCTCGCGCATACACTCCAAATATTCCATCAAATTTTCGTAGTTGTAGTAGACAATTTCTATGGCTAATGATGGGCAAGCGCTGTAACATATCCCGCAGACTTGGCACTTTTGAATGTCAATCTCGAAATTGCCGCTTTCTGGATCCCGCTTTATAGCCTCGTAGGGACAAACAGCATAGCAAACCGCACATTTGCTGCAATAATCCTGATTTATGCGCACTGCGGCGGCGCATGCAGCTTCATTCATGCACCATTTCTCCACTGTCTAGCGTAAACTTGCCTCACGCCTAACGCGAGGGTTAGAAGATTTTTGATGACAGTTCCAATAATATAATGGTTTTGGAGCATAACCTAGGGTTTGTAATAGTAAGGTCTGCGGATATAACCATAAGCCTCAAGTGCAGCGGTTATGCCCTGCCCAACAGCCGTTCCAACCTGCTTCACCGGATGGTTTGTGACATCTCCAGCCGCGTAAACCCCTGTAATGTTTGTTCTCTGGCGGATGTCAATTGTTATGTAGCCTTCCTCGTTTACGGCTACGCCTGCTTCTTTGGCTAGTTGGCTGTTTGGGTCTTCGCCAACTTGTATGAATACGCCATCTACAGGCAACTCGCTGGTTTCGTTAGTTTTGTTGTTGAAAATCACAGCCTTGTTCACGAGTTTTTCGCCTATAATCTCCTTAACCTCAGTGTTCCACAAAATTTCCACGTTGGCTTTTTCCTTCAATGCCTTAACGAGCGCTTCCTCAGCCCTAAAAGCGTCTCGCCTATGAGAAACCTTGACCTCGCCAGCAATTTCAGCCATATACAAAGCTGTTACAACAGCGGAATTGCCGCCACCAACGACAAGGACACGCTTGCCTTTAAATAATGGTCCATCGCAGATGCCGCAGTAGCTTACGCCTCTTCCACGAAACTCTTTTTCGCCTGGAACACCTAATTCGCGATAATGCGAACCAGACGCAATTATGACCGCTTTAGCTTCATAGGTGGCTTTGTTTGTCTTTATCAGCTTGACTTCGCCTTTTAAGTTCATGCTTAAAACTTTTTCAAATTCGCGTATTGTAACGCCAACTTTTCTGCAGTGCGCCGCCATTTTCTGGGCTAGCTCAATGCCACTTATGCTTTTGAATCCTGGATAATTTTCAATTAGCGGGGCGTCAGCCGTTGTGCCCCCAGCCATTTTCTCCTCTAAAACCAGCGTTTTTAGTCCACTTCTTGCGCCGTAGATTCCAGCCGCTAAACCAGCGGCGCCTCCGCCTATAATAATTAGGTCCCAATTTTCCATGGCGACATCCTCTTCTTTAGTATTCTGTTGCCTAGTTCTTATCAAGTTTGCATATGTTTAATCATCTTCGTCAATTTCGAAGTCAAGTTCGCTTATTTCCATTTCGTAGCATTCTTGGCATAAGCCATCAAAAAGTTCGTATTCCTCCTGTGAGATTTGCTTTCCGCATAGTAGGCATCTGTAAACTTCTGCTTCATCGCCCATTCACATGACATCTCCAAACATGTCTTCGGATTCTTCTGTCATCTGATCGTCCCAGCACTCCCAACACATACCATCAAAATTCTCGTACTCGTCCTCGTCAATTTCGCAACCGCAAACCTCACAGTAAAACTTCTTTTCGCTTTCCTCTCCAGAAGCCTTACGCTTCTTTTTCTGTTTCTTCAAGCAGATCACTAAATAATTTAACTGTCGCGTTGATGTAAAAACATTTTGAAGCACAAATCAATAAAAGTTCGCTAGATTGCTTGAGCAACGAGCTCAGCAATGTCTAAAACTTGGATTTTACCCTCATTACCAGTTGTTTTAACAGCATCCTCAATCGTTAATAGACAGAATGGGCAAGCAACAGCCAAAATTTCAGCGCCAGCGGCAACAGCGTCTTTAACGCGCATCTCAGCCAGTCTTGGTCCTGGAATATCAACCCACATTCTTCCGCCTCCTCCTTCGCAGCATAGGCTTCTGGCTCTTGAACGGTCAAACTCCAGAAGCGTTACGCCTGGAATGCTCTCAATTATTTTGCGCGGTTCTTCGTATATGCTGTTTTGTTTGCCCAAGAAGCATGGATCATGATAAATTACTTTCTTTTTTACTTCTTTTGTAAACGTCAGTTTTTTCTCATCTACGAGTTTGGCTAGCAGTTGCGTGTGGTGGAGTGGCTCAAAGCTTGTTTGGTTGTAGCGGTTTTTGAAGGCGTGGAAGCCGTGTGGACAGTTTGTTACGGCTTGTTTGATGGCGTATTTGTTGAAGATTTTCATGTTCTCCTCAACTAGGAACTCGAACAGTCCTTTCTCGCCCATGCCGTAAACTTCGCTTCCGCAGCAGTTTTCCTCTTCGCCTAAAACGCCGAAGTTCACTCCAGCCTTTTGAAGGCATAAAACGAGGCTTTTTGCTACGCTTTGGACGCGGGGGTCGTAAGCCGATGTGCAGCCAACATAGTAGAGGATTTCGGCGCCTTGTGAAATATGTTTGACGTTTAAGCCTTGGCTCCATTCAGTGCGTTTGCTTCGGATTCTAGCCCACGGGTTCCCATTCTTAAATATGCTTTCAAGCGCATCGCGTATCGTAGGCGCTATCTGCCCTTCTTCAACAGCCATACTTCTAATGTCAATTAGAAACTCGTAAGGGTTCAAGTCTTTTGGGCAGCGGACACCGCATGTGGAGCATGTTGTGCAGCTCCATAACTCGTTTTGCGGGTGGATTGCTAACCGTCCAAGTGCGGAGACCTCGCGCATGTAACGTCTAATGTTTAGGTTGGCTTTTTTCGCTACTGGGCAGCTGCCCGTGCACATTCCGCATTGTATGCATTCGAGAAGCTTGTGTTTTTGGATTAGTTCTTGAACGTTCATTTTAGATGTCACTTTGACTGATTTCTGGGAGTAAGATTTTTAATAAGTGTTTTCCCTTCTATGAGTCAAAACATACATTGGAGAACGGAGATTACTCGTCATGGAAAAGAAAACGCCGAGAATCGGAATTTTTGTCTGCGAATGCGGCGGAAACATAGGCGACGTGGTGGATGTTAAAGCTGTTGTTGACGCTGTTAAAAATTGGGAAGGCGTCGTCGTAGCCAAACAACACAAGTACCTTTGCTCAAAACCAGCACAAGAGATGATAATTGAAGCCGTAAAAAAGAACAACCTTGACCGAGTTATCGTCGCAAGTTGTACGCCGCGCATGCACTTACCAACATTTCAAAGTGTTTTGGAAAGGGCTGGACTGAACCCCCACATGCTTGAGTTTGTAAATATCCGCGAACAAAGCTCATGGGTTCATGGTCCACACGCCTCGGCGGAAGCCACAAAGAAAGCCATAAGCCTAATCCGAGGCGGTTATGAAAGAAGCTTTGAGCTTGAACCTTTAGAAACTATAAGTGAGAAAGGCTCAAGGGAAATACTAATAGTCGGCGGCGGCATCGCCGGAATAACAGCCGCTCTTGAGCTTGGATATTTAGGTTATAAGGTGCACCTTGTAGAGCGAAAGCCAAGCATAGGCGGCAACATGGCAAAACTCACAAAAGTTTTTCCAACATTGGACTGCGCCCAATGCATTTTGACACCTAGGATGGCGGAGGTGGGAAGAAACCCAAACGTGAACTTGCTGACGTATGCTGAAGTGCAAGAGGTAAGTGGAAGACCAGGCAATTACAAGGTTAAGGTCTTCATGAAGCCTAGAGGCGTGGACGTTGAAAAGTGCAGAAGCTGTGGCGTATGCGCTAAAGTTTGTCCAATAACTGTTCCAGACGAGTTTAATGAAAGCTTAATGCAGCGAAAAGCCGCATACATCGAGTTTCCACAGGCGGTTCCATCAGCCTACGTTATAGATTTTAACGCTTGCAATAAATGCCGAAAATGCGAGCAGCTTTGCCCAGCAAAAGCCATAAACATAGATGACGCTGGCAAGGTTGTTGAATTGAACGTTGGCGCGATAATTCTGGCTACGGGATACCAGCTTTACGACGCGCGAAAACTGGAGATTTATGGTTATGGCACATACAAAGACGTAATAACAATGATGGAGCTGGAGAGGCTAACGTCAGCAACTGGACCAACAGGCGGTTTTGTTAAAAGGGCTGACGGAAACGATGTCAGGAAAATAGCAATTGTCCTCTGCGCTGGCTCACGCGACAAAAATTACATCCCATACTGTAGCCGCATCTGCTGCATGTACTCGCTAAAGCAAGCGTTTGTGCTAAAGAAGATGCTTGGAATAGACGTAACCATCTACTACATCGACATTAGGGCAACTGGAAAGGGCTATGAAGACTTGTACTGGCGCGACCAAGAGGCAGGCGTAGTCTTCATCAAGGGCAAAGTTGCTGAAATCTACAAGAACAACGCAAATGGCAAGCTTGTGGTTCTGGCTGAAGACACTTTGACTGGCGAAATGCGAGAAGACGAGTATGACATGGTTGCTTTGGCTACACCCATGGTTCCGCCAGCAGGACTTAAGGAACTTGCCGAAAAAATGAAGGTGGCAATTGGCGAAGACGGCTTCATAACGGAGAAGCATCCGAAACTTGACCCCGTAGACTCGCTTGTGACTGGAATTTTCGCTTGCGGATGTACCCTAAGCCCGAAAGACGTTAGGGATACGGTTTCAGACGGTTTGGGCGCAGCGGCAAGAGCGGCGCTTTTCCTCAAAAGCGAATATGTCACCACAAGCCCAGAAAAAGCTTATGTCATCGCGGACTTGTGCAATGGCTGTCAAGCATGTGTGCCAATTTGTCCCGTAAACGCTATAACAATGGTTGAAGGAAAAGCGAAAATAGACCCGTTCCAATGCGTCGGATGCGGGGCATGCATACCAGCGTGCCCACAAGAAGCTATAGACTTTAAGAATGCTACGACAAAGCAGATTCTCGCGACGTTGAGGGGCGTTCTGGCGGAAAAACAAGCTGGAGAAGTAAGGATAGTAGCTTTTGTTGACAAGAATGTTGGTTACACTGGAATAGACTTTTTGGGATTAGACAGAACAAACTATCCAGAAAATGTGCGTATAGTTGCCGTGCCATCAACGGCAATCTTGGGATTAAAACATATTCTCTACGCTTTTGCTTATGGCGCGGACGGTATACTAGTGATTGAAGGTTCAGAGGAGATAGACGAGAAGTTCACGAAGAAACGCATGATTGACATGGGAAGAGACCTAGCAAAATACGGCGTAGAATCGATGCGCTTGCGCTATAGTTATGTTCCACTGCCAGTTTACAAGAAGGCAGCAGAACTTTTCACAATGTTCACGGACAGAATAAAGAAGTTTGGACCCCTCGCAGAGGAGAAAAGAACCAACATAAAGCAGCAACTAAAAATTTAGGCTTTCAGAAACTGCTAAATTCGATACTCCCCTCTAGTTTTTTGGCAGCTAATGTTTGAAATGCAGCAGAAACAAGCAAAAGTTATATGAAAACGGTTTGTTATCAACTCTTCACAATTTGAGAGGGAAAAACTTTGGACATTATTGTTTGTGTTAAGCATGTTCCAGAAACCGCAGAGGCGGAACTGAAAATCCACGCAAGCGGAAAAGCCATAGAAAAAACGGGATTGGTCTTTGACATCAACGAGTGGGACGACTACGCACTTGAGGAGGCGGTGCGCATAAAAGAGAAGCTCGGCGGAACAGTCACAGCCATAACCGTAGGCGCAGAAGATTCTGACAGCACACTGCGAAAGTGCCTAGCACGAGGCGCAGACAAAGCCATACGCGTTTCAGACCCAAAATTTGAAGGTTCAGACGGCTATGCAACAGCAAAAATCCTACACAGCATAATCAAAAACCTGCATTACGACTTGATTTTGACTGGTTTTCAGGCTGGGGATGACGGCTACTCGATGGTTGGTCCAATACTGGCTGAAATGCTTGGGATACCGCACGCAGCACTTGTTAAGAAAATTGAGTTGGGAGCTGGAACAGCGCGAGTTAACCGTGAACTTGAAGGCGGAATAGAAGAAGTCTTGGAAGTTAGGCTTCCAGCGCTTTTTGCAGTGCAAACAGGCATAAACGAGCCACGCTACGTTTCAATAATGGGCATACGCAAGGCAATGCAAAAGGAGATAAAAGTCGTAAGCTTGGCGGAAACTGGACTGAGCGAGGCGGATGTCGGCGAAGCAGGCTCATGGCTTAGAATAGAGAAGCTTTACGTGCCGCC
This sequence comes from Bathyarchaeia archaeon, assembly GCA_038882955.1. Lineage (GTDB taxonomy): Archaea > Thermoproteota > Bathyarchaeia > Bathyarchaeales > Bathycorpusculaceae > JAVZLQ01. Next base: position 184,583 of record JAVZNC010000001.1, read on the forward strand.
AGTAGAAAAGCAAGCGGAATTCCTCAAGGGAAGCCCAGACGAGGTTGCAGCGAAAATTGTTGAAATTCTCAAGTCGAGGGGGCTGATATAAATGGCGGGAATATTCGTTTTAGCAGAGCATAGGCAAGGGCAAATACGGGACATAACGTATGAGATGCTGACAAAGGGTAAGGAAATAGCCGAAAAGGCGAATGCTGAACTGACAGCCATCCTACTAGGCAAGGACATTAGAGAAAAGGCGAAGACGCTTTCAGAGTATGCTAAAAAAGTTTTGGTGGTAGGAGACGCGAAGCTTGAAAACTTCAATTCAGAAGCCTACCAGAAAGTGCTCTCAAGCCTAATCAAGGAAGAGAAGCCACTACTGACGATGGTTGGACACACTTCTTGCGGTGTGGAGCTTGCGCCTAGGCTTGCCGCCGCGTTGGGCATCCCGCTCGCAACAGATTGCATAGACCTGTCCTTTGAAAGCGAAAACCTAACGGTGACGAGGCAAATGTACGGCGGCAAAGTCAACGTCAAAGCTTCGCTTAAAAAGGCAGAAAGCTACATGGTCACGGTGCGCCAAGCAGCCTTCACAGCCAAAAAGCCAGAACCACCATTAAACGGAGAAATAATAGAAAAACCATCGCCACTAGCCGAAGAAATAACAACAAAACGATTCATAGAATATGTTTTGCCGCCGCCAGGAGGAGTGGACATAACAGCAGCAGAAAAGCTCGTTGGCATAGGAAGGGGCATAAAAGACCAGGCGAACATGCCGTTGATGGAGGAATTCGCAAAAACGTTGGGCGCAGTTCTCGCCTGTTCAAGACCAGTTGTGGATAAGGGTTGGCTTCCAAGCGACCGCCAAGTTGGCAGTTCGGGAAAAACAGTTAAGCCTAAACTTTACATTGCAGTTGGCATAAGCGGCGCCTTCCAACACGTGCTGGGAATGAAGAACTCCGACCTAATCATAGCAATAAACAAGGACCCGAACGCGCCGATATTCAGCTTTTCAGACTACGGCGTGGTTGACGACTTGTTCAAAGTTGTGCCAGCCTTAAAGAACAAGATAGCAGAGTTAAAAGGACAAAAGACGTAAAATCACTGGAGGAGAAAGCCAAAATGGAATTTAAACTAACAGCGGAACAGCTTGAAATAAAGAAGGCAGCACGCGAGTTCGCAGAAAAAGAGTTCACGCCGGAACTCGCCTTGGAATACGACCAGAAAGAAGAGTTTCCAATGGCGCTGTACAAGAAGGCTGCACACCTCGGATTTACAGGCATGCGCATTCCACAAGAATACGGCGGACAAGGCTACGGCGTACTAGAAGAATGCATTGTCGTTGAAGAATTTTGCCGAGTAGACCCGGGTTTGGGCGTGGCAGTGTCCCTAGGCAACCTTATGGTTCCAGACGTGCTGCTGAAACACGGCACGGAACAGCAGAAAGAAAAGTATATTCCGCCGCTGGCGAAAGGCGAAAAAATAGCCGCTGCAGCCTTCACAGAACCAGAACATGGAAGCGACATAACACGCATGAACACAACAGCGGTGAAAAGCGGAAACGAATGGATAATAAATGGCGACAAACAGTTCATTACAAACGCGCCGATAGCAGACACGTTCATAATACTGTGCCAAACAGACCCCAACGCGCAGCCGCCACACCGCGGACAAAGCCTATTCCTAGTGGAAAAGGGCACGCCGGGGCTGGACGCAACAAAACTGCATGGAAAAATGGGCATAAAACCATGCATTACGGGTTCACTTGCACTTTCCGACTTAAAAGTGCCAGAAACAAACCTTATAGGCGAATTGAACAAGGGCTTCTATTACGCTTTGGAACTTTTCGATGGAACACGCATAACTGTTGCAGCCCAAGCAGTCGGAATGGCTCAAGGAGCATTTGAACGCGCATTAAACTATGCGAAAACGCGAAAACAGTTTGGTCAACCAATAATAAACTTCCAAGGCGTAGCATTCAAACTGGCTGAAATGGCAATGAAGATTGAGGCAGCGCGCCTAATGACGTATAAGGCAGCTTGGCTTTACGACAAAGAAAAGCCGAACCCCGCGGCAACTTCGATGGCTAAAGCCTACGCTAGTCGCGTGGCAATGGAGGTTACCGACGACGCTATACAGATTCTCGGCGGATACGGTTATTTAGCGGACTATCATGTGGAGCGTTTCCACCGCTGCGCGAAGATAACGGAAATCTATGAAGGAACAACCGAGGTTCAGAAACTCACTATAGTAAACTTCTTACAGAAACAGGCATAACCAAATTTCGCCTTTTTCTCTTTTAATCCATAATTAGGCGCGTAATTTCAAAGCTTTTATACGCTCTCAACGCATTATTCTATATTCTCTAAAAGGAGGAAGTATTTTGTCTATCGGAAAAATTCAAAAAGCGGCTGTTATCGGTTCTGGGGCGATGGGACATGGAATTACACAGCTTTTAGCCATGACTGGACACACGGTTACAATGGTTGACGTAAGCGATGATTTTCTCCAAAAGGGGATGGAAAAAATCAGGTGGAGTCTAGAAAAATTTGTTGAAAAGAAAAGAGTTAGACGGGAAGATGCTGACGCTGCGCTGGCAAGGATAAGCACAACAACAAGTTACGAGCAAGCCGCGGGGGATATAGACCTAGCAATAGAGGCGGTTCCAGAAAACATTGACTTAAAAAAGAAAGTTTTCGCAACGCTGGACTCCATAGCGCCACCGCATGCAATTTTGGCATCAAATACATCAACGCTGAGCATAACGGAGATGGGAAGGGCCACAAAACGTCCAGACAAAGTTGCTGGAATGCACTTCTTCAACCCGCCGCAACTCATGGCGCTGGTGGAAGTGATAAAAGGCGAAGAAACAAGCCAAGAGACGCTAAACACGCTTATAGAACTCGCCAAAAAACTTGGAAAAACACCAGTAACAGTACGAAAAGACGTTAGAGGCTTCATAGTAAACAGAATTTTAGGCGCAGTCTTTAATGAGGCGTTCTGGGCTTATCACAGAGGCGAAACAACAAAGGAGGGAATAGACGCTTCGGTGAAATATACGGGCGGTTTTCCAATGGGATGGTTCGAACTCGCAGACTTCGTCGGGCTAGACATAGCCTACGAAGTAGGAAAAATATTGTACGAGGCTTATGGCGAAAGAATGAAGCCATGCATAGAAGTAATAGAACCACTAATAAAGGAACGCAAATTCGGACAAAAGACAGGCGTAGGCTTCTATGACTGGACGAAAGGGAGACCACGCATACCATTCAACCTACTCGAAGAATACGACGTCGAAAGGTCATGGGCAGTAGCAGCAAACGAAGCAGCATGGCTAGTCCACGACGACGCAGCAAACCCAGAAGACATAGACACTGGAATGAAACTTGGCACATATTGGCCTTCAGGACCATGCGAATACGCTGACAGAGTCGGCTTAGACGTTATAGTTGGCAAGTTGAAGGAGTTACACGCAAAATATAACATGGAAATGTATAAGCCATGTCCACTCCTAGAAGATTACGTTAGCAAAGGTTGGACGGGTAAAAAGGCTGGAAGGGGGTTCTACCATTGAAGTTTGAGCTGACAGAAGAACAAATTGGAATTGTGAACGCGGTTAGGGAGTTCTGCCAAAAAGAGTTCAAACCAGAAATAGCCCTAGAACTCGACAGAAAAGAAGAGTATCCAATGGAAATATACAAGAAAGCAGCACAGCTAGGATTCACAAGCATGTTCTTCCCACAAGAGTACGGCGGACAGGGCTATGGGTTGCTTGAAACATGCCTCGTCATCGAAGAAATGTGCAGGGCAGACTCGTCGCTTGGCGTAGCAGTTTCAAGCGGAAACTTTGGAAGCGAGCTAATACTCGCGTATGGAACAAAGGAGCAGAAGGAAAAATATTTGCCGCCAATTTGCAAGGGCGATTTTACATCAGCAGCAGCGTTCACAGAGCCGAACGTCAGCGGAAGCGACATAACGCGTATGGAAACGACAGCTACAAAATATGGAAACGAATGGTGGATAAACGGAACAAAAACCTTCATAACAAACGCAACAATCGCCAACTTCATAGTCGTACTAACACAAACAGACACCAAAGTGAGACCAACATACAGAGGCGAAACGCTTTTCGTGGTGGACAAAGGCACGCCGGGACTAGAAACAACAAAGCTTCACGACAAGATGGGAATCAGATGCTCCGTCACAGGCGAAGTAAAATTTGACAACGTGAAAGTGACAGACGCAAACATAGTAGGCGAACTGAATAGGGGATTCTACTACTCAATGGAGTTCTTCGACAAAACAAGAGTTGGCGTAGCAGCCCAAGCAGTTGGAATGGCACAAGGCGCATGGGAAATAGCATTCAAATATGCAAAACAAAGGGAAGCCTTCGGACAGCCAATACTACAGCATGAGCTGATAGGATGCGGGCTAGCAGAAGCCATGACAAAAATCGAGGCGGCAAGATGGCTAACGTATAGGGCAGCATGGCTCATAGACGCTGGAAAAATGGACCCGATGGCAACAGCCATGGCGAAACAATACGCAAGCCGCGTGGCAATGGAAGTCACAGACTTTGCAATACAAACACTTGGCGGATACGGCTACTTAGGCGATTACCGCGTTGAACGTTATCACCGAGACGCGAAAATAACCGAAATCTACGAGGGGACAAGCGAAATTCAGAAACTCACGGTGTTAAAGTATCTGCTGCGGAAGTTCTAGAACTATGAAAAATGATAATAATTATGCGCAACAAAATGTGTGCGTGGTGAAAATATGAGTAAAGCGTATGAAACGATAAAAGTGGAAAGAGAACAAAGCGTGTTGTGGATAATACTGAACAGGGCGCATAGGCTTAACGCCTTCAACGACGTTATGCTTGAAGAACTTGGCGACGTATTAGATACTGCAGAAAAAGACCCATCAGTCAAGTGCATAGTAATAACCGGTGAGGGCGACAGGGCTTTCAGCGCGGGCGCAGATGTTACAATGTTTCCTAAGGCAACGCCAGCGAAAGCCGAAGAATTCTCAAGATTTGGACAGAAAATCTTCGGAAAAATAGAGGAAATGTCAAAGCCAGTAATCGCGGCGATAAACGGCTTCGCCCTAGGCGGAGGACTAGAACTGGCATTAGCATGCGACTTCAGAGTGGCAGCAGAACATGCAGAACTCGGAAGCCCAGAAATAGCCCTGGGTTTAATTCCAGGATGGGGCGGAACACAGCGGCTTGTTAGAATCGTTGGTTTAGCCAAAGCCAAAGAAATGGTTATGCTTGGCGTGCGCGTCAAGGCAGAAGAAGCCCTAAAAATAGGTTTAGTCCACAAGGTTGTGCACTTTGACAAGTTACGGGACGAGGTTAGAGCCTTAGCGAACACGCTTGCGGAAGGACCGCCAATAGCGATGAAATATGCGAAACACGCCTTAAACTTTGGGACACAAGTGCCGTTGGAGGTTGGCTTGCGCCTAGAATCTGGACTTATGGGCTTGGCGTTCTCAACTGAAGACTTAAAAGAAGGCGTGGAAGCGTTCATGTCGAGACGCAAGGCTGAATTCAAAGGCAAATAAAGCGGACAGCTAATCTCTTTTCCCATCTTTTTTCACACATCAAAATTCGCTTCAAAATTGAGTGTGGTGTCAAAATGAGAAAAGTCGCAATTATAGGTGTTGGAAACTCAAAATTTGGAGTTAGAAACGACGTGAATATTGCTGAACTAGCATTTGAAGCAGTTAAGCCATCACTTGAAGATGCGGAAATAACCGCCAAAGACGTAAAGTTTGTAGCCCTAGGCTCTGTCGGCGCCGGCGCATGGTATGAAGAGCTTCTTCCAGCAGTTGTCACAGCGGAATATTGCGGTTTAACAAAAGCTGGTTTGGTTCGCTGTGAAGCAGCATGCGCAAGTGGCAGCGCCGCTTTTTTCACGGCTTATTCGGCTGTTGCCAGCGGTCAAGTGGAAATAGCCATGGCTTTGGGTGTTGAGAAAATGCGTGAAATTGATACGCCTACAGCCATGGAGTGGATTGGAAGGGCTGGCTACTACCTTTGGGAGTTCCACAATTTCGGAATGACTTTTCCCGCATATTATGCGTTACATGCCACGGCGCACATGGCAAAGTTCGGAACAACAGAAGAAGACCTGGCTTTAGTCGCCGTCAAAAACCACAAGTACGCTTCCATGAACCCTCTTGCGCACCTGCGAAACCAAATAACAGTTGACGACGTGTTATCGTCAATGGTTATCGCTTCGCCGCTTAAACTATTTGACTGTTGCCCAATGACGGATGGCGCTGCAGCGATAATTCTCGCCTCAGAAGAAAAGGTTAGGCAATTAGGCGTTGATACGCCAGTTTGGGTTGCTGGAATAGGCTATTCTTCTGGCACAGCAAACCTAAGCAGAAGGCTAGACTATGTGGGTTTAGAGGCAAGTGTTTACGCTGCGCAGATGGCATACAAGATTGCTGAGGTAACGCCAAACCAAATTGACTTCGCAGTGGTTCATGACTGTTTCACAATAGCCGAATTAATGGCTTACGAAGACCTTGGGTTCTGTAGCAAGGGCGAAGGAGCAAAACTAATACGCGAAGGACAAACGGAAATAGGCGGAAAAATCCCGGTAAACGTGGACGGAGGCTTAAAGGCGAAGGGACACCCAATAGGCACGACGGGATGCTCAATGATATACGAAGTTACGAAACAGCTCAGGGAAGAAGCCGTTGAAAAAAGTAGGCAAGTGCCACTGAAAAACTACGTTGGACTGGCACATAACGTCGGCGGAACCGGACACTACTGTTATGTAACAATTTTGAGGAGGTAGGTGCATGTCAGCCATGCCATCAATAAAATCGAGGGAAATCAAAATTGTCCAAGAAATACCAATAGGCAAAACGCTGAAGTTCTGGGAAGGCTTGAAAGAAGGAAAAGTTTACGCATCAAGATGCACAAAATGTGGAAAAATATATTTTCCACCAGTAGCGGACTGCCCAGAATGCCTAACATCAAACATGGAATGGACAGAACTAAGCAACGAGGCGGAAATCGAAACTTTTACGCATGTTGTTGTTAGACCAACATCCTTCCAGCAGAACAAACCATACACTGTAGCTATTGGAAGACTCAAGGAAGGCGTTAAGGTGCTCGCTTGGCTTACGGGATTTAAGCTCTCACAAGTCAAAGTTGGCATGAAAGTTAAGCTTACGGCTAAAGTTACGCCAGAAGGAAACCTAACATACGAGTTTGTCCCACTGTAATAAAAACGTGCACTTTTATCCATCGCATCTCACCACCCTCGCTTTTCAAACATGTTCGCTTATGGAAAGTGTTATTACAACCTTTAGTTGCATATTGGAAATGGTTGAAAAGGCATGTCTCCGAGAAAGAAGAAGGAGAAAGAGAAAGAAGCCGAGAAGCCCTTGGAAAAGCCTTGGTTGAAGGTTTGGCCTGAAGGAATTCCGACGCACATCGATTATCCTGAAATTCCGCTTTTCGAATTTTTGAGGAAAAGCGCTGAGAAGTATCCAAACAACGTTGCAATTGTTTACTTTGACAACAAGATAACATATAAGGAGTTGGATTTGCTCACGGACAAGTTTGCAACCGCCTTAGCCGATTTAGGAGTTAAAAAGGGCGATAAGGTGGCTGTTTTTCTTCCAAACATTCCACAGTTTGTAATTGCGTATTATGGGGCGATAAAAACTGGAGCGGTTGTAACTGCCATAAGTCCGCTGTATAAGGAACGCGAAGTGGAGCATCAGCTAAATGATTCGGAAGCTGAAACAATTGTTGTTCTTGATTTGCTATATCCAGTTGTTGAAAAGGTTTGGGCGAAAACAAAGCTGAAACACGTAATTGTGGCTGGACTTAAGGATTACATGCCCCCAGCCAAAGCTTTTCTTGGCTCGCTGCTTGGAAAAATTCCTTCCTACAAGGTTGAACGTAAACCAAACGTTTACTTCTTCAAGGAACTTTTAGACAAGTACGAAGCGAAACCGCCAAGTGTAGAAATTAATCCAAAAGAAGATTTGGTGGCGCTTCAGTACACGGGCGGAACAACTGGAACCTCTAAAGGCGCTATGTTAACGCACATGAACCTAGTCTCAAATGCCATAATGTGCAAAACTTGGTTTAAAGACGCCCAAGAGGGAAACGAAGTTTTCTTGGCTGTTTTGCCGCTCTTCCACATTTACGGAATGACAACTGGCATGAACGCGCCCATATACCTTGCTGGAAAAATTGTTCTGCTTCCACGCTTCGACCCACCAAGCACATTTGAAGCCATACAAAAATATAGGGTTACAGTCTTCTGTGGAGCACCAACAATGTATTCGATGCTTCTTGCACATCCAGACCTTGGCAAATACGACTGCAAATCAGTGCGCTTCTGCATATCGGGTTCTGCGCCGCTGCCGCCAGAAGTGCAAAAGAAGTTTATGGAGGTTACTGGCGGCGTACTCGTTGAGGGATACGGGCTTACGGAGGCTTCTCCAGTAACGCATTGTAACCCGCTGGATAAAACATTGAAAACAGTCAAGATAGGCTCGATTGGCATACCTTGGCCGGACACAGACGCGAAGATTGTGGATGTGGAAACCGGCGAAAAAGAGCTTGCGCCGGGCGAGATTGGAGAACTCGTTGTTAAAGGGCCACAAGTCATGAAGGGCTATTGGAAGATGCCAGAGGAAACAGCGGATGTTCTGCGGAACGATTGGCTTTACACTGGTGATATTGGGAAGATGGATGAAGATGGCTACTTTTACATTACAGACCGCAAGAAAGACCTAATCAAGTATAAGGGTTACAGCGTCTACCCTAGAGAGCTTGAAGACGTGCTTTACGAACATCCAGCCGTTAAACTCTGCGCGGTTGTGGGTAAACCAGACCCCGTTGCTGGCGAGATTCCAAAAGCCTTTGTTGTGCTGAAGGAGGGCGTGACGGCGACGGAGAAGGAACTTATGGATTTTGTGAACGAGAAGGTGGCGCCGTACAAAGCCATAAGGGAATTGGAGTTCAGAAAGGAACTGCCAATGACGCTGGTTGGCAAAGTACTGCGTAGAGTACTGCAGGAAGAAGAACGCACAAAAGCAGCAGCCGCGACAGAAAAAACACAATGACTAATCAATTTACTTTGTTTGCTCAAAACCGCTGCTTTTCGAAACCTTTAGCAGTTTCCATCTACCCAATAAATCCTTCTGATAAAAGTGGAATAAGCCGCAAACTTGGCACCGCATAATCTTTGTCCCTCTTTTAACATCCAACTCAACAAGCTCCGTGATACCTCCACAATCGAAGCACTTACCAAGGTGTCTCTTTTCCTCAGCCATTCCAAACCAGCGCTCTGCATATTCATCGCCGATTTCGACATTAAAACTTTTCCAGAAACATCAAAATGTATATTGAGTGGAGTTTTCCTTTAATAAAAGCTGATTTGAAGTGCGTGTCAAAATTAACGTGACGGGCATCGTTCAAGGCGTTGGCTTCCGCCCCTTCATTTACCGTATAGCTGTAAAGAACAGTTTGAAGGGGTATGTTAGGAACCGTGGCGACGCTGGAGTGGAGATACTCCTAGAAGGTTCAGAAAAGAATATAGAGGCTTTCCTGCGGGATTTAAGGGAGAAGAAGCCTCCGTTGGCACGAATCCACGAAGTTGTGGTTAAAAGGCTGGAGGGCGCAGATGCTTATGAAACTTTCACGATTTACAAGAGTTCTGAAGAGGCGGAGTTTTCTGGTTCAGTTATTCCGCCAGACATAGCAATATGCGACGAATGCCTAAAAGAACTGCGAAACCCAGCAGACCCGCGACACAATTACTTTTTTATTACATGCACGGACTGCGGTCCAAGATACACAATTATTGAGAAGTTGCCCTACGACCGCGAAAACACGACCATGCGCGATTTCCACATGTGCAGCTTCTGCCAAAAAGAATACAAAGACCCGTTAAACAGGCGCTTCCACGCCCAAACAGTAGCTTGCCCAAAATGCGGACCAAAAGTTTACCTAACAACGGCAAGCGGCGAACCAATCGAAACAAAAGACCCAATAAGGGAGACTGGAAAACTCATTTCAGAAGGCTTCATAGTCGCAGTTAAAGGTTACGGGGGCTTTCACGTTGCAACCTCAACAGTTAAGGAAGAACCCCTAACAAGGCTCAGAAAAGTTAAGCACAGAAACCAAAAACCGTTCGCGATTATGGCTAGAAGCCTAGAGGCAACAAAAACCTTCGCGGAAGTAAGCGAAAAAGAGGCTGAAATTTTAACCTCATACACTCGCCCAATAGTCGTGCTAAAGAAAAAAAACACATATTACCTCTCAGACCTTGTAGCTCCAGGACTGCACAATGTTGGAGTTATGCTTCCATACACGGGCTTGCATTACATGCTCTTTGACAAAGTGGATGACGCGGCGTTTGTTATGACAAGCGCAAATCCGCCGAACCAGCCCATAATAAAGGATAACGATGAAGCTTTGCAGAAGTTAAGCGGAACTGTTGACTACTTTCTATTTCACAATCGCCAGATAGCCCACAGATGCGACGACTCCGTTATCCGCTTGCACGACGAAAACCTCGTTTTTATAAGGCGTTCACGCGGTTATGCACCAGCGCCGATAATGCTTAAAGAAAAAGCGGAAAAATGCGTCTTAGGATTGGGCGGAGAACTAAACAACACCGCGTGCATCCTGTTAGGCGATAAGGCTTTTGTTTCCCAGCACATCGGCGACGTTGAAAACATTGAAACAAGAGCCTTTCTGGAAAACGCCGCAAAACACTTGATTCACTTAACAAACAGCAAAGTGGACACTGTCGTGTGCGATTTACATCCAAAGTTTACAACAACACGTCTCGCCAAAGACTTGGCAGAACAAAACGGTTGGCAGCTAATCCAAGTCCAACATCATTACGCACATGTTGCAGCGCTTATGGCTGAGCACAACGTAAACAAAATTGTGGGAATATGCTGCGACGGTTACGGCTACGGCGAAGACGGCGAAGCATGGGGAGGCGAAATAATACTTGGCAGCAGAGAAAGCGCAGGATTCAAGCGGTTGGCGCACTTTGAAAAGCAACCTCTAATCGGCGGAGACTTGGCAACAAAATACCCACTTCGAATGGCAGCAGCCATACTACACAAAAAAGCGAGCATAGAAAGTTGGCTTTTGGAAAATGCCTCCCACTTCCCGTACGGTGAAAATGAAATCCAAATAATCCTAAACCAGCTGGAAAAAGACAAGAATAGTCTAACGCAAACCACTAGTTGTGGGAGAGTTTTGGACGCGGTTGCAGCGGTTCTGGGCGTCTGCTATGAACGTACATACGAGGGCGAACCAGCAATGAAGCTTGAAGCAGTAGCCATGAACGGCAAGAACGCGCTGAAACTCGAACCAATATTTGATGGAAACACTTTGAAAACTACGGATATGCTCATCGAAATCTTCGAAAACAGAAGGAAAAAATCTATAAAAGATTTGGCTTACTCTGCACACGTGTATCTAGCCGAGGGGTTGGCGCAGTTAGCAATAGAGAAAGCACATGAAAGCGGCATAAACGCTGTTGGCTTTTCTGGCGGAGTTGCGTGCAATGATATATTGACAAGGATTATGCGGGAAACTGTTGAAGCTGCTGGTTTACGTTTCCTTGTTCACGATGCAGTTCCACCTGGAGATGGGGGCTTGTCATTTGGTCAAGCGGTTGTGGGTGGATTCTTCACTGTTTAAACCATAAATGATAAATGGTTCTCGCATTTTGGTTTATGTTGATAAGTAATGTGTTTGGCAATCCCAGCGAAAGTCATAAGCGTAGAAGGCGAAAAGGCAAAAGTTGACTTTGGAGAAGGCGTTTTAAGAGAGATAAACATAACGCTTGTAAACGCCAAAGTTGGCGACTACGTTTTGGTCCACGCTGGATACGCAATCCAAGTCCTAGAAGAAAAGGAAGCCTTAGAAACAATACGCTTATGGAACGAAATTCTCCAAGCAGAACTAGAAGCTGAAAGGAAATGAGCGAAAAATTGCATTTTAGGGACCCCAAAATTGCAAAAAAAGTTGCAGAAAAAATAAGGGAAACAGCGCCAAAAAACGAAACAGTCAAAATTTGCCACGTCTGCGGCACACACGAGTGGACGATAACGCACTTTGGCATACGAAGTCTGTTACCACAAAACGTCGAAGTCATCGCTGGTCCAGGATGCCCAGTATGCATAGTCCCAGCATCCGAAATTGATGAGGCAGTGCAGCTAGCCCTAAAAGGCATAACAATAACGTGTTTTGGCGACGTTTTGCGTGTTCCAGGCTCGAAAACTTCGCTTTTGGGCGCTAAGGCTGAAGGCGCAGATGTCCGTATTGTCTACAGCGTTAGCGACGCTGTTAAAATGGCTGAAATGGAGCCGAACAAGGATTTTGTATTTTCCGCTGTGGGATTTGAAACAACAGCTCCATCAACAGCCGTTGAAATTCTAAAAACGCCACCAAAAAATTTGGCGTTCTTAGTTTCTCACCGTGTGATTCCACCTGCAATGGAGCTTTTAGCTGGAATGGAAGACCTAAACCTAGACGGCTTCATAGCGCCTGGACACGTAAGCACGATTATTGGGCTTAAAGCCTACGAGATTTTTCCGATAAAGTACGGCATGCCAACAGTTGTGGCTGGATTCGAGCCATTAGACGTGTTGTTTGGCGTTTACATGATTTTGAAACAGCTAAAAAATGGAAAACCGCGTTTGGAAAACGAGTATGTTCGCGCTGTAACTTGGGACGGCAACGTGAAAGCTCAAGAAGTGATACACAAAACCTTTGATGTTAATGATGGAAGATGGCGCGGACTCGGCACAATAGCCTCTTCAAAATTTACGTTAAAAGAAGAATATGCACAATTTGATGCACACTTCAAATATGACGTGAAAGTCGAGCATGGCGTTGACATCCAACATGGCTGTAAATGCCACTTAGTCATAATTGGCAAGATAAAACCGACAGAATGCCCATTATTTATGAAGATATGTACGCCACAAAAGCCGGTGGGCGCATGCATGGTAAGCGTAGAAGGAACATGCCGAATATGGGCTAAAGCAAAAATCCAAAACGGCTAACAAAGAAAAAGTGGAACTAAGCGCTAAGCGTATTTCTTACATTTGTAGCAGTACCAACGCTGATACTGCGGAACATAAGTCAAAGGACCGCCACACGTCGGACAAACCTCAGCGCCAGGCGGCGGTGGAGGCGGCGGCGTGGCTAGAGTAAACTTGATTTTGAGGAATGTTGGAAGCGGTATGACTTTTTCTTCCATGATTGCTGCGCAGTAAGCTCCAAGCGGGTAAAAGATTACTGCAAAAAGAAGCGATAAAGCCCACTGACCCATGCTAGTGCCGAGGTCTCCAGAGTAGATTGCTGTGCCAAATATTGACATAAACAGTGTAATGAACAAATGTATTATTATTGTCAGAATGCCCACTGCTATGGCATCTGTCCTTTTGTCATCGGTTTTGTGCAAACGAAAGTTAAGATAACCCGCAACAAATCCGCCGGTGAGGTACCCAAATAATCCAGCAATAAATGTTTGTGCAGCAATACGTCCCCAGTCAACCCTAATCAAGCCGACATTGACGAAACCAGCGCCGCTGGCAATGGCTAGTCCGACGGCAAACCCTATGATTCCAGCGGCGATGTAGTCGTGTAAATAGCCTTCTTCTTTTATGCTCATTTTGTTCCCTCATAATAGTCCGTTAGAGTAACAGTGTTTCATTTTGATATTTAACATTTGTTTAGGGTGTTAAAAGCCAAAATTAAGCCTAGATTCTGATGGGGAATTTGGGATAAAGGTAAATGGGGAAATTATTTAAGTTAACGTAGATATACAATTATGCAAAGAGAGGTTTGTTATGTCTAAACATGAAAAGGGTGTCACAAAGGACACGCTTATCGGAATGCAAGTCATAGATGCTGAAGGGCACCTAGTAGGAACCGTTAAGGACGTTTCGTTTATCGTTGGAAAAACTGGTGTGTCGCTTTACGTGGAAAGCAAGAAAGGCGAAGGCAGAAACATACCATGGGAACAAGTACAAGCAGTGGGAGACTTCGTGCTTCTAAAGCCAGAGCAACTTCAAACTCCACAAGTCCCGCAAGCATGCCCAACATGCAACGGACCGCTCACGTATATTCCACAATACCAACGCTGGTACTGCTACAAATGCAAAAAATACGCATGAAAGAAGCCTAGCATATCCTCGGAACAGGGTCGCCGACGGGTCTAGGAATAATTCTTTTTCCGCCGACAACCGTCTGCATAGCCACCCCATCAAAGTCCGCTGTTGCTTCGCCTATGATTTCCGCGTCCTTCCCCTCTTCAGTTGCCCTCAGAAAATCTAAAACCTCATTTGCCTTCTCCTTCACCACGCCTAGGATTATTTTTCCTTCGTTTCCAATCTCGAGTGGGTCTAAACCCAACATTTCACATGCTGCTTTAACATCGCCCCTTACTGGAATACGCTCTTCATAAGCAAGTATGCCAACATGGGATTTTTCGCTAAACTCGTTTAGGGCGTCCGCCAAGCCGCCCCTTGTAGGGTCTTTCATTGCTACTATGCCGCCAACTCCGCCTAGCAAACGTTGGATTAGTCGATTTAATGGCTTAACATCAGACTTTATGCCGCTTCCAAAGTTTAATCCCTCTTGCGCTGACAAAACAGCCAAACCATGGTCGCCTATCGTTCCAGAAAGGATTACTTTATCTCCAACAGCAAGGTTTGAATCCAAAATCCAGCGTGCGTTAAAGCCCTTTCTAAAGCGCTTGACAACTTCAATATTGTGGTCCAAAGCTGCGGTTCTCTTGCCAATTCCAGAAACATTTATTATACATCCGCCGAGACTCCCTTTCTCTACAACCTTCGTGTCTCCCGTAACTATGCTTACGCTAGCCTCCAAGCAAGTCTGCTTCATACTAGCCAAAATTCTTTCGAAATCAGACAAGACCAAACCTTCCTCCAAAACAAAACCACAAGCCAAAGCATAAGGTTCGGCGCCCAGAACAGCGATATCATTAACTGTTCCAGAAACAGCTAAACGCCCAATATCGCCGCCTGGAAAGAAAATTGGCTTAACAGCGTGGGAATCGCTTTTCAAAACAATGTCGCCTACAACCGCAGCGTCATCCAAAGCCTCGAGAGACACCTCAAAATTTGATGCGCCACCAAAATATTTTACAACAAAGTTCTTAACCAAATCGTGCATCACTGTTCCGCCAGCGCCATGCAACATGGTAATACGCTCATCTTTAATTGTCACGCCTTTTCACACTCGCCTTCAAATATGAATACCCTACTTCACCGTTGAACATAAATAAATCGCAAAACTAAGCGGAAATTAACCCATCAATTTTTAAGTTTAGAAACGTTTTTGACTGACTATGGAAAGGGCTAAGGGATACTTGCTAATCGCAGCAGCGTCGGTGATTTGGGGAACGATGGGCATATTCGGAAAAATGGCATTTGCGTATGGCGTACATCCAGTTACACTAACGGCGCTAAGAATAGCAATTTCATCCATCATAATGTTGTTTTTGATAGCCTTCTTTAATAGGAAACTGCTAAAAATTAGGAGACAACACGTACCACAACTGATAGTGTTCGGCGTGTTTGCGGTTGCATTCCAAAGAGTAGCCTACTTTTACACCGTGAACTTGACGACCGCGACAATAGCAGCCATAATGTTTTACACTTACCCAATATTTGTCACAGCCTACACTGCAACATTTCTTAAAGAGAGGATAACCTCGCTAACGATAACTGCAATAACATTGGCGCTCTTCGGTGTTGCACTTGTCGTGAAAGCCTATGAAACAGCATGGCTTAACGCTAACATACTCGGACTAGCTTTTGGAACATTAACAAGCGTTCTTTTCGCGCTTTACTTTTTAATGGCGAAAAATCTGAGAGAACATTACACTAACTGGACTCTGCTTCTTTACGGCGACGGAATAGGCGCAATAGCCCTGGCACCAACACTCCTCTTTGTCTACCCCGAAATTACGAGTTACACGCCTGAACTATGGCTTTTAATATGCGTGATAGCGTTATTTCCTTCATTAACGGCTTACCTGTTATTCTCCTACGCCCTAAAATATGTTGAATCCACAAAAGGAAGCATACTGTCCCTAATAGAACCACTATCCGCAGCGGCATTCTCAACAACAATTCTAGGCGAAACTTTCGAACCGCTGCAAATTCTAGGTGTAGCACTTGCCTTGGTGGGAATACTGCTCCTATTTTACAAGCCGAAAACTAAAAGATAACTTCATATTACCCGCGTCTCGCCCGCTTCAAGTTCAGCCAGAACCGCTTCTAAAGCAAAATGGAAGGTCTATAAAAAGCCTACTTCTTCTGAAAAATGTTTACGCTAAAGGAAAACCATATAAATCGCATCGACGCTGTTCAATTGCACAGTTGGAGTGCGCATAAAGTGCCAAAATGGGGATACTCAATAGCAGAAGAGGAATTAGACCCAGAAAAAACCGTAAAGGCAAGTGGACGAGAGATTAGAGTATCCCATAAATCCGCTCATGAAATATGTAAAACAATCAAAGGGATGACGCTTACCCAAGCAAAGCAATTTCTAAAAGAAGTTATAGCCAAGAAAAAGGCAGTTCCGTTCAAACGTTTTAAGAAGAAGGCTGGACACCGTCATGGAATTGAAAAGGCATACGCGGGCAGATACCCAGTAAAAGCTGCAAAGTACATACTGAAAATTCTTGAAGGCGCCGAAGCCAACGCGGAATATAAGGGCTTGGACACTGAAAGACTGAAGATAATCCACGCATGCGCCTATCCTGGAATGAAGGTTAAGCGTTTCATGCCGAGGGCTCATGGAAGAGCAACTCCAGACTTTGAGACGCTAACGCACGTTGAATTAGCCCTAGAAGAGCAAGCAGAGTCAGGTGAAACTTGATGGCAGCCGTCAAACATTTCATATCAGAGTCCATGAAAAAGACGGAAATCGACGAATTCTTGCAGAAAAAACTTGAAAGGGCAGGTTATGGCGGAGTAACAATCTCCAGAACACCCCTTGGAACACACATAGTCATTTATGCCATGCGCCCAGGCTTGGTTATTGGGCGCGGCGGAGAAACAATAAAGGAACTTGCAACAATTTTGGAGGAGAAGTTTAAAGTTCCAAACCCGCAGATTTCTGTTTCTGAAATCGAAATTCCAGAGTTAAACCCCTACGTTGTTGCTTCCCGCATTGCATCAGCCCTTGAAAGGGGAGTTCACTTTAGAAGGGCTGGATTTTGGGCTTTAAATCAGGTTATGGAAGCTGGAGCATTAGGCGTTGAAATAATTATAAGTGGAAAGTTGAGAACGGAAAGGGCGAGATACGAAAAGTTTAGGGCTGGATACCTGCCGCGGTGTGGAGACCCTCCGCTGAAGTATATGCGAAAGGCAGAAGTTCACGTGCAACTGAAACCAGGAATATTCGGAGTAAAAGTCAGGATAATGCCGCCAGACGCTGTTTTTCCAGACAAAATCCAAATAGCTGAAGCCCCACAGCCAGAAGAAGCCCCAGTCGAGGAAGAAGCGAAAACCGAAGAGACAAGCGAGGAAGAGGCAGAAGAGGAGGAAAAGGAATAGGATGCCAATACTGCGGGTTAAGGAAATACGAGAGATGTCTTCTGAAGAAAGAATGGAGAAATTCAAAGAGCTAAAGACAGAACTTGTCAGACTCAAAACGATGATTAAGGCTGGAGGCACTGTGGAAAATCCATCGATGATAAGAGAACTACGCAAGACGATTGCCAGAATATTAACCATAGAGAAGGAAGAGAAAGCGAAGATGGCAAAGGCTGAAAAAGAGGGGGCGAAGAAGAAATGAAGGTTACACCAGACATAATTCGTTACGAATTTATTGGAACGAAGGCGAAAGTCGCAAAAAGCAGCAATCCGCGTTGTGTTGGATTATCTGGCAAGGTAATAGATGAGACGCGAAACACTTTCACACTTTTACATGAGCGTGAAGGAAAAAAGAAGACCATTATAAAAGATTCAGCGGTTTTCCACTTCAGCTTTCCAGATGGAACAGTTGTCGAAGTTGATGGCAAACTTTTGGTTGGTAGACCCGAAGACCGCTTGAAAAGACGTCTAAGGAGGCTATGGTGATGTCACTCACGTTTAAAAAGCCTAAAAAAACATGTAGTGACAGAAACTGCCCATTTCACGGCGACTTACCAGTAAGAGGACGAGTTTTAGAAGGCTATGTTGTAAGCGCAAAGATGGATAAGACTGTTATCGTGAAACGCGATTATTTGCATTATGTTCCAAAGTTCATGAGGTATGAGCGAAGGCACAGCCGCATTCCCTCACATAACCCGCCATGCATAGACGCGAAAGAGGGAGACCGCGTAATAATAGCCGAGTGCAGACCAGTAAGCAAGACGGTCTCTTTCGTTGTTGTTGAAAAGTTGGAGGGAAAGTAGGATGGCGGCGAAGGCAAAACAACGCGCACTTGTCGCAAAGGGGATGCTTGGACACGGACCGAAAATATCACGTGGATTGCCAATGGGTTCGATACTGCGATGTGCGGACAATACTGGTGCAAGAGAATTACGCCTAGTCCAAGTAATGGGCTACAAGGGAAGGTTGCGCCGCTATCCATCAGCAGCAGTGGGCGACAGAATAACTGTTTCCGTTAGGCATGGAACACCAGACATGAGAAAGAAAATCTTCCAAGCAGTCGTTGTTAGACAAAGAAAACCGTTCAGAAGAGCAGAAGGCGTCTGGGTTCAATTTGAAGACAATGCCGCAGTGATAATAACTCCAGACGGAGAAATGAAAGGTTCCGAAATCCGCGGTCCAGTGGCAAGAGAAGCTGCAGAAAGGTGGCCGAGGATTGCAAGCGCCGCGACAATAATAGTGTAGGTGAAAAATGATGCAAACAACAAAAACTATGCCGAGCAAACCCTCAAAACAGCGAAAAATGATTTTTAAAGCGCCAGACCACATACGCCAGAAACTCTTCGCAGCCCCACTCTCACCAGAACTAAGGACAACCCACAAAGTTAAAAATCTACCAGTTAGAAGCGGAGACACGATCCGCATAATGAGAGGAGACCATAAAGGATTTGAAGGAAAAGTAACACGCATTGACAGAAACAAGTACAGGATTTATGTGGAAGGCTTGACACGCGAGAAAGTTGATGGAACAACAATCTTTGTTCCAATACATCCATCAAAAGTTATGATAACAAAACTAAACCTAGACGACAAATGGCGCAAACAAATCTTGGAAAGAAGAAAGGGCGTATCGGCAAAGGTTGAAGAAATCGTGGAAAAGCCTCCTGAAAAAATTGTGGAAGAAATTGTAGAGCCAGAAAAAGAGGCTGTTGCAGAAAAACTGCTTGAAAAACCTAAACCAAAGCGCAGAAAAAGAGTTTCAAAGAAAACACCAGCGAAAAAAGCCGAAAAAGAAGCAGCAAAAGAAGAGGCGCCAAAAGAGAAAAAGCCAAGGAAAACTAGAACAAAGCGCAAATCTGCAAAGAAAACTGAAGGAGAAACGTGAACATGGGAAGAAAAGGCGAGTCAAAAGGACTAAAACGCAAACCAGCTCCAAGATTTTGGCCTATTCACAGAAAAGAAAGCGTTTGGGTTGTGAAACCTTCTCCAGGACCGCATGCAACCGACAAAAGCTTGCCCTTAACCATAATCTTGCGTGACATGCTGGGGTTTGCCGAGACCAGAAAAGAGGCAAAAACAATAGTTGCCGATGGAAAAGTTTACGTTGACGGAAAAATCAGACGCGCAGACGATTTCCCAGTAGGCCCAATGGATGTTATATCAATACCAGAAGTCAACCAGCACTTCAGAATTTTGCCAGCGGAAAAAGGTTTAATTTTACACCCTATAAGCAAGGAGGAAACGACCTTCAAGCTCTGCAGAATCGAAAACAAAACCATCCTTAAAGGAGGACACGTGCAACTTCACCTTCATGACGGCTCAAACATTCAAATTAAAGTTGCAGATCCAAAAAATCCGCAAGAAGACGTTTACAAAACCTTCGACACTCTAAAGATAAGTTTGCCAGACAAACAGATTCTCGAACACATAAAAATGAAGGAAGGAAGCTACGCCATAATTGCTGGCGGAAAAAACGTTGGAAAACACGGCAAAATCGCTGAAATTGAAAAGGTTGAGAACAAGAAACGCAGAAACGCCCTAGTAACTATAGAAGCTGAAAATGGCGCAAAATACCAGACAATTCTAAACTTCACCTTCGCACTGGGAGAAAACAAACCAATAATAACTCTTCCGGAGGTCACAGCGGTTGTCTGAAGATGAAATCCGCAAAATGTGGGAAACTCAACCAATGCTTAAACCGAGAATAGATAAAGTTGCTGTAAATATCAGCGTTGGAAAATCCGGGGAACCCCTGGAAAAGGCAATGAAAGTTTTGAGAGAATTAACTGGACAAACGCCATGCAAGAGGAAAGCAAAGAAAACCATAAGGGACTTCGGAATAAGAAGGGGCGAACCCATGGCATGCATGGTAACTCTAAGAAAACAGCGGGCAATAGAATTTTTGAAGAAGGTCTTGCCAGTGGTCGACAACAAAATTTCAAGGGAAAGTTTCGATACGCATGGCAACTTCACATTTGGCATAAAAGAACACATAGAAATTCCAGGAGTAAAATATGACCCAGAAATAGGAATATTCGGCATGGACATATGTGTCTCAATAGGACGCCCAGGATACCGAGTAAAAGAGCGTAGAATAGGAAAGGCGAAAGTGGGCTCAAAACACATCGTGCCGCCAGAGGAGGCCATGGTTTTCGTTAAAGATGCTCTTGGAGTTGAAATAGTATAAGTGAGGGGCGCTTAAATGGGTAAAATAAAAACTAAAAAGGAAAGAAAATATGGCAAAGGGGCAAGGCCATGCAGCAGATGCGGGTCGTACGGACCTGTTATTCGACGCTACAATTTATATTTGTGTAGGCACTGTTTTAGAGAAGTTGCAAAAAAACTTGGATTTAAAAAGTATGAGTGAAAGAGGATATCGCAATGGACACTGTGTCAAATGGCTTAACAGCAATATTGAATAATGAAGAACGCAATAAAAGGGAATGCGTCATTAGCCCAGCCTCTAAACTTTTGGGCAGAGTCCTGCGGATAATGCAGTTAAACGGGTATATTGGCGAGTTTGAATTTATAGATGATGGACGTTCTGGAAAGTTTAAGGTTCAGCTTTTAGGCAGAATAAACAAGTGTGGCGCCATAAGACCACGTTTTCCTGTTGGAATTGACGAGATAGAGGAGTGGGAGAAAAAGTTTCTTCCATCAAGAGATGTTGGAATACTTGTAATTTCAACACCAAAGGGTGTCTTGTCCCACAAAGAGGCAAAGGAAAAACACATTGGAGGCAAACTGATAGCATTCGTCTATTAGGAGGCAGCTAAATGCGGACAATAGAAGTTTCTAGGACGATTCGCGTGCCAGAAGACGTTGAAGTTACATTGGAAGGAAAGAAGGTAACAGTTAAAGGTGCCAAGGGGACATTGACGCGAGACTTTTCATACGCGCCAATATCAATTGAACTTAAAAATAGGGAAATTAACATTTGGGCTGAATGGCCAAGCAAAAAGGAGGCAGCCCTTGTAGGCACGATTTGCGCCCACATTCAAAACATGATTAAAGGCGTGCAAAAGGGTTTCACCTATAAACTCAAAATAGTTTTCTCCCACTTCCCAATATCAGTTAAAGTTAAGGACAATCATGTTTTAATAGAAAACTTTACTGGTGAAAGAAACCCGAGAAGGGCAAAAATAATTGGAAACCCAAAAATCAAAATTCTAAGCGAAGACATCCTCATTCAAGGTATAAATTTGGAAGATGTCAGCCAAACAGCAGCAAACATTGAACAAGCAACAAAAGTGAAAAAGAAGGACCCACGAGTCTTCCTAGATGGCATATACGTTTACGAAAGAACCGAGGGAATGGAAGAGTGAAAAAACCAAAAGCACCTGCTGCCGAAAAAGCATTAGAGATTAGAAGACGAATAAAAGCCAAAAAACCAGAGTTCGTTAGGCAAGAAAGTTGGCGATACAAACGCTTGAAAGAAAACTGGCGAAGACCGAAGGGCATAGACAACAAAATGCGAAGAAAAATAAAGGGATGGCCGCAGACCGTGAACACTGGATATAGGGGACCGAAAGCAGCAAGGGGGCTCCACCCGTCTGGTTACCAGGAAATTCTCGTTTACAATGTTGAAGACCTTAGGAAGGTTGACCCTAAAACGCAAGCCATAAGAATTGCGCATAATGTTGGAAAGAAAAAGCGTGCCCAAATTCTCACTGAAGCAAGGAAAAAGCGGATAGTCATCTTGAACGTTAAGGAAGTTAAAGAAGCAAAAGAAGTTGCTGAGGAAGAGGAGGAAAAGGTAGAGGAAAAACTTGAAGAAAAAGAAGAGGAAGTAAAGGAAAAAGCGAGAAAGCGAAAACCAAGAAAAAGGAAGGTTGAAGGAGAACAGAAGGACAATGACGCAGCTTAAAAGTCAAAGGCGACTAGCAGCAAAGATACTTAAGGTTGGCGAGAGCAGAGTCTGGATAAACCCAGAAAGAACTGATGACGTAGAAGCTGCAATAACAAGGGAAGAAATTAAGAAACTTATCCACGAAGGCGTAATAAAGCCAATACCAGAAAAGGGGGTAAGCCGCGCAAGAGCACGAACCTTACATGAAAAAAAGAGACGAGGAAGGCGACGCGGCACAGGAAGCAGAAGCGGTGCAGCACACGCGAAAATTTCGAAGAAAGAGGCTTGGATGACTAAGATTAGGGCTTTAAGAAAGAGGCTCCGCGAGTTAAAGGCTAAGAAAATTATCACTGAAAGCGCTTATAGAAAGCTCTACACGATGGCAAGCAGCGGAAGATTCAGCTCCGTCTCTGACATGGAACGCTATCTGGAAGCTCATGAACTGTGGAGGAAACGTTGATGGCGAAGGGCTCAAACTATTGCGTGCCATTCCGCCGCAGAAGAGAGGGAAAGACGGACTATAGGAAAAGGAAAGCCTTAATAATTTCTGGTAAGCCGCGCCTTGTGGTTCGCCCATCCCTAAAAAATGTGACCGTACAAGTTATTGTGGCTGAACCAGAAGGCGACAAAGTTTTAGTTTCAGCACACAGCAAAGAATTGGAAGACTTCGGGTGGAAGGCCCCTAAGGGAAACATTCCCGCAGCCTACTTGACTGGTCTTCTCTGCGGGTTAAGGGCGAAATCAGAGAATGTGGATGAGGCAAATTTGGACATAGGGCTACATTCACCCTCAAAGGGTGCAAGGGTTTTCGCTGCCCTTAAGGGATTTTTAGACGCTAAAGTTGAGGCCCCGCACAGCGAGGAAAAACTGCCAGACGAGAAAAGAATAAGCGGCGAGCACATCGCTGAATACGCGAAAATTTTAGCCTCAAACCCAGAAAATTATCAGTCAAGATTCTCGCACTATTTAAGAAATGAGGTTCAACCCGAAAACATCGTGAAACATTTTGCCCAAGTTAAGGCAAGCATTTTAGCAGCATTTAAGGGCGGAGGCAAAAAGAAATGATGGCTAGAAAAGAGGAAAGAGGAAGATCTGAAGCACTGGAACAGTGGGTTCCCAAAACCCGCCTTGGAAAAATGATTCAAGAGGGAAGAATAACATCAATCGAAGAGGTTTTTGCGGGTGGTTACCAGATACGCGAGCCCCAAATTGTTGATGTTCTACTTCCAGAGTTGGAGGAGGAAGTCATAAACATAAACCTTGTTCAGAAACAAACGGACGCTGGCGAAAAGTCAAGGTTTAAAGCCATAGTCGCTGTTGGAAATAGGGACGGTTACATAGGTTTAGGAGCGGGGAAGGCAAGTCAAGTGCGAACAGCCATTGAAAAGGCTGCGGCTGAAGCCCGCTTAAACATAACACCAGTAAGAAGGGGTTGCGGAAGCTGGGAGTGCGGCTGCGGAAAACCACATTCAGTGCCATTCCAAGTTGACGGAAAATGCGGCGGCGTAAAAATTGTAATCGTTCCAGGTCCAAGGGGATTGGGTCTTGTTGCAAGCGAAGTTTCAAAGGTAATTTTGGGTTTAGCGGGAATAAAGGATTGTTGGACTAGAAGTTACGGTTCAACGAGAACCGTTCCCTCTTTTGCTTATGCCGTTTTTGACGCTTTGAAGAGAACGTACGGTATGATAACACCGATGGATTGGGTGAAATAGGTGGCTGAAAAAGCAGAAGAGCACAAATGCATAATCGCAGTGAGGGTGCGCGGAACAATCAGCGCCCCGCTGGAAGTACGGGAGACCCTAAAAATGCTCCGCTTGACAAGAAATAACTATGCTGTATTAATTGATAATCGCCCCTCATTTGTTGGCATGCTGAAAACGGCGCAGAACTTTATAACATGGGGAGAAGCCTCCAAAGAGACGATAACAGCGCTGATAAAGAAGCGTGGAAAGCTTGTCGGCAGCAAGAAGTTGACTGACGAGTATGCACAGAATTTGGGCTATAAGTCGCTTGAAGAGCTTGCAGAAGTCGTCTTAAATTGCAAGGTTGAATATTGGAAGCTGCCGAAAATTCAGCCTGTTTTTAGGCTTCACCCGCCCACAAAGGGTTTCAAGGGAAAAATAAAGAAAGGTTATAGTGTTGGCGGTGAGCTTGGATATCGTGGGGAAAAAATCAACGAGTTAATCAAGCGAATGATATAGTCCATATTCGTTTTAACATTTTCTTTTGCGATACATTTTATAGTAACTTCTGGAATGCCATTGTATCCTAGAGGAGAAAACGTTGAGCGCGAAGTGGCGGAGAAACAAGAAAAATTCGAAGTGGCTAAAATCCTTTAGGGAAGATAAAGATTTTACTGACATTAAAAGGCACATGAATGTGAGGAAGATTAAAACGCACAAGAAAACACACGCCTATAAAATCTCAATAAACTTGCACAAAGCGAAAACGTGGAGAGAGCCGAAGCCCTTGGTCGATGTTTTTGAAGAAGAAGATGAAATAGTGGTTGTGGCGGGGCTTGCGGGTTTCTCCAGAGAAAATCTAAAGGTCACGGTGAAAGAGCAGCAGCTGATTGTTTCAGCAGAAGCTTTTGATAGGCGTTACCATAAAAGTTTAAATCTTCCTTCGCAAGTGATTCCAAACACTTTGCGCACAAAATATAAGAATGGTGTGCTTGAGGTACGCTTAAAGAAGGCTGCCGAAAAGAAGGTAATGGACAAAATAGCTGGTTTAGAGAATGCCACATAAGCTTAGGAAAACCAGAAAGAAACGCGGTTCAAGAACATGTGGCTACGGAAGAGTAGGACAGCATAGAAAAACTGGCTCTAAGGGATATCGCAAGGCTGGGAGACACAAGCACGGATGGAGCTACGTTATAAAATACGAGCCGGAATACTTTGGTAAAAAGGGGTTCACCTCGCCAAAAAGCCTCAGAAAAAAGGAGAAAGTCATAAACGTTGGAGAACTCGATGAAATAGCCGAAAAAATGGCGCAATCAAAGGATGAAGAAAAAATATTCATAGACTTAGAGAGTTTGGGTTACACTAAACTTTTGGGCTCTGGCAGGGTGACGAAACCACTTAAAGTGAAAATTGCAGCTTGTTCAAGCTCCGCGGCTGAAAAGATAAAAGAGGCTGGCGGAGAAATTATAACAGCAAGCGAAGAACAAGTGGAATAGGGCTGTTAAACAATGGCTGGAAGATTCCTAAACGCATTCAAGCCAATTGCAAGAATTATACCAGAAATTAAGGTTCCAGAAAGAAGAGTACGCTTCAACGAAAAGCTGTTCTGGACAGCGCTCGCGGCAATAATATACCTAGTAATGGCTGAAGTCCCACTCTTCGGCGTCCAAAGTACAGCCCTAGGAGAACTTGCAGCATTAAGAATAATCTTCGCATCAAACCGCGGCACACTAGCAGAGTTAGGCATAGGTCCAATAGTTACCGGCGGGCTAATACTGCAACTTTTGGCCGGCTCAGCAATGATAGAATGCGACATGTCAAAACCAGAGGACAGACAAATGTTTACAATCGCAAGCAAAGTGTTCGCAATAGTATTAACTGGCGTCCAAGCATCAGCCTACATAATTGGCGGGATGTACGGCACATTACAACCATCAATGGCTATAATAGTGTTCCTACAACTTTTAGCGGCTGGAATCATAATCTTACTCCTAGATGAACTCATACAAAAGGGCTGGGGCTTCGGCAGCGGAATAAGCCTATTCATATTGGCAGGCGTTGCACAACGCATATTCTGGGACTGCTTCGCTGTAACAGCGCCGGTAGATGAATTTGGAAGCACAGGCTTTTTTGTAGCTTTATTCCAAACAATATCAAGCGGACAGCCCATAACTGGACTCTTGGTAAGGGGGCAGTACCCTTCAATGCTAGGTTTCATAGCAACAATCGCCGCCTTCCTAATTATAATCTACGCTGAAGGAGTAAGAGTGGAACTGCCACTTTCCTATGCGGGTTATAAGGGGTTCCGCAGCCGCTACCCAATAAAACTCCTTTATGTGTCAAACCTGCCAGTGATATTTGCTTCAGCGCTATTCGCAAACATATACTTCTTCTCACAACTTTTCTGGAGCTTCTACAACAGAAACAACGAAATATTCTGGTTCAACCTACTAGGCACATTTTCACCAGTATATAACAGTGAAGGCACCCTAACTGGTTATAGACCTTCAGGCGGCTTAGTGTACTATGTAACTTCGCCTGGAAATTTTGCCACGGCTATGGAAGACCCAATAAGGACAATTGGTTATATAGCAATTCTGGTGGCTTTCTGTGTAGTTTTTTCGCTTACATGGCTTGAGGTTGGTGGGCTTGGCCCATCCACTGTCGCCAAGCAGCTTGTTGACGCTGGCATGCAGATTCCAGGTTATAGGCGTTCTGAAAAGGCTGTGGAGTCAATCTTGAAACGCTACATTCCAACAGTCACTGTTCTAGGCGGAATAATCGTTGGGTTGATTGCTGGAGCTTCAGACATATTCGGCGTTTTCGGTTCTGGAATAGGCATACTGCTTTCTGTTGGCATAATCTACCAGTACTACGAGATTTTGACACGTGAAAGAGTCTCGGAAATGTATCCAGCGTTTAGAAGAATATTCGGCGAATAACCATTTCGGCACGTTTTAAATTCGCAGTGTGCCAGCAATAATAGTTATTAGGCTGAAAGTAAAACAAAAAAGAAAAGGATGCTGCAAAATGTCAGAAGCCCTAATTCCACAAGCCACACTCATTGTAATGCTAATATGCATGGCAATATCATTTACAAGCTCATCCATCAACCGCCTACTTATAGGCAGATTTGTCGGTTGGGAACAATATAGACGAATGCAAAAAGAGATTGCAGAATACCGTTCCCAAACATCCATGGCGATACGCACCAAAGACAAGAAACTCCTTGAAAAATTGAAGAAAAAAGAACCCCAAATCTTGAGTATGCAAGCAAAAATGGCTAAACCACAGATGATTCTATTTGGATTCTCTTTCAGCTATATCTTCATTTGGTGGTTTGTGCTAATACCATTATATGGAACGGAAACCTTAGCGTATATTCCAGGAATCATGCCAATTTCCGTAGTTTGGTGGTACTTCATCTGTTCATTCTTCTTCGGCACAATTTTTAACAGGTTGTTGGGCATAATGCCAATAGAATAAGGAGGGCAGCGTCAAAATGCCTCAACCTCACCTGCGAACAAGAAGCGAAAAACGATTAACAGTAGCACTGCCAGGCGGCAGAAACAAAACACATTACAAAAATGAGTTGACAACAACACCAACATGCGTCTTATGCAAAAAACCATTGGCAGGAATCCCACATCTAACAACAGTTAAAATACGCAAACTCAACAGGACAAAAAGAAGAATATGGCGCCTACACGGCGGAAAAATATGCCACAACTGCCTAAAAAACGCCTTAAAACAAGCAGCAAGAGCAATTTAAGCGGCTTCGAGGCTAAAAAGGATGAGGAAAGGCAGAAAAGCAAAAAATGAGGAAACTATAATTATCTGTGTTTGCGGATTAGCTGGAAGCGGAAAAAGCACACTTGCAAAAAAAATAGCTGAAAAATACGGTTTAACATATTACTCAGGCGGAGACGCGCTGAAAGCCTTAGCCATAGAAGAGGGCTACAAGCCATCTACACGTGGATGGTGGGAAAAAACAGAGGGAATGCGTTTCCTAGAAAGACGAGGAAAAGACCCGAAATTTGATAAAATGGTTGACGCGAAACTTTTGGAACTTGCGAAGAAAGGAAACGTAGTCCTAGACAGTTGGACGATGCCGTGGCTACTCGAAAAGGGGTTCAAAATATGGCTTGAAGCTTCGCCACGTAAAAGGGCCGAAAGAATTGCAAAAAGGGATGGAATAAGCATTGAAGAAGCCCTAGAAGCTTTAGAAAATAAAGAAAAGCAAACAAAGGAAATATATAAGCGACTTTATGGCTTTAGCCTTGGAGAAGATTTTGCGCCATTTCACCTAATTTTAGATACTGAAAATCTCGGGGCTGAGGAGGTTTTCCAAACCCTCTGCAGCGTAATAGATAACATGGTTCTTCGAAAAAGAGGAAAAGAATAGCACCGTTTAGTACATTCATGAAGAATTGCGCAAATTTTAAAAACTTGAATAATTTTCTAGTTTTGTCTTCTAGAATTAAATTCTAAAAATTACGGGGGAGGGAACAATAATCAAGTGCAAAAAGGCGATAGCAGTCGCAGCTTCAGTGATAGGAAGCGCTTTATCCCTGTTTCTATCAGCAACTTTCATAAACACGGAATCAGCGATTATGCTTGCCGTTTTTAACGCACTCTTTGTTACTTTAACATTTTACTTAGAAGGCTCTGGAACACGTAAAGCCTCTCTCATACTTTTAGGTAACGCCTGCGGTTTCTGTTGGAATTACCTTTTCTTTCTCTTCTCCTACTTTGGAGCGTATTATATGGGAGAACCTTTCAAAATTTTATACGCACTTACCAACCCATTCCTAAATATAATGTGGACCGTTTTCTTTTGGTCAATAAGCCTAACAGCACTATCAAGAAAGGGCGAAGTCGCTTGATGACTGAAATTTTAGAAGCTTTGTTCATTGTTTTCGCAATTTTAATGACAGCCTATCTTGTAAGACACTATATTTTCACATTAACCGTTTTGAAAAATGCGAGCAAACACCAAAGAGCCACTAACAACAGTGAGATGAACCATCCCAAAGTTTCGATATTGATTCCAGCACGCAACGAAGAAAATGTCATCAGAAGAATACTTCAAAGAATGACAGAGCTAACTTACCCAAAGAATAAAATGGAAGTAATAATTATCAACGATGCATCAACAGACAAAACTGGCGCAATAGCAAAACAGTACACAGCAACGTACAGCTACATCAAGGTTATACACAGAAGCGAAAAAGAGGGCGGAAAGGGAAAAGCATCAGCATTAAACGCTGGCTTAGCGCAATCAAGCGGCGAATTCATCTTCTGTTTCGACGCGGACTACTACCCGCAACATGACATAATTGAAAAACTTGTAAAGGAATTTGCAGATCCAACCGTTGGAATAGTGCAAGGAAGAATCACGGTTCTAAACGAACCACAAAACGTTGTAACAAGACTCGTCTCGCTAGAAAGGATAGGCGGATACAGAATCGACCAAGAAGCAAGAAATGATTTGGGGCTTATCCCACAATTCGGAGGAACCGTAGGCGGAATAAGACGCGATTTGCTTGAGTTTTTGGGCGGATGGGACGAAAACATGCTCGCAGAAGACACGGACTTAACTTTTCGCGCCTACCTTGCAGGCTATAAGGTGCGTTATGTAAATGAGGCAGAATGTTATGAAGAGGCTGTTGAAAGCTGGCAAACCTATTGGAAGCAACGGTACAGATGGGCCAAGGGACACATGCAATGCGCCTTCAAACACACGCTGAACATTTTAAAAAGCAAAAATTTGAATTTAAAAGAAAAAATTGACGGTTTCCTCCTTCTAAACGTGTATTTCATGCCGATAATTGTACTATTCTCACTCATCATAGGAGCTACGCTGTTCATACTTAAACAACAACCACCACCCATACTCTGGTCGACAATTCCCATCTCAATCTACAGTTTTGTAGGAAACTTCGCCCCATTTTTCGAAGTTGGAATAGGAACGTACCTTGACGGGAGAACAAGAGCACATTGGCTTCTCCCACTCCTAGTTTTCGCCTTCATATATAACATACCCATATGCACGAAGGCGCTGGTAGACCTGTGTATTGAAAAGTTGCTCAAAAAAAATGGAAATAATTGGGCGAAAACATTTCATTCTGGTAATGGAAACAGTTATATTTTGAATCATGGCATACCATCAAAAAGATGACCGTTCCGAATCTGAACTCAACAGAATTTTCAGCGCTAATCATAGGAATTGCAACCTTCGTTTTCATAATGCTCCTACCAGCACTTATCGAAATTAAAAAACCCAAGGACGCTGGACCAAGAATAATAGAAAATTCTAACATAACCCCGCAAGCGAAGGAAAAACAACTTTTCAACATGGAAGAAGAGCATCATTTTGACCAACAATTAACAAGGAAAGTTGCAGGAATACTCAGCTTTTTGTACAATTTGGAAACCTAATCTCTCTTCAAAAAAAGTTTTGCGCTCCGCCACCTATCTCTAGCTATCTGCATGTTGCCAACGACGCTTCCATGAATAGAATAGAAAATATAACAAAGATAGGTACAATCACGGCACTTGCTGTAGGTTTCCCTCAAGTAATCAAACTTTTTGCTGCTCCAAACCTTCGGTAACTCAAAAATTGAGGCAACAGGCTTGTGAAGGTGACAACCAGAAACCTCGCCTAGATGGTTTACCACAAAAAAACTCCGCAAAGCGCGGCATCTCCATGTTCTTTTACCAGTCGCATAAAGGGATTTAATCGCCTCCAAAACCTTAGTTGTCATTAGAATCTTGCCGTTTTTATGCTTCAAATCTGCTAGAGAATCGCATAATTCAACCATAGCCTTATTATCCTCTATAATAAACTCGTCGTTAGCTTTACCTATGCCAAAAAGCGAACTCGCTTGGTCTGAAAGGTCAAAAGAGTATAGGCAATACCATAATGGAATATCCTTTTCCAAGAAGTATTTAGTGAGATCCATGATTTCATAAAGGTTAAACTGCGAAATTGTTGGCGAAACACTTACGTTAATTCCTTCGCTACGCAGTTTTTCAACAGCTTCCACAGCTTTTTTCCATGAACCCTTAACACCTTTAATAACATCGTTCTTCTCTGGGTCTAGACTGTCTAGTGAAATTGCAACAAAATCCGCGTTACGCAAGGCGTCAATTCTTTCCGCCGCCATACTCCCATTATCATAAACCGTCGTTATGAAAAAGCGAGACGCATACTCAATGATTTCGTCAATGTCCGATCTCAAAAGCGGATTGCCACCGGATATCACGATTTCTAAAACGCCAAGTTTTCGGAGAATATCTAAGCCACGTTTAATTTCTTCCGTAGATAACTCCTTTGTGTCTCGTTCTCTCCAAACGTTGCACCCCGCGCATTGATAGTTGCATCTTCTTGTAACCATCCATTGCACGTGGTATGGTCTGTTCGGAGTTAATGCTCTGGACATTACGCTTAACGCTTTTCTAGGGGACATCGACGGCAATTTTTACACCGCACTTTTGTCTAATTAATCGTAAAATGCTTGATTTAAATATAAACTGTTAGCAACTTGCAGCCAATTCCACTTATCGAACAATAAAAGGTTTTAAACAGCCACAGTTCTAGATTTGTGCGTGTTAACCGTTGGAAACAGAAACTCTTAGGAAATTCGGCGAAGAATACTTCGCCCACCTAAAATATCCAAAAAGGGAGAAGGCAATTAAAAGCCACGTATTGGAATTGCTCAGATGGGGATCCAAAAATTTGGGGTTAAATTTACTTGATGGAAGCGGAAAATCTGCTTTGGATGTGGGTTGCGCTTTTGGATATGGTGTGAGCCTTCTTGCGTCGCTTGGTTATGAGGCTGTAGGTGTGGATGTGTCAAAGTTTGGCGTGAGGCAAGCCAAAAAAAGGAATAGGGCAAATGATTTTGCCATTTGCGATGTGCAGTGGAATCTCCCATTCAAAAGGAAATTTGATTTGGTGATATGCCTTGAAGTTTTGGAGCACCTCCAAAATCCCCTTCTAGCACTGCAAAACATGTATGACGTTTGTGATGACATAATCCTTTGTACAACACCAAACAAAACAGTCGAACGGATTGTAAAGAAAATTTTAAAGGATTTTGACAAGACGCACGTGAACGTGAAGACTCCGAGCGAGTGGGAAAGGCAAATCAAAAATGCTTTAGGGGACAGCCTTGTCAAAGTTGAATGCTTTGTGGACTTTACTTTTAGCGTAGCTGACAGATTGTTTTTTAAGTCCTTTAGGCTACCATTCGGGATGGATACGCGGATACTGATTAAAAAAAAAGGTGTATCCGATGAACAACGAGTCCATTGACGTTGTTATGCTTACAAAAAACAGCGAGAGGATGCTGGAAAAATGCTTGGATTCTGTTTACAGAAATGTACCAGTTAACCGTTTGATAATTGTTGATGGCTACTCAACGGACTCAACTCTAGAAATAACAAAAAAATTTCATGAAAAATATGGAAATGTTGTTTTAATTATGGATAATGGTACACGTGGCAGTGCGAGAATGAAGGGAATAAAGGAGGTCAAAACAGACTGGTTCATCTTTGTTGATAGTGACGTAACCCTATGTGACGGATGGTATGAAAAAGCAAAACAGCTTATGAGCAAAGATGTTGGCGCAATCTGGGGTATAGAAATTTGGGAAGGAATACAAAACCCAAAAACACTAAAACTTTTCCTGAAAATAACGCGGAAAATTTTCGAGTTAAGAGGGGGAACACATGATTTGCTTGTGCGTTACGACGCAATAAAGGACATAGAAATTCCGAGAGACCTACATGTGTTTGAAGACATGTTTATTAAGGAATGGATAGAGCATAAGGGTTATAGACTGGTGGCAACTTACGACCCGTATTGCATACATTATAGACCACCAGAAACTTGGACAATAAAGGGGAGCATAAAGATACTTGCTGACAATCTTCGCTTCGGGTCTTTTCAAAAACTACCAAAACTGTTTGTTGCCTATGCTTTTTACACGGTTTATGTTCTTTACAGAAGTTTATCCCAGAAAATTGACCGCAAAACAGCGGGTAACAAATGAGTACCAAAAAGCAAGTTTCAGTTGTAATTCGAACAAGGGATAAGGAAAGATTTCTAGAAAACCTTTTAGAAAGGCTGGCTATGCAGACGCTGTCACCATCAGAAATAATAATTGTAAACAATTATTCTTCAGAAGAGGAAAGAAGGTTTCTCGAGAACCAAGTGTCAGAGTGTTTTTGGAACTTTTTCCGAGAAAGAAAGAATGCCCTTAAAATTATCGCCTTATCAGATGCAGAGTTTTCACATGCATATTCCACAAACCTAGGCGTACATGCCGCAGAAAACGAACTAGTCTGCATAACAAACGCGCATTCTCTCCCAACGTC
The DNA here is from genome assembly GCA_038882955.1 of Bathyarchaeia archaeon. Lineage (GTDB taxonomy): Archaea > Thermoproteota > Bathyarchaeia > Bathyarchaeales > Bathycorpusculaceae > JAVZLQ01. Next base: position 218,129 of record JAVZNC010000001.1, read on the forward strand.
GTACCATTGGCTCCAAGATGGCGCAAGACACTTCATAAATCCAAGCGTCGCAGGAGTAAGCGGCTTCTTTTTGCCACACAGCGAAGGCAAGGTTTTTGGAAATTTGGATAAACTGTTGTACTATTTTTCGCAAAAATTTGTTTTGCATCAAGACTGGTGTTCCACGATTAACTGCATAATTAGGAAATCATTATGGCAAGTTTACCCCTTCGACGAAAACCTACCGAAAATTATACCGCAAACTCGAAGGTATGGATTGGAGGATTATGATTGGAGTAAAGAAATGATTTTCAGAGGATACAAAATAATTGTTGACCCCTCATTCAGCGTTTTTCATTCCCATGGAAAAGGCGTTGATGAAATAATAAGAAATGTTAGGGGCTACTTTGTTTATCGGCGGTTACAGCAAAAAATAAACCAGTTAAAAAGACCTAGAAAATCCTTCAGCAAGCTCCTAGCCTAACTTCTCCAATACTAGCCATAAATGGTCGCATTCTGGTCTAACCAGCTCTTTTTCGCTTCCGTCCCTGCATTTGATTAGGCGCTCACCCGTATTTGGCGAAAATTCGCCGATAATATTTGCAGGTATTCTATTTTTCTTCAAATTCTGCAAAACAATATTAGCCGAATCTCGTTCAGCAGCAATTAAAATGCTTCCAGAGGCAATCAAGCAAAGCGGGTCAATATCAAAGAAACGGCAAATTTGAAGGGTTTCTTTGGCGACTGGAATTTTCTCTTCATAAATTTTAAAGCCAAGTTTTGAAGCATCCGCCATTTCATGTATGCCGCCGGCTACGCCGCCTTCTGTGGGGTCATGCATGGCGTGAACTGCACTTGTTTTGAAGGCAGTTAGTGCATCTTTGACAACGCTGATTTTTTCAAAGAAATTCTTGGCGTTAGCTAACGTTTCTTCGTCAACAGCCCTTTTTAATTCTTTTTCCATGTCTGAAGCGAGGATTGCAGTTCCTTCAATTCCAGCGCTTTTCGTCAAAATTATTTTATCTCCAGCCTTAGCGTTTCCAGCAGTCACATAATTTCCTTTTTCCGTAACCCCCATCGCACAGCCGACAACTATTGGATGAGTCAGCTCAGGTGTTACTTCGCAGTGTCCGCCAGCAATCGCTACCCCCAAATTTTTCGCCGCAGCATCCATTTGCGTGCATATAGTCTCAAGCATTTTTCTATCAGCCCTTTCTGGAAGTAGTATGCAAGAGAAAAAGAATGCTGGTTCAACGCCAAAAGTAGCAATATCATTCGCGTTAATGTTTAAAGCCAACCAGCCTATGCGCTCTAAAGCTCCAGTAATAGGGTCCATAGAAACAATCAAGGATTTATTGCCAACATCTATAACCGTGCCATCAAATCCTATTGAAGGCCCTAAAACGACTTCTTCACGTTCAAAACCTAGGTTTTTAAAAACAACATCTTGGAGAAATTCTATAGGAATTTTCCCAAGCGGCAACTTCATTTTTGATCCTCTGAAATATAATTTCTTGTTTTAGCTTTTAAGCTGTGGGAGGCTGCGAAGAATAATTTTCAAAATTGGTATTGCGACAATTAATCCAATAAGCATTTGCCCTATATTTATTGGAATTTCCACGATGGCTGCTGGCTTACTTAATACGAACTGCTCGTAAAGAAAATATCCGCAGACCATCTCTAAACCGCCAATGATTATTGCAAAAATGGAACGCCCAAGTTCTGGTTCAATTCTAAAACCCATAAAGACTATTAGCAGAACTGAGGCACCGCCTAGAGAATACCAAAGCTCTGGAGGAACAAAAACGCTAAATGTAGGATTTTGAGGTTGAGGGAAACCAATGTACAAGTCTACTTTTCCAACGTAATACATGGAGCCAGCCATTGCAAGTAAAACACCTACAACAATTCCTAGTATCGACGTAAAAATTTTCCATTTAAACCTCGAAGTCCGCACAAGAAATCTCTTATTTAAGAAACCCACTATTGCTCCCTCAAAACTTTTTATTATAAAAGTTCCTGGAGCAAATTGTGGTGCTACCAACATATCTGCTATGGAGGCACCAACTCCACCGGCGAAGGCGCCTACATAAGGTCCAAAAAGCAATGCAGCTACATAAATCACTGTTTCACCTATGTTAAAGTACCCTGTTGTTGCTGGAACGTTTACTATGAAGGCTATCGTTGCAATGCATACTAATGCAGCAAAAACTGCGGATATAGTAAACTGAAAGGTTGTTTTCGCAGAGTTAACCTTCGGTCTCATTGCGAAACCTGATAGTGTAGTTACAACTATACTATATTAGTTTTTCTACTTACAAAAGAAGCTTTAAATCGTCAATTGCTTGTAAAACCTTTTTGCCGCGTTCTGTTATCTTGAAAAATTTTCTTCTATCTTTTTTGTAACTTGCTATTAATCCTTTTCCATAAAGTTCTGTGAGGTGCTGGTATATTGCGCCTCTGGTCATTGTTTTTCCAAGTTTTTCCCACAAATCGTAGCCGTAAGCATCCCTTTCTTTGAGAATCCTTAAGATTTTCTCTTTAGTGCTTATTTCTAAGCCTAAAACTGCCGTTTTCTGCTTTTTCGTTAACGCTTGCAGTATATCTGTGGCTTTAAGCCCGCTTCCAGTTATTGGACATACAACGCTTTCGTTTTTGGTGATGTGTCCTTCCTTAACAAGCTTTTTCAAAGCGGCAATTTCAGCTGAACTTGATGGTTCTGCAAATATGCCTTCATGTTTGGCTATGGTGAGTTCTGCCGTGAAAATTTCGCTGTCAGAAACTGTTAGGGCTAAGCCTCCTGACTCTTTTATCGCTTTTATTGCAAGTTCGCTTTGTATTGGCTCCTTAACAAGTAGGGCAAGGGCCTTTGTTGAAGGCTTTGCTGATATACGCCTTTTCTTAAGTAGCATTTTAATTATTGCTGAGCTTCCCTCGGGTTGGACGCCGACCATTTTTGGAAGCTTTTTCGCTAAGCCTAACCGTTCAAGTGCTTTGAAACCTTTCCAAAGTGAATATATTGTTCCGCCGCTGCCCATAGAAACAATCATCCAGTCTGGAACTCCAAACTGTTCAAAAATTTCGTATGAAATTGTTTTCTGCGCCTCAATTACAAGCGGATTCAACTCCGCAGTTGCCTGATACCAGTTTAGTTCTTTTGCTAATGCCTCGGCTCTACGTATTGCGTCGTCAATGAACTCTCCAAATTCTTCAATAGCAGCATCATAAACTAGCATTTGCGCCAGTTTACCAACATCAACAAGCTTAGGTACTATAACGTGGCAGTTCAGTCCCGCCTTTGCACAATAAGCAGCTATAGAGGCGCCGAGGTTTCCCATGCTTGCGCATACAAGCGTGTCATGTTTAAGGTCTAAAGCATTTGATGTTAGTAGGGCGGCAGCGCGGTCTCTATACGAGTTTGTCGGGTGTCTAGTTTCATCTTTTAGGTAAAGCTCTTTCAAACCTAAAAGTTTGGCAAGCCTATCAGCCCTATGTAGGGGAGTTCCGCCCTCGCCCAAAGTTATCATGTGTCTAACTGGCGGAAGAAGATGCCTATACCTCCAAAAGCCAGCATAACCAGAAACGCCTAGTTTGCATGCAGATGAAATAGGCACATTATAGTCTAGTAAGCCTCCACATTTTTCGCACAAGCCACGTGGAGGAAACAATGGAAACTTGGCGCCGCATTTAAGGCACTCTAAAGCCATGATTCCAATCCACAAATTACACTATAATTATTTGCACCTTAAAGTTCTTTTAAGCATTTACAAGCACTAATAAAATGGGAAAACTCTAAATGTGAGTATTATGCTGATAGATAGCAAGCCATGAGCGGATCAGACATGAATGGAGAAAAAGTAGAGGAAGACCCCGTAAAACTGCACAAGGACGCAAACACGCTCTTTGAAACTGGCAAGTACAAGGAAGCCCTAGAGAAATTTCTAAGGGCGTCAGAGCTTTACCTAAAGAAAAACAACTTTTTCGATGCTACGTCGATGCTTTACAAAGCTGGAGAATGTGCTTACATGCTTAAGGACTATGAAACCGCCGTTGAACATTTCATGAAGTCCGCAGAACTGTCCTTCAACAAGGGATTCGACAGATACGGCGTCAGCGCATTAGAATACGCCAGGGACTGCTATGAAGCCTTAAAGAATAAAGAAAAGGTAGAAGAGTTGAAGAAGAAGATAAAGGAGATAAAGGAAAAGCTGGAAGCTTCGTTCTAAATTTCGAACACCCTCTTCCTCTTTTAATTTGAACAAACACGTTTTTATCTTCAAACAGCCTAGCAAAATTTAGCCCGCATTAAGGTAAGGTTATGCCAACACCATTTAAGGCGTTAGCAGAATTATGCGAAAAACTTGAAGCTACAACAAAAAGGCTCGTTATGGTAAACGCTGTAGCAGATTTTATGAAGAATCTTGAGCCAAACGAGGTTGATCCAGCAGTCGCCATGATTCTTGGAAGACCATTCCCAAAATGGAGCCAAAAGGCGCTTGAGGTAAGCTGGGCAACATTGAGTGGCATAATAATGCGAATAACCGAAGTTGACTGGAGTACATTCATGAAGGTTTTCAGCGAAACTGGCGACGTAGGCTCAGCCACGAAAACAATATTCGAAACGGGCAAAATCAAAAAGCAAACAACGCTTTTGGAAAGAGCCTTAACAATAGCCGAAGTTAGGCGAAGCTTCGAGGAAATAGCCGAAGCCGTTGGACAAGGCTCAAGAGAAAGGAAAGAGCGCCTAATAGAAGCCTTGTTAAGCCTAGCTTCGCCCGTGGAAGCAAAATACCTAGTTAAAATTTTCATAGGCGAAATGCGAACGGGCTTCCATGAAGGATTAATGGAACAAGCAATCTCTGAGGCCTTCAAAATTCCATTGGAAACTGTTCAAAAAGCCATCATGACAATAGGCGACATAGGCGAAGTTGCAGCCATAGCCAAAAAAGAAGGGGCAGATGGCCTATTAAAAGCTGGGTTTAAGGTTTTTAGACCAGTCAAACTGATGCTGGCACAGATGGCAAATGACGTTGTTGAAGCCTTAAAAGAGCATGGTGGAAAAACAGCCTTCGAATATAAATTAGACGGAGCAAGGGTTCAAATTCACAAGCTTGGCGACGATGTTCGAATATTCAGCCGTAGATTAACAGATGTCACTGAAAGCCTACCAGAAATAGTTGAGGAAGTAAGGAAAAATTTCAAAGCTCAAGAAGCCATAATTGAAGGCGAAGTTATAGCCGTTGACAAAACTGGAAATCCAATACCATTCCAACACTTAATGCGACGATTTAAAAGATTGCGCGAAATTGAGAACATAGCCGAAAAGATTCCAGTAAAACTCTACTTGTTTGATGTTTTGTATCTAAATGAAGAAAGCCTAATCTCGCTTCCGTACACGCAAAGGAGACAGAAACTGGCAGAAAATGCTGGAGAAATCTCCTTAACAAGACAGATAATAACAGGCAACATCAGAGAAGCTGAACAGTTCCTAAAAGAGGCATTAGACAGTGGACATGAAGGCTTGATGGCTAAAAAGCTAGACAGCCCCTACGTGCCTGGAACACGCGGCAAGCACTGGTACAAAATAAAGCCAGTTCTTGAACCCTTGGATTTAGTTGTTGTTGCGGCGGAATACGGTTACGGGAGAAGGCATGAGTGGCTTTCAGATTATTACTTGGCTGCGCGTGACACTGAAACTGGCGAATATCTAGTTGTTGGCAAGACGTTTAAGGGCTTGACAGACGCTGAAATCGTTGAAATGACAAAACGCCTAAGAGAAATAACCATAAAAGAAGAGCCTAGAAGAGTTTTTGTCGCTCCGAAAATAGTTGTTGAAGTAACATATAATGAAATTCAGAGAAGCCCAAAATACAAGTGTGGCATGGCTCTACGTTTTGCAAGAATAAGCCGCATAAGGGAGGATAAATCTCCAGAAGAAGCGGACACCATACAGAGGGTTAAAGAGATATATGAAAGGCAGTTTTTGAAAAAAGGTAGATATAGCGTAGCTGACTAAATACTGGAAGTGGCGAACGTTCATGCCTAAAAAACTAAACAAATCATTTTACGACGAATTTTACAGCCGCCAAATAGTGATGCGCGAACTTGGCAGAAAAGGACAAAGAAAGCTTACAAACTCAAAAGTTGCGGTTGTTGGACTTGGCGGATTGGGAACAGCATCATCCCTATACTTGGCTTTAGCGGGAGTTGGACACTTACGTCTCATAGATCAAGACACGGTTGAGCTGCACAACTTGCACAGACAAGTCTTGTACAGCAAAGATGACCTGCGTTATCCAAAAGCAGAAGTCTCAGCAAAAAGACTAAAGAAAGTCAACCCTTTGGTGGAAGTTGAACCCATCTCCGAAAACTTGAATGCAGAAAACGCTGAAAAGCTAATCTCTGGAGTTGACTGCGTTGTTGACGGTTTGGACAACATAAGAACACGCTATCTTGTCAACCGCGCATGCACAAAACTTAAAATTCCATATGTTTTCGGAGCGGCAATAGGAATAGAAGGAAACCTCTCGGTTTTCGCCCCGCCAGAAACTCCATGCTTGGAATGCGTGTTCCCAGACATAGATGACAGAAACATTTTAACATGCGACGTACGCGGGGTCCTTGGAGCAACACCTGGAATAATTGGAACAATGCAGGCAATGGAAACCATAAAAGTTTTGACTGGAATCGGCTACACGTTGAAAGGCAAACTCATGATCTGCGATTTCAGCGACATGTACTTCACAGTAATAGACATATTCAAAAGAGAAAACTGCCCAACATGTCAAGGCACGGCGGCCCAGCTAAAACAAGAAAAACTCGTGTGGCTGTGTGGAAGAAACACGGTGAACATAAACCCAGAAAAGCCATTAAAACAAGACCTAAACCAAATCTACGAAAAAATCAAGCGGCATTTTAAAGTGCGCATAAAATCCCAACTCGCAATAATGTTCAACCACAAAAACTACGAAATAAGCCTATTCAAAGGCGGACGCATGCTAATAAAAAACGTCGAAAACGAAGAAAAAGCCCTAAAAATCTACAAAGAAATAACCAAAAAACTCACAGCCAACTAGCCTAAATACATTTATCCAAGTTCAAAATACCTTTTAAATTGCCGGGGTGGCCGAACGGTTCAGGCGGCTGCCTGCAGAGCAGCTATATGTGGGTTCAACTCCCACCCCCGGCTTATCAACCATGAATGGCGCATTTACGTCTTTTCTGTTCCCAGTTACTGTTCCCATTGTTCCCTTCTCTGTTCCCTCTCCTAGCGTTTGTGCGTTTGTGTTGAGTTTTTCAGTTACCGTATGCTTCATGAACACTCGTTTTCCATTCTGCCACGTGTAATGCACCACTCTTTGACTTTTGCCTCTAACTTCAAGAACACCTATCTGACCGCAAACTGGACACGTTACCTTCATGAATTAATCACCCCCTCAAGGCGTTGTACGTTAGTGTTGAGCTTTTCGCTTTTCTTTTTCTCTAATTCCGTCAGCACCTTTAACATTAACGGCTTGAAAAACGTTCTTCTCCACGTTTCATATTCTGGCTTCTTGTTTGCACATTCACTGCTCACTTCATACCAGAAACGCAGTCCTCTACCACGTCTTCTTCCCTCAACCGTATGCATGTCAAAAGCCTCATTCGGTATCTCCTCAAGATTCACCATGATATTTCTCAACTCCATGTTCTCTGGATATTTCCGCGCTGTATCAATCAGCTCTAAGAACTCATCTGCACGCCTATCCTTCGGCGCTTCCGCCAAGATTAATGCTGCCAGACAAATGCAACGTTTACAGTCCCAACTCAGTTCTTTCTCGCCTCGACCTTTAAATTCCAAGAATTTTCTGTAAAGCGTCTCAACAGCGTTAATCGCCCACGGCTGACCGACATCTTCATCGGCTATTACTCTTAATCTTCTCCATGCCATGTACCAGTTCTGTTCCGCCAGCTTTAACGCGTAATACATCGCCTTCGCCGACAACCCTTTTCTTATGCTTTTTTGCAACGCACTTTTCAACAATGATTGCTCTTCGGTTTCTTTCTGGCTTTTCAGCTTCTCTATCTCTTGACCGAACAAGTCGACTTGTTTTCCTTTAGCGTTTCCACTAACCTCTTTTTCTTTTATCATAACTTAACCCCCTTTCTTGTTTTTTACGATATGAGATATGCTTCTGTTCTTTTATAAGACTTTCGACCTATTTCTGAGTCCCATTTCACTTTTCCGCCGAGAAAAAAGGAGGAACTGAAGCGTTCTCTTCTGCTCTCTCTTTCTCACGGCTCATAGACGTTGAACACCAACGTAAAGCTGTACGGCGTTCCACATGTCGCACCGTTCTCTGTTAGCGTAATGTTCACTGGTACTTGATTGTTTGAACTCACATATAGACCGTACGCTGTTTCATCCCACTTTTCCCACTGATTGCCGACGTACCGCCAAATCTCAAGAATCCAGACGCCTGGAAAGTCTTCAGTCGTCCATTTCACGTAGCCATTCATCGTTCCCGTATACACAAGAAGCGCCTCTAACGTTTTGTTCTGCCCTCTTGAAACGTATTCGCCCCAATCGTAGCTCAAAATCCTAGTGCTATTTTCTCTGAAGCGTAGCTCAATCTGATAACTCGCCTTTAACGTCATCTGGTTCGGTATCTTCTCTTGATACATCAAATTGCCAACCGCGTAAACAACTCCAACCACCAAGACGAGCAGAAGCGCAGCCGTTTTCAAACTAATCGTTTTCGCCATCTTCCTCCTTCCTTTTTGTTAGAAGTTGAATTTTCTCTTTGCCTTTTATATGTCTTCTTTTCGGCTTCTTTCGGCAAACTCTCCTCTAAAAACGCTCTATTCTACCTTACACCGCCAAGAAAGGCTCAACTGAGCTTTTCTCCTCTGCCTCGTACAGCTCGAAACAGTTAACTGCAAACCGCCTCGACATAAAACGGTATAAATCCCCTATCGGCTCTCTGTCTCGTGTAATCTGGTTGCTCCCATGAACAAACATCGCTTATCCCAGCTTTTCTGTTCCCATCTGGACTGCAGATTCTATGTCTCCAGCCGTTCCCATCTTTAAACGTCAACACCTCTCTTTAAACACTTCATTTCATGATGTTCAACGCCAAAGCAACTGCACCAATCTCTGTACTGCTGAAGTGGTTTCACCGTGTGTTTTTCGTGTTCGTAGGCGTTTAAAACGGGCTTTTTTTCTGTATTTTTTCTCCATGAACCGCGCTTTTCTTAACCCTCAAAAACCGCATTTTCATACATAAAATTTATCGGCTCATATTTACTCTGCTGGAATCCACTCATCACTGCGATATTCTGTGTCTGTGAGCAGTTTCCTCATGAATCGTTCGGCTAATAGTTTTCCTTTATCGGCGGACTCACGTTTTAACTGTTCTTCACGTTTCCTCATCTCTTCCTTCTTCGCTTCTTCACCAAGATGTTTTTTCAGCAACCACTCAATTAGCCTCGACAAATTAGTTCCCTCCTTCTTCGCCTGCTCTTTCGCTTCTTCATGAAGCAAAGCGTCTAACGTAATCGACACCAGCTTTCTCCTTCTCTGTTCTTCTAAACTGACGGTGCCTTCTGGACACATCGTTCTCCAACCTCATACAAAACTTCCAAGAACTGCTCCATAAACCTTTCTTTAGCCCGCTCAATTTCCCGCTGCCTATCTACGCTGCCCACTACTATTGTTTTTACGCCATGCCATCTTAACATAGCTTCGCTCATTGCATCCCAACAGTCTTTTGTAACAACCAAGATTTTCATCGGACAGTTTGAACTAAATCTTTCTATCACGTTTTCATGCAGCCATTTTGCGCTTACAAACTTTGTTCTTCTTAATCGCTTGGCTTCTAGCTCGAAAAGTCCATCAAAGAAATCTATTCTACCGCAAGTGTCCCATGTTAAATCTTTTACTCCAAACTCTTTAAGCCACTCAAGAATCAACAGCTCCAGTTTTAGCCCGACTTTCCGCCAAATCCACTTCTTCATTCTTCATCCTCTCCTAGCGTTTGTGCGTTTGTGTTGAGGTGTTGCAGTTTTTTCCACAGCCATCGGTAATATCGTACCAGCTCTGGGTTGCACTTTAACTCCGTTGCGATTTCACTGTTGCTGCATCCTTTCGAGAAAAGTTCAAAGGCTTTTTGGCGCTTACTGTCTTTATCAATCGCTTTTCCTCTCCGCCCCATCTCTTCACCTTTCACACCATCAAGAACAAATTTATCAACGTCAAGATGTGCCGCATTTGTCCAGTTAAACCATGCAGTCGCTCTTCTCTCCTCTAGGGCTCTGTAAAAGTATTCACCTTCCTTTTTCGTCAGTTCAAACGTCAAACTTGTCGGCAGCGCTTGTGGTTTCTGCGAAACAATCACGGCTAACGTATCGTTAGCTCTTCCGTAACTGCTAACCAGACATTCCATTGCATTCTTGCTCTTTGTCGACAACCAAGAAGGGGCATCTTCAATTACGACAATACTGTGCTTCAGCTTCTCCAAATGAGGCGGTATCAAATTGGACGTTCTAACATGAAAGTTTCCAGCGCCTAACTGTTTTTCGTAAATCTGAAGCGTGTCTTCAAGCTTGAACTGTCTAATCCAGATGTAGACTGGTCTCTTTTCAATCTGCAGCAACTCTTTAACCATAATCGCCGTAAACGTTGACTTTCCACTACCCATAACACCACGGACAGAAATCGTTAATCTACACGGCTCAAACGCAACATTTTTAAGCAAAAAACAACTCAACTTTAACACGGGCGTCCTTTCCGACATCTTAATCAACTCCAATCCCGCCTTCTTCCATACGCCCCAACCCCCTTAGTTTGTTTTTAGCTCTCGTACGCACTGTAAAATTTCATCTTTGCTAAGTGTTTTTAGCTTCTCCAGCCCAAATCGGAAAATTAAATCTGTAAACTTCATCCAGCCTATTTCTCGGTAAAATTTTTCATGAAAAATACGCCTAGCCTCATAATACGCCGATAGGCAAACCTTTACTGATTTACTTGCGAACATCACGCATCGCCTCTTCCTTAAGCCACTTAACCAGATACCTGCTTTTTTCAGCGTATGGCACGCGCGGGTCTCCCATGATTACAGTCCAAAACGGCTTTTGCGCTTCCTTCTTCCTTTGAGGTTTCAGTTTCTTGGGCGGATACTTACCCGTACGCGCAGCTTCAAGCGCTGGCTCTAAAAACTTCACTTCTTCCTTAGCGCATTCGTCGAGATAATTCAAAAACTTAATCAGTTCTCGCCATTCATCGTCTGTTTTATCAATCTGCTCCATCGTGACAAAAGGCTGCTTCTTAGGTCTATTAGGCTTAACAGACTCACGCTTCTCTAAAGACTTAGGTTTTTCGATTTTTGCCAGCTCCCACACGCCCGTCAACGGATTGCGACATAAATGAACTTCTCCGTTTTCCGTCTGAACTTTAACAATAAGCGCCTCCTTCATCTACACGCCTCCAGCAGTTTTTTCGGTTTCCAATCTCCGCAGCGCACTCCTCTTTCAAAATCACGCATATTGCCGAAAAACCCATGAATCTCACAATAGGGCTGAAGTCCGTAATTCACAATCGCTCCGCTTGGCATCTTATAACTGTGCTCTTTCTCTGAAAAGCGTTTGCATCCTTCACATGAAAAAACTCCATCGCACACAATTGCCAGAACTCTTTTAACGTGACTCACTGCATCCGAATCTGAAACCAACCTTATCAGTCCTTGACTTTCAAGAATTTTTGCCAGCGGAAGCTCCTGCTCCTTAACGTAATACCCGTAAGGATTACCTTTCACAGCTTTCAAGAAGCAAACAGCTTCACCAAAAGTCGGTTTATAGGATTCGGCTTGCTCCACAACTTCCGCTTTTTCACTCTTTCTTCGCAGAAACTTGAACAACCTCAACATCACCTCTTAAAGCAGCCTCCATGAACGCCATCATAAACTCGACAGCGAACTCGACAAATCGGCTTTTATTCGCGAATCCATACTTTTTACAGAATTCATCCAGCCTTACTTGAACGCCCTCGTCAATCGTGAAAGTTGAAAGTTTCCTAACTCTAAACGGCGGCGTCACCGAGACCTCCCTCGCCTAGTTATTAGAAAAACTGCACCGTACAATTCTTGACCTTTAACCTTACCCGCTAAAACTTCCTTGATGAGTTTGTCTGATTGGTCTAAACCTTTCGTTTGAATCCGCCGTAAAACCGTCTTGAAGTCATCTCCAACATCGCAAATAACCTCGTTTGATACCTTCGGCTGCTCGGCTTTAGGAACATTGCTAACCATTCGCCGTACACGTTTATAATCTTCGCCGTATGTCATTTTTTCACCATATTATTTAAATACATTTGTCTTTAATAAAGTTTTCGTTTCGCTTCGTTCTTAGCTATGGTCTTTTGATGATACCTCGTATTTACTCGAAAATGCGTAACCACCTCTCCTCATAAGGTTTTAGAACTTCCAAGATTTTGCTGAACCATTTCTTTAGGTCTGCCGAGAAATAGTGTTTGCCGAAAATGCTGCTCGGTGCTCTTCCTTGCGTTAAGTCAACTATTTCACTCGGTATTCCTTTTTCCGCCAAGATTGTCCCGTGCATTTTTCTCAGTCGATAAGTCCAGCACGGCAACCCTTTGCATCTTAACCGTGAACGAATCAAATCCCAGCTTATGCGCTCCTTTCGCCTATGCCACTCATCGAGAAACTGCAGCATCCTCTCTGAAACAGGTGTCACATAACATTTTTTCGTCATCCTCATGAAATGCTTATCCGTCGCATGAACCAAACAGCCTAAATCTGGGCTATAATATCCTTCTAAACCTTCTCGGCTAATTTTATTCAACGCGTAAATCCACTCACCCGTTCTCAAACCACTCAAGAAACCAAACGCCAAACCGTTCCAAACGTTCCAACCAAGATTTGCGCTCTTACATCGCTCCATCCACGCTTCCGTCTCCGCCACTAAACTCGAACGATTCAACAGCCAACCGAAAACGTCACATCCGTTCCAATGATTCCACTTAACACCAGCCTCTTCCAACCAACGCTTCATCTCACTGTAACAACCAAGAAACTTGCTCAGCAGAATTAGCAGCGCCTTCCCGTTATTACCCTTCACCGCCACATCCAAGAAACGCCCAGTCTGAAGCAGCGCCCAATCATTACGCAAACGCTTCAACATCTCACGCCGATAACTCTCCGCATAACCCCTCTGCTCAAGCCACCAAGAAAAACGCAGCACAAACGCATCGTCAATATGCTCACGGTATGCCTCAATATGCCTATTTTCCCGCCCCGACCAAAAACCGCACTGAAAAGACGGCAAAACTGAAGCGGAAACAGCTAAAGACGACACAACAGAAACGGAATCACAGTTATATAAACGATAACTGCTTTGTTCATGAAGGGAAGGAACGGAAACCGTAGGTGTCTGTGAGCAGCTATATGTGGGTTCAACTCCCACCCCCGGCTCTACCTTCTATTCACAGAAATCTTGGTTCTGAGTATGACATTGAAAAAGGAAAAGAGCGTCTACATTTCTAAGTGAATGCAAATTTTGGATATGAATCTTGGATTCATAACCCTAATTACTTGTTCAATCTTTTAAGTATTCGAAGTGAGTGTGAGAATTTGCCTTTATGGCATGAAATTGAGGATTTGCAGAAGAAAAAGGCTGAGTTGGAGTTTCAGCTTCATTCGATTGAAGAGAAAGAGAAAACCCTCGAAGAGAGAGCGAGGCTACTGGAGGAGAAATTTGCGATTCAGCAGTTGGAAGAGAAACTTAAAATTAAGATGGAAACTGTGGAGAAGCTTGAGGCTCGGATAAGCGAGTTGGAGCAGAAACTTAAACGCGAAACAGAAACCGCTGTAACGATGAGAATTGAGCCGCAGGCGCAGCAAAACACGAATGAATCTCCGCTGCGAAGACTCTTTGAAGAATAACAAAAAGCTCTAAGTCTCATAGCGCTAGTTGCCTTCACGAGAGATAGGGTGATTATTGCACTTTATAGAACAAATCTCTATAATAATGTTCTATAATTAAACAAGTGACCCAAAAATTTCTTGTGCCGCCTTTTTATAAATTTCAAAATCCTGCTTCGAAAACAGAACGAGTACAACCTCTTCGAGTTTATCCTCCCTTTCGACAAACTCCTTTATAGTCGCCAACGCTACTTTACACGCCTTCTCTATAGGATATCCGTATGCACCCGTGCTTATTGATGGAAAGGCTATTGTCTTCAATCCTTTTGAAACAGCTAACATTAGCGAGTTGCGGTAGGCTTCAGCCAAAAGTTCTGGTTCGCCGTGGGTTCCACCGCGCCAAATAGGGCCAACGGTGTGGATGATGTATTTAGCTTTTAGGTTTCCTCCAGAGGTTATAACCGCCTTTCCCGTCGGAAGTCCGTTTGGCCATTCTGTTGCCCTTATGCGTTTGCATTCTTCTAGGATTTTTGGTCCGCCTTTGCGGTGTATTGCGCCGTCGACGCCTCCGCCCCCCATGAGTGTCGTGTTTGCCGCGTTTACTATTGCATCTGTGTCCATCTCTGTTATGTCGCCTTGAACAAGGCAGATTTTTGTCTTACCAATTTTGAAAGATACAGACATTGTTATCCACAATATCTTTTCATCAAAAATTTGCTTAAAATTTTAATCCTAAACCCAGAGAATAAAGGACTGTCATAAGACTCATAAGACTTTGGTTTTTAAGTTTAAATATGCCTTTTACTGAAAACTACATAGGAGTGGTTATAGAATCTTGAAACGCGATCTGCTGAAAAGTTACTTCTGGGGATTTGTTACAGGTTCAGGAATTACAAGTTTAATTCTTCTTATATACTTAAGAGCTGTATTCCAAATCCAAATAATTGGACCCGCCCACTCCGATTACGGTTGGGTAACTTTTATTCTTGGAATAGAGCATCCTAATGGTTACTGGTATAACAGTATGGTTGGATAATACAACTACCTTTATAGTTTTAGCAGTCTTTGTGATTTTCTTTAGCATACTCCTCAGCATAATAACATTTAAAGAGAGTAAGCCGCGGGAAATTAATTAAAAAAGTTGAGTAAACATCTATTCTGTGGTGGTTTTTAAAGATTGTTTGGGTTAAAAATTTTTAGTATGTATATTTGTCTCCTCCAGCGAGTATGCGCTCCAAAGCCATGTTAAAGTTTATCATTCCATCATTTGTTTTGGCGGAAATTGGAATTAAGAGGAATTTTAGGCCAAGTTGGTGTATTGCACGCATCATGTTTCTGCTCAACAGACGCTTCGTACCCTCAAGTTTTTGTTCAATTGCGTCTTCCAGCGCAGCAGGATTGGCGGACCAGTCGACAATTTTGTCAACTTCGTCCTTTGGAAGTATGTCGCATTTTGAGAGTAAATGGACTTGTGGTAAGAGAAAACGGTTGTAAACGGCTGCTGAAAGGAAAAGATTGGACACGTAGTTGAGTGGGGTAGCGCAGAAGGCGGCATCAAAAAGGTATACTATGGCTTTTGGCTGTTCCCGTAATAACTCATTGGCAATGAAAGGCCCGCTTGCCCTAAAAGCGAAAAGCTCCATTTGCCCAGGCGTGTCAACAACGACGACGTCGGATTTCAAGTCTTCAATTTCGCTTGAAATCTTTTCAATTTCATCCGCGATTAGGTCTGCGGCCATTATCAAGGCTCCATTTGGGCCTAACTCGTATTGTTCCATGAGGCTTTCTATGCTTATGTAGTCGCGTACGTCAACATCAGGCGTGTATGGAAGCGTCAACGCTCCTGGGTCAAGGTTTACTATTGCAACGTCTTGTTTTGCCATTCTTAGCCATTCGCTGAATGATGCGGTAAGCATGGATTTTCCAGAGCCGGCTGTTCCAATAATGAAAACTGTAAACATGCTGCTGTGCCTCTTTTTAGCGTGTGTCTTGTTGATTTAGCATTATCAGATTTACTTTGGACTGTAAAAGTTTTATGTTGGAACTTCTGGTGGCGGCGGTGGTATTGGCTCTTGAGGTGCGGGCGTTGTTCGCCGTGATATCAAGAAAATCGCACAGCCGACCACCGTTAATGTTATTGTGAAAGCCAGCAGTACAAAGAAGAATGGCGACAGAACTGTGATGGCTATCGTTGGGCTGTCTGCTCCGCCATAATCATTGTCTCCAAACCAGCTTGCGCGGACAAAACATACACCCGTCGTGTTCGCGGTCCAAACGTATGAAAATTCACCGTTGGCGTTTGTTGTAGCCGTTCCCAAAACAAGCCATTGTAAGCCGCCAACCCGCAAGTAAATCGTTACTGTTTCGCCCGAAAGGCTTGGAGATAATCTTCCAGAAATTGTAACAGTGCTTCCTTCTATAGCGAATGGTGATGAGACTGCCAGTGAAAGGGCTGACGATTCTAACGGCTTGTAACTTGCTGAAACTTGCCCAAACTTTGTTTGGTCACAGTTCTCAAGTGTGATAACTTTTGTCGTGTTTAACGTTGGAATTAGGTCTGGAGGGCATTCGCCGACACGCCAGCTATCGAATAAGGAGCCTCCTGTGCATTCTGCTATGTAATATCTTTTATCGTTTAATGTAACGTAGCAAACTGTGCCTCTGGCGTCACGTGGCACATGAGAGAGGCTTACGCCCACGTTCATGTGAAATTGATTTTCATAGTAGAGCAGGACGACGTCTAATCCGCCAGCCATCATGATTGACGCTGCCATATAAGAGAAGACGTCGCAGTCTCCAATGTTTTCAACAATTGTTTCTACTGGGTATTTTGCGCCGCTTTCGTTATATGGTATTTGATGCACAATCATAAGCACGCCGTTAGCGAAATCTTCATCGTCACCGTAAATGTCCCAGAGGCGTTCGGCAATTGGTGCCACTGGGTATGGTGTTACAAATTTTGGAAAATCGCTTATCGAAGTTAGTTGGTGGCTCTGCGACTTGTAAAAATCATAGAGGGACTGCTGGACAGTGACCGTTAAAAGGTAATGCGTGGAACCGTTTGGGTGATTTAAGATTTGATATGTTCTAGCTGTTTGGGAGAAGGAATAAGGTGTTAAATAGGAAATTACGATTAAAACTGTGAGCGCGATTATGGCAAGTTTTTTCATAGGAGATTTTGTTGCAAAACAGATTTAAGGGATTTATGAACTGCCAATCAACAATTATTAAATCTCTACTAATGTTTTCTGTCTCTTACTGAAAATGCATGCATAAGCGTAACCAGTTCTTTTTGCAAGAACTAGCGCCTCTTTGAAATTTCTACCTAAATCTTCTGGGTTGTGCGCGTCCGAACCGAAAACTATTGGCACATCATAAGCGTGAAGTATTTTCAGTAATTCCTCGCTTGGATAGATTTCTGCGCATGGTCTCCTTAATCCAGCAGTGTTAATCTCCACACACATTTTTGATTTTGCGATTGCCTCCGATGTTTCAATTAAAATATCAGAGAAATCGCAGTTCGGCTTAAATCCGAAAATTTTAATGAGGTCTAAATGTGCCACAACATCAAAGAGGCGGGAACCACACATTTCTTTAATTAGGCTAAAGTACGCTCTATAGGTTTGCAGAATATCTCTTTTCAAGTATTCATGTTTTTGATGTGGGTTGTCAATTCCCCAACTGCCAATAAAGTGAACTGCGCCGATAACATAGTCAAAAGGGTATTTCTGGATAAACTCTTTGATTCTGTCTTTGTCTTCTGGGAAAAAATCAATTTCAACGCCCAGTTTTATTGATGTTTCGTCCCTTTGTTTTAGCGCTAGAAAATTTTCGATGTAAGCTGGCATTTGCTGCTGACGCATACGTGAATAATTGCCTATTTCATGTAGCGATATGTGGTCTGAAAAGCCTATTTCGTCTATTCCCTTTTCCACTGCTTTCTTAACATAATCCTTAATTGTGCCCACCGCATCTGGCGAAGCTTCTGTGTGCACATGATAATCCATAATCATTGTTTTGCCAGCTTTTGCGTTAAAACCACTTTTCCGCCTTCTTTCTTCACGAGTTCGGACAGCTGAATTAATGCTTTTCCAACACGGTCTTTGGCTGTTTTGGAATCCTTCGCTGTTGTTGAGAAGTGAAGTTCAATTTGCGGTTTTTTCTCCTCGCCCTTCGGATGAGACTTGATGTAGACGTGGGGATTATCATGCATGGTTCTGTCAATTAAAGGTGCCAAAGCTGACTCCATAATACCACTCACATAAATGCTCGCCTCGTAAAAAGTAACTTCTCCAGCCTTCTTCCTCAGCAATGGCATAACAGAATCTTCAAAAATAGCCTCCATCTCCGAGGGAACCCCCGGCAAGGCTATAAGGACCGTCTCATTAACCTCCAAAATTACGCCAGGGGCTGTTCCAACGGGATTCGGCAGCGGCTGCGACTTTTCTGGGAGCCTAGCCATTTTAACCCTTGCTGGTGTGAGCTCCACTTTTTCGATTTTTCCAGTTTTCATGTACGCCTCATACTTTTCCCTAACCATTTCCAAGGCTTTCTCGTTAATTTCCAACTTTAGATTTAGCGCTTCAGCTATTCCTTCGAGAGTTTTGTCGTCAAATGTTGGTCCTAAACCACCAGTCGTTATTATGAATATTGGTTTGCGTTGTAAGGCTTCACGTATGACGCCTGCAATGGCTGCCACGTCATCTTCAACAACTGTTATGCGTTTAACTGTGAATCCAGCTGTAGTTGCGCGCTTGGCAAGCCATTGAGCGTTTGTGTTTAACGTTTTACCGATAAGCAACTCATTGCCTACGCAGATTATCTCCATCTCATTGCCCATCTTCTCACTTTCTAGAAACTAAAAGTTGCTGAAAAATAAAACTTGCTCGCCATATTAACGGCTAACTTATCACTCCTAAAAGCCGCGGTTTTAGGGCTACTTTTTCTTGCTACTAAGCCACCACTTCAAATATTCCTTTCTGCGCTTTTCCTGCTCCTCTTCCTTGCTTTCAAAGGATGGTCTCAGCTTGTCTCTAAGCTCTATAAGCTCTTGTTGTGTTACCGAAAGCCCGCAGCTTTTGCAAACGTAATGTTTTGTGGCTATTATGTATTGCATTTCGCCACCGCATTCTGGGCAGTATGGCATTTCAACACCATTTTAACACATATCTTAAGAATGGAATGCGCGTTGCTGGATAAAAGGGTTTTTAAACCAAAAAGAAAACCTAACCTAAAATCATGTTAAGATTTCTATTAGCTTGCATGCAGTATGAATGCAGTTGGCGCAATACCATTTGTCAAGTTGCAGTATGTAAATGGCGTATGCTTCATTTCTACAGATGTCACATTTATGCCAACTAACAATCGCTTTTGTTCTATGAGTCGTTTTAAGCGTTCTGTATCCCTCATCAAAGGCTGCGGAGAGTGGAATGCAAAGGGCATCTATAAAATATACCTTTCGTAAAATTCTACTTACAAAATGTTTTATGTAATAAAGTTTACAAGTTTTGCTTTATTGGCAAAATGCAACGCCTTATCCATCTCTTCCCTCGTGAGTCGTCTGCACAGTTCTGGAATTTCATAAGCCCGCCATTCTGGTCTATACTGAAACATTAGATTCACTCGGGTTTCAACGCCAAGGTTTTCAGCTATCCAGTTTATGATGGGCTTTGCGCAACATTCAAGATGCCCTGGTAAGACGAGTATGCGAATTATGAGTTCGCCATACTTTTTCGCTTCTAAATGGTTAGATGTGCAGACTTGCCAATAATTCGGGGCATCTGAAATTCTTTTAGCACATTCGCCTGGTCCATACTTGAAATCCAGTAGGTAAACGTCTGTAAAGCCAACCAGCAACTGTGCTGTTTCTGGACTGTAGTATGTGTTTGAGTTCCAAACAACTGGTATGTTAGCGTTTACATGTTTGAATGTTTCAAGCCACTGTTCAAGCCATGGTGTTGGTTCTCCGCCCACAAGGTTTGCGTTTCTGCATCCGCTGTTTCGGAGCTGTTCAACTTCTTCTGCCAGTTCTTGTGGCGTGTAAACTTCGCCATTTTCAATCCATTGAGAAATTGTCCAGTTTTGACAGTGTTTGCAACGCATTGTACAGCCCATTGTAAAGATTGTTCCAGATGGCACAAGCTCTGGTTCTTCTCCAACATGCTCAAAAATGCTTGAAACGGTTATTTCTTTGCCGCACCTACAATAGCCAAGCTCGCCCTCTGCCCTGTTGACTCCACATCTGCGAGTGCAAAAGTGGCATTCAAAAAGGATTTTCTTTGCAATTTCGATTTTCAAGTCCAAATAAGATTTTTCAGGAGTCGGCATTTTCTGCAAAGAGATACGCCCAGCGTCAATTTTCCTTTCCAACTCATAGAACTCTCTTGTAAGCTTCTCGTGTTCTTGCCAAAGCGCCTCTAAAGAATCATTACTAAAATCTGCTGGGACTCTTTTCGCGATGAGGAACCTTGCTGGCTTCTCATTTTGCATGACGGCAATGTATCTGCCTAGGCTTTTCCTAACGGCTTCTTCACCGAGCACAAATGTGGCGTCTGGACGCAGAATTCTCCACATTTCATCTTCAACCATGATTAAAACAAAGCGTATGGATAAGCGTACCCGCTTGCATGCAACTTACCCTTAATTGGAATTTCTTTACCACAAACTGGACAGCGCATGTCCTTCGTAAGGTTCCACTTTGTAATCTCAAAGCTGAACCGTTTTATTAGAAGCTCATTACAGTTTGGACAGTAAGTGTTCTCGCTGGGATGCCCCGGCACATTTCCAATGTAAACGTAGTTTAGTCCAGCATCCTTGGCGGTTATGTAGGCTTTCTCCAAAGTTTCAATAGGCGTTGAAGGAATATTCGTAAGCTGGTAATCTGGATGGAAACGTAAAAGATGCAGTGGCGTGTCCCTCCCAAGATTCTCCCTAATCCATGCAGCGAGTTCCTTAATTCTTTCAAGCGAATCACCAATCTTCGGAACAACCAAATTCGTTATTTCAATATGTATTCCGTTTCGCCGCATCTCCTTCAAAGACTCAAAAATAGGCTCGACGGACGGCACAGACGAGAAGGATTTATAAAACGCTGGGTCTCCGCCACCCTTAAAATCCACAGTTGCAGCATCCAAGTAGGGCGCTATTGTTTTTACGGCTTCTGGCGTCATATAACCATTCGTGACAAAAGTGTTGAAAAAACCGACTTGGTGGGCAAGTTTCGCAGTATCATATGCATATTCGAAGAAAATTGTTGGTTCAGTGTAGGTGTAACTTATGCCTTGGCATCCATTGTCCCTTGTTGCTTTAACAACTTCTTCTGGCGGAAAATGTTTACCTTCAATGTTCTCTTCTTGACTTATCATCCAATTGTCGCAGAACTGGCACCTAAAATTGCAGCCCACCGTGGCAATTGACATAACTGAAGCACCAGGATTAAAGTGAGAGAGGGGTTTCTTCCCTATAGGGTCCACGCATGCAGATATAGCCTTTGCATAAACAAGCGAATAAAGCGTTCCGCCCTCATTTTTTCTTACAAGGCAGAATCCAATTTTGCCATCGTTTATGAGGCATCTTCTCCCGCAAAGATTGCATCTAACCTTTTTGTCTCCGATTTTCTCGTAGAGCATTGCCTCATGAAGCGACATCTAATTCTCCTTAAACATTGAAGGCGAAACCACACTTGTAAACTTTTTTCCTTCGCGAAGCAATTCACTTATCCTTTTTGGAAGCGGCTTTTTCCATGAGTTCAAAGACAAGTGGCGGCGTCAAGGTTTTAACATCCAACTTCACGCCTAAAAGTCCCTCGAGGAAGCCAGCCCAGATTTCTGGTTCTGTTATGAAGGGCGTTTTGATGAGGATATACTTATCCTTTAAAAAGAAGTCGCCGAACCCTTGAACCCTTAAACGTTTAAAAATTTCAGTCCATTTTTCGCTGTTTGAGGCTTGTATGCCGAGCGTCGCCTCCATGGAAACTTTTGTTGCTTCGCCCATTTTTCTGCCTATTTCTCGCCACCTTTCCCTCGGAATTTCGCTTATGAGGATGTTGAGTAATTCAACGTTTATGAAGGCTATTCGGCTTATGCCACAATAATATTCACCTGGAAAACGCCAATCATAAATCATCATGCTCCTATAAACATCAAGCATCTTAGAAATAAGCGGCTTTATGCCAGGCTCCTTTCCCTCGCGAATGAGCGAATCAATAAACTCCCGCTCTTCCTTTTCAAGGATAATCGTTGTTCTTTTAGCTGCCTCCTCGTTTTTCCTCATAATTTCTTCAAGTTTTTTCTCTTTTTCGTTTTGCATAACTGCTATATCTTATAGCATATCTTATATGCTTTGCTAACCCCACATCAACAAACCGAACAATTTTTAACAAAGCATAAAAATTTAATATTCGCCGATGAAGAGCTTACCTGTCTGAAGCGGTGATGCACCCTGGGGTATCTGAGGCAAAAAGCAGATTTCAAGAGACAAACTTGTTCTTAATCAGGTACCAAAACAAAGCCAAACCAGCAATGAACAAAACAAAGCCGCATGCCACTGAAATAGCAAAGCCTATGTCAAGAAGCCTCTGAAGCACATAAACCACATATGTTGGACCAGCAAATGTTAGGAAAGCAGCCAAAACGACAAGAAAGGTTCTCCAGAGTTTCGAGTTTAAACCGCCAATTCTCGCTGAAGACCTTTTTACCTTCTGTTCCTCTTCGGTCATGCACGTTCACCGTCCATTAAACACTTTTCATGCTATGCGTTAGTTTTTGGCGTTTCCTCTTATAACCCTTCCTTTACCTCGTTTCCAAAAGCTTTCATAAGAAACTTGAAGACCGCGAAGGCTGCGCCGCGATCCGCCCTAAAACCAGTGGTTGCACCTAATAGGCATACGCCGTCTATATTGCGTTCCTTTGCAAGCGCAAGCGTCAAACCGGCAGCACCGACAATTCTTCCCTTACTATAGATTACAGCGCCCTTCTCCATAAATTCCGCCGCTAGCCTAGGCGAAGTTGCAGCCACGTAAACTTGCGTCTTCTCCTCTGTGAGAGGCACACCGCCTATGGTGACAACAAAACTGCATCCGAGTTTCTCTACAAAATCCAATATTTCACTGCATATCTCATAATGCGCCACAACATCCTCGAAGGAAGGTTGCGTGTCCCCAGTCATTATGACAAAATCAGTCTTTTCCATGGGCGCAGCATAAAACTCGTACCTGGGCAGGCGGCAAATCCCCTTCGTGCTAACAGACACATAATCGGGAAAAGAAGGCGAATAAAACTCTGCAAAGGGTTTAGCGCCACAAAACTTTATCAACAAATCAGCTGCAATCTTCCCAACATTACCCAAACCAGGAAGACCTTGAACAAAAACAGGCTTATCCAGAGATGGAGCAAATAAGCAGTTGAAGTAGGGCTTATCCATGCACGCTTCACGCCAAACCCAATAAACAACAAGCAAACTAAAAAATATTTTCAAAAGCGTTTCCCAAAAAGATTTAAGAAACCACACGTTCAGCATACAAATAGCGGGGTGGGGTAGCCAGGATTAACCCGCTGGGCTCATAACCCAGAGATCGGTCGTTCAAATCGACCCCCCGCTACCAAAAATTGTTTAATTTAATTTGGTTTGTCAAGAAAGAAGGGAGGTTACGTGTGCTTTAAAACTCGTTTAGGGTAAATCCCTTTAAGTCCATGCTTTTCCATTGGATTGTTTCGCCGTTTATCGTTATGCTTTCCGCATTTACAAAGGATTGCCAAAGTTTTGCCTCAACGACTCTTTGTCGAAGGTTTTGTTTAATTTCTCTCATCAACTTAATTTTTTCTGCGTCTGAAACTTCTAGTAGGTTAATTTTCTTTTGGTTTTTCTTGTTTTTTGTGCCCATGTTTGCTGTCCTCCTTTAACTTGACTTGTCGCATCTCTTAATAAATCAGTTCTTTCAGCGCTCGACATGTATCATTTACCGATACATACACGTATGCGCTTGGGAAAAATTATAAAGAGCTGCAGCTTGGATACATAGTTTAGTGGTTAAAAATGCAGCTTGACCCCGTAGAAAACGCACTATTTTCGGCGACGATAAATCCGTTGCTTAGGGGTTTGATTAGCCGATTTGATAGAGAATGCCCAGAAGATGGTAGTCTCCTTCTAAACTCTTTGAAGGATTTTATTGGCGAAAACGTTTCCCTATGCCCCACATGCAGCCACATAAGCCGTACAATCGCAAAGCCCGTTTATGAGCTTGGAAGCCGTTTTCTGCGCGTGGACAAGGAGTTCATGAGAAAACAGTTCTTGGACAGCCAGTATGGCGAAGCTTGGTTCAGGGGCTTCGGGTTAATGATGAAGGGCATAGAAAAGTATGGTGTACGCGTACCATTCACTCCAGCCGGACCGTTTGAGATCGTCTGGAATTTCACGAGTATATGTAATTTAAGGTGTAAGCACTGTTATGAGGATGCAGGTAAAAAACGCGCCGAACTGACAACGGAAGAGGCAAAAGAGGTTTTGGATATCCTCTCAAGGATTGCGGGGATAGGATTACCAGCGCTTTCCTTCAGCGGAGGCGAACCCCTCGCAAGAAAGGACTTCTTTGAACTTGCAGCTTACGCGAAGAAACGCGTGGGCTACGTAAGCATAGCCTCAAATGGAACATTGATCACAAAGGATGCTGCCAAAAAGATTAAGGATGCGGGAGTGGACTATGTGGAAATAAGCATAGACGGTGCAACCCCACAAGTGCATGACGACTTTAGAGGAATACCTGGAGCCTTTGAAAGAGCCATAGAAGGCGTAAAGAACGCCATTGATGAAGGAATAGACACGTGCATAGCAACAGTTCTGCACAGAGATAACATCAAAGAACTTGACAAGCTCATAAACCTGGCAAAAGAATTAGATGTGCGCTTTATGCATTTCAATTACATACCAACTGGAAGGGCAAAAGCTTATGCCGAATTGGATTTAACGCCAGACGAGCGTCTCCACGTTTTAGAGGCAATCGGAAAGGAGATAATCAACCTATACTTGCAAGCAAAAGAAGAAGAACTAACGCATGGAAAGTCAAATGTGAAAGTTGACCGTTTCTTCAGCACATGCCCACAATACGCAAGCGTAACAAAGGAACTATCGCAAAAGGCTGGCGAAAAATTCGTTGTTGAGGCACATTATGCAGCGAAAAAGGGCGTGGAAAACGTTGCAAACTTTTTGGGCGGTTGCGGGGCTGGACGATTATATTGTTGTTTGGAGCCTAACGGCGACATTAAACCGTGCGTTTTCTTTCCAACAAACAAAGAAACCATTTTGGGTAACATATTGAGGGATGACTTCGAAGAAATCTGGGATAAACATCCGCTTTTATGGGACTTACGCGTGAGAGAAAAACTCGAAGACTACATAGTGGATGGAAAAAGGGTTGGATGTGGAAACTGCCCAGACAAATACATTTGTGGAGGGTGCCGTGCAAGAGCCCACAGCTACTTCAATGGAAACGTGAAAGCTCCAGACATAGGATGCATTCACAATAAGCCCTTATGGGAAAAAATGGTTAGGAGATAAATGAGCGTGCCTATGCTTTTCCTTTTTCTTCCTTTCCAAAGTATACTGTCCACTTGAGCTTTCGCGCGTCCCTTTTAAGTTTTAAAGAACTCTTTCTACATTTGCTTGAGCAGAACCAGAATATTGTCCCGTCATTTTTAACGTACATTAACCCAGTGCCAGCTGGAAACTCACTTCCACAGAAAGAACATTTCCTCGGTCTAGGCAACGTCAACCGCTCCCTTCAATTCTAGCCCTTTTTCTACCTTGTTATCTTCTTCGCCTCTCTTTCAGTTTCCCTGAGCATCAGTATGTCTTGAACTCTCACTGGACCCTTAACGTTGCGCGTTATGATTCGCCCCTTATCCTTTCCCTCTAATATGCGGACTCTCACCTGTGTGATTTCGCCAGTAACGCCCGTACGCCCAATAACTTGAATTACCTCTGCAGGGGTAAGTTCTTCCTCAACAGCCTTCTTCTCTTCCTTGCTCATTGCGTTTATCCTCTCTTAAGCTGCTCCACTTTGGCGACTATCTCTTTGACAAGACCAGCAGCGTCTCCTTCCTTTACAATGCAAGCGGAGGCGGCGGGAACATCAATGCCGATGGCGTTGCCCAGTTTCTCTTTGCTTGGAACGTAAACGTATGGAATTTTTCTTTCCTCGCATAGTAGGGGCAAATGCGCCACAACCTCTGGCGGGTCAACATCCTCGGCGATCACTACAAGTTTGGCTTGAGCCCTTTCTATTGCTTTTGTAGTTTCGTTTGTGCCCTTCCTAACAGCCCCTGTTTTCGCGGCTATTTGTAGGGCTTCATAGGCTGCATCTGCGAGTTCCTTTGGAACTTCGAACTTGACATAAAACGGTTTTGACATGAGCCTCACCCAAATGCACAGTCTTATCAACAATTCTCATTTATTTAAGTTTCGTCTGGTAAGGAGAAAACATATGTTCGCCAAAGTGAAATGTGACCATAAGAGGCGTTTACAAAAGAACGGTTTTAACACAATTATATAAAAGACGGAAAAAAGTTGAAAGGCGCAATCGTTTAAACTTGCTTATAAACCAGTTTCCACAAAAATTGCGTTTTGAGAAATCATTCACAAAATAATGTAGAAATGTTTAAATAAAATGATTCGTTGAAACCTTTTACTTTTCGTGAGGGGAAAATGAAAGCTTGCAGAGATTAGGCAGAGTCCTCCACATAACTCCAAACCACAACATCGTTGTGAAGGTTGAAAATACTCCGAAGGTTGGAGAAAAGGTCGTTGATGAAAACATGAAACCAGTAGGAAAAGTTTTCGACATAATAGGGCCTGTACACGCGCCCTATGCAATAATAAAACCAAATATTAAAGAGGAAAAAAGCCTTACAGACAAAACGTTGTACACGCTTCCCCTCGAGAGGAGAAAGGAGAAGATGATAAATGAGTGACGATCTGGAAGGATCCGAGGGGGCAGATTCTTCATCACCGACACCCACGCTTGAACATGCAAAGATTCAACGCTGCCCAGAATGCGGCAGCACCAGGCTCATGCGAGATTACGAATGCGCCGAAATAGTTTGTATGGACTGCGGCGTGGTTATAGCCGCAAAAATAGCAGATAGGGGCCCAGAGTGGAGGGCATTTGATGACGAGCAAAGAAGCAAAAGAACGAGGGTTGGCGCACCATTAACCTACACGATTCATGATAAGGGCCTTTCAACAATGATTGACTGGCATGACAGAGACATTTACGGAAAAAGCCTATCCCCTGGGCAGAAAGCGCAAGTTTATCGACTCAGAAAGTGGCAGCGCCGCATAAGAGTTTCAGACGCGACGGAGCGAAACCTCGCTTTCGCTTTGTCAGAAATAACGAAAATTGCTACTAACTTAAGCTTGCCAAAAAATATCCTTGAAACAGCCTCTGTCATTTATAGAAAAGCCGTGAAGGAAAGGCTAATCCGTGGAAGGTCAATTCAAGGCGTAACAGCCGCAGCAATTTATTTGGCTTGCAGACAATGCGGATTGGCAAGGACACTGGAGGAAATAGCTCAAGCTTCAAGCGTCAACAAAAAAGAGGTTGGACGCAGCTACCGCTTCTTAATAAAGGAACTGGAATATTCCATACCACCCTTGAAACCAAGCCAATACATTACGAAATTTTCAAACCAGCTAACAATGCAAGGAAAAGTTGAGGAAATCGCCCACAAAATATTAGCAGCAGCAAAAGAGCTAAAACTAACATCTGGACGCGGCCCAACCGGAATAGCGGCTGCAGCAAGCTACATAGCTTCCGTCTTGACTGGTGAGAGGAAGACTCAGAGGGAAATTGCCGAGATTGCGCAGGTCACGGAGGTTACTATTCGAAATAGGTATAAGGAACTCGTTGAAAGGTTGATGTTTCAAATAAGCATCTGACGCGAAGCATCACTTTCCCATTTATTTTTTTGTTCTGAAATTTCTATAGTAGTTCTTCTTCCTCATTGCAGCTTTGGCACTCTTCTTGTTTTTCCTCTTCCTCTTCTTCGCTGAGGAGAGTTGACGCCACTTCACGAAGTTCTTGAAGAAACTCTCTTGGAATTTTACCCTTTAAGGTTTTAACTTCCTCCCTCAACTTGTCAACTTCACTTTCTAAACTCTTCGCTTTTTCGCTTAGCTCTACAACCTCTTTAAGCTGTTTAACCTCCTCCAGAAGCATCGCCTTCTCCTTCTCCAACATCCTAATTTTATCTTCAAGCTTGCTCTTCATCTCACCGACTTGCATAAATTTCGCACATCCCAAACATTCTATATTTTGGCTCTCGAAATTAATAATTTACCACACACTGTTGTTTCAAAACACATTTTAGACAAAAGTTAAATAATTATCTATGAGGGGGGGAGAGTTGCTTGGTTAAATGCCCAAAGTGCGGAGCAGAAGTACTGCATCCCGTTAAAACTTGGCCTATTCCTTCTCGAAGAGCAGCAGAGAAAGCAGGAGAATCAAAACTTTCTGTAGGGATATTTGATTGTCCAAAGTGTGGAGCTAGGTTTAGAGCGGCTTTAGAAGTTGAAACCAAGCTTGAAGAGACAGTAAGTATTAAAAACATGGTGGAAAGAATTAAAGGGATAAGGGAAGAGCTTATGCAGACGCTGAAGAACCTGCGTGAAAAAATTAAGACTTTAGAAACTGAAAGAGCAAACTTGATGATTGAAATTGAAAAGTTGAGGAAAGCCGCTGAATCGAAAGCAAGCGCGTTGGAAAGCGAAGTAAACATGCTGCGAGAAGAAGTGCGATCTTTAAGGGAACTTCTGGGGTACACGGAAGAAAAAGAGAAATAATGAATTGACTATTCCTTCAAAAATTTCTTATAATATTCTTGAGCCAATGCTACCGCTTTTTCTGGATTCTTTAGTATTGGATAAGAAACTCCTGAAATCTTTTGACATTCGCTGAAATATTCAACAACCTTTTTTACATTGCCTTCATATATTGCTAAGCCACCAGCAATTCTATACCATAAATTCGCCTTAACAAGGTCTTTTTCTTTCTCGGCTTTCTTCGCGTTTTCAGCAGCCTCCTTCATTGTAACCCCGAGTTTTTTGGGGTTAAGATACATCGTGTTCAGCAAGGCTTCGTATGTTTCTTTGTCATCCCCGCAAAGTTGTTCAAGCTCCGTTAACTGCCTCGGTTTCTCATCACTTTTTTTCTCCTTTCTTCTAAATCTGCCAAGCAAACCCAAAGTTAAGCCTCCTCAAACAGCCTCGATTTGGATTAAAATAAAACATAGTTAACTTTAAAAGTTTGTCCTTCTTTTCATTGGTTATGCCATATAAGTTCACGTTTGACCTTTCGAGTATTCCACGCTTGTTTTTCAATGAAATAGCTAAGGTTAGTTACCGGAAGAGTTTACATAAAAAAGTTGGGAAGACGATGCTTGGAATAATAGAGAAGTTTAAACTTCAAGAGATAACTGGTCTTAACTTGTCTGATATTGTTGTTCTCTTGCAGGATCTTGTCGAGATTCAAGCGAAAAATCTTTCGGAAAGGGAGAAGTTTGTGCAAACGCAGAGGAGAGCCCTATTCTTGCCGCATTGCTCAAGAAAATACATGGATAGTAGGTGTAAGGCAACTTTTAATCCGGACTTGCCAACTTATGTTTGTGCGCATTGTTCTCCAGACTGCCTGATTAATAAAACTGTGACCTTCGCTGAAAAGAAAGGTTATGACGTTTACAT
The DNA here is from genome assembly GCA_038882955.1 of Bathyarchaeia archaeon. GTDB lineage: Archaea > Thermoproteota > Bathyarchaeia > Bathyarchaeales > Bathycorpusculaceae > JAVZLQ01. Next base: position 247,753 of record JAVZNC010000001.1, read on the forward strand.
ATTGCCTGGCGGTTCATGTGTCGCTAAAATTTTGAGTTCTAAACATTACGATGGTGTTGTTGGGGTTGCCTGCGGTGAGGAAATCAAAATTAGTAGTGAAGCATTGAAGAATTTGGATGTTGCTGGTCAAGCTGTGCCTTTAATTAAGAATGGATGTGCAAACACGGTTTTTAACGTTGAAGCTTTGTTTAAAACTCTTTAGAACGCCGTAATCTACTTTATTATTTCTCTTTTCTTCCAACGTAGGTTCCTGCTCCGGCAACGCCTACACTTGACAGCGCTTTCCGCGTTTCTGGCACCGCATTCTCTGCATATTTTCATGTAGAGCCTATGTTTTTGGGCAAGCGTCTTTTTGAGCGGATCCATTATCGGCATTTTCTTAACCTCTCACGTGGCTAAGACTCAAATGCTTAACAGTTAGATATACTTTACGCGCAGTTATTGGCTGATAAGTTTGGTTACGTCGTTTGGTTTTTCGGCAACTTTTATTCCTGCCCTCTTAAGTGCTTCAATTTTAGTTTCTGCTGTTCCAGCTTTACCCATTATTATCGCGCCAGCATGTCCCATGCGTTTTCCGGGTGGAGCGGAACGTCCGGCTATGTATGCCACTATGGGTTTTGGATAGCTTGTCTTTGCCACGTATTCAGCCGCTAATTCTTCGAGGTTTCCACCTATTTCACCTATTAAAACAACAGCCTTTGTCTGCTCGTCTTTCTCGAACATCTTTAGAACATCAATGAAGTTTAAACCTGTTATTGGGTCTCCGCCAACACCTAGGCATGTGGATTGCCCAAGATTTTTTGCGGTTAAGCCAGCGGCTATTTCATACGTAAGTGTTCCGCTTCTTGAAACAATCCCGACGTTTCCAGGCTTAAAAATGTGTGACGGCATTATTCCAAGCTTGCTTTCCCTAGGGGTTATTATACCAGGCGTGTTTGGTCCAATTATTGTGGCGTTTAACTGTTTTGCGCGTGCCACCATGTTGATTGCGTCTTTTATTGGGATGTGCTCGGTTATTACTACAACTGTTTTTATTCCGTTTTCTAGGGCTTCCAGAACCGCGTCCGCCGCGAATGGCGCGGGCACAAAGATTATGGCTGCGTTTGCATTATGCTTTTCTTGGGCTTCTTCTCCGCTGTCGTACACTGGGACTCCATGAATTGTTGTTCCACCTTTTCCTGGAGTAACCCCAGCAAAGATTTTTGTTCCATATTCCAGCATTAGTTTTGTATGAAAGCTTCCTTGCGTGCCGGTTATTCCCCAAACAACCGCTTTTGTGTCTTTTCCAATTAGTATTCCCATGCTATTTGCCTCCGCTTTTGGCGATTTCAACTACCCTTTGTGCGGCTTTTTCCATGCTTTCGAGCACGTCTATTCCTGCTTCTGTGAGGATTTTTTTGCCTTCTTCCTCGTTTGTGCCAACAAGCCTAATGACCATGGGTTTTGTGACGCTGACCTTTTCTTTTGCTTCTAGGATTCCCTTTGCAACGTCGTCGCAGCGTGTGATTCCGCCGAGTATGTTTATGAAAAGTGCTTTGATGTTTTTGTCTGATAAGACTATTTGTAGAGCTGCGGCGATTTTTTCTGGTGGTGCTCCGCCGCCAACATCTAGAAAGTTTGCCGGTTTTCCACCATAAACTTGTATTGTGTCCAATGTTGCCATTACTAAGCCAGCTCCGTTTCCTATTACGCCTATGTCCCCGTCCAATTTGACGTATGCCAAATCGTTTTTCATAGCCTCAATTTCCTGTGGTGTTAGCTCACCTTCGCCTTCCATGAGCCTCCTTTTGTATTCTGGGTGGCGGAACAACGCATTATCATCAATTATGATTCTTGCGTCTGCTGCAACAAATTTTCCGTCAACAGTTTCTATAAGCGGGTTCATCTCGATTAATTCCGCATCGTAATCCATTCCTACGCGATAAAGTTTTTCGAAGAGCCTGCCAAGCCCTGAAAGTGCACTGCCGCTGTAGCCTATTCTTTTCGCGATTTGGCGGGCTTGAAAGGGATGAAAGCCACGTATTGGGTCTATTGGAAATTTTATGACTTTTTCGGGTGATTTTTGGGCAACCTCTTCTATTTCCATTCCGCCGACGGCAGACGCAATTGCAACATAGCTTCGAGCGAAACGGTCTATCGTTATGCCAAAGTAAAGTTCCTTTTTCGTTTGGATTTTTTCCTCAATCCAAACGCTTTTGACTGGTATGCCCTTTATCTGCATACTTAAAAGTTTATCCGTTGCCCGTTCCGCCTCGTCTACAGAATCGGCGAATAATATTCCGCCGGCTTTTCCTCTTCCAGCAACAAGAACTTGCGCTTTAACAGCGAGTGGTGGTTTTAGTTTGGATGCTACTTCGTGGGCTTGGTTCACGCTTGTTGCCAATCCGCCTTGCGGCGTGGGTATTCCAAATTTTGCAAGTATAGCTTTTGCTTCGTACTCGAACAGTTTCATTGCGTTGAACCCCTCACTTTATTGTTTCTATTGTAACGTACGATTTTGTATCTTGTATCCCATCAATGGCAGATAATTTTTTCAGCACTTCGTCGAGTTTTTCACCATCAACCATTAAGAGGGCGTCGACATCGCCAGCTATTCTAAAGGCTCTCTGAACAGCTAACTCCTTAACTTTCTCGTAAGCGAGCGTTCTTTTGTGCGGCAGCACTTTGAGAAGCACGAAGGCTGGGTTAACGGATAAGCCAAGTGCATTTAGTCCCTTCTCTGTTATGTCTATGAAACCTCTCCCAGTGCGAATATAGTTTAGGTCTCTTAGCTTTCTTAAATGTACGTTTAATGCTTGTCTGCTTATGCCCATCTGTTTCGCTAATGCTTCTTGTTTTACGGAAAGCGTGTAAGTGCTTGTGGCTTTACCCTTTTCATAAATCATCTTCAACAATTGCAATGAGCGTCTTGTAAGAGCTTCCATCTTCTTGCCTCTTACCTTTGTTAAATAGAACTTTTACAATAGTTATCAATTATTTAAGAATTTAGCAATGATGAGGGCCGATAAAACGTCTACTTTTAAACATCGATTCTGTTTCAAGTAGAAGATAGTACCGCAATGTATTTATTTAACGATAAAAATGGTTATGAAGCCATAGAAAAAGTGAAAACTAGGAGTGAGGCGGTACAAAATGTCAGAGAGCAACTCAGTGCTCATCGGGAATAAGCCAGTAATGAACTATGTACTGGCTTGCATAACCCTCTTTCACGGCGGAGCGAAAGAAGTAAACGTGAAGGCTAGAGGGCGATCAATAAGCCGTGCAGTAGACGTCGTTGAAGTCGTGAGGCGCAGGTTCCTTCCAGACGTTAAAGTCAAGAAAGTTGGCATCGGAACTCAGTCAATGGCCCCCAGAGAAGAGGGTGGCACGCCAACAAACGTCAGCACAATCGAGATAACTCTTGAGCGATAGAACAGCGTATTTCGGTACGCTTTCAATGCTCCGCCGCCCCTCCTTTATTTGTGTGGAGGGCGCTTTTCAAGGTGAAAACAGCGTTATGTAGTTTCTGTCTTAAGAGTGGGATACTGTGTCCAAAGTGTTCAGCTAGGGTTAAGTCTGGCGAAGTAACTGAGCTTGATTTGAAAATTGCCCGTTTGCTGTTGCCCCTAGAAGAAAAGTATCCTTCACTTCAGAATGTGCATTTTCACGGGGCAGTTGAGGCTGACAACACCTTAGCAATTATTGTTGGACCTGGCGACGTTGCGCGTATTTTGGGTTATGGCGGCAAAATTATTAAAGCCTTAAGTGAGGAAACTGGCAAGAATATCCGCGTCTTGGAGCATGGTGTTGATAACAGAAAGTTTTTGGAGGATTTGTTCGCTCCGTTAAGCATCGTCACCATCAACACTATTTGGCTGCCTGATGGCACAACTGAAACACGTGTTATTCTACGAAAGCGAAGGCGCGATTCTCGTTTGCCTTTCAATGTAAAGGCTTTAAAGGAAATTGCGCGTAAAGTTCGCAGTATGACGTTGCGCGTGGAGTTTGCAGATTAAAGGCGGATGGTGAACAGCCGTGAAGTTAGATTCTATTGGCGATTGGCGTAGAACGCATTATTCCGTGGACGTTAAACCTGAACTGCACGGTTTAGACGTTATTCTTTTTGGGTGGGTTCAGGAGATTAGGGATTTAGGTGGAATTCGTTTTATAATATTGCAGGACAGAGAAGGCACCATTCAAATTACGGTTCCAAAGAAAAAGGTTAGCGGCGAAGTGCTGTCGAAGTCTCAAATGCTTCAGAAACGCTACAGCATAGGCGTTTTAGGAACAGTGCAGAAAACAGAAATTACGCCCCGCGGCGTCGAAGTAATACCGAAGGAAATTAGGATTTTCAGCACAGCAGCGCCGCAACTGCCACTGGACATTACGGGTAAAACGCCAGCGAAGCTTGATGTGAGGCTCGACGCTAGAGCGTTGGACTTGTGCAGCGAAGAAAACGTGGCGGTTTTTAAAATTCAACATGCAGCCGTAGAGGCAATACGGGATTTCCTTTTTGAGAGAGGCTTCATAGAAGTTCACACTCCACGGATTATTGCTTCAGCCACGGAAGGCGGTGCGGCGCTCTTTTCGGTTGATTATTTTGGCAGGAGAGCCTTCCTAGCCCAAAGCCCACAGTTGTATAAGGAACAGCTTGTCATGAGCCTAGAGAAGGTTTTTGAAGTGGGTCCATTTTTTAGGGCTGAGGAATCGCATACGCGAATGCACACAAGCGAGTTCGTTTCAATAGACATTGAGCAGGCGTTCGCTGACGCTGAGGATGTTATGCAGTTGTTGGAGCAGTTGATTCAGCATGTCTGTAAAGTTGTAAACGAAAAATGTCAGCGCGAATTGGCGACGTTGAAACACAAGGTTCATGTTCCAGAAGTTCCATTCAAAAGGCTAACCTACAACGACGTTCTTGAAGACTTGAAAAGCGAAGGCGTAGAAATTCCTTGGGGAGAAGACATACCAACGCCAGCGCTGCGAACGCTCGGCAAGATTCACCCAACATTCTATTTCATAACAGATTGGCCTACGCATTCAAAGGCTTTCTACATAAAGCCACGTGACGAAAAACCAGAGATATGTGATGGTTTCGACTTGATGTGGCGATGGTTGGAACTTGTTTCTGGCGGAACAAGAATTGCAGATAAGGAATTGCTTATAAAGCGCTTGAAGGAGAAGGGGCTAAACCCAGAATCTTTCAAGCATCACTTGCAAGCTTTTGATTATGGTATGCCGCCACATGCTGGTTGGGCAATCGGTTTGGAACGCTTAACAATGATGCTGACTGGAAAAAGAAACATTAGGGAAGTTACGCTTTATCCAAGAGACAAGTTTAGGGTAACCCCATAAAATTTTCATAATTTTGGAGCTTTTCCACTGCAATGGTGACTCCCCCTCTAGGATTTTTCTGGTTTTATGTTATAGAGGGATATTACAGAATGGATAAAGAGGAGTCTGCGAATTATTATTGTGGAGGAAGGAGAGCAGCATGAAAAGATATTATGTTCTATCTATTGCTATAGCCATTTCACTTCTCACAATTAGCTTTTCAACCATACACTCGGAAGAAACACGATGGCTCTGTTTTGCATGCGAAGACGGCGGCGTTATTGACAAAACACCATGCGAAGCCTTCACTGTGCAGATAACTTTCAAAAACACTGGGAAATGCGAGGGCGCATGGTCTGTGAACATAGCCTTTGAAGGGGAAACTTGGAGTTGGAGCGGAGCACCGCAAACATTAACCCTCAAGCCACACAAAACAAAAACTTTAACATGGAACGGCTCGGTTCCATGCGATGCGCCGATAAACTCCATAGCACGCCTAATAGTCTATTACAACGACTCTTTCACGCCTTTGAACTGGTGGATTTACGTGGTTTCAGGCGCAGAGCTAACAGTAACATCAAGTCAAGTACGTTAAGGCTTTTGCCTACGCTTTCTAAATTTAACATGATTTTTAGTTAAAAATGTAATAAAAACTCATAAGCAACCAGTTTCTACTTTGCGCCCGTAAAGGGGAGGAACCAAAAATAGGGTGCGGAGTGTTCGGGGCTGTAAACTTCGAAAAACAGCCCATATTCCCATACATTTACTGGGGCATGCGCGCCCAAAACCATAGAGGACATCAGTCACACGGTTTCCTCACATACTATAACGGAAAATTCCACACTCACAGAAGCCTAGACCTTATACCAAAAATAAAGACAAGCGCCATACAAGAATGGTTTGGAAGACTGCCCGGACACGTGGGCATAGCAAATGTTAGGTACACAACCTCTGGAAAGTCCGATGAAAAATCGCTGATAAAGGGCACACAGCCAGTTACAGCATCAAAAAATGGGTTGAAGTTGGCTATCTCTTTTAACGGCAACGTGGTGAACACGCTTCACTTGAAAAGGGAAATATGTGAAACATTCCCGAAATTTTCCTACGAATGCGACGCCGACCTAATTTGCCACAAGCTGCTAATTGAACTAATGAAAGGTAAAGAGTTGGAGTCAGCCGTCGAAAACTGCATGCATGAAGTTGAAGGCGCATTTTCAGTTGCTGGAATAACGAAAGATGGCAGGTTCTTCGCATTTAAAGACCCGTATGGGATAAGACCACTATGCGCAGGTCACAGCCAAGACAAAAAAACATACGCTTTCTCGTCTGAAACCGTTGGGTTGGACATAAACGGCTTCGAAAAAGACTTCGAAATTGAACCAGGAGAACTTGTAACCGTTTCGGAAAGCGGCTTTAACCGACAAAAGCTCGTGGATGGAAAATGTAGGGCGCTATGCGCCTTTGAGTTTGCATATTTTGCGAGACCAGATTCATCCTTTGATGAAAAATACGTTTACGAAGTGCGCGAAGAGTTTGGAAGAAACCTTGTTAGGGAAAACCCGGATATAGTTAAGGATGCGGACATAATCATTTCAATGCCAGAAACAGGCGACGACGCAGCAATGGGAGTTCACGAAGCCTCTGGGTTAAGATGGGAAAGAGCCTCGCGCAGACACAGATACGTGACGGAAAGAGCATTCATACTGCTTAACAAGGAGCGCTATGAAACAATAGACAAGAAAATCAACATTTTAGCATCAAAAGTTAGGGGAAAACGCATCATAATAACCGAAGACAGCATCGTAAGAGGCGACACAACAAGAGTTGTCATCGAAAAGCTTCGCAGAATGGGCGCCAAAAAAGTCTACTTGTTCGTGACTTTCCCACGAATAATTGGACCATGCTTTTACGGAATCGACATGGCAACATACGGACAACTGATAGGCTCAAAACACACGGCTGAAGAAATCGCGAAAATTATAGGCGCGGACGCCGTGCGCTATCAGTCGATGGAAAATTTTGTAAAAGCCACAGGCTTTTCAAGAGACCAGTTATGTTTAGGATGCGTGACTGGAAAATATCCAACGCCACTAGCGCAGAAGATAGCTGATGAGATGAGGAAGAGGTTCTTGGAGGGCTACGAGGAGACTGGAAGGCTCTACGAGATAATTGAAGCCCTAGAAGGAACGTAACAACAAAATATGATTTTAAGCCAAATCTTATACATTAAGTGAAGGGAACATTATGGAAAAGGTTGGCGTGCTCGCTGTCTCCTACGGCGCGAGAGAGACATCCATAATCGACGCCTTTGCGCGCAGCCTAAAATACAAAGTGGAAATTTATGTGGCTGACAAACAGAAAAACCCCTTTAACATTGAAAGGGCGAAAGAACACGTTGTCATACCAGACTTGAACGTGGAGGAAATCTGCAAATTTGCAGAGAAAAACAAAGACAAGATAGACTTTGGAATTGTGGGTCCGGAAAAGCCAATAATAGATGGTGTCCGCGACATGGTTGAGAAGCGAACTGGCATACCGATGATTTGTCCAACAAAGGAATGCGCAATTGAAGCAAGCAAAGTTAAACAGCGCCTACTATTCGACGAAATTGCGCCAGAGGTGAACCCACGCTTCAAAATTTTCAACCCAAAAGATTATGGGAGCCAAGAAGAAGCCAAAAAAGAACTTTACAAGTGGCTTGACGAGCTTGATAATATGGCAGTTGTGAAGCCAGATTTGCCAGCTGCTGGAAAAGGCGTAGGCGTGTGGGGCGACCACTTCACAAGCCGCGAGCAGCTCCTAGAACACTTTTTTGCGAACTTTCAGCATGGCGCAGTAATAGTTGAAGAAAAAATTGATGGCGAAGAATCAAGCTTTCAGGCTTTCTGTGACGGAAAACATCTCGTGCCCCTGCCAGACACTAGGGATTACAAACGTGCTTTCGACGGGGATAAGGGACCAAACACTGGCGGGATGGGCTCATACAAGGACAAGGACGAAAAGTTGCCGTTTATGACAACAGCAGAGCGGAAAAGAGAAATTGAAACTGTAAAAAGGATTTTTGAAGGATGGAAGGTGAAGGATAAAACGGCTTTGAGGGGAATACCATTCTACGTTGCTTTCATGCACACCGGCAAAGGCTTGAAGATTCTCGAAAACAACAGCAGACCAGGAGACCCAGAAATAATCAACATCATGCCGATAATTAAAGAGGATTTCGTGGACGTCTGCCTCAAAATTTTGGACGGCAACCTAACAAGCGTCGCGCTGGATGAAGCTGCAACAGTTGTCACCTACAAGGTTCCGCCAAACTACGGCGGCTACGCGGACGCATTTCCAAAAAATGTAAAAAAGGATGAAATTGACACGCCCGTTGACTTAACAGAAGCGTATAGGCTAAGAGAAAAGTATGGGGAGCAAATCCGCATTTATCCAGCCTCTGTGGAACTTCGTGGAGGCAAAATTTACGCTCTTAAATCTAGGGCTGTTGCCGTTGTTGGCATAGGCGAAAACATTGAAGAGGCTAGGAAAATTTCAATAGAGGGAATTAATGCGATAAAGGGCGGAGCGCTTTGGCATAGAAGAGACATAGCCTCAAAAGAGCATATTGGAAAAAGTGTTAGGCATATGGAGGAGTTGAGGAGCAAACGGTGAAAAGAGTTTTTGTGTCTGACTGCGAAGGACCCATATCAAAAAATGATAATGCTTTTGAAATAACAGCCCATTACGTGCCAAACGGAGAACACTTTTTTACTGTTATAAGCCGTTATGACGACGTTTTGGCATACGTCTTGAAAAGGAGAGGCTACAAGGCTGGAGACACTTTAAAGCTTATTTTGCCATTCCTTAGGGCTTACGGCGTAACGGATAGGAAAATGCACGAATTTTCAGCAAGAAGTTTAGTTTTAATTCCAAAAGCAAGAGAAATGCTACGCCATGCAAGAGGGCTAGCCCACGCTTTCATCGTGAGCACAAGCTACGAGCATTACGTAAGGGCGCTGTGCAAAGCCGTTGAATTTCCGTTCAGAAACACATATTGTACAAGGCTGAAAATCAGCAAATACCACATAGTAAAGAATGAGAAAAAGCGGCTTATAGAGTTGGCAAAGGAAATCGCACAGATGCCAATAATCGAGATTCCAGAATACGCCAAATCGCTGGAAGATTTCCCAATGGAACATCGCGAAACTGTTTTGCGTTTGGATGAAATCTTTTGGAAAGAAATAGCGCGTATGGAGTCTGGAAGATTTCTTCACGAGGTTAATCCAGTTGGCGGCGTGGAGAAAGCAGAAGCAATAAGAGATGCTGTGAAAAGGGTTGGCGCGAGATTGTCAGATGTAATGTATGTGGGCGACAGCATAACAGACATGGAAGCCTTCAAACTTGTGAAAGAAAATGGCGGTTTAACCATTTCATTTAACGGCAACAGGTACGCCGTGGAAAACGCTGAAATTGCAATTCTATCCAACCACTGTACGCCAACAGCAATAATCGCCGAATTATTCACTCGCTTCGGAAAGGAACAAACGTTAAAAATTGTGGAGCATTGGAGTTTCGAATCCTTGAAACAAGCAGGAATAAGTTCAACCCTAATCGAAAACCTCCTAAAGCTTGATTTGCCCAAAGTTAAAATAATGACAGAAGAAAATATTGAGGCTCTAGCGAGAGAAAGCAGCCAATTTAGGAAAAAAGTTAGGGGAGAAGCCATAGGAAGGTTGGGTTAGAAAATGACTGTAAAAACTAAAATTGAAGATACGTATGCAGAGGCTTTCGCGGGTATATACACAAGATTAATCGTCACGGCGGATGATGCGGAAATACTGCGGAAGGCAGCGGAAGACGCAACTGCGACACCGTCCATTGTTATTGGGCGGGTTGAGGGCGGAATAGAAAAGTGGCTAAACGAAAAAGAAACGCCAGACAAACGCAAAGGAGCGCTACTTCAGTTTTGGGGCGGAATAGACCCTAAAAAGCCCTTTTCAGACTCCCTAAAGAAGTTTGAAGTTGAGCTTTCCTATAGAATTAGGCAGGACATCCTCGTTAAGCCATTCACCGCAATTTTTGACGCAACGCCGAACGCAGAAGGAAAAATCGACATGATGGAACGCGTCGGACACTGCGGAGACGGATATGAATGGGTTGAGAAGCGTTATGGACGTGAAGTAATAGTTGTGCCAATAATGGTTCCAGACTTCATAATTGAACGCCAAATTGGATACGCCAAAGGTGTCATGGGAGCAAACTTCTGGATAATGTGCAAAACAAAAGAGGCGCTAAAGGAGGCTTCTGAAAAGGCTTTAGAAGCAATAAGCACTGTGGAAGGCGTTATAACGCCATTCGACGTTTGTTCTGCTGGCTCAAAACCAGAGACGCGTTTTCCATGGATAGGACCAACAACAAACCATCCTTACTGCCCATCACTAAAAGAAAAAATTGGAAGAGAATCGAAAGTGCCGGAAGGCGTCAACTACATTCCAGAAATAGTGATTAACGGCATAATGATGGAGGCTGTTAAAAAGGCGATGAAGGCTGGAATAGAAGCGGTTCTTAACGTTGATGGTGTTGTTAAGGTTTCGGCTGGAAATTATGGCGGAAAGCTTGGCGAATACAAGATTTATTTGCGTGAGTTGTTTAAATGAGTCGCTTTGACGTTGTGGGCTTCGGAGCCCTAAACGTTGACAAACTTTTCAGAGTCAACAAAATAGCTGGTGCAGAAGAAGAAGGCTTCATAAAAGACTGCGAAGAAACATGCGGAGGCTCAGCAGCAAACACTATTGTTGGTTTGGCGAGACTTGGATGCAAAACTGGCTTTGTCGGAAAAGTTGCTGACGATAGGGAGGGTAGAATGCTAATCGAAGACTTTCATAGAGAAGGCGTGGATACGAACGGTATAATACATGCGAAAGGTGGAAGAAGCGGGGCAGTGATGGGATTCGTCGACGAAAAGGGCGAAAGAGCCTTATACGTTGACCCAGGCGTGAACGACACAATAGAGTTTAGCGAAGTAAACAAGGAATACGCGTTCAACACACAATTCTTGCATTTAACATCCTTTGTCGGCAAAAAATCCTTCCAAACCCAAAAAAGGCTAACCGAAATCTTGCCAGAAAACATTAAAGTGAGCTTCGACCCTGGAGAACTCTATGCAAGAAAAGGTTTAGTCGCGCTCGAACCGATAATAAGACGAACCTTTGTTTTGATGCCGAACCAGAGAGAAATCGAACTCTTAACTAAGGCGAAAGATTACAAAAAAGGCGCTGAAATTCTGTTGGAGAAAGGCGTTAAAATAGTTGCTGTTAAGCTTGGCAGCAACGGTTGCTATGTAACTGATGGAAAAGAAAATCACCATGTAGACAGATTTAACGTTAAGGTTGTGGACACAACTGGTGCTGGAGACGCTTTCTGCGCGGGGTTCCTATACGGCTTGATTAATGGAAAAAGCCTATACGAGTGCGGAAGACTCGGCAATTTTGTGGCTTCAAGATGCATAATAAAAATGGGCGCAAGAACGGGGCTTCCACGCGTTAAGGATTTAGAAGTTCTTGGTTAGGTATTCAATTAAGCCTTCAAAGATTAGTTTTCCATCGCCATATTGCGGCATCTGCCTTTGCCTAGTCCAGTCTGGATGCTGCCACCAGTAGAAGGCTCTTTCTGGGTGCGGCATCAAACCAAATATTGTTCCTTCCGGGTTGCATATCCCAGCAATATCGTGAAAAGAGCCGTTTGGGTTTGTTGGAAAACGTCCATCAGCATATTCGCCGCCTTCGTCGCAGTAGCGGAAAACAAGTTGGTCATTCTCGCAAAGTTTCTCCAAGAAACGCTTCTCTTTTTCTTTCGGGAATAGGAAACGCCCTTCAGAATGTGCAACTGGCATACGCAAGACTTTGCCATGTGGAATTTTTTGCGTAAATATGCATTTGCCCTTTCCTTCGTGTTTAAGGTAAATCCACCGACAATTATAACCAGGCGGAAGGTTAGTTGCCAAAGAAGCCTCTGGGTATTGACTTATTCCATTAAAGCCTGGCAGCAATCCAGCCTCAACGAGGACTTGGAAGCCATTGCATATTCCCAAAATTGGACGATTTTCCTTAACAAACTCCCTTAACTCCCTATCGAGCTTTGCTATCAACCACTTAGCCCAAATGGCGCCAGCCCTCACATAATCACCATAAGAAAAACCACCGGGAAAAACCAACGCGTGATAATCGAGTAGACTTTTGCGCTTTATAACTTCGTTCGCGTGAACCACTTCGGCTCTAACGCCTAAATCTTCAAAGGCTCTTTTGGTTTCAGCGTCGCAGTTTGTTCCGCCAACACGTAAAACGCAAACGCGAATCTTTTCCCTTTTCATTTTAGGCACCACTGCTCAGCGGGCTTTTCCAGCTTGCCAACAAATCCTTAAGCGACGCATCAACAACGACATCGCCGTCCAAACCATAAATGCACAGTCGCGGAGTCTTTGTGACCTTGCCGATTTCCGCAAAAACTTTTCCATGCATAAGCTTTTCAAATTCCTTTTTAGCTTCTTGCGAAACCTCAACCAAGAAGCGACTGTTAGACTCCGAAAAAAGTATGAAATCATTACGGCTGATACCTTCAACTGGAACTTTACGCAAATGCAACTCCATTCCATAACCGCCTGAAAAAGCCATCTCCACAGCTGCAACAGCCAAACCGCCCTCTGAAAGGTCATGACAAGACCTTATCAATCCCAAATCAATAGCCCTAGAAATCGCTCTGAAAGTCTTTCTGGCTTGAGAAGCCCTAACCTTCGGCACGTTTTTCCCAGTGAAGCCTTTAAGCCTATAATATTCCGAACCGCCCAACTCCCTGAAGGTTCTGCCAACAATGTAGATTACGTTGTTAGGCTCCTTAACATCCATCGAAACTGCAAGACGTATGTCAGGAATAATACCCAAAGCAGTTATCAAAAGCGTAGGCGTTACAGGTCCAAGAGGTGACTCGTTATAGAGGCTGTCCTTTCCAGAAATAAAAGGCGTTCTAAAAGCCTTGGCAAAATCGTAACACGCCTCACAAGCCCTAACGAGGCTGCCAAGCCTTTCGGGTTTTTCTGGGCTCCCCCAGGTGAAATTGTCAAGCAACGCTATGCGCCTTCCGCCAACAGCAACATTATTTCTTACTGCTTCGTCTATCGCTGAGGCTGCCATCCAATAAGTGTCAATCTTACCATAATTCGGATTCATCCCACATGAAATTACCAAACCCTTCCAAGAATTTTCCAAAGGTTTTATTATCGAAGCATCACTTGGTCCGCCATACTTGCCATGCAACGGCTTAAGCACAGTATTTCCTTTCACTTCATGGTCATAAGTTCGGATTACGCTTTCTTTGCTTGCAATGTTGGGCGAGGACAAAAGTTGTAGAAGTGTTTCTGTTAGGCCCTTTGGTTCTGGAAATTTTGGCTCTTCGCCTTCTATGGGCTTGTATTCAGCGGTTCGCACAACCATCGGCGGCTCGAATAGGAATGGAATGTCTATTTCAGCCACTTTCTTGCCTTTATAATAAATTCGTAAAATCTTGTCATCAGTGTATTTCCCAATAGCCGTAGCTTCAACATCCTCGCTTCCGAAAATCTCCATAACCTTTTCAAGGTTCTCAGGAGGAACAATCAAAAGCATTCTTTCCTGCGACTCAGAAATGTAGATTTCCCAAGGTGCCAAACCTGCATACTTAAGCGGAACCTTATCAAGCTCGACAACTGCTCCGCAGCCAAACCTCTTCGCGGTTTCGCCAACAGCAGAAGATAAGCCGCCACCGCCCAAATCCGTTATTGCAGAGGCAAGCTCAAAATCCCTTATTTGAATTATAGCCCTCTTAAGCTTCTCCTCTTCAATTGGATTTGCAATTTGAACCGCTGGTCTAGAAATTTCCTCGGACTTCTCAGTTAACTCAGTAGAAGCAAAAGTGACACCGTGAATACCGTCGCGACCAGTTTTGCCGCCAGCCAAAACAATAATGTCGTTAGGCTTGGCATTCCGCTTAAACTTCCTCAGCGGAAGCAAACCGACGCATCCACAATAGACAACGACGTTTCCAACGTAACTCTCATCAAAGTAAATAGCCCCGTTAACCGTGGGAATACCCATGTTATTCCCATAACATCCGATACCAGCAACAACACCCAAATACACATATTTTGGATGCTTAACCCCTTGAGGAAGCCGCCTATAATCAAAATCTAGTGGACCAAAGCCTAATACATCAGTGCATGCAATTGGGTCAGCCCAAACACCCAAAATATCGCGGATTACACCGCCAACACCAGTGGCGGCGCCACCAAAAGGCTCAATAGCAGAGGGGTGGTTATGTGTTTCAACTTTTACGGCTATGCCGTAGCCCTTGTCAAAATGGACTATGCCCGCGTTATCCTCAAAGACGGAAAAACACCAGCGCGGCTTTAATTCTTCAGTGGCTTTCGCAATGTATGTTTTAAAGAGACTGTTGATTTCTTTCCCGTTGAATATTATTTTACCCTTAAAAGTTTTGTGAAAACAATGTTCAGACCATGTTTGCCCTATGGTTTGAAGCTCAACATCCGTCGGGTTCCGTCCCTTACGCCTAAAATATTCCTGAACTGTTCGCATCTCCTGCAGATTTAATCCTATTCCAAGCTCTTGGCTTATGCTTAAAAGCTGCTGGTCGCTAGCCTCAAGAATATTTATTTCAAAAAGTGAAAAGGCTGTTTCTCTGCGAATATAGAGATTCGCCTTCATTTTTCCTCCTCAACATGAATTATGTAATTATCCTTTGTTGGATTCGCCAAAAGCCGCTTACACATCTCCTCTGCCCTTAACATAGCGTCTCGCTTCGAGTCAGCATCAAGAATTACAGTATAAACTTTGCTTACGCCTACGCTTCCAACGTTAAAGCCAAGCTCCCTTAACAAACGCGCTGTGGTTTCGCCTTCGGGGTCACTGTGGCCAGGTTTTAGGCATACCTCGATTCTTAAACAGTATTTCATAGGCTAACTTTCGAGGTTAAGGGATTTAAACACTTTTATCACGAGCAAAGCAAATGTTACTTCAAGACTATCTTCTTACTCTTATAGTGAACTTTTATGCCGCCAGAACCCGTTATAAAACCAATTTGCTCGCTTTCAACACCAGCCCGCTCCAAGATGCCTATTGCCTTATCCAAGTCTGTTTTATCCACAATTATTGCGAAACCCCAACCCATGTTGAAGGTCTTGAACATTTCATCATCAGCTATTTTGCCGCCCAACACAACAGCAGTTTTCTGAATAAGCTCGAAAATCGGTTGAGGCTTAAAATTGGTAAACTCGAAACCTATACCTTTAGAAAACTTCTGCAGATTGCCAAATTTTAGGTAGGCGTCTCCCGTGATGTGAACAGCAGCCTTAACCCTAACATTTTCAGCAACCCTAAGTAAAGGCTTAACATAAATCTTCATTGGCTCCAAAACCTCGTAAACGATTTCCCTCTCGAAGCCATCAGGAACATCAAAGGGCTCATATTTTCCACCCCAACACTTAAAGAGAATTTTCCTCGCCAAAGTAACGCCATTGCTGTGAATGCCAGAACTGCGCATACCAACTATAGCGTCGCCAGGCTTTATGTCCCTGCCATAGATTATTTTATCATCAGCAACCTCGCCAACCGTCGCAACAACTAAATCAAAACCCTTACCCTCAACCAAACCCCTTATGACCTCAGCGACATCACCAATCTCACCACTAGGCACAACACACTCACTTTCCAAAGCGCCCCGAGTTATGCCCTTCAACAACTCACCAATCAACTCTGGGTCAGAAACCTGCGCATGAATATTATCCGCAATCGCCAAAGGCTTAGCACCAGACCTTATGACGTCATTAACAGCCAATGCAACAGCATCAACCCCAATAGTATCATACTTCCCAGCCAACTGCGCAACAAGAACCTTCGAGCCAACACCCTCAACAACAAAATCCAAATAACGACCATCACCTATAGGAAAAATGTTCCCATAGGGAAGATGAACAACATTCCCATAACAACTAAACTTGTAAGTATCCCTCAAAAACCGCAGCATCCTCTTAGACCTAGCTCTAACCGCCCTATTAACACCAACCCTTGCGTAAGTAAACTCCCGAACCATCTTTAACAGTCCTCTCAAACGTAGATATATGAATAAACACTTGCAGTATATAGCAATTTCAACCCTAAACCAAAACCCTAGGCATAAAACAAGAGGGGGCAAGCGGAATCTATGGAGACCGAAAGGAGAAGGGAGGAAAAACTTTGATGTCCCGCTTGCCCTTACCTCCATTGACTTAACTTAGAATGTTGCGGATCTTGCTCTGTAATATAAGTAGCTGCAACATGCGCATCGTTCTTTATTTCTTTTAATCGCAAAATGATATTTAACAAAACACGATATTGTTTTAGAAAGTTAATTCCTTCGGCACTGGTTTTATAAAAAACGCGTCCGTTAACTATGTGAACTTCGATTAAACGCATTTTGATAAGAACACGTAAATACTGTTTTAATTGAGTATAGTTAATATTCGCGTAATTAGCAATTGAAAATCTGGTCACGTACTTATCGCGGGCATCCTCAAGAATTAGGGATACTATTTCAAAATGGCTTCTATGTTTTTTACCGAAATTCACATGCTTAGATGCCGCATCTTTGCAAGCGAACATTACCAAACGCCACACCATATAAATTTGCTTTTTTGAATAAATTACGGCTTTTTTCTGCAGATATAATTGAAAGACAGGCTGTTAAAATTGAAAGAATTGAAGAGAAACGAACAATTTAAGTAAGACGTATAACTAACTTTCAATTGAAATTATTGAAAGGGGTTAAACTTGCAAGAACTATTAACACGCAATGAAATGAAATTTCTACAGGAAGTTTGTAACATGGATTTCAAGTCTGTTAGTGCCCGCTTAAGAGAAGGTGAGTACCAATATGATCTAGCTAAAACAATAGCTTCCTTCCAGCTAGAACTTTACTTTCCAGACGTAAAAGACATAACGGCGAGGCTTTATGGTGAAGAGAAAGTTAATGACATACGATTTATACGTAAGATTCAGACGATTCTAAAGAAAATGGAAAAAAGCGGCATTATTCAAATACTTCCAAAAGAAAGACCTTGGGACTTGCAAAGGTATGCAATTCTTAGCTATAAATTCCGAGATGCTGATAAAAGAGATGTTATTCTTGCATCAGATCAGCAAATAAAACAAGCCAAGGAGAAAATACATGAACTGACCCAGCAAGAAAAAAGTGGATGGCATAAAAACGCTGTGCTGTTATTGATTCTAACAGCAATCATAAGCGGGTCTTACTTGTTAAGTATATGGGCTTTAACTCAACCAATAATAAATTTGCTGATCTTTATCCCAGCATTCTCTATAACAGTTGCTTTCTCAATGCTATTCGGAAAAGTGCTCTCTGAAAATTACAGTTTAAACAAATCTAACAATGGTTTGAGGTGAATTAGAATTGACTGAAAAAATATACGTCGTGTTTGAGATAGCACTGCTTGCTGCGATATTTTTAACAAATATCGATTCGGTGACTTTTGCCAATCCTAAAACAAACACAAATACATGGATAGTAGCTAAAGACGGTACGGGAAATTTCAGCACAATTTACGAAGCTGTATCAAATGACAACGTATCTACTGGTGATGTAATTTTTGTACGAACAGGATTATACGCTGAAAACCTAGTTATCAGCAAGAGCATATCTTTAATCGGAGAAGATCCAGACTCAACAATAATATGTGGTGATGGTGTCAAGAGTGTTATCCACATAAACGCTGACGATGTCAAAATCATAAACTTTACCATCACTGGAAGTGGTACACTGCTATCGCATAGCGCCATATATGTTAATAGTTCCAGTCGAATTACAATAAGCTACAATAAAATAACAGGTAACAACAATGGAATCAGTCTTTTTTCTTCGGTTGATGATCTGATTTTGGGTAACACTATTAAAAATAACAGTCTCTATGGTATTTTTTCCGCAGCTTTACGCAATAGTTCAATTATCAACAACACTATTATAAATAACGGAAAAGGCATCGTCTTTTATACATCAACAGACAATTACATTGTAAGCAACACTATTAAGAACAGTGCTTCAGAGGGAATTTATCTCTACACTTCTAGCGATAATGTTATTTACCATAATAATTTCCAGAATACGCAACAAGCGTGGAGTGATGCGCCAAATATTTGGGATTACGCTGGTGAGGGAAATTATTGGAGTAACTATAAAGGTTCAGACTTCTACAAAGGTTTATACCAGAATGAAACGGGTAGTGATGGTATAGGTGATGAACCATATATTATTGATAAATACAATTATGATCACTTTCCGCTTATGGGTACATGTTTGCTTTACGATATTAACTTTGAAGCTGAAAATTATCAACTAATCTTAATCAGCAATTCAACGATTTCGAATTTTAGTTTCAGAGTTAGCATGGAAACCGGAAACAAAGTGATAAGTTTTAATGTTGTTGGGGACGATGATAGCGTTGGTTTCTGTAGAGTCTCTATTCCGACACAGCTTATGAATTATACCATCATCATACTTGTGGACTATGAAGAAGTTGCTCCAGCATTATTGAGCTCCACAGAAACATATATGAACATCTATTTCGCCTATACTCAAAGCATTCATACCGTTACAATGATTTCTTCAAGAACTTTAGCTCTCTACAGCGCCCTTCTTGCTGAGCATATACAACTACAAGAAAAATTTAGCAGCTTAAATGCATCTTATTATGAACTATTAAACAATACTTTGTCGCTGCTAACTCTTTACGACGCCCTTCTTGCTGAGCATATACAACTACAAGAAAAATTTAGCAGCTTAAATGCATCTTATTATGAACTATTAAACAATACTTTGTCGCTGCTAAATGATTATCAACAGCTCAGGAATAACTATACAGAGTTATACAATTTTTACAGTGAACTTTTACGAAGACACAATGAGAATTCGCAGAATATCCAAGCTTTAGTATATGCTTTCATAACTGCGATAACAATCTTTACGGCGGTCACCATTTATTTATCAAAACAACATGTGTAATACGCTGAGAGAAATATAAAGTGCTTAAACGGTTGTGTTTCGATCTATTTGATAAATTCTCTTCCTTTTTTGTAAGCTTGTTTGCTTGTCTCTGCATCTTCTTTTTTGATGCAGTCTTCGATTGCTTTTTCAACGGCATGTTCGCTTACGATGCCAGTTGCTTCTATCAATACTCCAAGCATAATCATGTTTGCGTAAATCTTCGCTCTAAACAGTTTCTCCGCGCTTTCCGTTGCTGGCACCTTAATTATTTTTGCACGTGCTTGTGGAATCTCTTTTACAACGCTGCTGTCGACAATTAATATACCATTCTCCTTCAAGTCTGCCATATTCTTTTCAACTGCCTCTTGGCTCATCGCTATCAGTATATCGCATTTTCTAACAAACGGGAAGCCTATTTTTTCGTCTGAGATTATTATTTCGCTTTTTGCTGCACTTCCTCTTGCTTCTGCGCCGTAGCTTTGTGTTTGCACTACGTTTTTTTCCTCGTAGGCGGCTGCCTTGCCGAGAATTTGGCCTGCAAGTACGACGCCTTGCCCGCCTAATCCGCATATTCTTATTTCAGTTTTCCCCATGCTGCTTTGCCTCCTCTATTGTTTTGTAAATGTTTTCGACGAGTGTTGGCTTTTTCCGCTGGATGAATTCGCCGACGACTATTTTCCCGTTCAGTTCTTCTTCGTTTAGTTTTTCTGCCTCTTCGATTGAAATTGCGTTTTCTTTGAACCATTTTAGCATTTGCGCAGCGTCTTTGAAGCCGACTCTTCTGCCGTAGGCTGTTGGGCATTGGCTTATGGCTTCGATGAATCTGAAGCCTTTGATGTTTACGGCTTTTTTTATTGACTCTTTTAGTTGGTTTGGGTGGGCTGTTGTCCAGCGTGCAACGTAACATGCGCCCGCCGTTACGGCGAGTCTTGCAGAGTCCAGCGGGCTTTCGAAGCTTCCATACGGGGTTGTTGTTGTTCTGGCTTTTAGCGGTGTTGTCGGCGCAACTTGTCCGCCTGTCATCCCGTAAATCATGTTGTTAACCATTATAACTAGGATATCCATGTTTCTTCTGGCTGCGTGGATAAAGTGGCTTAAGCCTATCCCGACTATGTCGCCATCTCCGCCGAAAACGACAACATTGAGGTCTGGGCGCATGAGTTTTATTCCAGTAGCCACTGGTATGCTTCTTCCATGCAGCGTGTGAATGGAGTCCGCTTCAAAGTATGGTGATGGAATCCATGATGAACAACCAATTCCACTGCAGAAAACAAACTTATCCATGTTTTCGTAGCCAAGTTCATGTATCGCTCTCAGAAATTCGCTCATAACCGTGAATGCGCCACATCCAGCGCAAAATGGCAGCGAGAGCGGTCTCAAATATTTTTTAATGGAGAATTGTCCGCTCATTTTTGGATGCACTCCTTAATTTTTTCGAAAATTTCTTCCGGCGTTATTGGTTCTCCACCGCCAATTTTGTTTAGAGCGACAACTTTAGCTGAACAACCCGCAACTCTTTGAACTTCATAGTATATTTGGCTCAAGTTCATTTCTGGGACTATTATTGTTTTTGCTTTTTGTGCTAGTTTTTTGACGGGTTCTTCTGGGAAGGGCCATACAGTCTTTAGGCGAACGTATCCAACTTTTATTCCTTCGGATTCTGCGCATTCAACAGCTTCGTAAATTGCCCGTGAGGTACATCCAAACGCAACTATGCCAACCTTGCAGTCGCCAATTTTGTAGGTTTCAACGTCTGCAATTTCTTCTGCGTGCAATTTTATCTTGTTGTTAATTCGTTCCACAAGGCGCTTATGCACTTGCGGATCTGCTGTAAAGCGTATTCCGTACTCGTTATGTGTTGAACCCGTAACAGCCACGTGAAATCCTTCGCCGACGGATGGCATTGGCGGAACTTCTTCTAGACCGAAAAATGCCTTTTCGTCTGGTCTTGGTTTTCTGCGGTTAACAATTTTTATTTTTTCTGGTGACGGCACTTTAACTTGCTCCCTCATGTGGGCGACGATTTCATCTGCTAAAAGTATGACTGGGGTGCGATATTTTTCGGCTAGGTTAAAAGCTTCTATCGTTAGCTCAAACATTTCTTGCACGGAGTTCGGCGACAACGCTATTGCCGAATAGTCGCCGTGCGTTCCCCATCTGGCTTGCATAATGTCGCCTTGCCCGCACTTTGTTGCTTGTCCCGTGCTTGGCCCAAGCCTTTGAACATCCACTATTACGCATGGAGTCTCTGTCATAAAAGCCCAGCCGATGGTTTCCTGCATGAGGTCGAAGCCTGGTCCAGAGGTTGCCGTCATTGCTTTTGTTCCTGTCCAGCTTGCGCCTACAACCGCGCCTATTGAGGCTATTTCATCTTCCATTTGAATGGCTATTCCGCCCACTTTTGGAAGCTTCTTCGTCATGTGTTCTGCGATTTCGCTTGCTGGTGTTATTGGGTATCCAGCGAAAAACCTGCATCCAGCGATTATTGCGGCTTCAACGCATGCTTCGTTTCCCTGCCAGAAATTAATTTCCATGAGGGATTTTCTCCTTGCATATATGCGCTAGCGGTTTTCGTCCCTAAAAGGTTTTATCTTGTAGCTTATGGATAGTGTTTGAAAGGCGGTTGAGAATGTTGGAGGATATGGCTGATTATGCCTTGAAGTATGCTGTGGATAAAGGTGTTGAGTATGCAGAAGTGAGGGCTCAAAGGCAAGCTGAAGAGACGTTGATGTTGCGCAGCGGCATTTTGGAGGCTTATGTGTGGACTGTTGATAGTGGCTTTTGTGTTCGCGTGATAGCTGATGGTGGCATTGGGTTTACATCAACGAACAAGTGGACGAGGGACGAGGCAAGGGAGATGGTTGATTTGGCGATTAAACATGCAAGAGCCGCAAGAAGAAGCGAAAAGATAGTTTTTGCAAAGGAGAAAAGTGTTGAAACGAAGTGGAGCGTTGAACAGAAACAGAAATTGGAGAACATTTCTCCAGAAGAAAAAATAGCGATGTTTGCTGAAGTCAACAAAGCCTTAACTTCTTGCGGCGTCAACATTGCTGCGACAATGTTCTCATGCACCGTGAACCTAATATCAAAGTATTATGTGAACTCCGAAGGTTCAAAAATAAGCTCCTTCAAACCGAGGATAGGCGCATACTCCTTCATCACCGTAATGGAGGAAGGAAAAACCGAGCAAGCATACCAGCAGTTTGGCTATAGCGGCGGATGGGAAGCCTTCAAGGAGTGGAAAATGGAAGAGAAAGCTATTCACGACGCGAAAGTTCTCAGAGAGGTTATAACAAAAGGTAAAGCCGTAAAGCCAGGCGTAATGGATTTGATTTGCGGTCCAAACGTTGCTGGAATAGCCGCTCATGAATCTTGTGGACACCCTATGGAAGCTGATAGAATTCTTGGGCGCGAAATGAGCCAGGCTGGAAGGTCCTTCATTTATAAAGGCGGACCGTACTGGATTGGCACCAGAATTGGGAGCAAAGTGGTCACAATAGTTGATGACCCGACCATAGAACACAGTTATGGCTATTATGCTTATGATGATGAAGGCGTGAAGGCTAGAAGACGCTACTTATACAAGGAAGGCGTGATCAACGAGTTTCTGCACAACCGCGAAAGCGCTGCAAAACTTGGAACTAGAAGCAATGGCTCTTCAAGGTCAATTAACTATGATAGGGAAGCAATAGTGCGCATGGCAAACACCTTCGTTCTTCCAGGCGATTACACAGAAGAAGAGCTCATCGAGGATGTGAAATACGGCGTTTATATGAAATCCTTCACGGAATGGAACATAGATGACAAACGCTTTAACCAGCGCTATGTGGGCAGAGAAGCCTACCTAATAGAAAATGGCGAAATAAAACATCCATTGGCGAGACCAGTCATAGAAACAACAACTGAGAAGTTCTGGAAGGCTGTGGACGCTGTTTCAAAAAACGTGGAGTTTGAAGCAGCAACATGCGGCAAGGGAGACCCACCGCAGGGCGTTCCAGTGTTCACTGGTGGTCCACATATTAGGCTTAGGGGGGTGTACGTAAAATGAGCGAAGTGCTTAACAAAACAGAGGAAATTGTTAAGAAGGCAAAGGCGCTTGGCGCAGACGAAGTTTTGGCAAAAACAACCTTTGGAAGGTATAGGCAGATACGCTTCAGCAACAATCAAGTGGATATTTCCGTCGCTTGGAATGATTATGTTACTGATGTGGCTTTGGCTTGGAAGAAAAGGGTTGTGGTAACGAAAATCTACAACTTTGCGGATGTCGATGGCACTGTTAGGAGGCTTATGGATTTAGCCAAAATTTCACAGGAAAACCCAGCTTTCGGCGGTTTCGTCAAGGGCAAATTCAAATATGCCAAAAGCAAGGCTGACGAGAAACTGCGTGAACTTGAAAATCCGACTGATTACGTTTTTGAAGCTATAAACGCAGCGGAAAAGGAGGCAGGCTCAAAAGTTGAGAGCGGGGGAATACTCTTCACAAAATTCGAGGACGTCTACCTCGCGTCTTCGGAGGGACCAGTGGGCGTTGACAGTTGCTCAGCAATTGAACTCTCAATTAGGGCTTTCTCGGAGAGAGAAGCCTCTGGACATGGAGTAGAATGCAGCTCCATGCTGAAGAATTTTAAGCCTGAAAGGGCTGGACGGAAAGCAGGTGAGATTGCACGTTTAGCTAAGGGTCCAAAAGTTGGTGAGGAAGGTGTTTACGACGTTGTTTTTGACCCTTTGATTATGGGTTCGCTGCTTGCCACGTGGGCTTCTATGGCTTCAGCCTTCATGGTTATGGTAAGACTATCAGCATTCGTCGACAAACTTGGGCAGAGGGTAGCGCCTGAAATCATGACTTTGAAGGACAACGCAGCGCAGTATTCTTTGGCTAACCGCGCTTTTGACGATGAAGGCGCACCTACAAGGGAAAACGTGATTATTGACCATGGAATTCTCAAAACCTACTTGCATAACAATTCAACAGCAAAAATGTTTAAGACTGAAACCACTGGAAATGCGGGTTTGGTAATTCCAACAGCGTGGAATGTTGAAATGGAGCCTGGCGATGCGGAAAGAGAAGAGCTGTTTAAGGAAGTGAAGCGTGGATTGTATTTGACTAATACTTGGTATACGCGTTTCCAGAACTATGCGAAAGGCGATTTTTCAACAATTCCAAGAGACGGCATATTCCTAATCGAAAAAGGCGAAATCAAACAGTCTTTGAAGGACATACGCGTAAGCGACAACGTATTAAACTTGCTAAATAATATTGCGATGATTTCGAAAGAACGCCAGCACGTGCATTGGTGGGGAGAAGCAGACCCACCTTCACTTGCGCCGTATGTACTAATAAAAAACGTGCACATAACAAAATCAAGATAGAACAGCATCAACCCCCACTTTCTTTTTTACAACATAAAACACAAAATTTATGCCAATCACAAAACTATTCTAAAAACGCGGTTATGCAATTGTGCGGTCGTAGTCTAGCCTGGCTAGGACATCGGCCCCCCGCGCCGACGACCCGGGTTCAAATCCCGGCGACCGCACCAACAGTTAAGTACGCCTCAGCATGCGCTGTCATCAAACAACCGATTCCTACTCCAAGTATGCTTCTTCTATAATTGGTTTAATGCTGTTCCGTATCCAGTTTACTTGTTCGCAAGCTTGTTCAAGCATCCACTTGTCGACTCTGTTTAAGTAGACATACGCATTTAAGAAGTCTGTGCTAACTTCCTCTGGATAATTTTGAAGTTTATCGTAAAGCCTCTCCACAAGGAGAAAGGCTATTTCTGTCTTGTTTTCACTAAACAATCTGCTCAAGGAGTTTGTGAAATTTAAGAGGTCCAAGAATAATCCATCAATTGTCGTGTAGTATTCTTTGTTTTCTGGATCGATTTTCATCAGTTCCAGCAGGAAAACGTGACCTCGCCCAGCATGATAAAAGATGTGTCTGTAGCTAATATCTAGTATGCTGATGTTGGAGTATTCGCTCCTGAGAATCCAGAACACTAGCGGTGGTTCCCATCCTAGTGAAGTATGCATCCCCGATAAGCCAGACAGGGAACTGCTGACTTGTTCTGCAAATCGGTATCTTGTGTCAAGGAATGTGGAGTAAAGTTGAGTGTTCAACGATTGGAAGTATATCGCGGCAACGATTGAAATAATAAGAATGGCAAGCATGAAAATGAAGAGCGGTTTAGGATGAATTCTTCTCAAAGCTTTTCTCATCGGTAAAACTGTTTTTTCTGGTCCTTCCACTTTCAACATTAGTGAGATCGCAGCACGACCAAAATCTGAAAGAGAATATTTTGCATTTTCCTTTTTAACAAGCTCCTTAAGCTGTCGAGATGATAGCTGAGAGTGGAGCTGTCAACGCCAACTTCCTCAAATATTTCAGTGAATGTTTTTGGGTTCTCTGATAACAGACGCAAGATTTTCCTCCTTATCGGATGCTTCAAAGATGAGAAAATTAGCGAATATGTTTCTTCTTCATCTGACAAGTTCACATCCCATAGAAGAGTGACGCAAGCACGCTAAAATGACTTTTTCTAAACAACCGTTTAGTAAAGAAAAGTAAAGAAGGATCCGCTGACATTCTGGTTATGTAAACGCCTAATTTAGCTCGACTCTTGAATTTTTGTTAGCGGGCTAGTGTTGCTATTGCTGTTATTGTGAATGGCGCCATTAGCGTCAATGCGAACCCACTTGAGAACGCTGTTATTAGCGTGTCTTGTCCGCAGTAACGCACTATCACTGGTAGCGTTGTGTCCATGGCTGTGGCGCCGCCCATGGCTACTGGCGCGTACTTGTCAATCTTGCTTGTAAACGAAATCGTAAGTATTGTAACTATTTCTCTTAGGAAGTTTACTGTGAAGCCCAGAGCAGCCCATTCGATGCCAAAAAGCTGCCCGGCAAGCGGTCCAGTCAAAGTGTACCAGCCGTAGCCAGCGCAGACGCCCATGGAAGCAACCAGGTCCAGTTTTAGGATTAATCCGCCTACAAGTCCGCCTAATATGCTGCCTAATGCTATCGCAAATGGGAAAATGAGAACTTTTATTCCCGTCTTTTTTAGGTTAGCCACTGCTTTTTTGTCTGCGCCGAAGAGTAAGCCCATAAAGAAAAGCAGTGCGATTAGAGATATGGTAAATAAGTGTTCAGAGAATATTACGGTGACTGCTGTCATTTCGAGGTTGTTGCTTACGTAGCCAGCAGCCACGCCGAACACAAGCGCCAATAAAATGTATTTTATCATATTTTCATCAGCTTTCTTGCCACTTTAGCGAATATTATACTGAAAAGTAGCGTTGTGGATAATAGCACTATGGCGCTTAATCCCACATGTGGCATTACCGCCAACAAATCGTTATTTGAGCCTATAGTGAAACCTAGCGAGAATACCAGCACAAGTATTGTTCCAGAAACTACTTTATTTAGGTTTAGAATTTTCTTATTGCGTAAAAAGTAGCCTAGGACTATTCCAGCCACCAGCGGGATGATGAGCCTAACGACGTCTAATGGATTTGGCATTCTTGAGCACCAACACGCTATGTGGAGTAAGTTAGCTTATTGTTTATGCTTCTTCGTAGAATTCCTCTGCTTTTGGCGGTGTTGGACTTAATCCTCTTCTTTCACGAATTTGCCTAATTATTTCCGCCTGCATTGATTCTGGAACTGGTGCCCAGCGGCTAAATTGTGTTGCCCAGAAGGCTCTGCCTTGGGTTGAGGAGCGCAGTTCATCAGCCAATCCGAAGGATTCCGCAACTGGCATTTCAGCCTTAACTATGACCATGTCTTCCTCGTTAACCATGTCGACGATTCTTCCGCGGCGTTTCTGCACTATGGCGATTACGGAGCTTACAAACTCGTTTGGAACCTTGCATTCAAAGTTTAGTAGCGGCTCAAGGAGTTTTGGGTCGCTTAGGAGGAAGGCGCACCATATTGGACGCCAAGTCATTGGAAGTATCTGGGCTGGACCCCTATGCACTGGGTCTTCGTGAATCATTATGTCCTCCAAGTTAACTTTTAAGCCGTAGGCGGGTTCTTTGGCTAGTACGCATGTGTGGACTGCCTCGCGGAAGCCAGATTTCACGTGGTCTATGACTTCTTCGACGTACTGTCTTCCTTTGATTCTGTTTACGAGCACGTTTGTGTCCTCTATGGCTATGACGTTGCGTGCGTCGTCAGTTGACCAGCCAAACTCTTTTGCCAAAATCTTTTGGCGTTCATCCCGTGTTTGCATCTCAGAAATCTTTCCAGTCTTTATTGCCTCAATCACGTCGTCTGAAAGCTTCTCGATTGTAACCCAAAGCCTGTTGTGTTTGTTTGGGCTTTTGCCCATTATCGGCGGTCCCTTGTAGTCGCGGCTTATTGTTTCGCGGTAAATGACTATTGGCTTGCTTATCTTCACTTTTAAGCCTGCTTCCTGCATCCTATAAGCCGTAACTTCCAAGTGCAGCTCGCCCATTCCGCTTAGGAGGTACTCGCCACTTTCTTTGTTTATGGTAAAGTGCAAGTTGGGGTCTTCTAGGGTTAACTTGTGTATAACCTTATCAAAAAGCGGCAAGTCCTTAATGTCTGCCGGTTCAACAGCAACTGTAACAACAGGGTCTGAAACGTATTTCAGCCCTTCGAATGGTTGTGTTTCAACACCTTCTTCCGCAACTGTTTCGCCCACGTGGATTGATGGTAAACCAGAAAGTGCAGCGATATTTCCAGCTGGAATCTTGTCCACGATTACACGGTCAGCAGCCATACTCATGTAAACTTGCTGGATAGTCCCCTTCTGGCGACTGTTTATAAGCCTAACAACTTTTCCCTTCTCCACTGTACCACTGAAAACCCTTCCAATAGCAACAACACCACTATGCGGGTCAACCTCAATCGTGGTTATACACATAAGAAGCGGCCCGTTAGGATCAACCTTTGCCATAGCCTTGCCTACTGGACTGTTAACGTCTCCAGGCCAAATCTGCGTCTGCCTGTATGGCTGCGCTTCCAACGGGTTTGGAAGGTGTTCGCAGAACATGTCCAGTATTGGCTCGTATAAAGGCGCTTTTTTGCTTAATGCCTCAACCTTTTTCGTGATTTCCTCTGGCTCGCCAGAATAGGTGTCAATTATTTCTTGGAATGTTACCCCTTTTGCTTTCATGTGAGGGAGGTTTAAGCCCCACTTGTGGAGCGCTGAGCCGAAGGCTACGCGTCCATCTTCAACTTTAACCTGCCAGTCCTTCTTGTGTTCTGGCGGTGCATACTTTTCTATGAGGCTGTTGATTCTGACGATTATTTTTGCGAATTTGCGTTGTATCTCTTCCGGGGTCAGTTTTATCTCTTTAATGAGTCTGTCAACCTTGTTGATGAAGAGAATTGGTTTTACCCTTTCGCGTAGTGCTTGCATCAGAACGGTTTCGGTTTGGGTCATTGGACCCTCAACAGCGTCAACAACTACTAATGCGCCGTCGACAGCGCGTAAACTTCGCGTCACTGCGCCGCTGAAGTCTATATGTCCAGGCGTGTCTATAAGGTTTATTAGGTGTTCTTTGCCCTTGTAGGTGTGGACCATGCTTATGTTTGAGGCGAAAACAGTCATTTGCCTCTTCTGCTCGAGCTCCCAAGAGTCCAGGAAAAGCTTTTGACCAGCAGTTTGTTCGCTTATGATGCCTGCCGCGGCTAGTAGGCTGTCTGAGAGTGTTGTTTTTCCATGGTCAACGTGGGCAATAATGCTTGTGTTTCTTATTATTTCTGGGCTGTTCATCAGTTTTACTATTTCTTCAATTTGTCGATAACGTCCCATAAACCTAAACCTTCTCTCGGCTAACTGATGGCGTTTTATTGAAGTGTACTGCTTTGTTTTTTGTCTTAAACAACATTCTGGCTCACTTAAGTTAGGCTACATGGAAAGTGAAAAAGTCGCCTATTAACTTTTTGTTGCAGTTAGAGCCTTAACACTAACAAATTGTAGGTATGTCACTCCATGATGGCGATAAATTTTTCAGCCGTAGCCCTATCAACGTAAAATCCACGTCTCCCAAGCCTTTTAACACCCAAAAACATAAGCGCATTTTTCAGTGGAATCGGGTTGGCGGCTTCCCTAAGGTTTTTGAATCTTATGAAGGAAACTGGATTCTTGTCCTTGACGAATTGGAAGTACTGTTCAGCGGATTCCAAAACGGATTCGCTGCCGTGCTCCTTCCATAGGTCTCCAGCCTTGCCGACTTTGCGTTCGATGAATCCTGCATAGCCGGCGATTTCGCAGATGGGCTTTGTAACGTAAAAGAATAGTAGTGAAGCGTTTTTTGGTGGAGCAGAACCCCTTCGAACGTAGGATTGGATTTCTTTGCCTTTGCTGCGTAGGCGGAGGAACTCGCGCCACCACTTCTCCTTAACCATCATGACGAAGGCATACTTCTCCTTCATAAGACCACGCTATTAGATGCTTTGGCTTTGGTCATTTAAAATTTGCCGAAAACTAAAGTTTATGAGCGAAGCCCTCCACTTAAGCATCGATGTCGCGGAAAGAATTTTTCATAAAACGTTATAAGGAGCTCGGCTGGAAACACCGTGACGTTAAGCTAAAACAGGCAATAAGGATAAACACAATTAACGCTGGAGATTGGGATGTTGCCGAAAGGCTGGAGTTTCTAGGCATAGCGCTTGAAAAGATTCCGTTCCTTGAAAATGGCTATTGGGTTAAGAGAGCGAAATTTTCGCTTGGGGCGACAACAGAGTACCTTCTAGGCATGTATTCGATTCAAGAAGCGGCAGCCCAAATCCCAGCTACACTTTTCACAGATATAAGGGACAAAACTGTTTTAGACGCATGCGCAGCGCCTGGAGGAAAAACCATTCAATTGGCTGATTTAATGAGCAACACTGGCGTAATAGTCGCTTTGGATATTAATAAGCGAAGATTAACTGCTCTCACAAACCATCTTGAAAGGTGCAGCGTAAAAAACACGATTGTTTAT
The DNA here is from genome assembly GCA_038882955.1 of Bathyarchaeia archaeon. Taxonomy (GTDB): domain Archaea; phylum Thermoproteota; class Bathyarchaeia; order Bathyarchaeales; family Bathycorpusculaceae; genus JAVZLQ01. The sequence goes on from JAVZNC010000001.1 coordinate 278,082, forward strand.
TGTTTGGATGCACGGAAGGCTTCAAGGCTGAAAATGAAATTTGATAGGATTCTTTTGGATGTGCCGTGTTCTGGAAACTTTGTAACAGATGCGGAATGGTTTAAGCGCCGAACATTCAAGGATGTGCAGAGAAACGCGCGACTTCAGAGGGAAATATTGGCTGAAGCGGTTAACGTTTTGGCTGAAGATGGCGAAATCGTTTATTCCACATGCTCGCTGGAGCCAGAAGAAGATGAACTGAACATTGATTGGGCAGTGAAGACGCTTGAACTGAAGGTTGAAAAAATCAGTTGCTACGGTGAAAAATCTCCAACAAACGTTTTTGGCAAAGCGCTTGACAGACAAATAGAAAATTGCAGAAGGATATGGCCTGGAAAAACTCAAGGTTTCTTTGTTTGTAAACTTAAGAGAAGGTGAAAGCTATGAACGTCATAAGTGATTTTGCGGCACGTTTTGGCGTAAAAGTCGAGTTTGACGAGAAAAATATTGTCAAGAAGGAGAACCGTTATTTCCTCTTAAGCGATAGGCTTAAGGGTTTGGTTGCGGCTGACTTCTTCTACGCTGGTGTTTATCTTGGAAGAGTTAAAGGCGACGTTTTACTTCCAAGCTTTAACTTGCTAAAAATTATTGCAGAAAAAGAAGGGGCGAACCAGGTTTTTGTGGATGAACGGTCTGCGTGGCTTTTCATATGCGGCAGAGACATATTTAAACGTGGAATAACAAGGGTTGAAGGTTCTGGAAGGAAGGGCGATTACACTTTGGTTTTGAATCAGCATGGCGAATGTTTGGGTTTTGGGATAATCCTCAAAGATTTGGACGCTATCGAGAAAGGTGTTGCCGTGAAAAATGTTCTGGATATCGGAGATTTTTTGAGAAGGGAGAGAAAGCCACTAGAAGAATAATCCTTCAACTCTTTATTTTCTCTACTAGTTCTTCGATTTTCACGTTGTTCTGCTCCCTTTTCGCCAAGTTTCGCAAGACAACAGCACCTTCTTTTAGCTCTCTCTCACCGACTATAATGGCATAATCCATCTTGCGCCTATCCGCATCCTCGAGAGCCTTACTTATCTTTCGCCCCATAACCTCAACTTCAACAGGTATAGCAGCGCCACGAAGTTTATTGGCGATTTTTAGGGCTTCAGCCTTCAGCCCTTCCTTTGTCGGAATGACAATAACCTTTTTCGCTTCTGCAGCATCCACTTTTGCATTTTGCTTTTGCATAGCCAACATCATGCGGTCTAACCCATGGGCTATTCCGACTGCGGGTGTGGGTTCGCCGCCAAAAAGTTCTATCAGTCTGTCATATCTGCCGCCCCCAGCCAAGGCTATGTCAAGTTCTGGAACGTTAACTTCGAAGATTGCGCCAGTATAATACTCAAGTCCCCTTGCAAAGCCAGCATCTATAGTTATTGCGATTTTGCTTTCGCTTTCCATGACAAGTTTCAAAATTTCCTTTAGGTTTTCTACAGCTTCCAAGGCTTTATCATAACCTTTAATGCATTCTTGCATTTTCCCAACCATTTCGAAGGCGTTGCTTCCTTTGAGTTCAACAAGCCTTTGAACGGTTTCAACGCATTTTCTTGGAACCCCGATTTCTTCAACGCGCTTGACAGCTTCTGAATACAGTTTCTTGTCCATCAACTGCATAACTTCGTTCACGTTTTTCTCTTCAATGTTTTCTTGGCTGAATATTCCTCTCAAAACGCCAACATGTCCAACCTTAAAAGCATAATTTTTAAGCCCAACACTGCGCATAAAATCGTTTGTTAACATGATTATTTCTGCGTCTGCTTCTGGCTTACTTGAGCCCATCAACTCAAAGTTTGACTGCCAAAACTCTCTGTATCTGCCCATCTGCGGCTCATCATAGCGGTATAGACTGCCAACACAGAAAAGTCTGAATGGACGCGGCTCATTTCGCAGAGTTGTCGCCACAAGCCTAGCAACGGAAGGCGTGAATTCTGGTCTTAGAGCCACCATGCGTCCGCCAAGGTCTTTGAAGGCGTACATTCGCAAGCGAACTTCCTCGCCAGCCTTAGCTGACAAAAGTTCGTATGATTCCACAACTGGCGTTATTATTTCCTTGTAACCGTAGAGTTCAGCTATTCTGCGCGCTTTGCCTTCGATGTAACGCATCATTTTGGCTTCTTCTGGCATGAAGTCGCGCATTCCACGAACAGTTTGGAAGGATGACATTTCAGCCACATCCACAATTTATGGTAGGGTTAATTGTGAAAGGGAATAGTAAACAGTTTCTCCTCTACGGTTCATAACGGCCAGAACGAGTTCTTTCTTGAGGCTCTGGCATTGCCTCATGATGCGAGTTAAATCCTCAACTGAAATGGGCTTGCCTTCTTGAATGTTTAAAATTAGGTATTTGGCAGTGTCCTTACCATACTCGCCTCTTTCATAAACACGAAAATCAACACCCAAACCGAAGCCCTCGCGAACAACATAGCCCCTACTTCTCAAGTCACGATACACCAAGTATTTTGCCCACGCATTTTCATCAACACGTTCATAAAACTGCAAAAGCCTCTTAAAGTCAACAGCCTTGCCACTTTCATCTTCAACTTCGAGTGAACCTTTCTCCAGAAGATAAAGCGCCTCGTAAAAGGCTAGGATAAGCGACTTATCTTCAGCCACGCCGTAACCTTTCGAGGAAAGCTCGTCGGCGCTTTGCTTATCTGAAATTTTGACGCCTTCCTCCACTAGCAAACCCTTAACTTTTGCTTCAGCCTTTTCGACGATTTTCTCCTTTTCCACAGTCATCCCTATGCTAAGCCCGTTCAGCCTTTTAGTTTATCAAAGTCTTCCTTATATAGGATGCCGCTTTCACAGATTACCGCAGTAACATAATCCATCGGCGTTATGTCAAAAGCTGGGTTCAAAACATCTATGCCTTCCACGGCTATGCGCTGGGAACAGAAATGCGTAACTTCGCTGGGACTTCGCTCCTCTATGAGGATTTCGGCTGAAGTGTGCTTTAGGTCAAATGTCGATTTTGGAGCCGCCACATAGAAGGGAATTCCATGCGCCTTTGCCACAACCGCGATCGTGAATGTTCCAATCTTGTTTATCACAGCATCGCGAACTATTCTGTCAGCGCCAACAACAACCTTGTTCACGAGATGCTTATACATCACGTAGCCAACCATACCATCAGTAATAAGCGTCACCGGGATGCCGTCATCCTTAAGCTCGTAGGTTGTTAACCTTGCACCTTGAAGCTTCGGACGAGTTTCAGTGGCAAAAACCCTAATCCGCTTGCCCTGCTCCCACGCTGCACGAATAACGCCTAAAGCCGTGCCATAACCGACAGTAGCTAAGGCTCCAGCATTACAATGCGTTAAAATAGAGTCGCCATCAGCGATTAGCTCCGCGCCATACTTGCCAATCAAACGGTTTGCCTCAACGTCCTCGTCGGCTATTTTCTGGGCTTCCTCAACAACAAAAGAAGCAAGAGCCTTAACGTCGCCAGAAAAATTCTTCGCTTTTGCAAGAACCCTACCTAACGCCCAGAAAAGGTTTACAGCAGTCGGTCTCGTCGCCCTAACGATGCCAGCAGCCTCATCCAACTCCTTGAGAAGCACATCTTTACTTTTTGCTTTTGAATGGTAAGCTGTTAAAGCAAGAGCAAAAGCGGCAGCCGCACCCAAAAGAGGTGCACCCCTTATCTTCATACTTTTTATAGCCTCAGCCATCTCAACACAATTCTTAATTTCAAGAATCACAGTTTCATTTGGAAGCTTTGTCTGGTCTATTGTGAGAACTTTGCCATCACGCCACTCTATGGTTCGCTTCAGCATAATCTTCAAACTCCAGTAAATCGTTTATGCGCTAGAAGCGTATTAAAAGTGTTGTAAGGAGAAAGCCATGAAAAGCCAAAGCCTAAAACTCTTGATAGAAAATTTCGGGGAAAAATATTCTGAAATTTTGGGAATAAACCTTGCAGAAGGCAAAGAAAACGAAATTTTCAAGTGGTTTCTGGCAGCAATTTTGTTCGGTGCTCCAATAACAGAGAAAGCAGCAATAAAAACCTACAAGTGCTTCGAAGGACATGACGTGTTAACGCCAAGAAAAATTTTGGACACGGGTTGGGATGGGCTTGTTCAAATTTTGGATGAAGGAAGCTATACGCGGTACGACTTCAAAACCGCAGACAAGCTTCTAGAAACAATGAAAAACCTTGTGAAAAACTATGACGGAAGCCTAATTCGCCTTTACAACGAGTCAAAGAACATGGAGGATTTGACAAATAAACTGAAAAGCCTCGGGAAGGGTATAGGCGACGTTACAGTAAACATTTTTCTAAGGGAACTACGCGGAATATGGGAAAAAGCCGAACCAGAACCAACAGCCCTCGTTGTTCTAGCCGCCAAAAAACTTGGAATAATTGATGAAAAGACCAAAAATGTGACGGAAACTCTAAAGAATTTTTGGCTCAGGAACAGCGTTGCTGGAAAGTCCTTTGTAAATTTTGAAACAGCACTACTTAGAATTGGCAAAGACTATTGTAGGAAAAGGAAATGCGCCGCCTGCAAATTTAAGGCTGAGTGCCTAAACCCTGAGGCGCCTTAATGTAGGTTATAACTTCGATTGGACATTCTCCAGAAAGCTTCATCTTTTTCTTCCACTCCTCCCCAACCGCGATGAGTAGGAAAACCCCTGAAATTTCGGCTTTTGCCTTCCGAACCAAATTAACCAGTGCTGCTTGGGTTTCGCCAGTCTTAATCATGTCGTCAACTATTAGGACGCTGTCCCTCTTTTTTATGCTGTCCTTTGGAATGTAAAGCGTCATTGTTACGCCTGAATCCCTAAGCGCATAAGTCTCCTCAAGAAAGGCTTTTACGCCAACCTCCTTGCCCCTCTTGGCGATTACAAGGTTCACGCCCAAAGCATTTGCAACCATTGTTGCAAGTGGAATTCCATCTACAGCAGCAGTTAAAACCTTTGTTACACGTTTTCCAGCGAAATTTGCAAGCGCATGATTAGCCGCCTGCTGAAGAATAGTAAAATCACCGATAATATCCGTATTGTCAAAATACCCTTCCTCATCAAACCTTATCCTATTACGAAGCTCGCTTTCTAAGCCAACAAGCTTTGTTAGAACTTTCCAAAGCTGCCTAGCCCGAGCGGTATTAGGCAGTACATGACCCTTCGCATAGCGGCTCAAAACAGTTACGGGTAAACCAGTTTTAGAGGCTAGTTCGCGGTAGGTTATGTTCCGCTTATACTTGGCTGTTCTAAGCATCTCAATAGTCATCAAACGAAACTTCAACTCGTCCACATGCGTATTCATAACAATCCCTTATACACTGACCAGTTAAACATTAAAGCGCTTACCAATTATTATTGCACTACTAATTTAAAATTTCCGCTCAAAAACGAAACTTGAAACATAACATCGTTAGAATGGATTCCATGGATATTAACGCCAAAGCAACTTCGAATATTCAATGTATTTTTGTATAAGACCTGCACTTAACCGTCTTCCACGCCTATCTGATGGTTGGCGTGCACATAAGTGAAAAACTTGTACTTGATTGTCGCGAAAAACTTTGGAAATCTGCGCCCGTAAACCGACATATTTACTTTGAAGATAAGCAAGCTGTGTCGCAATTTCCTTTAATTCCGACGCCAGGATATTTTTCCGTTCCTCCAACTCCATAAGTTCCTGCATAAGCTGCTCTTCTCCACTATTGGTTTTCATTCCGAGATCTATGAGTTTTTTGACAACTTCAGTATTAATTTGAATGTTTGCTTCTCTAATCAGCTCTGAAATTTCCCGGTTTCCATTTATTAAGATAACTTGCGGTTTTCTTCGCGATTTTGTTTTCATAGTTTCACCTTTTTTAGCGAAGGAGAGTTTCAAGTACATTGTTATCTTTAATCATCTCGTCTAGAATTTTTTCCATCCTTTTGATTTCGTCAGGTAGCTCTGTTACTTGTTTTCTTAAATTTTCTATCTGTTTCGTAAGGGAGCGGATTTCCTGCTCGAGAACATGTATTCTAAAGGATAGCAAGCCCTTTTTAACCAGATTCATGAGGGTCTCTTGATTCCCAATTTTCTCATATAGATACGCTGGAATTGGAAGTTTTTTGACTTCACTCATAACTTATCAGCCTTCACGAAGTCTTAATCCATGTCTCCCAACAAGTTTTCCAACACCCTTCAATGTAGTCTCTTTCACAGCTTTACGATCTTCTTCCGAAAACTCATAGCTTTGTCTTCTTATATATTCAGCAAGTTCGGAATTCAATCGTCCGAGATTTTTCTTTTCCACTTCAATTACAGTTTTGATAATGTCCTGTGCTTGACTTTCCAATTTTTCTTCTATTGCACGAATTAACGCTGCAAAATGCGGAATACAGAGCCCCCTTGACTCTTTGAAAAGCTTCATAAACTCCTTATTCTGCAAAGAGAGAAGTTCCACAACTTTTTGAATATACATTTCCGTGAAGCTTGCCAAGTGAGTGCATGCTGGACATTTTTCTTCGCTTGGAAATATGTTGCGATAAGCGTTTTTGTATCCACTTACTTTACTAATATCTAAGAGCAGTTGCTCAACAACGCTATGCATAGTTAAGGCTATTCCATGTCCGTCTGGACTTCCAGGCTTATTTGCTGCGATGAGCATTTTGTAGAAATGGTAATTGCAGAAACCTCTGCTCTCGATTATTTTCCGTCTTGACGAAGCATCCATTACTAATTCAGAAAGATACGTATCCATGAATTTGTTTTCAATCTCCTCCTCCAAAACGCATAGAAAGCATTCTTCTTCACATTCAATTGCTCTTTTAATACGAAGATAAGCTACATCTAAACTCATGCAATCACCATTGCTTGCTTATTATCTGTAGCACACTTACGGCGTAGAAGGTGTCCTCAAATGTTGATATCCCTAGGTCTGACCTCGCAAATCCGCCGTTTGCATTTTGGCATTTAAGGATAAATCTAATTGTGCCTTCAGGGTAAGCTGCATGTTCGCCGAGCAGATTCAGCGTCATTACCCCATAGTAGACATGCTCCATGTACGGTGTAGAGCTGCTCGGTATAACTGTGAAGCCTCCAGAAGGCTTCTCGCATGATCTGACGTAGGTTAAGGTATTTTTGAGGGATTTAACTGGATAGCCGAGATTGTATAGTGTGGCTACTGCATGATAAGTTGCATTTAGATTGGAATATCCATAGGCGCCGAAGCCTCCATCAGCATTGTGATAGCCTAAAAGCCACTGTGCAATTTTTTCGCGGTTGATCTCTACATTGGCAATTTTGGCGAGTTCTGTCGCCATAAAAACAGTTTCAAACTCTGATGCAACTTCCACGTAAACATCCACTGCATTAAATTCCATTCGCGAAAACTGGGATAAAAGAAACTCTTTAAGCCTTTCATCCGGTTCTCGTCCACACAGCTTTAAGGCTTTAGCTACATAATAATGCGAATAAAGATCACCTGGGACAAAATTACGTAGCCAATTAACAGTCTGATCAAAGTTCGGGAAGGAAGCATTAAGCATCTTCAAAATTGCTAATCCATAATAAGTGTCTTGCGCATTTGATTCTGTCCCACGGCAAAAAGTGTAACCTCCATCACTATTTTGCCTACAAACAACGTATTTTACAATTTTTTCAGTCCTAAGCACTTTATTAAAATGCTCAATTTTCATATCTAAGGCTATCTTGCCACTCTGACTGAACCGCCCCACTTCATGCAACCTTACGCCACTCCATCTATTTTAATGCAGTAGAAGCTATCAGCCCCTGCGAATGCAGAAGCAAGGGCGGTTAAAGGCGAGCTTCATCGCCTATGTTTAGGCGAAATGCAAAACTAACAAATAAACGTTATGAAAAACAAATGAAAAATTGATTAACGGGCCCGCCGGGATTTGAACCCGGGATCTCCGGCTTAGAAGGCCGACGCGCTTTGTGGAATTGGCTTTTCTATCCATGCTGCGCCACGGGCCCCTATCCTGCGACTGAATAGAAAGGTTGGTGGGTGATATATTATTTTATTCTATGTAGATTGCTGGTCTGAAGGGTTTTGCTTGTTGCGCCCGCTTTTTAGGGTCGTAGCATTCCGGGCCTTCTTCGCTGTAAATGTATATTTCAGCTTTTAGTTCTTTTTTGAAGAATTTTTCAGCGCCTTTCAGCGTTTGGTATTCGTCTATTTTTTTGATTTGTATTAGCCTCTGTTTTCTTTCCTCTGGCAGGCGATTGACGTCGTCCAGTATTTGGCTGAGGAACTTTGCAACTTTTTCTGCTTTGGCTTTTAGTTCAGTGTCCTCCATAAGCTCCTTCATTAAATCTTTCTGTGAAATCTTTGCTCCGACTGATTTTGCCAGAGCTCTTTGGTATATTCGCCATTTCCACGGGGCAGCAGCATAATAGTAAACTTTCGTTGGTGTTATGTTTGTAGCTTTTACAATGTTGAATGTGTCTTCTAGGACGCTCATGATTAGTGTTTCTTTTTCTTCTGCTTCGATGTCTATTTTGGACTCGTCTGGTGTCGGCCAGCTCGCCGTTGAAACGAAGTTTTCTCCGCCAAGCATTTCCCATAGTTCCTCACAAACGTGTGGGGCTACTGGTGCGAGCATTCTTATTTGGGCGTTTAGGATTTCACTGATAACGTAGGATGCCGCACCATTGTTTGCTTCTGTCATCCGCCTCTGGTACCATTGAAAGTCTTGGTCTAGCTCGTATAGTATGGTTTGTATGGCTTTTCGCACTGCTAGTTTTTCCATGGCTTCCGTTGTCCTTTTAATGTGCCATTGCAGTCGGCTGAGCATCCACTTGTCCAAGGCTGATAGGCTTGTTTTTCTTTGCTCGTGCGTTTCTTTAGTGAAGTTTGCGATGAATTTGTGTATGCGCTCAAGTCTTTCGCGCATGGCTCTTGCAACAGCGGGGCTGAAATCTGCGTCTTGTAGCAGTTCAGCGGTTCCCAGAACGCTTAGTCTTATTGGGTCTGCCCCATATTTTTCGAGGCCTTCGCGTAGTGGTATTATGTTTCCGAAGGATTTGCTCATTTTTGCGCCTTCCATTAGTACGTGGCCGTTTGTCACTATTTGGCGTGGCCAAAGGTTTTCTGGGAATATTGCTGTGTGGTTGAATATCATGAATGTTAGGTGGTTTGGGATTAGCTCGTGCGCTGAATGGCGGCTGTCAAGCGGGTAGAAGTATAGGAACTCTTCTCGCATTTTCTCTAGCGTTTCTTGTTTTAGCCCTGTTTTTTCTGTGATTTCCTTGGCGTTTCCTTTTCCGAGAAAGACATAGTCAAAGACCTCGTTTGTTAGTTGTGCCGCGCCTACATTGCCTTCTTTTATGTGTCTTGCGATTGTGTAGTATGCCATATAGATAGTTGAGTCTGACAGGGACTCGATTATCCAGTCCTTGTCCCATGGAAGCCTTGTGCCCATGCCCGACTTTCTAGCGCATGCCTTTTCGTGTAGCCAGTCGATGACGTGCTCGTATTCTTTGCGCATTTCTTCTGGTAGGATTTCCATTTTTTCGAGGTTTTTGTGTGCTAGGACTTTCCATTGCGGGTTTCCGTAGTCTATGAACCATTGGTCTTCAAAGATTTTTACGATGCACTCTGTTCCGCATCGGCATTTCACTGGTCTATTCAGAAGCTCGTACATTGTTGTTGCTTTGCCCTCTGCCACAATGTCTTGTTTTACCTTGTCCTTTGCTTCGGCTACTGTTAAGCCGCAATATTTGCCAGTGTTGCTTTTCATCTTTCCATTGTGGAACTCGTGACGGTAAACCTCTTTTGTGGCATCCTCAAGCTTTGGATCTGTCTGGTCCTGGATGCCCATCTTCTTTACGACGTCGGCTGCTGGAATCTCCGAATAATCAGGCACTTCAATAAGTGAGACTGGTTTTATGGTTTCGACTTCTTCTGGTTTTATGTCGTACTCCTTTAGCATGCCAGAAGCTTTTTTGATGTTTTCAAGTGCAACTAGGTCGTATGGAGCGTGTCCTGGAACAGACATGACGACGCCGGTGGCGTTTTTTGGGTCGACGAATTCTGCGGGCAGTATAATAATCTTGTTTTTTGTTACTGGGTTTTCGACGTAGGCGCCGATTAGGCTTTTTCCTTCAAATGTTTCGATGACTTTGACTTTGTGGTTTAGGTAGGTGAGTTTTTCTGCGGCTTCCTGGCTTACAACCCATTCTTCGCCGTCAACTGTGGCTTTTACGTATTTGGCTTTTGGATTCACCCAAATGTTTGTTACGCCGAATACTGTTTCTGGGCGGAGTGTCGCAGTTGGAAAGATGGTTTCGCCTTTTTTGAATTTTATTATTGTGAATTCGCCGATTTCTGGCTCCACATCGCCGACCGTGTCGTGTTGACCGACGGGGTTGCCGCATTTTGGGCACCAGCCAACTGGGTGGCTTCCGCGGGTTATGTAGCCTTTTTCGCGTAGTTTTTCGAATTGCCATTCTATGAAGCGGTTGTATTGCGGGTCTATTGTCGTGAATTCGCGTCTCCAGTCTATGGAAAACCCTATTTTTTTCATTCCTTCTTTGATTTCTTGGTGGAAATAGCGCGCCATGTTCAGCGGGTCAGTCAGCTCTTTCAGTTTTTCTTTGGGAATTTTGTATACGTTTACGAAGTCTTTGATTAGTTCTTCGTCGTTTTCTGCTAGGCGTTTTGCCATTGCCAAGACTGGTGTTCCAGTGTAGTGGAAAGCCATTGGCAATAGCACGTTGTAGCCGCGCATTCGCATGTATCTCGCATGCACGTCAGCTAACGTGTAGGTTCTTGCGTGTCCGATGTGTTGCGGCGAGTTTGGGTATGGATAGGCCACTGTTATGAAGTATTTTGGTTTTGCAGGGTCTGGGTTTGCCTCGAAAATTTTTGCTTCTTCCCAGCGCTTTTGCCATTTTTCTTCGATTTTTTTTAAAAATTCCATAAAAGTTTCTGAATTGTTTTGAGGGGTATTAAATGTTTTGCCTTTAACCGTGGAGAACGCTGTCCCTCACATCAAACACCAAAGAGTATAATGCCTAACTTGCTTTAATCCTTTACTTTTTTGCCAGTCTGTAGCGGCGGTTTTCGCAGTCAACTATTTCATTTTCGAAAAGCTTGCGAAGAGAAGTAAAAACCTTCTTTTCTGGCACCCCAGTTTTCTCAGCGATCTCTGCAAGCGTTAAATCCTTGCTAGAGTTCTTCAGAGTTTCAATTATGAGTGTGTCAATCTTGTTTAGGTTAACCATCTGCATGCACTCTCGCAACCGCGTTTTCTGATTATTTTTGTGTAGTAGTTATAAAAATTTCGTGTAACTGTCAGAACCAAATTGACCAAATAACGAACCCTATAAGCCCTAGTAAAGTGACTATAACCACGAATATTACTACTGCCACAATGCTTATGGCGAGAGCCATAAGCCAGCCACAGTCGAAGAAATGTTTCACAAGGGCAAGCCACAATATTAGTTGGATTATTGCCGCAATTATGCCCGTGAAGAATGCACCGAAGAATGTTGCGATAACCGTTCCGAGAACCGCTATCCATATTGCGTCTGTGAATTTTGCTTTTTGTCTCCCAACTAGAGCTATGCCAGCAAGCCACAAAACAGGCGAAATGATGATTATGTTTATTATGATGTTGATTGCGAGAGCGTCTAAATTGATTGGCATACACCTTTGCTCCGATATATTTGCCTTTGGTTTATGTGCATGAAAGTATTTTAAACTTGCCACGAAAAAGCTGGTTTTAATTTGCCTTGCGATGTTTTAGCTGCTTCTTCAAAATTTCCTTGGCTTTTTCAATTGCCTCTTGAAGTTTGTCGATTTTTGTTCCTCCGCCTTGAGCGAAGTTTGGTCTGCCCCCTCCGCCTCCGCCTATGATTGCTGATGCTTCCCGCACTATTTCGTGTGCGTTTACGCCCTTTTCAAGCGCTTCTTTCCCAACCATAACCATGACTCTCGCGCTTTTCCCGTTTGCTCCATAAAAGATTGCGGTTATGTTCGCGCCTTTTTTGATTATCTCGCTTGCAGTTTGAACCATGCGCTCAACATCTATAGACTCGCCGAAATCACGCAGAACCACCTTCACGCCGCCTATGGTTTCAGCCTTTTCCTCTGGCTTCTCGCTTAGTACGGCGCTTTCTTTTTCTGCTAATTCCTTAATCAGCCTTCTTCTCTCTGCGTTTGCCTCTTTAAGCTCTCTTACAAGTTTTTCAGCAGTCTTGTCCAGCTTCTCCAACGGTGCATTAAGGATTTCAGCAACCTTCCACAACAACTTTTCCTTTTCCTGAACCACTTTTAGGGCTTGAGCGCCAACAGCATAAACGAGCCTTTCAACGCCATCCTGAACCCGCTCAGAATGAATTATCTTGATGAAGCCAATTTCGCCAGTACTTTTTAGGTGAGTTCCAGCACATGCTTCAACGTCCCAGTCGCCAGTTGCCACAACACGAATTTCTTTCCCTGGAACAGCCCCACCCTGGTAAAGTCTAAAACCGTATTGGCTTTCAGCCTCGTTGCGCGGCATCCATTTTGTTTCTACCTGCATGTTTTGTAGAACTGTCTGGTTTGCCAAAGCCTCTATTTTGTGCACTTCTTCAAGTGTTAGTCTACGGTAATGCGAAATGTCAAGTCTGGAACTTTCTATGCCCTTTTGTGTTCCAAACTGCCAGACGTGTTGCCCAAGAACGCGTCTTGCAGCGCCATTGATTAGGTGAGTTGCCGTGTGCGCCTTCATCAGCGCATAGCGCTTTTCCCAGTCAATAACGCCCTTAATTACTGTGCCTTCCTTTGGGGCTGCTGCGCCAGCTATTTTGTGAACAATTACTTTGCCAACCTTTTGGACGTCGACAACTTCGGCTTTTTTTCCGTTAAATTCTAGATAGCCGCCGTCTGCGGGTTGACCGCCCCCTTCTGGGTAAAAGCAAGTCTTGTCGAGGACAACGTATTCGCCGTCTACTACTTTAAGAACCTTCGCTTTGAATTCTCGCATGTACTGGTCAACATAGTAAAGCGGTTCTGTTTCTGGAAGTTGGGCAACTTCCGCTTCAAGCCATTCTTGTGGTTTTTTCTCTTCAACCGCTTTGGATGCTTGTAGGTGTTTTTGTGCAATTAGGGTGTAAAAGTTTTCTGGAACATTCACCTTTAAGCCTTCGTTCTCGGCTGTCAGCTGGACTATTTCTGGCGGAAGCCCGTGTGAATCATAAAGCTCTATTAAAGTTTCGATTGGAATTTCATTTTGGTTTTTCGCTTTTAATTCGCTTGATATCCGCTTAACCATGCCCTCGCCGCGTTTTATCGTTTCGCCATACTTCTCCTCTTCTACGGAGACTATCTCCATAATTTCGTTGCCCATTTCCTTCAGATGCGGAAAGTCCCGAGACCAGTGGCCAATTTGCATGTCAACAATGTCGTACAGTTTCTCTGGTATGCCCAGCATCCTCAAAAGCCTGTAGATTCTGCGGAAAACCAGCCGCGCCAAATAGCCCTCTTGAATGTTGGATGGAACGACGCCTTCAGCAAGCATGAAGCATAAGCATTTTGTGTGGTCTGCAACTGCAAAAGCATTTTCAATTGGTACTAGAAACTTGTCTAGTTCGTTGACGTCCACGCCGATTAGGTCTGCTTCACGCTTTCTAAATTCCAACCTACTGGCAGTCTTGTCCAAGCTGACCAGCCCAGAAACCTTGGCAACCGCGTACAGCAAATCCTTGTCAACATTTGTTATTCCAGCAAAACTGAAAATTTTGTCAAGTAAATTGCCGTAAACAGCGTGGAAACCGCTCGGCGCACCTTGAGAAAGCCATGCGTAACGGTCTATACCATATCCTGGGTCGACCGTCCTTATTGGAAGTTTGACGAACTCGTCGTTTACGACCTTGTACTGCATAAAAACCAGCGTGGCAACCTCCAACCCTCTAATTATCACTTCTAGGCATGGACCAGCATTTCCGCCCCCGGACCAAACCTCTTCCTTATAAACGATTTCCTCAGATTTTACACCCAACTCGCTTGTAGCCCACTCATGATGGTAACGCACAGTCTGGTCCTTCCAGTAAACCTCCTTTTCAGGATAGTTGAAGGCATGCGCTCCGCCCATCTCAAAAATTGTTAGATGCCTGCCAAAGGTTGGTCCGGTGTTTGTTATGTCAACAAGCCTTATGCACGGCTGCGAAATCACAAGCGGGTTTGCCGGCGGCGGCGCAATTCCGTTGGTCACGTATGGCTGGAAGTCTATTATACTTGCGTGTGTAAGGTATATGTCGTCTCTCCAACGTGCAACAACCGGGTACGGCTTTATCCTTGCATGTCCGCGTTTTTCGAAGAAGGATAGGAATGCTTCACGCATCTCGCGTAAAGTGTAGCTTTTCCTTGTTGGCGAGTTGTTTATGAAAGTGTAGAAGGCGCATTCTTCAGAGCTTGCCTCTCCGCATGTTTCTTGGATTGGATTCTGCGTCCAAAAGTATTTGCCGCATTTTGGACACAATTTTCTAACGTAGCCAAACTCCTTAAAGAATGGAACGCTGTATTCTTCCTCGGTGAACTCCAAAGCTAAACACTCCAGACAAGGCGGTTAGCATATTTTCAAAGGATTAAGGATGCACAAACATTTAAACTATTTCGCCAACTTTAGCCAAGTTTGAAACCCAGCAAGAAACCAACAATGAAGCTTCCAATAAATGGTATAAGCGCTAAAACATGCACAAACCAAGAGAACGCTTCACCAGCCAACCCGAAGAGGTTGGATACTGCTCTCCAAAGAGCCTCATAATTTATGTTAATTATTCCCTGCGTGCTTAAGTAGATTAGGGCAATTATGAAAAGTCCTACGAGAATTAATATTAGTTTGCTGAGTTTTTTCAAGGCAAACCCAACTATGAAACCGCCCACCCCGCCTATGCCCAGTTGATAAACAAGAGGCGAAATCAGCTCGCTCATCTGAATCACGCTGCATATCATCGCAAGTTTGATTTAACCATTTTGCAAAATATGAAACGATTTGCAACGGAGGTGAAAACCACGGATTTGGAAATGCTGTACGTACTAAATTTGATGTTAACTCTTGGCATGTTCACCGTTCTGATTTTCAGGGCATGGATTGAACTGAAAAACTACCGCTTGATGTGGAAGGAACTTGAATGGAGACAAACATACCAGGCTGTTGGAAGGATACTGAAAGCGGAAAAAGAACTGTTCTCAAGAGTTGACGGTGGCGACGAGCTTTATCGGTTGCTCCGCGAAATCTTCAAGGTTCGAGAAGACTAGCCCCTTTAGGGAAAATGCCAACCGTCAATAAGCTTTACAGAGGTGCCTTCACGTTTTTCCATGCCGTAACGCACAGTTGGTTTTGTTAAATGCCTCTGCGACCTTGTAGCTGTTATATACAAGCCCTTCTTCAAATCACGTTTGACTTTAACCTCAATTTTCTTAAGGCTGGAATAACGCGAACCGCAAGCTTCGCATCTAAAGCCCTTATTCTCTCCCATGGACTTCAGCCTCTTACCGCAGTTTGGACAAAGCGGATTACGAAGAACAGTTTTTGGCGCAAGTTTGAGTATGCGGATTTTCTCAAGGTTTATGGTTAATGGACGATTATGAGAGGGTGAGCGAACACCACCATAAACCTCAACAAAGTCGCCCACAATCAATTTTCTTGCAACTTTGCGTAAGGCTCCAGTTGGCTCGTAAGCCGCACAATCCACTTGTGCAGTTTCATCTTCTATTGGAAAGATTACGTGCCGCCTTGGAACAGTCTTCGGGTTTGCAGAAACAATGCCTCTAGCAACAACTGGGTTATAGGGCTTAACTTCGCATAAACTTTTAACACGCTTTAGATGCGCGTCTGTTCCTTGATTTGTCCTAAAAATAACCCAGCGCTCAACTGGCTCAAGAGGCTTAACCATACCAAAGGCTTTCTTGACAATTTCTGGAGTTTCGCCACGAATGCCAAAGAGAATCGGGTCTGGACCCCTAGGAGTAATTATTACTCTACGCTTTTCCAAATCAACATTGTTAAAAGTGTAAGGTGCCGTCGCCCTATCCATCTCAAAGATGGACTCCTCATTCACCATCCTTTTTAAACCATAATTTTCGGGCATTCTGTAAGCCAGAATCTCGTAGGTGTGGTCTCCCTCAAGCGTTTCGCCGACAGCAGCTAAACTGCCAATTATACCTCTGCCACTGTTGTATCCAAGAGCCTCGGCGCCAAAACGCTTTATGAGCCTCAAAGCTTCTTTTAAGGTTACAATTCCAGTTATGGTGCTCTTCGCAAAAGCCTTAACCGCCACTGGAACCTTTGCCGCTTTAAGAAAGACTATGCCGGGGTCTGTGCCCCTAAAATGCATGTCTGCAAGCTCTTCAACAGCACTTATAACGGTCTCCTTAATTCTCTCCTCAGCATTTTCGTTGTATTTTATTCTCAAGCATAGGGCGCCGTTTCCACGAGTTTTCCACGGAACATTGGGGTTCAACCGCACAAGGTTTGGATAATCAATGAATTCAACGTCCATTTTTTGCAGCCTTTCTACTAGAACTGCGGCGATGTATGTCGTACATCCCCGTCGCGTTGAGTCCGTGTCGTCTAAGCCTATGTGCATTACCGCTGATGCCATGTTAAAGCAGCCCATTCGTTAGGCAAAAGGATGGAAAATGTGTTTTGGATAAAAAGGAGGAAGAATTGCGCTATTTGGACTCCTCTACAACAATCATTGTTAGTGTTGACCTAACCTTGTCAAGTCTCCTAACACGCCAAGTCACAATTTCCTTAAGCTTATCCATCGTGTCTGCCTTAACCCGCGCAATTATGTCATACACGCCGTAGACGGCGAAGGCTTCCTCAACACCCTCAACCTTCTTCAAGTCTTTTAGGACATCCGCCTCTGAACCTATCTCGGTATTTATCAACACAAAGGCTGTAGGCATATCTAGTCTCCTCACCTCTAATGTTGTGCTATACATTAAAATATTTTACTGAAACTTCGGAAGAAAAGCCTCCCAAAATTTGCGAAGGACTTATCTTCTTTTCTAGGGCATTAGCTATTAGGTTCAAGAAAATGGAGAAAAATTACATAACAAGCCGTGAAATGCGCACTTTGGAAATAAACGCGGAATACTTCGGCGTTTCAAGGCTTCAGCTTATGGAAAATGCTGGAAGAAACGTAGCCCAAGAAATAGCCTCAAGATTTAACAAAGAAAAAAGCGTTGCCATTTTCTGCGGTTTGGGCGGAAACGGCGGCGACGGTTTTGTAGCTGCAAGACACCTATCAGCAATAGGCTTCAAAGTAACAGTTATCCTCGCTGGCAAAGCAGAAGAAATTTCCGACGACTCCGCCTTAAAAAACTGGCTGGCAATACAACCCCTAAGACAAAGCATCACAATCCACGAAATTCGCGATGGCACACAAATTCCAGAAGTGAACGCAGACATAATCATAGACGCGTTGCTTGGAACAGGAACAAAGGGCAAACTTAGACCACCAATCATTCAGTTAGTCCAAAAAATTAACGCAACCAACGCTTTTCGAGTTGCCGTTGATATCCCAACTGGAGTGGACGCTGACACGGGCGAAGTTTTAGGCGACGCTGTGAAAGCAAACTTGACAATAACATTTCATAAGAAAAAAGTTGGATTGGAAAACGCGAAGGACTATGTTGGCGAACTTGTCGTAAAAGACATTGGGATTCCAAGAGAATTTGAAAATTTTGCTGGTCCAGGCGACGTTTCACTCGTTATAAAACCACGCCCCGCAGAGTCGCATAAGGGAGATTTTGGACGCCTACTAGTCATTGGCGGAAGCGAAACTTTTTCGGGTGCCCCAGCACTTGTGGCTTTGGCTGCACTGCGAACTGGTGTTGATTTAGTTTATGTTGCGGCTCCAGAAAAAACAGCCTACGCAATTTCAGCCATGTCTCCAGACCTTATAACCATAAAGCTTGAGGGACGACATCTAAACGTTGGGAACATACCAGCATTAAAGGCGTACTTGGAAACGGTAAACGCTATTGTTTTAGGTCCTGGTTTGGGCTTGCATCCAGAAACAAGAGAAGCTGTTAAGGCTCTGGTTGACGCCGTTGAAAACTCGAGGAAGCCTCTGCTTTTGGATGCTGATGGATTAAAGGCTTTTGCAGAGTTTAAGAGAAAAGTTAACATACCTTTGGTTTTAACGCCTCACGCTGGAGAATACGCCATACTGACTGGTAAAGAGTTGCCAGAAAGCCTAAACGAGAAAATAGCAGAAGTGCAAAGGACATCGGCTGAATTGGGCGCAGTAATCCTATTAAAAGGTCCAATCGACATAATTTCGGATGAAAAGCGCTTCAAACTTAACTTTACTGGCAATCCTGGGATGACTGTTGGCGGAACTGGCGACGTGCTTTCTGGGATAGTTGGCGCTTTCTTGGCTAATAGCGTGAACCCGTTTGAGGCTGCTGTGGCTGGGGCGTTCGTTAACGGCGCTGCTGGAGACTTTGTTTTGGAGGAAAAGGGCTTCCACATGGTCGCAACGGACCTTATCGCGAAGATTCCGCTGGTTTTGAACGACCCGATGTGCCACTTGAAGGTGCGCAGAACAATTGCAAAAACAAGTTAGAATCGTTGTTTATCACGCTGGACAATGCGACCCCAAAAAATGCACTGCGCTGAAGCTTAAGCGCCACGGACTAGTTGAAATTGTGCATAAGATTAGGTTTCTACCAAAAAGAGCCGTGGTTTTGAATCCTTTTTCGGAAATAGCCTTTTCTCCAGCCGACAAGGAGCGCATAGAAAAGTTTGGATTAGCCGCTTTAGACTTCAGCTGGGAACATGCAGAAAAGCCTCTAATAAAAAGTGTTAGGGGAACATCACGCTGCTTGCCATATCTGGTTGCTGGAAACCCCGTGAACTTCGGAAGTCCAACAAAGCTTAGCACAGTTGAAGCTCTAGCGGCTGCGCTTTACATTGCTGGCTTCAAAGAGGAAGCGTATAGGCTGTTGTCGATTTTCACGTGGGGGCACACGTTCATCGGAATAAATAAGGAAAGGCTTGAAGGTTATGCAAAGGCGAAGGACAGCAAAACAATAATAGAAATGCAGAAAAAGTTCATGCAAACATATTAGTGCATTAACAAAGATAGGAGGATGTGCAAAAGCATGAGTGAAAGAAAACTGCTCATGATTCCTGGACCCACAAATGTTGACCCACGGGTTCTTCGCGTCCTAAGTAAGCCAACGGTCTCGCACACGGATTCCGAGTTCATCGAAGTTTTCAAAAAAACGCTCGAACGATTAAAGAAGGTTTTCATGACTGAAGGTGATGTTTTCGCTGTTGCCGGTTCTGGAACATTAGCCTTGGAGATGGCTGTTGCGAACATTTTGGAGCCAAACGATAAGGTCTTGAATATAGTAACTGGATTTTTCGGAGAATACTTTGTTAAAGCGTCGATGGCTCATGGAGCAACGCCTAAAGTCTTGGAGTTCCCATGGGGAAAAACCGCAAATCCAAGAATGGTTAAAGAGGCTTTAAAGGAGAGCGATTTTAAGGCGGTAACTGTTACGCATGTTGAAACTTCAACTGGGGTTGCAAACCCGATAAGAGAGATAGGCGAAATAGTGGCGGAAGAAAGCGACGCGTTCTACATTGTTGATGCTGTTTGTTCTTTGGGCGGAATGGAAGTTCGCGTTGACGAATGGAACATAGACATCTGCGCTTCTGGTTCGCAAAAGTGCATAGGTGTTCCGCCTGGGTTAGCCCTTCTTTCGGCAAGCAAAAAAGTTATAGAATTTCTTGAAAAAAGAAAAACCCCAGTCAATTTTTGGTATGGTAACCTTAAAAATTGGCTTCCAACAATGCGCGACCCATCAATATACTTTGCCACGCCGCCAGTTAACATGATTTACGCCCTATCAGAAGCGCTTGAAATAATCCTAAACGAGGGACTAGAGAACAGGTTTAGAAGGCACCACGTTTTCGCTGAAGCTTTCAGAGCAGCCATGAAAGCATTAAAACTAAGGTTGGTTGCGGATGAGGAGTGCGCTGCTGACACCGTTACGGCAGTACACTATCCAGAAAAAGTAGAGGATGCAGCGTTCAGAAGCGAAATGAAAAACCGCGGAATAATAGTGGCATCCACCCTTGGACCGCTAAAGGGAAAGGGCTTCAGAATTGGACATATGGGAAACGTAAGCCAAAACGATATACTTTCCACAATAGCGGCTATAGAGACGACGTTAAAAAATTTGGGACACGCCATCGAGCTTGGAGCTGGATTGGCGGCAGCTGAAGAGAGGATTCTCTCTTTGAAACGGTAAAGGCTAGACGATGGAGCTGATAACGGATTTCTACCTCTTTTTGCTTTCAGTAATCTTGGTATCTTTATCTGGAGTTATGTCGCCTGGACCATTGTTCGCAGTTACCATCGCCAAGTCAAGCAGAGAGAAAAACGCTGGAGTTCTAATATCTGTTGGTCACGGCATTGTAGAGTTTCCATTAATGTTTCTAATTTATCTAGGTTTAGACTGGATTTTCGCTTCGCCTTTTGTTCAGAAAGCCATGGGTTTTGTTGGCGGAGCTTTAATGGTTTATTTAGGGTTTAAAATGCTCAAAACAAGAAAGGAATCTGGAAGCGAATCTCCATTCATTAAACACAGCTCGGTTGTTTCTGGAATTTTGGCAACAGCTGGAAACCCATATTTCCTTCTATGGTGGGCTACTATCGGGGCTTCCTTGGTCATGAATTCTACCGTTTTTGGGCATTTTGGCTTTTTATTATTCACCATGATTCACTGGTCTTGCGATTTAGCTTGGAACGTTTTTGTTTCGTTCACGGTTTTCAAGTCGAAACGCTTTTGGACAAAGAGAATTTACGATGCCGTTTTCGGTTTTTGTTTCGCCATCTTGACTGGCTTCGGAATATGGTTCATCATTTCAGCGCTACTTTAGGTCAGTAACTTTCTTCAACCTATACCTTTCATAAACCAGCTCCACCTTATCCCCTTCAACCATAAACTCCACTGGAAGCTTACCACCAGACTGGATGGCATAAAACCTCTTCACTTGACCTTCTATATCTTCTGGAATCAGCGGTATAATCATATCCGTGTACTTGTCCTTAATTTCAAGCTGCAAGATTCCGCCTTTGCTGACGACTTGCGCCTTCATGGTTTCCTTGTAGGTTTCATATAGCCCCGTCAACAAGTCGTACGTCCGCTCATATTTCATGAAAGGCAAGTTTTCTGGGCTTTCGCCAATCATAAGAGCCAAACCGTAAAGTCCAATTTGCGAAAGCGGATATCCGCTTCCGTTTGCAAGCACAGCTATTCCAACATTTTCCTCTGGTATATACCCCACATAAGCTGTGTAAACCAGAACGGAACCGCCGTGACCAACAAGCTTCTTGCCGAAGAAGTTTGGGTTAACCATTAAACCATACCCGTAGGATTCTCCGCCAAAAACCTGAAGTGGCAAGGACACGCGGGGCTTTTCCATCTCTTCTATGCCTTCACTCGAAAGCAGAGTCGCGCCTTCATAGCTTCCACGGTTAAGGTACATCATTATGTATTTAGCCAAGTCCAGAACGTTGCTTATTAAACCACCATCAGCATAAACGCCGTAAGGATGCACAGACTTTTTGCATTCACCGTCCCTCGTGATTATGTAGGGCACAGCAACGTTCGGGTCTGCCTCCACATCAGCCTTCTTGAAGAAGCTTCGGCTCATGCGCAGAGGCTTCAAAATTTTTTCCCTGACATAATCTTCATAGTTCATTCCAGAAAGCTTCTCAATAATATAGCCTAAAATCACGTAGCCCTCGTTCAGGTAAAACCATCTTTCGCCTGGCTTTGTTAAAGCCCATTCGTTTGCTTCCCTCATGAACGTTATTATGTCCTCGTGGCTGGCTATTGGAACCCACTTATCACCAGCTCCAGTCAAGTAGCGGATAAGAGCCTCAGCATACGCAAGCGCAGGTATGCCAGAGGCGTGGCTGAGCAAATGCCATACTTTTGCTGAAACGCCCATCGGCTTAAGTTCTAGCGGAACGTATTTGCTGACAGCATCGTCTAGGCTTAGTTTTCCGTTTTCCGCAAGTTGCATAATCGATAGTGCTGTAAAAGATTTTGTTACGGAGCCGACGCCGTACAATGTTTCTGGTGTGGCTCTAAGTCCATACTCCAAATCTCTGAAACAAAATCCTCTGCTATACGCTACTTCGTTTTCTTTGACTGCAGCTATGCTTAAGCCTGGCAGATGCGACGCAGAAACTTTTTCAAAAATGAAACTTTCGAGTTTGTCGAATTCCGCCATTTTGGGGACGCCTCCCTCGCCTACTTCAATGCTTTCTATTCTTGATAAGTTTTAAGGCAATAAGTTGCTAGCAGTCTTCGAGAAGAGTCCATGCTGCTGCAAGTGCGCCATAATTAGCACTTTTAAGGTCTTCTGCACTTGCGATTATTATGACATCGTTCTCTTCTGGCTTAAAAAGCTCGAATATCTGGGATGTTGCCTCTGGAAAGTCGCTTTTGGCATCCTCGCTTATGGAGGGTACTTTTAACTGACCGCCGACAAAAACAATAGTTGTGGCTCCTTTCGCCCCAGCCCTTATTGCTGCATCGCGCTGTTCAATTCCATATCTTATTTTATCTCCGCGATTCTTCACCAAAATTGCAAAGTTGTAATCTGAAAGCGTCAACTCGTTCTTTCCAATTTCAGTCTTCTTCAAAAAAATTGACCTATAACTATTCCAAAACTTAACACCCTCATGGGTGAGCACACATCCAGACTTCGAAGTCTCAATCAGCCCAGCATCCCTCAACCTATCAACAATTGTGCGTGCGGCACCTTCGCCTAAGCTTAGGCTTTCAGCAAGCTTACCTCTGCCCAACTTTTTCTCAGCTATAAGCTCTATCGCATGTAGAATATGAAAAACAGAGAACGTTGGGGAAGGCCCTGGTGCTCTCTCTCCAACAACCCTTTCTAGGAACTCCTTAAGCTTGGTCGCCATTAATAATTCACAATCCAATTTAAGATATAAGGCTATTATAATTTTAAGCCTGTATGAATTTGTTTTACTTATCCTGTTAACGGCGACTAACAGAGTAGAGTTTGCATATTATCGGCTATTTTGGACTTTTCCTGAATAAGAGTTCTTGATATTCCGAGTTTACTTTTCCATGTTTTTCGTTGATGACTCTGCTGATTTTATGCCAGTCTTGGGATATTTTTGGCCATAGCTCGCTGGACATTAACTGCTTTGTCACGTATTCTTTTAATGGTTTTTCCCGTTTGATTGTTTTTCGGTGCCACTCGAAGCTTATGAGCCCAGCGCGTTTCAAGTATTGAATTGTGTGACCTACTTGGTGGTGATCGAGTGGGTATTCCATGCTTCTTTCTAAATCTTCTAGGAGCGAGTCAACTGTTATTTCGTCTTCTGGGCGTAGACAGATGATGGCTATGACATCTTGGATGAGCCTCGCAGTCTTGGTGGGATATATCCCAATCTTCTTGGGCGGGATGAGGATTTGTTCTAGGCGGTAGCCATACCTCCTGTAAAACCAGCTTTTTATGATTTCAGCCAGTGCCACATAGGCGCCGAGAATTGCGGCTAATGCTATAAAGAAGGTTGCTGGAGGCTCTACAAATTTGAAAATTTCTCCTAATGGCGTGTAGGGAAGTATCAGCGCGAATGTTATTATTGCTATGCTGCTGAAAAGCAAAAGTCGGCTAGGCTTGCTTTTCCAGAAAGGCGACTTCTTTGTTCTAATGGCAAAGATTACAAGAGTCTGCGAGGTTAGGGATTCAATGAACCAAGCAGTTTGGAATAGTGGCTCATAAGCGTTAAAGATGAAAAGCATTATAAAGAATGTTATAAAGTCGAAGAGTGAGCTGACAGGTCCAAGACACACCATAAACCGTCTAATGAAGTGTATGTCCCATCTTTTAGGCTTCTCAATGTATTCTTGGTCAACTTCGTCTGCGGGTATCGTTGATTGGGAAAAGTCGTAGAGAAGGTTGTTAAGCAGTATTTGTATGGGCAGCATTGGCAGAAAAGGCAGAAACAACGATGCTCCAGCCACGCTGAACATGTTTCCAAAGTTTGAGCTCACACCCATCATGATGTACTTCATGGTGTTGCCGAAGGTTTTTCTGCCCTCCAAAACTCCGTCGTGAAGCACCGTCAAATCGTTCTGCAAAAGAATTATGTCTGCGGATTCCTTCGCAACGTCAACGGCGTTTTCGACAGATACACCGACATCCGCCGTTTTCAGTGAAGGCGCATCATTTATTCCATCGCCCAAGAATCCAACAACATGCCCATTGTTTTTTAAAGCGTTTATTATTCTGTCTTTCTGAGCTGGTGTAACCCTGCAGAACACGTTAGCTTCTTCGACAACTCTTGCAAGGGCGTCATCATGCAGCTGGGCAATTTCGCTTCCAGTGACAACCCCTTTTATGTCGAAGCCTAAGTGCTCGCAAACCTTCCTCGTTACCAGCTCATTGTCGCCTGTAAGAATTTTCAACTCTATGCTGGCATTTTTCAGAAGCTGTAAAGCTTCTCTCGCCGTTTCTTTTGGTGGGTCAAGGAAAGCTATGAAGCCAAAAAACACCATTTCTGTTTCGTCGCCCGCCGTGTAGACGGGTTTATCCTCTCTTAAACGCTTGTAGGCTACGGCTAAAACCCGGTAGCCCTCAGCGCTAAGCTCAATATATTTTTGCTCGATATTTCGGCGCACTTCGTCCGTTATGTCGGCTACAACCTCTCCAACTTCGTAATAAGAGCAGACCTTAGCAACCTCTTCAGGAGCACCTTTAGTGATCATAAACCGTTGATTTTGATGTTCAACAACTATGGAGAGGCGTTTACGGACAAAATCAAAGGGAACCTCATCAACTTTCCTATAATCCTTAACATCCACATCTCTAAAACTCAGTATAGCCTCGTCCAAGGGGTTTTTAAGTCCAGTCTGGTAATAGCTATTTAGGTAGGAGTAAAGCAGAACCTTATCGCTTTCGTTGCCGTCGAGATCCACGTGTAGAACAAGCTTTATCCTGTTTTCCGTCAAAGTTCCAGTTTTGTCCGTGCACAGAACGTCCATGCTTCCAAAATTTTGTATGGCTGCTAGGCGTTTCACGATGACGCCCTTCTTAGCCATCGACACTGCTCCTTTAGAGAGGTTCACCGAAATTATCATTGGAAGAAGCTCCGGTGTCAAGCCCACAGCTAAAGCCACAGCGAAAAGAAGTGAATCAAGCACGCTTCGCATGTAAAGGGCGTTAATGAAAAACACGAATATGACAAGCAGAAAAGTTACTTGCATTATCATGTAACCAAAACTTCGAATACCCCTCTGGAACTCCGTTTCCGGCTCCCTTGCAACGAGGCTCTTCGCAATTTTCCCATACTCTGTATGGCTGCCAGTTTTCACGACAACGGCGGTTGCTGTCCCGCTCACAACAGAAGTTCCCATAAAAAGATAGTTGCTCCACTCCGTTATTGACGGGTCATAAGATTTCAGCGGCAAGCCAGTCTTCTCAACGGGAAAAGATTCACCAGTCAACGCAGACTGGTTCACGAACAGGTCTTTTGCACTTATAACTCGGGCGTCTGCAGGCACAATGTCGCCTGCTGAAAGAAATATTATGTCTCCAGGAACGATCTCCGCAAGCCTAACCTCTTTTTTAATCCCATCCCTCAAAACGGTGGCTGTTGTCGCCACCCTCTGCTTCAGCATTTCAGCCGCTCTTTCAGCCTTATATTCTTGATAAAAGTCTAAGACCACGCTGAACGTCACTATAACAAATATGATAGCTGTGTTAGCAACCTCGCCAAAAAAGCCGGAAATCAGTCCAGCGATAAGAAGAATTATTATCAATGGACTTTTGAAGTGGGAGAGGAAATCGATGATGACTGCTCTCCTCTTTTTTCTAACAAGCTCATTATAGCCAAAAAATTCAAGACGCCTTTCCACATCCTCGGATGAAAGCCCATCCGATGAAGTCTTTAAGCGCAAAAGAAGCTCCTCAACAGGCAAAGTTAAAACTTCTTCAGCGCTCGGCATAGCCCAGCTTAAACCTTCGCCAACACTTGACTCCTCCAAATTCTTAACCACCATAATCCTCCACCATCCGTTCTCGTCGAATAATCTCCAAAGCTGGGCTCTTCCATCTTACAAACACACCAATTCATAAAATTCTTTCTACAAATTCACGCTAAAACGGACAACAGTTTCTGTTAAGAACACTAAAGGACATGCCTTAAATGTTCAACAGCCTTCGCCGCTAAGAGAATTTAGTTCCTGAAAAGATTGTTTATTCTACGCTCTTTTAGATTTTGCCCCTTGTTGAATAGTATTCTCTCACTATGCCCGCTGTTAAGGCTACTAGACCAACAGCCAATAAGTAAATGAGCGGATAAATGAATACTGAAAGCAGATTTTCATAGGTGACCGCTTGCGGCAACTGCGGCGTAAAGAACAATGAAACCCAGACTATGACGAATGTGGCGATGCAGCCGACGCCTAGGCCAACAGAAAGCCCGTGGATGAAGCTGCTTCTATCTTCAACCTGATTGTTTGCTTTGTTTTTTCGCCCTTCTCTTTTCCGTTCTCTTTCTTCAAACGCTTCTGCTTCTTCCACTAGTTCTTCTTGCTCGGCGCTTTCCTCCTGTTGAATTTCATCTTCAGATAGTACTTCCTCACTTTGTGCTGCCTCGGTTTCCATGGTGCTCGCCTTCTGTTTTTTGTTATGCGGGTTGATTAATAAGATTATTCAATTTTAGATTCTGTTTTTGAATACGAATTGAAAATACAGAATTTAAAGGCAAAAAGGCTATTTTAAAGCAAGTTTTGGCGTTAACTGTTCTATTGCACTTTTAAGCCTATTCCACTCGTCAAGGTTCCTTATGTTAAACTTGTGTTTACGCTTCCATGCGCCGTTTCTTTTTTGCCAAAGGTACAAGCCTATTGAGCGCTTCCCGTAAGATTCAAAGATGACGATGGCTTCCCACCACTTTTCACTCTTAAAGATTGTGACATAATCAACGACCTTGTAGAATTCGGATATTGGCAATTTCTCTGATGCTTCCGCCATGCTGATCACGCTGCCTTATAGTTCAGTCACCAGCGCTTTTAAGCCTTTTAACGGCTAATTAGCCTTGTTTTGTCTTACTTACTACGAGAATGGGAATCAGCATCAGCGAGAAGGCGCCCAAAAGCGTGAAGTAGCCGGAAAAGTTTCCTTCTGGAAGGAAAACGCATGTGGGTAAAAGGTTTATTATTCTTCCAATCATTAGGCCTACCTCCATAAAAACAAGTGTGCTTGCATAGTGTTCTTTGCTGAAAGAATCTCCATAGTGAGCAAACCATGAAAGTGTGAAGGCGCTTGCAAAACCGGACAAGGTGGATAACATGATTATTTCGTGTGGTGCTGAGGCATAGCCTATCAAGAAAAACCACGAGGCGTTTAATAATACGCCTATAACGGTGAATTCAACACGCATCATTTTGATGTCTGAAAGCCAGTTAACCAGAAAAGTTATAATGGACATGATGACGCTTGCAGCTGCAAGAACCAGTCCCATCATAGAGATTGTTTCTGAAATTTTGTTAACAAAAAGCGGGTAGGCAAGCCAGTAAGCTTCAGACATGCCAAAAAGAATAAACGTTAAAAAAAAGACTGGAAATTTTCTCTCCTTCGGAATTGACAAGCCGCAAGTTTCAGTTCTAAACGTCATGCGCATGGAGAAGATTAAGGCGGCAAAATATAGGATTATGGACAGCATGAAAAGGGATTGAAACTTGAAACTTTCTATGATGAGGCCTCCGACTGCTGGGCCAACTATGCTGGCAATTGATGGTATTATTGAGGAGAATAGGCTTACGGTTCTCGCCCTAAAGTTTGAAGTGCTCAGCCTAAATTGTAGGAGGTTGAAGCTCGGCCAAAATGTTGCTGTGCTTAGGCCGTAGGCTATTCCGAGTATTACGGGGTTTTTAACGTAGATCAGCGCCGCGTAAAATAGCATGGTGAAGATTATTCCGAGGCAGATTATTCTTTCAAAGTTTTTGGTGAGCTTGAGTATGAGCATTGGGAGGAGACCAACTATTAGGAAGGTTATCAGCAAGAGTGTGACTATTTCGATTATGCTTAAGCCTAATTCTACGTAATAAATTGGAAGGAACATTCCAGTTAGGTAGTTTGTGAAGAAGAATATGCTTGCAACGATGGTTAGGGTCTTAAATGTTCTTGTTTGCACACGCAAATCCTCGGTTAACTATGCGATGTTCTAATTGTATTGAACGACTTCGCATAATTAATTGTTAGTATGTTTGCACTTTTCCTTGGGCAAGCTCCATACAGAACTTGTCTATGTTTTCAAGTTCGTAATCTAGCACTTCGCTTATCTCCTGCCTAACCTTGTCAAGCGAGTTATCACCCTTCATTATGACTTGGGCTGCAGCGACTGCTGGCTGGTCGATTGGACTGCCTATTTTGCTTAAAAGCCAAATGTAAACCTCCTCAACCTCTGGAACTTCCTCGTAAACATGTTGCGCTATCTTGTAGGTTAAAACGTTATAGATTTTTCCAACATGGCTAACTGGGTTTTTGCCAGCTGCAGCCTCGGAACAGAAAGGTCTATTTAATGATATTAGTCCGTTTACGCGGTTGCCCCTTCCAACTTGCCCAGAATCGCCGCTGTCAGCGCTTGTGCCCAGGACTGTTAGGTATACGCCACCTATGCCTCTTCCACGCATGTCCAAAGTGTTTAGTTGGACGTTGATTTTGTCGAAGTCTATGTTTGCCTCTACAAAGCGTTTTGTTTCTTCTAGGATTTTCGCTTTCTTTTCAAAGTAGTCTTCCTCGCTGTACACGTAGCGGTCGACAAAGGCCATTGAAATTGTTAGGTTTAGGCTGTTGTTGGCTCTGAATCCCATGACTTTTATGTCTTCCCCAGACTCTGGAAAACGCTGCTTAAACTCTTTGGAATTCAAAAACCTTTCAGTTTTCAGAACAATCTTTTCAGTTTTTGTCATAGGCGCATAGCCAACAGCGGCTGAAGTGTCATTAGCGCCTAGAACTTTGCCCTTACGCTTGAAAATGTCAACAAGCCCAGCTGAGCCAGGCTTTAACTCAACTTGATATTTCACATGCTTCTCTGGGTCTATGAAGCGCATATTCTGCCTAAACCACTGTTTTGCAACGTTTACGGCTATGCTTGCGACATCAATTTTTGTGCCGTTAAACTCCGCTGTTGCCCTATCGCCGAAAACGAAGAGCATTGGCTGCTTAACGGTGCCTCCGCCAAACTTTGGTTCTGATTCGCCAGCCACAAGCAGGGACTTGTCAACGTTATGGTGCAGTATTGCGCCTGCCTTTTCCAGATACTCTTTGCTTAGACGTATTGAGATTTGGTCCATAACCGCGTCGCATATGTAGTCTGGGTGTCCCAAACCTTTCCTTTCAACTATTTCTATGCGCTGCTTTTCCAGTGGTGTTTGCTTTAAGTCTTCAACGATTATGTTTCGCATTTTAGTTTCCATCCGCGAAGTTTAAGTTGTATGCACGAAAACAAATATATATTTTACTGTATCAGTTTATAAATGATAATAACTGGTGGTTATTTTTGGCGATAACTGGAAACCACCTAAAAAGGTTAAGAATTGAGGCTGGACTAACCCAGAAAAAATTAGCAGAACTTGTCGGAGTGTCACAGGCGCACATAGCAAAGATAGAGCAGGGAAAAGTTGACCCGAGGCTTTCAACAATAAACAAGATTTTGGGAGTTTTAGCTGGCGGAAAAGGGTTAAAATGTATGGATTTGATGACGAAAGGCGTGATTTTCGCGAAGCCAAACAACAGCATTTTTAGGGTAAGCGAAATCATGGTGCGTAATGCAATATCGCAGATGCCAGTTTTGGACAAAGGGAGAGTTGTCGGTACAATAACTGAGGAAGACATCATAAGAAACCTTAACGCTGACATTGCAGAAGAAAAAGTGAAAGAGATAATGGGTCCGCCGCTGCCCATGGTCTCAGAAGAAACGCCAATAGATTCAATACGCCCGCTGCTTGAGAGACACCCGGGGGTTTTGGTTGTGCGTGGTAAAGAAATTGTTGGAATAATAACGCGTTCAGACTTGTTAAAGACTATAGGTTAGGAGGATGTTAAAGGCTTGGGGTTGGATGATTTTAGGTTGAAATTGGAAATGGCGGTTGAGGAGTTTAGAACAGCTAAACCTAAAGAAGCCTTGATAATTCACCATGATGATGCTGATGGATTATGCTCGGCAGCCATAACCTTGAGGGCTTTGGAAAGGGAAGGCGTAAAAGCCAAGACGTTCTGTCTTGAGAAGGTTTACACTGAAGTTATAGCGGACTTGCATTCAAAGAGTGGCGAAACGATTTTTTACGTTGATATTGGCTCCTCGCATGCAGATTTGATTTCAGAATTTAACAAGGGCAAGAACTTGACGATAATACTTGACCATCACGACCCAAAGCCTTCGTCAGACCCAAAAGTTTTGGATTTAAACCTTGAAAATTACGGGTTTAGGGGCGAAACAGACTTTTCTGGGGCAACATGCTGCTACCTATTTGCGAAAGCCCTAAATGAAGAGAATTTTGAACTGAGCTATTTGGCTTTGGTTGGAAGTTGCGAAATTCCAGACGGTTTCCTAGCGATAAACAAAATGGTTTTAGAAGAAGCCTTAAAAAGCGGAGTGGTTCAACAGAAAGGCAAAAATTTCGAAATACAAAAGCTGAAGACACGCTTGGACACGCTTTTCTCGAAACTTCAAATCTTGGGCGCCGTGGGCTACTATGAAGGCGGACCCGAAATCGGCGTAAAGGCTTGCCTTGAAGGCTTAAGTAAAGACGCGGAAAACATGGTTGAAGTTTTGGAGGCTAGGCGTAAGGAGGCAAACCGAAAAGTTTTGGCTAAGCTTTACCGTGAAAGGCTAATGGAAACGGAACACATCCAATGGTTTGATGCGGGAGACATGTACCGTGGAATGGGAACAAAAGTGATTGGACAATTCTGCTCGTTTCTCGCTTACCAGAAGAGTCTAATAAAACCAGAAAAGTACATTTTGGGATTCGTGAACGTGCCTAGGGAAATCCCAAACTGGGGAACGCTAAGAGAATCATTTATTAAGGCTTCTGTGCGCGTGCCAAAAACAATGCAGCCACTAATTGACAACGGCAAGCTTCCGGGAGCAGTTAACTTGCTGGAAAAGGCTTCTGAGGGATTTGGTGTTGCTGATGGACATCAGTACGCTGCAAACGTCATAGTGCCAACGGAGAAGAAGCATTTGCTATTGGAAAATGCGGAGAAGGAATTAGCGCGTTGGGTGCCTTAAAATCCAGCCTTTACCGGATTCCGCACTTTCATAATTTCTCGCAATAGAACTGTGGCGTAGGAACCGCGAAGCAGCATAAAGTGCATTTTAACAGCGTTCTTTGAGGGATTGGTTGAATCCTTCAATATTTCGTCTAGTGCAAAGTTCCTTGATGGCGTTATCATAGTTCGAAGTTCGCCTTTTGAACTAATTTCTGGAATAGACTTAACTTTGAAGTTTTCTTGGAAGACGCCTTCCTCCTCCAAAATTTCCTTTTCTAGTTCGCCCTGAACTCCCCGTGAAGTTTTCTGTTTGAAGCCTACCAGTGGAAGCGCCAAGCGCAGCCGTCCACTCTTCAGAGACGTGTTCACATCGGCAAGTGTATTGGCGTCCACGCTCTTGTGCATTATTAGCACTGGAAGCCCGTTTCGTTCAACATTAACCACGTAGTCGCCGACATCCGCCACGTTAAGTGGAAGACCGCGGCTTATTCTTGCACTTAGAAATTTGTTGAAGAGGTATGCTTGATACGCTTGTATAAAGAGCCGCAAAAGCTTGTTTGGTAGTCGCCTAAACGCTCCCACGTAGTCTTCTGGCTTTTTGGCTAAGTGCTCAAGCATTAAGCGTTCAAAACGTAGGCTTCGCGGAAAAATTTTTAGGGCTTTCCGGAAGTCTTGCGTAGCCAATAAAGCTTCTCTTGCTTGCCTCGATTCTGGATGCTCGTATTTACTTGTTTTTGCAAGAAAAAGCATCGCTGCTTTCCTAAATTTTCCTTGAATTAAGGCTTTACCAACAAGATGCGTTATTGGGCGGACTGTGCCGAACCGCTGGTGACCGAAAAAGTTTGGAACTCCACCCAAAGCTTCAATTTCTTCGATGGTCTTCTCTATTCGCGTTTTCACTGCGCTCTGCGAGTGCCTCACCATTCTGACAATGATGTTGAAGTCGTTGCCCAAGAGAAAGTACGGAGAGATTTTACCCTTAAAATATCCAACATTGCGGATTTCTATGCCGCTAACTTTAACTTTGGAGAGATTTTCAGCATGTACATCTTCAATCGTGATGAATTGGGCGGTTAGGGCTTTTGCATCTTTTATTCCGGCAATCTGAATGCGCGTAGGACTTATGTCTAACTGTCTGGCAATGGCTTTAACAGCCAAAAAATTGTCCCAGTTCCGCTTAACCAAAACGCACAGCAGATGGCGCGTTTCTATATTTGAAAGGTTAAAAGTTTTGGTTTCGCCAGTTTTAGGCGATGCCACTTTAGCCCTTGAACCGTCAATAAGCACCTCTTCAACAACGAAATCTTCAGGAAAAAGTTTGAGGACGCCGCCTATACCATTTGAGCGCGTGGCATAAACCTCAATTCCGATAAGCTTCTCAACCCTTGGAACAAGCAAACATTAAACCTCTAAAGAAGCGGAAGCAAACCAGTTATTTTGTCCACCTCTTCGGCTGGTGCTGGTCCAATTCCTAGACAGGTTATTGTTCCAGGCGGAACTTCTGTTAAGCCCCTATCAACTATTAGGGCGCATGGCAAGGCGAGTTCTTTCGCTTTCTTTTCCAAATCCAGAAGCTCTTTTTCGCTTTTCACTTTAACTGCTATCTTGCACTGTCCCTCGTTTATCCAAGCCTTCCACCACGCTTGATGCTTTTTGCGGGCTTCTTCAGCTGCTGAAACTGCTGCGTGTCCAGCTTGCGCTGCAATCTTGCCCTTGCTCAATTTTAGGTCGGAACGAAAAACTATGACTTGCTTGTAGCGAAATTCGGACATCACGCTTACCGCCGTCTCTGTCAGTTCTGCCGTTCAAACATTTTAAAGCTTCGCAGAAAAGTATAGCGCAAAAAAAGCGAAGAGCGCCTGCAAAATTTTGGGTTTTGGCACTAGCTTCAGTAAGGCTTTTCCTTGAAAATCCAAGTCGCTAAAACTACGCAAATCTTCATCCAAACCGAGCCTAACACAAGTTTTAACCAAAGAGTCCAGTTTCTCGTCGGAAATCGCATCGAGCATTCGCCTAACCCTAAACATAAAACTCACGTCAAAACCAAAACTTCTTTTAAAACGTTTCTGGTAATCGCCCAAGAACTTGGCTGAAACATCATCTGCAAGCAACGCCTCAAGCGCTGTTCCAGCCGCAATTTTTGCGCAATTCATGCCGAGAATTATGCCGCCGCCAGTAGTGGGTTTCACTTGTGAAGCTGCATCGCCAACAGCCAAAAAGCCGTTGGAAAATGTTTTCGGAATGAATCCTCCAAGCGGTATTAGATGAAAAGCAGTATGCAGTATTTTCGCTGACTTTAACGCTTTTGAGGCAACAGGATGCTTTGACACAAAGCGATGTAAAAGTTCTTTTGGGTTTCCCTGTTTAGCGGCTAATCCAACCTTCGCTGTTCCATCCTTTCGTGGGATAATCCACGCGTAAAATCCAAGGGCGTAGGTGCTTCCAAGAAAAACTTGGACGCTGTCCGTTTCAACATCATGCAAACCTTCAACTTCAGCGTTTACCCCATTAACCAGCATAGACGCATCGGCGCACTTCAACCCAGTCTGCCTTAAAATTCTCGCTGATACGCCTTCAGCGTCAACCACAATTTTTGCATGTTCACTTTTGCTGTTTCCATTTACGCTAAACTTTACGCCTTTAACATAACCATCTTCAATAATTAAGGACTCTGCACGCGTGTTCAAATGGTATTCTACACGGTGAGCCTTTGCCAGTTCTGCAATATGCCTGTCGAAAAGGGCACGATTGACAACGCATGTTGAGGGTTTCTGAAAGTGAACAGCAAATTCCACGCCATTCGGCGAATAAAATTTTGCTCCACAAAAAGTGTTTTCCACAACTTTTGCTGGAAGCGGAAGCAAACCCAAATCGCTTAAGCCTTTAAGGCTTACATGACCACTACAGTGCGCTGGAAAGCCTATTTCACCGTGCTCTTCAAAGACCTTTACACGTACGCCGTGCTTCGCTAGGTTGAGCGCCGCAAATGAACCACATGGTCCGCCGCCGATAACTATTACTTCTGCGGATGAACTCATCAAAAGCACTTGAAAGTTTTGTTTAGCGCTTTTATGTTAAGATTTCAACTCGCCTTTTCCCACGAGTCATCGAGGTAACACGCACTTTCCCGCCGATCTCTAAACGCATCAGAAGCTTGTTGAAGTCCTTAAACCCTAAATCCTCAAACTCTTCGCCTAACACTTCAAAAAGTTCATCGTCTGTCATGGCACCCTTCTTCCGCAGAATCTCCAGTAAAACGAATTCGGCTGGATGCGTCTTCCAAGTCTTAACGGGCAATGTTCACGCTTCTCCTAGGCAACTGGGGTTGCCGGTTTTTGCACAACGCGGACTTGCTGCATAAAGCCCTTATACCATTTCTCCATGTCCGGCGTAATGGAAGGACCAATCTTCTTCAGTGCTTCTTGGAAATCAACTATGGAAACTTCCTTCGCGTTCACGTCTCTTCGCAAGGCGTGCATCGCTGCTTCTCTGCACAACGCTTCAATATCAGCGCCAGAATAGTTCTTCGTCATCGCAACAAGCTGGTTTAGGTCAACGTCTTTGGCTAGCGGCATGTTCTTCGTGTAAATCTTGAATATCTGTAGGCGACTTTTCTCATCTGGCTCTGGCACATATATTAGCCGATCAAACCTTCCAGGGCGAAGAACGGCGGGGTCAACAATGTCTGGTCTGTTTGTGGCTGCTATCACGACTATGTCCTCCAGAGTGACTATGCCGTCCATTTCCGTCAAGAGTTGGCTTATGACGCGTTCTGTTACGCCGCTGTCCGCGAAGCCCAAGCCCCTGCGTGGAACAAGCGAGTCAATCTCGTCGAAGAATATTACCGCGGGCGCTGCCATTCTGGCTTTCCTGAAAACCTCACGTATTGCCTTTTCGGATTCCCCAACCCATTTGGAAAAGACCTCTGGACCCTTAATTGTTATGAAGTTAGCCTCGCTTTCGGTGGCAACAGCCCTAGCCAAAAGCGTCTTACCACAACCAGGCGGTCCATAAAGTAGGATGCCCTTTGGAGGCTTTATTCCTAGACGCTTGAATATGTCTGGGTTCTTCAGTGGCCATTCAACGGCTTCCTTAAGTTCTTGTTTAACTTCTTCCAGTCCGCCTATGTCTTCCCAGTGGACTGTTGGCACTTCAATGTAGACTTCACGCATGGCTGTCGGCGTAACCTCCTTGTAGGCGCTTATGAAATCTTCCATTTTCACTTCCATCTTTTCCAGGACGCTTGGCGGTATGCGCTCCTCCTCCAAGTTAATTTGCGGCAAGTATCGGCGCAGAGCTTTCATGGCTGTTTCTCGGCATAAAGCCGCAAGGTCAGCTCCAGTATAACCATGAGTCATCTCAGCCAACTTTTTAAGGTCAACATCCTCTGCCAATGGCATACCACGCGTATGAATCTGGAGAATCTCGTATCTCCCCTGCTTGTCTGGAACACCAATCTCAATTTCACGGTCGAATCTGCCAGGCCTACGAAGGGCTGGGTCAAGCGCGCCGGGACGGTTTGTTGCGCCTATTACTATGACGTTTCCTCTCCCCGACAAACCGTCCATTAGGGCAAGGAGTTGCGCAACTACGCGCCTTTCAACTTCGCCTGTTACTTCTTCGCGTTTTGGCGCTATTGCGTCCAGTTCGTCTATAAATATTATGCTCGGCGCGTTTTGTTGGGCTTGCTGGAAAATCTCTCTAAGTCTAGCCTCTGATTCACCGTAGAACTTACTCATAATTTCTGGACCGTTTATTGAGAAGAAGTTTGCTTCGGACTCATTTGCAACAGCCCTAGCCAAAAGCGTCTTACCACAACCAGGCGGTCCGTGAAGTAATACGCCTTTTGGCGGTTCTATGCCTAACCTCTGGAAAAGTTCTGGATGCCTCAGTGGAAGTTCAACCATTTCCCTAACTCTTTGGATTTCCTCGTGCAGTCCGCCTATGTCCTCGTATGTTGTTCTCGGCAAGCCTTTTCCTTCTGGTGCCGGCTCATTCAAAATTGTTAGCCTTGTTTCTTGCGTGACTTTTATTATGCCGTGCGGGCGGGTTTTCGTTACTGTGAAGGGTATGGCGTGTCCGAGCATCATAACGAGAGTCGTGTCGCCCTCAACGAGGGTCCTCTCCATAAGGCGGTTCTTAACAAAATTTGTAAAATCCTCATCAACATTTAAACGCATGTCAACAGGCGCAAGGGTTACGCTTATTCCTTCCTTAACTTTAGCAGGTCTAACAATAACGTACTCGTTTATGGCTACTCCAGCGTTTTTGCGTGTAAAGCCGTCTATGCGTATTATGTCGCGGTTTTGGTCTTCGCTATAAGCCGGCCACGCTATGGCTGATGTTGTCCTTTTTCCTACGATTTCGATTACGTCGCCGGCGGATATGCCGAGCTTCTGCATTGCTCTTTGGTCTATTCTGGCGATTCCTCTGCCTACATCCCTCTGTTTTGCGTCTCCAACGCGTAATTGTACTTCACTCAACCAGAACACTTCCTTAAACGCGCGTATAGCACGTTTCGAAACAGAGCCTCAATCCTATATAAATGTTTTAGACTCTAAGTTAAGGTTATCTACTTATTCTACGCACCATAACCGTTTGAACTTGGCTTATTTCGCTTATTCCCTCAAATCTTTTTTCAAGCTCATCGAGCACGCCAGTCTTGTCCTCTGGAAACTTTATATGCGCTATTAAGGCGTTTAATCCGAAGGCAACTGGCTCTTCGCCATAGCCATAAACGGATGCGAATTCTGGAAGACACCCTTCAATCTTCTTTTTTAAATCTTCAAAGTTCACGGTTATGTCTGTTGGAAAAATCTTGTACGAGACTATTACGCTTCCCACGTTTATACCTCCATCAATTATTTTATGGTCCAGTAAAGCCACATTTTGGACACTTATATGGACGACCAAATTTTCTACATTTGCCACATCGTCTAATCACTATTTCGCCGCAGTTTGGACAAAGAAACTTTGTGGCTTCAGCTCCAGGCGGAATGGTTTTTCCACAACTTATACACGTAACCAACGTTATTGTTGCTGCTTTCTCGGCCATCACTATTCCTCAATGGTGGTTTCTCTAATTATCAAGCTCCCTTATAACTTATATGCTTCTGGCAGCGCTGAAAACGGCGTTTTCGCAAGTTTATTATCGCAGTTTTAATTCCTATATACGATGAGGTTAGGGTTTTTGGGCGTAAACCTCCGTGAAATCGTTCCGAAAACGGTTGTTAGGCTCGAGGATTTGAGTGGAAAATCCATAGCGATAGACGCTTACAACGCCCTATACCAATTTTTGGCAATTATTCGCCAGCCAGACGGCACACCATTGAAGGATAACAGCGGCAGAGTTACAAGCCATTTGAGCGGGTTGCTTTATAGAACAAGCAACTTGGTGGAGATGGGAATAAAACCCATATACGTTTTTGATGGAACACCGCCAGCGCTTAAGGAAATAGAGATAAAGAGACGCGTTAAAGCAAAGCAAGAAGCGCTAGTAAAGTATGAACAAGCCTTGAAGGAAGGCAAAATTGAAGAAGCGCGAATGTACGCGCAGGCAACATCAAGCTTAAAGGACTACATGGCTGAAGACAGCAAAAAGCTTTTGGATTTAATGGGCATTCCGTGGATTCAAGCGCCAAGCGAAGGCGAAGCCCAAGCAGCCCACATTGTCAAGCGTGGAGACGCAGACTACTGCGCAAGCCAAGACTATGACAGCTTGCTCTTCGGCGCACCTAGACTCGTGAGAAACGTTACAATTTCTGGAAGACGCAAACTTCCAGGCAAAAACGTGTTCATCGAAGTTGCGCCAGAAATCGTTGAACTTGAAAGCGTTTTAAAAGAGTGCGGAATAACGTATGAGCAGTTAGTTGATGTTGGAATTTTGATTGGAACGGACTTTAACCCAGAAGGCGTGAAGGGGCTTGGACCCAAAACTGCGCTTAAATTGGTTAAGGAGTACGGAAGTCTCGAAAACGCTTTGCCGTACATTAAAAATGCCGAGTTCCCGGTGGAGCCAAAGCGCATCAAGGAGATTTTCTTAAACCCCAAAATTACAGACAATTATGAGCTAGAGTGGAGAGAGCCAGACGTTGAAGGCGTTGTCCGCTTTATCTGTGGCGAGAGGGATTTCTCCGAGGACCGCGTTAGAAAGGCGCTGGAGAAAATGCAGAAGGGAATTTCCAGACTCAGAGGGAAAACGACGTTGGAAAAGTGGTTTGGGCAACCTTAACCCTTATTAGACTATTCTGGGCAAAACTGTAAATTCAAACTTTTAACCGAAGGAGACGCAAATGAACAGAGAAAAGCCGAATTTACCAGAGCCTTTCAGGATAAAAATGGTTGAACGAATAAAGCTGCATCCACGAGAAATTAGAGAGAAACTCATCAGAGAAGCCGGCTATAACGTTTTCATGCTCAAAGCTGACGACGTCTTCATAGACCTTTTAACAGACAGCGGAACCTCAGCTATGAGTGATGAACAGTGGGCTGGAATGATAAAGACTAGGCAAGCATACGCTGGAAGCGAAAGCTACTATTCTCTGGAAAGGGCAGTGAAGGACATTTTTGGCTTCAAATACCTCATTCCAGTGCATCAAGGGAGGGCAGCTGAAAACATACTCTTTTCCACGATGGTCTCTCCGGGCTGCTATGTTCCAAACAACATGCACTTTGACACGACAGAAGCCAACGTGCTTCTCAGAGGCGGCGTTCCAGTAAACCTGGTGGTTGAAGAAGCTTATGATACACAGAAAATTTCGCCTTTCAAAGGCAACATGGACGTTGAAAAGCTTGAGAGGTTCATAAAAGAGAAGACTCCTGAAAAGATTCCGTTAATAATGATTACCATAACAAATAATAGTGCTGGCGGTCAGCCGGTTTCCATGCAGAACATAAGGGCGGTC
The DNA here is from genome assembly GCA_038882955.1 of Bathyarchaeia archaeon. GTDB lineage: Archaea > Thermoproteota > Bathyarchaeia > Bathyarchaeales > Bathycorpusculaceae > JAVZLQ01. Next base: position 317,264 of record JAVZNC010000001.1, read on the forward strand.
AGCGAAACTGCAAGAAAATATGGAATCCCGTTCTTTATAGATGCTTGCCGATTTGCCGAAAACTGTTTCTTAATCAAAATGCGAGAGGAAGGATATCAAAACAAGAGTGTAAAAGAGATCGCGCGAGAACTCTTTTCCTACGCCGACGGTTGCACATTCAGCGGCAAGAAGGAGGCGCTTACAAACATAGGCGGAATGTTGTGCACAAACATAGAAGAGCTTTATGAGAAGTTCAAAACCTTGGCAATAACAATCGAAGGCTTCATAACATACGGCGGATTGGCATGCCGAGAACTTGAGGCAATGGCTGTAGGCTTGTATGAAGCGATAGACGAAGAATACCAAGCGTACAGGCATCATCAAATAGAATTTTTCGCAAAGCTTCTACGAGACGGAGGCGTGCCCATAGTTGAGCCTCCCGGTGGACATGCTGTTTACGTGGACGCGAAAAAGTTTCTGCCGCACATACCGCCAGAACAGTTTCCAGGGCAGGCGTTGGTTGTTCAGCTTTACATTGAGGCGGGGGTCAGAGCTGTGGAGTTGGGAAGCTCATGCTTCGGAAAGGTCGACGAGAAAACTGGAAAATTTATTCCAGCCAGAATGGAGCTTGTGCGACTTTCAATTCCTAGAAGAGTTTACACGGACAATCATTTGAGGTATGTGGCTGAAAGTTTGATAAGACTGTATGAGAAGAGGGAACATATAAAAGGCTTGAAACGTGTTTACGCGCCTAAACTGTTGGGACACTTCACAGCGAGGTTTGAACCAGTAAGCTAAAAATTACATCCGGTGTCCATAGCGTCCAGTGAGTGGAACGAAGGCTACTCCGCCGAGGTTTTCCTCCTTCAGTTTTCCATCTGCAATTTTTGTGACTTTTATTAGGTTTTGGAATAGGTGGATGCTTCCAACGGGGATTAGCATTATTCCGTTTGGCTTTAGCTGCTCAATTAGTGGTTGTGGAATTGAAGGAGCAGCCGCGGTTACTAGGATTCTGTCATAGGGTGCCTTTTCTGGGTACCCTAACGAGCCATCTGCACAGATTATTGTTACGCGGTCGCCGTATCCAGCGTTCATGATGTTTTTTCTTGCAAATTCAGCTAGTCCTTGAATGATTTCAACGGTGTAGACGTGGCCCCACTCGCTTCGTGGCGCGTTGCTTGGCGCAACTGTTTCGGCTATTGTTGCTGCGTGCCACCCGCTTCCAGCGCCTATTTCAAGCACTTTTTGTCCTACTTCCAATTGTAGGGCTTCATTCATTATTGAAACCATGTTTCGCCTAGCTCAGCCTTTGCGCTGAGGCTATGTGGCGCGGATATTGTCTGCCCAAAACCAATTGGAAGAGGCGTGTCCACGGCGCTGTAGGACTGCATGTTTTCTGGGAGAAACTTTGCCCTTGGAAGCATTTGCATTGCCCTTATCACGTTTGGCGAGCGGAGGATTCCCTCCCTTTTTAGACTTTCGATAAGCCTTTTCCAGTCTTCATCAACCAAATTTTGGCACCAAATCTAATAGGCGCAGAGCACGCTTTTAACATATTTGCCTAAAGTAAATTCGAAGTGAAACTTACTTGACCGTGACGGACTTCGCAAGATTCCGCGGAGTGTCTGGATTATGCCCACGTTCAATAGCCATGTAGTAGGCTAATAGCTGAAGCGGGATTACAAAGGGTATCGGTGAAAGCACGTCTGGAATACCCCTTGGAACTTCAACCCAATCATCAGCCAAACCCTTTATCTCCTCGTCGCCCTCCTCAATAACCGCTATTATTGATGCGCCTCTAGCTTTCATCTCCATAATGTTTCCAATGAGCGTCTTACGCGTATCGTCCTTTGGGCATATGAAAACAACTGGGAAGTCTGGCTCTACGAGGCTTATTGGTCCATGTTTGCTTTCTCCAGCTGGAAAGGCTATTGAAGGCACATAGGCGATTTCCATGAGCTTAAGTCTGCCTTCGTAGGCTGTTGCGGTGCTTATTCCCCGTCCAAGGAAGAAGAAGATTTTGGCGTCCTTGTATTTTTTGGCAATTTGCTTTACCTTTTCCTCTTGTGTGCGGATTATGGTTTCGACGATTTCTGGCAGTTTTTCCAGCCGTTCAGCAATAAAGTCCATCTCATCCTGTGATATTTTGCCCCTCTTTTTGGCTAGTCTTAGGGCGAGTTGGGCTAGCACGGAAAGTTGCGCCGTGAAAGTTTTTGTTGCCGCCACGCCTATTTCTGGACCAGACTGTTGACCAATATAGACTCGTGAAACACGCGTGAGCGTTGAACCGATAACGTTTGTCAGTCCGAGGATTGTTGCTGCCCGCTGTCTTGCGCAGTTTACAGCCGCCAACGTGTCCGCGGTCTCGCCAGATTGGCTCACAGCCAAGATTGTGCTGTCAATGTTCACTGACTTTCCATGCTGTTCAACAAATTCTGAGGCGATAACGGGATATGTTCCCAAAAAGGCAAGTTTGGAAAACATATAAGAAGCCGCTAAACATGCGTGGTAGCTTGTTCCACAAGCTACGAGGAATACTTCGCGTGCTCGGTCAAGGAATGTTGCCATGAGGTCTAGGTAGTGTTCTTGAAGCCGCAATGTGTTTCTTAAAACTGCTGGTTGCTCGTGAATCTCCTTAAGCATGAAATGTGGATATCCTTGTTTTACAGCCATTTCAGGCGTCCAATCGACAACTTTTGGTTCACGCAAGACTGGGCTTGAGTCGACAATCTTCCTAATTTCATAGCCTTCTGTCGACAGCGTGACAATTTCGCCATCTTCAATTACAACTACCCTATTTGTCAATGGTAGAAAAGCTGGAATGTCAGAGGCGCAGTAAATTGCGTTTTCGCCGACGCCTAGCACTAGTGGGCTTTCATGCCTCGCGCAAACTATTTTATCTGGTTCCTTTGTGGAGATCACGGCTATTGCATATGAACCGTCGAGCCGCTTAACGCTTTCAAGAACAGCCTCGGCTAGGCTCATATGCGGGTTAGCCTTCAAATTCTCCTCGATTAGATGGGCTATAACTTCGGTGTCCGTCTTCGACTTGAAAACATGCCCACGGTTTTCCAGCTCCGCTTTCAGTTCTGTAAAGTTTTCTATTATGCCATTGTGGACAACAGCAATTTGCCCACTGCAATCAACATGTGGGTGCGCGTTTATTTGTAGTGGTGCGCCGTGAGTTGCCCATCGTGTATGCCCAATGCCGACGTTGCCAGGCAAATCGTCCAGATTGTGGATTTTGTGAACTTCTTCGATCTTTCCGCTGTCCTTTTTCACGTATAAAACGCTGTTGTGAATTGTTGCTTCGCCCACTGAATCGTAGCCGCGGTACTCCAGCCGTTCAAGCGCAGCGTGTATTGTCGGCGCGGCGTTTCCGTCCTTTAATATACATCCGAATATTCCGCACATGCCTAAGCCTCATCGCCTTTATTGGTTTTGTAAGCTTTACTCGAAGGCTTTTCTGCAAATAAGGTTTTTTAAGAGAAAAATTCAAGCTCTAAAAACTTTTTAAGAATATGAAGCCGTCTTGTTCATCGTTTAGTGTATGCTTTTGTTTCAACTATTCGTTTACCATAATAAAAATTTTTATAATGGATTAACATCTATAGACGCGAAGAAAAATGCACAAAAAACTGTTGGTCCACGAGGAAGACAAAGTTCAGAAAGCAAAAGAAATCATGGTGGTTGAAGACCCGCAGAAGCTCAAGATGATGGTGGGAAGGCTAAGCTGGAAAATTCTGGTTATGCTTTCTGAAAGGGAGATGTATCCTCTGGAAATTGCGAAGACGCTTGGGGTTCATGAACAGAAGGTTTACTATCACATCAGGAAACTTGCGAAAGCTGGAGCCATAGCAGTTGCAAAGGAAGAGGAAAAGAAAGGCGCGATAGCAAAATACTACAGGGTTGTGGCGCCCGCGTTTGGCATAGAACTCCCACAAAAATATAGGACAATAAAGAAGGTTCCACTCGAAAAGATAGACGAGCAAATCCAAAAGTTTTTCAAAGAATTCATAAGAGACGACGGAACATTCGAAGGAAAAATTGTTGTCGGCAGTCCAACACCACATGGACCATTCAAAACAAGCGCCAGAGACGGACACTACGCGTCGCATCTAACATTCTTTCTGGGTCAATTTTCAAGAATGCCAGACGAGTTCGCCGTGAAACTCGACGTTGACGTAAAAGCAGAAAAAGAAGAACGGAACAACCTAATCCTCGTGGGTGGTCCAGGAACAAACTCGCTGACGCAAGAAGTTAACGATTACTTGCCTATTAGGTTTAATATGCAGCCTTCGGAACAAGGCTTTCTGTTTGGCGGTTTGGTTTCGAGAAGAACAACCAATGTTTACATGGCGGACGCCGTTGGTTTAATAGCAAAGATAGCGAACCCATGGGACAATGCTAAACGGATAATTGTCTTGGCTGGAAACAAAGCGGTTGGCACAAAGGCATGTGTTTTGGCTCTAACAAACTTTTGGAAGAAAACTTTGAAGAAGTATGGTGGGGAAGAATCTTTCGCAACGGTTATTCAAGGCTTTGATTTGGATGGAGACGGCAAAGTGGACAGCATAGAAGTTCTGGAATAATAATGAAACTCGCCATCTTAATATTTGCGGGTGAAAACCTCCATGGAAGTAAAAGAGGTTATTATTGCTCGTGGGCACGAGAATATTCGAGCTACGCATAGGTCAACACTTGAAATTACGAGGGAAGCCGAACTTACAAGAAGAGGCGATTGTATAATTGCTGTTTCAGCGGACAAAGCCTTGGCGGATTTAAGCGTGGAATTTAAAAAATGTCTCTTAAATGAAAAAGCAGAAATAACCATGTTAATCGAAGCGGATGAAGTTGCTGAGACTGTTAAAGCCTTTGGCAGTCCAAAGCTGATTTTGACCCATCCAACAGACGTTGTTGTTAGAAAAAGCGACTATGTATGCGCGAGAACATTGGCAATAAAAGCCGACAAAGTGGCATGCGACCTTTCAAGAAGACTTGTTGAAAAACTGAAGGACCCACGGCAAAAAGTGAAAATTACGTTAACCGTAAGCGTTTAACGAATTGCCGCATCTATTACTGCTTGCCACTCATACGGGGCTGTTTCGCGAACAAGCCTTGAAAAAAGGATTTTATCCAGCCTACGCCCAGCCTTTTCAACAGTTTGCGCAAAACGAATTTTAATGTCTCCCAAAGATTCTGAAGATTTGACGAAGCTGTAAAAGTGGATTACGCCGCCATTCGCTTTAAGCGCCTTGCACGCGGAACTGACAAAATCTATGGCTTTTTCCGGCAAGTTCATAATTACACGGTCAGCGGCTCCAATAAGCATCTTTTCAATGATTTCTTCTGCGTCTCCAAGTAGGGGATAAACCTTACCATCAACTCTGTTCAACCGTATATTACGCTTCAACAGTTCAACCGCCTCTGGGTTAATGTCTATAGCGTAAGCCTTCACATGCTCATGCGTCTTTGCAATCAAAACTGAGAATGGACCAACACCAGCGAACATGTCAATTATTGTCTCGCCTTCCTTCACTTGCGATGCCACTCTATGATGTTCGTAGGATAAGCGTGGAGAAAAATACGCCTTCGCAAGGTCAACATGGTATTGGCAACCATGCTCTCTATGAACTGTCACGGTTTTTGGTTCTCCAGCAATTACCGTGAACTCTCTTAGGCGGTAGGTTCCGCTTACGGCTCCAGCCTTGGCAAGAACCGTTCTAACATTTTTGTGGGTTTCAATTATGGCTTCGCCAATTAAGCCTTTGTGCCTTTCCAGTTCTGGCGGAACTTCAATTATGGCTATGTCGCCAACAACATCCATTGCTTTTGGGAGACTTGCTAACAAGTGTGGTGGAAGCTTACCCTCAAGATGTTCAATCAAAGTTTTTGATTTCTTCGTTTTTTCTTGGAAAACATAGGTTGTAATTTCGTGTCCTAGAATTTGGCTCTGCAAAAGTTTTAACTCACCTTCTGATGGTTGGCGGACAAGTGGAACATAAATGAATTTTTGGTCTCTCTGAATTTCCAGTTCTTTGTCGATTATTCCAAGTCTGTTGGCTAGGACTATGGCTTTTTCACCTTCACCTTTTTGGATTTTTAGGCACACTGTTTCTTTTGGCATTAAGACCCGTAAACCCTCTTTATTTCTTCAACTTTCTCCAAAATTTTCTGGAAAAAAGCCTTGCTTATAAGCCCACGCTCTAAAGCTTTTTCGAGTTTTTCCATGTCCAAAACCTTGGTTGTGCCGTCTGGCAATATGCAAACGTCAACTTCTAAATCCACGTAGCGAAGTGTTTGTGGGTAAACTTCCACTGGTGTGTTTAGGTTTATGTATTTGCCCTTAAATGTTCCATCAGCTGAAAAATAGCTTGTCGTTATGTAGAATTCGCCAGTTTCTGTTTCGCTTACGGCTTTGTCTCCAGCCTCCTTTTTAACGCCTAATCCGTCGTAAAAGCCGTTGCTTCGCATGGTTCGGCTATACCTTAACCCTTTATCGCTGATGCTCTCGATTTCTGCTTGTCCAAGATGGAAAACTGCGCCGCTCAGCTTAACGTGTTCAACATCAACAATCGAGCCTTCTTCTGGAAACTCATATAGGATTTGCTGTTTAAAAGCTTCTTTAACCGCACTTTCGCTTTGACCGTTTTCCAAAAGCTTTTCAGCCATTTCCAAGGCGGATGAAACCCGTCCGCCACAACTCTTGTAGAAATGATGCCCATCCAACGTTGGAGCAACGCTCGCCCTAAGTTTGTCCATCTCCTTCTTTGAAAGGAACGGAAACTCAACATCCATGAAGCTTAAACCTTCAACCAGAAGCGATGGAGCTTCTGCCTTTGTTGCCATTTCGTCTAGGGTTTTCGCCTTCTCCACAAGCGCCCTTACCTCATCTTCTAAGGCATTTGTCGTCGCTTTTGCCGACGCTTCACGCCAAATAATTCCCCAACCCTCTGGTGCAAGCTTCTTTCCCAAAGCGTAAAGTTCGGCTCTCTTGTTTATGTCGCGGATTTTTAGGCTGACACCAACACGGCTGTTTTGCACAAGAAGGGCGTATTCTCCAACAATCTTCAAGTTTGTGGTTAAAATTGGATGTTTTGCCCCAATTCGCCTTCTTTCAACCTGAACAAGCAGAGTTTCGCCTTCCGACGCTTGTAGGTCTGGCTTCTGGAGTTGCCCGACCACGCCTTCGCCTATGTCGACATAAACTATGTCTTCACAGATTTCGGCAACTTTGCCCTTGTATATTCTGTCCACGTCGGCAGTCCATTTCCTAGTTATAACGTCTGGTAAAGCCTTCTGCAAAACCGCCTTGAACTTTTCAACAGCTTCTGGCTTGCCGAGCACTCTCACTCCTTGCATGTCATAGCGGTCTTTCACCTTCACGTCTGGCTGCAGAAAATTGTCCGAGAGTCTAAAACGATTTTTGATGGCGGAGGATGGCTCAATTATTTCGAAACCATTGTCCAAAAGAAGCTTTGTCAAGGCTGTTGTGTATATTCCTCTGACCTTCGCCTTCATGGAGACGCCATCTCGCTATACCGTTTTAGTTTGTTCGCTCAATTTTGTAAAGTTCACCAACCCTTTCAACGTTGAATTTGACGCCTAATATTTCTTGGGCAAGCCAAATGTTCGTTTCCAAATGGTCTGAAACTCGCCGCGTCAAATAACATGATTTGCCCTGCGCCAAGGCTACGTAGGGAATTAACATGTCAGCTAAATGAACATCAACGGTAGGCTTGCATGAAATTTCAGCATAAAGTTTCTCAGCTGCTTCTCTTCCAACGGTTTCGCTTGTTTTTCTAATTTCTCCTATGGAATCAGCGCCAAGAATCACGCCAGCGTCAGTTTCAGCCCACAGAACCAAGGAGCTGCCCTTCTGAAGAGGATTCGACCTATCATTCACGATTTGGATTTCCGCCGTGTAACCCATTTCTCGCAAGTAGCTGTTTGCCGCTTCTGCTTGACGTTCAGCAACCCGCCTATCAGCTAGGAAAGTGCATACAGAAATGCCCTTCAACTCTTTTACCTTGCCGAAACTTTCTAGGCGAATAGGCTTCAAATTCTTGTTCGGCTCAACTGTGACGGTTACTTCGCCCATGCCTTTTGGGTAATAACCATACTTTTGAACATGCAAGGAGGCGTTTATTCCCATTCGCTTAAGTGTCGGTAAAAGGACAAAACGCAAATAGTTAATTGTAGGCGCGTTTTGAACGTCTGTTCCACCCTTCGAAACATGAAGTTGCACGGGATTTTCCGCGAAGGCGCATATTGGCAAAACAGTCATAAGCAACATTGGAATGCTTCCAGCAGTCCCAATTTCAGCCTCAACCGCTCCGCCGCGCACCTTTTTTGGAAAGAACCAAAGCTCACGCGAATTCAACTCCGCGCCCTTCAAATCTGCATCGCAAAGCCTAGCAGCCGTTAAAACGGCTTCCAAATGTTGCGGTCTCAAGCCCGGCTGCTGTCTATTCTGCCGAATATTGTAAATGTGCAGTGGTTGACTTGTTATGGCAGCTAAAGCAACCGAAAGTCTAAGAATCGTGCCGCTTCCACTTTTTTGGCTACCGTCAACCTCAATCAAATGCTGCTTAACCTCTTCTACGTTTTCCACTTGACTTGTCAAAACAATTAATAAATGGGTTAAGTATTAAGGATTTGGAGAAGGAGAAAGCATTATGAGCAGAGAAGGAAAAATTCCTGAAAAGCTTATTGAAAGAATAGACGAGACGCTCGTAATTCTAAATCGCGTAGCAGAAGATTTGAGGGAAATATCAATAACGCTGAAGTCAATAGCAGTCCAGCAAATCACGCAGCCAACTGCACCGCCAACCGCTCCAACTCCAGCACCCGCGCCTGCACCCACGCCAACACCTACACCAGTGCCAAAAACCATAGAGAAAACGCAGTCAATAGAAGACATCAAGATGATGTTCCCAGAAGACTTGGAGAGCCTCCTAAGCTTCGAAGAAAAGGACGAGTACATAATCATAAAACCCAGACAATTTTTGGGTTCAGAAAACTTTGCAAAAATAGCCTCGGTAGTACGCGGAATAGGCGGAGACTACGTAAGCGCAGGAAAAGCATCACACTTCAGAGTCCCAAGAAAGAAAACACAGTAAACACACGCCAAAAATTTGCACATTAAGGTTTCTACCAGTATTTTATTTCAAAGTCTTTAAATTCTCCAGTGGGGCGTTCCCAGAAAACTTCCACGTTTGTGACCCGCGCTCCTGGCGGTCCGCGTTTGCAGAATTCTATGAGCTCTTTTACGTTTTTTTCTTCACCTTCGAACACTGCTTCGACTCTTCCGTCTGGTAGATTGCGAACCCAACCTTTAACACCACGTTTTTTGGCTTCATATGCTGTTTCAGACCTGAAGAAGACGCCTTGAACCCTACCCGAAACAAAAACGTGGGCTCTAACCGTCATGGGCTGCCCGACTCCATGTAATTTCAATTTGATTAATTTTCACTTTAACTTAACTCTCTCTGCTGTGCGGTTTTGTCGTTTGGGCGCTTGTTTTAAAAGGATTTTTGGCTGAGCGTTTGCTTGGTTGGTTGGTGATGCATGTATGATTGAGGATGCTGGTGGCAAGTTGTTGGTTTACGCTTCATCTTTCGCTTTTAATGGGGGAAGGCTTAGGTCGGTTAGCGCAACCGTTGCGAGGGTTGCTAGGCTTTTGAATCTGGATTTTGAGGTTGTCGCCTTCAAGGGCAATTTCAAACCAATATACGTGTACTACAAAAATGGCGAAGAAGAGCCAATTCCGCTTTACTGCGATAGGGATGGAAGGGTTAAACAAAGCAGCGTTCTCTCAGCCTTAAAGAGCATGATGTTTGTTTTGTCCTTTCACCCGCGTTATTCGGCTTTGAAACGCATGCGAAAAGAGATTATGAAACTTTCTTGAACTTTATTGTTTGATTTTCAAGAACAACATCATACGTCTGATTTACGTCAAAGTTTATGCCTAAACTCTCATATTCCTGCTCGGTCAAGAACAGTATTATTTTTGGGAATGCAAATTCAGCCCTAGCTGGAAACATTGGCAACTGCTGCTGCAACGCTTGCAAAACATCTTGCACCACTTTTGCTTCTTCTGTTTGGGGTCTGAGAACTAAATGTGGAAGCTTACGCTCTTCGACTAGTTCTACGCGCTTTCCAAGGTTGCCGTCCAAATCACGAATGGACTCGATTTTCTGAACCCTAACGCGAAACATGGGATTTCACTCCATCTCTATTGTTGCTGGAGGCTTCGGCGTAACATCATAATAGACAGCAGCCACGTTGGAGCATTCCCTTAAGACATCTTCCGCAGCTTTATCAAGCGTAGCCCACGGGATTTCCGAAACTTCAGCAGTTAAGAAATCTCTTGTCTGGACAGCTCTTATGCCAATCACATAAGGCTTTTTCGCTAGCGAATCCTTAACAGCGTAGAAGACTCTTGCAATCTTCGGGTTTTCTGTAATTAGCCTCTTCTGAAGCGCAACCATGTTCTGAATTGTTGTCTGGTGAACCCGACCATTCATTGTTTGAACTGTTATGCCAACAATTTCGCCGTAACGCCGCTTTCCGCTTTCCACTCCAGTAGCCTTGTCCCTGAAAATTTTCACCGTAACATTTCTTGATGGAACATTAAGGAAACGCGCTGCAGTTTCTTGTATGTGAAGTGTTCCAGAGGGCGTTTCGGACACTTCATTGTCGATTATAACGGCGAAATATTGGCTTGGATTATGCGCTGCAAGTTCACGCTCAACGATGGCTGTTGCTTTCTTCAAAGTTTCAAGTTTGTCTGGACGAATTTCGCCCACAACACGAACCGACAAACCTGGACCTGGAAACGGTTGGCGCTCAGAAATTTCTGGCGGCAGCCCAAGATGCTTCGCAACCAAGCGGACTTGCCACTTATAAAGGTTTAATAGTGGCTCGACAACTTTGAAGCCGTATTTTTCCATGGGATTTATCCCCATCTGCTCCAGAACGTTGTGTTGCGTTTTCACGCCGCCAACTGTTTCGATTATGTCTGCGCGTATTGTGCCTTGCACAAGGATGCTGCAGTTTTCGCTTTTTGCTGTTTCGTCTAGAACTTGGTAGAATGTTTCGCGGAACATTTTGCGTTTTTCCTCGGCGTCCCTTAAGCCTTTCATGGCGTTTAAGAAGCGTTCACGCACATTGACAACTTTTGTTGGAACCTTTAATGGCGGTTTGAAGAGCATTTCAGCTACACGTTCTGGTTCTCCTTCCCGCATGAATGCGTCATCGAGCATTACGCATACGAGGTTTTCGCCTATTGCTCTATGCGTCAAAACAGCGCATGTTGTGCTGTCAACGCCTCCGGAAACAGCCACTAAAGCCTTCTCTTTTCCAACAGCTTTTTTTATCTCTGCAGTTTGTGTTTCAACAAATTTTTCAGGGTTAAAGCTTTCCATAATTCTTCGCTCCAGCAGTCTTGATGACTAGCTGATTTATCACATTGTGGCTTATGTATTTACCGCCTTCAGGCACCCTTAATAGGTTAGAAGACAAAATGAAACTGTATTGTTCGTCTGGCAAACGGCAAACCACCGCGTTCTACAACGGTTTATTTAGCCTCTAGAAATAATATTTTCGGTTGCTTTCAAGTATGTGCTTCACAATTTTCACTCTTTAATCACTAAAAATCTATGAGAGAGTCACCGAGTTTGAAACATACTTTTAAAAAAGTCTTTTCCTTAGGACTAAAATCTGCGCAGAAGTTCCTTTTCTTAGCTGTTAAAGCTTTTCTACTCTTTTGTTTTCTAGTTTAGTAGTTTGGGAGGTCCTCCATTTGAAATTGGATGAGGCGAAAACCGTAGCTAACGCGGTAAACGAGTTGACTGAAAGCTATGCTGACCTTCTTCAATCTCTAAATGGGACTGTAAATACTGTTAAGGCTTCCAAAAAGTTATGGAATAATGGAAGCAAACCATGGCTCATTAAGCTCGGCGTAGCCCTAGTGGTTTTTCCAGAGCCCGTTGTAAGCGATATTCTCGGCAGCTTGTTAATAGCGGTTGGTACTGTTCAAGAGGGGATTCGCCGTCGCGCCATCCACGTGGAGGATATACCGAAAACTTTCAAAAATATCATGAAAGAAATTCAAATAACAGAAGAGCGTGTAGTTGAAAAAACTGTTTAAATTTATATTTGTCACATGTTATAAACATAATATGTTTGGGGAGAGAAATGAAAATCGTAACCGTATTATTACCAGAAGCTTATTTGGAAGGTTTGGATGAGCTTGTTAGGGCGAACATGTATCCAAGTAGGAGTTCAGCCATAAGGTCTGCTGTTAGGGATTTGCTGAAGAAGGAGCTTTGGGAGAGACGCGGGAGATAGTTCGCATTAAATGCTTGCCAAGTCTCTAATGGCTTTAGCGGTTTCAGTTGGGTTCGACGCTTGGGCTATGGCTCGTCCGACAATGAGGTAACGTGCGCCAGCCTCTAACGCAGTTTTTATTTCTCCTCCTTGGGCGCCTATTCCAGGCGAGTATATGGGAACTTTTTCGCCGAGTATTTGGCGTATTTCTTTTATCTTTTCTGGGTAAGTTGCGCCTACGACTACGCCGTCCGCGCTCCACGAGAGAGCTTTGTTTGCGAACAGAATATATTGTAGAGCTTTCTTGCCAGTTTCTGGGTCTATGACTGTTTGTCCGTAGCCCTCGCTTGCGCCTTTGTGGCTCATGTAAGCCAGCAAGATTACGCCGCGTCCAAGCCTTTGCGCCACATCAAAAATTGGTTTCATGCCTTCTTCCCATCCAATGAAGGGGTTGGCGATTAAGGCGTCAAAGCCGGCAGCATAATAGTATTCGGCGATTACCTGGTTTGTTGAACCTATGTCATTAGCCTTACAGTCCATTATTGCTGCAAGTCCTAGACTGTGGGTTTTATCAACAAGCTTTTTGACGCCGTTGAACAAGCCTAAGGGGAGAACGAGGTGATGGTTGATTTTTACGGCGCAAATGTATGGATGAACGGCTTCGAGTACGCTTTCTGCCTTGCGGAAAAGCTTTTCGCGGTTTTCTGGCTTTTCGAAGGGAAAGTCTAAAGCCAAAACAATGTTCGACCCTTTTGCTTGAGCCGTTTTTTCCATTTTAGCGCGGAAGCTCATGTCCAGAACACCAAAGTCTATTTGATTGTGGCGCTAAAAACTTTTATTGCCTCTATTTCTCCGCCAGCCACCTGCCTAATATAGGATAATGTTGTTTCTGCGGCGCTTCTAAGTTGCTCCATGTTTATTTCTGGGGCGCCATAAGCCACTATGAGCACGTTTCGCGTTTGCGCTGTAATTTTTGTGTTGTCGCAGTCGCGGTATGGGTAAATGCACAAAACCTGTCTTTCATCAGCCAAGACGAGCATTTTTTCGGTTAGGTTTATGGGCTTTGCCATGCCTATGCCCGTGAAGGTTTCGCCGTTCTTTGCAAAGCGCACATGAAATGGCGGTGTTAGGCGGTCTCTGTCGAAGCCGCTTATTGGGATTATTGTTTGCATGGAAGCCAAATTGTAGGCGTCTACCACAGTGGATATGCGTGGAAGCTCATCGCCATGAAGGACTCTGCGTAGCAGGGCTTCGCCGGAGGGTCTCGTTTTTGTTGGGTCTATGTCGAGTTTCCAGTAGAAGTCTCTGTAGGCGCGCACTGTCGGATTGTCCTTAAGCGTTTCAATGTTGTATTTGCTTCTGGCATCCTCGTAAACGGCTTTCCTAAGTATTTGAATCTGCTCGTTATCTCTTTCTGGACACACATTGTTTATTGTGCCGATGCAGATAGCGAGTTCGGGGAACTTTGCCACAACTTGTGATTCCCATTTAACTTCAATCTGCATTCGCGTTTTGCCCCCTTTTTCTGATTTATGTTTGCGTTAGATATTTAACAGCTATAGACGAATTTCTTATGCAAGTTAAAGGAGATAACTGTGTGAGATTATGCTCGGCGAACTTGCAGCTCTAGGCGCGGCTTTAAGCTGGACTGTTTCGGCAGTAATGTATAAAGAAGCGTTGGAAAAGACAAAGCCTATATCAGCAAACATTGTGCGCCTAGCATCCACAAGCACCATACTAATCGGCTTCGTGTTCATTGCTGGCAAGTTCTGGGTTTTAATGGACTTGCCCTTCAAGGTAGTCGTCATGGCGTGTATAAGCGGAATAATAGGGCTTGGTTTTGGAGATACGCTTTACATGAAAAGCCTAAAGCTTGTGGGTGTTGCACGCGCCGTCCCAATAACATGCACCTATCCGCTTTTCAACCTCTTATGGGCAACATTCTTGGCGAACGAAAACATAACTATGCCAATAGTTCTAGGCGCACTTGCCATAGTTTTTGGGATATGGCTCCTAAGCCAAAAAGGAAAAGAAGGCGTTGAAATTTTAGAAAAGAGAACGCTAGTCATCGGTGTTGTTTCTGCACTTTTAACAGCGATAATGTGGTCAATAAGCATAACAATGATTAATTTGGCTGTTAAGGGGACCCCAGACTTGGAACATGCCCTAGCAATCAACACCATTAGAACAACGGCAATTGCAGCCTCGCTTCTGGCTTTGGCGCCGATAATTGACAGAGAACATGGCTTTCTAAAGATGCAAAAGAAAACATTCGCAGCGCTTGCCTTTGGCGGACTAGTAGCTCTTGGGCTGGGATGGTTCTTCCTAACGTATAGTTTTACGCAGACAACAGAAGCGCAAGCTGTGCCAATCTCTTCAACAACGCCGTTATTTTCAACATTGTCAGCGATAATCTTTTTACATGAGAAGGTAACAATAAGGGATGTTGCTGGGTCAATTATCATTGTGGCTGGAATCTTCTTAATATTCATGGCGTGAAAAGGAAGGTTTAATCCTACGTTTGCTTAGAACCAAAAATTTTATATGTGAAAAAAGTGGATTGCTGGTGTGGGTCTTGGAGACCCATCCAAATGAGATTGAAAAAATTCTAGGGAAACAAAAAGCACTTGACATCTCCATTCTGAAAAACACAACAAACAGACACAAGCTACTGCCTACGCCAGAAATGCACGCAGTCGTAAAAATAGAGTCAAGTCTACTAAAAGGAGCTAGGCGATATCTTGAAGAAAACAACTTCACAGAAGTAATAGTCCCACACATCACAAAGGCGACAGGCGCATGCGAAAACATAGCAACAATGTTTGAATTGGACTATTTTGGACAAAAAGCGTACCTAAGCCAAACTGGACAGCTTTACCTAGAAGTTTTAACACCGTTTCTTGGAAAAGTTTGGTGCATAATACAGAGCTTTAGGGCAGAACCGCTGGCTGACGAACGCCACTTAGCCGAGTTCACTCTAATTGAACTGGAGTTCGCTGGCAACTTCGAAGAACTGTTAAGGCACATAGAAGGAGCAATCTGCTCCATGATAAACTGTGCATTAAACGAAAGAGAACGCGAACTGCAACTGCTAAACGTTGACATTGAAAGGCTCAAACGAATTAAGAGACCATTCCAAAGGATAACATACACAGAAGCAGTTGGACTACTAGCCGAGTACGGCGTCCAATGGGGCGACGACCTAAAAAGCCACCATGAAAAAATGCTTGTCCAAATGCATGGAAACCAACCGCTTTTTGTGACGCATTTCCCAAAAGCCATAAAATTCTTCAACATGCGAGAAAATGACGAAAACCCAGCAATAGTCAACAGCGCAGACTTGCTATTGCCAATGAGCGGAGAAGCTGTTGGCGCAGCGGAACGCGAATACAGATATGAGAAGCTCTATGAACGCCTAATAAACTCCATGATGTTCAAGCAGCTTGTCGCAAGGGGCGGAAGCATAGAAGACTTCAGATGGTTCCTAGAATTCTACAGGGAACCGCGACCTCTGCACTCTGGATGCGGCGTAGGACTAAACAGAGTAACACAATTCGTCCTAGGAACAAACGACATAAGGGCAACAACAGCCTTTCCACTAAACAAAGAGTCAATACTATAACACATCCCCTTTTTCTCTTTTTCAAACACGCCCAAGCCTATGTGGAAAGCGGTACAGTTTTATACTTGCATGTTTTAGGGAGAGTCTTGGCGGAATGCATGTCAGTGTCTCCAAGTGTTCGCGAGGTTCTTGCTAGGCGCATTGCAGGCGAAATAATCCTCTCAGGTAAACCTGGCGCAACAATGCGAAAGTGGCGTGAGCTTTTCGCTGTTTCGCAGACAACCCTCTCGGACAAGATGGTTATTTCCTCTTCTGTCATTAGTGATTATGAGAGTGGTAGGCGTCAGAGTCCTGGGACGCGGTTTATTAGGCGTTTTGTTTGGGCTTTGTTGAAGATTGATGAGGAGCGTGGTGGACGTTTTATTCGCGAGTTCGCAAAGCTTACGAGTTCGCCAAGCGTGGCGGTTATTGATTTGCGCGAGTTCCCCATTCCAGTACGCGTCGAGTATTTGTGCAAAGCCATTAAGGGCGAGGTTGTCGCTTGCTCAAGCCTTTTTGTTAAGGAGGTTAATGGTTACACCGTTGTTGATGGGCGAAAAGCGGTTGAGACGCTTTCTGGTTTTGAGTATTCGCAGCTTTTGGGCGTGACGACGGAGCGGGCTTTGGTTTTCACGAATATTGGCGGTGAGTGTTCGCCTATGATGATTGTGCGTTTGAGCAGCCTAAAACCGCGTGTGGTTGTTTTTCACGGCGTTAAACCTGACGATTATTCTGTTAGGCTTGCGGAGTACGACCGCATTCCGCTTGTCTATTCGGGTTTGCCTACTGTTGAGCAGCTTGTTAAGTCTCTTCGTAAGCTTTATCGCATTGCGCTGCGGAGAAAGTTGGGTAGACCTATTCGCGCTCCGCCTAAAATTAGTGTTTAACGTTTAAAGTGTGAAACGCGTATGATTAAGGTTGGATGCTGCGGTTTCGCGGCTAGCATGAAAAAATATTTTGAAGCGTTTGGACTTGTCGAGTTGAACCGCACTTTTTACGAGTATCCGCGTTTGGAAAC
This sequence comes from Bathyarchaeia archaeon, assembly GCA_038882955.1. Taxonomy (GTDB): domain Archaea; phylum Thermoproteota; class Bathyarchaeia; order Bathyarchaeales; family Bathycorpusculaceae; genus JAVZLQ01. The sequence goes on from JAVZNC010000001.1 coordinate 334,195, forward strand.
GGTTAGTGGCTGGCGTGAAAAAGCGCCTATGGCGTTTGAGTTTACGGTTAAGGCGCATCAGGATATTACGCACAAGGCGAGAATGCGCTTGGACGATGAGTGCCTTAAAGCGTTTGAGCGGATGGAGCAGATATGCAAGGTTTTGGGGGCTAATGTGCTTTTGTTTCAGACGCCTGGCTCTTTTCGCCCAGAAAAGCTTGATGATGCGGAGAAATTCTTTAGGAGCGTTGACCGTGAAGGTTTGGTTCTTGTTTGGGAGACGCGTGGTTCTGAGTGGGATAAGCCTGAAGTCCGCGATGAGCTTGGTAGGGTTTTAAGCGGTTTGGATGTTGTGCATGTTACTGACCCGTTTCGTGTTTTGCCGGTTTACGCTGGTAGCTTAGCCTATTTTAGGTTGCATGGTTTGGGCGAGGAGCTTTATTATTATCAGTACACGGATGAGGAGTTGCGGCGTCTTGGCGAGGTGGTTAGGAAGTTTGAGGCTGGCGGGAGGACGGTTTATGTGCTTTTTAATAATCTTTCTATGTTTGAGGATGGGTTGCGTTTTGTGCAGTATCTTTCTAGTGGGAGGTTCCCGAGGGTTACGGGTTTTGTGGGTTTGGAGTCCGTTAGAAGCGTGGTTGAGAAGGCGCGTTTTCCAGTGTCGAAAAGTGTGCTTGTTAGGCGTGTTGGTTGGAGGCTTGTGGAAGTTGAGGAGGGTAGGCAGGTTAGGCTTTCGGAGCTTTTGGATTGTTTGCCGTCTAGGGCGTTTAGGAGTGTGGAAGAGGTTTTGGAGGGTTTGAGGGGGTGTTAAGGGTTTATGTTGAGCTGGTTAGGTTTAGTTCGTGGATTTTTGCTTTGAGGGTTTGGAAGTCTTGGGTGAGTTGCTGTTTGTATTTTGGGTTGTAGAGGGCGGCGGCTGGGTGCAAAGTTGGAAAGACTGTTATGTTTATGCCTAGAATTGTTGTTTGGTGGGGTTTGCCGCGGGCTTTTGTTATGCCTTTGAATGGTATTCCAGCTTTTGTGAGGATGTAGGCGGTTGAGTGGTTTCCTAGGGTTACGATTAGTTTTGGTTTTATGGCGGTTATCTGCCTATCCAGGTACGGTGTGCAGGTTTGGATTTCGGCGGGGGTGGGTTCGCGGTTGCGTGGCGGGCGACATTTTACGACGTTTCCAATGAAAACTTGGGTTCTTGGAATTTCAGCCTCGGCTAGTAGCGTGTCTAAAAGTTTTCCGGCGGCGCCGACGAAGGGCTTGCCTTTGACGTCTTCCCAGTAGCCAGGAGCTTCGCCGATGAACATGATTTTCGCGTTTGGGTTGCCCTCGCCTGGAACAGCGTTCTTTCGCGCCTTGTGCAGCGGACATTTTACGCAATGTATAACTTCAGCGGCTACGAGCGCCAATTCACTCTGTTCTTGCATGGTTTTTGCCTTTCGCACATCTTATGTTTTGAATGCTTTTATTAACGAACAATGCAGATTTAAATTTGGTTGAAGGAAATTAAGAATTATTTGGGATAAGGTGAGTAGGGAGTGCCAGTTGTTCCTGAGAGGAGCATTCATGTTGAGCTTTATCGTGTATTCAAGAATGTTATTGCTCAGAAGTTTTCTGTTAACGATATTGAGTTTGTTAATGTTAGTTTTGAGCCTACTATCGACGGGAGACCGGATTTGGTTATTGAAGCTATTGAAAAGGGTAGGAAAATATCCTTGTTGGTTATTGAGACTAAACGTAAGGTTCCTTTTGTTGACCCAAAGTTTGACCCGTATAGTAAGGATGTGATTAGACAGGCTTCTGGTTATGCTGTGGAGTTGGGTGCTCCTTATTTTGCTACGTGTAATGGGGATGTTCTTGTTTTGTTTGATACTTTTACTGCTGGTGTTCCCTTACCACAGAGGAGATTAAAGCATTATAAGGTTTCTTTCAATGAGGAATTTGCTAGGACGATACTTGAAGAGGTTTGTCGTTTTAGAATTGGTATAGGTAAATGGCTTGAACTTGATGATGTTTTTCTGCAAAGACTTAGGACATTTCACACGTTCATTACTCCTTTTATTTTGGAATCGTTGAATAGACAATTAAGAGAGAATTTAAAGTTTAAAGAGGAGTACGTAAGATGGCTTAAGTCGCAATTTTTTGAATACTCTCCAGAAATGAATGAAAGGATTGCTGAGCAACTTGCCTACATTCTCATGAACAGATTAACCTTCTACAAGACATTGGAAGCCCAGATTCCATCCTTGCCTAAGCTAACAAAAATTGAAACCGAAGACCCGAAAGAATTCTCGGAAAAGCTTAGGGGAATCTTTGACAAAGTCTGTAAAGATGTAGATTATGAGGCTATTTTCGAACCGCACGCAATTCTTGACCAAATTCTCTTACCTAAGAATCTAATCTACACTTTGAACGATTTCATTGAGGAGCTCGGAACCTACGATTTATCCAAAATTAGAAGTGATGTTATTGGTAGAGTGTATGAAGAGCTTATTCCAGATGTGGAAAGGCATAGGCTTGGACAGTATTATACTCCGCCACCAATAGTTGAGTTAATAACAGAAATGTGTATTAAATCATCTAACGATAAAGTTTTAGACCCGGCATGTGGAAGTGGAAGCTTCCTCGTTAAAGCTTACCATAAGCTAAAGGATTTGAAGAAAAAGGAAAATCCGTTTGCAGATGAGAATAGGCTACATGAAGAGATTCTCAACCAGTTATATGGTGTTGATATAAACCCGTTTCCAGCACAACTCTCAAGCATAAACTTAGCGATCAGAAACCTCAGAGTCCCAAGTAGGCACATGAACATCATAGTAAGCGATTTCTTCAAAGTTAAACCCTCCATAGGCGTTATCCCAGAAATAGATGTCGTAGTCACTAATCCACCATATACAAGACAAGAAGAGATGGAATATAAAGATCAGATTAGAGAAGAAGCATTAACATACTCTGATGGTTCAAAGATTAACTTAAGTGCTCAAGCTGGAATCTATGCATATTTCTTTACTCACTCAGCAAAGTTTCTCAAGAATGGAGGAAGAATGGGTTATATCACATCTAACACATGGCTTGATGTAGCATTTGGAGAGGGCTTGAAACAATTCTTCCTTGACCATTTCAAAATATTGGCAATAATAGAGCATGATGCTGGAGTATTTGAAAAGGCAAATGTTGATACTTGCATAGTAATTCTTGAAAAAGCTGAGGGGCAACACTATAAAAATCAAAGAGAATCTAATTCCGTTAGATTTGTGAGAATAAAGAAGCCTTTCGAAATAAGTAGACTGATTTCTCTTGTGGCGTCAGTAAATACAGATTATGAAGATGATGCAATTAGGATACACCTAAAAAAGCAAGGTGAACTTAGCTCTAAAGAAAAATGGGGAAAATACCTTAGAGCACCAACAGTATTCTATAAGATGATAGCAAATCCAAAAATGAGTATTTTAAAAGAAATGGCTAAAGTCAAGCGAGGTTTCACAACTGGTGCGAATGAGTTCTTTTATCTGGATAATGAAAAGGCAGCACATTGGGGAATTGAAAAGAGATATCTGCATCCAGTAATAACCTCTCCAAGATACTTAACGAAATGCATAATTGAAATCAAAGATATTGCTGAATATGTGCTTTTAGTTAATGAACCTAAAGAAAATTTAAAGAATACAAATGTCTTGAAATACATTGAACATGGAGAAACTTTAAGTTTTGAAATAAAAAGGGGAAAGCACAGAGGGCAAAAAGTTCAAGGCTATCAAAATGTTCCAATGATAAAAAGTAGAAAATTATGGTATGCCTTAGGTTCAAAAGACATAGCTCCATTACTTTTCCCTTGTAAGATTAGAAAGCGATGTTTCTTTGCTTGGAATAAAGCTAATGCATACGCTGACAAATCTTTCTATGAAATTTTTCCGATAAAGAAAGATATGGTTCCCGTCTTAGCTGGTTTGTTAAACTCAACTTTAACGATGCTCATGATAGAGTTACACGGAAGACTATATGGTAGAGGATTATTAGAGTTAGAGGTATATGAATTGGAGAATCTTCCATTAATTGATATAACTAAGCTTACACAGATTCAAAAGGACAGAATTAAGGATGCATTCTTAAAAATCGTCGATGCTCAGAACAAAGGTGATGAGAAGTTGGAGCAAGAAGCAAGGAAAGAGCTTGATGATGCTGTGTTTGATGTTCTTGGATTAACTGAAGATGAGCGTAGGCAAGTGTATGAAGGTTTAGAGGCTCTTAGGAGAATGAGGCTTCAGAGGAAAGAGGTTGAAGTTTTGGTTGAAACTGCTGAGCAATGGAAACCAACCAAAAAACCTAAGAAAGAAAGGATAAAATCAGTTGAACCTTCTAAAAGACTTGATACATGGATAAAATAGCAACAAATTTTCTAGAGGGGGATAGTCAATTTAGCAAATTGGAAAGTCGTAAGATTGACACCGAACAACCACGAAGTTTGGTTGCTGTGCATGTAAACAAAGTACTTTTATATTCAATGACAGCCTTATATCACCTAAGTGCACAAACGTGAACATAACCGTCACAGAAAACCAACTAAAACTCGTTCTACAAAAACTAGACTCCGTCAAACTGGAACTCTTAAGACTTAGAGCAATGCTCCTACCAGAAGAAGAACTAACCGAAAAAGAAAAGAAAGAACTAGAAGAAGCAAAGAAGGAAATCAAAGAAGGCGCAACAACAACCCTAGAAGAACTAACCAAAGAACTAGGCTGAAACAATTGTTTCAAGTAATCTTATCCCAAAAAGCCAAAAAATCCATCAAAAAACTACCGAACACTACAAAAGAAGAATAATCGAACTGCTCCTAATTTTCCGCGAAAACCCGTTCCAGCAGAACACTACGACATCAAAAAAATAAAAGGATACAAAGACACATACAGAGACAGAATCGGAGACATCCGAATAATATACGAAATCGTCTGGAACCAAGAATTCACATACTAGTAATCGCACCAAGAGAAAGAGCCTACTAAACCATCCCAACAAAATTTCTAGAGGGGGTATTAATTTTGCAGTTTAGAGCTTAAACAAAATTGACGTTTTACGAAAAATAGAGGGGGAAGGGGTAGGGAAAATAAACAGAAAACGCAAACCAAAATCTATAGAGGGGTAGGTCGCTATTGGCTATTTTCAAAGCCAAAAATACATGGAAACCGCTGCGAAAAATGGCACAAATTAAACTTTTGAGACCCTCTTTAAATTCTTCCAGAAACAAACTTTTACACACACAACAAAACCCTGGAGGTGAAAAACCAAAAACAACCATTAAAAGGCTTTTCAGCCCATTCACTTTTGGGCAGTACTTCGCTTCTAAAACATGCACTTCAACGCTTCTTCGCCGCTCATCCCAACCCTAACACCTAACGCCTCAGCCCCACTCGTAACCGCCTTCACGCTTGCACGCAAAACATCCTCAAAAGTTTTAACACCACTAACCATTGCAGCGGCAACGCCCAAACGCTCCGCCGCATCAACATTCAAAAACCCACACATAACAAAGCCTTTATCCGCAACAACAACCAACAAAGGAGGCGAATTGGGCAAGTCAACACGCACGCCTAAACACGCTTTACCGCCGACGCGCACCAACTCAACCGAAACCGCCATAACACAAACACCACAACAAAACTTACATAACAAACACAAATAAAATTAACCCAAAACGGCGCAGAAAATGCTAACAAAACTAAAACAAAAAACCCAAAAACTACTCGAAAACCAAGCAAAAACCGCCACAAAAATAGGCCTAACACCAAACACCATAACCACAATCGGCATAACACTCGCAATCACATCCGCAATCGCCTACACACAATGGCAAACAAACAGCGCATACTTGCTCACAGCAGCACTCCTACTACTATTATCGGGCTACTGCGACGCCCTAGACGGCGCAACCGCCCGCCTAACACAAAAAACAACAAAATTCGGCAGCTACCTAGACTCACTACTAGACAGATACGCCGACGCCGCAACAATCACAGCAATAACAATAAGCGGACTATGCGAAACCCACTGGGGAACCGCAGCCCTAATCGGCGCATTACTCGTAAGCTACACACGCGCAAAAGCAGAATCACTCCAAATAAAAATGGAAACAATAGGAATAGCAGAACGCCCAGAACGCCTAATCATACTAACAACAGCAACAATAATCGCATATTTCTGGCAACCCACCCAAACCCTAAACTACGCAACAATCGCACTAGCAATACTAACACACACAACAGTAATACAACGCACAACACACACATACAAAAAACTAAAAGAAAAACCCGCTAAAAACCAAAACGCCTAAAAACGCCTACCAGAACGCAAACGCCGCTCATCACGCGCCCTAACCTTCACAATACCCCTATGCACAGCACAAGAAATACAATAATACTTAGTATCAACCAAAGAAGAAATATAAGCGCCCCTCTGCCTAAGCTCCTTAGCCAACTGCGGATCAACAATAGAACGCCTAACAGTAACCTTCTTAGCCTTATCACGCGGCACAAGCTGCCCACACATAGCACACTGAACAGGACCACTACTACCCTTATCACCCTTCGAACGCCCACGACTCTTACGCTTATAAGGCATACGCCACAACCAACCCCTTTTCAACACACACCAATACAACAAACACACTTATATATCATTCCTAAGCCCCAACAAACGCGCAATATTCGCACCAGCATCAACCCGCGGAACAATACGACCAACAGAAGAAGTAAAAAGCGTAGTAACGCCAGGACCATGCCCAGAACTCACACAATTCGTATGCACAACAATACCAACAGAAACCGCACCCTTACGATAAATACGCCCAAAAGAATGATCAGCATCCAAAATAGCCACTAAATCGCCAAGCCTCAAATCGTCAAGCCCAAACTCGCGTCTGACACTCTCATCAAAAAGCTGAATATCATAATCCCCAGAATAAGTCTGATTCGCACCCAAACCAGAACCCATAATCCCAGCAGGAACAACATGCGTAACAGGAACAACAAGCCTACCATCCTCAACCTTAGGATCAATAGCCCCCAAAAAACGCGGATCCAAATTCATAACCTTAACATCTGGAAAATCCAAAAGCTTCAAGCCAACGCCAAAGGCTTTAACAAGAACCTTATCACCCAACATAAGCTTCTCAAGCGTCTCAGACGGAAAATCAACCAAAACATGCTCAATACCGCCGTGCTTGCCAGTCACAACACCCCTAGCGCCCTTCGCGTCGCCACTAACAACAACAGCCTCATTACCAACACAAGAAAGAACATTCAAAGCAGCATTCGCGCCCTGACCAAAACGCGGATCATTCTCCCTATTCTCAATACTCACACCAGGCTCAACATGATCAGCCTCCCAACCACAAGCAGGATCACCAACACGCACATTATAGGTTATTCCGCCAACCCCAGGCAAAACAACAGGCATACCTTCAGCAGAAATGTTATACACGCCTCTACCAAAAACTGGACTAACAACTTCTCCAAAAACGGAAATCTTAACAAGCCTATCAACATTCGTCCTCAACATCACACATCCCACATATCAGCTATAAGCAATAGCCAATGACACTAATAAGATTTCTTCAAAAACAGCAAATGTAACTTCGTGAACATGACAAGTTTTAAATGTTGGATTTCAGTTTTGAGTTCAGTGAAGCCGACAAAATATGAGAAAATGCGCGCAGTGGCGAGAAAATGTCAGAAATCGGATTAAGACCCACACGACTGCTGGTTAAAGACGTAATGAGCAGCCCAGTTATAACCATAGAAGAAAATGCACCAGTAAACAAAGTTGCGGAACTAATGGACAAACATGGACTAGGATGCATAATAGTTACAAGCAAAGATGGAAAACCGCTTGGAATAATAACTGAAAGAGACCTCGTTGAAAGAGTCCTAGCGAAAAATGCAAAGCCGGATTCCATGAAAGCCAGCGAAGTTATGACTTCGCCCCTAATTACCATAGAGCCGGATGCGACAATAAGCGAAGCTGCCAGAAGGATGAGTAGACTGAACATCAGGAGGCTAGGAGTGATATACAAGGGACAGTTGATTGGGCTACTTTCAAGCAAGGATATTTTGTCAGTTATGCCCGAATTACTTGAAACCATTCAGGAACACGCCATAATAGAAGGCGAGAATAGAGCCCAAGAGGCAACTGAAGAAGGCGCGCCACTTGCGGGATACTGTGACCGCTGCGGAGTTTGGTCAGATGCCTTAAAGGAGGTTAATGGAGAATTTTTATGTGAAGATTGTAGGGTTGAATTTGAAGAGGAATGATGTAGAGGCGATTTTTTGCGTGTTAAAGAAATAATGGATGCGAAACACCCGTTTATACATGCTGACGAGTTGGCGACAAAAGCCCGCGCGATTATAAGGCAGCATGGCTTGAGGATACTTCCAGTAACGGATGAGAACAAGAAGCTTTTGGGCAAGGTTTCACGCCGTGACATTATGGCCATATCCTCTTCTGTTTCGCCAATTAGGGTTAGGGGCATTATGACCCAGCCTAAGTATGTGGCAACAGTGGAAGAAGAGGTTGTGCAGGCAATTAGGAACATGCTGCGCGTTGATGCTTGGCATGCGCCAGTTGTAGCCTCATCAACGGATAAGGCGTACATGGGAGTTTTTGGTTTGGAAAGTTTTATCGAATTCTCGATTAGAACAAGTCCAGAGAAGTTTGCAAGGGAAGTTTCTGAAATAATGACTAGGGATGTTATGGCTTGTTCTCCAGATGATGAAATTGACAATATTTGGCGTTTGATGCTTGAGAAACGTCTTGCGGGTTTGCCTGTTATGAAGAATGGAAAGATCGTCGGAATAGTTACTCAAAAAGATCTTCTTGAAAGAGGAGCTACATTGCCAACTTTTGAGTCGATAAAGGGACGTCATAAGGCTTCTTCGAAAATTTCTGCGGTTATGAACACGAACGTTATAGCGGTTAAGCCTTCGGTGAAGGCTATTCGGATTGCCAAGGTGATGGTTTCGAAGGATATAGGAAGGGTTCCGGTGACAGATGAAAATGGTAAATTGGTAGGTATAGTTGACAGAGAGGACATTGTTAGGTTGCTTATAAAATGAAGAAGGGATGTTGTTGAGTCGTGAAACATTTAGGAGAACGTTAAAGGAGAAAGGTAAACCATCATCGAAGAAGCCTCCATTTAGGAGACATGAAGGCGAAATACTGCATGTTGCAAAAAGCCCTGTTATAACATGTGCGCCGACAACGCCAATTTATGATGCAATCCAGATAATGACGAAGGAAGGCTTTCGTAGAATACCAATAGCGAATCCTGGAACAAAGACTTTAGAGGGAATTATAACAGCTACGGACGTTATTGATTATCTTGGTGGTGGAAAGAAGTTCGAGATGATTGAAAGGAAATATGGTGGAAACATTTTCAAGGCTATAAACGAGCCGGTGCGGTTGATAATGACAAAGGACGTTGTAGCTGTTAGTGCATCTTCGAAAATAAGTGATGCAATAAAACTGATGACGGAGGAGAACCTTGGAGGCTTGCCTGTTGTCGACCCACAGAACCGTGTACGTGCGATAATTACGGAAAGAGATGTTGTTAACATTTTTGCTGATAAAATAAGTGGTGCAAGAGTGGTTGAATTAATGTCAGGAAAGGTTGTTACAGCGCTACCTAAAACAACGATTTTTGAGGCAGAAAAGACTATGATAAATCAGGGTTTCAGGAGGTTGCCGATAGTATCTGACGGAAAGGTTGTTGGTATAATAACGGCAATGGATATTATACGCTTTTTTGGCTCGGGTAAGGTTTTTGAAAAGTTGCGGGCTGGCACGATTATCCAAGTTTTGAATACGCCAGCGCTTGAAATAGCCACGAAGGAAGTCGCAACAATTGAACCTCAAGCAGATGCTGGGCAAGCGGCAAAGTTAATGCGAGACAGAAATGTGGGTGCAGTTCCAGTTGTTGAGGATGGGGAACTTGTTGGCATAATAACGGAGAGGGACTTTTTTAAGTTGATAGAGTAAACTTTTAACAGTTTATGCAATCATATTTACCGAGCATGGAATAGATGAGTGTAAAATTTGAAGTGCGATTTGATTTTAAACAATGCAAAAGCTTGCATCAACAATGCAGTAGTGGATTGTAGCATCGCCTTGGGAGACGGCAAAATTGTTAAGATAGGCAAAGAAGCGCAGATGCCAAAGGCAGAAATGAGAAAGGATTTGAAAGGACTGCTTGTTTTGCCCGGATTAATTGACGTTCATGTGCACCTGCGGGATGAGGGGAAAGCCTACAAAGAAGACTTTTACAGCGGCACGGCTGCGGCGGCGGCTGGTGGAATAACGACGGTTTTGGACATGCCGAATAATGAGCCTGTTACTATGAGCGCTGAAGCCTTGAAAAACCGCATTGAAAAAGCCAAAGACCGCGTTTTGGTCAATGTTGGTTTTTACTCTGAATTTCCGAGGTTTTTGGAAGAGATAAAGGAGATTGTTGAGGTTGGTGCTGTGGCGTTTAAGCTTTTCATGATTGAACAAGTTGGAGGGTTAAATATTAATGACGATGCTTCTTTGGCTGAAGCGTTTAGTATTCTCGGCAGAATGGGTGTGTTGGTTGCTGTCCACGCTGAAGATGGGGCAGCCGTAAAGGCGGCTGAGCAAAAATTGAAGCGTAACAACTGTAATGATGTTGAAGCCTTTATTAAAGCGCATTCGGAACTTGCAGAACGGAACGCTATAAAGCGGTTGTTAGACATCGTTAAACAAGTGCATAATAGAGTGCACGTTTGTCACGTAAGCACAAAAGCGGGACTTGAAATTATACGGGAAGGAAAAAAGTCCAAGCTGCCCATAACATGCGAAGCGACTCCGCATCATCTCCTATTGTCTGATGAAAACCTGAAAAGTGTTGGAGCAATAGCCTTAACGGTGCCTCCAGTTAGGGAGAAAAGCCATGCAAAAGCGCTTTGGATGGGCATAAAAGAGCATGTGATTGATGTTATAGCTTCGGATCATGCACCGCATACTTGGAAAGAGAAAATTGCGGATGTTGTTTGGAATGTTAAAACTGGTGTAGTTGGCTTGGAGACGACTTTGCCGCTTTTGCTTACTGAAGTTAATTGCGGAAACTTATGTTTATCGGATGTTGTTAGGCTTATGGCGGAGAATCCTGCTAAAATTTTTGGTTTGAGGGGACGTGGCGTTTTGAGCGAGGGAAACAGCGCTGACTTAACGGTTGTCGATTTAAAGATTGAAGGAAAAATTGATGCTTCAAGGTTCCATTCTAAAGCCAAGTTTTCGCCCTTTGATGGATGGAAATTTAAGGGAAAGCCCGTCAAGACTTTTGTAAACGGCAAATTAATTATGGATAACGGAGAAATTGTCGGTAACGCCGGAAATGGGAGAATCTTACGGAGAGAACCGATGTGAAATTCATCGCAGATGGCATGCTTGGAAAGCTTACGCGTTGGCTTCGAATGCTGGGGCATAACGTGAAGTACTCAAATAAGCTGGATGATGCACAGCTAATGGCGATAGCCAAAAAAGAGCGTAGAATTTTGCTTACAAGAGATTTAGAGCTTTATCAACAAGCTACAGCGAAAGGCATCAACGCATTCTATTTAGAAGGAACCAATGAAGCTGAAAGGCTTGCGCGGTTAGCGAAAAGATACAAAATTCCATTAGATATAGACCTAAAAGTTTCACGTTGCCCAAAATGTAATACGCGTGTAAAACCAGTTCCGAAAGAAAGTGTAGAAGGTAAAGTTGAGGAGACAACCTTCAAATTTTATGATGAATTTTGGCAATGCCAAAAGTGCGGGCAAGTTTATTGGCAAGGCGCCCACTGGACAAGAATAAGGAAGACGCTTGAAGAGGCAAAAGAAATCTTGGAGAAACAAATTATTAGATAGGCTGTTTTATTCTTCGCCTTCTAAAAGCCACTTCAGCGGAATATCTTGATAGGTGCCGTCTGGCAATACGCGTCTAATGGTTATTGGCAGTATTCCAGCTTCAAGCTCTTTTATTGCAATGTCTATTGGACTTGAGAAGCCCTCTGAAACATCAACTAGTATCGGAGCGCCCATGGATATTTGTAGAGCCCTAGCGCCCACTATCCTAGCCCTTTCAAAGCGAGTAAGTTTAGGTGGACCTATCAAGATTCTTTTCTCTTTTTTAGACGTTTTCTAATACTCTCCAGCACCTTCTGGCATGCCCTTCGGAGGTGTTGGAGTCTTCATCTTTCCAGCAGCAATTATATCGTCAATTTTTAGTATCATTGAAGCCGCTTCAGTGGCAGACTTAATAATCTGCTTTTTAACAGCCAACGGTTCAAAAACCCCAGCAGCAGCCATGTCCTGAACCTTTCCAGAGAGAACCTCTATGCCAGCCCAAGCCTCGCCTTTTTCGTGGCGAGCCCGAAGCTCCGAAAGCACATCAATTGGGTCTAGCCCCGCGTTTTCCGTTAGAGTTGTTGGAACAGCCTCCAATGCTTCTGCGAAGCTTTTGACTGCGAGTTGCTCTCGCCCAGGGAGTGTTTCAGCGTATTTTTTGAGAATCTTTGAAATTTCGAGTTCTGGTGCTCCGCCCCCAGCCAATATTTTTGGTTCTTCAATCACGTCTTTGACGACACAAAGCGCATCATGAAGTGACCTTTCTGCCTCGTCCACTATGCGTTCTGTGCCGCCTCTTATCAGTATTGTAACGGCTCTTGGGTGCTTGCAACCCTCTATGAAAGTCATTTTGTCGTCACCTATTTTGCGTTCTTCAACTAGGCTTGCGTAGCCGAGGTCTGCTGGACTCATGTCGTCAATGTTCGTTACTATTTTTCCGCCAGTGGCTTTTGCAAGCTTCTCCATATCAGACTTTTTGATGCGGCGGACAGCCAATATCCCATTTCTAGCCAAGAAATGTTGCGCCATGTCATCTATGCCCTTTTGACAGAGAACAACTTTTGCGCCAACAGCAACAAGCTTGTCGACCATGTTTTTCAGCATTTCCTCTTCCTGTTTGAGAAAAGCCTCCATCTGTTCTGGACTTTCAATATTAATTTTCGCGTCAAATTCCGTCTTCTCAATCTCCAGTGAAGTGTCAAGCAGAGCAATTTTCGCGCTTTCTACGCGCTTGGGCATCCCTGAGTGCACGACTTCTTTGTCTAGGACTATGCCTTGTATAAGCCTCGTGTCCTTTAGGGATTCGCCTGGCTTCTTCTCGACCTTTACGTCATCAACGTCCACCTTGTACTTGCCATTTTCTTTTTCTGCAACCTCAAGAATGGCTTTTACGGCTAGATCAGCCAAGTATTCGCGGTGCTCAGCAACAAGCTTGCTTGCCATCGAAGTCATTGCAGCCATTTTTGCATATTCTTGCGTTTTTGCGCCAACCTTTATGGCTATTTCATCAAGAAACTCAAGCGCCTTCTCAGAAGCTTTCTTATAGCCGTCAATTATTATTGTTGGGTGAATGTTTTTACCGATGAGTTCTTCAGCCTTGTTAAGTAGTTCGCCGGCGATTATCACGGCTGTTGTTGTTCCATCGCCAGCCTCGTTGTCCTGTGTTTTTGCAACTTCAACCATCATTTTGGCGGCTGGATGCTGAACATCCATTTCGTCAAGGATTGTGCGCCCATCACTTGTTATTGTGACGTCGCCGAAGCTGTCAACAAGCATTTTATCCATACCCTTTGGTCCAAGAGAACTTTTAACGGTTTCAGCTACAATTCGTGCAGCCATAATGTTTGCATGCTGCGCTTCTCTACCTCTGCTTCGGCTTGAACCTTCCTTCAATATTAAAACTGGAACTCCACCAGCTTGTGTTGACAAATCAGATAACCTCCTCCGTGCGTCTCAATGAGAAACATCATTACAATATAAATTTTTCTAAAAAGATAGCCTAAAGTTAGATTCTGTAGCCCCTAAATTGGCTTCAGCACAGTCTTAAAGCCAGTTCCGGTGAGAACAACAACTGCATCCTCGCCTTTTTGTGCTTCACCGCTTTCAAGTTGCTTTTTGTAGGCTGCATAGGCAATGGCGGAGCTTGGCTCAACAAAGAAACCTATCCTCGCAAGCTCAACAAAAGTGTCAAATATTTCGTTCTCCTCGACCAGAACAGCGTCTCCATCAGCTTCTTTCAGGCTTTTAACCATAACATTCAAAAGGGGTGGATTGACGCTAACCAAGGCGTCCGCGATGGAAGTTATCCGTTTAGGCGGAACATACGGCAGATTTTTGAATTTGTGGTATAAAGGCGAAACTTGCCTTGTTTGACAAGCCGCAATTTTAGGCATAGCCTCAATCACTCCAGAATCAAGTAGATGCTTGAACCCATCTATAACGCCCAAGAGAAGGGTTCCAGCGGAAACTGGCAAGTAAATCCTTTCGGGAACACGCCAATCAAACTGCTCAGCAATTTCGTACGCGAGGCTCCTTATTCCATCCCTAAAAAGCGGATGAAGGATGTGCCCAACATAGACCTTGCCGCGTTCAGCCTTCTGCGCCTCTTCGGCTACTCGGCTTCGGCTGCCAGAAACCTTTACGACCTCAGCGCCATAAAATTTTATCTGGTTAAACTTTGGTCCAGAGACATTTTCTGGAACGTAAATTTTCGCTTTTAACCCAGCACGTGCAGCATAAGCGGCGATTGAGGCGCCAGCGTTGCCAGAAGAATCCTCGGAAATATGGCCATCCGCCTTTTTGATTAGTTTGCGCAGCGTTGATATGAGGACTGTGGAGCCCCTATCTTTAAAGGAGCCAGTGGGGTTAAGGTTCTCAAGCTTAAAATGCAAGTTTCTGGAAAATTTGACGAGAGGCGTCCAACCTTCACCCAAAGTTATTATTTTTCCGCCATCTACGTAGGGGAAGAACTTCGCGTAGCGCCATAAACTGTGGCGTTTCTTCCGAATCCATCCAGTTTCAAAGTTTATGTTCATATAAATGGTAAGTGGACTTCCACAAGAAGAACACTTAAACTCTAATAAGTTATTCGAAGAGCGGTTGCAGACTGAACATTTAACCGCATAACTCATAGACAAGCCTCTGCTGCTGTATGTTGAAGTATAGTTGGATAAGAAGATTATTTTTGCATTCCCACTCAACTTAAATATGCAGGGTTTTAAACTTTAAGTGGGGCGGTAGATTTGAACCTGTTTGTACTGCTGTTAATATGGGCTTTTGTGTGGTACATCCCGATTCCGCCAAGGAAATTCAGCTGGAAATCCCCCGCCAGATTTGTTTCGCTCTTTTTAGGATTATTCATTTTCTTCATAATTCAGTTTTCACGCACACCCCTAAGCATTTCCATATACATACTCATATTCACAAGGGCTTTTGCGGCGCTTGTTGAATCAGCATTCTCTTTAAAGCGTTTGGAAGAAGAAGGCGCAACAGAACACCTTTACCCACGCCATCGTGTTCCACTGAAATTGTCTCCGAAGGTTAGAGGAAAAATCATTGCAGCCCTATTTCTGATATATTTGCTTTCGGTTTCTTTGGCTGTTGTTTTCTGGCAAGTTCAAAGGGTGGCAAATGCTGCGTACTTTAACAGTTTCATAACGTTTAAAGGCTCAGAGTTGCCCTTCAGCGAGGAAATCCCAGACGGCATGGTTCGTTTGGTAACAAAAGAGTTGGCAGTGTCAATTGCACGTAGGCATATGTCGGAGTTTGGCAGCAACATGCGTGTCTTAGACTGTCACATAACAAAATCGCCAGAAGGAAAGCTTGTTTGGATTGCAGTCATAGGCTCGACAAACGTGCTAGCAGAAAACTACGTTAAAGGATTCGTTATAATAGATGCAACAGACCCATCTGCACCACCAGAAACGCTGCATGCAGAATTTGCCGTCGGAGAAAATTTGTGGTGGGACCACAACATCCACTTCCGCTCTTATATGATGGACACTTCGCAAAGCTATGGCGTGGCATATGCAACATGGGACTCGACAGCAAACGAAATAGTGTATGTTTTAACACGCTACAATGTTGGTTTTGACCTCATAAGGAGATATGAAAAACCCATAATCTATGATTCGCAAGGCAACTTGAGATATGACGGAAACGATTTGTACATAGTCCCCGACTGGATTACGCAGGTTTACGATGAAGATTGGCTTGAAGAAATGATAAACGAGATGGGATGCTTCAGAAGAGGAGAGAGCTTTGACTATTGGGCTGGAGGCTTCTTATGGATAATACCGCCAAGCCGCGAACGCTTCCAAATGACAGAGGACACGCGATATGTTTTAGACCCAGGAACAAGGGACATGGTGGCAATTATCTGCGTTAACCCCTACGGAAACCAGCGGACACTTGCTGGCGTCTTCAAAGCCGCACGTGAAGGCATATTCTTTTACGATTACAGGCTAAACAACTACATATCTGGCATGACGGCGGAAGACATTGTGGAAGGAAAACTGCCAAAACCAGCTGCTGGAATCTACTACGCGGAAATGCCACTGTTATACCCAGTTAACGTTTCTAATACTTATAGGCTCGCATGGTATGTGCCGATTTATTGGCGTGAAGGCACAGGCGAACCAGATGAAACCATTTACTTGGCTGGATTTGCGATTGTGGATGCCTTGGAAACAAGCAAAATGGTGATAAACATGATGACTGAGAGATTAACAAGCACGCAACTAGTGAGCAAAACACGCCTAGATTTTATGAAACTTTTCGGTGCAATAACATACGTCGAACTTCACGAAACTGTCCGAGACAAATACGAGTACGTTGAAGATGGAACAACACACATAGTCCTACAATTATACAACGAAACCTACCAGTGGATTGAGGCAACACCCAAAGACTTGCAAACTGACCAATGGAACGAGTTAATGGCAACAAAAAGCGGAGACAACGTCGCCATGCGCATTGAACAGAGGGAAGATAAATGGATAATAGTTTATTTTGACAATTTGAACATACCGTGATACTGATTAAGCATTTAATAAACTGAAACCTTGGCTACGCCATTAACCTTCAGAAACTTCGGGATAAGCTCGCCGGGAATTTTCTTTTCAACGATTAACGTAAGTTTGGGCTCAGGAGAAAGCTCAGGGTCATCCACGATAGCTTGACGAATGCTCAAGCCATATTCAGCCAGTATCAAAGCCGAATTAGCTAATATGCCAGGTATCCTTGCATCAACAGGTGTTATTTCCAAGACGCCAAAGTTTAAGTGTTTCGCGATTTCTTGTAGGGAGTGCCCCGCGTTTCTCAATCCCTCAAAGATTTGGCGAAGTTCACGGTTCGCGTTGATAGTCTTTAGCGTCTCGTTTACTGTTCGTCTGTCCACTCCAGCGGCTCGCGCCACTCGGATTGGTGGAATCTCGATTTCGTTTAGGAAAATTTTTGTGTTTTTCACGCTTAGTCCATTTTCTACGAGGACTCGCGCAACTTTCAGTCTTTCTGGATGGTTTTCCAGGTATTTTTTGATAGCGTTCCACATGTTCCAATTCTCCTTATGTACATTTTTGTGCAATAAAGTATAAATATGTTCGTGTATTCAAATGTATGATAACGTACATAAAAGAACAAAAAGGCACGTACGGGAGCTGAAAAGGATGAGGAGCAGCACAAAAGAATGCTTCATCTCTCTTAGCCCAGACGAAATCCCAGAAAAATGGTACAACATACAAGCAGACTTGCCAGAACCATTACCGCCACCATTAGACCCAACAACAATGCAACCAATAAGCCCACAAGTTCTAGAAAGGATATTCGCAAAAGAGCTGATAAGGCAAGAGGTCTCCACAGAACGCTTCATAAAAATACCAGACGAAGTTTTGGACGCGTATCTAAGGCTTCCAAGACCAACGCCGCTGTACCGCGCAAGAAGACTTGAACAATACTTGAAGACTCCAGCACGCATATACTTTAAATGCGAAAACTTCAGCCCAACTGGAAGCCACAAAACAAACACGGCGCTCGCACAAGCATACTACAACAAGACACAAGGAATAAAGAGGCTCGTAACAGAAACTGGGGCTGGACAATGGGGCACAGCATTAGCTTTTTCATGCACAATTTTCGGATTAAAATGCCGCATATACATGGTCCGAGCAAGCTATCAACAAAAGCCGGGAAGAAGAATAATAGCGCAAGTCTACGGTGCAGAAATGTTCCCATCGCCAAGCGACCAAACAAACTTCGGAAAGAAACTCCTTAAAGAAAATCCAAACCATCCAGGAACGCTTGGCATAGCCATAACAGAGGCTATTGAAGACACGTTAACAAATGAGGATACGCGGTATTCTTTGGGTTCAGTGCTGAACCATGTCCTAATGCACCAGACAATAATAGGGTTAGAAGCAAAGAAGCAGTTTGAGATTATAGGCGAATATCCCGACGTCGTTTGCGGTTGCATAGGCGGAGGCTCAAACTACGCTGGTTTCTGCTTCCCATTCATGATGGACAAGCTCAAAGGCAAAACAGAAACAGAGTTCGTTGCTTGCGAATCGAAAGCCGTGCCGCACACCACAAAGGGCGTTTACACATATGATTATGGCGATACAGGCGAGATGACACCGTTACTTAAAATGTTAACAATCGGTCATGGCTATGCTTGTCCACCGATTCATGCGGGTGGCTTAAGATATCACGGAATGGCGCCACTAATATCTTACCTAATCCATAAGGAGTACATGCGCTCGTTCGCCTACAGTCAAACAGAAATTTTCCAAGCAGCCCAAATTTTGGCGCAGACAGAAGGCTTAATAATAGCTCCAGAAACCGCGCACAGCCTAAAATTCGTAATAGAAGAAGCCTTGAACTGCAAACGAACAAAAGAGGAGAAAGTTATCGCAATGAACTACAGCGGACACGGCTTACTTGACCTGTCAGCGTATGAGCAATTCCTTTCGGGTAAGCTTGTCGATTATGAACCCGAAAAAATCGAAGTTCCTGTTCTTAAACGTTGACGGTGAAATAATTGACGTCGACAACACTAGAGAAAAAAGCGGATTTAAAGGTGGTTGTGCTGCTCATAGATGAGCTAAAACCGCATGAAAAAGGTTCGCCGCTTTATCTTGAAATTCTTAAACAAGAAATAACCAGAGACGGAGTGCTAAAATATCCAATAATAGCAGACGAAAAGACACACGTGATACTTGATGGAATGCACCGCTGGCTCGCCCTCAAAAACATGGGCTACACGCTCATACCAACAATACTCGTGGACACAAGCAAAAATCCGAGGATACGCGTGGGAAGAAGAAAAATCCATCGGTACGTCTGCAACCAAGACGTGGAAATACCAATTGAAGAAGTCATATCAGCTGGAATCAGCGGACACCTAATGAAACCCCGTTCAACAAGACATTTCTTTCCATTTTCAAAGTTTCAGCAAATAAATTATCCGTTAAATTTGCTGAAAAGGGACAGCCCAAAAGATGTTTCAGAATACCTTGAAAAAATGACGGAGGAAGAGTGCAAACTCGCCATAAAAGAATGGCTGGAAGAAATGATTGAGGAACTGGATTTCCTAACGAAGCGAAGGGAAGAAGTGGAAAAGGAAATTGGCGATTTCTTACGCAGAGTTAAAAGCATAAACAACAACTTCCTAAAACCCTAAATTTTCCATGCTTTTATCAGCAAGCCGAAACGAAATTATTTAACATAGGGAAACGCACTAGGTTTTTGGCAAGGTGATTCCATGATTCCAATTAACTCTCCACAAATTGGAAAAGAGGAAATAGAAGCCGTCATCAAAGTTCTTGAAAGCGGCATTCTAACGCATGGACTTGGCGCTGGTCCAATAGTTTCAAGATTTGAAAAAGCCTATGCGGATTTTGTAAAAGCAAAACATGCAATTGCGGTGAACTCTGGAACGGCAGCTCTACACTTGGCGGTTGCTGCTGCTGGCGTAAAACCAGGAGACGAAGTTATAGTGCCAAGCTTTACCTTCGTGGCAACAGCTGAAGTGATAGCTGCATCAGGAGCCAAACCAGTGTTCGTGGACATTGACCCAGAAACATACAACATTTCCGCAGAAGAAATCGAGAAGACAATAACAAAAAAAACTAAAGCAATAGTGCCAGTTGACCTTTACGGTTTGCCGGCAGATATGAAACCGATAAGGGAAATCGCCGACAAACATGGACTAAAAATTATCGAAGACGCTGCTCAAGCTCATGGCGCAGCATACATGGGAAAACCGCCTGGAACATTTGCCGACATCGCTTGCTGGAGCTTCTATGCAAGCAAAAACATGACAACCGGCGAAGGAGGAATGATAACAACCAATGATGATGAGTTGGCGAATAAAATCCGTTCAATGAGAAGCCACGGCGAAGTTGAAAAATACATGTCCGTTATGCTAGGTTACAATTACCGCATGCCGGAAATTGAAGCCGCAATAGGCTGTGTTCAGCTTAAGCGGTTACCAGAATTTCTGGAAAAAAGAAGAAAAAACGCGGAGAAACTCGCAGAAAAACTTGAAAATGCAGACTGCTTACAGTTGCCAAAAGAGCCAAAAAGGTATAGGCATAGCTGGTACTTATTCACTGTTAGGTGGAAAGACTCGAAAAGGGCAGAAAGGGACAAACTTGTTGCAGAACTAAAGCACGAGGGCATAGGCGCAGAAGTTTACTATTCAAATCCAATACACATGATGCCATTTTACAAAAAATTCATGAGGCGAAAGCTTCCACAAACAGAAAAGGCTTCTGAGCAAGTTTTTTCGCTTCCAGTTCACCCTGGTGTAACAGCGGAACAATTAGACTTTATAGGCGAAACAGTTTTACGTTTACTGGGGTAGCTAGCCACGTTAAGGTTTATATGGAATGAAACGCGTAGTATTAAACCCTCACCGTTTTAGAAGGGGGACCTCTTATGAAAAAGAAAGTTATTATAATGGGTGCAGCGGGCAGAGATTTCCACAATTTTAACGTTTACTTTAGAAACAACGACGCCTATGAAGTTGTTGCCTTCACCGCCACACAGATTCCAGGAATAGAAGGCAGAGTATACCCCTCCGAGCTTGCAGGACCAAACTATCCCAGAGGAATACCAATATATCCGGAAGAAAAACTGCCAGCTCTAATAAAAGAGCATAATGTTGACGAGGTTATCTTCGCATATAGTGACGTCTCACATGAATATGTGATGCACAAGGCATCAATAGCCTTGTCCTGCGGAGCGGATTTCCGCCTAATGGGACCAAAGACAACAATGTTAGAGGCAAAAGTTCCAGTCGTGTCTGTTGGCGCTATCAGGACTGGTTCCGGAAAAAGCCAAACTTCAAGGCAAGTCGCGAAAATTTTGAAAAACAAGGGGTTAAGGGTTGTTGTGATTCGTCATCCAATGCCATACGGTGACCTCAGAAAACAGGTTTGTCAACGTTTTGCTTCATATGAAGATCTGGACAAGCATAATTGCACGATTGAGGAAAGAGAAGAATATGAGCCGCACATTGACAATGGCATTATAGTTTATGCAGGAGTTGACTACGAAAAGATTCTGCGTGAAGCAGAGAAGGAAGCAGATGTTATAGTTTGGGATGGAGGCAACAACGACTTAACATTCTACAAGCCAGACCTACATATAGTTGTGGTTGATCCGCATCGCCCTGGGCACGAAGTCACTTATCATCCAGGTGAGGCAAATCTTCGAATGGCAAATGTTGTTATCGTAAATAAGGTGGATACTGCTGACCCGCAAAACGTGAAGCGCGTGAAAGAAAACATTAAAATGGTTAATCCAAACGCCATAGTTTTAGATGCTGCCTCACCGATAACCGTTGACAATCCAGAGTTGGTTAAGGGCAAAAGAGCACTAGTTATCGAAGATGGTCCAACATTAACGCACGGCGACATGCCATACGGAGCAGCAACAATAATCACACAGAGGCTTGGCGCAAGCGAAATCGTCAATCCAAAACCATATGCCGTTGGCTCAATAAAAAAGGCATACGAGAAATATACGCATATTGGTGGGATACTCCCAGCATTAGGCTATGGAGAAAAACAAATAGCTGAACTGAAGGAAACAATAGAGCGCACGCCATGCGACGTCGTAGTCATCGGGACGCCCATAGACCTTAGAAGAGTAACAACCATAAGCAAGCCAACCGTTAGGGTGAAGTATGAACTCCAAGTTCTCGGGCCGGTCTCGCTTGAGCAAGTGCTGGATGACTTCCTTCGAAGGAGTAAGAAGCCATGAGTAATGAAGAAAAGGCGATTTCAAGGGTAAAGATAAGGTTTGTAATCGAAGGGTTAGGTGAGGCGGAAGGCGAGTTAGTGCGCTTTCTGTCGCCTAGAACGGTGGACATGATAGTTAGGAAGCTTCCGATAGAGGGAAGAGCAGCCCTATGGAAAGAGGAAGTCTACTTCGAAACTCCAGTGAAGATGGGGGAGGAAAAGGCTAAGGGAACTGTCGAAAAGGGTACAATAGCCTTCTGGCCCATGGGCAGTGCTATATGCGTTTTTTATGGGGAATCCCAGCCATACAGTCCAGTTAACATTCTTGGAAAAGTTACTGAGAACCTTGAGATTTTCAGCAAGGTTAAGAGTGGAACAAAGATTAGGGTTGAACTAGTAAACTAGTGAGCTTTCGCTCCAGAGTTTTAGAAGCCTCTCGCATTCTTCTTTTACTTCTTTGTTGCGGCTTTTCCTCTTTAAGGCTTCTAGGAATTCTATGCGCTTTTCAACGGAGCGCTTTTCAGCCGTTCCTCCATAATAGAGTTTGCATTCGAGATATTCCTTCATGTGGTTGGCTTTTTGCACGAAGAGGCTTGCAGCGTCAACGGGGTTTTCAACAGCATACTTGTTAGCCCATATTGCGGCTTCGGATTCCCTAAGCTGGGTTAAGCCGTCAATCTCGATTATGCGGTGAATGTAAGTTCTCAAAAAATCGTGGTAACCTGCGGTTTTAACGAGTTTAAGCGCTTCCTTCACCTTTTGCTTGAAGGCTTGGCTTCCATGCGTTACCAAATGGTGCTTGTAACCTTTGTCGATCAACTCTTTGGCTTTTTTGACTTCCTCATATGTGTAAACTCTTTTTGGAAACTCCAATTAGAACCGGAACCCCAAAAAGAAAAGAGACTATAACTAACCTACTGGCTTGTATATTTTAATGTCGTGGTTTCCAGAGACAAGCTGAACTATGCCGTTTTCCTCTAGCTGCTCAAGAAAGTCCTTTGCCACGCTTATTCTCATGTTAAAGCGTGTGGCAACCGTGTATGGAGTTAAAACTGGCATCTTTTTTAATTCGCCTATTATCTTCTCGTTTTTTGGGTCTGGAGGAATGATGTCCGAAGCACGCTTATCTTTTGACGGTGCCGCTGCCTTCTCCTTTTTCTTCTTTTCTTTTTCCTCTTCATCCTTCTTTGCCTGCATGCGTTCCATCTGTTTTAGGCTAAGCTTCTTTTTTCCACCCATGATTTTCAACTTCCATCAGAAAGAGAGTGTTCTCGCTGTTTTTATGGTTTTCCTATTCTAGACGTACTGCGTTATTTCAGCTTTATGCCTATTCTGCCATTCTTTTATTGACAGTCCTAGCTTCTTCTCTATTTCAGCCCTATGTATGGAGTTCATTGTGCAGAAGGGTATTATGCGCCCATCTGGTATAGCATAGTGGATAACGCATCTTTGTACGCGTTCTAGGTCGAAGTTGTACGGGTCCATGAAGTGCATGGCGGAAAGCAATATTGATTTTCTCTGCAGTTTGCCCAGCGCCTCATAGCTTCCTTCCTTTAGTACGCCCCAAACATGCTTTCTTAGAAAACTGAATTTAATATGCCGCAAAGCCCCGACCAAACGTAGTTTAGCCTTATTTTTGTTTCCCTTAGAAGTGTCATCATATATTTTCTTCATAGTTTCAATGAACTTGTCTACGTTTCCATAGCGTGTTATTGGAATGATTTCGCCATTTTCGATGAAAAGGTATGTTGCCATGCCGCAATGAGGATGCGCAGTGAACTCCACATACCTTTTGCCCTTAAGCGCTCCAACAGCTTTTGAGACTGGCACGACTGTTGGCACTGGATAGAAATCTGAAACCTTAATTTTGCCGTTTGTTTGCTCCTGCACTAGACGCATAAAGTCTGGGATTGTGATGCGCATTTTGTCGCGTTCAGCTTGCGGAAGCCTTCCACAGAGGGAAACTGGTTGAACGTTTACGCAGCGCACAACATCGAAATTTTTAACTGCAAAACGTATTATGTCGCCAAGCTGGTTGTCGTTAACGCCTTTAATCAATGTAACAACTAGGACTATGCTGTCAATTCCGGCTTTTCGGCAGTTTTCAATAGCCTTCATTTTAACGTCTAGAAGGTCTATTCCACGGATGAACTTGTAAACGTCCGATGTTAAGCCGTCAAACTGCAAATAAACAGTGCTCATTCCAGCCTCTTTCAAGCCCTTGCAATACTCGACGCTTTGGGCAAGTCGAAGCCCATTCGTATTAACTTCAACGTGGCGGAAGCCAAGCTCTTTTGCCATTCGAATAAGCTCGAACAAGTCATTGCGAACAGTTGGTTCGCCGCCAGAAAACTGTAGAGCAGTCGCGGGTACTGGGTCGTTTTTGCGTAGGTTTTCAAGCATTCCCCTAATTTCTTCTTTCGTTGGCTCGTAAACGTATCCAGCGGCTGCGGCGTTCGCGAAGCAGACTGGACATTTTAGGTTGCACCTGTTTGTGATGTCGATTATGGCCAGGGCTGTGTGCGACTTGTGCTGTGGGCATATTCCACAATCGTATGGGCAGCCATTAACTGTTTTTGTGCGAGGATTTCCTAAACCGTCACCATCGTATCTAAACTTTTCAGCACGCAAATACTGCTCATAATCAGACCAGTAGACATCTTGGAAAAAGCCGTGTTCTGGACAGGTCTTCTTTATGTAAACCTTTCCATCATTCTCGAATATTGTAGCGTCTACGACTTTTAGGCATTCGGGACAAAGGCTTTTCGTGTCTTTTATGACTTGCATGTTCTCACTCATCACAAATCAATTGTGAAGTTTGTAAGAAAAGGGTAGGATATAATAAGGTTTCCAAACTTTTCATAAGGTGATTAAGGGGATAACGCGTTGCCGGTAAGCGAAGAAACAAAAAAAATTCTGCGAGAGATAGGACTGAACACATACGAAGTTGACGCGTACATAGCTCTTCTGGAGGGCGGACAAATGACAGCCATGGAAATAAGCAGAAAAGGAAAAGTTCCATACTCAAAAATCTACGAAGTTCTAAACTCGCTTAGGGACAAAGGATGGATAAAAAGGGTTGAAACGCGACCAACAAAGTATCATCCGGAGGCTCCGCTTGAAGCAATAGCAAACGCTAGGCTCAGATTCGAGGAGAAATACAAGTTTTGGGAACAAAAAATCGCCAATGAACTGCAGCTGTTGTATGAGCGACAAGAGCTTGTTGAACGCCCCGATATACTAATATTGCATGGACAGAAGGCGGTTATGGCTAAACTTGAAGAGACACTACACAAGGCAAACAAGGAAATAATGGTTGCAGTTCCAGAATTCGCAAAAAACATGATTGCATCTTCAGCTACACTTCTCCAGGAAACACCGAAAAAAGCCAACGTGGAAGTGAAGGTTATGGTTTCGGAAAAAATCGTGGACGAAAAGCTTAGGAAACTAGCGCATTTTGTGGACTTGCGCGCTAGAGACCAGATGTTCGGCGGGGGCATAATTGTTGACGGAAAGGAGGCAATGCTTTTTCTTGGCGAGGAAAAACCAAGCCTAGTGATATGGAGCAACCATACTGGACTTGTCCGTTTTGCTAGGGAATACTTCCAGTTCTTATGGGATTCTTCTCAAAGAGTTTAAAAGCGCAAAATTGCGAAAAAGAAAGGGGAAAACGAGAAAACGGCTCTTATCTACCCATGACTTTTTTCGCTGCAATTTCAATGTCTTCTGCTTTTATGGTTTTCCTTCCAGCATGCATCGCAAAATCAAGCGCCTCTTTAGCGATTTTTATTCCAACTTCCTCTAAAGCCTTAGCAAGCTCTTTTGCTGCTGCTTCACTAACGCGGTCTGCTCCAGCTTTTTTGCATATTCTATGCATAGGAGCGACAGCTAACTCCAAATCAGCCATAAAGACTCCTCCGTAGCCTCTTTTTCTATTTAAAACAATATTTAACCTTTTCTTGTTAAAGGGATAAATTATAAAAGTGCACGTGACAACGTAATCTGTATCCAAGAGGATGCAACAATGAAGTTTGTTGATGCGCACATTCACTTGTCAGATAAAGAATACGCCAATTGCGTGGAAGAAATTGTAAATGAAGCGAAAAAAGCCGATGTTGTCGCCCTAGTTTCAAACTCGATGAATTTAAAGACGAGCATCGAGAGCCTAAAGCTTGCTGAAAAGTATGATGGAATGGTTTACGCTGCTTTGGGAATCCATCCATGGAACGTGCAAGCATTAACGGATGATGAACTTCAAGAAGTTGTGAATTTGATCTCCGGGCAGAAGATGAACCAGGCGGTTGTTGCCGTAGGAGAGGTGGGGCTAGACGCAAAATACGAGAAGATTTGGGCTAAACAACTAAAGGTTTTTGATGAAATGCTACATTCAGCTGAAAGGCTTGATTTGCCAGTTATAATCCACTCGCGTGGCACAACAGCACAGATTGTGGATATGCTTCCTTCATATCGCCTCAAGAAAGTGCTGCTCCACTGGTTCAGCAACCCAATAAGCGCGTTAAAAAAGGCAATAGAAAATGGGTACTGCATTACGGAGGGACCGCCGGCAGTTTACTCTAACGGCATCCAATATGTTGTGAGACGAACACCATTAACAAATTTGCTAACAGAAACTGATGGTCCAGTAAGGTATTTTAGACAGCCTTTCAACGGCAAGAAAACAACTCCAGCGTTCATACCAGCAGTGGTCGAAGCAATAGCGAAAATAAAGGGACTAGACGTCGAAGAGGTTGCAGAACAAATCGCAAAGAATTTTACAGAGTTTTTTGGAGTAAAGTTAAATTAGGGTTGTTTCTATTGAAGGTTTACTTTAACAAGCTTTAAACGGCGGATTGGAGTGTTGGGGGAAAACGCTGCTTGGGAAGTGTGCGGACAGAACAAATCAAGCGAGTGGCCAAGGAACTCCTTAAACGTTTTCCAGAAAGATTCTCAAACGATTTTGAACATAACAAGCGCATGGTGAGCATGCTCACACAAGGGGCAACAGTAAAAGTGCGGAACCAAATTGCTGGCTACATAACACATGCACTTGCTGGAATGGCGCCGCTGCCAAACCAAGAGGAGGACAAAAGCGAGTAACATTATTAAAACACGAAGTTAAATTTTGAAATCATAAAGAGGAAAAGCATGATGATGGATGCTTACAGAAAGGGTTGGGCTCTTAGGTATTTGCGCGAAGCCAAAGCAGAGCTTGAAGCAGCGAGGAAAATGCCTTACATGGCGCCAAGCCTTGTCGTTGAGGCTATTAGAAAAGCTCGCAACGCAATTTACTACAGCCTAGGAGAACCAGCCTTCATAGAAATAGTTGTAAGAGAAGTTGCGGAAAGGGCAAAGCCAATCGAAGACCCGTTCCTACGCTTTCTAATAGGCATGGAGGAGATGATGCAGCAACTGGCGCAACTAGAAGAGGTTGACGGGGAAAAGGCGATAAAAAGGGCTGATAGCCTAATCCAAGCAGCATCTGACATTGTGGAGACAATGACTGGAGAAAAAATAGAAGATTAAAGCGTGTTATCTACTTGTTTTTGATGAAAATCGCTATTCTATCCAAAGCCTTCTTTATGTTTTCAACGGAATTGGCAAAGGACAAACGCAGATAGCCCTCACCATACTTCCCAAACGATGTGCCAGGTAGAACTGCAACTCCGGCCTCTTTCAGTAAGCGGTCTCCAAATTCGCGGCAATTCATCCCAGTTCCAGTTATGTTTGGAAAAACATAGAAAGCTCCACGAGGCTTCTTGCAAGTTATGCCCTTAATCTGGTTCAATCCGGAAACTATGACCTCTCGGCGCTTTTTGAATTCGGCAACCATCTTTTCAACATCATTTTGCGGCCCCCTTAAGGCTTCAACGCCAGCCATCTGAACGAAAGCGCATGTGCATGAGTTCGAGTTAATCATGAGTTGGGTAACCTTTTGAGCTACGTCCTTGCGCATTACGCCGTAACCGAGCCTCCAGCCTGTCATGGCGTAGGTTTTTGAGAAACCATCCAAGATTATAGTTTTATCTTTCATTCCTGGAAGCGATGCGATGCTTTCGTGTTCGCCTTCGTAGATAATTCTGCTGTAAATTTCGTCTGAAAGAACGAGAATGTCGTCCCTATCGGCGATGCAGTCGGCTATAAGCTTCAAATCTTCTCTTGTTAGAACGCCGCCAGTTGGGTTTTCAGGCGAGTTCAAAATAATCATTTTAGTCTTCTTCGTCAACTTCTTCTTAAAATCTTCATGGTCAAGCCTAAAATCGTTCTTCTCCAAAAGTGGTATTGGCACGGGTTTTGCTCCAACAAAATTTATCAAAGATTCGTAAATTGGAAAGCCAGGGTTAGGATACATGACCTCTTCGCCCTCGTTTACGCATGCAAGAATGCTGAAACACATGATTGGTTTTGCTCCTGGCGTCACAACAACCTCTTCAGGGTCAACCTCTATCCTTCTAGTTTTGGAAATGTATTCGGCTATTGCCTCGCGTAGTTCTGGAATTCCAGCGGCTGGAACATAATGTGTATAGCCAGAATAGAGCGCTTTCACGGCAGCTTCTTTTATGTTCTTTGGCGTGTCAAAGTCTGGCTCGCCAATCTCTAAATGTATCACTTCTTTTCCCTGTTTTTCTAATGCTTTGGCTTTTGCAAGAACCTCGAAGGCTGTTTCTGTTCCGAGAGTATCCATCCTTTTCGCGAAGATAGAGCGCACATAAACCACCTTTTAGTCTTGCAGTAGAAGGTTAAAGGTAAAAATGTAGGGGGTATTTAACTATTACAGTGAGGTAGACGCTAAACTTATGTTAAAACAGTTTTGTTAACGGGCGAACTTTCATCACGTCTGGATTGACAAGGTTCGGCGGTGTTTTGCCCTCAAAGAAAGCCACAAGATTCTCGGCAACCATCTCAGCCATTCTGCTCCGCGTTTCATAACTTGCACTCGAAATGTGTGGGGCAACAACGACATTGTCAAGTTTAAGCAAAGGATTATCAACAGGCGTTGGCTCCTGCTCAAAAACGTCAAGCCCAGCGCCAGCTATTGTGCCCTTCTTTAATGCTTCGTAAAGCGCTTTTTCATCAACGACAGGCCCTCTGGCATTGTTAATTAGGTAGGCTGTTTTCTTCATGAGCTTTAGTTTTTCCGCGTTTATCAAGTGGTATGTTTCCTTCATCAGCGGAACGTGAATGCTAACGAAGTCTGACTCCTTCAAAAGCGTGTCCAAGTCGACACGTTTCGCGCCGAGTTCCTTCTCCATCTCTGGTCTTGGTATAACGTCGTAATATAGGATTTTCATGTTGAAGCCCTTAGCCCTCTTCGCAACGGCATACCCAATTCGTCCAGCACCAACAACGCCCATGGTAGCGCCGTGAACATCCCTACCCAAGAGCATGCTGGGATGCCATCCAACCTTCCACTGACCAGTGCGCACATACTTGTCAGCTTCAACAACACGCCTTGCAACAGCCATAAGCAAAGCCCAAGCAAAATCAGCCGTGGTGTCGGTTAAAACCTCAGGAGTGTTGGTCACGTATATGCCCCGCTTGGTAGCCTCTTGTATGTCGATGTTGTCAAAGCCCACAGCCATCTGAGAAACTATCTTCAACTTTGGCGCAGCATCAAAAACCTCAGCGTCAATCTTGTCCGACAAAAGCGAAACGAGACCGTCAACATTCCTAACCTTCTCAATTATCACTTTTTTAGGCGGCGGTACATATTCAGGCCAAACCTCAGCATCAAAATATTTCCTAATTATTTTTAGGCCTCTTTCTGGAAGTTCACGCGTAACATAAACTTTTGGTTTAGGCATGAAATTCACCGTTTAAATGCTGTGAATTCTTTTATTAATGAGCTGTTTATTACACTTACGCAACGCAAAAAGCAAAGCCAATGATGGGCTATCAGAAATGATAAAAATAAAGAACTTGGAGAAACTTGTCGAAAACGGTGAAAAAGAACGCGATAAGAAGGCTAGGGCATTAGCTCTTAAAAGTCTCGAAAAAGCACTAAACGCGGTTGACCCCAAACAAATAATACGGTCGACGGTTTCCCTAAAAAACTCGACACTTTATGTTGAAAAATACTCATTTAACCTAAAAGAGTTTAGAAACGTTTATGTGGTGGGCGGCGGCAAGGCAAGCGGCTCAATGGCTGAAGCTCTTGAAAAGATTTTGGGCAGCCATATCAAGGATGGGATTGTCAATGTTCCATACAACACCAAAAGCAGAACGAGAATTATCAGAATTCACAGTGCGAGCCACCCAATTCCAGACGAGAAAGGCGTAGAAGGAACAAGGCGGATGCTGGAAATAGTTGAAAACGTAGATGAGAAAGACTTAGTTATATGCTTGATTTCTGGCGGTGGTTCAAGCCTTATGCCCATGCCGCGAGACGGGATATCGTTGGCAGATAAGCGGGAGATAACTGACGCATTGCTGAAGTGTGGCGCAACAATAAACGAGATTAACACTGTGCGTAAGCATATTTCAGATTTTAAGGGCGGATGGTTGGCGAAAAAAGCTTACCCAGCAACAATAATAAACTTGATTTTATCTGACGTAGTTGGCGACCCATTAGACTTTATAGCATCTGGACCAACAGTCCCAGATTCAACAACATTCACAGACGCAATAAACGTCCTAAAAAAGTATAACCTTTGGGAAAAGGCTCCAGAATCCATACGTAAAGTCCTAACAGACGGAGAGAAGGGAATAATCCCAGAAACGCCGAAAGAAGGCGACGAAGCCTTCAAAAAAGTCTTCAACATCGTGGTCGGAAACAATAGGCTTGCAAGCCAAAAAGCCAAAGAATATCTTGCATCTCAAGGATTAAACACGCTTTTGTTAACGGCTACGCTTGAAGGGGAAGCCAGACACGTTGGGACAATGCTGTCCGCGATAGCCAGCGAAATCGCAAAACACAACAACCCAATTACGAAGCCGGCTGGCATAATCGCGGGTGGAGAAACGACAGTTACAGTTATGGGGAAAGGCGTTGGTGGAAGAAACCAAGAAATAGCCCTGTCAGCCGCAAAAAAACTAAAGGGCATAGAAGGCACCGTAATAGCCTCGCTAAGCACCGATGGCATTGACGGTCCAACAGACGCGGCTGGGGCAATTGTTGATGGAAAAACATTGGCGAAAGCGCATAAAATGGGACTTAACCCAGAAAGGTTTCTAACTGAAAATGATTCTTACAGCTTCTTTGCCAAACTTGGCGATTTGATTTTCACTGGACCAACTGGAACAAACGTCAATGACATTTCAGTGATAGTGGTCCTATAAACAGATGTGAGAGAATGGTTGTGACGTTTAAATTTGTTGGTGCGTTCCGAAGTCTTGCTGAAAAGGAAAAGCAAACATTACATATTGGAAAAACTATTTCGCTACAAGAAGCGCTGCGGAAAATTGTGGAAAAAGAGAAGCGGCTCAAAAGAGCGCTTATCGACCCAGAGTTGGAAGACCCGCGTCCTAATGCACTTATAATTGTGAATGGAAAAGAAATCAGCGTCTTAAATGGTTTAGACACTGTTCTGGCGGATGGCGATGAAGTTGTACTTATCCCAGTTATTCATGGAGGAT
This sequence comes from Bathyarchaeia archaeon, assembly GCA_038882955.1. Taxonomy (GTDB): domain Archaea; phylum Thermoproteota; class Bathyarchaeia; order Bathyarchaeales; family Bathycorpusculaceae; genus JAVZLQ01. The sequence continues at coordinate 365,873 of JAVZNC010000001.1, forward strand.
AAAAATGGAGCTTTACGCGATAAAAACAGAAACAGTGAGCGTTGGCGACAACCTTGTCGAAGTGATTCTTGAATCCGCCAAGAAACAGAAACTGCAGCTGCAAGATAATGATATTATAGTTTTAACTTCGAAGATTCTGGCTTATGCCCAAGGACGTGTGGCAAAGCTTGCAGACATAAAACCTTCAGTGGATGCGCGTAAACTTGCAGAAAAATATTCGCTGCAGCCAGAGTTTGCAGAGCTAGTTCTACGCGAAGCGGAGAAAATCTACGGCGGAGTAAAGCGGGCTGTTTTAACGCTTAAAGACGGGGTTCTAACGGCAAACGCTGGAATAGATAACAAAAACGCTCCAAACGACTATGTTGCGCTATGGCCCCAAGACCCCAAGAAGTTGGCAGATAAGATTAGAAGCGAAATAAGGCGAAAAACTGGCAAAATAGTTGCCGTGCTAATAATTGACAGCGGTTTAACGCCGCTTAGAAGGGGCACGATAGGCATTGCGTTGGCTGTTTCTGGGTTTAAGCCCATCAAAGACTACCGGAAAGAGAAGGACATTTATGGAAAACCAATAATTATCACTCAAAATGCAGTTGCAGATAACCTGGCTTGCGCCGCGCATTTACTGATGGGTGAGGCTGCAGAGAAAACGCCTATAATTTTGGTTAGAAACGCGCCAGTTGAGTTTGAAGATAAAAGCTATGGACCAAGGGATATGATGATGCCGTTCGAAGAGTGCATCTTTATGGGAAGCCTCAAAATACATTAGGCTTTATGATTCTTGAGCTTTCAGGAAGCCCATTGAAAACAAAATTCTATGCACTGGCAACCCGAGCAAGGCAGCGCCAAACGCGATAATTGTTCGCTCCACTGGATAAAAAAACGTTGTAGCCTGCCAAATTCCCTTCAAAACATCCAAGTTTGCGGTTACGGGCCAAGAAATGAGCTCAAAAACCAGTGAACCTGCAATTTGCCCCGCTAAAGTTGCTGTTAGGAAAGTTATGAAAAAGCTGAAAAGCGCTTTTTCATCGGCTTTGGAATTTAGGTTTTTCAGCGCTACTGACTGAATTGGCGAGACCAGAATTATGAAGCCTACGAGTTGAAACCATAGCATTGGTGGATGAAGCCAAACTGGACCGATAAGCGGGTAGAAGGCAAATATGAACAACAGAGAGAAATAAATGAAGGCACATGCAAACCTTCTCCTAGAGTATAATAAGCCAGCAAACAACGCTGTGACCACGCCAGCAGCAAGTCCCATAGGAGAAAAATATGGACTAAAGAATAACGCGATTGTTCCCCCAAAGAATGTGGAGAACGAGCCCAAATAGGCTCCGAGAACAACGCCAATCACCGGCGCGATTATGTTTGCGGCTGTTATGGCTCTACTGAAAAAGCCGATTACTTGAGAGAGAGGCAGAAAAGAGAGAGCAGCGTATAATGCGGCGAATAATGTTGTCAAAGCCAAATTACGTGCGGTTAACCTTCGTGATTGCATGTCTGCGCTCTCCATCGCAAGTGTTTATGCGACTTGTGCTTTGTTGCTTATAAGGAGATAGCATTATCTTTTCCAGTTTAAACTATAAAAGTTGGGAGCATAAGTCATTGAGAAAACCCATAATCACCCTAACAACAGACTTTGGACTTAAAGACCCTTATGTAGCAGAAATGAAAGCCGTGATTTTGGACATATGTCCAAACGCGCAGATAGTGGACATAACTCACCAAATAGAAAAGTTTAACATACGAATGGGCGCTTATGTGCTGACTTGCGCGGCACCATACTTTCCAAAAGGCACAATACACGTGGCAGTTGTAGACCCGGGCGTTGGAACTAGAAGGCGACCATTGCTTATAGAGGCTGTAAAGGACTTCTTCATCGGACCAGACAATGGTGTTTTGGCTTTAGCTACAAAAGCCCAAGGAATAAAGCGTGCATATGAAATTTTAAATCGCAAATTCTTGTTGCCGCGCATATCCAGAACTTTTCATGGAAGAGATATTTTCGCCCCAGCAGCAGCTCACATAGCAAACGGAGCGCCTCCATCAGAGTTTGGACCAGAAGTTGGAGAGATTATAGTTCCAGAATTTGCCAAGCTTGTCAAGAGAAGAGATTCTATCGTAGGCGAAGTTTTGCATGTGGACAGTTTCGGGAACATAATAACAAATTTTGGGGAGAAGGAGCTTAAGCTGATGCGCGTAGACGACACTGTTAATGTTAAACTGAAAAACAAGCGGTTAAAGTTGAAGTTATGCAAAGCCTACGCAGAAGCTCCGCTAAAACAGCCATTAGCCATAATAGGAAGCCACAATTTTCTGGAAATATCCATAAATCAAGGCAGTGCTGCTGAAAAATTCAAAGTGAAAACAGGAGACAAGGTCACGCTTTACTGTGAACGGCAGAAAATCTAGAGGGGGAGGAGCACTATTGCAGTGGAAAACCGTCAATAAAACACGGAATTGTCTAGTCACACTTTATCGCTTTTGACTAAATCTCGAAGCCTGTTAACGCCGTCAATCTCCTTTATGAATGCTGCCACGCTTTTTGGAACAAGTTCCTCCCAACTCTTGTCCTTAAGCATTCTCTCACGGATTTCCGTTGAAGAATAAAGTTTCCTCTCATGAAAACGAATGTTTTTCACCTCGTATCCAGCCTCCATGAAAAGCCTACGCGTCAAAGGCTCATTCGAATAAACAACATTAAACGGTGGAGTGTAGCCCTCTACGGCGGAAACCCACATCATGTGCAAATGCACGTCTGGAACGGGCACAATCCAAACTTTAGAATACGGTATTCCGGCTTCTTCAAGCGCTCTGCGAATCATAACAAGCCTTTCGCCCGCAGTGAAAGGATTATTCAAGTTGTGGCTGTATTGTGCGCTCCCAATGACAATGACTAACTCATCAACTTCCTTTAAAATGTCCTTTATTGCGCCGAGATGACCCAAATGGAAAGGCTGAAAGCGTCCAACATAAAGTCCACGCTTAACCATCAAACCCCTCTTGCTTTCTGGTGTATCCACCACACATTTATCATTTACGATAAATCAGCATAAACACGCGGGGCAATTGAGTCTTTCAGATAGTTAATTTTCTTCCTTAACTTTGTTTAACACGTTTTCGACCGGGAATAAAAGCAGTTTTTTGCCATTCAAGGAAATTTCGCTTTTAGAAATATAGCCTCGCTTTTCCCGCTTCAAGAGTTGAAGTTTAACGTTTAAGCCGCCTCCATATCCGCCTAACGTAAAGTCTGAACAAACAACTCTATGGCATGGAACGAGCGGCGCAAAAGGATTCATAGCCATAACACGCCCAACAGCCCTTGGGCTTCCACCCACAGCTTTGGCAACAACACCATAAGAAGTAACATACCCAACGGGAACTAGCGAAACAGCTCTTATCACGTTTTGCGCATACACGGATAAATGCTCTACCGCCAACGACGCATCAACCACAACATCCTTTCCATAATAAACATTCTTAACTAAATCCAGAACATGCCCAGCAAACGTGGAAACCTTTTCAGAATACTGAAAGGGAGAATCAAAAGGAACCCCTTCCAAAAGGCTCTTTAACACAGAAGCCTTGCTAAAGCCAAAACCCGTGGCAAAAACTTTTCGCGCATCACATGCGACCCCAAACCAAACTCCATCGTCACCCTTAACGCAAAGGCTTATCATTTAACGGCACCTCTAGAGAATATGAACACAACATTATTAAACAATTCTTCATGATGTAGGAAAGGGGATAATTTGCAAAACGCCACAGAACCAGTAAAGGTTCTCCCAGTTTTAGTTTGCAGAAAAGGGCAAGTTTCAGAAAATTTTCTAAATGAAAGGATAGAGCAGCTCAGTAAAAACTTGAAAATTAAAGCCGAAATTTTAGAGGGAATAACAGTCAACGACGAAGAAGACCTCATAATTTTTGGTGTACACGCAAAGGATGCTGACGCTATAATCTTATACAAGCCGCATCTTGGCTTAGGAAACTGTATAACTGAAATAGCAAAACATGGACTACCAATAATACTTTTCAATGAAGAGGGATTAGTAAATAACCCATTAGACGCATTAGAGTACGTATACTCGCGCAATAACGTTTGGGTTGCCCTAGACTACCAAGACATAAACAATTGTCTGGAAGCAATCTCGGTTAGGGAAAAGCTCAAAAAGACGAAAATTTTAGTCTTGAATGAGGATTATCCCCACTGGGAGCACTTTTTATCACGTGTCCAAGGTGGACGCGAAGCTATCAAAAAGAAGTTTGGAATAGAACTTGAGTATGTGCAAAGCGAAGATGTGATGAAACGGTGGGAAAACATTGATGACGCACTTGCTGAGCCGCTGGTTGAAAAATGGATGAGCGAGGCAGATAAAATCGTTGAACCCTCAAGAACAGATGTCAAAGCAGTCGCCAAGTTATACATTCTAATGAAAAATCTGTTGAATGAGAAAACTGCCCAAGCGGTAACAATGGCTTATGGCGACAACCCACTGCCAGTCCCATGCTTCGCCTATACAAATCTGCGGGATGAAGGAATACCAGCAGCGTGTGAGGCGGACATCATCTCGCTACTTTCAATGGTAATCCTCCATTACGTTGCAGAAAAACCATGTTTTATGGGAAACACGTTTGTTGACACAAAAGATAATGCGCTGGTTCTTAGTCATTGCGTATGCCCAAGAAAAATGGAAGGCTACAACGCAGACGCATCACCCTACATTTTAAGGCGATATCATATGGAGAATTTTGCTGGCAGCTTAACAGCCTTCGTGAAAATGACGGTTGGACATGAAGTAACTGTTTGCAGGTTAAGTGGAGATTTGAAAAACATGATAGTCGCCAATGGCGTCATTCTGGACTGCGCGGAAATGGACAGCGAAATGTACTGTAGAATTACGGTCAAAGTGAAAATTGAAAATCCAAGAGAATTCATACATAAAACATCCGGTAACCATCACGTGATGGTTTACGGCGACTACAGAGAACAGCTTAAAAGATTAAACAGCCTGTTAAACATAAACACTATAGAAATCTAAAAGGGACAGCACAATTAAGTTTACTAAGGTGAGGATTTTGGCTTTTTATGTTGTCTTTTCAGGGTTTTCGCCTTAGAACGTATGTGGCGAGCCAGATTGTCAAGGCTATTAGTAGGAGTAGGATTATTGGGTTGCCTATTATGCGCATGACTGTTTCTGTGTAGCCTGCGCCTAGTTGTGTGGGCTGTGTGGATGTGGCTTTTTGCGTAACCCGTTCACACTTCAACTGCGCGTTTACAATAGCTTTTAAAATCTTGGGCTGAATTTCCTCTGGTGCGCGTCTGACCTCGCGGATGAAGCCTTCAGGCAACATTGTGCCACGTGGCACAGCGTTGGGTGGAAGCTTTTCCTTGACCTTTTCCAAAAACTCATAGTGGCTAATTAAGCGCGAAACTGCTGTATGGTCCTTGTAGCCGAATCTCTCAGCCACAGCTTTTAGGTCGGGGTATTTGTCTGGGAACTTTTCCATCAGCAGTTTGAACCATCTGCCAACCTCGTAGTCCGTTAGGCTTTCGCGCTGCAAGTTTTCCGTGAGCACTGCTTCCATCGCTTCATGGTCGCTCATCTCTTTGACGATGCATGGCACCTTTTCAAGCCCAGCCATCTCCGCAGCCTTCAGCCTTCGCAGTCCACAGACCAACTTATAGTTTCGTTTTTCATTCTTACAGCTAGGGGCTCGGTGACGCCGTCGGTTTTAATGCTCTTGGCGAGAGGTAAGAGCCTTTGTATCGTGTGTACAATGCGGATGCTTTGCAGTGTTATGGAGTCAGGTAATAGCTAAGTAAAAATATTGTTGCTTATCTAATAAGCGCAAATTTTATATCTTCTTTTCGATTTTATTAGCATTGGAGTTGGCTGTTTTGAGTAGGGATGTTCCAAGTTGGGTTTTGCGGCGTTATGAGATTTTGTGGGATGCTTTTGGCGGTAAGGCGTTCCGTTTTGAGGATGCAGCTCGGGTTTTGATGGACCGGAATAAGGATGCTTGGGAGCAGGTGCCAGTTTTCTTGAGTGAGTTGCGGAAGGCGGGTTGGCTTTTGGTTGAGTCTGATGTTCGTGATGCGCGGCAGAAGGTGTATAGGTTGAAGAGCCGTGAGGCGGAGTTTGAGGAGCGTTTGGGAAGGGGCGACGTTGATGCTTTGTTGAAGCGGGCTGCGGATTTGATTAGGACGCGGGTTGATTACAAGTTTATTTTGATTTTGTTGTTTTTGAAGCGGATTAGTGATAAGTGGGATGTGGAGTTTGAGGAGGCTTATCGGGAGGCTTTGGCTCAGGGTTTAAGCGAGGAGGAGGCGCGGGCTGAAGCTTTGCGGGAGGAGTTTCACTGGTTTAATTTGCCTGAGGAGTATCGTTGGGAGAGCTTGCGTAAAGATGTTAGTGGGTTGACGGGGAGGCTTTCGAAGGGGCTTAAGGTTATTGCTGAGCTTAATCCTGAGTTGAAGGATGTTGTGGATAGTGTGGATTTTGTGCAGTTTGCTGGTAGTCGTGAGAATGCGGAGATTTTGCGGCAGCTTGTGGAGTTGTTTAGTGAGCGGAAGTTGAATCATGTATCGGCTGATGTTTTGGGGGATGCTTATGAGTGGATTTTGCGGTATTTTGCGCCTACCAAAGCTAAAGAAGGCGAGATTTACACGCCCCGTGAAGTTATCAAACTGTTAATTGAGATTTTAGACCCGAAGCCTTTGGAGAGCGTTTATGACCCTGCTTGTGGTTCTGCGGGTATGTTGATTTCTGCGTTTAAGCATGTTGAGGAGCGGTTTGGCAGGGAAGAGGCGGGTAAGGTGTTTTTGTTTGGGCAGGAAGCGAATCAGTCCATTTTGGCTTTGGCTAAGATGAATATGTTTATTCATGATATCCGTGATGCGCATTTGGAGTTTGGTGATACGCTTCTTTATCCCAAGTTTAAGGAGGCTGATGGGCTTAGGCGGTTTGATGTGGTTGTGGCTAATCCGCCTTGGAATCAGGATGGTTATGGCGAGGATGTTTTGAAGAAGGGTGAATTCTGGAAGCAGAGGTTTGGGTTTGGTTTTGTGCCGAGGCAATCGGCGGATTGGGCTTGGATTCAGCATATGCTTGCTTCTGCTAAGGAGGATAGCGGGCGGGTTGGCGTGGTTATTGATAATGGTTGTTTGTTCCGTGGCGGTAAGGAGCGGGCTGTGCGGTCTGCGGTTTTGGAGCTGGATTGGGTTGAATGTGTTATACTGTTGCCTGAGAAGTTGTTTTATAATACTGGTGCGCCTGGGGCTATCTTGATTTTTAGGAAGAATAAGCCTGCTGAAAGGAAGGGCAAGATTTTGTTTGTTAATGCTTCTCGTGAGTTTGAGCAGCATCCTGAAGTGCGTAAGTTGAACATTCTTGGCGGGAAGAATATTGAGAGGATTGTTGAGGCGTATAGGTGTTTTAGTGATGAGAGGGGTTTTGCTCGGGTTGTGGGTTTGGATGAGGTTAGGTTGAATGATTATAATTTGAATGTGACTTTGTATGTTATGGAGGAGGAGGAAGGCGAAAAAATAGACATAACACGAGAATGGCGGGAACTAAAAGAACTGGAAAAAGAAAAACAAGATGTTGTTGGAAAATTGGAGCAATACCTTTCAGAAATAACCAAAGCTGTCGGTGGAGAAGGATGATGTTCTACAAAGAAACAGAGTTTAAGCATGAGCCACCTCTTGGTAACGTTCCCAAGGAATGGGAAGTCGTTAAGCTCAAGGATGTTGCAGACTACTTAAATGGTTATCCTTTTAGCCCCAAAGATTGGAAAGACAAAGGGCTTCCCATTATAAGGATTCAAAACCTTAACGACCCAGATGCACAGTTTAACTATTTTGATGGTGACATTGAGGACAGATATATCGTGGAAAATGGGGAT
>JAVZNC010000002.1:0-285208 GCA_038882955.1 Bathyarchaeia archaeon
TTTTGAACCGGCAACTGCGACGCTTACTGGCCAGTTTAAACCGTTCTGACCACCGCGAGAGACAGAACTCGTGAAATTTGGTTGACCAACCACGATATCTGCCGGAGCATAATTTGTTGTGGGAATTGAATTCCAAATCAGTACTCGATTGTTACAAGTATCCGCGACAAATAGACGCGCGCCATCTATAGCTACGCCCATAGGATGGTTTAGAAACGATGGCCCCCCACTTTCCTCAAGCCCAACGGGTCCCAACATTAGGTCTGCCGCTTGCCCTGTTGTGAACCAATCGGACGGGTTCTCAAGCAACTGACTTTCTGAAAAGAAGCCAAGTTGCGTGTTTACTTCATTCATGGTTTTCGAAGCTTCAGTGGAAAAATAAGAGGCATTGAGAGCTAAGACGCTAACAATAAGCATTACTATAGCCAAAATTGGGATGATAACATTCCGTGAACACATCAAATTATCTGCTAACATTTTTCTTTTCATCCTTTTCAACTAACCTATAAGAATAGTTTAAGAAAAAGAGAAGCCAAGATATCTATTTAATTTGCGAAACTGTAATCTATATTACAATTAAACAGAATATGTTCAAACACCCACAAAAATTGGGCAGCCCAAGATAAGTTTGAATCCTCATCTCATCCACCAAATCATTAAGAAAAACAAACAGTTCCTGAAACCAAAATTCCGAGAATCTAGACCGAGATCTAAACCTAACCCACGCACTTTTCTACGAAACCGCACTCTTATAGAATAATATTTGCAATATGCTCTTCCGTTAGTCGCTGTTAACGGAAAAGTTGATTGTCAAGTAACAGAAAAATGGCGTTTAATTATTTAGGGGGATTTCAATTTCTTCTTATTTACGAATATGATGGCAAGTGTCATGAGAATGATTAACATTGGTAGAATGATGGTTGATGGAAACTCGGGGATTATAATTAATGGCTCTTCAGTTAATGTGAGATCATTATTTGTTGTATCAATTTCACTTATAACTGGCGAGATTTTAGCGTTTAAGATGTAGTTGCCATTATCAAAACCTGTTGTATTCCATACAAGCGAGATCGTTGCAAAAATTCCAGGTTCAAGCGTCAAGACATGCGATGCCACCGCTTTTGCGTTCGCGTAAATAGTAATGTTTAATGTTTCTGTGTAGGCGCCATGGTTGGCAACTGTAACGCTAACCTTAACCGTTTCGCCGTGGTTCACCAGATTTGAAGAAGGCGTAAGGTTGGTGACAACTGCGTCATGAATGAAGTTGTTGACGTACACCGTTAGTGATTGGTTGCTGGTATTGCCTGTACTGTCATAGACTTTAACGAGGATTTCTGTCGCACCATTCTCAAGAGTTGTTGTGTTGAAATTGAAGCTAAAATATGAAACCGAGTAGGAGCTGAGGTCAAGCGTATCCACCAAGTTGCTATCTATGTATAGCTCCATTTTTTGAAGGCATAAATTGTCAGTTGCAGTACCGTTAATCTTTATAGTGCCATAGACTACGCTTTCTTCTAAGGGCCGTTCAACGTAAACTTTTGGTAGTTCAGTGTCGTCTGAAGGAAAGCCTGAAGCGGTGAATTCGACTTCTATAATTTCTGGAGTAGCTGCATCACCATTCTCTTCTTCCGCCATAATGAGGAATATGAATTTGCTGACTCCAGAAGCATGACTTGTAAAGTTGATACTGGGAATGGTCACTGTCCAGTTTCCATCATGGTCTGGGTCAGTCATCTCGAAGCGCTCAAAGTTAGGAACCACAAGCGTGCCATTCGGGTTGGGAGGGCTCCAGTCGGGCGGTTGCATGTGAACTGCTACATGTGCCAAGTTGGTTTTATTCTCAATTTTAGCCCATAACGTCACGCTTGACGGTGGCGGCCAGGTGAATGTTTGCTTTGCGATTGCGTAGCTTATCCATGGATATGGCCATTCGCAGTGCCCTATGTAGGTGTTTGCGGCTAATGCGCCATCGCCGTTGTTGGGTAAATAGCCACAGTGACCGATTCTGTCACCGTTATCGTCTAACAGGGGGGTTTGTCCTGGCGATGCCATTCTTTGGCATGCGTAGTTGAAAGCGTCCATAATAGAGTGGCCAGATTTGATGGTGTTCCAGAAGGGTGTAGAAAATTGTTCCCATCCTCCAATAACCCACGAGGATTGGGACACATCACATGAAGTAACAATGATTCGTCCAGATTTTGATAGAGAGTTTATAAAAGTGCCACTGTAACAAGCTGCGTATATTACGTGCACAGAGGCGTTTGTCGTGGTTTCAAGATTGTTGATCCAATTGGTCATGAAATGTGGACGAACTACTTCATCGGGATTGATACAAAACTCAAAACTGCCGCCATGATCAAGGAGATAAATGAATAAAGGTGCAGTGGGGCTTACGCGGCTCGATGCCCATGATTCGATTGCCCATCGGAGATTCGCTACTGTCGAGTTTGCATCAACATCATTCTGGCCATCGCCATCCACATCTTCAGGGTTATATCGGGGCTGGTGCATCATGTAAATGTCCTCACCAGTATATCCAACTTGTCTAAGTATCTTGTAGACTTGATTGACTCCATAGTTATTAATGCCAACAATTTCATCATCGGGCTTGCTTCCTGCTACAAGTATGCAGCAGCCGTCTCCCATTACGGTCATTGGTTGCATGCTGCCCATCCCATTGTTTATGACTTGCATTTCCTGAGAGAAACCAGTTATCGTAGATCGTATAACATAATTCTTTGGTTGAAATCCACCTGTTTGCCAAAGAAAAGAAACCTTCTCAATCGTTTGGGCGTCTAAGGATACGAGTTTTGTTCCAATGACTATATTTTCCGCATATACAGTTACGTTGAATTTTTCAGGATATTCCCCCGTGTTCTCAACCATCACATCTATAATGACTGGCTTTCCCATTCGTGTGAGAACCTTGGATGTGCTGACGCTAAGAAGTGTAATCTCATGGGGTTGCCTTTGAAAGGGGGTAATCAAAGGATAATAATCTATGTTTTCAGTGTTGATTTGATAGGGTGTGTCGCCTATGCCGTCGCTGTTTGCGTCAACACTTGTGTAGTCACTCCAGTAGTTGCCGCTGGTGCTACTGTTCCATTTGTTGTAGAGGTTGTCGTTGGATAGGAAGAATACTTGATAGTCGATGCTGTAGACGAAGTTGTTGTGGTAGAAAGTGTTGTTGTCAGCATGATTGTAGAGCTTTATGCCATAATCGTTATAGGTAAGGTTGTTGCCGAACACCGTGTTCAATGTTGAAACCGATTCGACACGTATGCCCTCCTCGTTATACCATAGCTCATTTCCAGAGACAATGTTCTCTGAAGACGCGTACATTGATATACCGGCAGCGTATCGTGTTCTGTTGATTTTATTGCCATTTACCTTGTTCCGGTCTGATTCAACTAAGTGGATGCCCGCTTGATCAATATAGGTCATGATGTTGTCGCTTACAACGGAATTAGTGCACTGATAGAGATTTATGCCCTTATTGTTATGATCCAACGTGTTTGCTTGAATGATGTTTCCTGCCGATTGCATGAGGTTGATGCCGACGCCGCTACCAAGATTGGCTATGTTGTTGCAGATTATGGTGCTGTTGTTATTGAAACCGTAATCTGTGTAAACCCCTTGAAGCCCCCGCATAATCGTGTTGTTGACAATCGTGTTGAAATCTGCATTGCCGTGCAATCCAATAGCGTAATTGTCATAGTCAAAGTAGTTGTTGGTGATGTTGCTATACATTGTGTTTTGAAGGAGTACTCCATAACTGTAGTTAATTATTTGAGTGTGCGTTATCGTAACGTTGTTCACTCCGTTTATGACGAAGCCGCTTACAGCCACTCCATAAGGCGTATTGTTACCATACAATCTATAACCATCACCATCAAATGTTATTCCGCTTTTTTGCACTATAATCGTAGCGTTAACGTTGCCAACAAGCGAATAGAGATCGCCAGAATGCACAATCAGTGGTGTAGTCGGGCTAACACTGCCATCAGGCAAAATGTAAATAGTTTCTATTTCCTCATGCACGCTGCCAATTATATTTACTTTTAATAATATGGAACATAAAACAAACAGAATCATTAAACTTACAATACACTTTTTCATGAAAGCTAACTTTCTTCGGTCTTAATAAAACTTCTGTAACAACTGAATAATTTTAGAAGCTAAAAAAGGAAATACTTGTTTGTTGTGTAAAAACAATGAAACTCGTGAAATAAAGAACTCCCTGATAGAATTACATAAAGATAATAGGCAACGTTCGGTTAGTTGCAGTTAACGGAAAGGTTGTTTACTTATGGGGTGTAAGTGCTTACGGGAGGGGGACAAATTAACGGCACCTTAACAATAGAATAGAAAAAGGGGGAATGTGCGGGAGAAATCGACAACTTCTAATAGATTTGGCCGGACTATACTACCGGAGCCCTGAACTATACTAGTCTATTTTCTTTTTCGATATATGGCCACGCCATCCTTCTCGCTATACCTTACATATTCAAAGCCAGCTTCTATTAATTTGCTTTCTTCTTCCAAGTTTCTGAAAGTGTGGAGTCGAATCTGTGGTAGTTGTGAAGTTTTCTTGCAATCTGGCATTTAAAACCTCGCCTTACAATGATAAAATCCTTAAAATATCTTCTCTTAATCATTGTTAACAGAAAAATCACTGTTGAACGGGGGCATGTCATTTAAATATTTTGAACAATGGGTGTTCTTTCTCTAAAGGTCTTACTTTTGATTCTTGTGCCAACGTGTATGCAACATAAGCGTCTGCTAGTGCACAGTAAAAGTAAGCGTTTTTCGCGTGTTCAATCGGTCCGTATAAGATGAAGTTGGCTCCGGCAAATATTGGAAAAACATTGGCTACGGTGCATGCAAGTAGATATTCGGTTTTTTCGAGTTTACGTCTGTCATTCCATCTGGCAACCGCGTTATGCGTTCCAGCTCCACTAGGCAGTCCGTATCTTTCTTTAATTAAGTAAATGGCTTTGCTTACGGGGCCTGGATCTGGTAAATCGAGAACCGCGGTGTCCACTAGCATGTTTTCTATGCCGGCCTTTTGGGCTACGCCTATAAGTTCATCCATTACTTGTAATCTTCCAGAAACTGTGGGATTTTTGGTATTAAGCGCTAGAAGTATTGCAGATTTAATTTTAGCCTCTTTGATTGCCGAGATTTCTTCCTCTTTAATGTGGGGCGTTATAGAGTTATAAACCGTTCTTTCAGACAAGCCAGTTTCTTTAACGTATTTTAGCCCAGCGATTCGCACTTCGGCTGTCGCGCCGTCTATTGTAAATGGTCCTTTTATTGTATTCGCCACGAAATCTAAGAATTTTTCGAAGGCTTCAGGCCAAGAGCAGCAAACGTCAACTATTCTCGGGTTTCCTGTTTTTTTTGAGACTTCCTCTTCCTCTTTTAGCAGTTCTTCAGCTTTATCCTTATCAAACTCGCCTTTTCTCTCGTCCTTAACTATTTTGTGTTTATGGTAGAATATGCTTCCAACCATAACTGTGGGAAGCTGGCCTGGTTGCCCTCCAACTTTTACACCAGATATGTTAAAAATTTTCTGTTCCTTTTCAAATCTGAACATTCTTAATCACCCGTTTAGAAGGCGACTTACTGATGGAAATCTATTTAAATTTTTATGCGGGATTAGCGTTGCTTCTGCAAATTCTTTATTGAAGTTCGGATCTGCAGCCAATTCTACATAACGCACCTTCTCCGATATTGCATTAGCTTTTTCTCTGGCATCGATTGAGATTAGAGCCATTTTTGCGCCTACGATTGCTGTGTTACCAACAAACTCAATTTTATCCACCGGAATGTCTGGTATTAACCCTATAGCTATCGCGTTTTCAGTATCTATATAATTTCCAAAAGCTCCTGCAACGAAAACCCTATCAATATCTTTCTCTTTCAATTTTTTCTTCTTCATCAGTATTGAACAACCAGCGTATATAGCTGCTTTTGCAAGTTGTATTTCACGTATGTCCTTTTGTGTCACTGTAATTTCTTTTGCAGTTTTGGCTTCATTCGCCCAAGCAACAACGAATTCCATTTCGCCGTCCTTCTTCCGCAATCTTTCAGTTTTTATGTTGGGATTAATTTTTCCTCCAGAGTCTATTATTTTACGCTTAAACATTTCTGCCACCAAGTCGATCATAGCTGAACCGCATAATCCAATAGGTTTTTCATCCCCTATTGTTGTGTATTCAACATCAAAATTTTGATTTATTTGAACTCTCTCTATAGCACCTTTCACAGCCTTTACTCCATGCTTAATGTGAAAGCCTTCAAATGCTGGGCCGGAAGCGCACGAGCATGAAAGCATATCACGACAGTTACCTACCAATACTTCTGTATTCGTTCCTACATCGATCAGCATGGAAATCTCTTCCGAATCACATATTCCGCACGCTAAAGCATCTGCAACGGCATCAGCTCCGACGAATCCAGCTATAACTGGAAGGAGTGTTACGATTCCTGATGGATTTATCCTCATTTTTAATTCACTAGCCTTAACGTTTACTTGTTTTTTTACCGCAGGCGTAAAAGGTGACAATGCAACATGTTTTGGCTGAATCCCAAGGAACAGGTGGTGCATGGCAGTGTTACCCACAACCACAACTTCATATATCTTATTTGGATCGCGGTTTCTCCTTTTACACACGTCGCCTATTATTCCATTTATGGAATCTACAACAACTTTTTGAAGAGATCTCAAATTTTCGGGACGAGTCGCCGCAAAAGTTATTCTACTTATTATATCCTCGCCATAGGCAAGTTGAGGATTTTCAAGTGATTCTATGTCAAGGGTTTTGCCGTTCATCAAATCTACCAAATAACACACGATTTTTGAAGTCCCTATATCCACGGCTAAGCCGAGCATTTCGTTGGATGTATCTCCTGGTTCTATAGAGATCATTTTGCACATATTCCAGATGGTTGCTGTCACGTTGAAGTTTGACTGACGAAGGGTTGTAGGTAACTCCCTGAGAATTTTATAGTCTATTTCTATGCTATTAGACTTGTAAATGCGTGGCAATGAGTCAACCACTCTTTCGTAATCTGGTCGTATGTCTGATAGCGTAGGTTCAGGCATTATGACGTGAATTTTTCTTACGGCAGGTTTTGGCGGCAAGGGTTTCTCAATTCCAACAACTTGAATTCTTCTGGTTTTCAGATGACTCTCAACTGGAAGCATGACGGTTGTATCTCTCAAAACTCTGGCTTGGCACGCCAACCTATAGCCTTGGCGAATTTCAGAAGCAGATAAATGCTTCTTTTCAGACTCTGTCAGTTCACTTAAATCCGCGGGTTCTTTAACAACCACCCTACATTTTCCACATAACCCGGCTCCACCACATTCAGATCTAATGCGGATGCCGGCATCTCTAGCTGCTGTGAAAATCGTGTTTCCCGCTTGTACTTCAATTTTCTTTGAAATTGGTTCAAACATGACTTTCACATTTTTGTTTAAAGCCATATTTTGTCGCCTATCTAAAAGGTGGCTAGGTTTCAACGCTTTTATTATTTTCCTTATTTCGTTCATATTTTCTTTTTAATTCAGCAACTTGTATGAAATGGACAACTTTCTTCCCCTTTATACGCTACACTTCATCCGCGTTCATGGATGTTGATGTAAACTTTTAAAAATAAAGGATCTAACCATATATACTTTCCAATCATTGATTTACAGGTGGTGTCAAAACTTGGATGAAAAACGCGTGAAAGCTGAGGATTTATTCAATTTTTGTGTAAGCGTTCTTAAACGTGTTGGCGTGAAGGATGACGACGCGAAAATAATTGCGGATAATCTAATTTTAGCTAATTTGAGGGGTGTGGATTCACATGGCATTGCAAGGCTACCAACTTATGTTGAAAGGGTCGTAAGAGGGCATATCAACCCGCAAGGTTCAATAGAGATTGTGAAGGAGCATGGTGCAACGGTGCTTATAGATGCGCATAATAATTTTGGCCAAGTTGCTGCAATGCATGCAACCAACCTAGCAGCTCAAAAAGCTAGAAAGTTTGGGGTGTCATCCATTGGAGTTAGAAACGCCAACCATTTTGGCATGGCCGCGTATTATGCGCTTAAGCTTACTGACCAGAAACTGATAGGCATAGTTTTATCAAATAGTCCACCAGCCATCCCCCCATGGGGAGGAAAAACGCCCATGTTCGGCACCAATCCAATCTGCATAGGTTTTCCAATGAGCAAAGGTGATTCCATTATTTTAGATATGGCTATAAGTGCCGCTGCGCGCGGAAAAATACGGCTGGCAGCATTAAAGGGTGAAAAAATACCTGAAGGCTGGGCCTTTGATGACGAAGGAAATCCAACAACCGATCCGGCGGCTGCTCTCAAGGGGTCGCTTGCCCCGATAGGTGGACCTAAGGGTTATGGATTGGCTCTTGTGTTGGATTTGCTTTGTGGATTGGTTACTGGTTCATGTTATCTTCGGAATGTTAAAGCGCTTGATGATTTCAGCGGACGCTCTGGAACTGGCTTCTTTATTGAAGCTATTGACATCGAGTCATTTATTCCCTATAAAGAGTATGAGGAAAAAATTGCTAGCTACGCAAAAGAGGTTAAAGATTGCCCTAAAAGAGATGGGGTAAATGAAATATTTTTGCCAGGGGAAATTGAGAAAAGGGAGTTGGAGCGCAGAGTTAAACTTGGTATACCGCTAGATCAAGAAGTTGTATCAGCGTTAAAAAAATTGGCTGAGAGATTTGGCGTAAAGCCTCCAGTTTAAATGGTTCTTAAATTCCAAGCTCTTTCAATTTTTCCTCGGATGGTTTGCCTTCTCTTGTCCATCCACGAATCTCGTAATACTCTCTTAGCATAAGATCCATGTCCGGAACATGCCGCGCGGTGCCTCCATCTTGGGGTTCCAATAGCCTCTTTGGAAGGGCGTCATCAAGCGATGATACTCCCCATCTGCAGTTGAGAACCCTTTTTAGGTTAAAGCTTCGTTCTCCTGCCATCATAAGACCGTTTACGCTCACTTTCTTGCCGGTTACGAGTTCAAAGAACGTTGAAATTTGTGTTAGGCTAAGACCAGCTGATGATGTGTATTTGCATATAATTAATAAATCATATAACTCCATCATGTCTTGCATTTTTTTGACGGTTATGGCTTTGCCTTTTGATTCAAATCTGTCGCCTTGTACCGTTATGCCGATTTCTGGCGCAAGCCTTCCTCTATCTGGATTATGAGGCCAAGCTAGGTGGCATCCGCCTCTGTTCATTGTTGCATAACTTATAGCATGACCGAAAAACGCTCTTGGATTATGCGCAGCAACCTCAAGGCCCTTAACGTGAACTGCGAATTCCTCGCTTCCGCGGTTTAATTTTTTTGAGGCTACTTTCACCCCATTAGCTAGTAAATCGCCTATGCTTTGCCTTTTTGCTATAAGCTCCACCAACTTTACCAAATTTTCGGATGGCCCCCATGTGAGCTCAAGTCCTCCAGTGTCGTCCTTTGTTAGTATTCCCTTTTCGAAGGCTTCTATGGCAAATGCGAGAACCGCGCCTACTGATATTGTGTCCATTCCCAATCTGTTGCATAAATCGTTTAGTTTTGCAACAAGTGAAAGGTCATCATTAAGTAGGTTTGACCCTAACATGCATAACGTTTCGAATTCTGGACTGTCTGCTCTCAAACTTGCGTGATTCCCTTCTTTTATGTGAATTGTCCGCTTACAGCCAATAACACAATTACAGCACGGGGTTACTTCGTCCAAAATCGTCTGGGATATCTTTACGCCACTGATTTTTTCCACTTTTCCCTCTTCCCAAACGCCGTCTCTATGGTTTCTTATGGGTATATTTCCCATGTGATAATAGGATTCCATGCCTCCACCAGTGCCATACTTGCGAAGACCTTGAGACGCAGGGCTTTTAGCTAACTGCATCTGCACTCCCTTTGCGAAATCTAATAACTTGCTTTCATTCACAACGGGAATTTTCCCTGTGCCCTTAACAGCTATGGCTTTTAAGTTCTTTGATCCCATAACTGCGCCCATTCCAGATCTTCCAGCCTTTCCAACGCCAAAAATTATGGACGCGTAGTAAACGCACTTTTCGCCGGCTGGTCCTATCGCTCCTATTTGGACAGCATTGTCTTTAAGCTTGCTTTTTATCACATCGTATGTTTCGTAAACATCTTTTCCCCACAAATTTTTTGCGTCGAAAAATGTGACAGAATCATCGTTTATAAATAGGTAAGTTGGACGTTTCGCCTTTCCACTGAATATAATTAAGTCAAAACCTGCCTTCTTAAGTTGCTGACCAAACAATCCTCCCGCATGAGATTCGCCCCAAATTCCAAGCGGAGATCTTGCGCAGACGCATAACCTTCCAGAAGATGGCGTAGCCGTGCCAGTAAGAGGCCCCGTAGAAAATATTAGCAATGCTTCGGGGCTTAAGGGGTCAACATCGGTGGGCATTTCGTCATAAATTATTTTTGCAGCTAAACCTGAGCCGCCTATGTACTTTTCTCGCAGATCTTGAGATAGATTTTCAGTTTTAACTTCCTCGTTCGTGAGGTTTACCCGCAAAATTTTACCCGCATACCCAGTCATTTTTGAACCCTTCGAATCAATTTTGAAGCGTTAAATCTATGTCGAAACAGTAAGATCTGCTATTTTTTGGCTCTTTGTCTTATGCTTTTCTCGTCTCCAGGAGGTGTGTAAACCCACAAAAATTGAAGTTCTTCTTCTCCAGAATTTTCTATGGTGTGTATTTCGTTAGGCGGCAAGTAAACTAGATCGCCGGCCTCGAGGATTTGCACTTCTTTCGCGCTTGAAACTTTAGCCTTTCCCTTTAGAATGAAGATTGTTTCTTCGCCCGTATGAGCATGCGGAGCACCTTTCTCGCCTGTTGGATAAACTGTGAACCCTAAAGCTAGATGTTTTGAGCCTAAAACAGGATCCATCAGTATTTTGGTTACCTTTCTGGATGGTGGAGGCGCAGGAAATGTGGGGGCATTCTCTTTTCTAACTATTATCACTTTTTACCACCTTTTTCTAATGGAGAGACACCCGGGGGATATTTTGATTTCAATTCCTCTATAAATTCCGATAGTTTATTAACGACAGCGTTTACTAGTTTTTCGCCTTTCTCACGCGTTGCCTTTGTTGCATCGCCAAGTATGCCTAACTTGTACATTTCAACTTGAAAGAAAGAGTGGGTGATGTTGTGTCCGGGGAAGCCTCCTTCTTCGGGCATTCCGGTTGGTCCGCCGAACCATTTCCTGTTAACTATACTTGGTGCGGTTTCTTTGCTGGCCTTACTCATATCAACAAGTTCGGGATACAGCGCAAGAGCCACGGAAGTTTCAGTTTCATCAGCATGCACGAAATGTGTCTCGCAGACCTCGTCGATCGTTTTCCTGATGAGTTCCCACCATGTGGCAACTGCGATAAAAGCTTTGGTTTCTAATGCTAGCTCGTGTAAGGCCCCGACGTAAACCCATTGCTGTCCATGTCCATTTAATATTATTACCTTCTTAAAGCCGTTCTTTACGAGCCCAGTTACAACATCCTTTACAAACTGTTTGAGCACGTCCGACCTTATGGGAACAGTTCCTGGAAAACCATATTGCATGTACATGTGGGCGCCATACCATATTGGAGGAGCAACTAGCACCCCTGTTTTTTTCGCCACAAGCTCTGCTATTTTCTGGCTGTTCAATGAATCTGAACCCACGGGGCAGTGAGGACCATGCATCTCTATTGAGCCAACAGGAACTAAAATAATGTCACAGACTTTAGTGTGCTCGACTATCTCGGGCCAGCTTAATTCATGATACCATACACTTTTGTTTTTTAACACTTTATCTTCGCCTTTACTTTGGTATGGCTAAACCTTTTGCTCCTTTTTTGGATTGAACAGCTTCGGGATAATACTTTTTGACTATCCTATCCACTAAGACGGCTTGGATGGCCATTCTTACGCCTTCATCTTTCGTTGTCGGTACACCGTGACTTACCAGCGCCGAGTTTCCAGTTTTCAAGTGTATGGGTGCACCTACTTTTACCATTTCTGGCGCTTCATAGGTCCTGATCATTCCACCGGTGGATGCAGGATTGTCCACGTGTATGTCGATTGGCACCTTAACACTCTGCCGTAGGGCAGCAATCATGGGCAAAGTCAAGTCCCTTACAGGATTTATAGAATCAGCACCTAATGATTCCAGCACCTTGAATGACACTGGATTTCCGTGACCGCAGTGGGCAGACAACTTAAAGCTGACATCCTTTGGGATTTCCCCATCCTTCCTCATTTCGTTTAGCAACCACAGGAAACCTTCGTCGTAGACCAGTATTCCTCTGCAGCCAAGTTCCACAGCTCTTTTAACATCCTCAACAGCCCTGACAACCTGTTCCATTCCCCTAAGCCGATAGCCAATTCTACCCGCTTCAGCCGTGCCTGTTGCCCTTTGAGGACTTAAGTCATATGCCGCTCTTGGACCCACTGACAAGTTGATCTCAACTTTATAATCCTTTGCAAGTTGTATGTACTCTTTTAATTCTTCGTCTGTATGACGCATGATCCCCCGTGTTTCGTCAATCCTGTTAATGGTCACACCGTATTTCTCAGCGGTTTCAAGAACAGCCCTCATTGTCTCCGCAGAGTTGACAGTAGGAACCTCCAGTCTGTACTGCGCGCCATCAGGAAATCTTAACTTTGATTCTGGCAATTCGTAAAGGTCGTGATCTGGAAAACCCTTTTTCCTCAAATATGCACGTGTTTCTTTTCCAACTAACATAGGCATACACTTTTAAGTAGCGACAAACAGTACAAATATTTAAAGTTTCGCTGACCATAGGCGCATGTTGCTCATTGCCTTTTAAAATTTATGCTTCAAAAGTTGCGTGCTGCACTTTCTTCCAAAATTCAGGTTTATGCTTGATCATTCAGGATAATTTATCACATCTTTTTCTTTAAGTTCTTCCAACTTTTTCTCGCTTAAGCCGACAAGTTTTTTCAAAACTTCTTTGGTATCTTCTCCAAGTTTTGGAACACCTTTCCAAATTTTCCCAGGGGTTTTTGAAAATTTGGGGACTATCCCTATTTGCTTTACTAGTGTTTCAGTCGTGGAGTCCAGAACATCAACTATGTGGCCTCTGGCAATCCAATGTTTGTCTTTTAAGGCGTCGTCGGGAGTTGACACTCTAGAGCACGGCACATCGTACTTGTTGAAGTGTTCTTCCACCTCTTCTCTTATGCGGCCCTTAAGGTATTCTTTGAGTATTCTGTCTAGTTCCCTTCCCTTTGGACTGGCGATAGCTTCTGGGGTTCCGGAGCATTCCTCATATGGAAAATCTTTAGGATTAATGCCCGTGGCTTCAGCAAGGGCTTTTATGAATCTATTATAGGTTAGTGGTCCAACAGCTCCTATTGCAACCCATCCGTCTTTTGCTTTATAGAGCCCGTAAGGTTGTTGGTTGAAAACGCGATAAACTCCCTCTCCTTCTCTTAATACACCGAGGTTATAATACATTGTATGGTACATCTCAATTATCCTCGAAATAGCCTCAAACTGTGCTGTATCTACAACTTGTCCTTCCCCAGTTTTTTGCGCATAAATGTACGCTGCTAATGCTCCGATTGCTCCAAAAAGAGCTGTAATGTAATCTCCAGCGTAGAGAGGCAACCTATAAACTTCGTATTCCGGAGTTGAGGCTAGTTTACACCATCCTGAGTATGCTTGCGAGATTATATCATAGCTACCCCTTTTACACTTTTTCGGATCTCCGCCGAACTCCGGCCTGCCATATCCGCTAACGTGCACTATCACTATTTTTGGATTTGCCTTTAAGATGTCTTCATCTTTTATTCCGAATCGTTCTTCAAGCCAAACTAGGCTTTCAACGAATATATCTGATTGTTTGATGAGTGCATAGAAAATTTTCTTTCCCTCTTCGGACTTCATGTCGAGTGCGACGCTAAGTTCATTTCTTCTTACACAGACGAATTCTCCACCAATCTTTTTACCTTTAGCCTCGTAAAATGGGGGAAGCAGCCGCATGGTATCACCTGTATCTGGCCTTTCAATGTGTAGCACTTCTGCTCCAAGATCGCCGAGTAATGTGCCAACAGTTGGCCCAGCGACAATGCTTCCCGCAACTAGTACTCTTATTCCGCTAAGCGGACCATATTTAGGCGAAAAAAGTGGCGCTGGAATTCTTTCTGTGGTCATTTTCTATTTTATACCTCCAAGGCAAAAACTTCCACTATCGATTGCTCTTAGAATTGAGGTTTTCTCCTGTACATAAATGCTTGTATACCTTCAGCAACACCTTTTGTTAGAGAGATATCACCTGAAACAGTGGATTCTATAAAGCATCCAGACTCTAAATGAGACGTTACCCCTAGGGCTACTGCCTTCTTTAAGTATCCAACCGCAAGCGGAGGAAGTTCCGCCACCTTCTTAGCGAATTCAATAGCCTTATCCATAAATGCCTCGCTGGGATACACTTCAGAAACTAAGCCAAGTTCCAACGCTTGTTGTGCGTCAACATTTTTTCTTAAGAGTATGATTTCTTTAAGCTTTCCAACGCCAACCAGATAAGCCAGCCGCTGTGTTCCACCCCACCCAGGTGTTATTCCAAGATTGAGTTCTGGAAGTCCAAGAAATGCCTTATCGCTCATTACTCTTAAGTCACAAGCCAGAGCCAACTCAAACCCTCCTCCAAGTGCTGGGCCATTTATTGCGGCAATTACTGGTTTTGGATAGAGCTCAATTCTTCTTAGAACTTTGTGGCCTTTTTGGCTTGATTCGACAACAGCTTCAGGTTTTCCTGAGGCAAATATTGAGATGTCTGCTCCAGAGCAGAAGTTTCTACCCACTCCTGCAATTATCACAGCTTTTATTTCCTCGTTGTCTTCAAACATGTCTAGTGCGTCATTAATCTCTGCGAGGAAGGTCAGATTAAGCGCGTTTGCCCTCCTCGGCCTGTTGAGGTATATGATGCCGATGTCGCCTAGTTTTTCGACAAGGACAAACTCGTATTTTCCTCGTCCATATTCATAGAAGCCTTCACAAGTTTTTCTTCCAAGCTTGTTTTCTTTAATCATTCTCTCAAGCAAGGGGTTAGGCTTGTACCTTTCCTCTTTGTATTTTCCATAAAGTTCTTCCAACTTTGCCACTATCTTGTCGATTCCTATGTCATCAGCCATTCTTAGGAGACCTCTTGGATAATTAAGCCCATTTAAAACTGCGAGGTCTATTTCTTCCGCGGTTGTTATGCCTTTTTCAACTAGCCACGCGGCTTCATTGACTGCTGGAGCGATAAGCCTAAGTAAATCAAATTTTGCCCCTGCCCTTAGCGGCACCTCGTTCGTTTTTTCCTCACTCCAGTCATAGAAGCCTTTTCCGGTTTTCTTTCCGTAATGTCCTGCCTTGTAAAGTCTTTCAAAGATTGGTGCAGGTCTATACGTTTCTCCAAGTGTTTTTCTAAAGTATTCTAGAACGTGGTAGCTGATATCTATGCTTCCTCCGCCAAGAACATCATGAAGCTCAAAGAGACCCATTGGAAGCCCGATTCTATATTTGATTGCTGAATCGATTTCCTCCAATGTGCCTTCGCCCATTTCTAAAGCCCAAGCAGCTTCATTTGACATTGTAACGAAAATTCTGTTCACAATGAAACCTGGGACGTCTTTTTTAACGTGAACTATGATTCGCTCGATTTCCTTTGCAAAATCTTCTACAATTTTAACGGTTTCTTGGCTGGTTTTTTCACCCCAAACGATTTCAAGCAATTTCAGAATTTTTGGTGGATTAAAGAAGTGCATTCCTATTACTTTTTCAGGTTTTTTGGTTGCGGTTGCGATTTCGGTTATGCTTAATGACGATGTATTTGTAGCAAATATGGCGTGCGCTGGAGAGTGCTTTTCAATTTCGCTAAAAACTTTCTTTTTCAAGTCCATTATTTCAGGTACAGCTTCGATTACGATGTCGGCGTCTTTCACAGCTTCGGCTAAATCTGTGGTTGTCTTTATTCTATTCATGATGTCTTCTATGTTTTCTTTTATGTACCCCTTATCGTAACTGCTCTTGAGTTCTCCTCTTATCCTTTCAACAGCCTTTTTTAATATTTCCTCGTTTACATCTACCAATTTCACCTGAAAGCCTTTAGTTGCAACCACCTCTGCGATGGCACTTCCCATGGTACCCGCGCCTACAATCGCTACATTCTTAATGTTCAACGATCTTCACCTTGTGGGAATCTTGTTTTTAGAGATATATTTCGAGTGCTAATAAAAGTTGTTGACATAAGGTTTAAATCCAAACGTGATTCTCCATAGTTCGAGACGTTGTGGATGTGCATTTTATGCCTGGTGTAAAGGACAAGGTTGCCATAATAGGTATGGGTTGCACAAAGTTTGCTGAGCATTGGGATAAAAGCGTTAACGATTTAATTGTTGAAGCTTGTTATGAAGCCTTTGAGGATGCCAACATAGATCCTACAGACATTCAAGCTGCGTGGTGGTCGACAGCGAGAAGCGGTGAACTTGGACGCAGCTTATCTTACCCTTTAAAACTTGATTACGTTCCGGTTACACGCGTCGAAAATAGATGCGCAAGCGGCCACAATGCTTTCATAGATGCTTGCTATGCTGTTGCTTGCGGTGCGTTTGATATCGTTCTAGTTTGCGGTGCAGAGAAACTCAAGGATACGGGGTTACCGATACCAGGAGACAGTAATCCTGCAGACCTATACACCAGCAGAGTTGACCCCCGCTTTATGCCAGTGACAGCCTTCGCCCAACTTGCTTTAAGATATTTTCTACGTTATGACATTCCAATTGATGAAGGCAGGAGAACCCTAGCCAAGATCGCAGTTAAAAACCACTATAATGGCTCTTTGAACCCTAAAGCGCAGTTCCAACGCAGAATAACCCTTGAAGACGCGTTAAACGCGCCGATAGTTGCTTGGCCTTTAGGACTTTATGATTGTTGCGGAGTTAGTGATGGTGCAGCAGCAGCCGTTATTGTTCGCGCTGATCTGGCCAAAAACTATAGGGAGGATTATGTTCTTGTGAAGGGTGTTGGGATGAGTACTGGATTTTATCAAGGTCAAGTGCAGGATGATTGGAACTTAACGCACATAGAAGAAAATTTTAGAGCTGCCAAAATGGCTTATTCGGAAGCTGGTATTAATAATCCACGTAAAGAGTTAGACATGGCTATAGTGCATGACTGCTTCACAATACATGAACTTGTAATATATGAGGATCTTGGCTTCGCTCCTCGAGGCAAAGGGAAGGAGGACGTAGATGCGGGAACCTTTGAGTTGAAAGGCGAATTACCCGTAAATACGGATGGAGGGCTGAAATCTTTTGGGCACCCTGTAGGCGCTAGTGGGCTTAGAATGATGTACGAAGTTTACAAGCAACTTCAAGGGAAAGCTGGTCAACGCCAGGTAAATATAAGAAAACAATTAGGTCTATCGCACACGTGTGGTGGCACCCCAGTTGATTCTCAAAATGCCGCCGTAGTTATACTTGGACTTAGGGGGAGCTAGAATGGTTGGAATATCCGCTTATGGCGTTCACATTCCCATTTGGCGAATGAGGCGAGAATTGCTGGGCGAAGGTCTTAGTGGTGAACGTTCAGTAGCTGGTAAGGATGAAGATAGCCTAACGATGGCTGTTGCTGCAGCGTTGGACTGCGTTGATGGTATGGGAATTGACTCTGTTGATGGCGTTTTCTTTGCTTCTACGACATCCCCGTTCAATGAAAAGAGCGCTTCTGCCACAATAGCTGCGGTTCTCGGCGTTCGCCGTGACGTTTTTACTGCGGATTTTTCTGGATCGCTAAAGGCAGGCACCAACGCGTTAAAAGTTGCATTTGACATGGTTAAGTCTGGCTCTGCAAGGCAAATACTCGTTACAGCTGCCGATTGCCGATTAGGAGCGCCGGGCACAAGCCTTGAACAAACATTTGGAGATGGCGCAGCGGCTTTTCTGGTAGAAAAGGAAGGTAAAATTGCAGATGTGCAATCCAGCAAACATGTCTACGATGAGATATATGACTTGTGGCGCCGGGACGTTGACATATTCGTCAATTCATGGGAAGATCGATACGTATACCCATGTGGCTATCTTAGGGTTGTCAAGGAAAACATTTCAAAACTGATCAGCGAGGCAGGGTTAAACGCAAAGGAATTGGCTAAAGTGGTGCTTCCAGTCCCGGAAATGAGAAGAGGGTTAGAGCTGGCTAGAAGTTTAGGTTTAGACCCCAAGGTTCAACTTCAAGATCCTTTGATGGAGACTGTTGGCAACACTGGAGTAGCGCAGCCTTTAATGCTGTTTGCAGCAGCGCTAGAAGAAGCAAATTCTGGCGATAAGTTGTTGATGGCTAGCTATGGAAGTGGCAGCGACGCTTTCCTTTTCAAGGTTAAAGAGAGTGCCAAAAAGCGTAAAATAGCCGCCAAAATTGCAAACAAAAAGGAGTTGCATGATTATGCTACATACCTTAAGTGGCGCAAACTCGTTAAATTACCTGAACCAAGAGTGGACATGACCGTCTCTTACCCTAGCGCAGTGGCAATTTGGCGAGAAACCAATAGAATCTATCCACTGCATGGAGTTAAATGTAAAATATGTGGTGCAGTTCAGTATCCACCACAAAGGGTATGCATCAAATGCCGATCCAAAGACAACTTCGAAGAAGTTCGACTATGCGACAAGAGGGGCAAACTGTTTTCCTATTCCTTTGATCCACTAAGGGAAAACACGCCTATAGGCTTAATCAACTTGGAAGGCGGAGGTAGAGTTTTCCTAGACTTAACAGATGTGGAGGCAGAGGAACTGAAAATCGACTTACCAGTAAAGTTAACCTTTCGAAGGGTGGATTTAAGGCGCGAAGACGGCATGTACGTTTACTTCTGGAAAGCCACACCGATAAGAGAATGAACGTCTACAAACTTCATTAATTTCAAGAGCTCATAGCAGAAAAATTGAAAAACTTCCAAGTTGCCTATAAAAGCGGTGCACGTCATGAAGGCAATGAGACTGCATGAATATAAACAACCTTTAAGGCTTGATGAAGTGGAAATTCAAAGACCTGGACCCAAAGATGCTGTAGTAAAGATAGATGCTTGTGGAGTCTGTCACACGGACATTCACCTAGCAGAGGGAGCCCTAACAACTGAAGTGTTCGGCGGTAAAAGACCATGGATTTTAGGACATGAAATTGCAGGCAAAGTTGTTGAGGTAGGCTCTGAAGTTGCAGATGTAAAAGTCGGTGATTCTGTTTTAATAGATTCTTGGACGGCATACGCATGCGGTTCTTGTATCATGTGCAGAACAGGGTTTGAGAACTGCTGCTTATACAACAGGCCAATAGGATTTGGCAGAGATGGAGGGTACGCTGAATATATAACAGTTCCAGCTAAATCACTTATCAATATTGAAAATTTAATTCCAGAAGATGTTGCGCCTTTAGCTTGTGGTGGAGTTACTGTATTTAGAGCCATGCGAAAAGCAGCCGTGACGCCAAGCGACATTATCGTAATTTATGGGGCTGGAGGTTTAGGAATTTTTGCAGTTCAAATAGCGAAAGCTATGGGTTCAAAAGTTATAGCCATAAGCAGGTCTAGGGAAAAGCTGGAAATGGCAAGAAGATTTGGAGCAGATTACACCATTGATGCCACGAGAGACCCAGTTAAAGAAGTTCTAAAAATAACCGACGGACGAGGAGCAAATGTTGTTCTGGATTTGGTTGGTTTTGAGCAGACATTAGAGAATGGACTGAAAATGCTGGGCATGCTGGGGCGATTTTTGGTTATTGGCGTAGGTCCTGGTCCGCTGAAGTGCCTTCCGGACACTGCCGTAAATTATGAACTGACAATATCTGGTGTAAAAGTTGGCACGCACAAAGATCTTATTGATCTAGTTGAACTAGCCAAAAGAGGTGTAATAAAGTCAATTACAACTAAAATTTTTAAACTTGAAGAAGTTAATGAAGCCTTTGAACAGATTAAAAGAGGGGAAATATTGGGAAGGTCTGTAGTTAAACCTTAAAAAGCTGACTAGGTAATAAGAGGACTCACGGTTCAGTGCCAATTTCCGATTTAAGGATGCAATAAGTTTTATATGCATTATGCTATGAAAAATTGCGAAATTGAGGAGATTGCGATGGGAAAAAAGGCAACCGCATTTTTAGGCATAATCATAATTTCAGCGCTAGTCCTACCATTTTCTATCAAAATCACTTATTCATCTCCAACACGCAGTATTCCCGCCATCGTCTCCACCGACTGGTTAAACGCAAATCTCGGTCTTACAAACCTTGTTGTGCTTGACGTTAGAAGCCCAGACCTTTATGATGCTAGCCACATCCCAGGGGCGATAAACGTTCCTGAAGGCATGTGGTATGCGAATCCTCCTTTTGGCGCTAATTTACCTTGGATGGAAATGCCATCAGAAGATTATCTTTTTGAATTGATTGGCGACGCAGGCATAAAAAACGATTCTCTTGTGGTTGTGGTTGGCGGCACAAGCGGTCCGCTAGTTCCAATGCCTCTTGCCCTATACAGTATAGCTGGCATAACCAGAGTAGCCATGACCCTACTGTATGCTGGCGTTGAAAATGTTGCCATTTTAGATGGAGGATATGACAAATGGGTAGCTGACGGATACTCCACTGAAAGTGGAACGGTTAGGCCGACTCCTGTAACGTATATTGGCACCGTAAAAAGCGATACGATTGTTGACAAGCAGTATGTAGCCAACAAACTCGGAGAAGCCATAATTATAGACGCCAGAGACGCCGAAGTCTATTTAGGTTTTATACAAGAACCTTGGGCTGCAAGACCAGGACACATTCCAACTGCCAGAAACTTCCCCACTCCTTGGCTATGGAATCTTAATCTCAACGTGTCTGGAACAGGCGTGATTTACGGGACATACAAAAATGTCGACATACTTGAAGCCTTTGCTGATTGCATAGTCGGCGCTAATAAGTCGAAGGAGATAATTGTTTACTGTGGTGTTGGCGGGTATGCAAGCACAATGTATTTTGTGCTTAGCGAAGTACTCAATTATACTAACGTGAAGGTTTATGATGGTTCAGCACAAGAATGGACAAGCGACCTAACACTTCCAGTGGTATACGAGGATCTTGGATCCGAATACATGGAACTTCAAAACAACTATGACCAGCTTCAAAGCAATTATGAGCAACTTAGGCTCAATTATATTATGATTCAAAGTAACCTTACCGAGCTAGTTGGCAAATGTTTTGCGCTTGAAAGCGTCTACAATACACTTTCAGCCAAATATGATGAGTTGGAAGCAAAATACGACGAATTAACCAAAACAACGATGCCCGCATACTTAACATATCTCTTCATCGCGACAACCGTTGTCTTCGCAGTCATAGCAATATATGTGGCAGGGAAAGTTAAAACAACGACAAAGAGGTAGAACGCCACTTTAGCGCTGTCAAAA
The DNA here is from genome assembly GCA_038882955.1 of Bathyarchaeia archaeon. Taxonomy (GTDB): domain Archaea; phylum Thermoproteota; class Bathyarchaeia; order Bathyarchaeales; family Bathycorpusculaceae; genus JAVZLQ01. The sequence continues at coordinate 21,485 of JAVZNC010000002.1, forward strand.
TTCACATTCTCTTTTTATTTTACTTCCGTTATAAGCAATTGAGGCTTCTAATTTATTCCTTGTATTCATTTTGAATCTTGCATTGGTAAGGACATAAGTTTTATATATGAATTTTAGAGATTAAAGTTGTACTCGAAAATGGAGGTTTCAATTCGATGAAAAATCCTTTAATTTTAAGTAAACAAGCAATCACCAAAATACAAGCCATAGTAATCGCCATAATCATTGTTGTCGCAGCTATTGCAGGAGTGGCCTACTACATCTATATGGGTCCAGGGGCACCGCCAGAGAAAACAGAGATACTCATTGGTGTCGTGCACTCTAAAACTGGAGTTATGTCTCCTCAGATGATTTACCACATCTACCAGATGTGGCTTGTCAATGAAACTAATGCAAACGGTGGTTTATACGTGCCCGAGTACGGTAAAAAGCTACCTATTAGAGTCATAGAATATGATGACGAAAGTAATCTTGATAGGATGCTTCAGTTGACTGAAAAGCTCATAACAGAAGATAAAGTTGACCTTATTTTCGCACCTATAAGCACAGCCTTCTGCTTCGCCGCCTTCTCAACCTACGAGAAGTACCACTATCCAGTAATTGCCCTAACGTTTGGCTCCGACATTGCAGCGGAGAAAATGAGAACAGGTGAATACAAGTATTCATTTTCAGTGCTTGGCATGCCATCTGAAACGGGTAAAGAAGTGGCTGACCTCCTCGTGAATGTAAACGCAACCAAAACATCAATTTCCAAGATTGGCATACTCTTCCACGCGGATCAGCATGGTGTGGAATACGCCGGAGCTATACAAACACACCTGTTACTAGCAGGTTTCACAGTTCCAGTCTATCAAGGATATGAACCCTACGTAACCGACTTCACCCCAATGATAACAACTCTTAAAAATGCAAATGTTGATGTTGCAATCATCTGTGGCTACCAGGAAGGCTCAACATTTATAAAACAATGCGAAGCTCAAAACTTTAATCCGAAACTTATATTCACTGGTCCAACAATAGAAGTTCCATTCCTAGTATATGGCCCATTCGGGTTCACAAAAGAAGAGCTTAGAGGCGTATGCTACTACGACGGTTGGCCAGCAACAGCCTACAACACTCCACAGCTGCAAGCATGGCGCCAAAAGCATGTACAGCATTTTGGTTATGAACCATTCCCCGCATCAGCCGTATTCTACGCTGCAATTGAGTGTCTATTCCAAGCTGTTGAAAAGGTTGGTCTTGACAGAGAAAAAATTAGAAATGCGCTTGCAACACAAACTTTCAATACCACGGTTGGATTGACTAAGCTTAGGCCAGGTTACAGTATGCAATGTGAGTTGGCAGGAACGATAACTCAGTGGCAAGGCGGGGATATAATGGAGGTAGTTTGGCCGTTAAGTGCCAAATCAGCAGATATAATAGCTCCAAAACCTGCGTGGCCATAGGCCAAAACATAGCCTTCTCTTTTTATTTTTTGGTGGGATAAAATCGTGTTGGATATACTTATTGGGGGCGCAATTTTAGGGGCAATATTTGCCTTAATTTCTGTTGGTCTTAACCTTCAGTATGGTGTTACTAGGATATTGAACATAGCTCACGGAGATTTCCTCATGCTTGGTGCCTACGTGACTTTCTTTTTCTTCAGTTTTTATGGTGTTAATCCGCTTGTTACTCTATTAATAAGCGGGCCTGTAGTCTTCTTTTTAGGCGTTTTAATTCAAGTAGTTGTTTTCCGCAGATTGGTTTACATATCTAAGTCTGCTGAGGAGCTTGAATTTAGATCGCTTCTGGCATGTTTTGGTCTTTCATTTATCATTCAAAATGTTGTCAAATTCATATTCGGCCCAACTCCAATAGGCAGTCCATACCTTAGCGAATCTGTAAATATACTTGGGGAAACTTTCCAGTTAAACATGATTGTGGCTGCAATTATCTCTGTAGCAATCAGCGTTGCAATGTACTTTTTGCTACGCTCTACAAGAGCCGGGTTGGTTATGAGGGCTACAGTTGAAGAACCGACCGGTGCGCAAATAGTTGGAATAAACATCCTCAAGATTCATGCTCTGTCGTTTGGCTTAGGTGCATTCTTAAGTGCAATAGCCGGCTCGTTATGGTCCATGATTTATTCGGACATAACTCCTTACAAAGGGCCAATTTTTACTTTTATTGCTTTGGCAATTATAGTTCTGGGTGGCATGGGAAGCTTTGTTGGTAGTTTGGTTGGAGGTTTCTTGTTAGGGTACATTTACTATATCACGTACAAATGGGAACCTCTCTTGTACATGGCGGTGGTGTACATTTTCCTCCTCATAATGTTAATAGTTAGACCAAAAGGGCTCTTCGGGAAATGATCATGATGAACAAAACATTGGATGCTTGGAAAGTCTTTCCATTCCCCTTAATAGTTATAGTACTGGCTTTTGCACCATACTTTCTAAGCGTTTATTATCTGTCACTTTTAAGAACGGTTATTCTCTGGGTGACGCTCTCTGTAAGTTGGCATTTGTTTTCTGGCCTTACAAAATACGTCGCGTTAGGGTCAGCCGCCTTTTTCGGGTTAGGCTTGTACTTCACTGCAAAAGTCTTAAATTACTGGCCAATTTTGCCTTTTCCTGTCGTTGTTCTTTTGGCAGGGCTTTTAAATTTTGCAGCAGCTTTACTCATCGGCTTGATATCCCTAAGACTGAAGGGCATATATTTTGCAATAGTTACTTTTGGGATAAGTGAAATAATAAGAGTTGTCTTTCAATGGTGGGAAATAAGGATAACGGGCACGCGTGGAACGTATATTCCCATTTTCTTTAACGACCGAGAAGTATATTATGCAATATTGATAACTTCGCTTGCAATAATTTTGCTTGTCACATTTTTGCGCAAATCCAAGTTTGGCATCGCCTTAAGAATGATAGGTGAATGTGAGGAAGCTGCCGCGCATACAGGCGTAAACACAAGCATATTTAAAACTATAGGCTTCGCCGTTAGCGCCATGTGTATCGGTCTGATGGGAGCTAGTTTCATGACCAGATTCACTTATTTGGACACCTCGATAGCCTTTGATTCATTGTATTCGTTTCTGCCTGCAGTAATGACTTTGCTTGGTGGAGCCGGAACGCCTTACGGACCTGTGCTAGGTGCGGTGACAATGTCTTTGCTTAGCGAGTATCTCCGTGTTACTTATCCCCATATTTTCTTGATAATTCTTGGGGCAGTGCTGGTAGCCATTGTTTTGTTTATGCCAAATGGAATAATGGGGATTGTTGAAAAGTTAAAGGCTACACAGAGTATCAAGAAAAAGTTAGAGAGCTAAAGACCCAAAAAAGCTTCCTTAACATAATCGTTATTCAGAAGATCTACGCCCTTCCCTTCCAGTGTTATTTTTCCAGTCTCCATTACATAGGCGCGGTCAGCACATTTTAATGCTTGATTGACGTTTTGTTCTGCAAGTAAAATGCTGACTCCATGCTCTTTAAGTCTTCTTAAAGCTTCAAACACTTCTAAAGTGACTTTTGGCGCCAGTCCCTGTGATGGCTCATCCAAAATCAACAATTCTGGGTTTGACATTAAACCGCGTGCTATAGCAAGCATCCTCTGCTCTCCCCCGCTTAACGTGACAGTTACTTGTTTTTCCCTATCCTTCAATACTGGAAAAAGCTGATAAACTTGTTTGATTGTTTCCTCTTTAGAGCCCTTTCCTCTAGAGCTGTAAGCGCCTAGAATCAAGTTTTCACGAACCGTCATGCCAGCGAAAAGTTTTCTGTCTTCAGGTATAAACGCTATCCCTAAATCTACAATTTTGTACGGAGGCATGTTGTTAATTTCTTTGCCGTTAAATCGAATAACTCCCGACGCTGGTTTTAATATTCCAGCAATTGCGCTTAAAAGACTTGTTTTTCCAGCTCCATTAGCGCCCACTAGCGTCACAAACTCGCCTTTTTCAACGTGAACAGAAACATCCCATAAAACCTGAATTTTACCGCGCAAAACATTTAACTGTTTAACTTCAAGCACAGCCTTCACCCAAAAAAGCTTCAATGACCGACGGTTCCTTGGTTATTTCACAAGGCTTCCCCTCAGCTATCTTCATGCCTTGGTGAAGCGCCATAATACGATCCGTTACCTCCATTATGGCGCGCATGTTGTGTTCAACCATAAAAATTGTGATTCCCTCGTCATCACGCAATCGTCTAATCACCTTAAGCAGCTGTACAGTTTCAGTTGGGTTTAAACCCGCCATCACTTCGTCTAATAATAGGAGTTCGGGTTTTATTGAAAGTGCTCGGGCAATTTCAAGCATTCTAAGCTGGAAAATTGTTAAGCTTGAAGCGGGCATCATGCTCTTTTCAGCTAATCCAAATTTTTCAAGTATCACATTGAGTTCACGTTTAAGGTCGGAAAACTTGCCTTTAGCACATCCAAAAAGAGCCGCCGCGTAAACATTCTCATAAACCGTCATGTTAAGGAAAGGTTTCGGTATTTGAAATGTTCTTCCGATGCCTAGCTTACAAATTTTGTGCGGCTTAAGACCAGTTATGTCTATACCTTTAAACTTTATTGTTCCAGAAGTTGGGCGAAACGCTCCAGATATCACGTTAAAAAGCGTGCTCTTTCCAGCTCCATTAGGACCTATCAGACCAACTATTTCTCCTTCGCTTAAACTAAAATCCACGTTGTTTAGAGCAGTTAGCCCTCCGAATTTCTTTGTAACTTTTGTTCCTTCAATAAATTCCAAGGTATTTTCCCCACAAATTGTTATTTGTACACGCCATACTTTTTAGTAGCGTCAATCATCGCCTTAACATTTTCAGGTTTTGCCTTATCAATAACCGCTCCATTCATCAAAATAAATCCTCCGCCTTCGCCAGCAACATCTATAAGCGTCCTTACATATTCTTCCACATCTTTAGGAGTACCTACTTGCAACAATGCGCTCGGCACGTTACCTCCGATGCAAGCCACATCACCCAAGATTTCCTTGGCTTTGCCCATGTCAGTCTGATCAAAACCCCACAATGTCTTGCCCTTAGGCAAGTCTCTAATTATTTCTAGACGCGATCCATAGCCTCCTTCAGCCCATGGAAAAGGCACACATCCTTCATTAATTAAGCCTATGATAACTTTCTTGAGGGTGGGCCAGTAGAAAGTTTCAAACTGTTTTGTGGACATAAATCCGTCTGCACCCTTATGCAAGGGTATGAAAACTATTGGGTTTCCATTCATCTTCGCTGCTGAAGCACCCATTTTAATCATTAAGGGCGTCATAACTTCCATTGCTTGTAAGAGCTTATCCTTATTGCGGTACATGTCAAGCATTATCCCTTTTGTTCCTCTTAGGGTATCGCCAAGCGTGTCGAATGGCGCTTTGGTTCCTCCACCCCAAAAGTTGGGAAAACCAGCAGCGGTAATTTCCTTCTCCCACGTCGCTACGTGTCCTATCCACTTTAGGACTTCGTTTCCTGCATCCATCATTGCCTTCAAGGCAGCTTGGACGTCGGGGAAGCCGAATGGTATGAAATTGGCTGGGGTAAAGCCTCCATACATTTCCAGTACGTTAGTGAACTGTGGAAGCTTCTTGAAAGGCTCTAAAGCGCCAAATACCCTTGGAAAATAGGTTGTTAAGAAGAAGTTTGTTGGATCTTGAATCAAAAGGTCATATTCATCAGCCTTCATGTACTCGCCTTCAATGCATTGATAAGAATGTTCTGGAGAAACTCCATGTCCAGGCCAAGCATATAACTTGTAGTCAAGAATTTCGAAGAATTTTCCGGGGCCGGGACCTATCGCTCCTCCATGAGCGTCAGGCTCAAAGTCTAAAACATATTTTTTAAACGCGAAAGTAAGCTTTTCATAGTCATACATCATATCATAAGCAGTTAAGCCAACATAATAGGCTGGGAAAAACCCTACTATTGGATAAACAGGCACTCGATCGGGCAATTTTTTCAACTGAATAGCGTCCTTTATCCTAGTCACTCTCTTCTTATAATCGTTTTCAGCTTTTTCGCTGGCAAAAGTTACGCCAGCAGGAGAAAGCCATCGTTTGAACAATTCCTCTCTTTTTTCATCTGCCGACAACTTTCACTCCACTCCTACCCACTTTTTTGCTAAAGATACCGCGTCCATTGCGTCTTTACCATAAGCATCAGCACCGACATATCGCCGTATCTCCTCGGTTATCTGGCCGCCTCCAATCATGATCTTTACTTTGTCCCTTAAACCCGCTTTTTCAATGGCTTCTACCGTCCTTTTCATAGATTCAAAGGCTAGTGTTAAGAAACCGCTTAGGCCAACAATTGTGGCGCCAGTCTCCTTTATTTTTTCAACAAACTTCTCCTCTGGAACATCCACGCCTAAGTCGTAAACTTCAAAGCCGTTAACCTCTAGCATGAAAACCACTATGTCTTTACCAATATCGTGTATGTCGCCAGCAACTGTTCCAAAAACTATCTTGCCCAGACGTTTGATTTGTGTTTTCTTGGCTAGTTTAGGCTTTATCATAGCTGTTATTGTTTTAAGTATCTCGCCAGCGTAGAGAAGGTCAGATATGAAGTATTCGCTATTGGCAAAACGGTTACCAACAATCTCCATTGCTCGGCGAATGTACTCCATTATCTTAAATGGATCCTCGCCTGCCTTAAGCATGTCATTAACCATTTTAACAGCTTCTTCTTCCTTCAAGTCTGCCAAAGCATTAACGAATTCTTCTGAATTTACCATGGTCATCATCACTCGTGTTGATAATCTTTGTACGATAAAAAATTTGCTCTTAAAAGTTTTGGATCCAACATAAACCGTAATTATGCCGATCGTATATTTCTCGAAAAAGCACATGTGAAATTAAAGTATCCCTATGAAAAACTTAAAATTATCAGTTAGCATGACAAGCGAATAATGGTTGAGGGGGCACACATGAATAAAAATCCTAATTCTTGGTCTGGCTATATGGGGCAAGTTTTAAGGGTAAATTTGACGCGCCGCAAATTCATCGTAGAACCATTGAAGAAGAATTTTGTCGAAAGATTTGTTGGCGGTCGCGGATTCGGCATCAAGGTGCTATTCGATGAAGTGCTAAAAGGAACCGATCCGCTGAGCCCAGAAAATAAGCTGGTTTTATCAGTAGGTCCATTAACTGGCACCAAGGCGCAGTCGGCGAGCAGGTGGATTGCACAATTTAAATCTCCACTTACAGATGCGTACTGCAGAAGTGTTGGAGGAGGATTTTTCGGGGCTGAACTCAAGTTTGCCGGGTATGACGCAATAATCGTTGAGGGTGCCTCTGAAAAACCTGTTTACCTGTGGATAAACGATGACAAGGTTGAATTCATGGATGCTTCCAAAGTTTGGGGTATGACAACCCTAGCTGCTCGCGATTTTATCCGCGATGATACAGATGAAAAGGCTAGAATGATTATGATAGGTCCAGCAGGAGAAAGACTTGTAAAAATCTCAGCCATTGTGACGGATGACATGCGAACCGCGGCGAGGGGTGGCGGCGGCGCAGTTATGGGGTCCAAAAAACTTAAGGCCATAGTCGTGAAAGGCTCTAAGCGACCAACGATTTATAACGATAAAGCCTTTGATAGCGCGGTGAAAGCGCAAGTAGAAGCTTACCGCAGAAACCCGGGCTTTGAGGGGTTTAGAAGCCTAGGTACAAACGGCATAGTATACTTGTTCTATACCATGGGCAACTTTCCAACATATAACTTCAAACAGCTCCCGTTTGAAGGAGCTCAGAGGTTTACACCAGATGTTTTAGCTAGCTACGTGGTTAAACATGATGGTTGCTACGGCTGCATGATTAGGTGCTGGAAGAAATTCAAAATTACAAAGGGGCCCTACGCTGGAATCGCTTGGGATTTTCCCGAATACGAAACTCACTGGTCGTATGGCGGAGCCATTGGAAACAGCAATATAGAGGCAATATCTTATGCCAACATGCTTTCAGACCTTTATGGCTTGGACACCATATCCACTGGAGTAGCAATAGCCTTTGCCACCGAACTCTACGAGAAAGGCATCATAGGAAAAAGTGAAACGGGAGGTCTTGAGCTTAGATGGGGCGATCCAGAAGTTTTAGTTGAGCTTGTGAAGCGCATTGCCCTAAGAATAGGCATAGGCGAACTGCTTGGAGAGGGGGTCAAAAGAGCCGCTGAAGTTATAGGGAGAGGCGCCGAAAAGTACGCCATGCACGTTAAGGGTCTTGAATTTCCCGCCTACGATCCGCGCTCACTAAAAGCTCACGGATTAAGCTTCGCCACCTCGCCAATAGGCGCAAGTCACTGCATTGGCTGGAACAAATTTGAGATATTGGGTGTTCCAAGAAAGGTTGACCCTTTTGCTACTAAAGGCAAGGGAGAAATAACCAAGTACGTGCAAGATGAAATCGCAGCGGCTGAAACAGCGGTTTTCTGTTCTTTCCCGATCAGCAACGATATGATAACTTTAGAATTGTATAGTGAGTTATTATATTCTGCCACTGGCATTGAAAAATTCAAAGATCCAAAGTATCTGTGGCTAGTAGGAGAAAGAATCTTTAACCTTGAAAAGGCATTCATAGCCAGAGAAGGTTTTGATGTTAATTACGATTCAATGCCCGAAAGGATACTTAAAGAACCAGTGCCTAGAGAACCCTCCAAAGGGCAAATCTTCGAGCTTGATGTGCTCCTTAAAGAATACTACAAAACTAGAGGCTGGAACAAACTGGGCGTGCCCACAAAGGAGAAACTTGCCGAGCTAGGATTAGTGGAAGCAGCTAATGAGCTCTATAATTCACCATAAAAATTCACTTTCATGTGATTCAAAATGAAAGTTCGCGTTAAATTTGCAGGAGCTGCGCACAAAAGGTTCAGTTTAACAGACATCTGGCTTTTTTTACATGATTATGCTACGGTTGAAGATGCTTTTATAAAACTTAAGGAACAAGGAGTTGACATAAAACCAGGAGATGCCACCATAACGGTTTTGGTGAATGGAAGACGCATAGAATTTATTGGCGGACTCAAAACAAAACTCAAAGATATGGACGAAATTGTTTTGATGCCCATAATTGCTGGAGGGCTCTAAATTAAATCTGAATGTTGTTTCGCAAGAATAATATTGGGAGTTAAAGGGTTTATGCTTTTACTAGCGTTATTGCTTTGACGGGGCAAACCATGGCGCATAGTCCGCATCCTATGCACTTGTCAGAAACCATGATTTTGTTGTCTTTTAAGTAGAGCGCTGCGCAGATGTTGTCAACGCATGTTTTGCATAATGTGCACTTTGCTTCATCGACTTTTGCTTTGGCAGTTACGTCCACCGCTTCATCCGCGGTTTTTAGCTGTTTAATTCCAACTTTTCGTATTTCTTCTATGCTGTCGTAGCCCTGCTCCGTCATGAATCTTTTAATAAATTCAAGTTCAGACCTCAGGAAGCGGATTCCCTTGAAGAATACGGTGGCGCATTGTCCTGCGGCCTTTGCTCCAAGCATTATTATCTGGATTATGTGTTCTGCGTTCATTAGGCCTCCCATAGCCAGTATGTCCAGCTCTGGTACGAACATGCTTATGGCAGCAACATGTTTGCGTATAATTGGTCTTAGTGGCTCGCCTCCATATCCGATAAGTGGATTTCCATCTGTGAATGGCAATGTCGTTTTCCCTTTGTTGTAGATGTCTGGTGGCGGAATAGTTACACCCATGTTGGCAGTGGTAATGAAAGATGCACCAGCCTTTTTTGCTCTTCTCGCAATTTCTACGACCCTTGGAAAACCTGTTTCTGGCGTAAGTTTGACCCCCACAGGGATGCTTACCTCTTGAGTAACTTCTTTAACTACATCCTCTATGAATTCAGGGGAGTCGCCCATAATGGCACCCATATTTGCGAATATGAATTTTCCATCTAGAAACGCATTTATGTTTCCTCTAACCGTGGCGAAGAAGGGACATGACACGTTTAACTCAATCATATCAAGACCTGCCTCTTCCGCCTTCTTTGAAGCTATTCGGAAAGATTCTGGGTCTCCCGCGGCTTCAATATTGGCGATCAGCGGAACGTCTGGAGGTTTGTTTTTCTTTAGCATGTTGATGATGGGCATTTTAAGCTCCAATGACTTTGCAAAACCCTCTATCGGAATGCCATAGGGCGTCATAGCTCCTAACCTATGTAGGAAGCATCCTTCTCCATCCTTCATCCATCGCCTCACTGGTCTACCACCGAAATGTTTCCGTATAATTTCTCGCCATTCCTGCGACGAAACCTCCTTTTTCTTTTTCTGAACGTATTCCTCTGGAAGAGAACAAAGCGCTCCTACCGAAATATATCCTGCACCAGCCTCGGCAGATTTAAGTAATATTTTCGCTACATCCTCGTCAGGTATCGAGCTGCCCATAAAAGTTGCTATCGCACCAATGCCTATCGGGCTAGGAAGCCTTATCCCCGCAAAATCAACAGATAATCTCTCATCCCTTGTCATAGACGTCCTCCAACTTGTTGAATAAATGACTGTTCAAGGACTTATATATTAATCTTTTATTAGAGTTTTGAGAATTTTTTGTTAGTTGCGGTTAAAGGAGAATAGAAAAAGGGGATGTTGCTGGAGAAATCGGCAATGTTTAGTAGATTTGACCGGACTATACTACCGGAGCTTTTCCAGTAGTACTTTTGGTTTTTGGGTTTTGAAAAAGGGTTTGGAGAAAAGTTTGGAGGTGGTGTTATTTTCGGTTTTGTTTTCTTTTGTATAGTAGTGTTGTGAGTGTTAGTGCCATTAGCGCTGCTAGCATTATTTGTAGGATGAATTCTGGTATTGTGAATGGCAAGATTATTGTTACTTCTTTGTTTCCATTCATTGTCACGGTTGCGCTGTTGTGGTATCCTTCGTAGTCTGTTTCTATCGTGTATGGTCCAAATTCGTATTCTATACCAGTTGCGTTGACAATTTTTTCTAGCAGAGTGAAGACTGCCCAGCCGTTTGATTGTGTTTTGCCATAAGCGACGGTGCCAAATCCCGAGGCGGTTATTGTCACGTTTGCGTTCGGGACATCGTTTGGAGGTTGGGCTTGGTCTATCACGTGTATATTTAGCCACCAGCCTACGTAGAGCTTGGCGTTATTGGAAATGTTTGGAGTGGTGTGTATTGTTGCGTTGAAAGCCCAGACTTTTGAGTCACCATACAAGTACAGGTAATATGTTTCTGTATTTTCTAGATAGCAACTAGCGTATTCATTTGTGCATATGAAGACGGTGACTTTTGAATCGTAAATTCCAGCCTTTGTTGACTCGTAGAAGTAGAGATTAAGGAGCGTGGATCTGAAGATTGTTATGTTTGAGGAGCCATAGCTGCTTAAACCTAATCCGTCAGCAATGCATGTTTCGCTTATTGTTATGTTTGGGGCATAACCTGTCGGGCAGACGTTAACCGAGCAGTTTTCCAGAAAATTCCAGTAGTTTATGTATCCTGGTTCTAAATTCGCCATTGTGACGTTTGCAGAAGACACTGTTATGGTTATCCAGTCGTTTATTGTGCAGTTAGACAGAACACATTCTGCGTTGTTGAAGACTGCCACGCTTCTGTCTATTGTGCAGTTAACAGCAGAAACTTTCGCGTAATTGTAAGCGTACAAATTTCTTTGCAGCACTGAGTTAGTGATGTTTGCTGACGAGTAGTGCAGGAAGGTGAGGATGTAAGCGTTCGTTAATAGCCCATCTATTGTTGCTGTGCTATTTTCTTCAAAGTTTATCATAAATGAATAATATGATGTTATGTTACTGTTTTCCGCTATTAGTCTAGCGCTTCCTCGGCACGTCATTGTGAACTGGTCATTACTTGTTTGTGTGAAGTTTATCCACGCATCACGCAGTATTAGCGTCGCGTTTTCTTCGGCTATTATGCTTCCGTTGAGGTTAAGCAGTCCATTAACGCATAAACATTCGTTGTCTTTGAGAATTATGTCTCCATTGTAGCTTGCGGGGTAATTGTAAAATACGTTTAATTTTACTTCTATTTCCGTATTGCCGTACATGTTTACTGATGTTGAATTTGAGCATTTCATATAGTAAGCAACAACTGTGTATGCTCCAGTCCAGTAAAAGCCTGTTTCGTTGACGAAACCCTTCATTAACGCTAACCGCGCCTTTCCATCAATTTCGGTTAGCTTTGAATCCATTAGAACGTTTTCAGAGTCGTATGCGGTTACGTTTGCTGACGGAACATCTTGCCCAACAAGGTCTGTTACGTGAACATCAAGGTAGTAATATAAATAGGCAATAGAACTGTCGTATACTGCTCCATTAGTAATTGTTGTGTTAAAAAGCCATACTCTCGCATTATCATATAATGTTGCATTGGTAAAAACCGAATCGTAAATGTAGCATTTTGAATTATGACATGCTTCCGCGTTGCTTACCTCACAATTTAAAATCGTGAGTTCAGAGTTGACGCTAGCGGAGATTTCATCGAAAATTTCTGTGCCACTTATAGTAGCCTTCGCATTACCACTCAAGAAAACATAATTTATCCAAGCATTTGTCATGTGGAGAACTGCGTTAGCGTAAACATAAATGCTCCAAAATTCGGATTCAGTGATGTTGGCAAAAGAAGAGTCAAAGAAATTAAAAATGACCCTGTCAGGAGTAGCTGCTTGATAAGCCTCTAACGTGCTGTTGCCGTAAAAATACAGCATTAAAGCATAGCCATTTCCTGCTATGCCGCTGTAATTTTCAATTATGAGTCGCGGGTTTCCATTGGCTGGGTTTTTAAGTGTCACGTTAAATTGGCTGCTGTATTGTTGTGTGAAGTTTATGCCTCCATGGTTGCGTATTATCAGCGTGGCGTTTTCTGTTATGATTATGCTGCCGTTTATGTGGAGGATTTGATTTTCGATGATGGTGACGTTGTTTCCGCTAAGTATCAAGTCTCCTTCGTGGAATATATCTGCAGCTCTAACAGATGGAACATTCATGTTCGAAATAACCGTCAAAGACAAGAATAAGGAGACAATGGCAAAAAGTGCAGCGTACTTTCTCATTTTTACCACCATTTCTTTCAATTTTCCCACTTTTTCAAAAATTTCCGTATATATGCTTTATGAATTATTACTATGAGGCGAACTCAAAATCGGGAACAGATTGCGAGCAGAAAAAGGGGATTATTTAAAAATTGGTTTAGTATTCTTCGCTTTCGCCTTCACCTGGCGGTTTTTCTGGTCCCTTCTCTTCTTTTGGTTTTGTTGCCGCTATCACGTCGTCTATACGCAGTATCATTGAAGCGGATTCTGCGGCGCTTTTTACTGCTTGCTCCTTCACGACTAATGGTTCAACTACGCCGTTTTCGCGCATGTTTTCAACTTTCCCTGTGAAGACGTTTACGCCCATGTGCGCGCCGTCTTTTTTCTCGTGGTTCGCTCTCAGTTCCACAATTATGTCTATTGGTTCCAGCCCAGCGTTTTCAGCCAGCGTTTTTGGTATTATTTCTATTGCGTCTGCAAAGGCTTCTATGGCTAGTTGTTCGCGTCCGCCGACTTTTGTGGCGTAGTCGCGGAGTTCCTTTGCTATTTCAATTTCCACTGCGCCTCCACCCGCGACGATTTTGTTGTTTTCGATAACGTCTGAAACCACTGATAGGGCGTCTGTTAGGGCTCTTTCTGCCTCGTCAACCATTCTTTCGAGTCCAGCGCGTATGAGTATCGCCACTGAACGTGGGTCTCGACATTTTTCCACGAAAATCATTTTGTCTTCGCCGATTTTTCGCTCTTCAACCAGCCCAGCTTCGCCGAGATCTTGCCTTGTTAGGTCATCTAGGTCTGTGATTATTCTTCCGCCTGTTGCTCTTGCAAGTTTCTCCATGTCTGACTGTTTTACGCGTCTGGCTGCGAGTATTCCTTCTTTTGCTAGGAAGTGTTGCGCCATGTCATCTATGCCTTTTTGGCAGAAGACCACGTTTGCGCCTGAAGCCTTTATTTTGTCAACCATTTCTTTGAGCATCTTTGTTTCTTGGTCCAGGAAGGCTTTCATTTGGGTTGGGTCGCGTATGCGGATTTCTGCGCTGAACTCTGTCTTTTCAATTTCTAGTGGGCAGTCCAAGAGTGCAATTTTCGCGTTTTCCACTTTTTTGGGCATTCCTGGGTGGACGACTTCCTTGTCTATTATTAAGCCTCTGACGAGTTGGGATTCGAAGAGGCTTTTTCCGGTTTTCTTTATGATTTGGATGTTGTCTATGTCTGCGACCATGCGTTCTCCGCGTTTTTCTGCTATTTGCTTGACTGCGTCTATGGCTATTTCTGCTAGGTGCTCTTTTGCTGGTCCAACGGCTTTGCTTGACATTGATGTTAATGCTACTTTTTTGAGTGTTTCTCTGTCTTCGATGTCCACTGGCGTGGCGATTTTGTTTATTACTTCCATTGCTTTTTGGGCTGCTTTGCGGTAGCCGCTTACGATTATTGTTGGGTGTATGTTTTGGTCAAGGAGCTCTTCTGCCTTCTTGAGTAGTTCGCCGGCCAAAACTACGGCTGTTGTTGTTCCGTCTCCAACCATGTCGTCTTGGGTTTTTGCTATTTCAACCATCATTTTTGCTGCTGGGTGCTCCACTTCTATTTCGTCTAGGATTGCTGCGCCGTCGTTGGTTATTGTTATGTCGCCTAGGCTGTCGATGAGCATTTTGTCCATTCCGCGTGGTCCAAGTGTGGTTTTTAGGACTTCGCCTATGATGCGTGCTGCCATTATGTTGTTTCTTTGGGCTTCTCTTCCTCGGCTACGGGTTGTTCCTTCTTTTAGGATGAGTACTGGTTGTCCCGACTGTGTTGTTGTTAAGTAAGCCATACAAGGTTCCTCCAATTACTTTAGAATGTTTTTCAGCTATTCCGATAACCAAAATGCACTAAAATATAAACTTTTACCCAGCTTTTTGGCGGAACGCATACATTTTTCTGTAACAGTTAAATTTATGACTTGCACGGATACTTTCTTGAGGGTTTGCGCCATGCGGGTTTCGGTGCGTTTCTTCACAAGCCTAAGAGAGATTGTTGGTAAGCGAGAAGAAACTTTAGAGTTTTCCGATGGCGAAAGGGTTACGGTGAATACTGTTCTTAAGCGGTTGAGTGAGCGTTATGGAAAGGATTTTGATGATTACCTTTATGATGGTAAGACTGGCGAGGTTAAGGGTTTCTTGCAGTTTCTAATTAATGGCAGAAGCGCTTCTACGCTTAAGGGTTTGGAGACTGAACTTTCTGATGGGGATGTTTTGGCAATAATTCCGCCAGTGGGCGGCGGATAACCTTAGGAATTTGGATTGTTTTTCAGTTTTATTTTCTCTACCCTCTCCCTCTATAGGTTTTTAGGCTTGTTTTGCTTTTTTTCATTTTTGAGTTTGTTATGGGAAAATGCAAAGTTTGCGGCGAAGAATCGCCTATAATCTCTGATGGTGTTGGCGTCTGCCTAAAATGTATTAGGGAAAAGCCTCAACAAGCCTTGGAAATTACTAAGCGCGTTCACGCTGAAAGCCGCGGTGGTTTTGGTTTGCCGGCTGAACCACCGCGTGATTCTGGTGGACTTGCGTGTGGTGTCTGCGCCAACAACTGTGTTATTGGTGTTGGCAAGTGTGGTTTTTGTGGGCTTGTTTGGAATGTTGGTGGGCGTTTGGTACGTTTTGGCGGCACGGCGGAAAAGGGCGTTTTAGAATGGTATTATGATGGTTTGCCAACCAACTGCGTTAGCTGGTGGTTTTGTCCCGGCTGCACTGGCGCTGGTTATCCGCGTTTTGCTTATGCGCCAGAAGCCGAGTACGGCTACGCGAATTTGGCTGTTTTTTACGGCGCTTGCAGCTACGACTGCCTATACTGTCAGAACTGGCATTATCGTAGGCTTTCTGTTAAGCATAAGCCCGTCTTGAGCGCTGCCGATTTAGCCTCAAAAGTGGATAAGCATGTTTCGTGCATATGCTATTTTGGCGGTGACCCTTCGCCGCAGATGCCCCATTCGCTTGAAACGAGCCGTTTGGCTTTGGAGAAGGCGAAAGCTGAAAAGCGTATTTTGCGTGTTTGCTGGGAAACCAATGGCTACATGAACACGCAGTTGGCTGAAAGGGCAGCGGAGTACGCGCTTGAAAGCGGCGGCAACATAAAATTCGACTTAAAAGCGTACAGCGAAGAACTATCAATTGCGCTATGCGGCGTGTCCAACAAGCCTTCGCTTGAGAACTTTCGTCTAATAGGAGAAAAATACTACAGCAAGCGCGAAGAACTGCCAGTGCTAACGGCGAGCACTTTGCTTGTGCCAGGCTACGTGGACGCTGAGGAAGTGGAGAAAATAGCGCAGTTCATAAGCCAAGTAAACCCGAATATTCCGTACACGCTTTTGGCTTTTTATCCATGCTACTTGATGAATGATTTGCCAACAACCAGCAAAAAACAAGCCCTAGAATGCCAAAAAACAGCACAAAAACACCTAAAAAACACACAAATAGGAAACATACACCTGCTAACATGAATGCAATTGAATAATATTTATTGATACAGAATACTTTTTTACTTCCTATTGAGTTTAATGGGTAGGAGGTAAAATAGCTTGAAAGAGATTCGTATTCGGTGGATTAAAAGAAATGACCCTAAACGTTTACCGTATGGTTGCGTTTGGGTCGTCAAGGTTCCTGAAAATATGTGGCCGGAAGTTTCCAAATGGTATAAAAGATACATAAGTCGTTCCGGAGTCTCGGAAAAACATCATCGCATATGGGTTCGGACACTTGGTCATCTAATGGATTTGATACGAAAAATAACCGAAATCTCTGAATAATTTTTACCTGATTGAATGTAGTTATTGGATAGAAAAAAGTTTAAATATTTAGTAATACTTGGTTTATTTGGTTGGTGTATATGGGAAAAATTGGAAAATACGATTATCCGGATGTATCCTTAAGCGAGTCAATAAAAGATGCCAAAAAAATTTATGACCGATTTAAAGACGAGGCTGTGGATGCCACTCTTATATCCGAAACAATCGGTTATAAAGGAGGTACTTTTTTTCAAAGGCTATCTTCTTTAAGAAAATATGGGTTGGTAACAAGTAAAGGTAAAGTAGGAATAACCGAGTTGGGCAAAAGGATAACATATCCTGCCAACAAGGATGAGGAGTTGGAGGCTATAAAAGAGGCTATAGGAAATGTAGAATTGTTTAGAGCCCTTTATGAGAAATTTGATTTGCAATTACCAAAAGAAAAGTTTTGGGTAAATCTTGTAAGTATAACTGGTGCGGAAGCTCCGGATGCGCAGGCTAAAGCCGACGTTATCCGGAAAATTTTTGAAGAGTCAGTAGCTCCATTAGCAGTAAAGCCTGAAAAGGCAAGGGAAATAACTCCTTCAAAAATCATAGGTCAGCCAGATTTTGCTGTATTTGAGACCGATGATTTTGTTATCCGAGTTCGCAAGGACTTAAATTCAATAAGGTTCGTCAAGGAGCAACTAATGGAAACTATTAAACATTGGTTAGATCACGTTGAATATAAAGTAAAAGTTGAATCTAAGGAAAGCTCTGGTGAAAAAAATGCCTAAGAAATTGATGATTTTCATAGATGGGCAAAACTTGTTCTTCGGCTGTAAAGGTTTTGATAAAGATTTTAAGTACGATATTGATAAACTAGTGGAAGTTTTAAAGTCACTAGAGCCTGATTGTGAACTAGTTGAAGTTTTTTATTACAGTTCAATTAAGCCACCAGATCCTAGTGTGGAAGAGGATGATAGGCGTTTTCAAAAGCAACAAAGATTTTATGAAGGATTGAAGTTTAAATATCAAGTTTACATTAAAAGAACAAAAATGAAAGAAATAAAATGTAAACTGTGTGGTCGAACGTTCTCAGAACCTAAAGAGAAAGGAATAGATGTTGCAGTGGCGACAGATTTTCTGTTGTATGGACTTGTCGGTGAATATGATGTGGCAATAATAGTAAGTGGTGACTCAGATCTGGCTCCCGTTATTAAAAAACTAAGAGAAAGAAAACCTTCATTAAGAATTTACGTTGCTCAGTTCAAGCATATGGTGGGCGTCGAATTAAGGCAAGTTTGTCATAAATTCTTTCAGTTAGATGAGATAGCTAAGACCTTTGAGATGGAAGAAAAGTAGTTGTTATAGGTAGGTGATATAACATATTATGTTATATCACCTACCGAATTGTTATTCAAAAGTGAATGAGCAAGAACTGTCTTATAAATTTTATGAAGAATTACAAATTAATTTTCGTAAAAGTTAACGAAATGATGTTTAATCACTATGTTGTCCAGTGTGGTGTTTTCTTTTTCATTATGTTTACGTACTCGTTTAGTGCTTCCTGCTCTTCCGCTGTCAGCTTGTCTATGAACGTTGTCTGCAAAGCCCTTGCGTGTTGTTCTGGCACCTTCACGTACAAAATGTCCTTCTCAAAAATATGCCTACCAACCGTTGGCTTGTCTAGGCTTATAGCTACCTGCATACCCTTACTCGCTTCTGAAAGCGCTTGTCCCTTCTCTTGGATTTGCAGTATTTCGCCTATTTCCTCGCCATCCTCCGCTCTTATTAGCGTTAGTTTTGGCTTTATTTTTCCCGCTAGCACTTCGACGCCTACAATTGCTGGTTTAGCCCTTCTGAAAACGTAGCCTTCCAAAATGCGGATTTTCGCTGGTTTAACCAGATTCGCAAATTCCTGCTCAATCTTTGCTTCACTTTGCGCTTTAAGCCAAGACAAATAATTATCTATCAAATGATAAATTATTCGTTCTTGAAAAATCTGTACGCCCTTATTCTTTGCTTCTTCTTCAGCGTCTGGCAAAACCTTAACGTTAAAGGCTAAAATAGCCCCGTAAAATGGCTGGTGCTCCTTAACAATAGCTGCCTCCGTAACCTCACGCTTTGAAACGTCCCCAACATCAGCCATCCTAATCGGCACATTGTTACGCTTCAAATGTTCGGCAATAGCCTCCAAAGAACCCAGCGTATCAGCCTTCAAAATAACCCCGTCAACGTCAGTAGCAATCCTTATACGCTCAATCTCTTCGGAAACAGCCCTAACATACTTGTCGACGCTTTCGCCCTCGCCAACAGCATACAAAGGCGCCCCAGCTAACGCACCTTCCAAATCAGGCGCGACGATTTTTACACCAGCCGCCGCAGAAACAGAATCCACAGAAGAAAAACGGTCACGAGGGTCCCTAATTTCATCAAGCGGTTTAGGCACCAAAATAGCTCTAATCCGCGTTACGATAGGCTTTTCTTTGCCGCCAACAACAATCAAATCATCTTTGCGTAGTGTTCCATCATAAACAATCGTGTTAAGCGTCAAACCAAGACCAGGCTCCTCCTTGACCTCCAAAACCGTGCCCTTGGCTGGTCCCTCGGTTGTCTGTAAACGCTTCTTCAAGTACTGCTGCGTCAAACCAACCAAAACCATGAGAAGCTCTGTTATGCCCTCTCCAGTCTTGGCGCTTGTAGGCACAATAGCCACGGTCTTCGTAAAATCCTTTATATGGTCAAAACGGTCCGCTCTAAAGCCTAAACGCGAAAAAATCCCAATAATGTCATAAAGCCGGTTATCCAAATCCTCGCGCACGTAAGGGTCCTGCATCTGATAAGCCTTCATGAAAGGCACGTCTGGAAGAGACTTCCAACCTGGAATGCGGTCAATCTTGTTAGCAGCAACAAGAAAAGGCGTCTTACGCGCCTTCAAAATCTCAAGACACTCGTAAGTCTGCGCCTCAAAACCACGCAGCACATCAATAACGAGAATGGCGATGTCGGCAACGCTTCCGCCACGCTTACGCAAATTCGTAAAGGCTTCATGTCCAGGCGTGTCAATGACGAGCAGCCCTGGAATCTCAATTTCGCCCTTAACCATCGACAAAAGCGGACCAACAAGCTGTTTAAGCGTGTCAACTGGAAAGAAACTGGCGCCGATGTGCTGTGTGATTCCGCCAACTTCCCTAGCCTGGACGCTTGTCTTACGAATCTTATCCAAAAGCAAAGTCTTACCCGTATCCACATGACCGAGAACGCAAACTATTGGCTGACGAATAGACATGGCAAACGCCCTTCTTCATGGTGTCCTTCAAAAATAATGCTGCATACCCTAATAAACACTTTTAAGTCTCAGCGTTCCCACTAGGATTGGACGGTGAAAAAGTTGCCATACTGCCCAAAATGTGGAGCAAAACTGAAAGATGAAGACAAATTCTGCTATGCCTGCGGCGCCCCAACCGCAAAAATCACGCGGGAAGAATTTTCAGTTTCCGCAGACGACCTAATTGAAAGGGTGAAGCAACTCCTACGGGAAGGAAACATAACGCGGATAATCGTCAAAGACGAAAAGGGAAGCGTGCTGCTTGAGATACCGGCAACAGTTGGCGTTATTGGCGCTGTTTTGGCTCCGTGGCTTGCAGCCCTAGGCGTAATAGCAGCACTCGCAACAAAATGTAAAATAGTCGTCGAAAAAAGAGAATAAAAGCTTTCACTCCGTCTTGGCGGTTATCAATAACATTCCAAGCGCAAGCATGAAGATTGATAGGAAGCCGAAAAGCCAAATGTAGTTTCCCAAATCTCCGATGCTTGTGAAAGTATAGTAGCTTGTGAGAGCACCAACAATAAGCAGTAATAACCCGAAAAACTTTTCAGCCAACGTTAAGCCGAAACCGCCGCCCTCTTCGCTCATAACTGAACCATCCAGTTCACTGAATGTTTTACATCATAAACGTGAACAGTTATTTTAAACTTCCCTTCCGTTTACCGTGTCTCTTCAAGTTTTGCCGGTAAATACTCGTCAACAATGTATGTCAAACCGTATCTGCTGAAAGCCTCCTGCTCTGCCTTCCGCTTGATTTTCATGAAAGTTTTGATTTCCCTCTGCCAAAGCGGATCCTTGTAGCGCGGGTCTCGCTGCAACTCATAAAGCCTCTTCATGTCCACGTCGTCCAACGGGTCGGTTGGCAACTTATAATTAACAATGTCAGTCGCCCAAACGCCACTCCACTTCGCGTCTGGCGTGTTCAATTCGCGTAGGTGCGCGGCGTTTGCAGAACCAGAAATTATCACCATGGCTATGTGCATTCCCCAAGGGTCGCCATCCGTGAAAATGTAAACTGGGAGCTTTAGTTCGCTGTTTAACCGCCTAATGAAATGTCTCGTAGCCCTAGGAGCTTGTCCGGCAGTCAAAACAAGTATGGCGTTAAACTTCTTATGCACATTTTCCTCGATGAAACGTGTGAATAAGCCTCCCTTCTCTATGGCTATGACTTTGTCCGCTGTGGTTTTAACGAACTCTGCGGAAGTTAAGGCTGGTCCGATGAGGACGCCGTCTGGGTGCGAAGTCAAGTTTAGGGTTCTGCCCTCGTAGCCTGGCACAGTATACTCTATGGTTAGGTCTCCGAACACTGCTGAACGTTCTTCTGGAAAAATATTGAAGTCTTCCCTTGAAAATCCTAGCACTGTTTCCAAGTCCGTTATTATGTTGTTTGATTCTTGCTGGTCTGTGAAAGTCATCTCGTAGGCTTGTGCGGAATAGTAAACATCCCTCAAGGTTGAGGTTTTCCTCTGTGATGTCAACTCGTGTGAGAAGGCTGCTGCCCAGACGAGTTGCGTGAACGGTTTTATGTGGCGTATGTTGCGTGTGCTTCTGCGTATTCGCCTATCACCGAGAACAAACTGCCTCAAATTTGGGTCATAGTAAATGTTTTCTATCGAGCGGCTAGGCATGTCCACCGTTGGAAAATATCCATTATCCATCTGATTGTAAATTCTCAACCCCAAATTTTGCAGACTTGACAAAACTTCTTTCTTTTTCTCCATTATGCTACTTTTAAACTTCTTCTGCTCCAAACTTTTCCACACTCCTTAAGAGCTTCTCAACATCTGGAAGCCTATCCTTACCCGCCAACTTGGTTGAAAACTCAGCTATTTTTGGAAGGTACTTGCTGAAAACCCCCAAGCGTTTCCGTTGCCTATCCACGTGCTCCCGCTTTGTTAGAAAATGTTGAAGTTGACGGGCAACCTCGCGCAGTCCATTTGCAACCTCCCTCCGCACTTCTGGTCTGTCGGCGATAAACTCTTTCCCAACAGTCTTGTATGGAACTTTCGTGCTGCAAATATGCACAAGTATGGCGATTGGCATGTCAGGCGTGGCCTTGTACCTACGCCAGTTCATGGCGTTAATCACTTTAACCGAAACGTCGCTTGCCTCGTCGTAAAGCAGCGGAATACGATTGGCGAAACGGTAAATTAGGAAGTTTCCCTTCTTTGGGATTTCTCCGCCATAAGCAATGCCAACCTCGATTATAAATGGATGTCCAGCATATGTTGCTGGCTTACGCTGGTGAACAGCTACAAACTCTGGTTTCAACTCTTTTAATATTCCGACTTTTAACAGTTCTTCGCCAAGTGGCGATAGGCAACTCGCATCTGGCGGTAGAAAATCCTTAAACTTTTTAAGCATCTGCATTAGCCTAACTATTTCTTCATGCGAAAGTTTCTTCGGGTTTTTTGTTGGGCTTATGTTGCTGAAATCAAGAAACTTTTGCGCGGTTACCTCTCCAACTCTGTGGAAATGATTTTTCAGAAAATCAAGCATGTTCTTGTGAGGAGTAAGCTGTATAAGCCTTTGAAGAAGCTCAACGTCAACGCCATACGGATGCGGCAAAGTTTCTTTTGGCGGTTCAGGCATCTCCTTTGTAACCCTTGTGAACTTGTACAGTCTTCCCTTCGGGTCTACGAAGGTTAAGTTCGCGTATGGATTGACAAGGGCTGTCTGCTTGAAATAATCCAAAATTTTAGGCATCGCCCTAAGATAGTCGCCTTCAAGGCAAAATTCTACGATTGTTCCCCGCCACCCTTCCTTGTTCAAAAAAACTTTCCTATCAACTATTATCGGGCGGTTCCTTTGGATGTCGATCATGAGCTTATACATGTAAATTCTGGACATGCCAGTGCTTGATATTATGCAGGCTGGCTGATGCGTGGTTATCTGCCCGTACAGTATTGCCATTTTTCCGCCTAAGCCGAAGGTTCCTCTCTGCTGTTTCAGCTTATATTTTGAGCCGAAGAGCACTTGTCCGAAGGCTGATGGTATGTGTCTCGGCGGGACACCAGTGCCGTTGTCTTCTACGCGTAGTTTGTAGATTTGGGTTTCTTTGCTTGCTTCGCCTTCATAGGAGAGCCGCACATAAATGTCTGGAGGCGCCTTTATGCTTTCGGCGGCGTCAAGCGAGTTCTCAACAAGTTCTCTTATTGCCGCGAATACGGCTCTTGAAGGGTTTGTGAAGCCCGCTATGTCCCTGTTTCGGTAGAAGAAGTCTGAAGCGCTGATTTCCTCGAAGGTTACTTGAGCCACGTTGAGCTTCACCAACGCCTTTCTACTGCTTTTCTAGGGATAATGTTTTGCCCACACTTTAATTTAACTACGCTTAACGGGCGTTTCTCACATATCTTTTAAAGGGAGAAGGCAACAACTCCTCAAGAGTCTTTACTTTAACAGCCTCAAATAGGACTTCACCGTTTTCCACTTTTGCCATAACAATTTTAATTTTGGAATTTTCGGCAAAATCCGCAATGTACTGTAAACATGCACCACACGGTTTCGGGTCTTCGCTGTTCTCTTTTTCCATAACTAGAGCCACCGCTTTGATTCTTCTATTTCCATGCAATACTGCATGGTTGACAGCACATCTTTCAGCGCATATGCCAAGTCCAGAAACCCAACTCTCCACGTTGCAACCATCATAAATTTTTCCGTCTTCGCCAAGCACAGCAGCGCCAACCCTGAAACCCCAAAGCACATATGCCTTGTAAAGCGCCTTTGCAGCAAACTCCAAAAGCATCTTTTCCTCTTTTCCAATGTTAACCATAAATCCACTCACTCTTTATCCAATGAACGAACATAATAATATTCTCCAATCTCCTGTTGAAACTTGTCAAGCTTCGAGCCTTCCTTGTTAACTCTAGGTCGTCTTGTAGTAGGATCTCTTCGGAAAGTGACACCCATTTCCTTCAAGAACACGTTCATACCGTCCCTCAGCGTTGTCGGCGAATTTGCAAAACCTCTAACGCCTGGTTCTCCAGTGAAAACCATTAGGCGGTCTGCGATGAAGTCTTGGGCAACTACGTCGTGTTCGACTACGAAGGCTGCTGCGTTGTAGTTTTCAATGACTCTACGGATAGCTCTAGCCATGTTTAGTCTTTCTTCAACGTCCAAGTATGCGCTTGGCTCGTCAAGCAAATAAAGCTCTGCTTGCCTTGATAGGCATGTTGCTATGGTTACTTTCTGAAGTTCGCCGCCGCTTAGCTCATTGACTTTTCGGTCAAAGAGAAAATCCAGCTTGAAGGGGTTAATTATCTCCGTTCTGTACCAGCTTGAAGTGAAGTTCTCCTTTGCCACGCTCATTAGGAGTTCTTGAACTGTTCCTTCGTATTCGGCTGATATGTACTGTGGCTTGTAACTTACTTTAAGTGTGTCGAACTTTTTGCCACCGTCAGCTTCTTCGATTCCAGCAAGAATCTTGATGAACGTTGTCTTGCCTATGCCGTTAGCTCCCAAAATTCCAATTATTTCTCCGCGTTTCACTTCGCCGGCACCCGCAACAAGCCTAAACTCCTCATAAGTTTTTTCAATTTTATCCCATTTCAGCATTGTTTCGCCAACACCGAAGCTTGCTGTTGGCGGCTTCTCATGAAAAATTATCGATTCTTTCCTGAAACGAACATTTTCATCTGGAATATAACCCTGCAAGTAAATGTTTATGCCAACCCTTACGCCGTGAACGTTTGAAACCACACCGTAAACGCCTGGCTCCCCATAAAAGAGGCATATGTTGTCTGAAAGGTAATCGATTATGGCGAGGTCATGTTCTGCAACAATTATCGTCTTTCCATCGTCTTTCAAGCTTCTTATGGCTTTGGCTACCTCAAGCCTCTGCTTCACATCCAAGTAACTTGAAGGCTCATCAAACAGGTAAACATCTGCTTCTCGGCAGATTGCCGCGGCAACCGCAACCCGTTGAAGCTCGCCTCCACTTAAAACTTCAAGTGGGCGGTTCCAAAGCGGTTTGAGTTCAAGCTGTTCGGCTATTTTTGCCATTTTTCCCCTTTCATCCACCTTTTCTAGGAGTTCTCCAACGTTGCCCGAAACAGCTTTGGGAATCTTATCCACATACTGCGGTTTATGCACAACCTTAAGCTTTCCATCAGCCATCTTCGCAAAGTAATCTTGAAGCGTTGAGCCCCTAAAATGCGTGATGATTTCTTCCCAGCTTGGCGGTTCAGCGTATCTTCCAAGGTTTAGTTTTATCTCGCTAGAAAGTATCTTTAGCGTTGTTGTTTTGCCAATACCGTTCTGTCCAAGCAGTCCCAGAACCGCTCCTTCCGACGGTGTTGGCAGCCTATAAAGTTTGAATGTGTTTTCTCCGAAGCGGTGGCTGCAATCCTTTTCTAACTCGTCTGGAAGGTTGACTATGGATATCGCCTTGAATGGACATTTTTTTACGCAGATTCCGCATCCAGTGCATAGAGACTCAACAATTACTGGTTTGTCATTTTCAAATTTTATGGCTTCTACGCGGCTCCTGACGATTGGGCAGAAGCGATGGCATAGTCTACCGCAACGTTTTGGCTTACACTTGTCTGCGTCCAACACCGCTACGCGTGTCATTGTAAACTCGAAAGTGAAGAAAACAATTGCTGGTTATAAATATGTGCCCAAAAACAGCAAAATTAGAACGAAATTTTGATGAAAGAAAAAACAAAACTGCTTGGAAGTGTAAGCCTAAAAGCTTACCATTCTTCCTCTTCCCACTCTTCATCTTCTTCCCACTCTTCTTCTTCCCAGTCTTCCTCTTCTTCTCGCATCCCATTTTCACCTCCTAAACTTTTGTCGGTGCGTAGTGAAGCACCACAACAACGTTTTAAGCATTTTTCTTCGGCAAATGTCGATAAACAAGTCATCAAAGCGAGTTTTCACATACAACCTATAAACTTTCTTTCACTATTTTCGCGGTTAAAGAGACCACTGGCTCAGGAGTTTCCGATGTAACATAAGCCCAGCAAAGATTAGGCGAATTATGCGCTGCGCCAAACCTGCCATGAACGTCAACTGCAATCAAACCCATGTGGTTGTAAACTCCAGTTATCCGTCTATTAACAAGTTTTATCGCCATCTCAACAGCCTCCTGTGCTGTCTTGCCACTCTCCATGTAATTGCAAACAGTTTTCGCCAAAACAAGTCTTATCGCCACTTCGCCTACGCCCGTAGCTGAGCAAGCTCCAGAATTGTTGTCCGCGTAGGTGCCACATCCAATTGAAGGCGAATCCCCAATTCTTCCAGGAAGCTTGAGTGGAAAACCGCCCGTAGAGGTTGCAGCTGCAACGTTGCCATCCTTGTCTAGGGCGACCGCCCCAACAGTTTCAAGTTTAAACACTTCTGGAAAACTCTTTACAAGCTCATGAAGCCTTGGCAACTCGTATTTTCCTTCAAGCAGAGCCTTCTTGTACGTCTCGTAATACTTCAACCTAAGCTCCGTCAGCGGGTTTCTCCTCTCAAGATTATAAATCCTCGCAAGTCTTTCAGCGCCCTCGCCAACAACAAAAACGTGGTCTGTTTTCTCCATAACTATCCTCGCCAAACGAACTGGATTCCTAATATCCCTCAAAAGCCCAGCAGCACCAGCGCTTAGAGTTTTCCCATCCATAACAGAAGCTTCCATCTCAACTTCCCGCTCAATGTTCAGGCTCGAACCGTAACCAGCATTAAACGAACCGTCGTCTTCTAAAACAGCAACAGCTTCCACGACGCTGTCAACAGCGCTGCCGCCACCATCCAAAACGTCAAAACCAGTTTTCGCCGCACGTTTAACGCCTTCCAGCCCAGACTGGCTTCGTTCTGGATGCCAAGTTCCAGCGCCACCATGAACAACAATTATGGGTTTAGATGCCTTTTTCAACACGTGCCCACTTCCTTCGCCTTTTAGACAAGTGCAATTGCACCCCACAAATTTAAGTTTAACGTCTAACAAATTCAAAACAAATAAATCTTTGTGATGGCATTTATCTGTTGGGATGATGTGAGGCGACGGCTAAGAGCCGCAAGCTGTGAAAAAGCCACTAACCTGCACTGACCTCTTTTAAGCAGCGAAAATAATAATAAAAATAATATTTTGACTTATTACTTGGGGCAGCTTTATGATTCGAGATTTTAACCTCTTGGTTACAACTTCGAGAGGTAATGAGGATGAGTGTTGTTCTGAGCTTTGGTATCTTCTAGGCGAAATAGGCGATTCCGCGCCTGTTGTTGACAAGACGGGTGTTGCCGGCTTGGTTGCCGTAAAAACTGTTTTAAACCCATTTGAGGCTGTAGAGAAGCTGCGCAAAATTCTACATGAACGACCATACGAGTTCCGTTATACGCTTAGGGTTATCCCCATCGAAAAAGTTGTACGCACAGACCTCGGCGAAATTCAGCGGACAGCCACAGAGCTAAGCTCAAAAATCGGCGAAAACGAAACATTTAGGGTTACAGTGGAAAAACGTTTTACGGAAACCTCAACCCGCGATATTATTGAGGCGACCGCAGCAAACATTGAACGGAAAGTGGACCTAAACAAGCCCGACAAGATACTTTTAGTCGAGGTTGTTGGCGGCTTGACTGGAATATCCGTAATAAAGCCAGACGACATCTTAGCCGTTATCAAAGAGAAGATTTTGTAAAAGCTAAATTTGCGTTGCCAAAAGCGCCATGCGCTCTATCACAATATCGATTAAAGCCTTCTTTAAGTCGCCCTTCTCAATAACCGCTTCAAGCTCCAAGTCTGAAATTTTAAATATTTCACGTATGCCAACGATTTTTTCCTCTGTCAACTCGAGAACTTCGTCGTTTCTTTTTGCTTTGGCAACACGTACCACAGTGTTCAAAGCAGATTTTATAGTTCTGGGCTCATCTCCCACCATTACCAACGCCACTTCTGTGGTTCCAAGCTTGATTCCAAGTTTTCCTAACGCCTTTTTGATTTGGCGTTGTGCCGAGGCATAAAGGATTGTTTCCATGGCTAGGTTTTTTGAAATGCTACGCTTGTTCTTGAAGGCTGTTAGTGCATTTAAAACTGCAAAGTAAAGGTGTTGCCAGCCAGCAACAAAGCGTGCATCAAAAAATTGAATCTCTACGCCAAGGCTTTCTTTGCTGAATCTTTTTAGGAACTTTTCCGTATCCTCAATCTTTACGTCTTTCAAACCAGCAATAAGCACGTATTTTCCGAACTCTTCAATATGCTTTAACAATTTTCTTCCCTAAGCGCCTCTTTCAAAAATTTTTTGACAAGTTTTTTCTGCGCTCCAGCCGCGATAAGTTTTGCAATCTCGCTATCTATGGACTTTTTAGTTTCCCTACATTTCTTAACAATTTTCTTAACTGTTTCATTTGTTTCCCATGGAAAAACAACCCAACGCCGCGTTTCCCTCTCATAATAGTCTGGCTTCACTATGCTCCAAGGCTTATAGTACACTGTGGCAATTTTAACTTCTTTCGCACCATTCGCTATCAAATGCTCCTTAACAACTCTCAAACTTTTACCCGTATCCGCGATTTCATCAACAACGAGCACTTTTTTCCCAGATACGTCAACTGAAACTGGCTGCGTTAAGACTGGCTCACCCTTTGTTTCAGCCACGCCCAGATAAAATTCAGCCTTGACATTGGCAATGTTTGGGTTGTTCAGTAGGTCTGATAGGACTCTGGCTGGAGGCCAACCTCCGCGTGATACTCCTACAATTACGTCTGGTTTGAATCCATTTTTTCTTATTTTTTCAGCGAGGTTTAACAGCATTTTGTATATTAGGTTCCATGTTGGAACTTCAAATTCAATATTCAAGCCATTTTTCTCCTAGACAGCGCTTGTTCTGTTTGAGAAGCTTTCAAAAATAAAAAATTTGGGATTTAAAAGTACGTGGTTTATGCTTGTGGTGGTGCTTTTGGTTTTCTCCACGCGTATACTATGGCTGCAAGACCGAAGAACATGAAGCCCAAACCAAAGATTGCAAGCGCAACGGCGTTGATAACCATGGCTTGTGCAAGCGCGTTCGCCTCAATCAATCTTGCTGTGGCATTCGCGTTTATTGCATTTGCTTCTGCTTGAAGCGCATCTGCTTCAGCCTTATCCTTGTTCAGTTTATTTTCGTCATATTCAGCTTTTATGCCTATGTAGACTGTCCATGCTTGCTTTATCAAGTTTATTGCCGTCTGATAGTGCTGTAATGAGACGTTAAACTCGCCTTGCGTGTAAGAATATAGTGCCGTGTTTGCTTCTGTTTCTGCTTGGACGTATAGGCTGAAGGATTCTGCGTAATCATCAACATAAGTGCTTACGGTGCTCTTTAGGAGTGAGTATTCCCAAGAGGCTTGTGAGACATCATATTGTGTTTGTGTTAAAACTGCGAATCGGTCGCCGTCATAAGTCCACGAGTCTTTTACGGTTGCTGGTACCCCTCCACTTACGGTTGTGTATTCAAATTCTATGTAGATTCTGTATCGATGGGTGAAGAGGTTCGAAGCGATTGTTGTCAGTTCTGTTGTGCCGTTAATGGTAAACAAGTATTCGTCATTGTATTTTATTAGAACGTCTTTTGTTGTGTTGTAAAACTTGTTCCAGTCAAACCACACCGCAATGTTTTTAACTGTTATGTCTACTGGGTGCCCAGTTGCGTTACGTTCAGTGTTTCTAACCCAAATATTAATTATCCATGTCGTATTTTCAATGTACGCTATGTCGACGCTGCCTAGAAATGGGTCAGTTCTATTTTTCCATACTGGTTTTATCCATGTTAGGCTGGTTATGCCTGCGCTTGCTGGCGCAACAAAAGAAATGCATAATATTATTGCCAGCGAAATTATTGCTGCGTGTGATTTTTTCATTAAATCACCTTAAACGGTAGGTGTCATAGCATATGCAATATATAATTTTCGGAACACATCATACGCGAGCGCAACCGCGTGAAAGGGAAAACATTTTCTTTCCCCACAATACACTTATCTCATCCGCCATCACTGTAGCGTTTACACTTAAAAGGAAGGGTTCCAAATGGTTTGCGTAATAGAATGCGTACCCAACTTCAGCACTTCCAACCCGAAAGTTGTTGAGTCAATAATTAATGAAATTAGGAATACTCCGAAAGCTTTCCTTTTGGACTACACGTTTGACGATTATTACAATAGACTTGTGGTTTCTTTTGTTGGCGACAAGAAATCCGTGCTTGAAGCCGCCCTAAAAGCTTCTTTCAAAGCAATAGAGCTTATCGACATGCGTCAGCATAAAGGGCAGCATCCGCGGATTGGCGCTGTGGACGTTGTTCCATTCATACCATTAAGAAACGCCATGATGGAAGATTGCGTTAAGCTTGCAAGGGAATTTGGTGAAACGCTCGCAAAAAAGTGCAACGTGCCCGTCTATCTTTATGGCGAAGCGGCAACAAGCATCGAAAGAAAGGATTTGGACTGGATTCGTGAAGGCGAGTATGAACGGCTCGCAGAAATGATTGCCAAGCCCGAGCGGAAACCAGATTTTGGTCCAGCATCACCACATCCAACGGCTGGTGCTACGATTACTGGTGCGCGGAAGGTTATGGCTGGGTTTAACGTTAACCTAGGCACTTCAGACTTGAGCATCGCCAAAAAGATTGCCAAGGCTTTACATGCGAAGAAGGGTGGCTTTTCAACTGTTAAGGCTATGGCTGCCCACATTCCAGAAAAGAATATTACACAGATTGGGATGAGCATATCCGATTTTGAGAGAACCCCCCTTTACCGCGTTTTCGAAATGATTCGAGTTGAGTGTGAACGCTATAATGTTCCAATAGTTGGCTCTGAATTTTGCGGCTTGGCTCCCTTAAAGGCGCTTGTTGACGTTGCCGCATACTACCTAAAAATTGACAATTTAACCGAAGATAGGGTTTTGGAAATGGCGGTTTACAAAGCCATGGAAAAGGGCGGTGCCTTTGAGTAAGAGCATTAAAACTAAAGCTAGAGAAAAAGTTGACTTGCTCATAGTGAATGCCAACGAACTTGTCACGCTTGCTGGAGGAAACGAGAAGCCCCGCATTGGCAAGCATATGCGAGAGCTAGGAATAATCCACAATGGTGGCTTGGCAATAAAGGACGGAAAGATAGCCGCAGTTGGAAAAACTTCTGAAATAACAAAAGCCTTTAGGGCTGAAACAATAATAAGCGCGAATGGAAAAACTGTTTTGCCAGGCTTTGTTGATCCTCACACGCATCTTGTTTTTGCTGGTTCGCGTGAAGATGAATTTCAGATGCGCGTTGAAGGCGCCTATTACATGGAGATTCTAAGCGCTGGCGGCGGCATACTAAAAACTGTTAGGGAAACACGGAGAGCAAGCATCGACAAGATTGTTGATTTTGGATTGAAAACCCTCGACGTCATGTTAGAGTATGGAACAACTACGGTTGAAGCCAAAAGTGGTTATGGATTAACCACAAAGGATGAGTTGAAGCTTCTGGAAGCCATAAAACGTCTTGCACAACTGCATTCAGTCGACGTTGTGCCAACTTTTATGGGCGCACATGCAATCCCCACCGAATACAAGAATGCACCATCAGATTACGTTAACGTCGTTGTTGAGGAGATGATTCCCGCGGTGGCGGAGAAGAAGCTTGCTGAATTTTGCGATGTCTTTTGCGAGAAAGGCGTTTTCACGTTAGAGCAGAGCAAACGCATCTTGCTAGCAGGAAAAAATTATGGCTTAAGCCCGAAAATTCATGCCGACGAAATGAGCATGTGCGGCGGAACGGAACTTGCAGCAGAAGTTGAAGCAGTTTCTGCCGAACATTTGCTTTATGCATCTGACGAGGGCATTAAAGCCCTTGCAAACAAGGGTGTAATTGCGGTTCTGTTGCCTGCTGCTTCCTTCAGTTTGATGGGTGCGCAGCATGCAGATGCAAGGAAAATGATTGAAGGTGGGGTTCCAGTTGCTCTTGGAACAGATTTTAACCCGAGTTGCTGGGTGGAAAACATGCAATTAGTAATAGCTTTTGCATGTCATTTTTTGAGGTTAACTGTAGCAGAAGCCATAACCGCGGCGACGATTAACGCGGCGCACGCCATTAAAAGGGCTCATGAAGTTGGAAGTTTAGAAGCGGGGAAAAAAGCTGACGTTGTTATTTTGGATGTGCCCAATCACAAGTTTCTCGGCTACCGTTTTGGGGCGAACCTTATTGACAAAGTTATTAAAAATGGGAGACTGGTTGTTGACAGAGAAAAATGCTATGAACCCGTGATTCCAAGTGAAACCGAATGAGACAATTAGCAATTGTGCCGTTTACTTTTTCAATGCCTTTTTGCCGAACGTGAAGATAAGCCATATTACAACGCCGTAGATTATTCCATTGAATATTGCTGACAACAGCGTTTTCACGGCCAACCCACTCCACTCCAATGTGGGGTCTATGCCCATAGAATCGCTAATCGAGTTGCCTGGAGGTAGGTCAGCATAAGCAAAGGTTGCAGCCAAGAATATTATGAAAACTATTACGAAAACTATTGCTCCTTCACCTTTCATTCATTTTCTCCTCATTAACCCACCGTATGATGAAACCTCTTCTAATAAACTTGGTGGTGCAGTAAAAATTATAATTCACTTTTACATTCTGGTGCATGGTGAAAACGGTAATGCTGAAAATTGAAAAGCCCGTCAAATGTTTGACTGGTTCTACGCTTCATTGTAAGAACTGGCAAATTGAAGGAATTCTCCGCATGCTTTTTAATGTTGTCGACCCCGAGGTGGCGAAAGACCCCGAAAGGCTTATTGTTTATGGTGGAACTGGCAAGGCTGCGCGGAACTGGGAGTGCTTCGAGAAAATTGTTGAAACTTTAATTGAGCTTGAACCAGATGAAACAATGCTTGTCCAAAGTGGTAAACCAGTTGCAGTTTTTAAAACTCACAAGTGGGCTCCAAGAGCCTTAATCGTCAACGCCATGCTTGTGCCAAAATGGGCAACGTGGGACTACTTCTACGAGCTTGAACAGAAAGGCTTAATCATGTTTGGACAGATGACCGCTGGCTCTTGGGCATACATTGGAACACAAGGCATATTGCAAGGCACGTATGAAACGCTTGCAGCAGTTGCCAAAGAACATTTTGGCGGTTCCTTGAAGGGCAGACTTGTTTTAACCGCTGGTTTAGGCGAGATGGGCGGCGCCCAACCCTTGGCTGTCACAATGAACGAGGGCGTTGCTTTGGTTGTTGAAATTGACAAGAGAGCAATTGAAAGAAGGCTCCGGCATGGATATTTGGAAATGTGGACAGACGATTTGGACGAAGCCGTTAAACTAGCTGTAGAAGCAAAAAGGGAAGGCTTTCCAAGGAGCATAGGCTTGTTGGGCAACGCGGCAGAAGTGCATTCCGAATTACTGCGAAGAGGCATAATACCAGACGTTTTAACAGACCAAACATCCGCCCACGACCCGTTAAACGGCTATTATCCAGCGGGCTTATCCAAGGAAGAAGCGGACGAACTTAGAAAAAATGACCCACAAGAATATTTGCACCGCGCAAGCGAGAGCATGCGCCTACAAGTAGAGACAATGGTTAAAATGATGAAAAAAGGCGCCATAACATTCGAGTACGGCAACAACCTCCGCCAACAAGCATACAACGCTGGCTTCAAAGAAGCATTTACATATCCGGGCTTTGTCCAACGCTATATTAGACCAATGTTCTGCGAGGGAAAGGGGCCGTTCCGTTGGACATCGCTTGTTGGAAGTGCTGAAGACATTTACACTCTTGACGACGTTATTTTGGACAAGTTCGCCTATAACAAGGAGTTGTGCCGATGGATAAGAAAAGCCAAAGAACAAGTTAAGTTTCAAGGCTTGCCCGCAAGGGTTTGCTGGCTTGGCTTCGGCGAGAGGGCGCGCTTCGGCAAAATCATGAATGACATGGTGGCAAGTGGCAAAATTAGCGGTCCAGTGTGGATTGGACGCGACCACCTAGACGGCGGAAGCGTTGCATCGCCAAACCGCGAAACAGAAGGCATGATGGACGGAAGCGACGCAATCGCGGACTGGCCAATACTTAACGCTTTAATTAACGCTGTAGGCGGAGCAACATGGGTCAGCGTTCATCACGGCGGAGGCGTAGGTATAGGCTATAGCATACATGCTGGCATGTGCTTGGTGGCTGACGGCACAAAAGAAGCAGAAAAACGCATAACAACAGTCTTAACAACAGACCCTGGAACAGCTATAGTAAGGCATGCGGATGCGGGCTATGAGAAAGCGCAGAAAATAGCTAAAGAAAAGGGCATTAAAATGCCGATGTTAAAGTAGACTGTATGCCGCTTTCGCCAGTAAAACTATAATCGCGGTTATTGCAGTCCAGAACAAAAAGTCAAGGAGAAACTCGTAGTACAAGATTTTTTCGCCTACAAACGCGTCGCTTATCCGCCAAATCATTGGGAATCCGTAATACTTGTTTTCCGGGATAATCACGCCGCTTGGCGTGTTTTCGACAAAGCCAGTAAATGATGTTATGCAAACGCCGATTGTTACGGCTAAAACCAAGATTCGCCAATTAACCTTCAAATATTCTTCACTTTAATAAAAACTTGAAAGCATAGCATAAAACTTTTTAGTAAAAAACCAAGTTGTGAAACCTATTGTGACAGAAAAATTGTGGAGAAATGAAATGGAGGCTTTAGTCTTCGCCGAACTCTGAAGGTTCTTTGGATGGCTTCTTTCCTTCCTTCTCCTTCTCCATGCCCTTGGCAGCAATCAAATCGTCGATCTTCAGTATCATGTTGGCGGCTTCGGTTGCTGACTTAATAACTTGCTGTTTAACCCTTAACGGTTCAACAATGTTTAGTTCCAGCATGTCCCTGATTTTTCCAGAGAAAACGTCAACGCCGTATGATGGGCTTGCAGCGCTTTCATGTTTGGCTCTTAATGCCACCATTATGTCGATTGGGTCCAATCCAGCATTTTCCGCCAATATCAACGGAATGGATTCGACAGCGTCCGCGAACGCCTCTATAGCTAGTTGTTCTCTTCCGCCCACTTTAACAGCGTAATCTCTAAGCTTTTTGGCGACCTCTGCTTCTGGCGCGCCGCCGCCTGGAACTATTTTGCCGTCTTCGATGGCGTTTCTTACAACACAAAGTGCGTCGTGGAGTGAACGTTCGGCTTCGTCTATAACGTGTTCTGTTCCGCCTCTGATGACTATGGTTACAGCCTTTGGATTCTTGCATTCACGCACATATACAAGCTTGTCTTCGCCGATTTTAACTTCCTCGACGGTTTTTGCTTCTCCAAGCATGTCAGATGTTAACTCCTTGACGCTTGCAACGATTTTTCCGCCAGTGGCTTTGGATAGTTTCTCCATGTCGCTGCTGCTCACGTTCTTAACGGCTAAAATGCCTCGTTTTGCCAAGAAGTGCAATGCAACATCATCAATGCCTTTTTCGCAGAATACTACGTTGGCGCCTGCCTCTGCAATTTTGTCAACCATCTCTTTGAGCATGCGCTCTTCTTCGTCCAAGAAAAGCTTCATCTGCTCTGGAGTTTCGATGTTTATTTTTGCGTCGAACTCTGTCTTCTCAATTTCTAGTTTCGCGTTTAGCAAAGCAATTTTCGCATTATTAACAATCTTGGGCATCTGCGGATGCGCAACTTCCTTGTCGATGACCATGCCCTTGACAAGTTCAGTTTCATCCAAGCTTTTTCCATGCTTCTTTAGAACCTTTATTAGGTCAATGTCCGCTTTTATCTTTCCATCTTTCTCTTCTGCAACTTGTTTGACGGCTTCAACCGCAAGCCTTGCAAAGTGTTCTTTCGCAACTGTTATTCCTTTGCTTCCCATCGATGTCACTGCAACATCCATCAAACGCTTTTCGTCGTTAATGCTCACTGGAATTGCCATTTTCTCTAGGATTTCCTGCGCTTTTTCGCTTGCCTTCTTGTAGCCGTCAATAATTACTGTTGGATGAATGTTCTGGTCGAGAAGGTTTTCAGCCTTTGAAAGCAATTCGCCAGCCAAAACCACCGCTGTTGTTGTTCCGTCGCCAACCTCGTTGTCCTGTGCCTTGGCTACCTCGACAAGCATTTTTGCTGCTGGATGTTGCACGTCAAGCTCCTTCATTATTGTTGCGCCGTCGTTTGTTATTGACACGTCGCCGAAGCTGCTGACAAGCATCTTGTCCATTCCACGCGGTCCAAGCGTGGTTTTTATGGTTTCAGCTATTATTTTTGCAGCTGTAATGTTGTTTCTTTGGGCTTCTCTTCCACTTGTTCTGCTTGTTCCTTCCTTCAATATTAAAACTGGAACTGTTCCAGAAGGGGCAACAGCCATTACTCATCACCTCCACACTTCTAGGTGTGATAGGTGAGTTAGCAAGCAAAATTTTAGACGGAAGACGCTTCTATATAAACATTTCTAGGCGTGATTCTGGCAGCCAAACTTAAGCCTTAACAATTCTGTATCCAGCAGCCTTGCGAAGCCTATTCATAACAGCCAAACCAAGTCCTTGAGACGGCACACCTTCTGCAATTATAATGTCAACCTTTTCCATGTCAAACTCCCTCAAAAGCCTAAACAGGTTTTTGGCGATTATCGCTAAGTCGCTTCTGCTTCCCAGAGATTTTACAATGTAACCTTCATAATGGGCAGCTGTTTCGTCTGTCGCAAGGATGCCAACCCTCAAACCCTCTTTTGCGTATTGTTCCGCCAGCTCTCTCGCTTTCTTTACAATCGCTTGAGCTTCTCCCTCAACAACAATAACTTCGGCTTTGGGCGCATAATGCTTGTGTTTGACGCCTGGCGAGCGGGCTTTCTCGACTGGCACTTCCCTATCCGCAACTGCAACTGGATGAATCGCCACTTTTCCGAGAACTTCCTTC
This sequence comes from Bathyarchaeia archaeon, assembly GCA_038882955.1. Taxonomy (GTDB): domain Archaea; phylum Thermoproteota; class Bathyarchaeia; order Bathyarchaeales; family Bathycorpusculaceae; genus JAVZLQ01. The sequence goes on from JAVZNC010000002.1 coordinate 58,348, forward strand.
AATTCTTCGTATGGTGTTCCCCCTGGACGGAGAACCTGCGGAGGGTCGCTTGTCAAATCCAGAACTGTTGATTCCACACCAATGTTTGTTGGTCCAGCATCCAAAACTGCGTCTATTCTCCCATTTAAATCTTCTAGGACATGTTCGGCGCTTGTTGGACTTGGCTTTCCAGCAAGGTTTGCGCTTGGGGCCGCTATTGGGCAGCCGCTTTCCCTAAGCAAAGCCAAAGCCACATTGTGTCGTGGCATTCGAATCGCTATAGTGTCCAATCCAGCCACGGTTACGCTTGGAACAATTTCTGAACGCTTAAAAATTAGCGTTAATGGTCCAGGCCAAAACCTTTCCATTAGCTTTTCAGCTTTTTGTGGAACATATCGCGTCAATTTGTAGACTTCCCCGATTTTTCCAACATGAACTATCGGTGGGTTGTCCAACGGTCTTCTTTTTGCTTCGAATAGGGCTAGAACCGCTGTTGGGTTTAGCGCATCTGCCCCCAAGCCGTAGACAGTTTCGGTTGGAAAGGCAACCAAGCCGCCTTTCTTGATGAAGTCTGCTGCTATGCGTATTTTTTCTGGTTCTGGACTTTGTGAATCAACTTTTAGTACTAATGTTTGCTTCACGTTTGCCCCAAATTAATGCGGTTTGGGAGGCATTTAAGCTTCTTGCGTCAAAACAAAAGGCGAAGTTATACAACGTAATAGTCTATGACTTTTTTGATGCTTTTTGGAGGGGCTTGTCTTGCGGCGAGCTGTTTAAGTATTTTTATCATTTGAGGTTGGAAACGCGCTATGTCAGTTAAAGAGACTAAACCCACTAGACGTTTTCCTTCGACAACAGGCAGCTTCTTAATTTTCATTTGAAACATTAGTCTCACGGCTTCTTCCAAGTCCATGTTTGGCTCAACAACAACCAGCGGGCTTGACATAATATCCTTAACTTTTGTTTTGCTTGCGTCTCTTGCTTCTGCAACAACCCTTTTCAGAAGGTCTCTTTCGGTTATTATACCCATGGCTTTCCCTTTCCTAACAGCAATTAAGCAGCCGATTTCAAATTTGTTCATTATTTCTGCAGCCTCTTTAACCGTGGCGTTCTCGTCTATCGTTATGACTTCTTTTATCATTACGTCGCTGACTTTTAACGTAAGCCCGCTTTCCTCTTCCGTTTCTTCAGACAACAAACCACCAGCTTCCTCTATCTCTTCTGTAGAAGTCACATATATAAAATGGTGTGCGACTTTCTACTTCACCGTTTTTAACAGCTTTTCTAACAGCTTTTCGACGCTTTTACTTGTTGGTATTTTTGCTCTTTCAAACTTTTCTTTAGGCTTATTGAACGGCCTTGTGGCGTCGATACCCATTTTAGTCGTTAACCCAGTTTCTTGGTCTGCGGATGAATCCAAGGTGGAGCCGCGCGCGTTGCTTATGACAATTAGGTCTTCGGATGCTTGAAAGCGTGTTGCAATGGCCCATTCAACATCGCTAACGTCAAAGACGTTTATGTCTGAATCCACAACAATAGCGTGTTTTAGGCTTGGATGCGCTGCAAAAGCGGCTAACAAAGCGTTTTTGCCGTCTCCATCAAGCTGTTTTTCGATGGATATAATTGCGTGAAGCCATCCGCTTCCGCCTTGCGAGAGGTTTACCGCGCAAACTTTTGGCACAACCTTTGAAACAGCCTCCCAAATGAGCACCTCGTGTGGCAGACCCATCAAAATTTTGTGTTCAGCCCCGGAAGGCAGAAGAGCTTGGTAAATATAGTCCTTTCTGTGCATTGCACCAATTATTTCAACGATGGGCTGTTTTCGCTGTATGTCATACGTCCCAGTTATGTCAACAAATGGTCCCTCTGCGACCTCTTTTGTTGTGGAAATTATGCCTTCAAGAACAAGCTCCGCGTCTGCGGGTGCATACGCGTCAACATGCTCGCATTGCGTTAGGCGAAGCTTGCCATCCATAAGCGTATTTGCTACCCCGAACTCGCTGACGCCGAACGGTAAAGGCGAAGAAGCTGCCAGCATGACCGCTGGATGTACGCCAACAGAGATTGAAACTTCCAAGTCTTTATTTGCCTCTTTTGCCATTTGCCAAAGCTTAAAAAGATGCCTAGGAACCAAACGAATAGCCACATGATTCTTATCCAAAACTTGAAGTCTATGCACAGAAACATTTTCAATTGTACCGTCAACACTTTTTGCATAAACAACTGCCGAAGTAAAATATGAACCAGCATCCTTTTCGAAATGAGTTAAAACGGGAATGCTTGACAAATCCTTTTCCGCAACCTCTTTTACTGGACCTTCTGAAACTATTTTCGGCTTTTTTGGCGAAAGCCAAGCGCTAGCCAAATGTGAATAAAGTTTTTCTTGGTTGATGCCAAGCGCTTTACAAATTCTTTCTCTTTTCCCGCAAACGTTTGCAACAACTTTCGCCTTATAATTCTTGACCCTTTCAAAGAGAAGGATTGGACCTTGATTGTCAAACTGATTCATCACGTAGGAGATTTCAAACTTTGTTGAAACCTCGTCCTTTACATGCAAAATTTCCTTTTCATTTTCCATTTTTTCCAGAAAATCTCTGAGACTCATGCTGTTGTTCCCTCTTTTTCGGATGTTTGATAAGTGACCTTTTCGATTAGGCGCATAAAAATTGACTGTGCTTGCATTTCGCTGAGTGTTTCCAAGTAAACCGAAACAAGTGCTATCTTCTTCTTTCTCGAAGCCATATACTCTGCGAACATGCGGGCTGAAATCGCATTTTTGTCGCCTAGAAGGATGGATGAGGAAACCGGTCCTGGGATGTCTCCAGTTTTCGGAACTGCCACAGCGAGCGTTCCAAGTTTATCTTCTCTTTCGCTTAATAGGATTAGACACGCGTTTTTTGTCTCCATGTATATAGCCAAAAAATGCATGTTCTGCTCAACAATCTCTTCTTTTACGACTTTTGCGCGTTCCATGCGGCTTGTTCTCCGTTGCTTATTTATAGCTTTATGATTCACTATTTATTATTTTCAAATGTTGGGACAAGCACATGACCAAAGAGAGAGCTGAAAAGATACTCCAAATTCTGCGTAAATCGTTCACAAAGCCAAAGTGGGTTTCTTCGCGGAGCGACCCCTTTGAAACGTTGATTATAACGATAATTTCACAGAATACTGCTGATAGAAACACTGCTAGGGCTTTCGAAAACCTTTCGAAGCATTTTCAGATAAAGCCCGAAGTTTTGGCGAAGGCTGAAACACGGCAAATTGAAGAATATCTAAAAGTGGCTGGTTTGTATAGGAACAAAGCCAAGACAATAAAAAACGTGTCAAAAATAATATCTGAAAAATTTCACGGCGACATGAACCAAATATTATCACTGCCACTAGCAGAAGCACGCAAAACACTTTTGCAACTCCCAGGGGTTGGACCTAAAACGGCGGATGTTGTTCTTCTTTTCTGTTCGAAAAAGCCTACAATACCAGTTGACACGCACGTTAACCGCGTTGCAAGAAGACTTGGTTTAGCCCCTCAGGTTGGCGACTACGAGGTTGTGCGCGAATCTCTGCAGTCGCTTTATGACTCGAAAGATTATTTGGATGTGCACGTTTTGTTTATTTTGCTTGGAAGGAAGTATTGTAAGGCAAGACAACCGTTGTGTGCAGAGTGTGTGCTGGACGCCCTCTGTCCGAAAATTTTTGAAAAACGTTAACCGCGTTTTCAGAGTTTTTGTATGAATGTGAAATTTTGTTGACTCTCATCTTCGAAAAATGGGATTTCCTTCAAATTCTTGTCGAGCTTAATCTTTCCAACAACGATTGTTGCAATTTCCTTGGACACTGGTGTGAGAATTTTCAAGGTTTTTCTGATATAGTCAACTTCTTGCAGTACGCCTATTCCTAAAAATTTTCTTTCGCCATCGTATAGGGCTGTAAGGGCACCTTCTTCCTGCCCCTTTCGGATTACTTCAACCCGTTTTTCAACAAACTGCTCAACTTTCCGAATGTTTTCATCGCTTATCCATCTACCTCTTCCTATAACAACGTAAACTTTATCTTTCAACTCCACAAAATGCAAGGGTTTCATTCCCAGCAGATCGTAAATGATTCTCGCTCTCTTGCTTTTCTCGGAAATTTTGCTTATGTTGAGAAGCTCACTCCCTTCAATGTTAACCCAATTTAACGGGATAGACTGCACCTTAGCATTTTTCAAATACTTTATATATCCAAGCTCCCTTAGGCTTTTGCGTCTTTCTCTGCTTCTCTGTTTTATGGCTGGAGGTGATTCGACAACAAGTTTTCTGAAGCTTTCTATGGCGTTTACCAAGGGCATTATTTCCTCGCCTTGTTTTATGCATAGAACCATGTTGGGCAATAGTTCATTCACAAGTCTAATTTTGTAGTTGACGGCGTCTTCGCCTTCAATCCAACCGTCAGTATTTACGACAATAAAGTCTGGGTTACCATCAAGGATCTCCCTTTTTAGCGAAACCAAGCCTTCAATTACCTTGTCGATTGCTGAACTTGGAGATGCCACTCCAACGAAAAAAGCGTTTTTCGTCTCTAGATTGAAGAGGTCTGTCACTGGTTTTGCCACGAAGTTGTAGGCGACCGAACATGGTGGTCCTATGTCTGACTGCCCCAAATCACCATCCAAAACTGCAACCTTGTGTTTTTCATTCAAAAGCTTATTTACAATGTAGGTGCAGAAGCTTGACTTTCCAGAGTCCACGTTTCCAATGACCATTATTAAGGCTGGTCTTTCCTGAATCTCCAAAACTTCGTTGGACGCTTCAATCCAAGATGGGGGAATTGTGCTTCCTTCAACCTCTTCCACGCTTGCGCTTTCACCAATGGAAATGTCAAACTCCGTTTTCTCTTCTGTGGCGAACGGCAGCCTTTTTCCTTCACGTATCACAACTTTGCCTTTTCCACTTATCACCGCGCCGAACACATCCACTACGCCAGACGTAACTGTAACGGATGCTGGTCCGTCAACCAACAATGTTCTGCCCTTTTCAACCACCTTAATCATGCGTTTTCCTCCTCGGAAATTTTTGTCCACTTCTTCCAGCAATTCTTATTGCTGACACTATGTCTCTTAACCCGCGTCTATGTTTTGTTCTGCTTAGGTAGCGGTCTGTTCCAACCTCGCTAACGCTTTCTAATGTAACGCTTGGAGGTAAAGCATCATCAAGCGACTCTAAAAGCTTTTCCTTGTAGGCTGGCACTCCATCACCAACCTTCACGGAAACGGAGGCGACAGAAATCTTTCCAAAGTTCTTCAAAAACTTGATTATCTTATTAACTGTTTCTTCAACACTGAAGCAGTTTTCAGTCTCAACAACCTTTCCGTCAGCCAAAACTGCAAGTCCGAAAATTTCGCCCGGGTCAACACCTATAACTAGCCTTTCGTATTCTTCTTTTCCGTGAATGAAGCGCAGCGCCTCGTTTACAAGTTCCTCTGGTTCTGTTCCTTCCTTGTAGACTAAAACGTTTTCGTGCTTTATGAGTGGGCGCTCATTCTCGGTGGTTAAAACGATTTTTATTTCTGCTGGAATTTCCTCGTTTGGAATTAAGCTCAAAAAGGGCAAATTTCTCCGCTTTAATTCGTTTACAATTAGGTAATATGCCTTTCCCGATGTCGTTGCAACCGCGATGTTTGCTTTCATAACATCTCCTTTTAAGGGCGCGCAAGCACAAAGCAAATTATTTGTTTCGAGACTTATATTCGTTGATGTGCGTAAGCGTGCTACAAAAAATTCCAACAAGCTGCAAAGTCCTTGATGACGCTTTAGAGGGGGGTATACCAACAAAAAGCCTCACTCTAGTTTACGGGGAAGCGGAAACTGGAAAAACAACGTTGGCAATGCAAGTGGTTGTAAACTGTGCACTGCAAGGCTACAAAACTTTATTCGTGGACTGTGACGACACTTTCTCATCGCGGAGACTGTCACAGATTGCCGCGGGAAGGCTTAATGAGATTGCGGAATTGATTATTTTGATGAAACCGCGCAGTTTTCACGAACAAACATTTGTTATAGACCACTTAAGCGATTATGTCACAAAACATTTTGGACTTGTGGTTATTGACACTGTTACCTCGCTTTACAGTTCCAGAATCGCCGAAAATCCACAGAAGACGTTCGAGCTAAACCGCGAATTAAATAGACAGATAGGATTGCTTGCTCAACTGGCGAAAACAAATAAGATTTCGATTTTAGCAACAAGCCAAGTTAGGAGCACTTTTGAAGAAGGCTACGTAAGTGTGGAACCAGTTGCCACAAGAGTATTAAAGTTCTGGGCTGAAACCATAATTGCCATGAAACCAACAGAAAATCCGAGAATAATTAAGGCAACAGTTGAAAAGGGCGCAAAAACACAACAGCAATATGCTTGCCTTCTGCAGATAAGAGAAGGCGGACTAAGCGACGCTCTAAAGCCTTAACGAGGCTGCCATCATGGACTTGACGCAGTTAATTGTTGAAGCGTTAAAGTTTATTTTTCCAGCTTATTGTGCAAACGCCGTTCCAGTCATTGTGGGCGGCGGTCTCCCAATAGATTTAGGTAAAAACTTTTTTGATGGAAAACCAATCTTTGGAAAAAATAAGACCTATAGAGGTTTCCTTTTCGGTCTTCTCGTGGGAACCTTTGTTGGCTCAATGGAAAGCTTGCTCTTCGGTTATCACCCGCTTTTCGGTTTTCTGCTATCTATGGGCGCGCTGTTTGGAGATTTGGCTGGAGCATTCTTAAAGAGAAGATTGGGGCTTGCGCCTGGAGAGCTGTTGCCCATAGTTGACCAAATAGACTTTGTTGTTGGCGCCATAGTGTTTGCAGTTCCAATTTCAATTTTAACTGTGGAACTTGCAATAACGGCGTTAATTATAACTCCGCCGATACATTTGCTGACGAATTTTGCTGCCTGTAAACTTGGCTTAAAAAACAATCCGTGGTAGCTTATCTGCCAGTTATCTTCAACTGTATCGTGACTTCAAGATATATGTAAGCTATCAAAATCAGGGTTATCCCCACTAGTAACATCATGTATGCTTGTCTCGGCTTGTAGGCGTATTTTGTGCTCTGGTACATCACGATTACTCCAACAATGCCAAGCGCGTACAGAACCATTGAAACGAGACTGTCAAATATGAACTGTGAACCAAGTTCTGGATATAGCAAATAAAATCGTCCACCATAATAGACGGCTGGATAAGGCTTCATTATTATGTTGTATAAGCCACCGCCAAATAGAAAAACAGCTACCGCGATGAGAATTGCTGAAAGAATGAGACTTGACGGTTTTGTTGTCGTAATCTTCTCGTACAGTTTTGTTAAGGAATGTGATGCTGAGGATATTTGCCTTTTAACTTTCTTTGACATTTCCCAATTCTCCACTTTTTATTAGGTATTCCGCCACTTCTTTAGTCCACTCGCCTGCCAGTGGATTCTTGACAATCTCACTTAAATACTCTTTCCAAGAAATTTCTAGAGCTTTCCTCCACCTCTCATACTTTTTGACAAGGGCTTCGTAAGCCTTCGCATGCAATTCGCAGTAACCGTTTTCAACGGCTTCTTTACTGCATATTTTGCATTGCAATTCGTCTTTTCCTCTCCTCTTTTAATGGACATTGCGGATTAAAACAGAGCGTCCATGGGCGGTTTCCCTTCATGCGCACTTGAACTATTGGCCAACCGCATCCACGGCAATTCCTTCCAAGAGGCTTGACGACGCCTCTCTGTGGAAGTGGAAATGCCGCTTTGCATGCACTTTTGAAGTAGTTGGTGCATCCTATGAACCTTTTGCCCGTTTTTCTAGAGTATAATGTCATAAGTTTTCCAGTGTTGCAAACTGGGCATGTGCCAATCACTCTTTCCTCAAGTCTCGCCCGTTTTATGGCACTGCTTAACTGCTCACCTATAACTTTCTCTTGGAGCTTCAGCTCTTCCACAACAGGCTTTAGGATTTCAACAGCCGCCAAAAGCACATTTTCTCTTTTTTCACTGTTCAGCTGAATTTTGTTCATCTTTTCCTCCAGGTCCCTTGTCAATTTAATTGAAACAACCGTTGGACAATATTTCTTTAAAAGCTCGGTAACTTCAAAGCCGAGATCTGTTACAACCATCCGCTCATCTCTAACGTATTTCCTATCATACAAAGTCTGTATTATACCAGCCCTAGTCGCCTTTGTTCCAATCTCGGCTTCCTCCATTTTCTTGAGGAGACTTCCAGGGTTATATCGTGGCGGCGGCTTAGTGAATTTGTCCTCCAAAACTATTCTTCTGATTTTTACACTTTGCCCTTCTGTTATTGGCGGCAAAACAACCTCTTCAGCCTTCACGTATGGCTCGTAAAAGTGAAGCCACCCTTCCTTCAGAGTTTGCCTTCCCCTAAGATAGAAGCGAAAATCGCTTATGTTTATGCATGCCTTTACGCTTTGTCTTAATGCTGGTTCTCCGAAAACAGCCATAAATCTTCTAATAACTAAATCCCAAATTCTCCTTTCAGACTCGTCCAAAACCCTTTCGGGCAAGTTTCCAGTTGGATAAATTGCTGGATGCGCGGGGTCTTCCTTCTTTCCCTCGTTTGGCCTCAACTCTTTTACTGCGAGAAGTTCTGCTGTTAGCTTCTTGTATTCTGACGCCCTGTTTAGATTTTTAAGTATCTCCTTATAGCCTATCGCTGGAGGAAGCTTTTGGCTGCTTGTTCGTGGATATGAAATTAACGCGTCCAGGTACAAGCGTTGGGCGATGTTTAACGTGCGCATTGGCGTATAACCAAAAAGGCTGTAGGCTTCACTTTGAAGAGCACCCAAATCAAATGGTGTTGGCGGCATCTGCTGAAACTTCTTAACTTCTATTTTCTCTATTTTTCCGTCTTTTCCCTTGCAAGCCTCAACTACTGCGTTTGCTTCTCTTTTTGTTTCTATAATTTGCTTTTCAAATTCAGCCTCAAGAACAGCCCCGTCTATTTTAACCTCTGCCTTTATACTCCAGTAAGGTGTTGGAACAAAACATCTGATCGCCTTTTCTCTGGCAACAAGAAACCTTAATGTTGGACCTTGCACTCTTCCAGTGCTCAATGTTGCGTATTTTCCACTCCAGTCCTTCGCCGCTATTGTTAAGGCTCTTGTTAGGTTTACGCCGTAAAGCCAATCCACTTCATGACGTGTGCGTCCAGCCTCTATTAGGGCGAAGTCCAAGTGTGGCAAGGGCTCAGCGAAGGATTTCTGTAGCTCCTCTTTTGTCAATGTTGAGTATTTCATGCGTTTTGAAATGTTTTCTTTGTTGCCGCAGGCATATTTGAGTATGCAGTACCCTATTATGCTGCCCTCTATGTCATAGTCGCATGCGTCGATGAACGTGTCGGCTTTGCTTGCCAGCTTTGAAATTGTTTCAAGCCATGTGCGGATTTGTTTTGCGCCTCTCTCTGCGATATATCGTGGAACCCATCTAAAGCTGAAAACTGGATAGTAACGTCTTCCACTTCTTTCTTCAGCGACTGTGTATAAGTGTCCAATTGCTGGAACAACAATTATGTCTTTGTCCCTCTTCGCCACAAAATACGGCACACCATTTTCTTCCATTTTAATTGCTTTGCCTTGCAAGTCCAATGCCGAGGCTATCCTCTGCGCTGCATCTGGCTTTTCAGTGATGATTAGCGTGTATTTCTCCATTTTCAAGCCACGTGACCTCATAGAGAAGCATTTCCTCAAATTAAATATTTATCCAGGAATAAATTTTCCGCCGCTTATTAATTAGCAATCGATAAATATGGCGTTGGGTTTATTTCCTATCTACACGGAGCGTGTTTGGTTGCCCCAACGAGTTGTTTGTCAACAGTGTGGTCGTGTTTTGTATGAGGGGGCTGAACTTAAGCCTCCAGACGAGATTATACATATGCATGATGGAAAATGTCCAGGATGCGGCAAGAAACTTTCTCTTATACCAATTAACGTTGATGTTAAACCAATAAAACTGAAGTAAACAAACGAAAGGTTGTGTTGCAAAAATGGAAGGAACACGGCGAACGCAACTTTACGAAGCACACAAGCAAAGCGCGAAGTTAACGGTTTTTGCTGGTTTTGAGATGCCCTTATGGTACAAGGGCGTTATACAAGAGCATTTGGCTGTCCGAAACAGTGTGGGGCTTTTTGACATATCTCATATGGGACGCATAATAATTCAAGGTCCCGATTCAGAGCGCTTTTTAAACTACGTGATAACAAATGACGTTTCCAAATTGTCACCGAACAGCGCGCAATACTCCGTGATGTGCAACGAGAAAGGCGGCATAATCGACGACTTTGTAGTTTATAGGTTGGAAAGCGAAAAGTTCATGTTTGTTGCAAATGCCGCCAACCGCGAAAAAGACTACAACTGGCTTGTGAAAAACTCCAAGGACTTTAACGTGAGAATAACGGAGATTTCAGATAACGTTGCAATGCTTTCAGTTCAAGGTCCAAACACCGAAAAGACGCTTCAAAAACTTTCCACAGAGGACTTAAGCAAAATCGAACGGTTTAAAGGCGCAACTGCACGCCTAGCAAATGTGGAAGTTTTCATATCTCGCACGGGATATACTGGCGAAGATGGATTCGAAATTTTCATATGGAACGCTCCGCTGGACAAACCCACCAACGCCATAAAACTTTGGAATGCAATACTAGAGGCTGGCAGAGATTTTGGGATAGAACCATGCGGTCTCGGTGCGAGGGACACCCTAAGGCTTGAGGCTGGAATGTGCCTTTATGGAAACGACATAGACGAAACCACAACACCGCTGGAAGCAGCACTAAGCTTTGTTGTGAAGCTTCAAAAGGACAACTTCATAGGAAAAGAAGCGTTGACAAAGCAGAAAACTGAAGGAATCAAGCGCAAACGTGTAGGCTTACTTATGCTTGAACAAGGCATACCGAGACAAAAATATGAAGTTTGTGACGATAAAGGCGAAAATATTGGCTATGTGACAAGTGGAACGTTTTCTCCTCTGCTCAACTGTGGGATAGGTATGGCTTATGTGGTGATGCCAAACGCTCAAGAAGGAAACATTGTGAACGTGAAGATACGTGGAAAAATGTTGAAAGCGAAAGTTGTTGCTTTCCCGTTTTATGACACGGAAAAATATGGATACAAACGTAAGGCTTCAATTTAAAGAATTTTATTGTAGGAAAGGTATATACGAGTGGTTCGAGTTTATGAACTCTATTAACCGTAAGAATAATAAAACACGTCAATAATCTCTGTAGGAGAGATGAATCCAATGGGCATTCGCGAAGCCTTATCAAAAGAAAGCATCGCTAACGGAATAAAAAGTTTGGGAAAACTGCGCGTCAGAATGAGCCACAGCTCAATAATGACCATCTCAGCCTTGCTGCTCATACTATTTGTGGCATTCACCATTCGCATCTTGCCGCTACGCTGGGAAATAGCGCCAGAAAAAAACACATTGCTGCTTTCAGAGTTCGATCCCTACTACCAATATAGCCTTACAAAATACATGGTGGAAAACGGCTTCTTCGCGCCATACATTCCTCCAGGATGGGTTGACCACCAACGTTGGTACCCAGACGGAATAAACATGTCGCAGTCCTACCCTTCTCTAGCAATGACGGCGGCATTCCTTTACAATATGATCTCCATGTTAGGAATAAACATTGACTTGATGAGTTTCTGCGCTCTTTTCCCTGTAATAATGGGTACACTAGCATGCCTAATAATCTACTTCGTCGGCAAAGACATTGGCGGAACCACCATCGGATTGCTTTCAGCATTGTTTTTGGCGCTAAGCCCATCTTACATTCAGAGAACATCACTAGGCTTTTTCGACGACGAAACAATAGGCATAGTCGCACTACTCTTGTTTATGTATATGTTCTTAAAATCCCTTGAAGAGGATAGACCGCTCAACTCTACGATGAAGTACGCCATTGGCTCTGGACTGGCTTTAGGTTATTTCATTTCTGGATGGGGTGCAGCTTTTTATCCCATCGGGTTAACGGCGCTATTCGTTCTCGTTTTAATCTTGATTAAAAGGTACTCGCAGAGGCTACTATTATCTTACACGGTGACGTTTGGGCTAGGCTTACTCATAGCAATAAACGTTCCCTATCTTTCACCGAGCTATTTGACGGCGACAGCTATAATTCCAGTCGCTGGAGTATTCGTATTGCTATGTGCCGCTGAAATTCTGCGCAACATAACATCAACTGGAATGCGTATAACATTTGCTATACTCTTCATTTGCGCTTTAATAGGTGGATTCGCCTTTCTGTGGCAATGTGGATATTTAGGAGGTATTGCTGGCAAATTCCTTTCCGTAATCGACCCATTTGCAAGGGCAGAATCTCCGCTTGTGGAATCTGTTGCTGAACACAGAATTTCCGCTTGGGGCTCAATATACTACGAGTTTGGAATAGGCATAATATTTTTCATAGCAGGACTATATTTCCTTGTTAGGAACCCAACAAACAAAAACTTGTTCATAATACTTTTCGGCATAACGTCACTCTATTTTGCCTGTTCAATGGTACGTCTGCTCGTGCTCATGGCTCCAGCCTTCAGCCTAGTGGCAACAAGCGGCGTATTAGGCGTGCTAAAACCCTTTTACACGCTGTTAAAGGAACCGCCAAAGATAATTACAAAGAGGAAGTATGGTTTAGAGCATGTTGGAAAAGAGTTCAGCGGAACAGCAATATTCCTAATATTCCTAATACTAATGACAAACTTCGCCTTCTCGCCGCAATCAGGCGGCATGCCAAAAGTTTACAAGCAAGCATACACGCCAACAACAATTTCTGCTGGGAGCCTTCCAATAGCGCCCAACGAACCAGTTAAGGAATGGTTGGACATGTTAAGCTGGCTAAGAAGTAATTTAGGACCCAAACCAATAGGTGAAAAAGTTGTTTGCAGCTGGTGGGACTATGGCTATTGGCTTTCAATACTTGGCAATGTGACATCGCTCGCGGACAACGCAACAATAAACACTACGCAGATAGAGAACATAGGCTTCATATTTATGGCCAACGAAACAGACGCATTGAAAATGCTGAAACTCTACGATGCAAGATACATCCTCGTTTTTGTGACTATAAGCACTGACGGTGGACTTGCAAATGCTGGCGGGGATGAAGGGAAATGGGTTTGGATGGCGCAAATTTCCGGTGTATCCAGAAGGCGTTTTATAGATGGCGGCTTTATAGATGAAAATTTGATGTGGACTTCGAGTTTTGAGCAAGTTCGAGCAATGTTTGGCAATTATACTTTAGGGTATGATTGGACAGACACAAATGGCAATAACAAAGTGGATGAGGGCGAGCTAATTAATATTAGTGAAGGACAAAATTCGACGATATATAAGTTAATGCATTATGCGCGGGAAAGATGGCTACAAGAACAGAAAGGCTACTCTCCGACTATTCAGCCGACATACTTTAAGGAAGCTTACATTGCTGGACTGAAAAACGATGGGAGCAAATATGGTTATAGCATTATTCCGCTTGTTGCTTTGTATGAAATTGATTGGGAAAAATATTACACGGACTTTCCAAACACATAAGGAAGCGGTGACTGTTGTTTCCGAAAGTTCCGGACCAGCACAAGCCAAACAAGCCGTTGGTTCCAAACGGCTTAGGCGCAATTTACGTTATAGCTAGTGCCGTATACCTTTTCACTCTTGAATATTTTCGTTCTCCAAGCGATAATGTTTCTAAGGCTTTAACTTTGGCTGTCTGCATACTGTTCGGCGGGTTTATGGGTTTGCTCGATGATTGGATGGATTTGCGTTGGCGCTATAAGGCTTTCTTTCCGTTAATTGCTGCTATACCGCTTGCTTCTTTGGCTATGAGGCTCGGAGTGAGAACTTCAATGACAATTCCTTTGATAGGAGTTGTTTTAGATTTTGGTTCTGCTTATTTTTTGGTGGTCATTCCGTTAATTGTTACTATAACCACAAACACCGTGAATCAGCTCGGTGGGCTAAATGGTCTGGAAACGGTTTGTCCAGCCATAGTATTGGTTGGGTTGATGGTTATGTCTGGCGATAATGCTGTTCTCTTGTATGTTCCATTGGCTGTTTGGTTGATTTTGGCTTTTTTAAATTTTCGAGGCAGAATTTTTGTTGGAAATACTGGGTCTTTCGCCATCGGGATAACTTTGTCGGCTTTTGCAATAATTTCCGATTTAAAAATGAGTCTGGTGGTTTGCATCTTACCATATATTTTTAATTCAGCGTTAATCTTGTTGTCATATTTTCTTTTTAGGGTTAAGGCGCATGTTTCTTTTGATGGAGAAAGACTCGTTTCAGACCATAGAAGAAGCTTGGTTACGCTGATTACTTATAATCGTCCGTTGAGAGAACGCCAAGTGGTGGTTATAGTTTCGCTTATAGTGGCGCTTTTCACCCTATTTGCTGTTCTTCTCGAGTTTTTATGAGCGTACTTTTTATGCGTGCTGTGTGCGTAGCATTTTGCTACACACAAAAGGCAAAAATCGGTTTTAGTCGAGGCTTAATTGCGAGAGGCTGAATGGCTAAAGAAAATGCTGTTTGGTTAGAGTGAGGAATCAACTATTTGCCCAGCATTATATGTTCCTAACGTTTCAGTTAAGGTTGAAATTTCAAAATTGTTAGGTGTAAGGCTTGACGTTAAGACTGGTGGGGCTGAAACTATAAATTTTGATGTTAAGGCAAGGCTTGAGGAGAGAGAGCGTAAAAGCCAGCTTGTCGTTGTTAACTTCAGCCTCGTCCTCTCTACAAAGCCAAGTGTGGTTAAGTTTGAAATTGAAGGTGCAGCAACATTAACTGGCAAGGATTCCGAAATAAGCAAGATGTTAGAAGTGGACCCAGAAACAAAAGTGCCATACGTCTTCCACAGGGTTTACCAACATGCATTCACAGCCATGTACTTACTGTCGACAATTCTAAACACGCCGCCTCCACCACAAGACTTGCTATTCTCAAATAGGGAGCAAGGACTGCCAATCGAAGACGTTAACGTGGAAGTAGCCGAAGCAGCCGCAGACCTTGTTAAGGTTCAAACTGAAACAGAGAGCAAAACTTAATAGCGTTAGAGAATTTTCCATATGCAAATGGCGGGTGAGTGGACCTCCACCCGTTCCGCCACATAAACCCCGGTGTAGGAGGTGGAAAAGTGAAATTTGGTAGTAAAGAGGCGGTGTTGACTGCGGTTTTCGCTGGGCTTTATGCTGCTTGTGTGGTTCTCCTTGCGCCTATAAGCTTTGGAGTTTACCAAGTTAGAGTTGCTGATGCTCTGCTGCCGTTGTCCATCATATTTGGGTTGCCGAGTGCCATAGGCTTAAGCCTTGGATGTTTAGTCGCGAATTTCTATGGCAGTTTAGGAATAATCGACATTGTTGGTGGAACAATTGCAAACTTTGTAGCGTGTACGTTGGCTTGGTACGTTGGCAAAGGCGGATTTGTGCGAAGGTTATTTGGAAGTTTTGTTGAAACGCTGGCTATAACGGTGATTGTTGGAGGCTACTTGTCGCTAATATTCAATGTTCCAGTTGAAATTGGCTTGCTCGGCATATTCATAGGCTCTGTCGTAGCGATAAATGTTCTTGGCTTTGCGTTGGAAGAGGGCTTATATCGAAGCGGCATATGGAAAGGTGTCAAGTAACATACGACAAAATCTTTACATGAAGCGTTCCAGTTTTGTCAGCCCTATTATTTCATCAAAGTCTAGACCCAATGCGTCCAGAACTTGGTCAAACGTTGAGTGGAGATACGCGATGTACTTGTCAACGTCTATTTCGTTGTTTGTCGCTAGCTCTACCGGTTTGACGTGTGGTTCTTTAACTACTTTGACGAAGCTTATGAGGTCTCCAGCTTTAAGCTCTAATCCTCCCTCTTTTAGGATTCTTGCCGCTTTGACGTGTTGTGGCGTTGTTTTTGTGTAGCGTTCTGGTTCTTCACCTAGCACTACATTGAAGGCTAGTTCTTCTAGGCTTGTCCATTCTCGTCTTTTTAGGCGCATGTAGCAGTCGCGGATTATTTCACATGTGTCTTTTTTGGCTTTTTCAAAGTCTGCTGGCGTTTTCACTGTGGCTAGGCGTTCCTTCATTCTGTCAAAAGCCTTCTTGATGAACAGTGGTATGTGCCTTTTCTTGCCCGTTAATCCCTTAACGTCGACGCTTCCGTCCTCTAAAACTCCGAGATAATTCTTTTTGCGTGAGCTGAAAACGATGTATCTGTAGATTTTGTCCACGTCCAAGCTCATTTTTAATTCGCTTTCAGCCCACTTGGACAGTTCTTCGATCTGCTCTTTTGACGGGTTTTTTAAGAATATGCTGTCCGTGTCGCCGTAAAGCACCTGGATGTTAAGTTCCTTGGCTTTGTTGATTATCTGTGTTATTGAGTGTCGCCCTATGGCTGCTGTTGCTTCAGCGACTGGTGGACAATAGAGGTCAAAGGTTTCGGCTCCGAAGACGCCGTAGCTTGCATTCAAAATAACCTTTAAGGCGCCTTGGATGGGATTGTACCAGCCTTTAAGCTCCTTTGAGAGGCTTTTGTCTTTTGACCTTGGTTTGTACCAGCGCACGCGCAGGTCCCTAAGTGAGCCTATTAGGAGGCTTTCTAATGCCCGTTTTTTGGTGCAAACCCAGTGTGGCGTGTCTGGGATTAGGTTGCTGCGACATTCTGGATGTTGGCATAAGATTGATTGGTAGCCCAGGTTCCAAACTTTTATTATTGATGGGTATAGGCTTTGGAAGTCCAAGTCTGCCACGTTGAAGTGGACGCCTGGCACTGGTTCAACGACTATTGCACCTTTGTATTTTTTGCCTTTGATTATGGCTTTTGTGGCGGTTTTGCCTTTCACGGCTAGGATTTCCTCTGCGTTTGGGATGAGCATGTTTCTTCTGCGGTGCTCTCTGTGTAGGAAATTCCTTATCCAACGTGAAACTCCTTGGCGGCTCACGTCTTCCATTGGCATGCTGCTTATCCTAGCCAAAACCAGGATGAGTTTCATTACTAGCTCGTCTTCGAAGCTTGTAAGTTTGAAGGTTATTTCCGCGTCTCTAAAGCAGTATTTTGCAAGTTCCGTGTAAGTTAATTCGCCTAAGTTCTTTTCTAGGCGTATTTTTTCCATGCCAATTAGGGCTTTGCCAACATCGTCGAGGGTTACGTCCCTATAACGGTTGTTGAAGGCGTAAATTTGGATTGAACGATTGAAGAAGAACTTGTAAAGGTCTATGTGAACGCCATATTTTAGAAGGCAGACGCGCTTGCCAACATCTATTGGAATTTCGTCCCTTCTGAAACCGAATTTTTCTGCTCTGTGCACCAAATAACGTAGGTCAAAATCATCCCCGTTAAAAGTTATGACGAAGGGATAATCCCACAAAACTTCAAAAATAGCTTTTATAAGCTTCTCTTCCGAGTCAAAATATTCTAGGTTTACGTCAGCGGGCAAATGTTCGGTTCCTTCTCGGACTCCCTCACGCTCCAAAAGCAACACTTTCATTAGCCCATCAGAACCGTAAAGTGAAGCGCACACGATTGGGTATTCTGCCTCGCGGGCATCTGGCATACGTGTTGGAATTGGTGAGTAAACTTCTATGTCCAACGCTACGCGGCGAAACTTGGGAGCGGGATACTCTAGAAGCCTCGCCCACTGTTCAATGTACTGTAACTCCTCTTCTGTTGCGCCTTCAAAGAGGCTCATTATCTGCTTTACAGTTTTTTCTGATTCATTCAAACTTTTCATGACAAGTTTGCCGTTTCTAATTTCGTAGAGCATTCCAGGCCACAAGTCATTGTCGTAAATGTATGACTGGTAATACTTTATTTTTGATTCCCAAACCTTGATTTGTTCTTGGGCTATTGGCGTGTCGGCCACTTTTGGGAAGTCTTCTGGGATTATGTCTCTAATGCAGCCTTTTGGTCGTCCTCCAATCGCTAGGGGGTCTTTAGCCACAATCTTTGTTACTTTCACAGTCTTATTCAATAACGGGTCAAATTTTTCCACGATTTCAAAATGGTCGAAGCCTTGATGTTGCCTTAGGTGGTCTATTTTTTCGAGTTCTAATGGTGAAAGGTTTGTGAGGCAATAAGGCTTATGCCCGCTATTGTCGTACCAAAAGTAGATTTTGCCCGAGACTGGCTCGTAAAGTTTGATTAGGACTTTTCCAGCTTTTCCATCATACGTGGCTGAAACAAAGTATGATGATGGCAGGTTTTCTGGCGCCAACGGCGGGAATGTTCGTTTTTCTTTTTCCTTTTTTATGGTTTCTGTGAAGGGTAGGGCTTCTGCTTCTTTTTCTTTTAATGTTTCGGTTTTTGGTTTGTAGAAGTCTTCTAGACGTTTCTGCGCCATTCAGTCCCTAACCCAACTAACCTTATGAGCACCATATCCTAAAATCTCTTACTGAAAATGTTTCTTTGACGACTTTTGTAGTCCTTGACTGTTAGGGGTCTGTTTTTGGCTTTGAAACTAACCAATAGGTGTCTACCCCCTCTAGTTTTCTGGTGCGTTGCGCCTTTAATCTTATTTATTTCTCACGCATTTGTTATGAATTTGTGAATAGAGTTGCTTAAGGAAGCTTGGACGCTTGCCATTGAAAGCCTAAGTTGGATGGAAATGCAAAAGTTAAGCGAGCGACTAGCATTGGCTAAAACTGTTAGGCAGTTGGGCATTGACGACGCGGATGCAGTGCGGTTTGCGCACATGCTTGTTTGCGAAACCGTTAGGCGTCGAAACTTCATAGACACTTTCATAAACAATGTTTTGAAGCCAAAAACCATCGGCGAATTTGACTTGGGCGTTCAAGCCTTTTTGAGACTTTACGTTTACCAAACGCGCATAGCCAGAAACTGGCTGAAAATTGATGTTAAGGAAGCTGAAAACATAGCGAAAATTGTCCGTGCGATTCTCGGATGGAAAAGCCTTAAAGAAGTTGAGCCTTTTTTGGGCGCTTTGCTTACTCAAAATCCTAGGAGCGTGCTTGATGGTTTAGGCGACGAGGAAAAGATTGCGCTTTTAACGTTTCACCCAACATGGTTTGTCAAGTACTGTTTCAGGCTTTTTGGGCGTGTTGAAGCCATAAAAATTTTAGAGGCAAACTTGCAGTCTCCGCCAACATACATTAGGTTGAACACGCTGAAGACTGACGAAGAAACAATTTTGGACGAACTTGAAAAGGAAGGCGTGAAGGTTGAAAAGGTCAAAGAGCTAAAGTATGCCTACAAGGTTTTAGCCGCTCAAAAGCCGTTAACGCGCATAGAGAGTTTCCAAAAAGGCTTGTTCTATATACAGGATAAGGCGAGTTGTTTTGCTGCTGAAGCGTCAAATCCCCAGCCCGACATGGTTGTTCTCGATGTCTGCGCTGCTCCTGGAGCAAAAACCACGTATTTGGCGCAGTTGATGCAGAACCGCGGCGCAATATACTCAATCGACTATTCAAAGCGTAGAATTGGCGTATGGAAAAGCGAAATTACCCGTATGAGCGTAAATATAGCCATTCCAATAATTGCTGATGCATGCAACCATTTACCCGTCAAACTGGAAGCGGACATCGTCATTTTAGACCCGCCGTGCACGAGCACGGGCGCATTTGGAAAGCTACCCTCAGCCAGGTGGAGGCTTACAAGGCGTTCTGTTGATAAGATGGCTGAAATTCAGTGGCAGATGCTTTGCAGTTGCGCAGACAAGGTGAAGAATGGCGGCAGGCTTGTTTATTCTACTTGCAGCATAACAACTGAAGAAAACGAGATGCTTATTGAGCGTTTCTTGAAGTGGCATCCAGAATTTTCCTTGGTTGACATAGCGCCAAAAATGGGTTTGCCTGGATTAAGAGAATTAGAAAAGTGTAGGCGACTTTATCCGCACATACATTCTTGTAATGGGTTTTTCATTGCACAAATGTTAAAGAGCAAAAGTTAGATGAAGAGTGAAATTAAGCCTTTTTTCGAGATTTCTCCAAATAACAGAGCACCTCAAAAATTACTTTTGCTGCTTGTACTGCTGAAACTCCTTGGTCATAGTTTGGCGCAACTTCTACAACGTCAAAGCCGATAATCCTTTTGTCGCAGATGCTTTCAAGGATGTCAAATAGCGTGTGCGTTTCAATTCCATCTGGTTCTGGGTTCTGCACTGCTGGAGCATAAGCGGGGTCCAGTACGTCCATGTCAACTGATAGGTAGATGCTTTTGTATGCTGCAAGTTTCTCCCTCAATTTTTCGGCAATTCCTTTGCTCCCTTCCTTCCGTATTTGCCGTGTCGTGAAAAATTCTATTTTTGCCTTTTTCGCATAGGCTAGTTCCTCTTTGCAGACTGCTCTTGTGCCAACTTCAAAAATCTTCGCTTGCTTTAACTCCTCATTTATTCTTCGCATGAAAGTTGTATGCGAAAGTTTCAAATCCATAAACTCATTTCGCAAATCAAGATGCGCATCAAAACTTACAAGCGCTGTCTTTTGCGCTTTGCTTCTTAAACCAGCCACAACGCCAAAAGTTATTGTGTGTTCTCCGCCAATTGCCACTGGAATTTTTTCAGCATCAAAAATTTCTGCAGCAACATCCGCGGTTCTTTTAAGCGTTTCTTTTATGTTTGCAGAGACATGCAAGTCTCCCAAATCATATATTTTCAAGTCTTCAATGTCAACTCCAGTGCGAAAGCTGTAAGTTTCAATGTTTAGTGATGCTTGCCTGATGGCTGTTGGTCCAAACCTTGCTCCAGTGCGGTATGTGCTCGTTACGTCGAATGGAACTCCAAAAACCACATAGTCAGCCTCTTCGAAACTCTTCTGGAAGCCGCTGAAAATGTTTGGTTGCGAAGTAAAAAGTTCGCGTTTACCCATATCTTTTCTCCTTTTTGGAGTGACATATTCTATTGCGTCTGTTTCTAAATTTTTCGTTTTATAAGCCGGCATATGCGATGCAGCGGGCTTTAAGACATTAAATTTATTAATGTTGCCGTTAAATGCATTAGAAGTTAAAAGGAGCGAACAGAAATTGTCAATTAAATCTAAACTCAAAATTGAAAGCACTGGAATGCTTCTAGCTTCCGTGTTCTACCTTGTTGCTGGCGCTTTGTGTTTCTACTTCTTGGCTGAAAACCTAAGCTTAATTCACATCGGCATAATCGGGATTCTCAGCGTAATAACCGCCTATGGAGTTTTCAGCAAGCGCTTTTGGGCTTTTTGGACAGCAATCATACTTTTCTTTATGGTCACAATGTTTTCCGCTGTTATGCTCTACTACTTTCTTGGAACAGACATAATCCTCGACATAAGCTTCGCGGCATACTTAATACTCACATGGATTTCCACGGCATATTTAGCCTCTAAAAGGAAAAACCTTGCAAGCTAAACAATCTAACAACGACTTCTTCCCCTTCCTCCACAAATTGCTGGTTTTCCACAATTTCAATGAAACCGTCAGCCCTTGCAAGAGTTGTTATCGCCCCAGAAAGCCCAAACTGAACCGGCTCGGCTAGGAGACGATTCTTTTCATCGCGAACAAGCCTAACCATAACGAAGGTTCGCCTACCCTTAGCTGGAAAAATCCGCGTTGCTGAAAAAGCCTTAATCGTCAAGCCTTCTGTGACGCTTCTTCCAGTCATGCTCAGGATTATTGGACGAACAAGAAGGTGGAAAATCAGCAATGCGGATGTTGGGTGTCCTGGAAGCGAAAAAACTGGTTTACTATTAACCACGGCTACGGTTGTCGGCTTTCCAGGTTTTGTGGCAATTCCGCAGATTATAACGCCTGGTTTTCCAAGCGAATCTAGAATTTTGGGAATGATATCCTTTGGACCCACAGAAACCCCGCCTGAAGTTATTACGATGTCTGCTGATTCCAAAGCCTTTTCAAGCGCTTTTTGCAGCGTTTCCTTATCATCGGGGAATACTCCCATGTAAACTGGTTTTCCACCGCTTTCCAAAACTGCTGCGCTTATGCTGTAAGCGTTTATGTCATAAATTTTTCCAGGAAGAAGCCTCTTGTCTGGTTCTGTTATTTCAGCGCCTGTTGACAAAACTGCCACTCTAGGGCCAATGTAAACTTTCACTTTCGCCGTTCCTAAGGCGGCTAAAACGCCTATCTCCCTCGAACCCAAAAGTTCTCCAGCCTTTAGAACAGTTTCGCCTCTTCTTATGTCTGCACCAGCCTTCATGACGTTTTCATCCTTCGCCACCGCGCTGTAAACATAGAGTGCATTATTTTTCCGCTCCGTCTGTTCTACCGGAACAACAGCGTCTGCCCCTTCAGGCATGGGCGCTCCAGTCATGATTTCAGCCGCCATGCCCTTTCTAACTTTCATTTTTGGTTTTTCTCCAACGTTCACTGTTCCGCAAATTTCCAACGTGACGGGTTTGTTTTCTTCTGCGCCAAACGTGTCCTGCGCCCTTACGGCGTATCCGTCGACTGTTGAACGGTTGAATGGCGGAATATCCAGGTTTGCGGTTACGTTTTCCGCAAGAACGCGGTTGTAGGCTTCTATGAGCGGAACTTCCTCAGCGCCCAATGGTTTTGGCTTAAAGTATTCTTTAATTTTTTGTTGGGTTTCCTCGAAAGTTAAAAGTCTCCTAAACATGCGTTTCTCCCTCTACAGCCTCAAACAAGTGAACAATGACTGTTTCGCCTTCATCCAAGCCTTCAATGTTTTCTGGTGCAACAACGTAGCCGTTAGCCCTAGTCATTGTTGAAATTATGCCAGAACCGCGGGCGCTTATCGGCTCAGCGAGATACTCTTCTCCGCTTTTGAACACGCGAACTCTAACAAACGTTTTGCGTCCCAACGCTGTTGTTACACGCTTTGTCATCTTCGCCTTAACCACTGGTCTAGGCTCTTCTTTTTCTAGTCCCATGAGTGCGTTTATCACTGGCTTTGCAAAAACTTCGAATCCAATCATGGCGGCGACCGGATTGCCTGAAAGAATCATTATTGGCTTTTCGTTTACTACTGCTAGGGCTGTCGGCATGGCTGGGCGCATTGCTATTCCGTGAACTATTACGCCTGGCTTTCCAAGTTTGTTAACGGCTTCTGGGACAAGGTCTGAAACTCCAACGCTCGTGCCTCCAGTAGTTATTACCATATCAGCAGCCTCTAGACCCCTCTTCAGTTTAGCCGTTATCTCGCCCACGTCGTCTTTCGCTATGCCCAAGTCAACTGGTTCAGCCTCTAACTCGCGACACAACGCTGAAAGGACAAGCCTATTAACTTCATAAATTTGGTCTTTTCTTGGTTTTGCTCCTACTTCAATAAGCTCATTTCCAGTTGCAAGAATAGCCACTTTTGGCTTTTCAAAAACCTTGACCTCGGCTTTTCCCAAAGCCGCCATTAACCCCAAATGTTGAGGTTTAAGGCGAGTCCCAGCCTTTATGGCGACTGTCCCCTTCTGAATGTCTTCGCCCCTTTTTGAGACATTTTCGCCCGGCGTAACTGAAACCAACACTTCTAGTTCTTCGCCAATTTTCTTTGTATTTTCAAGCATGACAACGGCATCCGCCCCCTTCGGAAGCACGTTGCCAGTCCAAACCTGCTTTACTTCGCCGCTTCCAATGTCTTCGTTAATGGTTACCCTGAACTTTTTTGGTTTAAACTGTGATACGCCAATTGTTTCTTCGGCTTTGATGGCGTATCCGTCAACAGCGGAGCGGTCAAACCTTGGTAAATTTTCATCAGCAATAATGTCTTCTGCCAGAACGCGGTTGAGCGCTTGGCTGAGTTTGACCTTTACAGTTTTCGGCGTTTTAATTCGTAGTTTGCTGAAGAATGATTTTTTCGCCTCTTCTATTGCTGTGAGTTTTTGGAATCCTTTAAGTCGCGCCAAAACGTGCACCACAACAGAACAGCACTACATAAAGCATACAAAAGCGTATCGCATTAAACGTTATCGTTTAATCTCCCTTTTGAGTATGTCGCGCATCTTTATGGCGTCTAAATCCAGAATTGGGCTTTCGCTTATTACAACTGGTTTTAGGTCAAATTCTACAATGACCTTTGCAAGCATCGCGAAGTCTGGTCCGTAACCCTCCTCTTCCAACGTGTGATGGCACTTTTCGCCTTTTTCCGTAAACTCCACCTTCGTAAAGTGGCAATGCATGTTCTTTATGGCTTCTTTTCCAAGCCTATCCTCAACTGTTTCAATTACCCTGCGAAAGTCATCAACAGTTTTGAAGCGCCCATTTTCCCTAGCGTGCAGATGCGCCCAGTCAATCACGGGTTGCGTTTGCTCCACTTCCTCACATAGGCTTAGGATTTCTTCTAGGCTTCCAAACTGGGACGGTTTTCCCATTGTTTCTGGACCGATTTTAACGTTTTTTATGTTTAATGCTTTCATTGACTCAACAACTTCCTTTAATGCTTCAAAGCAGTTTTTGAAAACCTCTGTTCGCGACGTTTTTCCGTAGAATCCTGGATGAAAAACAACCGTGTGAGCTTTCATCCATTCTGCTGCTGTTGCACATGCTATCAGGCGCTGTTTACTTGCATCTATAACCTCCTTTCCGCCGCAGAAGTTTATGAAGTACGAACCGTGCAAGCTAAGCCAAACATCACTTTCAGAAGCCTTTAAACCAAGCTTTTCGGCTTCTCCCCTTCTCATTTGAGGTTTTGTGCCCCATCTCACCGCCTGATACTCAAAGGCGTCAAGACCTTCATCCCTTAAAAGTTTCGGGACGTCTTCCAGTTTTGCTTTCAACATGCGAAAGGTTGGAGGCACGCCAGCGGGGCCGAACCTTGGGCGGTCAGCCATTAAAATCCCTTTTTAGCCTTTCCTTCTTATTCTGTATCTCCGACCTTTGCGTATGTATTCTCCGTAGGTTAGAGCTAATAGGGCTGAAATCCAAGCTGCAGCGTTTTGGATTGCTAAATATTTTCCAGCCGCGTCTGAGCCAACTAATGGGCTGATGATTGTTCCTAGAGTTAGAATAAAATTTCTAAATGTGGGTGCAAGGGAAATAAGGGCGTTGCCTACAGCTGAGAATAGCCAGAAAATTGGCGCCAAGGCTTCTGTTGTGCCCTTAACAAAATTCAAAAGGGCGGTATTATTTCGGTAAGTGTTTGCTACAGCTTCGTAGATTATTCTTGGGTATGCTAAAAGGGAAACTGTGAAGGCAAAAACTATGAACAATAAAAGAATTGTTAAGGCGCTTTTTATTGTGGCATTCGCCATCTTCTGTTGAAGGCTAACAAAAACTTTTACTCCGAATATTTTCGCCTTTAACCCGCTGAAGAACGAAGCTTTGGGTTTTCCCTTCTTGGCGGTAATCGCCTTCTTTTTCAATGGTTCCTGTTGTTTTGTTGCCATACACCTTGTTAGGTAAGTCCAGCTGAACGCGAGTGTGATGACAACTGCTGCTGGGATTAAATGGAACAGTGGACTTATTACGCCGAATATTCGACTATCGGGATTTTCCGTTAAACCTAACCCCAGCGCGTACAAAATAATTACGCTTTCAACCAAAACTGCCAGAATCAAGAAGGCAAGTATTGACGCTATTCCCTTTAGCGATGCCCAGCGGACAAGCGATGGTTTTTGAGGTTTTTGCGTTGCCAACGAATCACCGTTTATAGTTCATTTGAATATATCTGTTCACATTAAAAAACGTGACTGTCCCTTATGATAGTGGAAACTCGTTTCCACATTTTGGGCATTTCGCCATTCCACATTGCACCGATGACGGACAACCGGAACAGGCAAATGCCCTACCATAAGTTATGTCAAAAGCGAAACCGCATTTCGGACAGTTTATTAATCGTTTTGTCTGTGTCTTCATTATGCGCCGTTTTCTCCGTTTCGTTCTAATTAGAAATGGTTGCCAAGCTGCCTTTAAAGTTTATGTGAAAATCTTAAAAATAAATCATTAAATATCATTAGGTTAGTAGTGTGTAGTACTGCCAGTTGAAAGGCATCTCAAGTTTGGGAAAAAGATGCTTAAACCCGATAAGTTGGAGCGTTTGGAACTTTACAAGGATCGTAATACACAGGTTTTCTTAAACAAGTTTCTGAGCGAGGAAATAAGCGAGCTTGAACCAGTGTACGATCCCAAGGTTGGGTATCACTACCCAATTGTTGAGGCGATTGTCGGCGACGTTCAGAGTGCAGAAGCCTTTTTGAATAGGCTTTATGATGCGGGAATACTTGAAAGGCGGCTTTACGACAAAATCATTTACTGTCCAAAATGTGGCTCTGCAAACGTTTCGGTGCGCTACTGTTGTGCTTACTGTAAGTCTTTTGATATTCAAAGAAGCGCTTTGATTGAGCATGTTAAATGCGGTTACATGGATGTTGAGGAAAACTATAAGAAGGGAAACAAGCTTGTCTGCCCGAAATGCCATGAAGAACTGAAAAAGCCAGATGTGGATTACCGGAGGGCTGGAACTTGGTGTACATGCAAAGACTGCAAGAAGAGTTTTGACATTCCAGTCGTTGCGCATTTTTGCAGGGACTGCCATATAGCCTTCACTTTTGAAGATGCCGTGATAAAAGATGTTTACGCTTACACGCTGAGGGAGGAGGCGAAAGAGGAAGCAGCACGCGGATGGGTTATAATCGCTCCAATTAGGGACTTCTTACTAGAAAATGGATTTGAAGTTGAAAGTCCAGCTTTTTTGAAAGGCAAGTCTGGGGCAAATCACATGTTTGACATAGTGGCATACGAGGGAAAAACCAAAAAATTGACTGTTATTGACGTGGCAATGTCGGTTGAAGATGTTGTTTCCGAGCAACCAGTCATCGCCCTATTCGCAAAAATATTTGATGTTTCCCCAGACAGTGCCTACTTAATTGCGATTCCAAAAATAAACGATAACGGGAAAAAAATGGCTGAACTCTATAACATTCATGTTTTGGAGGTTAAAAACCAAAAAGAGGCAATAAAAGCCCTAAAAGAGGAAATGTTTAGGGAGTAAAAACTGCGATATTTCCTCTTTCAGTAACAACTTTAACCATGAAGTTTCCTTCTGGAAGTTTTATGTCCGCTCTTATGTATGTGATTATTTCGCCTATGTTTACGAAATAGTTCGCCTCATAACGCCTATGAACTGTCGAATTAACAACCCATATAGAAACTATATGTGCAGTTGTTGAACCAGAATTTTTTACGCTGAACTGTGCGCCATCAATTTTTGCTCTCACAGCGAAGAAATCTATGTCGACAATTGTTTGGTTTACGTCTAAACTTGCATCGCAGAACATTATCCTAATTGCACCTTCACTGTTGACGAAGCTTTGCCAATTTTCTGTTATATTAACCGCGTAATCCGTGAAGTCTGTTGTCAAGGTCATTTCCATTGCATCGCCGAATTCCGCGCTTGTCCAATTATAAACTTTTAAAAACCAATTTTCGATGGTGTCGTTTGCTCTTAGGCGAATTTGAATTTCAAGTGCTTCAATGTATGCGAGTGGATAATTTTTCGTGTCGATGGTAAAGTCGCCAATTATGTTAAGAGCATAGGCGTCTTGCATTTCAGGCTTTAATTCCACTAAATCCAATTTTAAATCAAACTGTGCATTGGTTGCTTTAACTCCTTTAACTCTCAATTTCCAATTGCTTGAGCTGTCCTTGAAGTGTGTTGCGTTTTCGGTTATTGTTTGCGTTTTCGTTTCATCAACGTTTGGAATCGCGCTTGAAACGTATGATATGTAGCCATCTCCGTCTTCTGGATAACTGTTAGTCTGGTAATTGAATAATTGTAATGTTACATTTACGTTGCCCGTTGTAAAAGAGCTCGTGACTTTCCATGTTAGGCTTGCCCAGATTTCCATGTTTGATGTTCCCGTGAACTCCACTTCAACTGTGTATTCAACTGGCTGTTCATAATTGCAGTAAATGCTATACCGATTAGCATTGTGCAAAGCATCCGTCGGGTCTGTTGGCGAAGCATAATTGTTAGTCGTATCATAGTGTCCTTGGTTAGTTGAGCCAACCGCGTAATAAAATCTGACTTGCGCGTCTGGTATTATCATTAAAAGGTACTCCGTATCAGGCATCAAAGTTGGCGGATTTGGAAAAGTGACAGTCCACCATTGGAGCGTCGTTGTGATTGACACTGGATTCGTTATGGCGATTACTTTTAAGTCGCTGTGCCGAACAATCAAGCATTTAACGTTCCTCGTCTGAGAGGCGCTTCTGCCATAAAACGTCATGCTTTTCGCAATTACGGTTGCCGAGGGCGAAGTAAAAAGGCTTCCATACATGATGTTTGCACCAACAGTTGTATAGCTTGAGCCTGGAACAGTGTTGCCAAAACTGCCCGTTACGTTTTGCGAGGCGTAACTTCTAAAGGTCATGTAAGCTTCATCGTCTTTTTTCAAATTTGCTAATGAGCCCGAAACGTATTGCGTTGAGTTTATAGGGTTGTATGCGGACGGATTGTAAATGTAGCCGTTTTCTTCCATAAAACTTTCATAATTTCCGTCAGCAACATGCGTGTCTACATACGTTCCGTTTTTGCTACCAATAATAATTGTGTACTCATTATTTGTTGTAAACCATGGCGAATTGGTAACACGTGTTACATTTTCGACTTTTACGCTTTCCTGTATTCTTTCTAGGTCGAACTGGTTCATTTGGTAGCTCCATAAAACCACGTTTGAAACTATAAGCGTTATTAGGATTAGGCTCAGCATTACAACTATCACATTGCTTATGCCCCTTTGCGCCTTCTTGAAACGTTTAAGGTGCTTTGTAATAGTCTGCAATGTGAGACCCCCTCTTTGTAACAACGTCTATGTAGTATAGGCTTCCACTTGTCCAAGCATAGCCTGAAACATTAAGCCACTTGTGTTCGCCTAACTCCAAACGGAAGGGCTGACTGAAAGACTGTGCTGTATGGTTTATGTATATCCCCGAAACTTCGATGGAGACTTTTCCAATGTTCTGCATGTAAATGTGGATGCTGCCAGTCAAATTGTTGAACCAAACATCTTCTACTATGACGCGTTCGCCCATCGTTTCACGAAGATTTGTTGTAATTACGTATGTGGCTGTTGTGGCAATCGCCATCGCCGCCACCGCTACAGCCGTTAGTAGAAGGTTGCTGAGCACGGGGGTTATGGCCCTCTTATCTGCGAAAAACCCTCTTTTTCTTGTCATGTTTTCACCTTAAAGGAAAAGTTTTAGGGCTATGTAACCGCTGATCATCATTATTAGACTATGTTTTAAGCCTGCACTTATTGCGCCTTCACCCATCTTCCCAGCAATGAGCCCTCCGAACAGCGCTTGTACTACTGTCATGTGGAAGAACAGGCGTTTCATTTCTTCTGGAGCCATGACAGCCGTTCCCAGTGTTGGCAGTCCTTCTATGCTTGCAAAGAACGACTTGAAGAGGAGTACTACCGTGAAGAGGAAGACGAAGTAGGCTACATAAATTATCGCGATGTACGGTCTTGTCTGATTTCGTCTTTCCTTATCCAGCAAAAGCGTTGTCTGTATGAATTTGCCAGTTGGTGCAAAAACCTTTTCCACGTGTCCGCCAGAGCGGCTTGCCTCAATTATTAGTGGGACGGTTCTCTGCACAAGCACGGTGTTGACGCGTTTCCCCAAAGCCAAAAGAGCCTCTTCAAAGGTCATTCCCCAAGAAATCTGCGCCGTCATCTTCTTCAACTCGCCTGTCAGCGGTCCATAGTTTCTTTTTGATGCTTCTTCCAAGGCTTGTGGAAGCGTCATCCCAGTTTCTTGCGCTTGAACTATGCTTCTGAAAAGGTCTGGCAAGTGCTCGTCTACGGCTTTTCTCCATTTAAACTCTATGTAATTCAAAATTGCTGGTGGAAAAATGCCAATTATTAAGGCGAAGAAAACGAACTCGTCAAAGGTTCTGGTTCCCCAAAAATTGAAAAATGCAAAAATGACCATGACGGCGGCTATTGAAATCGAGGCGGTCCACGCCAACTTTTTATCTTGTGCACTTATTTTTGGCATTTTCATCTACCATTTAGGTGAAACAGCATCCAAAATTATCAGAAACATTATTGAGCCCAATGGTATTCCAATGTAGGTTAAGATGTTGAGCAAAATGTCTGGATCCAACGCGCCTAAGCCTCCGCCAAGCATGCTCATAACCGCAAGCATTATAACCAAAAGCAGTGGTCCAGTCACAAGCAGAGCCACATAAAACTCTGACAAGATTGATAGTGTGTCTGAAAATTTGCGTAGGCTAATCCTCTTCAGTTTCATGTACTGCGTTGACTTTTCGCGGAGGTAATGTGCCAAGTTGCCTCCAGAATGTATTGTTGAAATGAAACCTTCAAGCATTTCGCGGAACTTTTCAGATGGCGTCAGCCTAGAAGTTTCTTCAAGAGCAGAAATGACGTCTAAACCGAAGAGGTTTATGTTTCTAACAATGTTTTTCGCTTCGCTTGTCATTGCCAATGGCGGGGTCAAGTTTGAAAGTGAATAGAAAATCTTTTCTGGAGAAACGCCCGCACTTGAGAGAATCGCCATATAACCAGTTGTGAACGGCAACTCGTCCTCTAAGTCTCTCTTGACCTTGTCTGCACGGTAAACTGGGTAAATGTAAAAGCCAATTATGGAAAAGGCGCAGGCGAACAGTCCTCCGCCGATGCCGAACATGAACGATGGCATTAGCGGAACTCCAAAGCCTAAGAAAAGTATTGAAGGAATTATTGCCAATGCTGCTACTAAAAGCAGAATTGCCGTAAAAACTGTTAGGCTAACATACGCCTTAAAACTGACTCTAATTCCAGATTTCTGCAAGTTCAAGTCTAAATCTTTGAAAAGTGGCAAAAACCGCTCGGTTTTTCCTCCAATAAACTTGTATGCCATCGAATAGAACTCTACTTTCTGTGACTTGCTGGTTTTTGCAGCAGATTTTTCGCTTATATGTCCTTCGAAAAGCATCTTAAAACGTGTGCAAAAGCGCTCAATTTTTTCCAGAACTTTACTTGTTTTCATTTAAGTCCAACCCTTGCCTTCTGGAAGACACGGTTTGGGTTTGCATAGTACTCGCGAATCACGTTTGCCACGTCTGTGTGGCGTCTTATACCCTCACGAACCATCCATTCTAATACTGTTTTTCTCCTATGTAGCTCGCGCCTAACATCATCCTCGCTTATGCCCGATTTGCTCATGCGCTCATCTAAAAGCGCACTGTGACCAGAAAAAACGAATTTGTCTTCACGAGGGTTCCAGCGGAAGACATCCTCTGTTACGATATTCTTTTTCTTACGGTCAAATTCTATAACCTCAGTTGTTGTGGTCGCTCTTCTGGCTGGTCTTCCTTCAATTTCTGTTCTCGTCATAACCATTATGACGTCTGTCATGGCTATAAGCGACTTCGGAATATTCATGGGCTCGGATTCAAGCCTATTTATCACGGCTTCGACGGACTCTGCGTGTATTGTGCTCATTCCTAAGTGCCCAGTTGCCATCGCTTGGAAAAGTGTATAGGCTTCTTCTCCTCGTACCTCACCCACTATTATGTAGTCTGGTCTTTGTCTAACAGCCGCTTTTAACAAGTCAAAAAGGGTTATTGTGCCGCTTCTTTTGTCTTCATGCCCAAAACCTAAGCGTATGACTGAGGGTATCCAGTTTTCGTGTGGTAGGTTAAGCTCTTGAGTGTCTTCTACGCTTACGATTTTCATTTCTGGCTTTATGAACATTGAAAGGCAGTTCAGCATTGTTGTTTTTCCAGCCGCGACGCCTCCAGCTACAATTATTGAGGCTCTGTTTTCTATTATGTACCAGAGGTAGGCAGCCATTTCCGAGGAGATTGTGTTGAAGGCAATTAAGTCTGAAATCGTGAGCGGGTCAACTCTGAAACGTCTAATTGTGAATGTTGAGCCTCTGCGTGTAACCTCGTTTCCATAAGTTAGTTGTATTCTGCTGCCGTCTGGAAGTGAAGCGTCCAATATCGGGGATGCTATTGATATGTTTTTTTCAGATAGGTATGCGAGGCGTACTATGAAGGAGTTTAGTTCTGCTTCATCCTTGAATATTATGTTTGTTGGTAAGGACTCGTAGATTCTGTGCCAAACGTATATTGGTATGTTTACGCCGTCTGCCGATATATCCTCTATGAAGTGGTCTTTCATTAGGGGGTCTATTTTTCCGTAGCCTATGAAGTCCCTTACAATGTAATAAGTGAGTTTGTCAACGGATTCTTGTGGGATTTTTAGGCGGTATTTTTTGATTATTTCCTTTGTCTTCTCTATTAGGTAGTTTTCCGCCTTTTCTCTTGTTTCTATGTCTTTTAAGTTTACGTCAACCTCCTCCATCAAAAACCGCTTTATTTCTTGTAGTTTTTGCTCCTCTTCTTTTTGCAGTGTTGGCTCTATGATCTCATACATTGTTTTTTGGGTTTCCGGATTTTTGACTATCGCTGCATAAACGTATGGCTCTTTTACTGGGTAAACTTCTCTGAATACTGTTGGTTTTTTTGTTTCTTCTTTCACTATTATGCCTATCTCTGCCTGTTCAGTCTGCTCTGTGGCTTTTGGTTTTCTTGGCATCGTGTTTCCCTTTTTAGAGTGTGGAGTGTCTTTCCTAGATATAGTGTGTAGGAAGTCTTAATAAGCTATATGCACGCCTAATCTTTACCACGCTTAACACTGAAAAAACAAAAACTAAACAAAATCAAACCTAAAATTAAAGAAAAACCTTTAGAACAAACTCTACTTGTACCGTGCCCTTCTTTTTTGCCGCTTCTTCTTCTGTCTCTTCATCCTCTTCTTTTTCCATTTAGCCCGTATCTTCTACACGCTCCATACAAGCGCCTATTCTATTGTTGCATGCCTACGCTTTAAATCCTCTTCCGTCCGCCCCATCCTATGCATCAACTCAACAACAAGACTATCCAAAAAAACCATACAGTTGTTCTCGAAGACACTTCCAAGTGGAGTTAGGGGCTCCCTCTCGCCCATAATTTGCCTAGCCAAATAATCCTCTTCTCTCGGCCACCCAGTTTTTGTTCTTCCTTTCACCGTTACTATGTGATCCGCCATTCTTCCAAGCTGGGATTCGGGAAACGATGTTATGGCGATCACCGTTGCGCCTATTTCCTTTGCCGCTGCGCTAGCTGTTAAAACCATTTTTGTTGAGCCTGTTCCTGAAATTGCTATTAACAAGTCACCTTTTTCGGCTGCGGGAGTTATGGTTTCGCCTAGGAAGTAAACGTTGAATCCCAGATTCATGAGGCGCAGTGCAAAGGCTCTTGCGACGAAACCGCTTCTTCCCATGCCGACAATGAATATTTTCTTGTCTTTCGCTTCTAAAAGCAACTCAATTAGCCTTTCAACTTCCTTCATATTCAGTTCTTCAATTGAGCTTTTTATTCCGGCAATTATTTCGTTTGCCGCTGCCTTTAACCATTCCAATTTTTCAAGCTCCGAGAAAACCATTACAAATGTGTCCCTATTAAAAGTCTTGCGGTTAAATGAAACCTAAAAGTTTGCTTAATGAAGGAATTGCGAATGTTAAACGAATGTAGATGGCTGCGGCTAAAATTCCGATGGTTAGGGCTAGAAGAATAAAATCTTCACTGTGCATCTTCAGAACGTAAAGGTTTGTGCGTTTCTTTGTTGCTCCCCACGCTCGGGATTCCATGGCTTCAGCGAGTTCGAGACTTCTTCTTATGGCGCTTATTATGAGCGGTATCAATATCGGAATGTAATTTCTAATTCTTTTTAAGAAGTTTCCGCGTTCAAGCTCCAGTCCCCTTGCCTTTTGGGCATCCATTATTGTTTGGGCTTCTTCAGCGAGCACTGGAACGAAGCGCACTGCCGTTGTGAAGGCGAATGTAAACTCGTATGGCACATGCGTCTGTTCTAGGGCGAGGCTTAAAGTGTCTGGCGAAGTTGTTAAGAAGAATATTGAGAAGGATTCGACGAGTACTATAAAGCGCAATGTCAATGCTGAGGCATTTTCTAGACTTACCGCTAATGGGTAATGCGTAAAGAAATACGTTACAACAAAGTTTGTTAGAAAAATTATTGTTGCCAGAAAGGCTGCACCTCGCATAGAACGCATCCATTCACGTTTTACTCTGGCTAATAGGACGAGGGGAACTTGCATAACAAACAGCACCATAAGCGGGATAAGCTCGCTAAAAATTATTGCTATCACAAATATTGCACATACATAAATGAACTTTATTCTAGGATCTAAATCATGAATTGGCGAATGAACCTTCCTAAACTTTAAGCCATCAAAAACGCTCACGGTTTCTTTCCCTCTAAAACGTTGAGCAAAATTTCGCGCGCTTCATAAACATCGATGACATCCTTCTTTAATCCCAAATCTGACAGTTGCGAAAAGATTTGTGTCACCTGCGGTTGGACAATTGATGCTTGAGTTAGAAGCTCCTGATTTGTTAGCACTTCTTTTGCTGGTCCGTCTGCAACAATTTTTCCTTCGCGCATCAACACGACCCTCGGGTTGCATTCTGCCACAAACTCGACGTCATGCGTGACTATTACAACCGTTTTTCGCTGAGTTTTCATTTGCATTATGAATTGCCGAAGTTTCTCCTTTTGCTGGTAATCCTGTCCTATTGTTGGCTCGTCCAAAATGAGTATTTTTGGGTTCCAAGCCAAGACTGAGGCTAATGCCACACGTTTTCTTTCGCCCCCGCTCAGCATGAAAGGCGAGGTTTTTCTGTATTGCGTTAAACCCAGAAGGTTTAGCGCCCATGTTACGCGCCTCTTTATTATGTTTTCTTTGAATCCGAAGTTTCGCAGCGCGAAGGCTATTTCTTCCTCGACTGTTTCGCTGAAAAGCTGATGGTCTGGGTTTTGGAACACAAACCCAACATTTCTGGCTAACGTTGCCACGCTTACTTTCGTTGTTTCAACTCCGTCAACTAGCACTCTGCCCCTCGTTGGTTTGAGGAGTCCGTTAAAATGTTTGACCAGTGTTGTTTTTCCAGCCCCGTTCTGTCCCATTATTGCCACGAATTCTCCATTCTCTATTTTTAGTGATACTCCTTTTAGGGCTTCAACGCCGTTTGGATATGTGAAATAGACATCTTCAACTTCAATCATTTGCGCTTCAAAGCCTCCCTCAGCATTTTTGCCATCTCTTCAGAAGACAATGGAACAGTGCTGCCAAGCTTTACGCCGTCACTTTTAAGCATGTGGTAAAGCCTTGTCGCCTTTGGAATCCCTATGCCAATAAGACGCGTTTCTTGTAGGCTCAAAATTTCGCGTGGGTCGCCGTCTAAAACTACTTTTCCATCATCCATCACTATGATGTGGTCTGCATAAGCCGCCGTCAAATCCAACCTATGTTCAACAAGAATTACTGTTATTCCCAGTTTTCTATTCAAATCATAAATCACTTCAAATATTTTCTTCGCACTTAAGGGATCGAGGAATGATGTTGGCTCATCCAAAACCACAACTTCTGGTTGCATAGCCAAGACTGACGCTATGGCAACGCGTTGTTGCTGTCCGCCAGAAAGCTCATGTGGCGGTCTATCTCTTAAGTCGTATATGCCCGTCAACTCTAAAGCCCAGTCAACCCTTTTGCGCATTTCTTCTCTTGGAACCCCAAGATTTTCAAGTCCAAAGGCTACGTCTTTCTCCACTGATAAAGCGAAGAGTTGGTTTTCTGGATTCTGAAATACAAGTCCAACATGTTTGGCTAGTTCGTAGGTGGGGTGTTCTGAAACCTTAAACCCTACCACCGTGATTTCGCCTTCAAGCGTTCCCTGATAAAAGTGTGGGATTAACCCGTTGAAGCATCTGCATAGTGTTGTTTTTCCGCAGCCACTTGGACCTGTGATTAACACGAATTCGCCTTTTTCTATTTTGATGGAGATGTCCCTAATTGAAGGCTTTGCTGCTCCTGGGTATGAGTATGTTAGAGCTTTTGTTTCGATTATCGCCATGCTCTTTTTCCCATTCTTATGTAGCAAAATTTCGTCTCATTTAAGAGTAGCTACTTAATTTTGCTTTGCCAAACGTTCCTTTAAAAGGCGTAAACATTTCTTAAGTCCAGCTTCGATGTCGCCGACACCGTTCACTCCTGCGGCTGTAGCATGGCCCCCACCCATTCCGTTAAGCTGTTCTCCGAGAGGCTTGGCTATGTCTCTTCCCAAATGGGTATGCGTCTTCTCTACAAATTCGCTGGTGCATCTTAAGCTGATTTCTATATTTTCATTCTTCTGTCCAGCAACAACCGCAACATGCGCACCCAAATCTATTATGGCTCTTGCCGCGGATGCTTGGTAGGCACTAACATGCGAAAACGCGATAATCCATTCCCCAACTTTAAAGAGTTTCGCTCTCCTGCACGCTTTAAGCCTTGCCACGCGCTCCGAAAAGTCCATTGGAAGGGCAAGCATTGAAAGCGCTTCCCTCGCGTTTACTCCAGCATCAACCAGCTCCGCTACACTTTTTAGTGTTGAAGAGCTTGCCAACACGAAGTGGCGTGTGTCAAAGGCTATTCCAAGAAATAGAGCTTTAGCCTCATCCGCATTCACCTTGGCGCCCATCTCTTTGAAAAAGCCATAAACTATCTCGCATGTTGATGACGCCTCCTCATTTGTTATGCATGCCTTCGCTATTTTCTGTGTCTCCGGATGGGCCGCGTGGTGATCTATAACGATTATTGGCGCCCTAGAGTTTTTCACTTTTTCAGCCAAATTGTTCAGCTGTTGAATGGTGTTCGTGTCAAGAAGTATTATGGATTCCGCTCTTTCAATGTTTGGCTGCACACTTACCGTGATCGGCAGGTTTTTCAGAAGATGCTTTGAAAGCCTGCTTATTCCTTGAGCTGCACCTATTTCGACTTCCAAGTTCGGTTTTAAACGTTTTAGTAAGCTTGAAAAAGCGTAAGCTGAACATATCGCATCTGGGTCTGCATTATGGTGGCATAGTAAAAGTGCAAACTTCGCATTTGATTCTTCCAATGTTCTTGTTATTTCTGCAAACGACATTTGATTTCCCTCAAATATTCCTCTGCAGCCCTAAACGCCTCTTTCACAGCCCCATCCACAAGGCTTTGCGCGTTATAATCCTTCATGATTCTCGTCAATGTAATGTCGACGTCAACGGTCAACGTCAATGGTTTGTTTCCTTCAGCCTCAGCGCTTACATTTAACATTTTTATTCCTTTCGAGGGAAGCCTCGAAAGCACATACTTCCTAGCAGCTTCTTCAGCCGTCGAGCATAATTCTTCCATCTGCGCGTCAGTCAACTCTGGAATGCCCGAGTCTTCCACATTTTCACCCAGAGTTTACGGCGGGGGTGATGATGGAGAAACTGGGCTCAAGTCCTGCTGAAGCTTGGCTTGTAAATCCTTTAGTTGACTGCGTAAACGTTCTTCTTGTTTGCCTAAAACCGTAGCACGTGTGTTGAGCAGCTCCTTCCTTTCGTTTAGGTCTGCTACAACCTTCGCCTTTTCAGCTTTCACCAAAAGTGTGCCGATAGCCCTATAAATTACGACGTCATCCGCCGTTTTCTGCAGTTCACTTAATGCCTGTTCAATTTCTGTAAGTTCAAGTTCCACTTGCTGTTTTTGCGCCAGAACTGATTGGAGAGTCTGCTGTAGCTGTTGAAGCCTCAAGAGACGTTCTTGAACATGGGGTGGAAGCTTTGAAATTTCTTCACTCACGTTTTGCACTTCCATCTGCACAGCAATAAACCAAGCCCCTAATTAACATTTTCTAAGCCTCAAAAGCGTTTAGGATTCTAACTGAAAATTTATTGTATCATTTTTCTAATTTTAGAGATTCTAAAACGTTAGATATCGAGTTTATCCATCTCAAATAAGCATTTAATGCCGCCCGTAAAGCCGCGGTATCCCTTGCTTCAATATTCAAAATTAAGCAATCCTCTTTAGCTTCTAAGGTAGCCCTTGAGCGGGATGTGGGCGGCTTTTGCATTTCTGGCTTTAGGGCTTCAGAAATTGTTTGTAGGAGACTTCTATCCTTAAATCTAATTTTGCATTTGGCACGCGAGGTCATAATGCAAACCGTTGAGCAGTTAAAGTTGTTAACCGAAGACTTTTCGCAGCATGCTTCTAATCATTTCAATATGCGCCTTATCTTCCAAGATCTCTCTGTCCCTTTCTTCCATGTGAGCTAGGTGCGTTTGTATCTCCCTGTCATATTCGTCAACAAGCATGTTTGTTCGCTCTATAACTTGTTTAACCCAGTTGAGTTTCTCTTCGAAATCATCAATAGACGTTATCAACCTAAGCCTATCACCTAAAACAAAGAGTTTTCTATCCCAAAGATGTCTACTAGATCTCCATTCCCGTTCAAATATGTCTTGCCAAACATGGTCTGGCATGGCATCAAGTGGCAGATCAATCATATAAGCGTCAACAAAGTACCCGTCTCTAGTTATAGTAATCTTGTCAATTTCCAGCGGTTTTACAAGGTTAACTTTTCTGGCATAATTCACCATAACAAGCCCAAATATTTATTATTCTTTATAATACTTAAAAGCTATGCCTAAGAACGAATCTAGGAAGCATTTTTGTGTTTATTCGCTTTCTTCTTCCGACGCTTCTTGCACTACTTCTTCAACGGGTGCTCCCTTCGCAACACGCTTAGCAACCAATCCAAGTTTTGTCGTTGGAGTATAAGCGCCGCCAGCAAAAATAAAGCCACATTTTCGGCATTCCCAAACGCCAACGCTTACTCTTTTCACGCGTTGAAATCCACATTGTGGACACGCGTGGGGCTTCTTTAGTTCTGTGGCAACTTTGATGTAACGTTTCCTAACTGTTGAGCCGTAACGTGCTCCCAGTCCGCGTGTCGGTCCAACCTTTTTTGTTCTTACCATAATCACCGCCAACCAAGCTTCTTTCCCATTTCTTCACTTTTCTCTTTTGCTATTTGCGCTGCCTCCAAGACTTGCTGTGGCGAGAAGTAGCCGCTTCCACCCTTCTGAATTGCGCATATGTTTGCGTCATCATCAATTGCCATTGAAATCCGCGCGTCCATAACCTGTTCTTCATCTAATCCTGGGTCAACAACAAGCTTTTCGCCTATCTTCGCGAAGGTGACGGTTATTGGGCGTTTTCTGACTGGCAGTGAAACATAACCAGGCTTAATTTTTACTTGTCCTTCCTCAACTTCATAATTTGGCATTTTCGTATTGAGCAGTGCTGCCACTGCGGCTATTGCCGAAGCGTCTATTAGATTTCCATCGTGGTTTAGCACGTAAACGTCAACGAAAACGACAAAGACGTTTTTTCCTGGTTCTATGCATAGCTTTTCGAGGTCTATGGCTTTTGATTCGCGTATTCCCCTGTCAACAATCCTTGCAAGTTCTATGGAGTTTTCGTCTGGTGGTCCAGGCTCGAATGTTGGAGATGCTAGTGGCACTAGCTCCGCGTTTACGGTTAATACTCCCTCGTTCGGCGTGTCCGAGAATGGTTGTCCAGTTTCAATTTTCACTCCAACCATGACTTCTGTTTTCCCAAGGAGCACTTTTGCTGAGCCTTCTGCGCGCTCAATTATTCCCTGTTCAATTTTTATTTCACGATAATCCTTTAAGCCTCTGCCGTCTAGGCGTTTTCCTTTTGCTATAAGCTGCGCAATTTCCCTCTGCTTAACGCGTGTAATCATCGCCATTACTCTTCAGCCTCCTTAAAGCTTACATACTTGGCTTTTAAGGCTTCCTTCTGCAGTGCATAGATTTTATTGCATCCGTCAAGTGCAAGGTTAACGGCTTTCTCAAACTCTTCAAGCGTCAACTGCCCATCCATCTGAAGCAAAGTTATAGCGTTTAGGTTAGGCATCAAAGCCACGGGCACGTCTGCCCCACCCATCTTGTCTTCAGCATCCATCAGATCCAGAACTATTGTGTCATCAACTTTTCCAGCAGAGCATGCAGCAACTAAATCCCGCATTGGAATTCCAGCATCAGCCAAAGCCAGCGAAGCTGCTGTTATGCTTGCGCACCGCGTGCTTCCGTCAGCTTGCAAAACTTCTATGAAGATGTCTATTCCTGTTCTTGGGTAATATTCGAGGAATATGGATGGTTCGAGTGCTTCTCTAATGACCTTCGAGAGTTCGATTTCTCTTCTTGACGGTGCTGGCGACTTGCGCTCCTGAACAGAAAATGGTGCCATGTGATAGCGGCACCTTAAAACCATGCGGTCTGGAAGCGCCATGTGCTTTGGATGCAACTCTTTTGGACCAAAAACTGCGGCTAGAATCTTATTTTTTCCCTGCTCAATGTACGCCGAACCATCAGCATTTGACAAAATTCCAACATCAATTTTTATTGGTCTTAACTCGTCTGGTTTCCTGCCATCTGCCCTTAAACCTTTCTTATCAATTAATTTTGCACTTTTCTGGCTCATTCTAATTTACACCTCTTTTTCCTTTCATTTCTTTAAGCATCTGTGTTATACGGTCTGTTAAACCGCTTGTGTGGGACTCCTCCTCAATCTTGTTTATTGCCATAATTGCCAACTGCTCATCTTCTGGAGTTTTCCCAGTTATTAGTATAACGCCGTTCAAGCCTAGGATTATTTGACATCCAGTTTCCTGCTTTATCATCGATATCATCGAACCTTTTCTTCCAATAACGCGTGGAATTTTTGTTGGAGTGATTTTTATTATTTGACCGCGGGTTATTTTTCCAAGTCCCGGCTCTGCCACTGTTAGTTGCGGGTTGTGCGCTCTGTCGTATGCAGTTATTTTTGCAACTATTAGGTCGCCAATGTCTAGGACTTGGGATAAGTCGTCTTTTGGCGGTCTGAATGGTCTACTTAGGGCGTCAGAAGCCCTTAAAAGCGCTTCATAGGGAGCGTTTATGTCAACCGTCCAACCGTTAAACCCAATTTCCGTTACTGTTCCTATGACTATGTCTCCAACTTTTGGAATGTAGAACGCCCTTAATGCGACAACGTTAACTTTCTTGTTCTCGTAATCCACCAACCCTATTCTTGAAGCGTAAATTCTTTTTCCTTCCGCGTAAGTGTTTTCGCCAGCTATGTAATCGTCTTCCGCAATCAAGTCTCCGGGAACAACAAGCTGTTTTCTTTCAAAAAATGTTGGCATGCATCACACCTAAATCATAACTTATTCGGGCTTTTAAGAAATTACTTTTGCCTCTCCACTTCCTTTTGTTATTTCACCAAGCCTTTCTAGGAAGGGCGCATATAAGCCTGCTGGCATCTCTATTATGCCGTACCATGAGCCGTCCGAGCGCCACTCTTCTCTTTTTATTGTTCCGAACCCTTTTATTGTGCCATATGCCCTTGCAGAATACTGTGCAGGTATGTGTACGCCCACCGAGATTTGCTCCATCTTTAGTGGCAAAATTGCCCTAAGCTGTTTTATGATTTCTTTTGCTTGTTCTTCCACTGGTTTGAATGGGTCTATTGGATAGTGTATTTGTTCTAAGGCGTTTTCTATGCGCATGGGCGGATGTGGCAGGTTCGTTTTTGGATCAACGCACTGTCTTGAAATAAAGTCTATGATTTGTTTTCTTTTGTCCTCAATCATTTTTCTGCGTTGTTCTGTTGTGAGTTGTAGGGTTCCCTTTTTCAGTATTATGTCTGCAATTTTAAGCGGGTCTGTTGTTCCAAAGGCTTTGCGGAGGTTTTCTTCAGCCACCTTTGTGCCCTTGTTTGCATCTGAAAATATTGTTTCGGTAACAAGCACTTCGCTTAGGGCTGTTATTTTCCCCATTCTGTAGTCCAAAGCTTTTTGAGGTTTCACAAGGACTTCAAAGTGTTCATTGTCCTTTGTTATGCGCGCAACAGTGTACTTTTCACTCATCAGCAATTCACTTGCCTACGCCCAATTCTTTCAAAATACCCTCTATTTTTTCGTCGGTGAGC
This sequence comes from Bathyarchaeia archaeon, assembly GCA_038882955.1. Taxonomy (GTDB): domain Archaea; phylum Thermoproteota; class Bathyarchaeia; order Bathyarchaeales; family Bathycorpusculaceae; genus JAVZLQ01. The sequence goes on from JAVZNC010000002.1 coordinate 100,055, forward strand.
ATTTCCATTTTCTTTGTTTCTGATGGTATTACTGCCATCTTTATTCTTGGGGGCAATTGTCTTGCTTCTAAGGCTTTTACTAGACATTTTGCCACGAGCTTCACGGTGTCGTCGAGATTCAGGTCTTCTTTATATTCTTCTTTGAGTATGGCGAAAACAGTTTCCCTTCCAGCGCCTTCCGCCCTGCACTTGTAGCTTCTGTATGTTCCGCTTGGATGCGTTCCAAGAATGCGATTTCCAGTTTTGTCAACTCCGCCAAATATCATTGATACTCCAAAAGGTCTTACACCTGCGTGTTGCGTGTACAACTGTTTTATGTCGCATATCCTTTTTGTCACAACTTCCACGTCTATCGGCTCGTCATATGTCAATCTGTTGCTTTGGGCGTAAATTCGCGCTTGGTCTATTAATACGCGAGCGTCAGAGCTTAAACCAACTATTGCCACGCCAATATGCTCATCAATCTTAAAGATTTTCCACGAATTTCCAGTCTCTTCAAGAGGGTCGGCAGTCTCCTCCGCCCCCAAAACAACACCTTCAATGCATTTTATCCCCAAAATGGTTGCTCCACGGTTAACAAGCTCCATTGCATACTCAACTTGGAAAAGCCTACCGTCTGGTGAAAAAACCGTTATCGCACGATCATAAGCACCTGGCGCCGCAAACACAGACATACATATCCTACCTCACACTAACACATTTGCAGACTTTCATACAGTAAATGGATTAATTAATGTTATGCTTAGCCAGTATATGAGCTTTCCATTCTTGATAAATTAGGTTGCCTTAAGCTTTCGGATTTGCTTACGCTTTCTCTTTGCCTCCAGTTCTTTTTGCATTTTTTCGCAACGGTTATACCACAACTTCTCATAATCCTTATGAGGAATAACCCTATCTTTAAGGTCGGCTATTGTGTAAATTTCCTCCTTCTCGCACCATTTAAGGCAGATTTCGTAAGCCTCCCAATCTAGTTCTTCAGTTTCCCAATACGCTGGAACTTGGGAAAAACCATGTAAAAAGGCAGCAAAAGCCCTCGTGTGCCCGTCTACAAGGATAATCTTATTTTTAAGTCGCTTTATCGGTATTGGCTCCATCGAGGCTGGATTGGTTGCATCAAAAGTTTTCATCACTTCGGATAACTTTTCAGAACTGATGAACAGTTGGGTTGGTTGTATATGGTCAAGTTTTATCATGAAAGTTTTGGGCACCGTTCTGCACCAGTAACTATTAAGAGTTTAATGTTAAATATTAAAGCCGTGGTGTGCCTATCATGTCAAAAATTGGGCTAGAAGGAATTTTTGTTCCACATGTAACTCCGTTTAAACACGATGGCGAAATGGACACAAAAGCGTTGAGAAGGCTTGTGCAGTTTTGGATTAGTGGTGGGCTTTCTGGACTTGTAACTTGTGGAAGCAATGGAGAAGCGCCCTACTTGTTGAGAGAGGAGCGGAGAAAACTGTTTGAAACGGTTGTGGATGAGGCGAATGGCAAAGTGCCAGTTATCGCGGGAACTGGAGCCATAAGCACGAAAGAAACAATCCAGTTGACTATGGACGCAAGGGATGTGGGTGTTGACGCTGCGCTTGTTGTAACGCCGTTTTACTTCAAATATTCAAGTGAAGAGTTGTATGCGCATTATAGTGCTGTGCTTGAGGCTGTTGACTTACCAATAATAGTCTATAATGTTCCAAAGTTCACTGGATTTTCGCTTGAACCAGCACTTGTTGAAAGGCTTTCATCTGAGTACAGTCATGTTGTTGGAGTAAAGGATAGCAGCGGAAGCTACAGCCAAATAACCGAACTTGTTAGGCTCGTGGGCAGAAAAATCTCAGTTCTAGCTGGAACAGCCGATTTAACTCTTCCAACGTTGGCGCTTGGCGGAAAAGGCGCCGTAATAGCTGTTGCAAATGTTGCCCCGAAGCTTTGCAGCGAACTTTACAAAGCTTTTAAAGACGGAGACTGCACGAAAGCATGGGAACTTCAAAAAACAATTTCACGTATAAACGAAGTTCTTGTGATAAGGCATAACCAGCTTGCAGCAATAAAGGAAGCATTAAATATTATTGGCTTACCAGCGGGATACCCACGAAGACCAACGTTACCGTTAAATGATAGAGAGAAAGGAGAAATCAGAAAGTTTATGGAAGAAATTGGCTTTACCTAAACGGTTTTGAATTTCAGCCTTTTGATGTAATCCAAGACTTTCGACTTTATTAAATCTCTAATCTTTCGCGCCTCATCCAGCGGCATTTCCCTTGGGTCTGGGACATTCCATTCTTCGACATCCTTAACGTAAACAACTGGACACTCTGCACTTCCACAAACTATCACAGCGGCATCAACTTTCGTCTGCATCTCAAATGTTAGAGCTTTTGGCTTTTTGTCGCTTATGTCTATTCCTTCTTCGTGCATCAGCAATACTGCGTTTGGATGAACCTTTTCCGCTGGTCTGCTGCCACCGCTTATGGCTCGCCAACCATCTGGGGCAAACTTGTTGAAGTAGACTTCGGCAATTTGGCTTCTAAAACTGTTTTCAACACAGACAAACAGAACTGTTTTTATCAGACGCTTACCTTTCTTCATTCTTTCCAGTCTAAAAGCCTCTTCTCGCCTTCAATCTTCTTTATATCGGTTATATCTTGCGTAACTTCCATTGTCCCCAAATATTTTCCGTTCCTGTCCCTAACCGCAAAATACCTTATTTGGATTAAACGGTTGTTTACATTGATCCAAAATTCGGCGACGTCCTTCTTTCCTTCTTTGAAGGCGTCAAGGATGCGGTTTACTATGTGTATACTTTTTTGCGGGTGGCAAAGCTGCACTTTTCTGCCAATGACGGCTTTTGTTCGAACAAAAACGCGTTTTTCAGCCTTGTTGAAATACCTTACAGTGTCATCCTTATCCACAAATGTTATGTCGACTGGCAACGCGTTTAGCAGTGCTTCGAGTTCCTCCTTGGTTAATGTTCCAGTTTCAAACTGTAACGCGAAAGGCCTCTCTTCTGGCTTCATAACTTTCTCCTCTCTTTCTGCTTCCACTATTTGTGGTGCGCCAGTTAACTCTGGCGGTGTAAAACAGCAGTATCCAATTTCATCAAATTCGCGTCTTATAGCTTTCCACTCATCTTCAGTTATGACCCGCAACGCCGTTGGAAAGAGTATGTTGTTCTCCTTAAAAAAGTGGCTTGCCAACAAGCCGTTTAAGGCTTCAGCCAACTCGCTTAACTGCACTTTAAACTCTTGAAAACTTGATGCACCGTAATTTTCAACAAGTTTGTTTAGCGCCTTCTTTTTCTCTCTTATATGGTTGTGCTCCATCCACATTATTGCTGGCGGCTCTGTAATCCCATGCTTCTCCAAAGTTGGAAAGAGCACATTCTCCTCGCGTAAATAGTGCTTCTCAGAGTCCATGAAATCCCTTGCTAAATGTTGCAGAACATGAATTTCCTCTTCAATGTAGCTAGCTTCGCTGAGCTGTTGAATCTTGTTCACTGTTGCCACGAGTTTTCCAGCAAGCTGCAGCATAATCTTGTGTTCTTCCATAAGTATGTTGATTGGGTGGCTTGCTGGCACGTCAAGTTTCTGTTTTTCCAGCTGTTCTCTAAAAACAGCCATGTGCACATCGCAGAGCCTTTGCAATTCCTCTCTTGGCATTCCTTCCCTTATTAACTCCTGCTCTATACGGGAAATTTCAAGCGGGCTTATGCCTTCCAGAAACTGCTTAAATCTTTCCTTAACCTCTTGCGGGGGTGCGCTAGCATGCAGCTGCCTAAGAATTTCCTTCAAAACGTTTTTTCTGTCCTCCGCCAAAACGTTATTCCTCCTTAATCTTTTTTGCAAGCGTCCTTCCAATTTCAATTATCTGCCTTACATTATCGTCTGTAGGTGGACCATTTATTTCCATGGCTCCGACAACCTTAATTTTTGTTTGTCCAAGCAGCTCTTGAACGTGTTTTATTGTTCCTCCGCCCCAACCATATGAACTTAGAACAACGCCAAACTTTAATGGTGGACGCAGAGCCTTGACGAGGTATGCTGCGTAAACGCCGAGAGGGTGCATTCCACCGAGAACTGTTGGCGCGCCAAGAACTATGGCTTTAGAGTCTACAAGGTCTTTTGCTATATCGCCAATGTCAGATGAAGCCAGATTGTAGACGGCTATTTCGATGTCTTCAGAGGAAAGGGTGTCAGCCATAACTTCAATCATCTTTTCTGTGCTGTGCCACATCGTCGCATAAACGATTACTGCTTTGCGCTTCGTTTTGCCATTAACCCACATTTTATAGGCGTTTAAAATGCGTTCAACATTCTTGTGTATTGGACCATGGCTCGGCGCAATCATCCGTATATCTAAACCCTTTATTTTTTCAAGCGCCTTCTGCCCCATCACTCTAAAAGGCATCATTATCTCGCCAAAATACCTCTGGGCGTGAACAAGTAAATCCTCAATGTCAGCATCGTAAACGCCCCCCGCGAGATGCGCGCCGAAAAAGTCGCATGGAAACAAAATTTCATCTTCTTGCAAATATGTGAACATTGTTTCTGGCCAGTGGAGCATGGGCGCTTCTATGAAGCGTAATGTTTTACCGCCTAAATCTATTGTTTCTTGGTCTTTGACTGGCATAAGACGGCTTTCTGGAACTTTGTAGAATGTTTGAGCCATTTTTGCGCCTTTGCTTGATGTCACTATTTTGGCTTTGCTGTTAATTTGCATCATGTATGAAATTGCGCCTGCATGGTCTGGTTCAGCGTGGTTCATTATTATGTAGTCGATTTCTTTTGGATCTGTGAGGCTGATTATTTTTTCTTCTAATTCCCTTTCGAAGCCTGGGTTTACCGTGTCGATTAATGCCTTCTTGTTTTTGCCGATTATTAGGTATGCGTTGTAGCTTGTTCCTTTTGGCAGTGGAATCAAAGCGTCGAAAAGTCTTCTGTTCCAGTCTTTTGCGCCGACCCAGTAAACGTTTTCTGCGAGTTTTGTTATGTTTCTCAAGGATGTTTCACCACTTCTTTATTACAATTGTAATAAAGTATATTTATGCCTTTCTACACATATACGCTGGGAAGGGTCATAAATGTTGGTGCCATGTGAAGCAGCAGTAAAATGCCTCCTACCAGCAATACGTGCCATGCTCGCGCAAGAGCTTACAACAGAGCACAAGCTGAAACAGGCAGAAGCAGCAAAACTTTTGGGAGTGAGCCAACCAGCCATAAGCCTATACTATAGACGCATACGCGGAAAAGCCATAAACCTAGAAAAAGACCCCGAAATAACAAAACTAATCAAGGAATTTGCCAACACGTTGGCTAGCAGTGGCAACACAATGTCCCATAAGGAGTTTATCCAAAAATTCTGCGAAATATGCAAACTAATAAGAGCAAGAGGCTTAATGTGCGAATTACACAAAATCTTTGACCCACAAATAGACATCGAAAAATGCGAGCTCTGTTTAGCTGCTGGCGCTGTCAACTGTTTTAGATAATCCTTTATAACATGAAACACCATCAAAATTTTGGGGAACAAAAACATGGGATATTTATCCGCTTGGAAAGTTCTGGAAGAAATGAGTGCAGAGTTCCGAAAAAGAGGTATATCCGTCCCACAAGAAGTGATGAACGATTTAAAATCCGCCAAAACGCTAATCAACATTTTGAAAGCCGACCCCACATGCGTTGAAACAAGCCAAAAAATCGAAGAATTCCTAATGAAAGTTGAGTCCTATCTGGCGTCTGAGGGACAGAAAAAATTCGGCGCAGAATACGTAGATGATTGGCTTAAGAAAGTGGATGAGGCGATGCAAAAACCGCATGAAGAAGAGGAAGCGGAAGTTGAAACAAGGTTCATTTCTGGGCTTCCGCGAGAGCACAAGTGGGTTCGCGTAAAGCCTTCGTCGGACTTGCCGATTGAAAAACTGAAACTTTTAGCTGAAGAATCGAGTCTCTCATACGAAATGCAAAAGGACGGTTGCTTGCTCGTTTACGGCGAAGAGACATGCATAAAGGATTTTATCAAAAAGGTAGCTGCAAAACATGCATAACTCAAAGCGTAATGTCAAGTTTTGGCTAATTTTTGTTTAAAAGCTAGCTGAAAATTGAGTCTGAAGTGTGAATAACTGTTAAGGCTTGTTGCTATAACCTTTTTATAGAAAAATCTTACAGAAGAGTCTTATAACGAGATGGTTGCAATCCTTCGGTGTGGGCGAGGGCGCAAACTGAATGCCCTATATCAAAAAAATTGAGCTTAAGGGATTCAAATCATTTGGTCCGCAAACCGTTAAAGTAGTCCTAGATAAGGGTTTTACGGCTATAACTGGACCGAATGGAAGCGGAAAAACAAACATTGTTGATGCAGTTCTATTCGCCCTAGGAGAGTTAAGCACAAAAAGGCTCCGTGCAGAAAATGCTGCAAAGCTGATTTTTCACGGTTCAGAGAAGGCTGGACTTGAAAGAGCGAAAATGGCTAAGGTCATAATACAATTTGATAACACGGACGGTCGGATACCCGTAGACACCACAACAGTTACGGTTTCACGTGAAGTTTACAGAAATGGTCAAAGCGTTTACAGGCTTAATGGAAGGCGAATATCAAGAGCCCAAATCCTAGAAATTCTCTCCATGGCTGGGCTAAGCTCAACAAGCCAAAACATCATCTTGCAAGGCACAATAACGCGGCTAACAGACATTGCGCCGATGGAAAGAAGAAAAATAATTGAGGATTTGGTTGGAATAGCCCAATACGACGCAGAAAAAGCTGAAGCTGAAGAGAAACTTAGGACAGCGGACATTTCCATACGTACAGCCATGGGAAGAATAGACGAAGTGCAGCGAAGAGTCGATGACCTAGAAAGGGAACGCAACCAACTTTTGCGATTCAACTTCATTCAGCGCGAAATAGGAAAGTTTGAGGCAATCAAAATATCAAATGACATAATGCAAATCCAAAAGAAGATAGAAGAAACAACATCGCAGGCAAAAAAGGTAAAAGAAAGAGTTGAAAAACTGCGGCAACTGCGCGAAGATTTGCGTTCAAAGAGGAGAGGAATAGAGGGCGAATGGAGAAAATTAAGCTCAGAAATAGTTGAAGAAGGCGGTTCGCAAGTTTTAAAGGTTCAGATGCGTATAGGCGAATTAAAATCAAAATTAACAGAATTAACGACACGTATAACTTCTGGGAAGACAAGCCTTGAAGGGCTAAAGCGCGTTAGAGAAAACAACCTCGCACAGTACGAGTCTATTAGAAAGGAAATTCGCGAAAACCGTTTAAGAATAAAGGAGCTACGAAGCGAATACGAAGCAATTTTAAACCAAATAAACGCAAAACAAGCCGAGCATGATGCGCTTACAAGCGAAACGGCTCAGCTTTGGGAAAACCTCGGCGAAAACAGTAAAAAAATCCGAGAAATGGAACAGCAAGTAGAAAATCACTACAAGAGACTTTCATATTTACGTTCTGAATATGCAAAGAGCCAGACGGCGATAAAAATCCGCATAAGAAGGCTTAACGACCTCAAAAACCGCAAAGAAAGATTCGCGTTAACGCTTGCTGAACTCGAGAAGTCATTCGCTGAACTTGAAAAAGTGCAAAAAGAACAGAAAACACAGCTAAAAAACATGCAAAAGATGCTCGAGCGGAAGATTACACAAAAAGAAGCCATAGAACGCGAAATAGCAGAGGCTGGAAAAATAGCTGACTCGGCAAAGACTGCAGTAATAGAATTCGCAACACAAAGAGAACTCGCAGAAACAGTAGCTTCTGAGGAAAAAGCCCTCCGAAGCATAGAAGAACTCGGCGAACTTGGAGTAATTCAAGGCGTCTACGGCAGACTTCGCAACTTGATAAAGGTTGATGGAGCCTATAAGAGGGCTATTGAAGCTGCAGCGGCTGGCTGGCTTGACGCGGTTGTTGTTAAAGATTTTGATGCCGCTTTCACGTGTGCAGAAACCTTGAGAAGGATGAAACTTGGACGCATAAAGATAATTCCACTTCAAGGAACTTCAAATCCGAAAGCCTTGAAAGTTCCGCAAGCGGAAGGCGTAAACGGCGCAGCAACATTTTTCATAAAATGCGAGAAGCATTATGAACCAGCGGTTAACTTTGTTTTCGGGGATACACTAATTGTTTCGAATGAAAAGACTGCGTTCACCTTATCAAACGAAGGTTATAGGGTGGTAACGGTTGACGGAGACTTGTACGAGGCTGGAGGTGCGTTTGAAAGCGGTTATTATAGGGCGCCAATAGACTTTTCCACAATAATACCAAGCGAGAAAGCCATAAAAAGCCTAGACGAAGCCGTCAATGCCCTTCAACAGCATCTTTCCAAGCGTGGCACAGACTTATCGGCTTTCGAAGAGGAAATCGACAGGACACGTGTCGAAATTACACGCCTTTCAGAAGCCATAATAACACTTGATAGGGAAATTGCACGCGTTAAAAGGAATGTTAGAAGAACTAGGGCTAATGTCAGGCGTGTTGACAAGAATATAGCCAAGCTTGAGAAGGAAGTGGAGAACGAAAAGGCTCTAATGTGGAAACACCGCGCTGAAAGCAGCTCAATCCAAAAGGAAATACGTAAACTTCAAAACGCTTTAGTTGCACTTCGGCAAAAAGCAGACCCATCCTACATTCAAGAGTTAGAAGTTAAGAGGGAAAAACTCGCTGAAGAAATAATAACTTTAAGGCAGAAGCTCGGCGCGGTTCAAACTGAAATTTCAACGCTTCAATCAAAATTTGACAACGTCTTGAGAGTTGGGTATCAAAACGCGAAAATCCAGCTTGCAAAAGTTGAACAGCAACTTCGAAAAGTAGAGAAGGAAGTGGAAGAAGCCACAAAAGAACGTGAATCCCTCAAACTGGAAATAGCGGAGCTTGAAAAGAGTCGCGTTGAACTCTCAAAAACGGTTTTGTCAGCACGTGAAGAAGCGAAAAAATTCACTTCCCAAATAGATGACGTTGACAAGGAACTGCGTAAACTTGATTCTGAATATGAGCAGGCTGACCGCCTCCTAAACCAGCTTCAACTCAACATCCAAACGTCAATGCTCCAGCTTGAACAGCATAGAAGCCAGCTTAGGCAAATTGGGTACGAACAGCCATTGCATGTGACACCAGCCCAAGTTGAGGAGTCTGAAACAACAATTAAAATGATGCGTTTCGAACTTGAAAGGATAGGTGCCGTAAACCAATTAGCACTGTCTCACTATGCTGAGCAAATTTCGCGATACAAAGAGCTCTCCCTAAGGCTTAATGAGTTGGAAAGGGAAAAACAAGCTATAGTCCAGTTTATGAACGAGATTGAAAGTAAAAAGCGCAGGGTCTTCATGGATGCCTTCGAAAAGATAAACGCGAATTTGGCGAAGTACTTTAACAAGCTTACTGGGGGCGGAAACGCCACCCTGATGCTTGAGAACCCAGATGAACCGTTTCTTGGCGGGATAGACATGACCGTTCAGTTCCCAAACAAGCCATCCATTATTGTAAGCGGAGCCAGTGGTGGAGAGCGCTCTGTCGCTGCAGTTGCCTTTATCTTTGCAATAAAAGACTTTACTCCAGCGTCCTTCTACATTCTAGACGAAATAGACGCACATTTAGACGCTTATCACGTTTCGAAACTCGCTGAAGTGCTGCTAGAGGAATCCGAAAAGACCCAGTTCATAGTAATAACGTTAAAGCCTGAAATGGTAAACAAAGCGCAGAAAGTCTACGGCGTTTACGAGCGCAATGGAGTCTCAAACGTTATATCAGCCAAGTTTCTCGAGGTGACCAGCCAATGACCGAAGCAGCCATGATTAAAAAGCCATTTTATATGCGCCCGCCGTGGAACATCCTCTTCGAGTTCCACAAACTTGAGAAACTCACGCCATGGAACATCAACATCGCATATTTGCTGACAAGCTTTCTTAAAGAGATGGAAAAGGCTGGATACATTGATTTTAGGGCTTCAGGCGTAGCCCTCGACTCATCCGCGTTCATATATCTAATGAAATCAAAACTTCTACTCAAGCTTGAGGAACCTCCACCTCCGCCGAAACCGCCACAGGATTTCTTGCCTCCGCCTTTGTTTTTGCCGCTTAGGCACGAGTTGACTTCAACGACGATAAAGCATCTGCTAGAGGTTCTGGACGACGTCTTAAAAAGCGAGAAGCTTATCCCGCTGGAAAGAGGAGATGTCCAACCGATTCTTCCAACGCCGTCTGATATTCTCCCACAATTCGGAGTTTACTTAATGGAAATTGAATTTCAAATGGAAGAATTGTACAAGACGCTTCTTGAGATGGTTAAGGGCGGCGGAATAGTCCAATTCTCCACTTTAATTAAAGGCTTCGGGAGGCTTGAAGCAATTCGCAAGTTCATTTTACTACTTTTTCTGGCGCAAGATGGAAAAGTAAACCTTTGGCAGGAAGAGGAAACAGAGGAAATATATGTAACCGTTGGAGAGTTTAACTTTGCAAGAAACGAAACAGCAAATGCCTGATTTAGGCGAAACTTTACAGAAAATGCAAGTAGAAGAAAAACTGAAGCATGACCTAGCCCTATTAGAGGCTGCCCTATACGTTTCTGGTCGCCCATTAGACTTGAACGAGTTATGTTCTGTTCTGAAGACACGCTCCAAAAATAAAACACGCAAGCTCGCAAGGATGCTTATGCAAGAATACGCCAAAAGAAACACCGCCCTTGAAATTTTGGAGCTTAAAGACGAAAGGTTTGTTCTCCAACTAAAAGCGGAATATACGCCGCACGTGCGAAAACTTGTAAACAGACCTTTGCTTTCCACTGGTCCCTTAAAGACGCTTTCATACATAGCCTACAAGCAACCCATATCACAAAAGAGAGTTATCGATGTTCGGGGACGCCACGTTTACAGCCACATAAAACTACTCAAAGAAATGAACCTAATAAGCGCAGAGCGGAAGGGACGCGTAACATTGCTTAGGACAACGGATTATTTTGCGGATTATTTTGGCTTAAGCCACGACATCCAAACAATGAAGAAGGAACTGAAAAACGTTTTCGAAGACTTTTCAAAGCAAGAAAAGAGCGCCGATTCCAACGGATAGATTTATATTACAAGAAAACTGTGATAGTGAACACCAATCTGATTTAGAAGGAAAAAGTAATGTCTGTCTGGCACGGCGACCTTCACAAGAAAAAACCCAGCGGGGGCAGAAAACGCGTTTACAGAGGAAAACGAAAATTTGAGCAAGGACGCTTTCCAGCGGAAACGCTACTAGGCGAGCCTAAAAAGAAAATTGAAAGAGGAAGAGGAAGCACCATCAAAATTAAGGTTTTAAGCGACAAATACGCTTGCATAACAGACCCGAAAACTGGAAAAACCGAAAAAGCCGAAATTTTGCGCGTTGTCCGAAACCCATCAAACGTTGATTATGACAGAAGAGGCGTAATAACAAAAGGCGCAATAATAGAAACCACGCTGGGACTGGCGCGCGTCAGTTCACGCCCAGGACAAAACGGCATAATGAACGCAATACTAATAACCGAAGAAAAGAGCTAAAATAAATTTCTCTACGTTGACTTCTACTAGATGTTATTAAACAGAAGATACTGAATAGTAGTACAGTTAACGGGTTTCTTTTATACGGGCATCATACTGCCTACGCTTTCCTTGGTTCATGGTGCAGCGATTTTTGATACTGGTGGTGGCGGATCCTGAAAAAGGCTTAAAACTGCTGCTTGAAGATTTACGGCTAGGGAGGAAACTTCAAGAACAGTTTCTTTAACAAGTGGCAGTGGACGGTGAGTTTGGGGCTTAAAATCATACTTCATTTTGTTTTGGAAGCGAGTAAGCTTTAAATAAAATATGGTTCATTTCCTAGTTAGCTTTAACTTGAAATGGACGGCAGTAAATGTCGAGAGAGTTTCGCCACATATTAAGAATAACGGATACCGATGTAGATGGTACCCTAAAAGTCCCTTATGCACTTAGGAAAATTAAGGGTGTAAGCCTAAGCTTGGCAAACGCCATTCTGAAGAAGGCTGGAATAAGCCCGCATATGAGGGCTGGTTTTTTGACGGAGGCCGAAGTTGAAAAGATAGAAGAAATAATAAAAGAGCCCACAAGGTTTGGGCTGCCAAATTGGCTTTTAAACAGAAGAAAGGATTTTGAAACTGGAAAGGATATGCATCTAATCAGCGCAGACTTGACGTTGAGAACAAAAATGGACATTGAACATGAAAAAGAGTTAAAATCGTGGCGTGGATACCGCCATGCTTACAGCTTGAAGGTGCGTGGGCAGAGAACAAGAACCACGGGAAGAAGCGGAAAGGCTCTTGGAGTAAAGAAGAAAGCAATTGTTAAACCAGCTTCGGGAAGTAAGTAGCATGGGAGACCCGAAAAAACAGAAGAAGAAATATGCAACTCCAAGATTTCCATGGCGCGCGGACGTTCTACAAGGAGAGCTGAAACTTTTGGGGCAATACGGCTTACGAAACAAGCATGAACTTTGGCGCCACGAGACAATGCTATCAAAATTTAGAGGCATAGCCCGTTCACTTATAGGGAAATCGCCAGAGGAACGCCGAAGGATGGAAGAAGAACTTTTAAGCCGTTTGAAAAAGCTTGGCGTGCTTGACGAAACAGCTGTTTTAGACGATGTTTTAGACTTAACCGTCGAGGATATCCTTGAAAGGAGACTCCAAACGGTTGTTTTTCGCAAGGGCTTAGCCAAAACAATACATCAGGCTCGCCAACTAATAACCCATGGACACATAGCAATAGGTGAACGCAGAGTCACCGTGCCAAGCTACATCGTGACAAGAGAAGATGAAGAAAAAATAGCCTATTGGCCGAAAAGTCCACTCGCCGACCAAAATCACCCAATTCGCCAAGCAACAACACTAGCCACAACAAGCCAAAAACAAGAAAGCACGTAGGGATAAACCATGAGCAGCGCAGGCAAAAAAACCGAAAAATGGGGTGTAGTTCACATTTACAGCTCTTACAACAATACAATAATCCACATAACAGACATTTCAGGCGCAGAAACAATCGCGAGAACATCAGGCGGAATGTTCGTGAAGGCGGACAGACTAGAATCATCGCCCTATGCAGCCATGAGGGCAGCATCAGCCGCAGCGGAAATAGCAAAAGACAAGGGAATAACAGCCATACACATAAAAGTGAGGGCGCCAGGCGGTTCAGGACCAAGAACGCCTGGTCCAGGCGCACAAGCGGCAATAAGAGCATTGGCTAGGGCTGGTTTTCAGATTGGGCGCATCGAAGAAGTTACGCCGATTCCGCATGATGGTACTAGAAGACCTGGCGGTAGAAGGGGAAGAAGGGTTTAGCAGATTCTGCGGTTCTTTTATTGATAGAAAAATTGAAATAATGCTCCAGTATTCTATTGAACGGCACTGCAGTTAACGCGTATCCTTATGGAGTGTAAAATAAGTGAAGATAGAAGTGCTTGAGAAAAACGAAAGTAGTATGCGTCTGCTTATTCGAGGAGCAGATACTCCGTACATGAACGCCTTAAGGCGAATAGTCATATCGGAAGTTCCATGCATGGCAATAGACGAGGTTGTCATAATAGAGAATTCTTCTGTGCTTCAAGACGAAATAATAGCGCACAGGCTTGGATTGATTCCGCTGAAAACGGATTTGGATGGTTATAATTTGCCAGAAGAATGTCAGTGTAAAAGCGAGTTTGGATGCAACCTCTGCAGAGTTACGCTTACGCTTGATGTAGAAGCAAAAAACGAGGCACGAACCGTTTATTCTGGTGACTTGGTGTCAGAGAACCCCGAAATAGTTCCGGTAAGCAGCAAAATTCCAATAATAAAGCTTGCTAAAGAGCAAAAGCTAAAACTTGAGGCTTACGCGAGGCTTGGAAAAGGAAAAGCTCATGCCAAATGGCAACCAGTTTCAATGTGCACGTACAAGTACTACCCAAAAATAGAGATAAACCGCAAGGAATGCGACGCATGTGGAAAATGTGTAGAAATATGCCCAAAAAACGTTTACGTAAAGAAAAACGATGGAATAGAAGTTCAAAATTTGGTGGCTTGCACTCTGTGTATGGACTGTGTTGAAGCTTGCCCAAAAGACCCAAAGGCTTTGAATGTAAGTTGGGAGGAAGGCACGTTCATATTCAACATTGAAACGACGAATGTTTTGCCGCCTGAAAGGATAATTTTAGAGGCTGTTAAAATTTTGGACAAGCAACTAAGCGAGTTTGAAAGCCAAATTAAGGTGGAAAAAGTTGAAGAAAGTTAGGACAACGAACCCCGAATTAATTAGGCTTACTAGGTTATTGAAAAAACAAAGCAAGGAAAGCAACACTGCAGTCTGGAAGAAGATAGCTGAAATTTTGGCAAAACCCCGAAGGAAACGCGTGGCCGTAAACCTAAGCCGCATAAACAGGTACACGCAGAAAAGCGATGTTATTGTTGTGCCCGGAAAAGTCTTGGGAAATGGGGTTATTAACCACTCAGTTACCGTTGCTGCTTTTGATTTTTCTGAAAAGGCAAAGGAAAAGATATTGGCTGCAAAGGGTAAATGCATATCAATAATTGACCTTGTAAAAAAGAATCCGAAAGGCGCAAACGTTAAGGTTATTGGGTGAAAAAATGGAAGGCGCAAACAAGACAATTAGAGTGATAAACGCGGATGGACTTATTCTGGGAAGAATGGCAAGCATCATAGCCAAAAGGCTTCTACTAGGCGAAGAAATAGTAGTTGTCAATGCAGAAAGGGCTGTAATTTCCGGAAAAAGGGTGAGCAAAGTGCATGAAAAAAAGGAGTTTTTGAAGGTTGGAGGGCCTAGGGTTGGACCGTTTCATTACAAGCAGCCAGACAGAATTGTTAGAAAAACCGTTAGAGGAATGTTGCCATACAAACAGCCTAAGGGCAAACAAGCATACAAGCGGCTTAAAGTCTTCATCGGAGTGCCAGACGAATTTAAAAGCTATAATATAGAAACCTTACCAGAAGCACAAGCAAACAAATTAACATGCCCATACCTAACTGTGGGTGACCTAGCGAAAGAAATTGGATGGAGCACAGGTGAATAGAATGCCAGCTAAGAAGGTTTTGGTTGTTAGCGGAAAAAGAAAAACGGCAGTGGCAAGAGCTGTTGTCAGACCTGGAATGGGAAGGGTTCGCATAAATAGGATACCATTAGAGATATATGAACCAAAAGTTGCCCGCGAAAAAATAATGGAACCACTAATACAGGCTGGAGACGAAATATGGAAACAGTTGGACATCGACATAAAAGTTTCGGGTGGAGGCTACATGGGGCAAGCAGAAGCCGCAAGAATGGCAATAGCGAACGCTTTGCTAAAGTGGACAAAAAGCGCGCATCTACGCACACTTTTCGTTGAATATGATAGGACGATGATTGCAGGAGACGCGCGGAGAAAGGAACCCAAAAAGTTTGGTGGTCCAGGTGCAAGGGCGCGAGACCAAAAAAGCTACAGATAGGGGTTGAAAATGAATGATTATACCAGTTAGATGTTTTACCTGCGGCAAAGTTATAGGGGACATATGGGAAGAATTCGCAAGAAGGGTTAAAGCTGGAGAAAGCGCTGGCGAAGTTTTAGACAGTTTGGGAATAAAACGCTACTGTTGTAGGCGCATGCTTTTATCACATGTTGAAATAATTGATGAGGTATTACGCTTTTATGAAGAGGCTGAAAAGAGAAAAGAAATGAGACAATCCTATTAACTGTGATGACGCATGTCAACAACAATTGAAGACGTAATAGCAAGAAAAGTTTTCAACAGCAGAGGAGAAGAAACCATAGAAGTCGACGTCATAACAACATCTGGCTTTGGAAGAGCCTCTGCTCCCGCTGGAAAAAGCCGTGGAAAAACTGAAGTTGCCTACTACCCGCCAGGTGAGGTGGACGAAGCCGTAAGAAAAGTGGAGGAACTAATAGCCCCAGAACTTGTTGGGTTGAACGCCGACTTTCAAGAAGAAATTGACAAGACGCTCCACGAGATTGACGGCTCAAAGGATTTCCACGTAATCGGCGGAAACACAGCCTATGCAGTTTCACTCGCAAACGCCGAGGCAGCAGCCAACTCGCATGATGCACTTCTTTTTCAACATTTAGGCGGACAATTGGCGCATGTTCTTCCATACCCACTCGGCAATGTTATAAGCGGTGGAAAACACACCCACGGAAAGGCGCCAGAAATTCAAGAGTTTCTTGTTCTCCCTCACGGCGCAGAATCCTTCTTTGAGGCTGCATTGGCTAATGTTCAAGTTCACGAGAGAATTGGAGCAATTTTAAGCAGAAAAGACAAACTTTTTGGCGGAGGAAAAAGCGACGAGGGCGCATGGGTGGCAAACATCGGAAACGAGGAAGCTTTTGAAATACTTTCAAACGTGTGTGAAGAGGTTGGCAATGAGCTTGGTTTTGAATGTGGTTTCGGCGTTGACGTGGCAGCATCATCATTGTGGAGCGGAAAAGAAAAACGGTATGTTTACCAGAGGGAAGGCAAAAAGCGTGATTCCGGCGAACAATTGGAATTTATTCTTGAAATGATAAGGAAATATCACCTATTGTATGTTGAAGACCCCTTCGATGAAAAGGATTACAAAAGCTTTGCAGAACTCACGACAAAAGCCAAAAATTGTTTAATTTGTGGCGACGACCTATTCACCACAAACAATGAAAGGCTAAATCAAGGAATAACAATGAGGGCGGCAAACGCCATAATCATAAAGGTAAACCAAGTTGGCACGTTAACAGACGCTTTTGAAACAACAGAAACAGCGAAGAGGAATGGTTATACGCCAATAATTTCACATCGTTCAGGCGACACATGCGATTGGCACATCGCCCATTTGGCTGTTGCTTTCAGATGCCCAATAATAAAGACGGGTGTAGTTGAGGGGGCGCGGATAGCGAAGATAAACGAGTTGATAAGAATAGAGGAGTTTCTTGGAGATAGAGCTAAAATGGCGGAAGTTCCAAACATTAAAGGAGGATAAGAATTGTCTAAAGATGATATTGAAAAGAAAAAGGAAACACTTGAAGGTGAAGCTGCAACTGCAGAAGCCCCAGCAGAAGAAGAGTTACTCTTGCCGAGAGACACATTGCTTTCCGCGGGAATTCACATTGGAACAAGAATGAAAACAAAGGACATGGCACAATTCATATACCGCGTTAGACCAGATGGACTATTCGTTTTAGACGTGAAGAAAACAGATGACCGCATAAGGACAGCGGCAAAATTTCTAGCAAGATTTGAACCACAAAAAATTGCAGCAGCTGCAGCAAGACTGTACGCGCAAGAACCAGCAAAGAAGTTCTGCGAAGTAACGGGGGCAACACCAGTAATTGGACGGTTCATTCCTGGGCTCCTATCAAATCCATTATACCCAAACAGAATCGAGCCAGACGTGATAATTGTTTCCGACCCAAGAGCTGATTCCCAAGCGGTTAAAGAGGCTGCCTTGACGGGAATACCAGTTATAGCCTTATGCAGCACAGACAACGATTTCTCAGGCGTAGACTTTGTTATTCCAACAAACAATAAGGGCAGAAGAGCATTGGCGGTTATCTACTGGCTTTTGGCAAGACAAATACTGCGTGAAAGGGGAGAACTGGCAGCAGATAAAGATTTAACGTTAACAATTGATGACTTTGAAGCGAAGATTTCAAAGGAAGAAGAGGAAGTTTAAAGAAATGATGAAGATTCGGCGTCCAACCCAAGCTGGAGCCTTCTATGAAGGAAGCGCCGAATCACTAAAAAGGCAAATAAGAGAATGTTTTCTAAGCGAACTTGGCCCCAGAAAAGTTCCAGAAGTAAGAGCAGACGGCCCTAGAAAAGTTGTTGGTTTGGTTTGTCCCCACGCGGGTTACATGTTTTCTGGTCCGGTTGCTGCTCACGCTTATTACGAGTTGGCTTTTGATGGAAAGCCAGATGTTGCGGTTATTTTTGGGCCGAACCATACGGGTTATGGAAGCCCTTTGGCTGTTATGAATGAGGGTGCCTGGCGGACACCGCTTGGCGATTTAGAGGTTGACAGCGAAACTGCGAACCAGATTTTACATGAAGCACGCATAATTGATATTGACGAGTCAGCCCATAAATATGAACATTCAATAGAGGTTCAGCTCCCGTTTCTCCAGTTTCTTTACGGCTCAAACATTAGGATTGTGCCAATCTGCTTCTTAATGCAAGATGTAACCTCGGCAAGCGAGATAGGCGAAGCCGTAGCAAAAGTTTTAGCTGAAAAAAACGCCGTCGTAATCGCATCTTCGGACATGACGCATTACGAGCCGCATGAAATTGCAAAAGAAAAGGATTTATTGGCTCTAAAGGCTGTTGAGGAAATGAACGCGGAAAAGTTTTACTCGATAATCGAGGCAAAGCGCATAAGCGCTTGTGGGTATGGACCAATAATCGCTTTGATTACGGCGGCAAAGCGTATGGGCGCGAAAGAGGCAAAATTATTATGCTACAAGTCTAGTGGAGATGTTATTGGCGACTACTCAAGTGTTGTCGGGTATGCCGCCGTATGTTTCAAGAAATAGTGGTTAAGCATGGGGGTAACCGCCTCAGCACCAGCCAAAATAATACTTTTTGGAGAGCACTTCGTCGTTTATGGCGAACCAGCCATCGTCCTAGCCATAGACAAAAGAGCCTATGCAAAAGCGGAAAAACGACAAGACAAACGCTTGAACCTGCGTTCATTAAACCTAAACCTTTCTGGTTATTATGAAAACGGAAACTTCAGGGTTGAACATGGTGATGCGAAAGAAGCCCGTTTAAAGTTTGAACCAATAAAACGGGCAGTTGAAAAAGTCTTGGAAAAATGTAGCGAAAAAGTTGGACTTGACATAGAAATAAACTCGACTGTTCCAGTAGCCGCTGGTTTAGGGTCTTCAGCAGCAGTAGTAGCAGCAGTCACAGCTGCAGTAAGTGCCCTGCTAAACGTGAAAATGTCGAAGGATGAGGTTTTCCGCATAACCTACGACGCTGAAAAGATAGTTCATGGAACACCGTCTGGAATAGACCCGGCAATATCCACATTCGGCGGAACTCTGCTCTTTCAAATGGACACTGGATTCAAGCCACTAAACGTCAAAACTGATATTCCACTTGTCATAGGCGATACCGGAGTGATAAGGTCAACACGCGTCCAAGTCGAAAAGGTTCGAGGAATCAAGGAGAAATATCCACAAGTGATAGAGCCAATCATGTTTTCAGCCCGCGAAATAGTCTTGAGAGCACTAGAAGCATTGAACGAAGGCGACTTGGAGACAATAGGTGAATTAATGAACATAAATCACGCGTTGCTCTGCAGCATAGGAGTTTCAGATGAATCGCTTGAATGGCTTATAAATGCCGCTAGGAAAGCTGGAGCCTTAGGCGCAAAGTTAACCGGTGCTGGAGGCGGCGGATGCATGATAGCCTTATCCAAAAATGAAAAGCTTGAGCAGATTATGGAGGCAATCCAAAGGGCTGGTGGCAAACCCTTCGCGGCGAGAAAAACAGATGAGGGCGTGAGAATTGAGCCAACCTAAGCCAACCATTCTAAAAATTGGCGGTTCAGTAATCACAAACAAGAATGAAGAGCTCACGCCTAAAACCCAGGAGATGAATAGGATAGCACAAGAAATAAGGAAGGCGGAAATCCAGAACCTCGTAATAGTTCATGGAGGAGGAAGCTTCGGACACCCAATAGCCCAAAAGTACGCAATAAAAGAGGGACTAAAAGAGAACAGTCAACTTTTGGGTTTCGCGGAAACACACCACATGATGACTGTTCTCAACGGGCTGTTCATGGACACGCTTATTATGCAGTCTCTCCCAGCCGTTAGCATAACGCCATCCTCATGCATAATAACCGAGAACGGAAGAATAAAATGCTTTGAAGACACCGCTATAAAAATCATGTTGAAGATGGGTTTTTTGCCAGTGCTCTATGGGGATGCAGTGCTAGACACAAAATTGGGATTTACAATACTATCTGGCGACCAGATTGTTTCACAAGCCGCCATAAGGTTAAACGCAGGACAAATCATTATGGGTGTTGACGTTGACGGCTTGTACAATGCAGACCCAAAAATCGAAAAAAACGCAAAAATGTTCACGAGTCTTACGCTTGAAGAGCTTAAAAAGCTTCATGGAAAACTTGGAAAATCAAATGCTTGCGATGTTACTGGCGGGATGTTCGGCAAAATAGCAGAATTAATACCAGCTCTAGAGCAGGGAATTCCAGTGAAAATTGTGAATGCTTCAAAGCCAAATTATATTTACAAGCTTTTGAAAGGAGAAACTGTGGAAGGCACCTTCATAAAGAAGGAATAAAATTGGCTAAAGAAACAATAAAAAGGAAGACAGAACACATCAAAATCTCCTTAAACATGGACACACAAGCAAAGGGAATTACAACCGGCTTTGAAGACATACATCTAATCCACAGAGCTTTGCCGCAAGTAAACAAAGAAAAAGTAAACCTAGAAACAAGAGTTTTCAACCATAAATTCGCGGCTCCAATAATTGTAGGCGCACTAACAGGCGGAACACAAGAAGCAACAAAGATTAACGCCACAATAGCCGCGGCGGTCGAAGAATTAGGTTTAGGAATGGGTGTTGGAAGCCAACGCGCAGCAATAGAAGACAAAAGATTCGAAGAAACGTTTAGAATAACGAGGAAGAAGGCGCCAACAGCCTTCCTGATAGCGAACATTGGCGGAGTTCAACTTGTTCACGGATACGGAGTGAAAGAAGCCAAAAAAGCCATAGAAATGATTGACGCTGACGCCATAGCCATACACCTAAACCCACTGCAAGAAGCGATACAGCCAGAAGGGCAAACAAATTTTGAAGGGGTACTAGAGAAAATACGCCAAATAGCCGATGAGTTAGATAAACCAGTAATAGCAAAGGAAACAGGCGCAGGAATATCCGCCGAGGACGCAAAAAAACTTGAGAACACAGGCGTTAAGGGCATAGACGTAAGCGGGGCAGGAGGCACAAGTTTCGCGGCTATTGAGTATTACCGCGCAAAAAAGCGACAAGGAGGTTTCCAACGAGAACTTGGACAAGTTTTCTGGGACTGGGGAATACCAACAGCAACAAGCATAGTTGAAGTTTCACAAACAGTGAAAATTCCAGTAATTGCCTCTGGCGGAATACGCGACGGAACAGAAATCGCCAAGGCTTTAGCCCTGGGCGCAAGTCTAACAAGCCTATCACAACCAATACTTAAAGAGGCAGTTAAAGGCGTAAAAGAAACAAAGGACGCGCTATTAACGCTTATAGAAGAATTAAAGACCACAATGTTTCTTGTCGGCTCCATATCAGTACAAAATTTGACGGAAAAACCCGTTATTATAACTGGTAGAACAGCGGAATGGCTCAAGCTTAGGGGATTCAACATTGAAAGTTACGCGAGGAGAGGGATAAATGAGCGAGATTGAAAAGTTTCTTGAAGACAAAGCCGCCATGATAAATAAAGTAATTGAAAAATACATACCAAAAAAATTTTCGCATAAAAACATACTTTTCAAAGTTAACCCGCCTAGGTACGCGTACAACCTAGACGCGTTAAATAAGGCAATCGCCGAGCCAATATGGGAGTTTCTTGACAGAGGCGGGAAAAGGTGGCGTCCAGCACTTTTTCTACTTATATGTGAGGCTTTAGGAAAAAGACCAGAAGAGTTCGCTGATTTCGCCATAATCCCAGAAGTGATTCACAATGGAACACTGATAATCGATGATATAGAGGATGCTTCTGAAATGAGAAGGGGAAAACCATGCACATACAGGGTTTACGGTTTAGACATAGCAATAAATGCTGGAAATGCCATGTATTACCTGCCTCTTCTTTCACTAATAACGAACACAGAGAAAATCTCAAAGGAGAAATTGAGCGCGGTTTACGAGATTTACGTGAAGGAGATGATTAACCTAAGTCTCGGGCAAGCTATGGACATAGCGTGGCACAGAGGCTTAGCAAACGCTGATCAAATAGGCGAAGAAGACTATTTGCAGATGTGCGCCTACAAGACTGGAACATTGGCAAGAATGAGCGCAAAAATTGCCGCCGTATTAGCTGACGCGAGGCAAGAGTTAACGGAAAAGCTTGGACGTTTCGCAGAAAGCATAGGCGTAGCCTTTCAAATGCAAGACGACATTTTAGACTTGACTGGCGAAGAGTTTGCAGAAAAGAAAGGCGGAATGGGCCAAGACATAACCGAGGGGAAAAGAACGCTTATGGTTATTCACACTTTAAAAGTGGCAAATGCAAAAGATAGGCGTAGGCTTATTGAAATTTTAAACATGCACACAACAAACCAAAAGTTAAGGGACGAAGCCATAAAAATCATGGAAAAATACGGCTCACTAGACTACGTTAAGAATTTCGCAAGAAAAATTGTTGAAGAAAGCTGGAGAGACGTTGAAAAGCTCCTGCCAGAATCAGAAGCAAAGAAAAAGCTGAACGTCTTTGCAAAATTCTTAATTGAAAGGAAAATCTAAACGGTAAAGAGCGTAAAAACCTTGACCTTAAAAGAAGACGTTGCACTTAGGGAAAACATTCGAAAAACTGCGTTACTAAACGCCATCAAACACGATGGCAAAGCACAAGCTGGCCCAGTTATTGGAAAAATTCTCGGAGAAAAACCAGAACTGAAAGCAAAAGTTAAGGAATTGTCAGTCCTAGTTAACGAGGTTGTCCAAGAAGTTAACAACTTATCACTCGCAGAACAGCAGCATGTAGTGGAAGAAAATTGGCCGGAGGCACTCGCAAAAGAAAGGATTGAAGAAGAAAAGCGTTTACCACCGCTACCAAACGCTGAAAAATATGCGCAAATTGTCACGCGTTTCTCGCCGAATCCAGACTGCGTCTTGCACTTGGGCTCGGCTAGGGCAATAATACTGTGCCACGATTATGCGCGGATGTACAAGGGCGAGTTCATACTGCGTTTTGAGGATACTGACCCAAAAATTAAGAGGCCAGTTCCAGCCTTCTACGACCGCATAAGAGAAGACCTAGTATGGCTTGGGTGCAAACCAGACGAGGAATACATTCAAAGCGACAGAATAGAAATCTACTATGAGTATGCGGAAAAACTGCTGAAGGAAGGAAACGCGTACATTTGTACATGCCAACCGGAAAATTTCAGAAAACAAATATTGGCAGGTAAACCATGTGGCTGCCGCAACCTACCAGTGGAAGAGCAGCTTGAAAGATGGCAGAAAATGCTTAACGGCGAATACATGGAAGGCGAAGCCGTTTACCGCGTGAAAACCGACTTAAACCATCCAAACCCAGCGGTTCGTGACTGGCCAGCCCTCCGCGTAATAGACGCTGAAAGGTATCCGCACCCAAGAGTCGGAAGCAAATATCATGTTTGGCCGCTCTACAATTTTGCATGCGGCATAGACGACCATCTTATGGGTGTAACCCACATAATCCGCGGAAAAGAGCATTTGACAAACATGGTTCGCCAAGAATACATGTATAAGTATTTTGGGTGGACGTACCCAGAAGCGATACATTATGGAAGACTCAAAATTACTGGTGCATCGCTTAGCAAGTCCAGAATAGTCCAAGGGATAAGGGAAGGCATATACAAGGATTGGGACGACCCGAGACTTGCAACTTTCGCGGCTTTAAGAAGGCGCGGGATAACGCCAGAAGCAATAAGAAAAATGATAATTGATGTTGGACCTAAAACTTCCGATGTCATCTTGAGCTGGGAAAACCTATACGCGTATAACCGCAAAATCATAGACCCA
This sequence comes from Bathyarchaeia archaeon, assembly GCA_038882955.1. Lineage (GTDB taxonomy): Archaea > Thermoproteota > Bathyarchaeia > Bathyarchaeales > Bathycorpusculaceae > JAVZLQ01. Next base: position 123,780 of record JAVZNC010000002.1, read on the forward strand.
GAGGCAAACAGATACTTTTTTGTGCATAACCCAATCGAATTAACCGTCAAGAATATTCCAAAAGTGTTTGTTGCGAGGCTTCACTTGCACCCAGAAAAGCCAGAAAAGGGCTTCAGAGAGTACACAATAAAGCCTTGTGGAAACGAAAACTCGGCGAAACTCTGGATATCAAAGAAGGATTTGGAAAACCTTAGCACCACAAACGTAATTCGCCTCATGGAACTCTTTAACATCAAAATTGAAAGCGTAAACGCGTATTCAGCCCAAGCATCTTTCGTAAGTGAACCCTATGAAGAAGCTAGAAAAGCAAAGGCGCAGCTAATCCACTGGGTTCCAGTTGGCGATGACATGCCATGCCAAGTTGTTATGCCAGACGCAACAACAGCCGAAGGAATAGCGGAAGGTGTTTGCAAAACCCTAAAAACAGGCGAGATTGTGCAGTTTGAGAGGTTCGGCTTCACAAGAATAGACAAAGTTAATGCAAAATTGACAGCATATTACGCACATAAATAGCGTTGGGTGAAAAGATATGCGCAAACAGGAAAAATTCATAATATGGCCACTGTACTTTGACGCTTCAAAAGCGAGAAATGAGGGTAGAAGAGTCCCGAAAAGCTTGGCGGTAGCTTCTCCAAAAATTTCTGAACTAAAAGACGCGGCAGAAAAAGCTGGATTAAAATGTGAGATCGTCGTGGATGCAAGCCACCCGAAAATGCCATGGCTAAAAACGGGAATGCTCCTTATCGAAAAGAATGAAGCGCCCAAGGGAGAAGCCATAAAGAAAATTGCAAAACAACTACTCAAAATCAGAGACGCTACGACCTCACATTAAAAGCTTCTAATACAACCATTTTCTGCATAAACTTAGAGAAGGCGCTGTTCCAAAACACAGATAATGAATTCCATGTAAAAGTTGTTCAGAGTCTAGACGAAGCTTGTAAACTTCTTGAAGCTGCTTTGGATACATAACAGACATGAACAGAGCCAAACTTTTAAGAAAACGTAAGCAGTCTTTTATGCTCACGGTTAGTCTTTTATGGCTTCTAGAAGACTCATGACGTTCCAAAGTTTCACTCTTGTGTAGGGAGGCATGTTTGGGTCTTGCAAAATTTCATCTATAATTGATATGACATTTGAAGCTCTAACGGCAGGCGAGTATTCGGTTGTCTGCAAGGCGTTCATAGAGTCTTTCGCGGCTCTTCTAATGTTTCTTGGGGTTGTGTTGTCTTCTGAAACTTCTCCGAGAACAGCCAACGCTTGTTTAATTCTTTCTTCGTATTCTTCCAACTTTTTCTTCCGAACCAAAGCTGCCACCTTCTAAACCCTAGAGTAATCAAGCTATTAATAAATTATACATTTCGGCTTATTAGATTACCTTCTCTTGATTGTGTATGCGGCGAGCCATATTGTTAGGGCGATTAGTAGGATTAGGATTATTGGATTGCCAGTTCTTGCATGTTATCAACTAAGCAAAACATGGAAGCTAAAAACAAAATCATTCTTTTCGTTGTTTACTTAGGAATCGTCCTTTATCCTCATCAACGTGTTTTCTTTTGCAAAATATGACAACCACTAGTGTTGATACTATGAACAGTGGCAGAACAAATAATGCTGGGAACTCTGGAATGATGTCATAGACTGTATGAAGAAACAGTTCTCCTAACTCCATGGACGGTTCTATTGCCGTGCCTTCTAACCATTCGTTCCATGAAGTTATCATTATGATTTTCAAGTTGTTGTCGACAAAGTTCTTTGCTATTGTTAACATTTCTCTGAACGCTGTTTCATTAGTTGGCAGCGCTGTTGGATTGGTTACACCTTCGCAGCTTGTGTTGTTAAATCCAGGATAGACATTCGGAATAAACTTGACCCCAATTGTGTTAGCGAATTCGCACCACTCTTGGTAATATCTAGTATCATTGAGCACCGAGCACCACCCTTTTGCCGGGTCTGAAAATAGATAATGCGTTATGCCGTTCATTGAATAAGTCCAATCCACATTAATTTTTTGAGGATTAGACTCGCTGCCCATATCGCCAATAAAATAAACTTCCTCACCATAATTTTGAAGCAGTTGCAGCCTCACCTCATCTAATAATTCTTTCACTTTAATATCGGTCAGATTCTGGTAAAGGTTCGGTAGATTGTGAATGAAAAATACTGGTTTTCCATCAACGTGCAAATAACTCGGATGATTGAAGTAATGCTCGGCCGCATATTTAGTGTCGTTGATAAAAACATTTTTGAAAAAGTCAGCTGGGTTTGGGTATCCATGGTCGGAATAGTTGCGCTTTACATACATGTCATAGACGGAGTCCAGAATTATTTTTGATTCATAGTAAAGGCAAAAATTAAATTCGCTTAGCCTCTCAGCTTTTAAGAAGCCGTTCTTTAGATTTTGTTCATCAATGTAGCAATGGTCGGACCAATTAAATGTTCCAAGCCATGAAACCGCAAAGAAGCTAATCTTATGTTGCTTCGCCAATGTGATGTGTTTATCAGCAACTTCAGGGTTGCTTGAATTATATTCCCCCAGAAAAGGCGTGCCCTTAGTGCACTCATTCCAGTGATTATTAAATGGCAAACTCCACCAAATATAGTAGTATGCACCAACCCTAACGTCTTGCTCAAAAGCCGTACTGACAGGAAAATTAACAAGCATCACTACAATAAGAAAAACTAGAGATGCCACCATTAACGCAGACTTCGAAGAGTAAAACATGCTTCATCACCCTTTCACACCAGCAAGAAAAACAAAGTATATTCTAATATAACAATTTTTGGTAATCAAGTTATTAATAGCTTTTACACTATTCTATGAAGGGGGCAATAAAAATTGTCACACGAAAACACAGAGGAAGCACACATAAAGCGTATGGCAGACCTCCTTCGCCAAGGCTCAACATTAACCGATTTAGCGTGTCCAGTATGCGCATCTCCACTTTTCAAACTGAGAAGCGGCGACTTATGGTGTGCAAAATGCGAGAAGAAGGTCATAGTGGTAAAGGAGGGGGAGGAACCAGCAAAAGTTGCAAGTTCAATGGTTTTGGAGACGCTTGAAGCAACACTCTTGACGAAGGTGCAAGAAATTCAGAACAAAATGCAACATGAAGAAAACGTTGATGAACTGCAAAAGTTAAGCAAAACCCTCGCAGAGTTATTGGAGAACCTTGAAAAAGTAAGAAAAACCAAAAGAATATAGCAGAGGCGAACCATCCACGACTCTTGGATTTTTTGAAAACTTTCCAGAAAACATCCATGAAACAGCGACTTTTACCACAACATTGTCAAGCAAAAGGCTTCAACAAGCATTAATTCGGACACTGAACAAACTGAATGGGAAAAGTTTGAGGCTAGAAGACGTTGCAGACCCGTCAATTCTACAATGCACCGTAATTTTTGAGTTCGGAATCGCCGAAACAAACAATTTCACATATTTAGATGACGCTGAAACGAACAAAGCATTTGAAGCCATCAACAAAAGCCCGTTCAAGGTAATTGATGTATATTGCGCAGTGCGCTATTACAAATTGCAGAACAAAAGGAAGACTCCGCTAAAATTTGATTACTACATGATTCGCTTCCTATTTGACAAAAAAATACTTGAAATGCTGGTTTTTCACGAAAGAGGACCAAGATACATGGCGCCAAGCGACATCATAAATTTTATAGCAAATGAGATTAACGGAGAGTTTTCTAAAAAAGTGTTAAAGCCGCTCACATAGGCCTAAACTTCTCTTCCAAGAATTTTAGAACGACGTCTAAAACATTTTCGGCAACATCAGCTTTAGGCTTATTTCCGTCTATTCGAACAATTTTGCCCGCCTCCACAAATTTCATGTAAACCTCGCGCACTTTCCTCTGCGTTTCCAGATTTTCCATAACAGACTTTTTGGGTTTAACCCTTCTAATAGCCACTTCAGGTTCAACGTCAATGAAAAGTGCCAGGTCTGGCATAATCGCATGCTCATTCACCTTCTCAATCCACTTCAAATCCAAGCCAGCAGCACCCTGATAAGCCAGTGAGGAGAACACATAACGGTCAGAAACAACCACCCTTTCATCTTTTAGGGCTGGAATAACCTCGCGCTCAAGATGCTCAACACGGTCAGCGGCAAAAAGCAAAGCCTCAACAACACCAGAGGCTCTTTGCCTCCCATGCAAACAATATTTTCTAATAAATCTGCCGATTCTGCCTCGACTAGGCTCCGCAGTGTAAATTGCCTCATACCCAGCCTTCCTTAAAGCCTTCACAAGAAATTTCGCCTGTGTGGTTTTTCCACAGCCGTCCAAACCTTCAACACAAATAAACACGCCTTTCATTTCACCATTCCTTTTTACATTTTAAAGAGCATTAGGCATTATAAGAATGAAGTTGCATTAAATAATTGCTCTAAGCGGGAGATTGCCGCAAATGCCTAAAAACTATTGGGGCGAAATAAAAGATCCCGTCCACGGCTACGTTTACATAACAGAAACGGAAAAAGAAATCATAGATTCTTACCCTGTTCAGAGAATGCGTAGGCTACGCCAACTCGCGGGCGCCGAATACGTTTATCCAGGAGCAAACCATACACGCTTTGAACATTCAGTTGGCGTCATGTATCTGGCTAGAAAGGTTGTTGAAAACCAAAACATCGCCCAAAAAATAAGCGAAGAAGAAGCAGAAATGGTCAGAATCGCAGCCCTACTTCACGACATTGGACACGGACCTTTCTCGCATGTTTTTGAGCATTTGCTTGATAAAAAGTTGGGTAAAACCCACGAGGATTTAACCAGATGGATAGTGACAAACAGCGAGTTAAAGGGCTTGCTCAACAAGTACGGGCATAACCCTAAAGATGTCGGTGAACTTGCAACGGGTGTTCTCCACAAGCCGAACAAAACTTTTCTTGACCAAATAATAAGCAGCGCCGTAGACGTGGATAAACTTGACTTTGTAGTTAGAGATACACATCACACTGGCGCCGAGTATGGTTACATCGACGTTTTTCGCCTAATACATGCACTGGATGTGGTTGATGGAAACTTGGCAGTAGACCTAGGAGCATTATCCGCACTTGAGTCCTTGATAATTGCGAGAATAGAATCCTTCAAAAGCATCTATTTCCATCGCGTCGGAAGAGCAGCACAAATAATGTTAGCAATTGCCATGGAAAAGGCTGATGACGAACTTGGACTGTCTGATTTTAAAACTCCAGAAGAATATCTGGCCATGGACGATTACACAGTTTGGGCTAAACTGAAAAACTGCAAAAAATCAAAAGGCATAATCGAAAACCTTGAAAGACGAAAAATGCTGAAATGCGCATACGAGAAAACCTTCTATGAAAAGGACGTTATGATTTCAAATGTCTTCCGCCAAGAATCCCACAGAAAACAATTACAAGAGGGCATCGCAAAAAAAGCAGGAGTCGAAACAGAAGCTGTGATAATAGATGTCCCAACAGTTCCATCCGTACCATATCACCACGCTGCACTCATGGAACCAATGGAAATCCCAATTTTCTACAAAACAAGAGAAGGAGAAAAAATCCCACAGAAACTAAGCGAAATATCAAAAATTTTTGAAGTCTTAAAGGGCTTCATGAACATACTTCGCGTTTACACAGATGAGAAAAACAGAGAGAAAGTAGGTGCCGCCGCAGCCAAGATTTTGGGCGAAATTCCCGCAACCGCAAAAATATCGTATTAGTAGTAGGCGTGCATACAATGCAGCCAATAAAATTGAAGGGCAGAAAAATTGTTGAGGGACGCTGCATAGCAAAAGCCCTAGTTTCAAAAAGGCCAATAAGCTTCCTCGGTGGGGTTGACCCTGCAGACGGAAAAATTATAGAGAAAAATCACGATTTATGCGGTGAATGTATAAAGGATAAAGTATTATGTTTTCCGCACGGGCACGGCTCAACCGTGGGAAGCTATGTTCTGTATGCCCTTGCAAAGCGAAACATGGCGCCAAAAGCAATAATAAACCAAACTGCAGACCCGGTTGTGGTTGTTGGAGCAATAATTGCAAACATTCCGATGGTTGATAAAATTGACATCACAAAGATAAGGAATGGTGACCTGTTGGAAGTCAACGCCACGGAAGAAATCGTAAAAATCCTAAAAAGAAAGGTGGAGTAAGCCTAAATGTACTTAACAAAAGAGGAAGAACGTGTATACGATGGGGAACAAGGCTGGGCAAACCAAGTATGTATGAAAATTCTTGTGCGACTAGGCGAACTCTTTGGTGCAGATAGGCTTATTCCCATAAGCTCAGCACACGTTTCAGGAGTGTCATACAAAACGTTGGGAGACGCGCCGTCTGAATTTTTGAAGGTATTAGCAGAATCTAACGCGAAAGCAAAAGTGAAGGCTACGACAAACCCTCATAGCATTGACAAAAAACACATCCTTGCAAAAATTTCTGAAGAAAAAGTTCAAAAACAGTTGGCAATCACAAAGAACTTTGAAAAAATGGGATTTAAAAACACATTAACATGCACACCATATTATCTGGAAAAACCAAAACGCAACACGCATATGGCATGGTCTGAATCTTCAGCAGTTGTGTATACAAACTCCATTTTGAAGGCGTGGACAAACCGTGAAGGCGGTCCAAGCGCCCTTGCAGCAGCCATAATAGGGAAAACACCGAACTATGGCATTCATAGGACCGAAGAACGCAAATCGAAAGTTCTAGTGACATTAAACATGAAACTTAAGGATGAAACTGATTTTGGTGCACTAGGAATTTTCCTAGGCGAAATTTTGGAAGACAAAATTCCAGCAATTAAGGGGTTAGAAGGCGCCTCAAAAGACAACTTGAAACAGTTAGGTGCTGCCCTCGCGTCAACGGGAATGGTTAACATGTTCAACTTTTACAACGAGAACAGGCTGAAAGAAAAGCTGGAAAAAATAAGTATTGGCAAAAGCGAGTTAACGAAAAAAAAACAAAAATTGACAACAGCATCGACGAAAAAGCCAGACTTGGTTTTCATAGGCTGCCCTCACTGCTCACTTAACGAAATTAAATGTATTGCAAACCTTATTGGCAACAGGAAAATTAGAAGCGACTTGGAATTCTGGGTGTGCACATCACAGCACATAAAAGAAAAAGCTGGAAAACACGCAACCATAATAGAAATGCGTGGAGGCCATATAATCACGGACACATGCGCAGTAGTCACATGGACAGAAAAACTTGGAATAAAAACAATAATGACAAACTCGGCAAAAACAGCACATTACGCGCCAACACTAAACAAAGCAGACGTAACACTAGCACCACTAGAAAAGTGCATAAAAACCGCACTAAAAGAATAAGATTTATCCGAAAGAGAAAATACTTGCATGATGCCCAAAGAATAGGCATGCTCCGGTAGTATAGCCCGGTCAAGTATTCCGGCCTTTCGAGCCGGAGACGCGGGTCCGAATCCCGCCCGGAGCACTCGTTTTATTTTTATTTGAGCCCTTTGACTGGTTACGGAATTCCGTAATGCATTATAAGATTTTGTAACGCCTAATCCATGAGTCTCTAGCAAAACTATGGTAAACTGGTTGGTGCTGTGGTGGCTGTTGGTGCCTGATGTTGGGTGAGGCGTTGAAGGATAAGGAGCAGTGAGGGGTTGTGAAGGCTACATTTTTGAAGGCTTTTCTTTTCGATAGTGATAGACCCCCTCTAGGTTTTTGGCTGGAAAAGTTGTGCGTGCTTGCTTAGGTATTTTGGGTTTCTCTGTATTTTCAGTCTTGCAGAAGTGCAAGTGGTTATAGATGTGTACGCGTCTGGTTTAATGCAAGTTTGTTATTGCGGGCACTTTCAAGGGCTTCTTTTTATCCGCCACTTTCACTATTTTGACTTTTGCGCTTTTCAGAGTTTGCTTTGCTGCTTCTTTTGCCTCTTTTCTGTTTTGGTGGTCTCCTTTCAGTTCAATCCATGGAAGCGTCTCGTCAAGCTTTATCCAAACCGCATACAATAGTGTTCACCATTGTTGCTGTTGTTAGATTTTGGATTATTAAAACGGTTATGAATTTGGAATATTGATTTTTGTTAAGGGTTTCTTGAAAACTTATTTAAGGAATTTCTGTACATCTTCTATGGCTTAGGAGCGAGCATTAGGGTGCAGCTTGAGGGCTCCTCAAATAGGGTTCCATTGAAGGGGTGCCTATGGATGGGCAAAGATGGTGGACAAGATGAAGGCGAAAAGAGTACTATACCACAACAGCAGACGCCATGCGCAACCCCTGAGCCACACAGTTGCGCGCTCTAAAGATTCTGTTTTATGTAAGGTTTTTTCGTCAATGATTCTTCTGGAGGCTCGCGACCGATGACTTACACCATGGATTTTAAGGTTTTTTCAAAAACTTTCAAAGAGTCTCTGGCGGCATACGCTTTTGACGTTGGCGGTATATTTGCAGGTTTTATATTCTACTTTTTGGTTATTTCGAAGCTTGATTCTTTTCAAGTGCCATGGATTATCGCGGCATACCCAACAATTTTAAGTGCTAAAGGCACCATCGGCGGGTTGCTTTCTGGGCGCTTAAGCACTTCGTTGCATGTCGGAACAATTTACCCAAGATTTCTTAATAACACAAAAGCTTTTTACACGCTTTTTGATGCTGTTGTTTTTATAAATTTGGAAACATGCATTGCCATGAGTTTGATTTCACTTGTTTTTGGGAGTCTCTTTTGGGGGATTTCCATCCTAAACTTTTCCGAAATTCTACCTGTTGTGGTGGCAACCATGGCTTTAGGCTTAGTCATCTCCCTACTAACAATGCTTGTTGCTTTTACCTCTTTCAAGAAAGGTTTGGACCCGGATATAACAGTGTATCCGATAATGTCAACGGTGGCTGACATAGCCATAACGGTTTGCTATGCCATAGTTCTTCATGTTTTCTTTTTTGCAGATTTCTTTGGTAAATACGTAGTAGCCGCGGTTGCCACTGCATTCGCCATTTTAGCATGCTACATTTTAGTAAGAAACGTTCATGAAGAAGATTTTGTTAAGACAATTAGGGAATTTTCATTCACGTTGATAGCTGTGGCTTTTATAGTCAACATTACTGGAACTTTTCTGCACATGATAAATAAAGTCATACTTACGGGTAGAAGCGAAATATACACGGTTTACCCCGCCCTAATAGATTTGGTTGGCGATGTTGGTTCGGTTGTGGGTTCCACGGCTACAACAAGACTTACTTTGGGTTTGCTTAAGCCTTCGCTCTCATCAATAAGGAGCCACTTAAACCATATTTTTGGAGCGTGGGCAGCGTCTCTGGTAATGTTTACAGTTCTATCAACTTTGTCGCTTTCAATAAACAATGTTCTTTCGCTTTTCGGGATTTTCACCGCAACCCTCTTAATTGCAAACGTGATTGCCGTCTCGCTGATAATTTTGATATCGTACGCCACTGCCATTCTAACTTTTCATAAAGGGTTAGACCCAGACAACTTTATCATTCCGATTGAAAGCTCTCTTGCAGATACTGTAACCTCTGTGGCTTTGCTTGTCGCCCTAATCATCTGCCGCTATGGCCTTTAGTCAGAGAGATAGGCTTAAAATATTTCTTGTTTTATAATTTGCTTGGAGCGACAAAAGTAGTATGCCTCACCGTTTCGAAAAGATTGAGTATAAGCCCATACCCGCTAGGGAGCTTCTCCTAGAAATTAAAAACCTTTCAGAGTTAATGATTGACTTGGCATATTCAGCTGCACTATTCAATGACAGAGACCTAGCGGAAGACGTCTTAGAACTTGAGGCGCGCGTCGACACTTTAGCGTATCTCTTGGAGATTTCAATAATGGTTGCTGCAAGGGACGCCAGGGATGCTGAAGATTTGCTTGGCGTTTCCACCGTGGCTTCTGCCGCGGACAAAATTTCTGATGCTGCTGCTGACATCGCCGCTATAGTAACGCAGAATATTGGCGTGCACCCAATTGTGAGCGAAATTTTCGAAAAGGTTGAAGAACATCTGCTTCGAGTAAAGGTAGGCGAAGGTTCCGCGATTGTTGGGAAGCAAATAGGTGAGCTGAAATTAGCTGCAGAGATGGGCGTTGACATAATTGCGATAAAGCGGAACAAGGATTGGGTAATTGACCCTAAAGAGACTGAGAAAATTTTGGGCGGTGACTTTTTGATTGCAAGAGGAGCACCAATTGGAATTGACGAATTCAAAGAGTTTGCCGAGGGAAAACACGTCAAAACTGAACAAATAAGCGTTTCAAAAAAGCGACAAAAGCAATTTGAGGAAATTGCTCGGCGCTTCGTCGAGTTAAAAGACACATCTGAACTGATGATCGACTTAGCCTATTCCTCGCTTTTATATGATAACAAGGAACTCGCTGAAGAAGTGCATAAACTTGAGGAGTATGTGGATAAGCTGCACACAGATTTTGAAATATGTGTTCTTTCAAGCGGCTTTAAGAAAGATGAAGTGCGAGGTTTTCTCGGTTTGATAAGGCTTGGCGTGGTTGCTGAGAAAATAGCGGATGCCGCGGCTGAAATAGCCGAAGTTGTCTTAAGAGGTTTAGAGCCGCACCCAATACTAAAGAGCACGATTAAGGAGGCGGAGGAAACTATTACGCATGTTTGTGTGACGGCAAATTCTCCGTTGGTCAACAAGACTATACGGGAGGCACGCATTCCAGAGGAAACTGGAATGTGGGTTCTCGCCATAAGAAAAGGCGAAAAATGCATAAGACCAAAACCCGACTCAAAAATCGAGGTTGGCGATGTCTTAATTGCGTCTGGATATGCTGAGGGTGCAGAGGACTTAAAGAAGTTAGCTTCTCCATAGTTCTTGTTCTACGTGGCTTGTTAGGTAGTTTGGATAATTATTCTGGATTCACTAACACTATAAGGATGAAATTCGATTCTAAATTAGAGGAGGGTATGCCAATCCACAAAAAGAAAGAAAACAAAGATAACCAAAGTTTCACGTGCCCGAACCCGTCCTGTGGAAGAGTTTTCGCAAACCCAATTAAGGCTGAAAATTTAAGCTTAAAGAATGGAGTTTATGATGCTTGTCCCTACTGCTTAACAGAAATAACCGTGGAAAAAAGTATCTTAATAACCGAGGAAAAAGAGAAAGAGAAACTTGCGCCATCCATCGAGAGTAAAGTCGAACAAAAGGCGCAGCCAATAATTGAGAGAGCATCCGTCGAAATCCCTGCCAAACCCACCACGTGCACTCATCATTTTGGGTATTTAAGCCAGCGTTCAACAAAAGAGAAGATACCTGAAGAATGCATGATGTGCGAGAAAATCGTTCAGTGCATGCTTCAACGCGTGAAGGGTTAGTTGGTTACAGATGATACGCACTTGCTTTTTTAAGGTTTCAAGTTTTCCCTTAAAACTTGGTTAGGAGACAACATAGTTGTCAGCAGCTGTGCAGAAGCGAGTTCCAGGAGTTCTCACTCCCGCAACCCAAGCGAAAAGCCTAAACGCTGAAACAGTTACGGCAATTGCCACAGGCTTTCTTAAAAGGATTGGAAATAAGGGCGGTCTAAAGCCGAAAAGGGTTTCGTTGGAAGAGAACATTTACACTGTTGAGGTTGAAATGAAAAAGTTTAATGCTATTGTTAAGGTTGACGCTGAAACCCATGAGATTAAGGAGTATGAAATACAACCCAAAGGCGAAGAAACTCCTTTCATCTCCATATCTCCAAAAGTTATTATTGTAATGTTTGGAGTTTCAGCAGCAGCCTATGTGGCATTAAATTTTGCATTTAAAATGCTTGGTCTTTAACACGTCTGCTGTATGAAGCAGAATATTAAAGAATATTAAAAATAGCGATTTGGGACGGATTGTTGCTTAGCTTTTTCTTCTCCGTTCAGTCTTCTTTTCCTCTTCAACAGTCTCCGCTGCTGGTTTTTCCTCGGGTTTTTCTTCTGCCTTTTCCTCTGCCTTCTCCATCTCCTTTGTGATTTCCTCTATTGGTTTTGGCGGTGGAGTCGTAGCCATTGTTAACCCGATCCATGCGCCTATAGCCATTATTGCAATGAACGCCAGAAACACTGGAATTGCCACAAGCCAGAATGAGAGGCTCCATTCAAGGGGGTTTCCTCCAAAGTAAAACAATCCTAACGTGTAGAGTATGCCCAATATCACGCAAACTATTAGTATTATTCCACCTATCGCTTGATCCTTGCTTACCATTCACGCGTCACCTTATGAACCCATGTTTACTCTTTCAAGCTTTAAAAATTTTGCCATGCTTTTCGGGCTTAACGCTAGATCGTTCCCATCTCCCATGTTAACAAATACTGTTTTTGCTCTTCTGTCAACTCGTCTATATCTATGTTCATTGCCTTTAGCTTGAGCTTTGCTACGGTTTCGTCTATTTCCTTTGGCACCGTGTGGACGTTTGGCGGGAGTTTCTCCGTTTTGGCTAGGTATTCCACGCATAAGGCTTGATTTGCAAATGACATGTCCATAACTTCGGATGGATGTCCTTCCGCGGCTGCCAAGTTTACGAGTCTTCCATCTGCTAAGAGGTAGATTTTCTTTCCATCCTTAAGCGTATATTCGTCCAGATTTGGGCGTATGTTCCTCTTTGAGGTGGAGATTTCCTCCAATTCTTTTATGCTTATTTCAACGTTAAAGTGTCCACTGTTTGCAAGTATCGCGCCGTCCTTCATTTTCTCCATATGTTCCCCTCTAATTACATTGATGTCGCCTGTCGCTGTGACGAATATGTCGCCTATTGTTGCGGCTTCTGTTATTGGCATTACGCGGAAACCGTTTAATGCTGCTTCAAGCGCTCTAAGCGGGTTAACCTCTGTTATTATCACGTTTGCGCCCATGCCTTGTGCGCGCATGGCTATTCCTCTTGCGCACCATCCATAGCCGCAGACGACAAAGTTTTTGCCTGCTAAAAGGATGTTTGTTGCTCTCAGGATTCCGTCTATTGTGCTTTGTCCTGTTCCGTAACGGTTGTCAAAAAGGTATTTTGTGTATGCGTCGTTTACGGCAATTATTGGATATTTGAGTGTTCCAGATTTTTCCATTGCACGCAGCCTTAAAACGCCAGTTGTTGTTTCTTCTGTTCCGCCTTTGATTTTCTCTATGTTTTTGGTTCTTTTGCTGTGGATTGTTCCAACAAGGTCCGCTCCGTCATCAAGCGTTATCACCGGCTTAAAGTCTATGACGCGCTCAATACACCAATAATACTCTTCTGTTGTCTGCCCCCTCCAAGCGAAGACATGCACTCCTTTTTCTGCAAGGGTTGCTGCCACATCATCCTGCGTAGAAAGCGGATTTGACCCGCAAAGCGCCACTTCTGCACCGCCAGCTATGAAAGTTTCGATTAGGACTGCTGTCTCTTTTGTTACGTGAAGGCACGCGCCAAGCGTTAAGCCCTTCAAGGGTTTTTCTCTGTTAAATCTCTTTTTGATTTGTTCCAGTACTGGCATGTGCCGTGATGCCCATTCTGTTTGTAAAGCGCCCTTTTTGGCTAGACTTTTATCCTTAACCTTAAATTCTTCCATCTTTACCACGCCATGTAGCTCATTTAAACAAGCCTATTTAACGTTGGCGTTCCAGCTTATCCAAAAGGTTGTTTTTGGCTTTTTCCGCCATCTCCATTACATGTTCCACCTTTAGGGTTTTCAACTCTCTGTCTTCCATTACTATTTTGCCGTTGACCATCACTGTTTCGACATCAGAACCTTTTGCCGCGTAAACTATGTGACTTGCTTCATTATACATTGGACGAAGATGCGGCTTTTTAAGGTCAACTATTATCAAGTCTGCCTTTTTTCCAATTTCTATTGAGCCTATTTCGTTTTCCCATGAAAGCGCCAATGCCCCTTCAATTGTCGCCATCTCCAAAACTTTTTCCGCGGGCATAAGTGTTGGATTTTTGTTTACGCCTTTATGTAGGAGTGCTGCGACTTTCATCACTTCAAACATGTCAGCCGTGTTATTTGAGCATGGGCTATCTGTGCCAAGCGAAACAGTTAAGCCTTTTTCAAGCATTTTCGGGACGGGGCTGATGCCAGAAGCAAGCTTGAGGTTTGAAATTGGATTGTGCGCGACTTTTACGCCCCTTTTCTTCATAATAGTTATGTCGCTTTCTGTTAGTGCCACGCAATGTGCAGCGATAACATGCTCATCCAAAACGCCGAGCGAATCCAAATACTCTATTATGCTACCACTCAGCTTCAAATTAAACGCACTTTGGATTTTTTCCTTCTCATCAAACGTTTCAGCAACGTGAATATGACAAATTATTTGACTATTTTCAGAGCCGTATCGCCGATTCAACTCCCGCCTCAAAGCAAATAACTCTTTCATGTATTCGGGGTCAACAGTGTAAGGTGCATGCGGATCAACGCTCACATGAATTAGTCCATTAGCTTTGTCATGCCAATTTTTAGCCATGTCTTCCAGCGCCCTCTTATCCTCACTTTTCCGCCACGAAAAACATACATGACCAACAACGCCTCTCACTTCAGCATCTGCAAGAGCCTTCGCTTCATTCTCTTTTGGCATATAATGATACATCGTATTGATTGTCGTTGTACCACTCATTATGGACTCAACTGCCGTCAACAATGCTCCAACATAAATATCGCGTTCGCTCATGTTCTTCTCTATTGGCCATATCCGTTTTTCAAGCCACTCTTGAAGCGGCAAGTCATCAGCATAACCTCTCAAAAGGCTCATGGCTGCATGCTGATGCGTATTTATCAATCCTGGCATTACAATTTTGTTTTCGGCGTTTATTTTCTCGTAGCCTCTACTGTACTTTCTTTTTAATTCCCGCTCCTTGCCAACATCAACTATCATGTCTTCTTCTATTGCGACCGCGCCGTTCCGAATTACCTTTCTGTCTTTTAATGTGAGTAGTGTTCCGCCATGGATTAAAATGTTCATTTTGGTTCGCCTTTTTGGTAAATGTTTTCTTTATCGTTATATTTTTAACTGGTAAACGCACCTTTCACTTTGGTGAGCCTATTGTTAAATTTAAAAGTTGAACGTCTTGAAGAATATCTTTCAACCGTTTACAAGGCAAAAGTCAAGGTTCTAAGCGTTACTCCAATGGGCACAGTGGAAGAAACAGAATTAAAGGGCTTTGGCTACGGGGTACCCTACTTAGTCGAGTTCGCAGTTGGCAAGGAGCATAAGCTTGTTGTTTTAGAGTCGATGCGTCCAGAAGGTTTCGGACACGAGTATTTCTCCGATAGAGCCGCAGTTTTGCTGTGGCAACATTCAGCTTTTAACAAGCTGCCTAGGCATGTGCAATCGGTCGATGTGGGCGCCTTTTTGAAGGATGGCGAAACTCTAAAATCTCTTGGAGATTGCTGTGAATTCTTTATTGTAACAGAGTTTGTTCAAGGCACGCCTTACTATCAAGATTTGGACCGCATCAAAGAATATGGAGAACTCTCAGATTTAGATGAGGAGCGCTGCGTTACCCTATCGGATTACCTTGCGCAAATACACTCCGAAAAGAACAAAGAGCAAACTGGACTTTATGTTAGGCGTATCCGCGATTTGGTTGGTCATGGCGAATGCATTTTTGGGTTGACTGACAGCTATCCAAGCGGTTTAAAATACGTCGATGAAAAGTACTTCATTGAGTTTGAAAAGGCGTGTGTGGAATGGCGCTGGCGTCTCAAGGGAAAAGTGCATAGGCTTTCGCAAGTTCACGGTGACTTTCATCCATGGAACATCCTGTTCAAGCAAGGACTCGAATTTACAGTTTTGGACCGCAGCAGAGGCGATTGGGGAGAACCCGCTGATGATGTAACCGCCCTTACCATAAACTACATTTTCTATTCTCTGCAAACTTTTGGCAAAATGGATGGACCATTTCTGCGGTTATTTCTGCTCTTCTGGAGGAATTACATGGATAAGACTGGTGATGAAGAAATATTAAGCGTCGTACAACCATTTTACGCTTGGAGAAGCCTTGTTATCGCCTCACCGACATGGTACCCAAACCTTTCAGTGGACGTTAGACAAAAGATTTTTAAGTTTGCCAACAAGATGCTTAAGACCAAAAAATTCGATTTCGAAGATATAGAGGCTTTCTTCTAAAAGCAGGGGCGTTTCCTTTTTGGTGGCAAAAGTTTTAAAGATAATTTGAATAACCCTTTGAGGTGTGGTGGCGCTTTGAACGTGGAATCCATAAAGGACCTAAAAAAGGTTCTTAGAGATGTGGGATATTCTGGTAAGGCTATCGACGAGATTTTAAAATGGTACAAGAGTGAAAAGACAACAGATGACCGTAAGTGAATGGCATATACATCCTGGCAATTTCTGTTAAAAAGGAAATCCGCCTAAAAATTGGAAGTTTAGGAATCAAAAATTTTGATAGTGGACTTTACGTTTACGTGGGTTCCGCACAGAACGGTCTTAAAAAACGGATAATGCGACACATGAAGCGCAGCAAGCGCAAATTCTGGCACATAGATTATTTACTAAGCAACAAGAACGTAAAAATCATAGAGGCGTTCTACAAAGAGGCTGAAAGCGCTTGGGAATGTAAAACCGCAAGTAAGCTCTGCGAAATTGGTCTTCCAGTAAACGGCTTCGGTTCATCTGACTGCAGATGCAGAAGCCACTTCTTCAAGATAAAAAATCATCAATCTTTAATAGAGTTTATAAAAGCAAATAACTTTAGGAGGTTTCAGTACTGCGGGAAGGCTGGTGTGTCTGGGTTACCGGCTTGCCTGGAAGCGGCAAGTCCGTTGTTGCGAGTGCATTAATCACGCTTCTTAAAAAAAGAGGCGTTCATGTGCAACTGCTCTCTTCGGATGCCCTGCGGAAGGTGATGACGCCGAAGCCAAAATACACGCTGGATGAACGCGACGCTGTCTATGCAACACTTGTTTACATTGCAAGGCTGTTAACCGAAAACGGCGTTAACGTGGTTATAGATGCGACTGGAAACTTGCGGCGCTACCGTGAAAATGCAAGAGTGCAAATACCAAAGTTTATAGAGGCTTACCTAGAATGCCAGTTGGAAGTTTGCATGGAACGCGAATCAAAACGTAAGGATACACGCCTTGCTCCACGAAAAATTTATGAGAAGGCTTTAGAGGGAAAGGCGCCGACGGTACCGGGAATAGGGCAACCATATGAGGAACCATTAAATCCTGAAGTGCGGGTTGATGCTGCAAGGTTGTCTCCGCTGGAGTGCGCCAAAAAAATAATGGCTGTTATTGTTGAACGTTATCATTGATTTGGCACTATTCGGTTTCCAGTTTGTAAAGTACTTTGCAGCCTCTCAATGTTTCGTGGACTGAGCATGCGACTTGTAATACGTCTTCGAGCGAGACTTTCTTTTTGCCCCAATCGTAAACGTGGTCGTGCACCCTTTTAGGGGCTTGAATCCTAGCGAGCGTAGGCGTTCGACGACGTCTATTGGGTTTGCGCCTTCACTGTAAAATATGATGTTTAAGTAGGTTCTCATTTTCGTTTTCTCCACCAGAGTTGTTTGAATCCCTTTTGGAAAACATTAAACTTTCGCTCTTAATGGAGACTGAATTAACCGTCGTTTTTACGTTGGAGGTTTATAATTTCTGACGTATTCAATCACGATTTCAGCTTGTTCCTTGGATATTACGCCTGACTTGTGGAGGCTGTTAACCATGCTTGAAACTGTTGTTAAGGCGTGAACTTTGTATCCTAGTTTTTCAAGGTTTTCTTTGCCGCTTTGCTCTCTGTCCACAACAACCACGACGTGCTTGACTTCTGCCCCGAGCACTTCTAAGGGTTTTATTCCCTCAAGTTTCGATAAACCCTCGCTAATGACATCATCAAAAAAGACTATGTGCTCCCCCTTTTCCACATTTGCTCCAGCAATTCTTCCAGTTGCTCCATATGCTTTCTCCTCTTTTCGCACAACAACGCATGGCAATTCAACGCGGCAAGCGATACTTGGCAAAACGAGCGCGCCCTTTAACTCTATAGATGCAAGCTTATCCACCCTTTCAGAAGTCCGTATTTTCCTTATCTCATCGGCTACAACATCTGCTATTTTGCATAGGGCTTTCGGCGAAGACAACAAGCATGTCAAATCGATGTAGTAGGGGCTTATAGCTCCAGACTTGATTTTGAAACTACCAAACTTTAAACAACCAGAACTATAAAGCGCATCTGCGACCAACGGTGCTAAATTTGACAGTTCAGTTCCCTCTCCTAATCACTTCACACTTTTAGATTTAACACTTACCCTATAACTTAAAAACGTTATAATAACGGTAACATTTATAACCAAATGTTGGCATTCCATAAAGACGCGAAGCGGACAGACAATGGGTCATAGAAAAACACACGCTCCAAGACACGGTTCACTTGCCTATTTGCCTAGGAAACGTGCTAAACGCCTCCTGGCTAGAACACGCTATTGGCCAGAAATCAAAGCGGACACGCCTAGACTCTTAGGCTTTATTGGCTATAAAGCTGGAATGACCCACGTTTTTGCAATTGAGGATAGGAAACGTTCTCCAAACTTTGGTAAAGAAGTAATGCGTTCAGCAACAGTTGTTGAAACACCGCCGCTTACAATATGCGCGGTTAGGGCATACGTAAAGACTCCTTATGGTTTGAAGACCCTTTCTGAGGCTTGGATGAAAGACCCACCCGATGACCTTGAAAGGGTTCTAACAATTCCAGAGAACTTCAACACCGAGGAGCAGTTGAAGAAGATTGAGCAAAGTTTGGATAAAGTTGCAAAAATACGCGTGATAGCAGTCACCCAGCCCAAACAAACAGGCTTGTCTAAGAAGAAACCCGACGTGGCTGAAATAGAAGTCAGTGGCGGAACAATCCAACAACAGTTTGAATACGCCAGAAGCCTGCTTGGAAAAACTGTTTCTCCGACAGAAGTTTTCAAGGAAGGCCAATACGTAGATGTCATGGCAGTTTCAACTGGCAAAGGCTTCCAAGGACCCGTTAAACGCTGGGGCGTAACAATATTGCAGCACAAGGGCAGAAAAACAAAGAGGGGCATCGCAACATTAGGTCCATGGAACCCACACCATGTAATGTACAGTATCCCAAGGGCTGGACAGATGGGTTTTCACCAGAGAACAGAATACAACAAGCGAATCCTCAAAATGGGTAATGATGGAAAAGAGATAACGCCTAAAGGCGGCTTTATAAGATACGGTTTAGTCCACGGGCCATACTTGTTATTGGAAGGAAGCATACCTGGAACCGAGAAGCGTCCAATAAAGTTGCGTTATCCAGCACGTCCTCCAAAGGGAATCCCAGAGGAACCGCCACAAGTAACGTTCATATCGCTTGAGTCGCCACAAGGGAAGTAAAACGGTGAAGGGTCATGGTTAAGAAGACAGCGAAAGTTTTCAACCTTCAAGGCAAGCCTGTTGGAAAAATAGCGCTTCCACCAGTCTTCGAAACGCCGATAAGACCAGACGTCATTAAACGTGCTGTCCTCGCGATACAATCAGCGCGAATTCAGCCTCAAGGCAGAAACTCAATGGCAGGCAAGCGAACCTCTGCAGAATCAAGAGGTGTTGGACTGGGAATCGCCCGCATTCCACGTACAAAGGAACCTGGAGGCAGGGCTGCTTTTGCTCCTGGAACGGTAGGCGGTAGAGCTGCGCATCCGCCAACTTCCGAAAAGAAGATTGTTAAAAGGATTCCAAAGAAGGAAAAGCGTTTGGCTTTGTTCTCTGCGATAGCCGCCACTGGATATAAGGAAATTGTAGCTTCTAGAGGACACGCGGTTGAGGGCGTTCCATCGATTCCACTTGTGGTTACCGACGATTTAGCGAAGTTGAAAAGGACAAAGGAAGTTGAAGAAGCCCTAATAAGTCTCGGACTTTTATCCGACATTTATCGTATCCGAGAAAGTCGCAAGGTTCGAGCAGGCAAAGGTAAAAGAAGAGGTCGAAAAATAAGGCGGGCTGTTGGACCACTAATTGTTGTGGCGGAAAATGATGGCGTTGTAAAGGCGGCTGAAAACATTCCAGGCTTGGACGTTGTTGCTGTTAAGGACTTGAACGCTGAGGTTCTTGCTCCAGGTGCGCATCCGGGTAGGCTTACGGTGTGGACTGTTGGCGCTATTAAAAAATTGGGTGAACTTTACGGAGAGGAGGCAGCCTAATGGACGCGCATGAGATTATTCTTTACCCCATGATGACTGAATCGGCAAGCATGATGGTTGAAAAGGAAAACAAACTTGTCTTTATAGTTAATAAGAAAGCGGGAAAGGCTGACGTTAAAAGGGCTGTTGAAGAACTTTACGAGGTTAAGGTTGAAAGGGTAAACCTTCTCATAACGCCTCAAGGCGAAAAGAAAGCCTTTGTAAAGCTCCATCCCGATTATAAGGCTGCGGACGTAGCAATTAAGCTTGGAATACTATAAAATAAAATGAGGCGACTGATGTGGGAAAAAGAATTCGTGTTCAAAGGCGTGGGCGTGGCGGACGCCCATATAAATCTTCAACTCACAAGAGAGTTGCTCCAGCACAGTATCCCATAACAATAACAAAACAGGAGTATGCTGAAGCAGCCATAAACGGGGTTATCGAAGAATTTGTCCATGACCCAGGACGCGGTTCTCCACTAGCCTTTTTAAGGTTTGAAAATGGCACCACATGCTATACTGTGGTTCCAGAAGGAACCTATGTTGGACAGCGAATACAGATGGGCGGAAAGGCTTCTGTTGAAGTTGGCAACATCCTTCCAGTTGGAAAAGTTCCAGAAGGCACTATGATTTGTAATATTGAACTGCGACCAGGTGACGGTGGAAAAATTGCGAAATCTTCTGGAACGTATGCAATTGTAGTTTCGCATACGCCTAGAGGAACCATAATTAGGCTTCCTTCTGGCAGAACAAAATACGTGCCAGACGATTGTAGAGCAACCATAGGAGTTGTTGCTGGCGCTGGGAGAACAGAAAAGCCATTCCTTAAGGCTGGTGCAAAGTTTCATCTAATGAAGGCTAAGGGACACAAGTATCCGCGGACTCGCGGACGCGCGATGGTTGCGGCGGTACACCCATATGGAAGCAGCAAGAGAAGCGCTCGTAAGGTCACTACTACTTCACATGGCGCTCCTCCTGGGCAGAAGGTTGGCTTAATTGCAGCGCGAGGTGCTGGTCGAAGAAGGAAGAGGGTGTCTAAAGAAGAATGAGCAGAAAGTTTATAGGCGTTAGGTGTTATCGCATCTGGTAGGCTGAATTGAATGCCGCGTGAATTTAGATATCGTGGATATACGCTTAATCAGCTGCAAAGCATGTCAATGGACGAGTTCATTAGCTTACTTCCTGCGAGACCGCGGAGAACTCTTCAACGTGGACTTAAACCTCAACAGCGAGTTCTTCTCGAAAACATAAGAAGAGCAAAGGAAGCCCTTAGACAAGGAAGCACCGTAACTGTAAAAACGCATGTCCGTGACATGATTATTCTGCCTGAAATGGTTGGCGTAACAATCCACGTGCATAATGGCAAAGAGTTCATTCCAGTTGAAATAAAGCCGGAAATGATTGGACATTACCTGGGTGAATTTGCCATTACCAACAAGCCAGTAAAGCACGGTACGCCGGGCATTGGCGCATCCCGCTCTTCAATGTATGTGCCATTAAAATAGCGTTTTGGCTATGCGGTGTATTCTCTTCCAGAAGGCTTCTTTTCCACTTGCGTTTTCATTTCTGGAATTTGCGGTAATGGTATGGGCGGAGGAATGTTTATTGTTCGCGAAACTATGACGGCTTCTACTAATGCGACATTAGAGATTGATTGTATAACAACTGGTGGCGGAGGCTTCTTCTCCTCGTAATCCCTGTAAATCTTTTCAATCTCGCCTTCATCCCCGACAACGTAGGCTTTTCCTTTTAGGGTTATCTGGGCTATGGAAGGGTTAAAATTGATTGATAGGATGAATGGAACCTCCAAAGAGTCATCAGCCTTCTTTTCGAAACCCACAACGTTTATGTTTGTGTTAATTTGAACTGGCGGGATTGGCTTCTTAATGTCCAAGAAACGTTCAGCAGAAATGTTAGTTATTATGACGTTAACTCTAATCATCAGCCCTCATCAGACTAACTTCAATGTGTCGCACAATTTAAAGGTGTTCATTTTCCCGCGGCTTATACCTAGTGAAACCACAGCGTCCACACGTGAACCTGTCGCCGTGGTCAGCCATAAAATATCCTGGACCGCACCTTTCGCATGTTGGGCGTAACCTAACAACTTTGTCTTTATCGATTTTGTATAGAGAAAATAATCCTTTCCTCTTCTTTTTCTCCGTTTTCTGGGCTTTTCCTGCTTTCTCCTCTTTTGCGGTTTCCTCGCTCTTTGACATATTTTACTCCTTTCCTCCTTCCTTATTTTCTTGGGGAACATTCCTGTTGACTACGTATTCTGGCTCGATGAGTTTTGCCTGCTCAAGCGAATCATAAACGTTTGCGAATCCCGTGGCTATTTGAGTGCCGGTTTTTGTTCCGATTTTCTTTATGAAAACAAGTTCAATGTTAGTCTTTAATGCATCAGCAACGGCTTTTCTAACCTCTGACCTCGGGGGTGTGCTGCCGGTTTGATTATGTTTTATTTGGAAGTAGACTTCTCTTCGCCTCAAGAGTGGATTTTTTTTCTCTGAAACTATTGTTATTTCCATGTTGTATCCCGTTTTAATGTTGAGTTGAATGTGCTGCCTCATTATTTAGCTTTTCGAGCGGTTTCCATGACTTTTAAAATTTCTTCAATCTCTTTCCTTTTCTCTCGAGTGACCTTAATTAGAACTGCCCCTTGGTGTGGCTGTCCGTAAATTACAAACGAGTTTTCTGGTGCATAAAGAACTGCTATAAGCGTAAGCAAATCTTCTTCTCCATCAACAAGAATCTTAACGTTAACATCATAATTCAACGCTTCTTTTATAGCCTTTATTGCCTCCTCGGTTATTGTTCCCGCGGGGTTCACAGTGCGTATTTCCCTTTCCACCGGCACATTTATTGGTTGAGTTTTCCTTCGCATCACTTTGCTGTCAACTATTGCGAGTTTTGGGAGAACGCCGTTTTCCACAAGGTTCTTTGAGACGGTGTCGCCAACCGATATTATTGCTGGCGGCTTTTCACGTTCAATCATACTTTTTACTCTAGTCATTGTCTCGTTAAATGAACCTTGAATTAATATTCCAAGCGGCTTTTTCAGCTTTATGCGCAACTCTGGAGTTAAAATGTATGCAAAAGCCAAGTTTATCTAACCTTTAAAGCGTAGCGACCCTTCTCATTTATATTCATGGCTTTTGCTATTGCCGAGCCTTGCGGGTCAAAAATTATCACCAAACCGCTGAAATCGTCGCTTAGAGATGAGCTTTTACATTTTGGACATGTGTTCTCCTTTGTTATGAAGTGGCATGTCGTGCATGCTTTTTCACTCATTCAAACACCTCTACTTTTTGGTTGCTTCCGCTTGCTCAGTCTTTTTTGCTGCCCCTTCCTTTATTTTCTGCACATCTTGTTCAATCCATTCCAGCTTTCCCAAAAATGGCTGCCTAGCAGTTACTCCTATTTTGCCAGAGCTTCCAACTCTGCCGAGGGAAACAGCCGTTATCCTAACGCGTACTGGGTCGCCGCTCATGAGCTTCCTTCTCGTTTCCTTTCCTTGTAAAACTCCTTGTTTTTCATCGTATGATATGAAGTCGTCCATTAACTGTGAAACATGAAGCAAGGCGTCTACTGGTCCTATGCGCACAAATGCTCCGAAATCGGCGATTTCTACAACCTCGCCTTCCACGACTTCTTGGATTTGCGGAAAGAACGTCAATAACGAGAACGTTACTTTATGATAGGTTGCCCCATCACCTGGAATTATTTTCCCAGTTGGACTTACGTTTACTTCTGTAACGGCTATAACATAGCCTAATTCCTCGTCGACAACTCCCTCATACTTCGCCTTAACCTGCTGGCGTCCCACAACGTCAAGGGGGTTTCCAAACGTTTCTGGTGGAATACGAATTGTATCTTCCAAGGTGATGAGTTTAAACAAGGGTTATATCCTCCCATCAATTTCTAAGCGTGACTTTTGTCTCACATAAATAACTGGCACACTTATATCTCTTAACCTCCTTCTCAACATTCTATCATTCGTGAATACTGGAGTTTTCCATTTGCCGGCAAATCCGACTATGGCATCGTCTGGAGAAGCAAAATTCTCGCTTGTCTCAATTAATCTGCATTTTTCAGCTAGCTGTAATGCATAAGCCGCTTTTTTACGCATGCTCGGCGCGCCGTGTTCTGTAAGCTTTTCAAGTTCTTGTCGAACGCTTGAGAGTAAGATTGGCTCAATGTTTGCTTTTAAGAGGCTTCTCAACTCTTCGAAGATATCGATTTTAAATTGAAGAGGCACAAATAGCGCATTTGAATCTAAAATAACTTTCACCTTCGCTTTTTCCAGCCTATTTTTTTCTTCTGCCATTAACGCATCGTTCCGTACCCTATTAATCTCCATCTTCCCGCCATTTTCCTGCTTATTGCAACTCTTGACTCTGGTTGTGCACAAACTGGTCTTGCGAGTTTTAGGGTAACTAAGCCCCTTTTTACAGCGGAGACTTTTCCAACGGTTACGGCAGCGCCTACATGCAAGAGCAAGGTTTCGTTTAAGCTTATTTCTTCAACCTTCATCAGATCCTTGGTTCCAACAGCCCTTTCGAGGATATGTGTCTCTAATGTTAACTCCGACATCGTTGGCGGAAGCGTGTCGGACTTGCCAACCATGTTACCCGTCAATCCGTCGGCTTTAGAAAATGATGGATCCAGTAATGTTCCAACGCCGACAAGTCCACCGCAACGGGCTTCATTCACATTTCTTCCGCCGGCATGCAAACTGACAATTTCGCTTAACAGAGAATGGTAAGCGCTTTTTCCCTCTTTTTCAAGCGCTATTCCAGGTCTTATTTCTATTTCATCTCCAACCTTAAACTTGCCTTGCAAAATTGTTCCTCCAATAACGCCGCCCTCCAACTTTTCTATGGGTGTGCCAGGCTTGTTTACGTCGAAGGAGCGGACAACATACATTAAGGGGGGCTTTGTTTCGTCTCTTTTCGGTGTTGGTATGAATTCTTCCATGGCTTGCATGAGAACGTCGATGTTTACTTTTCGCTGGGCTGAAACAGGAATTATTGGAGCATCTTCGGCGATTGTTCCCTTAACAAAGTTTTTTATCTCCTGATAGCTTTCGCGTGCTCTTTTCTCGTCGACGATGTCTATCTTGTTCTGCACAATTATGATATTTTTCACACCTACAATTTCAGCCGCCGCTAAATGCTCCCTAGTCTGTGGTTGTGGACAAGGCTCATCCGCCGCTATTACGAGTAGAGCCCCATCCATTATTGCTGCTCCAGAAAGCATTGTTGCCATAAGCGCTTCATGCCCGGGAGCATCCACAAAACTGACTGCCCGTATGAAAGTTGTTTTTGACCCGCAGTTTGGACATGTTGTCTGCGTCGTATAGTTTTTTGGCGGTTCGCATTGTGGACACTTGTATATGGGCATGTCTGCATATCCGAGCTTTATTGTTATACCCCTCTTAAGTTCTTCACTGTGCTTTGAAGCCCAAACTCCAGTTAATGCTTGTACAAGCGTTGTTTTACCATGGTCAACATGCCCCATGGTACCTATGTTGATCTCGGGCTGTTTTGGTAAACTTGCTTGTTTTTCTTTGCTCATCTGTCCATTTCCCGTAAATTTTACAAACTATTGAAAGTTAACCATGCGTATTAATAAATGTTAATTGACCTTAAGGATTGGCAGTTTCCGCTTTCCGCGTTTTAGTTTCTTTCTTCTCGCGCTTTTTCTTTGCTTTGACCTCTTCGCCCTTCTCTTCCTCTTCTTTTGGAGGTGTCACTATTTTCATGTTCACCTGCAAAATCTCATCTGTTATAACGTTTCCACGCACGGTTTTTCTCCTTCTCTCTCCTTCTTGTTTAGGGTTAAAACCAATTCCCCCGCTTAAAATAACTTGTCGGCGTACTCCACCATGAACGTTTGGCCTCATCGGAAATCCATCCTTGTCTGAACCTCCAGTAATTTGCACCTTCTTTCCTGGCAAGTCCACTATAGAACCGTCCACTATTTCCCCTATTTTCCTTCCAATTAACGGGGCTGCTCGGGCTTCTTCAAGTTCAACAACTTTTGATTTTCCAGATTCCGGGTCGGATACGATTACTTTGAATTTTGCCATGCGGTTTTTCTCTCCGCGATTGTTATGAAAGTTGAAGGTCTTGCTTTTAAGGATTTACAAAAAGTTCTATGTGTTTGCTGATTTTCAGCCTTCTGTTACACTTCGCTTTCACCCAAATTCGCTTATTCCACGTGCACTCTGAATAGGTCTACGTCTTCGCGCATGGCTGGCGTTAACTCGAGGAACTCTCTAACTGCACGCTTAATGTCTTTGGATTGCGTCACGTATCTCCCAACAATCACTATGTCCGCCCCTTTTTCCAAAGCTTCTCTAGCTGTTTCAGGGACAATTCCTCCAGCAACCGCAATTAAAAAGCGTTTATCACCGAAAGTCTGCCGCAATTCTTGAATAAGTTCTAAGCCTATTGTCCTTCCGCTTTCTTGGTCGATTCCTCTGTGCAGAATGATTACGTCTGGGAACTCTTTAAGCTGTTTAAGTTTCTTTACAGGGTCTTCAACATTCAACATGTCAACGAATGCGTATATTCCAAGTCTTTTTGCTTCATGTATGAAGGCATCCAAAGTTTCAACTGGTGCAAGTCCAGCAGCAATTACGGCATCTGCAGTTTCATCATAGGCTAAGTCAACCTCGACTTTTCCGACGTCTAAAGTCTTCAAATCTGCAATAATAAACACGTCTTTAGCAGTTTCCCGCAAATCACTTATCACTTTTGTACCATACCTTTTGATTAACGGAGTCCCAGCCTCAAGTATTATCCTGTCGCTTCGGGGGATCTGAGCCAAAATCCTCTTTGTCCTATCCAAATCAGGTATATCAAGTGAAACTTGCACATATGGCGGCCTCCATAGGCGCGGTACTTGGAAACCCATTATGGGATGTTTAGCCCTATCCTTATCATAGAAAAGCTTATCCAACGATGGATACTTTGCCAATGCCCTTTTTAACGCAAGCTTTGTTGCACCATAATTATAATGGTACAGCTTACGATAGTCACTTGCTTGCGGATGCACAAAAGCGCTACAAACAATAACCCAATCATCAATCTTATCCTTAGGAATTAAGCCCTCCTCAACAGCGTCAGCAACAGCCTTCGCCACAGCAAATTGCACGGGACCAAAAATCTTGTTTGCATCCTCAAGATTTTTAACAGTAACTTTAGGAACAAGCAGAGTATGCGGCTTAGGCGGAAGGTTAGGCCTTATCACAGCCAAAAGCGGAGTATGACCCTGCGAAAGATTTGATAAACCAGCAGCAAAAGCCTCGCCAACAGGGCCGTCTTTGTCTCCTATTAAGAGGTCAATGTGCGCCACTTCGTTGCCTTCCCCCACTAATGCCTCACCAATCAGATATGCATATTTCTTCGGAAACTCAATGGACTCCGACAACAAATTTGTCGACTCTTCCTGCACAACAGCATCAAAATCGACATTAAACTCCTTAAGCCAAGAATACAACGTGTCTCGGTGAATGTTTAAAATCTTCGCAGTTCCAGAAACTGTAGGCTTTGTCGGCCTTCCCGCTAAAAGGCTACGCATCTTGACCTCTTTTTTCACAGCGTCTTTGAGAATTTGAATAAATTCTTCCTTTGATCCAGGTTTTCTAACGTCGCGTTCCGACATTCTGCCACCACCGAATACTACCTCATTGCGTAGAGGTATATAAGATTGTCGGAGGGGCATCTTCGCTACAAGCAGATATCGACATTAAGCGAGCACGCGCTCCTGCATTATCTTTTTGTTTTTATTTTCTGCCGACAACAAACTGTCGGGTTTTTAAATTTGCATGATGCTCTTAAATTGGTAAGCCTAAAATACTTTGGCGCAATTAAAGGCTAAATTCATATGAGGTATGGCGATGCGGTGGTACGAGGTAGCATGTGTTCTAGCATTCTTTGTTGGTGTAGTTCTGTTTTTGTATGGGGCAAATTATTATGATGCTCTGGTGGGTTGGACTGGCGTGGCTTTAGTTGTCGGCTCATTTTTTGCCGGAATTTTACTTAAAGTCTATGAAGTTTTGAGTACTTCCCCTCCAAATATTGCAGATACGGCTTAACGCTTAATTCCGTGCCAGTTATTTTCTTGATGAGATCTGCGGGGTCGTAGAGGTTACCGTAATTGTGGATGTTGTTTATCAGCCAATTTTTTACTAGGTGAAAGTTTCCTTTGCTGATTTGCTCTCGCCAGTTTGGCAAGTCCTTTTCCATTTGTGTAAGTATTTGTCCGCTGTATATGTTGCCAAGCGCGTAGCTTGGAAAATAACCGAAGAGTCCGCTTGCCCAGTGTGTGTCTTGCATCACGCCTTCAGAATCATTCTCGATGGCTATGCCTAAATAATTCCTATAACTTTGGTTCCAAACATCTGGGAGTTCCTTTACAGTCATTTTTTCGGCGAACAAGTCCCTTTCCATGTTGAACCGTATGATTATATGTAGGCAATATGTTACCTCGTCTGCTTCAACCCGTATTTTTGAGGGCTTCACCTCGTTTATTGCATGAACAAAATTGTCTAAGTCCACATTGGAAAGAGCAGAGCCTGCCAATTCCTTGAGTTTCGGGAAGAAGTAAACCCAAAATTCTCTTGACCTTCCGACAATATTTTCTATGAAACGCGATTGTGACTCGTGGAACCCTGATGAGCATGCTGTACCAACGGGTTGGTAAATCCATTCTCGGTTTAGGTTTTGTTCGTAAAGGGCATGGCCTGCTTCGTGCAACACTGAGAATATGGATGACGCGAAGTTGTCTTCGTAGTAATGTGTTGTTATGCGAACATCATCATAATAACCAGTGGTAAACGGGTGTTCTGTCTCGTCAATTCTGCCTCCAGCAGTATTTGACTCTATATCATATTCAACAGCTTTTGCGAGTTCTCTTGCAATTTTGCGCTGTACATCTATAGGAATTTTCCGTTGTAAAATGCTTATGTCGGGCTTTTTCGGAGACAATTGACACTTGTTCAGTATTGAAACAAGCCCATCTTTAAGCTCGCTAAAAACTTTTGTTATAATGTCTACACTCATTTTAGGTTCAAAAACGTCGATTAAAGCGTCATAAGACGTTTTTGTCTGCTTAACCTCCATTAGGATTTCTGCGGCTTTCTTCTCAAGTTCCAAAAGCCTTTCCAGTTCAGGCCTAAACATACCAAAGTCTTTTGCGGCCTTCGCCTTCTTCCAAACATCCGTTGTTATCGCCCTTTGTTTTGCAATGGCGGCAACAAGTTCAGCTGGAAGTCTTGTCTGCTCGTCATACTGTTTCTTTATTAGGTAAACATTCCGCTTTTGAACATCGTTTAACGTCTCGTAATGTAGACTATGCATTATCTCCTCAAGCAGTTTTCCAATTTCCGGGTCAGTGCTCATTTTATGCTCCATTGTGCTGAGCAAGGCTAGCTGCTGGCTTCTGAGTTCAATTGCCTTTGGAGGCATCATTGTCTCCATGTCCCAGTGTATGATAGACTCGGCTGACTGAAAAATGAGCAGAGCTCTAACTTTTTCCATTAACCTCTTATAGTTTGATTCCAACGCTTCCATAACAGTTTCCCCCAAATTGCGAGAGTATAACATTTGCATAATTCCTATTTGAGTTTTTTAATCCAAGAAAACGCTTCAAAGTGCATGCTTTTAGGGAGAATTGGACTGTTCGCTAAACAAGTTTTATATTTGTTTATCATACGTAGTTAGCGTCTAAAAGGGTGTATGGTTATGGTGAACTTTGGCTTTACTGAGGAACAAGAACTTTTGCACAAGGCTGTTCGCGAATGGTGCAAAAAAGAACTTACACTAGAAAAAATTAGGGAGATGGACAGCAAAGGAGAAATTCCGAAAGAAATAATCAAAGGATTAAGTGACTTGGGACTTTTGCTCATGACCGTGCCAGAGGAGCATGGTGGAGCAAGCGCAGACTGGACCACGGCATGCATCGCGGCTGAGGAACTGGGCTATGCGGACATAAGCATAGCGGTCCCAGTGCTTTTCCTCGTTGAAAATGCTTGGGGCTTCGTAACCGATAAGTACTGCAGCGAACGCGTCCGTGAAGAGGTAATAAGAAAAGCTGCAAAGGGCGAAGCCTTCATAGGCATAGCCTCAACAGAGGCAAGCGGAGGTTCAGATGTTGCAGCGATAAAAACAACAGGCGTAAAGGAAGGCAACCAGTGGATTTTGAATGGAGAAAAAACGTACATAAGCGGAACCGAAGAAGCGAAAAAAATTGGTGGAGGACACTTTCTAATAGCAAGAACTGCACCGCCAACACCTAGCGCAACGCATAGAGGAATAACCGCCTTTTACCTGCCAATAAATACTCCTGGAGTGGAAGTCGGCAAGAGATTCGAGGAGATGGGAAGGATGGCAATATCTACTGGCAGCATAGTACTGGATAACGCGAGGCTACCAGACGATTATCGCTTAGGCGAAGAGGGAAAAGGCTTTTACATAACAATGGAGGGCTTCGACAACGCGAGACTACTCATAGGTGCAACATGCCTAGGCGCTGCCCAGAGAGCCTTAGAACTTGGAATTGAATATATAAAAGAACGGAAGGCCTTCGGCAGTTCAATAGGCAAATATCAAGGAATACAGTTTGACTTGGCGGAAGTGTGGGCTGAACTTGAAGCGCTGCGGTCACTCGTCTACAGAACAGCGTGGATGACTGACGAAAAATACAAGAACAACCGTTTTACTCCTCTAGAAGTTACAAAATACATCTCAGCAGTGAAGTTGAGGGCTCCGTCCTTCGCCTTCAAAGTGTTCGAGCATGTAATGCTTTGGATGGGCGCATGGGGCTACACAAAAGATTGCCCCCTCGAAATGGGACTTCGCGGCATAATGTCATACTACATAGGCGCAGAAGGCACAATGAACATTCAAAGAATAGTTATAGCAAGAGAACTCCTAGGCAGAGAATACCTATCCTACAAATGACTGCGCCAAATTTACCAGTAAATTGGCGCCGGGGAGGGGATTTGAACCCCTGCGAGCCCGAAGGCCCACTGGCTTACTTGCCTTTTTCCAGCCCTTTCTGGTTGCTGTTTGATCTCGAGGCCAGCGCGATAACCACTCCGCCACCCCGGCTGTTGAAGGATAAGCGCTTTGCCTCTAAAATGGTTTTCAGTTTTAGATAAGCGATGGGTAAAGCCATTTCTTTTTTCGCTTGTACTTTTTTACGTCCCAATCGTGCAGTATTTTTACTGCTTCGTTTGCTATTTTTGTCGCTGTTTCTTCGCCCGCTCCAGGCTTGAATTCGTTTGTGCATCGGTTTGCATATACTGCGCATATGGCGCTTGCTCTTAACCCAAAGAGGCTTGCTAGCGTGTATAGCGTCGCAGTTTCCATCTCAAAGTTTAAGACTTTTGCCCTCTGCAACGCGGGAATAATGTTTTCGGCAGTTGCTGGACATCGGGATACCGGACGGCTTTGCCCGGCGTAAAAGTCCGCTGTTGTCGCAGTCACACCAACATGATAGTTGTCTACTCCAAGGTTTTCCGCCGCTTCGACAAGAGCCAAAAGAACTTCGTAATTGGCTGCCGCGGGATATTCAGGTATAACATAACAGTTGCTGGTGCAGTCAAGGCGGACAGCCGCAGAAGAAATGACCACATCGCCACATTTCACATTCTCTTGTATGGCGCCAGAACTGCCCACACGGATAAAAGTGTGAACGCCAACATGAGACGCTTCATTCACAACAATTGCCATGCAAGCTGGTCCAATGCCACTTGAAAGGGCAGAGATTGGAACGCCCTTGTATTTACCAGTAAAGCTTCTGAATTCACGGTGGCACGAGATTTCTTCTGCAGAATCCCAAACACTGGCAATTTTATCGATGCGGTCTGGGTCGCCTGGAACAAGAAGGTATTCAGCCAAGTCTCCCTTTTTGCATTGAATGTGATATTGCCTTTTGCTTGTTGAGACTCTGTGCACATTGCCCACCAATGGAAAATGTGCGCACTTACAACTTAAAATTATAGGCGCGTATGGCGAAGCATCATTTCTTTGGCATCACCAAGTCAGCTATGTCTATGCTGTGCTCGTATATTTGCCTAAAAAATGAGGCTATAGCCAATATTTGCGGAACAACATCAATTGACTGAGCACGGGCTACACGTTCAATGTCGGCAAACACCCTATCAATTTTACTGCGCATCTCGCGAATATCCTCTGCAAGTGTAATGTCATTCCCGAAAAACGCCTTGAGAGCGTTTTCATGCGACTCAAAGCAAACTGCATGAAAATCAACAAATAACTTCCGCAATTCCTCGGTTACTTTTGTTCCTTTTAACTCGATGGTCTTAAGTGCAACACGAACGCACTCATCGCCTATAGCCTCCACAAGGCTTGCCGCCAACCTATAGTCCAAACAGTCTATCGGGCTTACACCCAGCTTGTCGCTTAACCCTGGATTCTGTATTATAGTTCGAAGTATGCGAACCAGAAGGAAGTACAAGCGGTTGCTTTCATCATCACGCGCCACAACGCCTTTTGCTGCTTGCACGTCCCCATCTACAAAAGCGTTAACAACATCCCTATGCATGCTGGCAACAATCGTATAGCCCCTTCGCAAAATTTTTTCAGGCGGAAAACTTGACGGCTCCAAGAGACACTGCAAAACAATTTTCGCATGATCTTCCTCAATAATCTCCAATCCAACTAATCGTGCTGCAGTTTTCTTAACAACATCGCGCACCTCAAAGTTTATACGCTCTTTAGACTCAACACGGATAACGTCATAGCCCAGCAAGTATGCACCTATA
Source organism: Bathyarchaeia archaeon (assembly GCA_038882955.1). Classification (GTDB taxonomy): domain Archaea; phylum Thermoproteota; class Bathyarchaeia; order Bathyarchaeales; family Bathycorpusculaceae; genus JAVZLQ01. The sequence goes on from JAVZNC010000002.1 coordinate 156,634, forward strand.
ATTTCGCGCCCCAAGTAAGGCCCAAGTTTAAGAGTAATCGTGCGTGGAGGAACTTCAACTCCATACTGGGGGTCTATGAGAAGCTTGCCATCGCTTGTTTCAGAGAGGGCAACTACCCCTCCGCGCTGAAGACTGTAACGTTCAGCCCAGTACTTTGGAAGGCACACAAAGAATGTGCCACTTGGAGTTCGCTGAACCTTGCGCAGTTCACCCATCCAAATCACCTTTCACACATGTAATCAATATTGGTGAATTTAAACAAAAATCGGATATATAAATTTAGGCAAAGGTGTTGAAATTGACTAAAGAAAATCTAATTGGTATAGACTTGGCTGGAAAGACAAAAAATCCGACTGGAATTGCCCTATGGAAGCAAAAAACCATAAAGGCGTGCCTTGCCCATACAGATGGTGAAATTCTAACGTGTGTCAAAAGCTTTAAGCCGTCGATTGTAGCAATAGACGCGCCCCTTAAGCTCCCAAAAGTTGGAACCTTGCGTAAGACTGACAGGGAAATGATAAAAATGGGATACCACGTTTTCCCCCCAATTCTTCCAGCTATGAAGGCTTTAACCTTAAGAGCAATTAAGTTAAATGAGCTAATAAAGAAGGAAGGCTTCAAAACGTTGGAAGTGCATCCAACATCAACCAGAAAAGCTTTAGGCATGCCGACAAAAGATTGGGGAAAAATTCAAGTCATCCTAAAAAAGATAGGTTTAAAGGGAGACACTCAAGTGCGTACTCTAACGCCTCACGAAATAGACGCCATAACAGCAGCCTTAACAGCGTATCTCCACATTAGAGGTGAAACGGAAAACATCGGAGACGAAGAAGAAGGTTTCATAAGTGTTCCAAAAAGGCAAGATTGGAGAAAACTTAGGCTATGAGCGAAACAGAAAAACTACAAAAGGCCGTAGAGTTAACAATTGCCGCAGGATACCAACTAAACAAGGACGCGTTCGAATTCCTGAAATCAATAACTTCGACAGAAGATCCAACAGAAATAATCGGTAAGGCGCTGAAAAAGGTGAACGCGTTAAAGGAAAAACCCTTGTTTATCGAGAAAAGCTTTCTAGAAAACTTGTTAAAGGAAGAAGCCCTTGCAAAGGAACACCCCCCGCCAGCACCATTAATAGAAAAACATGTGGAAGACTTACAAGAGCCACGTCTAACAGAGGCAAAAAAGCCATATCGCCCCCTCGCAAAAGAATTTGAACCAGACATTAAGGTTCTTGAAGACCCAACGGAGAAGCTAAGTTCAAGCGGGACTTTGGAAGATTATCTGGAGTATTTTAGGGATAGATTTAGGCGCATGGAGAAACTTTTGAGACAGAGAATAGACGTTAGAGGCGCATTGTCAATCATTGACGCCTTAAAGGCTCCAGCAAACACGAAACTCAAAGTAATCTGCATGATAACTGAAAAAAGGGAATTACAACAAAAGGTACTTTTAACGGTTGAGGATCTAAGGGCTTCCGTAACAGTTCTGGTGCCCCAAAATGCCAAGAAAGAAGTCTTAGAAAAGGCGCGTTCAGTTTTACCTGACCAAGTTGTCTGTTTGGATGTGACAAAAACGAGGAGCAGTTTGCTAATAGTAGAGGACATAATCTTGCCAGACGTAGCATCAAAAGTTCCAGGTAAGGCACCTCTACCAGTTTACGCCGTGCTTACATCTGACATGCATGTTGGAAGTGCAAAGTTTCAACGTGAAGCATTTAACAATTTCATATTGTGGCTTAATGGGAAATATGGAGATGAGAGACTACGCGATATTGCAAGCCACGTTAAATATGTGATAATTGCAGGCGATATTGTCGACGGGATAGGCGTTTATCCCAACCAGCTGAAAGAATTGACAATTAAGAACATTTATGGACAATACGAAAAGGCTGCACAGTTCATCGAGCAAATACCGGACTACATAGAAGTGGTGATAATACCCGGAAACCACGACGCCCCAAGAAAAGCGTTACCCCAACCAGCAATCTCTAATGCCTTTCTGGAAACACTACAAACATCAAGAAAAGTGCACTCGCTTGGAAACCCATGCCGCGTCAGCCTCCACAATGTGGAACTACTACTGTACCATGGACGAAGCTTGGATGACATAACCTCAACCGTCCCAGGAGCCAACATAAACCACCCGGAAAAGGCAATGACTTTACTTTTGCAATCACGCCATTTAGCGCCAATATATGGTGGAAAAACCCCATTAGCACCAGAAACCAGAGACTTTCTTGTCATAGAGCATGTACCAGACATTTTCCACGCTGGGCATGTTCACATTTTAGGATATGCTAACTATCGTGGAGTGCTCGTCGTAAATTCTGGGGGTTGGCAGGAGCAGACGAATTACATGCGCAGAATGGGAGTAGTTCCAACACCTGGAAAAGTTCCCGTAGTCAACCTTCAAACTCTCGAAGTTAGCGTTCTATCATTCAGCTAAGAAATGCCCCTGGCAATAAGCCTTGCGACGCGCAATGGTTCTGGTATCCGCCCAAAAAAAGAGAAGGCTTGTATAAGTGCTTGCGCCCATTCGACTGTTTCGCCTATAGTCTCTATGTAAACTGGCTCGGCATCCTCAATCACCTGCACCTTGTGAACTTCACCAAGTTTTTCGAATATGCTCCATCGTATTTCCCAATCCTTAAAATGCCTTTTAAGTGCGCGTTTCACGGCCACGTTATCCGGCTCTGCTCTAGAGATCACCACCACGGGTTTCCCATATCTCTCATGTATTACTGTCGGGTCTATGATGTTGAAGCCTGCGAAAGAAACTCCTGAAAGGAGAACAGCTCCAAAACTCCATCCTTTAACCATATTTAATAGAACTTCAGTTGCGTCCATCCCATCAACGGTGACGTTAGTAGTGTGCACGTCTTCAATTTTTGTTTCTAGAAACAGCACGGCTACAAGTTTGGTTTTTCTGGTAATGCCCTTTTTGAAACTTCCATCTTCAACTCCTACCACGGGAATTCTTCGAAAGGCATTTTGGCGCATAATCAATCAAACGCCCAAGCCTAACGTCATTACCAAACACGTCTCTAATAAGACTACGGGCTATTTCCAGCCTAATCTTTTTTGTGCGCCCATAACGCCCCATACTTATGACTTTCGCATTAAGCAGCCCCATGGCGTCAAGCTCGTTCACAAGTGTTCCTAAACGCCTCTGCGTCAAAGGTGCAACACCCAACTCTCCGCATAACTCTCCATAGACCTCGTAAATTTCGCCTGTAATGGTGCTACTAACACCCGCTCTGTCCAAATGATACACACTTAAGACTACAAGCTTTGAATGCAAAGTCAAATCTTTCAGTGCTTCGACAACGCGGTTGTGTTCTATGTGCTTTTCAGCCTCCCGCACATGTTCTTCTGTAACAATAGAAGCACCAACACGTTCAGCAACCTCGCCAGAAACCCGCAGCAAATCTAACGCTCGTCTAGCATCACCATGCTCAGCAGCAGCTAATGCAGCGCATAAGCTCAGCGCAGATTCAGACAAGGCGTTTTCGTTGAAAGCCATCTTGGCGCGCTCTAACAATATGTTCCTAAGTTCATTCGCGTCATAGGGCCTAAAAACAATCTCCTCTTCACTAAGCGAACTAAAAACACGCGGATCAAAAAATTCCTTAAGCCGTAGATCATTCGAAATACCAATCAAAGATAGCTTACTTTGCTGTAAAGTTTCATTTATCCTAGTTAATTCATATAGAAGCCCGTCTCCACGCGCTTTTATCAAAGCGTCTACCTCATCCAAAACCACTATAAAAATCAGCTGCGCCGTATCCAGCGCGGTTCGAAATCTGTCAAAAACTTCACCAACAGATAATCCTGTGAAAGGCACGTATGTTCCAATGCTTTGGCACAGATTTGTGAAAACACGATATCCGGAGCCAGCCATCCGGCAATTTACATAACAAAACTTGACGGGTGCACCATACTCCTTCGCCTTAACTTCGAGGTGACTTAAAACATATTTTGTAACAGCAGTCTTTCCAGTCCCTGTTTTGCCGTAAATAAAAACGTTTGAACAACGTTCCTTTTTTAAGACAGGAGCCACTTTTTCGCCCAGTAGTCTAATTTGTTCCTCGCGATGTGGCAATCTGTTTGGCAAGTAATCATGCCGCAACACACTTCTATCTTTGAATATCTTCGCGTTGCCAATGAAGTTCGTGAATAACTCGTCAAGAATTTTTGTGTCACTCATCTTGGAGCCTTCTCCAATATTTCAAAGGATATGCCTACTCTTCCTTTGGAGTAATAAATGTCTCACTACAGAAAACTAAATTCAAATTTTAACAAACTTTTAAAGTCAACATAAAAAGATGTTTCAAGTCACACCCCACAATTTCCTCTGGAATCTTTTTCACCCTTAAGGGTAATGTTGATTTCTTCTTTAAAATGAAGAAATATACTCTGGAAGGTAAAGAATAAAAGTACAATTATAAAACTTGTAGTTAAAAAAGTTAGATTTGTTGATACCTTTGCTTCTAGCAACTAGCAGGTGTAAAAGTGCGGTTTTCCAATGGAAAAATAGGGGTGCGCTAGAATAAGATTAAACAATCTTAATGTTTGTTCCCGTTCCTACTTTGTTGCTCTTTGCAACTTTTCACCATTTTTAATTGCTAGAAACCCTTCACAGATTGTGATACTTATGTGAAGTTTAAGAGAAAATGCTTCTTTTTTCTGCTTAATCTGGAAAAATTGCCGTTTTCATGCGATTTAACTGTGAACTTGGCACCCCTGCCTTTCTACTGGAGAATTATACTTAGTTCTTTTCCTGTTAGGAAATCAAAAATTAAGAAACTGTGAACTTTGTAAAGGTTGAAAATTTGAATTTTTTCCTTTTTTTCGGTTTTTAAGCGCTATTTTACGCCTTTTATGTGCAATTTTTCACCATAACACCTATAACTTGTTAACTGCAAAGTTGTGAATACACCTAGGTGCACAATGTTAATGCCTGCCCGAAAGATGCGAGTTGAGCTATTCGACGAAGACGGTAATCGCTATACAATATCATTCGAAGGTCAAATTACTAGAGAGAAGGCTCTTCGCCTTCTAGACCTAGTAGAACTCTTGGGCGGTGTGCCAACTAGCAGAGGCAACGAAACGAACAGGGGCGTTTTGGAAAATGATTTTTCTAAATACGCTAAGGTACGCGTTGTTGTTCAGAAGCACTTCCCGCTGGTGTGGTTTACATCACATGACGTTCAACTGGCTTACGAACAAGAATTTAAGGAGCCTATAGGGCTTAGCACAGTGGCAACATACCTTTCCAGAATGTCAAGTAAGGGCTTACTCCTGCGGGCGGGGGCTTCAAGAACCCTAAAGTACAAGTTGGCAACCAGCTATCCGAAGGCAATTATTGAAAAGCAAACACCTTAAATTTATGATTGCTGCTGGGCGGGCTCGCTTTCCGTCCGCTTTAACAGCTTTCGCATCTCCTCTTTTACACTGTATTTAAATGGAATTCTACTAGTATCTCTGTCCAAATAGCCTTCCTCGTAGAGTTTCTTCATCAACCGCGCGGTGTGCTCCCTACTAAGCTTAATTCTCTCCTTTATTTCTGGCGCGGTTTTAGGGCCTTCAGAAGCCAGCATGTCCAGAACTGACACCTCCGTTTCAGTAAGCGGCGCCAAAGCCTTCTCCCGCTTTATAGGAATTGCTGCTTCAATTTTAGCATCTGAAATGACTGCAGGATGCTTTACTCGTTCCTCAACCATAGAAAGGCGCGCAGCCAAATCCCTTTGCATAGTCATGCTTTCCTGCAATGCTTTGGCTATTTCATCCACTTTCCTTGTAGTAACTTCTTTTTCACTTACTAATGAGCCGACTCTAGCCTCTAAAGACTCAATTTTCTTGCAAGCATCCTCAGCTGCCTTCTTTGCGCTGTCACCTTTCGAGGCTGCGGCATCAACTTTATATGCAATTAAACTAACCCTTTCCGCTTCCTGCTTCAATTGCCTGTTAAAACTAAAAACTATGTCACCAACAACCGCTTTTGCACTTTCATATTCCTTTCGCACCTTCTGAAGCTGCCTATAATAGGCATAACAAACGGCAACGGTTAACGCTGCTAAGATTATGGTAAACACCCAAACTTCCACATCAACCACTTCCGTGATTCACTTGTGATTTACCTACAGACATCACACATCACAGTTTACATGTAAAGGATTTAAAGCTTATGTTATTTCTCAGCGTAAAATAACCTCATGACATCACACATCACAAAAATGCGTAAACAGATGGCATGTTCAATGTTAAGGTAACGCCTTAATTTTGAACGTTTTTCCGATTTAAAGCCGATTTTTGCCAGCAGAAAAGTTAAGATAAAGGAGCATATAAAACTTTCATGTGACTTGTGATGTCACATATCGCTTGCCGAAGTATCTGATAGCTTTTTTAAGCTTGTTTCGAGTTCTTCTCTGATAATTTTTATGATTTTTAGGTTTTCACTTGTGTTTGCTATGCTTTTATGGGCCTCTACATATTCTTTTAACCTGTTTGCTATTTCGATGTAGGGGTCGAGAGTTGTACTTTCAAAAACGCCTAAGTATCCTAAAAGCAGTATGGTGTATATGGACTTTATGACGTTTCCTTTGGCCTGTTTTAAAGTTCTGTTGAATGCACCGCGGCTTATTTTCGCCTTTGTTAACCTCAATCTGGCTTTTTCATCGTAATTTAGGGTTTTTCCTGATATATTCTCGGCTAAAATGTCTATAAGTAACGTTTCAAGCTGCGTTTTCGTTAAGTGGCTATTTTTGTAGAGTAATTCTGCTATGGGGTCATTTAAAGAGTGTGTTAACCATAAGTGAATGTTTTCTTTCAGCTTCAAACTTTTTCAACCGCCGACCTTTTATATGAATACAGATTTGTATACAAGGTCCCTTTAAACCTTGCTTAAAACATACGTTTCACATTTTTTGCAACGCAAATATTTTATTCTCAGGAGACCAGTGCATAATAAGGGAAACTCGTTGACTTCTCAATTTAAGCCCGCAGAACGCCTAAAAAACGTAAAACCTTCTGGAATTCGCCGATTTTTCGCTTTAACCCAAGAAATGCCAGACGCGATCAACCTCAGCGTAGGGGAACCAGACTTTTCCCCTCCGCAACACGCGATAGAAATGGGTTTGAAAGCGGCGAAAGGGGGGAAAACACATTACACTCCTACTAATGGCATCCCAGAGTTGCGCGAGGCATTAGCCAAAAAAGCCTTCCGTGAATACGGGCTTAACTATGACCCTAACTCAGAAATATTAATTACATCAGGAGGGATTGAAGCCATTTTTCTGGCGCTTTTCGGCTTCGTAAATCCTGGTGATGAAGTTTTGATTCCAGATCCAGGTTTTGTGTGCTACGAGCCCTGCGTTCGCTTGGCGGGGGGTGTTCCGGTTTCTGTTCCTTTAGTGGAGGAAAATGGATTCAAGCCTTCTGTTGATAATGTGATGTCACTTATCACGGATAGGTCACGTGTGATTATTCTGAACTATCCTAACAATCCTACTGGGGCAGCCCTTTCCTTTGATGATGCGGCGGTGTTGGCGAAGATTGCTGTTGAGCGTGACCTTATTGTGATTTCTGATGAGGTTTATGAAAAAATACTCTATGATGGGACTAAACACTATTGCCTTGCAACCTTCCCTGGGATGCGTGAACGCACATTGGTTGTTAATTCCTTTTCCAAGACTTACGCGATGACAGGGCTGCGTATTGGCTTCGTTTACGGTCCTAAAGAGCTAATTTCGCCTCTGTGGCTGATACACCAGCATACAATTGCATGCATTAATAGTATCACTCAGTATGTTGCGTTGGCTGCGCTGGAGGGACCGCAAGACTTTGTAGAGGAGATGGTTGTGGAGTTTGATAGGAGAAGGCAAATGGTTTGTAAGAGGCTTAATGAGATGGGAAGACTTAACTGCTCACTTCCAAAAGGCGCTTTTTACGTTTTCCCTAGCATCAAAAGTTTTGGTGTGCCTTCAGAACAGTTTGCAGAGTACCTTGCAAGACAAGCGCGTGTACTCACTGTTCCAGGATCTTCTTTCGGGCGTTACGGTGAGGGATACATAAGAATTTCTTATGCAGCAGCGTATGAACAATTAGAAGAAGCAATGGATAGAATAGAGAAGGCAATTAGGAAACTGCAATAAGCGTTAAAACTACAAGCGCTTAGCGCTTTCCTTCAGTTCATCAAAAAGTTCTGGACGTAAATCTTTAAGTGTAGGCACAAATACTTCCACAGGTTTAACGTCACCGTAATTGACATCACACATCACAAGGTCTTCTTCATCGTACTTCGCTTGAGTGAGCACCTTACCATTTGGTCCAACAAGTCTACTTCCTCCCCAGAATTGTAGTCCATCTTCTATGCCGACGAGATTTACATATGCCAAGAGCACAGCGTTTTCCATTGCCCTAGCAACGGTCAACGTTTCGAAAAAGGTTTTCCTAACTGCCGGCGAAGCTGATATGCAAACTATCAAGTGGGCACCCTTAAGGCGTGTGAGCCTGCTTAATTCTGGAAAGAAAATGTCATAGCAAATTATTAGCCCAACCTTCCCAAGATTTGTGGCGAGCGCCACCGCCTCATAGCCTGGTCTAAAATATCTTTTTTCCTCAAAGACGCTGTGCGTTGGGAGGTGCATCTTGCGATATTTGCCAACAAAACCTTCGGGGCCTACGAGCACTGCTGAATTGTAGATTGTTGCCTTTGTTTTTTCGCTTAGCTCTGGCATGCCAAAGACTACGTATGCTCCCGCCTTTTTTGCCATTTTTTCGATAGCCTTTGTTGATGGACCAGGTATTGTTTCTGCTAAATTGTATATTTCATCGCGAACCACGTAGCCAGTTAGCGAAAGCTCTGGGAAAATTATAAGGTCCGCCTTCTTCTTTGCAGCATTTGTTATAATTTTTTCCATTTTTCTCATGTTTTTTTCCTTATCTGCCCGGTAGCAGCTTATTTGGGCGAGCGCAACCTTGAAATTCTCCTTCATTTTTTCATCTCCAAATTTAACACACATCCCTTGGGAATCTGAAATCTGCGCCAACAGTCCTATATCCAATTTTCGCCGTCAATGGCATCCGCCTTTTGTGTTCAGTGGCAAGCCATCTGCGCTTAATTTTTTCGACAAAATCCTCCCTTATGCCTAACTGATTTGCGATTTCTCTAGTTTCCATGAAATGCTCCAAGCCATAAAGAATCAAATCCAAGACTTCATACTTTATTCCCAACTCCTCTTCTGCAAGCTGTCCCTGCCAGAGTCCCGGCGATGAAGGTTTTGCTACGATTTCTTCTGGAACACCTATATGCCGTGCAAGTTTTCGAACTTGCGTCTTGTATAAGTCCATGATTGGCGATATGTCTGCTGCTGCGTCTCCCCACTTTGTAAAGTAGCCCATCATTGTTTCTGACTTGTCTGAACTTCCACATACAAGCATGTTAAGCTTGTTTGCGTAATAGTAGATATAAATCATCCTGGCGCGCGCTTTCATGTTACCCTTGCAGAGATTATCTTGCGCATCAAAGCTTGGTATTGAGCTGTAAAGGGCTTTTAAGACTGGTGTAATGTCGATTTTCTCCATTTTTAGGCCGAACTTTTTGGCGACGGCTTCTGCGTGCTTGATATCCTTAACGTTGTATGTTTCTTTTTCTGGCAGCATAAGCCCAAAAACATTTTTTCCGCCTATTGCGAGTGCAGATAGCGCCGCTACTGTACAACTGTCAATGCCTCCTGATAACCCTAGAACTATGCCATTCACACCAGATTTTTTCACATAATCTCTTATGAAGCGTTTTATTTTTGCTTCAACTTCGTTCCAGTCCAATTCAAGAATGTCCAAAGTTAACCTCAATGCGCATGCGCCTCAATGTTTTATGGTTGCGGGCAAGTATTTAAGGACAAACATAAAATAGTGGAGTGTCATAAAATTTTAGGCATAGAAGGAAGTTGGAATGGGACGTAGAAGAAGAAAAGTCGTTCGCATTCCTAAGAAGCGTTTGCCTAGGTTCTTCTCTTGCCCTAGATGTGGAAAGGAAACTGTTAGGGTTGAAATATTGCGTGAAGAAGGCCGCGCTGTAGTGGGCTGTAGCAATTGTGGCTTGAAAGAAGAGTTCCAAGTAAAACCTGCACAAGCGGAAGTGGACGTCTACTGCATGTTCACTGACAAAATCTACTCTGGCGCCAGAAGCGCAACGGCATGAAACCCAGTATGACGGAGGTTGATGTTATGGTAGGGCCTATCGAGAAATATTTGCTTGAAAAAATCGAGTCAGAAGGCGCAATTCACCTAACGCTTATAGACCCCGAAAAAGTTACAGCCTCGCAAGCAGCTAGGGCTGCATACAAAGCCAAGCTTAGCGGAACCGCAGGAATAATGGTTGGCGGATCAACACTGTCATCGAGTAACCACCTTGACAGCGTTTTAAAGGCTATTAAGCGCGCCGTTGATGTGCCGGTAATCTTGTTTCCTGGCAATGTGAATGGGATAAGTCGTCATGCAGATGCAATATGGTTTATGTCGCTTTTAAATTCAACAGACCCATACTTTATTGTAGGGGCTCAAATTTTAGGGGCGCCCCTTGTTAAGAAGTACCGCTTAGAGCCTATACCTATGGGTTATATAATAGTCGGAGAGGGGGGAACAGCAGGTATAGTTGGTAAGGCTATTCCAGTTCCATATGATAAACCTGAAGTTGCTGTTGCACATGCCTTGGCGGGACAGTATTTGGGCATGCGCTTCATTTATTTAGAGGCGGGGTCTGGCGCGAAAAGGCCCGTTCCTTCTGATATGATACGCGCTGTTAAAAGGTATATCAATGTTCCGCTAATAGTTGGTGGTGGCATAAGGTCAAGGGAGCAAGCTTTGACGGCAGCGTCTGCTGGCGCTGATGTTATAGTTACTGGTAACATCGTTGAGAGGGCTGACCTTAAGCATAGAGTTTCCGAGATTATTGAGGGTATAAGACGCTTTAGGTTGTGAGCAAAGCCTTGACTGCCTTTGAAAATTACTTTAAAGCCCTAAAGAAAGTTTTAGGAGATGAAGGAGCATACTCTGTTTGGCCAGATTTTGAACCGCAGTACGATGAGCATGAGTACGCTTGGACCGCAATCAGAGGACTAGGCGAGGTTTTACTGCTAAATTGTGGGGCATGCGATGGGCCATCTGATCCTAGGCATAAAAGTTGCGAGGAATGCGTCGAAAAGAGAAGTAAAATTGCGAAGGAAGCATATCAAAAAGCAACGGGACATAGAAAAGATAAATGGGCTGCACTCTTTTTGTGTAGAATTCATACGGGATAAATGGTATTTGCTTTTGTTTCTTTTGACGTGAACTTGTTGTAAAAGCAAAAATAGCTTCCAAAACGTATTGTGAAGCTTGTGAGTTGCAATTGAACAGTCAAATGAGCGAAGCCTATCATCGATACGTTCAAAGCCTTGAAAACGAATTTTGGCGGCTGTATAACATAAGCGAAAGGACGCGAGAAAAGGGGTTAGACCCGGCGCTTAAGCCGGAATGCAAAGTTGCACGGGATCTAGCTGATCTTGTGGAGGGGCTAGTTGGACCGAAGGGCGTTGCCGAAAGCATCAGAAAACTAAGCGAAAAACTTCCAAGGGAAGAACTGGCCTTCAAAATCGCAGAGGAAATAGTTTATGGCAAATTTGGGCATATGGAAGCCGAAGCGGCGGCAGACCAAGCCATAAGGACGGCCCTTGCAATATTAACGGAGGGGCTTACCGCCGCGCCGCTTCAAGGAGTAGCAAAAGTGAAAATTAAGACAAATTTTGACAGAACACGTTATTTAGCGATATACTTTGCTGGTCCAATTAGGTCTGCTGGCGGAACAGACCAAGCTTTAACATTAATTATCGGCGATTTTGTAAGACGTCTTCTCGGGCTTGATCGCTACAAGCCTCGAGAGGAGGAAATGCTTCGCTTTATTGAGGAGATGCGTCTTTACGAGCGCTCTGTTGGGCGCTTCCAGTATCACGTTTCCGACGAAGAATTGTTGAAGGCGCTTCAGTGGTTGCCCGTTGAGGTAACTGGCACGGAATCAAACCCATTTGAAGTTTCCACTTTTCGCAATCTTTCACGTATAGAAACCAACCGTGTTAGGGGTGGCGCCTTACGGGTTGTGAATGACGGCGTCGTTGGTAGGGCACCTAAAGTCTATGCGATTGTTGAGAAGCTAGGTATTCAAGGGTGGGATTGGCTAAAGGAATTCCGCAAAAAATCCGAGAATAAATCTTCTGGATTTATGGACGACGTTATTGCTGGGCGGCCCATCTTTTGCTTTGCCTCAAGTCGTGGCGGCTTCCGTTTAAGATATGGGCGGGCACGCAACACTGGATTGGCTGCCGTAGGCGTCCACCCAGCGACAATGCTTATACTTAATGGTTTTCTTGCGGCAGGCACCCAAATGCGCCTCGAGCTTCCAGGGAAAGGCGGCATCGCGGTTCCTGTCGATTTTTTGGAGCCTCCAGTAGTGCTTTTGAAGGATGGCTCTGTTGTCCGTGTAACTTTGGAAAATGTTAACGCAGTGAAGGACCAAGTCTCCAAGGTTCTGTTTCTTGGGGACATCCTGATCAGTTTTGGAGATTTTCTGTACAATAGTAAGGCGCTTTTGCCTTCGGGGTATGTTGAGGAGTGGTGGGTTGAAGATCTGAGGCGGGCGATTGCAGAAAGGTTTAATGGGGACGTACGCAAGGCTTCTGAGGCTGTTTGTATCCCCGTCGATAGGCTTAACGCGTTTTTGAAGGACCCTTTTGTTAACAAACCTACAATAAAGGAGACGGTTGACGCTTCATTGGTATTGCATGTACCTCTTCATCCAGCGTTTACGTTTTTCTGGTCTAATCTTGCTTCGGCTGAAGATGTTAAGATGCTTAGGGCGTGGCTTGTCAATTCAAGGGTGAAGTATGAGAATGGTTTAATTAAAGAAATTGTTGGTGATGATGATCCGAACGTTAAGCGTGCTTTAGAAGCGATTTATCTGCCCCATAAAGTCCTTGGCGACAAGATTGTTATTGAGGGTGAGGATGCACATGCTTTTGCTGTTTGTTTGCGCTACGGTTCGACGGAGAATGTGAACCTGCCATCTGACAAGCCAATTACCAAAGTGGTTAGTGCGCTTTCTGGGATTGAAATAAGGGATAAGTCTCCCACTTTTGTTGGCGCGAGGATGGGGCGTCCAGAAAAGGCAAAAAGGCGAGAGATGAAACCGCTTGTTCATGTTCTGTTTCCAGTTGGTCTGGGGGGCGGTTCTCAAAGAGACATTGTTGAGGCGGCAAGAAGGGAGCCTTACTCTGTGGATGTTGTTAAACGCAAGTGTCCATCATGCAACTCTTTTACATTTAGGATAAAGTGCCCTAGTTGTGGGGCAGAAACACTCCTGGAGAGAATCTGTCCGAAATGCAGCAGAAATCTGAAAGAAAACGAGTGTCCGGTCTGTAAAGTACCAGCTAAAACTTACCAAAGACAAATTTTTAACTTTAAGGAAATGCTTGAAAAAGCCTGTGTCAGTCTTGGAGTTTCCGTTCCTAAGGTTTTGAAAGGCGTAAAAGGCTTAACAAATGAAACGAAGACTCCGGAAATTTTAGAGAAAGGTGTTCTTCGTGCAAAGTATGATTTGTCCGTTTACAAGGATGGGACAATACGCTTTGACGCCACAAACGCGCCTTTGACGCATTTTAAACCCTCTGAAATTGGCGTGTCCCACGAAAAGCTTAGGCAAATGGGCTATACGCATGACATTTTTGGAGCGCCGCTAACTAGCGACGACCAAGTATGCGAGTTGAAAGTACAGGATGTTATTATCCCGTTAAAGTGTGGTGAATACTTTGTTCGGGTTGCAAACTTTATCGATGAACTTTTGATCAAGGTTTACGGGCTTGCTCCATACTACAACATAAAGCGCATGGAAGAGCTTGTGGGGCATCTTGTTGTCGGTTTAGCTCCTCACACGTCGGTTGGAATTTTGGGGCGCATTATCGGCTTTACAACCCTAAATGTCTGTTACGCGCATCCAATATGGCATTCTGCAAAACGTAGGGACTGCGACGGCGACGAAGACGCCTTAATGCTTGCGCTGGATACTCTAATCAACTTTTCCCGAGAATACTTGCCATCACAGATAGGTGGAATTATGGATGCCCCGCTGCTTCTAATTCCTGTTGTTAATACGGCTGAAGTTCAGAGGCAAGCCCATGACTTTGATGTTGCAAGCGAATATCCCTTAGAATTTTATGAGAAAACTTGGAACGGAACCGAGCCCAAACAGGTAAGCAGCATCATAGACCTTGTTGGGCATAGGCTTGGAACAGGGGCGCAGTTCGAAGGTTTCAAATTTACAATTCCAGTTTCAAATATAAACTATGGAAACCCTGAAAGCGCTTACAAACGGCTTAAGACCATGGTTGATAAGTTAAACAGCCAGCTTGAACTAGCCGAGAAAATTGAAGCAGTAAACGCCAGAAAAGTAGCTTTGAAAGTGTTAACAAAACATTTTATGCGTGATATCGCTGGGAATATGCGCGCATTCTCCGCGCAAGGCGTTAGATGCAAATCATGCAACAAACGCTATCGCCGAATCCCACTCCGCGGCGTCTGTACCCATTGTGGAGGGCAATTGACCCTAACTGTTTACCGCGGCGGCATCGAAAAATACTTCGAGGCTGCACAAAACTTGGTTGAAAAATACAGACTGCCACAGTACTACGCTCAGAGAATCCGACTCGTTAAAGAGGAAATTGCCTCTTTGTTCGAGAGCAAAAAACCGCGGCAAATCAGTTTGACGGACTTTTCTTAAGAAAGTTTTTCAAATCACACGCACATAATAATCTGGTAACATGTTAAAAGAACCCTACCACCCAAAAGCATACTTAACAAGCGTCAAAAACATTAAACGTGGGCTTCTTGCAAGAACAAAAATACTGAACGTTTTAGATAAAGGTTCAGTTAAAGCAAAAACGCTTGCTGAACAAACAGAGATGCACTATAACGTTGTCGTGCACCATTTGAGGCTTTTAGAAACTGAGGGCATCGTGGAGCGTAAACGAAGCAAACCAAACGTTTGGACGCTTACTGGTCTAGGACAGAAACGCCTAATCTGATCATAGTCTTTAAAAAGTACATTTACATGGCGCTTGTCCACACTTTGGACATTTATTATTGTATTTAGTGAGGGCTGCTTTTTCAAGGTCTATGTTTGCAATGTTTGCAAGGGAAGCAAGCCATGCGATGACGTCTGCAAATTCACCTTCCATAGCCTTTATGTCATCGGTTTCCAATGCTTCACCTAACTCCTTAACCTCGTCCACAAGCCAATTAAATGTCTTTGTTAAGCCCCTTTCTGAATCCCTATGGAAATATAGTTGCCGCATTAACTCCTGAAACTCATGTATGTGCATGCATTTTCCCCTCGTTCCAGATCAGCCTTAAATTATTATACGTTTAAAGCTTTGATTATGGTAAGCTTTTCTGTCCCTTCGAGATTATGTGGAACACCTTGACGCCTTTCCTTTCAAGATGCGCTGAAATGAACCTTCTATGACAGTATTTTGGATTTGGTTCCATGCACATTATACACGTTTTCTTTTGAGAAGCTATCTCAAGCAATCTGCTAATTCCCTCCTTGAATAGTTTAGTCCGCATATACGTCTCATACCCGCCTCTCCTGTAGCCTCCGAGCTCTCGTCCTAACCAGACATACTCTATACCATTTTCTGCGAGCCATTTATCCATGTTTTCTCTTTTAAAATGCTCAACCTTTGATGTTGGAAAGCGGCGAACATCCACCAGAACTTGAATTCCTTGATCCTTTAAAAGTTCGAGAAAAACGTTTATGGAACGATTGCTATGCCCAATAGTCCATACTGCTAGTTCCAACGTTATCGCTTGCTTCTTAAACCTTTATCTAACATATCACAACTGTTTAATCCTTTACTCTTCAGCGAATTTTTATGTACGCATACGCTTCTGTGCTGTTCTCGAAGCAATAATGAACCTTTTGATAATCTTTCCTAAACTCTGCCACATCCACTTTTACTTTTTCTGGATCTTCCCTGTCAATTACTACACGCTTTATGAACTCCGCTATCTCCGTCATTTCCGACTCGCGCATTCCAAGCCTTGTAACCTCTGACACACCAAGTCTTATTCCGCCTGGGTGTTGAAAGTGTCTTCCCTCTTTGATGTCCCATGGTAGCAGATTCCTATTAATAATTATGTTTGCCTTTTCAAGAGTTTCTTCAATTGTGCCTCCGTCGCCATGTTTTGTTACGTCTATTAGGATTACATGGGATTCCGTGAACCCTTTATGTTCTGCCAAAACGTTAAATCCTCTTTCATAAAGTGCTTGAGCCAATGCCTTGGCGTTTTTAACTATTTGACTTGTATACTCTCTTCCAAATTCTAGCATTTCTGCACATGCAATTGTTACGCCTGCAACTGCGTGTAAATGGTGGTTGCTCACCATCCCTGGAAATGTTGCACGTTTTATCTTGTCTGCGTATTTTTCCCAAGATAAAACTCCGCCATGTTGAGGTCCGAAAAATGTTTTGTGTGTACTTAAGCTGACAACGTCTGCGCCTTCTCTTAAGGGGTCTTGGAATTGTCCTCCAGCAATTAGCCCCGCCACGTGTGCTGCGTCATAGCCAACTGTTCCGCCAACAGCCTTTATTGTGTCAGCTAACTCTTTTACTGGATGTGGGAATGGAAAAACGCTTGCGCCAAACATAACAAGTTTTAGTGATTTTCCCTCAACTGCAAGCTTCTCAATTCTGGTCTTTGCCTTGTCCACATCTATGTTCAACTCTTTATAGTCAAGCGGCAAATACTCAACGTTCAAACCGTGAACGGCACCTGCTGTTCCGCCAAGCTCCTTCTTCCCCATCGTAATGTGTCCGCCGCATGGTATTGACAACGCCATCATAGTGTCGCCTGGCTCCGTGAACGCCGTATAAACAACCAGATTTGCGACAACCCCAGAAATTGGGCGAACATCGACAAACTCTGCCTTGAACAATTTTTTCATAAGCTCGATGCACTTGAATTCCACTTGGTCTATGAAGTGGCATCCAGCGTAGACGCGTTCTCCGGGCCAGCCTTCAGCGTAGCGGTTTCCAAAGTCTGTTGTTAAGGCTTCTCTGACTGCTGGACTTGGAACGTTTTCGCTTGCTATTAGCGGAATGCTCTCTTGAAACCATTTATGATGCCTCTGTAGCAAGTCAAACACATAGTCATACTCTTTACGGTATGCCTCCATCATTGACACCTTGCATCACAATATCAGCTATTCAGAAATAAAAACTCTTTTGAGATAGCATAACATTAATAATAGCGAATGTTGAAAATATCAAACTAAAGGGTTAGCGATATGAGCAAGAAAAAGAAAGAGCGGTCAGCACCAATGCCTGCAGCAAGTGCAGGACTACTGCGCTTTTTTGAAGAGGAAACCGAAGGCGTAAAAGTTAGGCCTGAGCTTCTTGTAGGCTTGGCAATAGCCCTAATCATAATCTGCGTCCTAGCACACGTCTTCTTCTAACATTTTAGCCCTAACGCCTTGAAGAAGCGTGTAAAACCTCTATTCTCTGAACAGAGTTTAAGTGAACAAATATTTCGCTTCTTTCTTCTCTGCCAGCAACTTGCGGTATGGGCTGGGCAATTGTTGAACGCAGTATTATGGCTTCGGCGTCTGAAAGCCATATGCCCGAAGGCTCGCGTGTAACAGCGGCAAGCACACCCTCAAAACCATAGGAGGGGTCTAGAATAACACGTATTTTTTTGCCCAAATTTTTTTCAAGCATATGAAATATTGTTGGCGGGATTTCCTGTTCTGGCATGTAGTTCGCAAAATGTTATAATAATTACTTTGAAGATAAAACAGTTGCCCTTCACTTAATCATGGTTCTTTAAAGCTACACACACTTAAAATGTTTTAATGCGGTTTCTTCATTTTCCAGTTTTATGTAAAATCGGCTGGCAGCTTCTTAACTGATTATTTAGGATGCTGTCTTAAATTTCCATTAATTTTTTAGCCGTGACTCGCGACATTTTAATATGTAAGTGTGTTTCTCATTGAAGATTTATTTGAGAGGGTGAGTGTGGCAAGCAACTCCCTTAGTGACTTCATGGACAGTGCTGTTAGACACTATTCCTCACTGTTTAAGCTTCCAACTTATGGCATGATGCTCCTTATTCTGGTTTTGTTATGCGTCGCCGCGGGGTCATTTTTTGGATTGCTTTTTTCTCCTTTCCCCAGTAACTTGTTATGGGGCTTGCTTCTGAGTGTTTTGTTGCTTTTTGTGACCACGATTTTGGACTATGCTAATAGTATGTTAATTTTGAGAGGCGACACCATCTATGACATAAGGAGAACAACAGCGTTATCCATATTCAGTTGGAGTGTTTGGCTTTTCTTCATCTTTCTCGGCAGCGTATTCTCTCTTCTTTTAGGCGAAATTTGGGGGGTCAAACTATGCCTTCTAGGTTTTTCTGCCGTAGTGATGTTTCGCTTAACCGTGCTTCTCTCGACATCACCTTCAAGCAGCAAAAAACTTTTCATGGCATCGCTGATTAACCCACTCTCATGCTGCTTTCTGTTTATGGCGATGTGGGCGTCAACAGATGCTTCCATAGTGTTTCCCTTCATCACTTTCCTGGCTCCAGCAGTGGCGATAAGCATCGCTTCAAGTGTTCTCTTTACATACCTTATAAACCAAGTAGGAGTTAAGGTGATTGGATTCTCCGGATTATCGATTTTTAAGGCTTTTCTGCTCAATTGGATTACAAATTTGAACGAACCATTTGAGAAAATTTTGGAAGAACTTGGTGAAAACCGTGATGTCAAGGTCGACCTAATCGAATTCTGTTCTAAACAACCAAAAACTCTTGTTGTTGTGCCCTCTGTTCATCCTGGACCTTTCAAGAATGTAGGAAGCAGCCTCCTCCCTTCTATGATAAAAAAATCTTTAGAAGAAACGCTTAAATGTACAGTTTGCGTTCCGCATGGCTTGCTTGGTCACGAGTTTGATTTAGCTTCTCAACTCCAAAATGAAAAAATGATAAGAAGCATTATCGAAAACGTGTGTTTTGATGCCTTTGAGGATAAGGCTTCTCCATTTATCAAAACTAGCGATGGCAAGGCGACTGCGTGTTGTCAAATTTTCGGGAAAACGGCTTTTATTGCCTTCACACTTGCGCCAAAAACGACAGAAGATTTTCCCCAAGAATTGGGTACGCTAGTATACCAAGAGGCCAAAAAACTAGGTTTAGACCATTGCATTATCGTTAATGCGCACAACAGCATTGACGGAACATTAAACATGGATGAAATGTTAGTTTCACTAAAAAATGTTGCTTCTTCTTGCCTTGAAAAGGCTGTTTCCTTAAAGCGTTTGCCCTTTGAAATTGGTGCTGCTACAATTTTTCCAAAGGAGTTTAGCCTTGGGGATGGTATGGGACAAGGGGGCATTACAGTTGTTACTGTTAAGGTTGGTAAGCAGAAGACCGCTTATGTGGTAATTGATGGCAATAACATGGTTTCTGGACTGCGAGAAAAAACACTTTCTGCTCTTCGTTTGATTGGCGTCGATGAGGGCGAAATTTTTACAACAGATACGCATTCTGTTAATGCCATTGTCTTGAACGAAAGAGGTTACCATCCAATAGGTGAAGCAATAAATCACGAAAAACTAATCGCATACATAACAGAGGCAACAAAAAAGGCTCTGGACAACATGGAACGTGTTGCGGCTGCTTGTCGTACAATAACTGTTTCCAACGTTAGAGTTATTGGAGAAAGCCTACTGACAAAATTGTGCCTTTTAATAGACACGGCTCTTAAAAGAGCAAAGGCCACAGTCATTCCAATCTTTGCAACCAGCGGATTAATTTTAATGTTAATTTTGGCGCTGGTTTAAGCTAACACTAATAAGAGTGAAGCAGTCCAATTTCATCTTCAATAGAAGGGGGAGGCGTTGCTCAAAGAAATACGTATTCACGGACGAGGTGGACAAGGGGGCGTTACTGCTGCAGAGTTATTGGCACACGCAGCTTTTATTGAAGGGAAATGGGTTCAAGCCTTTCCATATTTCGGCGCCGAGAGGCGCGGTGCCCCAGTTAAGGCATTTGCAAGAATAAGCGATGAGCCAATACTTGTCCACAGCCAAATCTACAACCCAGACTATGTAATCGTACTTGACCCAGCAATTTACAAGTTTGTAGACGTAACAGAAGGACTGAAAAAAGACGGAATAATATTAATGAACACCACAAAAAAACCCGAAGAAGTAGAACTCAAGGGCTGGCGAATCGCAACGGTCGATGCGACTGGCATAGCACTGGAATTAAACCTTCTAGTTGCTGGACTACCTGTTGTTAACTCCGCAATTGTAGGAGCCTTTGCAAAAGCAACCGGCGAGATTAAACTACAAAGTGCCTTAAAAGTTATTAGAGAAGTATGGCCTGGCGCCGCTGGCGAAAAGAACGCGCGAGCAGCAGAGCTTGCCTATAACCGCCTCATAAAAGGATGGTGAAATGCATGTATAAAATTCCCAAAACTAGAAAGGAAATGCCTTTGACGCCATTGTCAATCCCTACAGTGGGTAGTATGGGAAAAACTGGATCTTGGAGAACGTTCCGTCCAAAAATTGACTACTCTAAATGTACACGCTGTGCACTTTGCTGGATTTATTGCCCAGACGCCGCCATATCACGTCAAGATGATGACACTCCAGTAATAGATTATGATTACTGTAAGGGCTGTGGAATATGTGCTAACGAGTGTCCAGTAAAAGCGATAACAATGCACAGAGAGGAGGAATAAAATGGCACAAATGCTGATTGACACAGCAAACCATATTGCTGGTTACGCCGCGAAAGCCGCGCAGGTCAAGGTAGTTGCTGCATACCCCATAACGCCACAGACAACAGTTGTTGAAAAAATAGCAGAATTCGTTGAAAGTGGAGAAATGGACGCGGAATACATCCGTGTTGAGTCCGAACACAGCGCCATGGTTGCATGCATAGCCGCAGCCGCAGCTGGCGTGCGAACTTTTACTGCAACATCCGCCCACGGGTTGGCACTAATGCATGAAGCCTTGCACTGGGCTTCTGGCTCGCGCCTACCAGTAGTCATGGCAGTTGTTAACCGTGCGATGGGTGCGCCGTGGAGCATCTGGCCTGACTTTAGCGACTCTCTTTCTCAGCGAGATACTGGTTGGATACAGTTTTACTGTGCCGACAACCAAGAGGTTTTTGACACTATAATTCAGGCGTACAGGCTTTGCGAAGACGAGCACGTTTTTCTACCAGCTATGATTTGTCTTGAAGGTTTTATTCTTTCCCACACGTACATGCCCGTAAAAATTCCAGATCAAAAAGAAATTGATGATTTTCTGCCGCCCTACAAGTGTGGTTGGCTACTAGACGTTAACAATCCCATTTCACATGCGAACCTTGTTTCGCCCGAATGGTACATGGAGTTTCGCTACATGATTCAAGAAGCTATGGAAAACGCTAAAACGCTTATTCCGAAAATTGACGAAGAATATGCCAAACGTTTCGGTTTCCGCCACGGCGGACTCATCGAAGAATACCTTTGCGAGGATGCCGATGTGATCCTTTTCACTATGGGAACTATGGGAAGCGAAGCAAAAATCGCTGTAGATAATTTGCGTAAGGAAGGGCTAAAAGTGGGAGCAGCGAGAATTCGTGTTTACCGTCCCTTCCCTATTGAAGAAGTGATAAAACTTTCAAGGCAAGCGCAGATGCTTGTAACAATAGACCGTCACGTATCCTTCGGAATGGAAGGTTTCCTAGCGACAGAAGTAAAAGCATCAATTCTAAACCAAAAAGACCATCCAATGGTTGCCGGCTTCATTGCTGGTCTAGGTGGAAGGGACGTAACGTATGTGACAATTGAAAAAATTATCAAAAAAGCCCTGAAGTGGATGCGTGATGGAAAAGTGGAAAAAGAAACCGAATGGGTTGATTTGAGGGAGTGAAAGTATGGTTACAATAAAGGAACTTCCAAAAGAAGAATACTTGCTTAAGGGACATGCGGCCTGTGCAGGATGCGGCCCTTCAATTTCGCTTCGACTCCTCTTCAAAGCGCTGGGAAACAAAGTTATCCTCGTAGTTCCAGCATGCTGCACAACCGTTATTCAGGGGCCGTATCCGTATACTTCTGTTAATGTTCCGCTACAAAATATACTATTTGAGTCTACCGCTGCTGCCGCATCTGGAATTGTTGCAGCCTTGCGCCAAAGAAAGCTTGAGGACATTACTGTTGTTGGTTGGGCTGGAGATGGCGGAACAGTTGACATAGGAATTCAAGCGTTATCTGGCGCGGCGGAAAGGGAGACGAACTTCATTTACATATGCTATGACAATGAGGCGTACGGTAACACTGGGATGCAACGCAGTGGCGCAACACCCTACGGCGCTTGGACGACAACTACGCCTTCTGGAAAGAGGGAACGAAAAAAGGATATGGCGTTAATTATGGCTGCTCACAAGATACCTTATGTCGCTACAGCGTGTCCATCCTATCCGCTAGACCTCGTTAACAAGCTTAGGAAAGCCAAGACCATTAAAGGTACAAAGTACATTCACATACTCGCGCCGTGTCCCACTGGTTGGCGCTATGACGCAAACAAAACTGTTGAGATGGGAAAGCTTGCCGTGCTCACGGGGATGTGGACACTTTTTGAAATAGAATATGGACGTTTCAAGCTTAATCCTCCAAGTGACAGGTTACTTGACAAATCTAACCGTAAACCAGTAAAAGAATACCTCACTTTGCAGGGCAGATTCCGCAATGTGAAGGAAGAGGATGTTGAGAGGATCCAAAAATGGGTTGATGAAGACTGGGAGTACTATCGCAAAATGGCATTAAGCAGTGCGTCTGATTCTGCATCATACGGAAAAATATAAGAGTCTCCGTGTTTATGATATATTCCACCTTTGCAAAACGTCAGTGCAGTAGGAAGGATAATGTAAATGGCGGAAGCGAAGCAGAAGAGACAAACAACGGAAAAAGCAAAAAACACAAAGGCTGTACAGACAGACGAAAACGTTGTATTAATAGGCAAGAAACCAATAATGAACTACGTGATTGCCTGTCTCACCTTCTTCAACTCTGGCACCAAAAAACTAACAGTCAAAGCCAGGGGGCGGGCAATTAGCAGGGCCGTCGACACCGTAGAATTGCTGAGAAGAGCCTTCGTTAAAGACTTACAACTTCAAGGCATCAACATAACAACCGAAGAGGTAACCAGAGCCGAAGGGCAGAAGGCAAACGTTTCAGCAATCGAGATTACCGTAGCCAAGCCATAAATGCGCAGTGTCACTGAGCTTTGGTAATCGCTGATGAACATTGGTTAGTCTATAATCCGTTTCTTTAGTTTCATTATGCTTTTTGCTAAAACTTTAGAGGTAATTATATATAAAAGCTAATTTTCTAGTAATGGATCTACGCGAGGAATTGAAGATGAACTCTTATCCAAAAATTGTTGTTACACCCCCAGGACCAAAAGCGAGAGAACTCTTGAAAAGGGATGAACGCTTAATTTCACCTTCGTATGTGCGGTTTTACCCGCTTGTGGTCGAGTCTGGAAAGGGGTGCATCGTAAGGGATGTTGATGGAAATGAGTACATAGACTTCAATTCTGGACTTGTATGTCTCAACGTTGGGCACAACCATCCTAAAGTGATTTCAGCAATCAAAAACCAATGCGACCGCTTTTTACATTATTCAAACACGGACTTTTACTACAGCGAAGTTGTGGATCTTGCAGAAAAACTTGCTGGTATCACACCTGGCAACTTTAGCAAGAAGGTCTATTTCGGAAATAGTGGAACAGAGGCAATCGAGGCGGCTATCAAACTTGCGAAGTGGCACACACGTAAACCGCTGTTTATAGGTTTTATTGGCGCTTTTCACGGGCGCACCATAGGCGCTTTGTCCTTCACTGCCAGCAAAATTCCACAGAGACGCTATTTCTTTCCAATGATGCCAGGCGTCACTCACGTGCCCTATCCATACTGTTACCGTTGTCCCTTCAAATTGTCGTATCCACAATGTCATTACTGGTGTGTAGACTTCATAGATGAGCTTGTTCTGCAGAAGTACGTGCCGCCCGAAGAAGTCGCAGCAATAATGTTTGAGCCAATACAAGGCGAAGGCGGATACATTGTTCCACCACCAGAATATTTCCAACGGTTAAAGAAACTTGCGGACAAGTATGGCATTTTGTTAATCGACGATGAAGTGCAATCTGGCATAGGTAGAACTGGCAAATGGTTCGCAATTGAACATTGGGGCGTTGAACCCGACATTCTGTGCAGTGCAAAGGCTTTAGCTTCTGGGTTGCCCTTAGGTGCCACGGTTGCAAAGGAAAAGATAATGGATTGGATTGGGGGTTCTCACGCAAGCACTTTCGGTGGCAATCCACTGTCATGCGTTGCGGCAAGCACTGTTATCGACGTTATTAAGGAAGAGAAACTTTTGGAAAACGCAACAAAGCAAGGCGCATACATCATGAAGCGGCTTGAAGAGTTCAAAGAGAAAAGCGATATTGTTGGCGATGTTAGAGGAAAGGGCTTGATGATAGGCATGGAAATTGTGGAAAACAAGGAGGACAAAAAACCATCTTCAAAAAAAGCCTCCGAAATTATGATGCGTTCATGGAAACGTGGAGTTGCAGTAATCACATGCGGAGTTTCTACGATAAGATTTGCTCCTCCACTAAACATTTCAAGAGAACTCGTTGACGCGGCAATGGAGATAATAGAAGACGCTGTTAAAGAAGTGGAGAAAGAAGGTTAAAGTTGTGCTCGCATGGATATCCGAAGGCTCACAATAAGGGATTATGAAGAAATAATAAAGCTCTGGTCCAAGGCGAAACTGCCATATAAACCGAGGGGAAGAGACAGCAAAGAAGCGATTGCTGCACAGATGAAAGCTAACCCCGAATTTTTCTTAGGAGCCTATGAAGGCGACAATTTAGTTGGCGTAGTCATAGTAAGCTATGATTTAAGAAAGGGCTGGATAAACCGTTTAGCTGTTGATCCGCGTTACCGGCGCAGGGGAATCGCTAAGGCTCTAGTGGCTGAGGCTGAAAGGGTGTTAAGGAAAAAGGGCATAGGAATTTTCTGTGCTTTAGTTGAGGATGACAACGTTGCATCAAAAGAATTTTTTAAAAAGTGCGGCTATGTTGAGCACCGTGACATAATATACTTTAGTAAACGGGACGACAGCGAAATATAGCCTTCTATACTTGCCTTTCTTCAGCTTTCGGTTCATGCACATGCCACAACACCATGAGAATGAAGGTATCGCTAGGGCTGCCATTAGGAGAAACGAATTTGAGGAGCGACGTTATCGCAAAGAAGTCCGCCGATTGCTCCGCCTAAAACCATGCGTATATAAGAGAAAAAGTTCATAGAACCAATTATTTTTCCACGCTGTGCTTGGGGTACATTTACCATTTCTGGGAAATCAAAAATCTTGTGGCTTTGCTATTACCTCTCTAATTTTTAAATCAAAGAACCTCGCCGCATTAGATGGTTTAATACGCAGTGCCGTATCCGCACCTCTGCCCGTGCCAGCGATTGCAACAACATCTCTATCAACGGATATTAAACCAGCATCTGCTGCCATTAACGTTATTTCCACACACACTTTCGTTCCCTCCCCCATTAGCCTGAGCACGTTGGCAATTAGCTCTAGGGGTGCAATTGTTCCAAAATCCTTCCGTATTGCACGTTCCACACTGCTTAATGCGTGAATACCCGTGAAAATTTTTGCGCCGTTAGCAGTTATTTCCTTTCTGAATTCTTCCTGCAGTTCTGTTTTTCCTGGTTCTCGGAAGCCAAAATGATGCGTAACCACAACCACATTGTATTCCTTGAAAATTTTGGCTACCTTCGCTCCAGTTTCGCCTGTTGTTGAGGCTACAACTATGTCCCTTATGCCTTCTCGCTCTGCGTATGTCCTAACAAATTCCAGTAAAGTTTCCGTGTTTTTTGCTCCCGCCTCTCTGAAGTAAAGTGCTTTCGTCTCAACATGAGCCATGTTAATTCACCTTCTAACAAAACGTTAACTTTTACGGCTTAAGTGCTTTTTCCTTAAAGGTTTTCTTTTTAATTCTGTTCCGCACACTGCACATCTATTTAGCCTGTAATCTGCTTGGTATTTTCTGTAACATGCTGGACAATACCTCACCCACTCCAACTGAAAGCGTATACCAAAAGTTGCCAATGAAGCAAACTCTATTTCCATGCGATTTGCAACATTCTGTATGGAATAATCGTCTGAAGCAATTACTGGACTATACCCCCCGCTTTTAAGTTCGAGGGCTAAAGCCAAAATTTGTAGGTCCGTTTCTGAAAGGAAAACCTTGTCACCAATGGCAGTTGCTGAAGCCTTCACCGAATCCAAAAATTGCTTTTCAGGCTTCTTTACTACAATCTTTCCCTGTTCTATTGCTGTTTTTAACCTAACTTTTGCGAACGCACTTCCCTTCACTTCCTCCCTAACAAGCGGTACGGTGTACTGCGCTTCGCTCACTGAAAATGGGTCAAAACCAGCCGCGAAGGCAGACGTATCTAAAACTATAACGCGTTTAGCTTCAATTTGCCTCTTCATTAGCTTCCCTTGAAAAGCAACCTACTTTTTAGGCGGTGGTAAAAGTTTTCCCTAAACCTCACGAAACGGGTTTCATTTTTAGAACGTGTTACCTTTATGTTTATAACTCTGCCACTTAATGTTCTACGGTAATGCCCATCCACAACAACAAGCGTCTTTTTAGGCCTAACCACATTAACCGTAAGGCTTGAGTTCGCAGGAAAAACAATCGGGTGAAATATACTTAAAGGGCAAACCGGGGTCAAAACAAAAGCATCCAGATCTGGATCTAAGACTGGTCCTCCAGCGGATAGCGAATATCCCGTAGAACCAGTTTGTGTTGCGATCATTACGCCGTCGGCTTGCATGTTGAGCACCGGCTTTTCGTCTTTGAAAATCTTTGCATAGAGAAGTTTTGCTGGTTCGTCGGCTGAAATCAGTACCTCGTTTAGTGCTTCTGGGAATTTTTCGCCATTTGCATTTATTGATAGCTTCATGCATCTTTCAATTGTAAATTCTCCTTTCAAACACTTTTCTATGGCGTTAAAAGCCTGTTTTGGTTCAACTTCTGTTAGGAAGCCTCTTACACCCATGTTTATCGCTAGTACGGGCGGCTCTGGCTTTGGGATTGAGACGCATGTTCTTAGGATTGTTCCATCTCCGCCTATTGTGATTATGATGTCAGTTTTCATTTTTTCTAGAGGAACAGTCTTTCCTCTAATGCTAACTTTTTCCGCGAGGGTATCCTCCACTTGAACCTCTAAACCCCTTTTTGTCAGATACTCTGCGAGTTCTTCTGCAAGCTTTAAAGCGTCTTTCTTATCGAATCTAGCTACCAATCCTACGCTTTTCAGCAAATAGTCCACCTTTTATTATTAAGCGGCACCTTAATCTATATATGGATGTTGTTTAAAATGCTGTAGATGGAAGATAAACGCAATGTTGGTGAGTGAATGAGCAAACCTGTTGATGTTGGAAGCCTTAGGGTTGGCGGATACCTAATCGTTGACGGTGAACCATGCCGTATAGTAGACATAACCAAATCAAAGCCTGGAAAACATGGGTCAGCCAAGGCGAGGATAGTTGCTGTTGGAATTTTTGACGGTGTCAAAAGAAGCGTGGTTAAACCAGTTGACGCAAACGCTGAAGTGCCAATAATCGAAAAAAGAAGTGGGCAAGTTTTTGCTGTCACGCCTTCAAGCATTCAGATTATGGATTTAGAAACTTACGAGTATTTGGACGCGCCTTATCCCGAAGAAGAGGATTTGAAAGCGAAAATCGCTCCCGGCGTAGAAGTTGAATTTTGGCGCATACTTGGCAAAATAAAAATTGTTAGAACAAAATAGCAGATACCTAACTCCACCAGTTCCAATCAAGACTTTTGAAACCCAGATATAGTATTAGGAGGATTACTCCCCAACTTAATGCAATGCCCGCGACCTCTAAAATTAAATTTTCATTTAGATAGGTGTGGCTTGCCCACGCGCTAATTCCACATAACCCGACAAGTAATAGAAGGAACATTGAAAAGTGTATAACCTTTTCAGTTGTCAAAGCTTTCACCTCTTCGCCCTTTTAGATTTGTTTGGGTTTATTGTTAAAACTTTCCATTAAGCTTATCTTGAAGGTTTGAGTAAACTTCTTTTGGAGCCGATGATGCGAGAAGAGCCGTCTGATTTGTGACGACATGAGCTCCTGAGGCTTGTTAAAGGTTATTCTATTGGAATTTCATATTCATGTTTGCGTGGCAAGCGGATTTCTAGTATGCCTCTCTTAAAGCGTACTTCCATTTTATCTATGTGAACTGGCACTGGGATACGTGTTTGACAATGGAATGTTTGGAACTCGCCTTTATAGTGGGTTATACCAAAATCATTAAAGCTTATCTTTCGCCGCATTTTTGCCGATATTTCGATAACATCTTTGCCCGCTGGTCTAACGCGTATAGTGTTTTCTTCGGTATATGGCAAATCAACAGTTACAATGACTTCTGTTGGCGTCACAGAAATATCGCGAAGTGGCTCTATTGTGCACGCCTTTTTGTCCCAACTGGGCTTCTCGGTAAGGGCTTCTCTTAAACGTCTAACAGATTCTTCCAAATCCTCAAAGTATTCATCAATTAAATCAAAAATTGAACGTCTTCTCCTTTCAGCCATACCGCTCACCTTAAGTTATGTATAATGGCATGTCATACTCCTGCGTCTTCTTCATTTTGGAAAGTTCTTGCTGTGTTCGCCGCATAACGTCTCTTGCTTTTAAACGAATTTCTTCGCCTTTCTCCAGAAGCTTTGAAACATCCACCTTCAACCCAATAATCTTTGTTAATCCTTTCAATACTTCTGCAGCTGCTTCTGGGTCTGGATAGTTAAAGAAGCATTGGGCAAGCAATGTTATGGCTGGCACTCCTATGCTCGCGCAACGCTGAAGCATAATTGCTTGTGGACCAACCATGTAGCCTTCTTTTAATATTTCTATGCCTTGCTGTTCGACCATCTTTAATATGTCAGTGTTTGATGCGGCAGCAAAGACTTTCAGTTCTTCAATGTCTTGTCTTTCTTGGATGGGTATGCCGCTAAGCGAAATCATCATTTTAACATTTTTGTTTTTTCCCCAATCTATCAAGGCGTACATTATTGGATAAATCGTGTCCGCTGGTATGGCGGTTTCTGAAACAGCTAGGAGAATCTCATGGTTTCCAAAAATCCTTATGGGCGAATGTGGCAGCCCCTCATGTAGAACTATTAGAGGCGGGAGAAGCTTCGAATCAACATACGCCACTTCTTCAAGATTGTTAAGCTCGGAAATTAGATGCGAAGCGGCTATAACACCTACAAGTCCGACGTCTGGAAAGCCAAAAAGCATAGTGCAGCCTAACGGAATTTCCTTCTTCTCTACAATTTTTACATCTTCCAAACAGTTTCCTCCAAATCCTCTTTATATTGCGTATGTAAAAAGTTTGTGGAATACATATTTAAGGACGTGAACAATTTTAATCTGGAGAAAACTATGGCTTTAGAACGTTTAGGCTCATCTCTTTACGAAGCCTTAAAAAAGGTTTTCAGGGCATCCGTTGTAGATGAGGCTACGGTTAAAGAGCTTGTACGCGATGTGCAAAGGGCTCTTCTTCAAGCAGATGTAAACGTTAAGCTTGTTCTTGACATTTCAAAGCGAATAGAAGAAAGGGCGTTAAAAGAAAAGTTGCCTCCAGGCATTTCCAGGCGAGAACACATAATAAAAGTTGTATACGAAGAATTGACGCGTTTCCTCGGAGAAAAACCCGTACCAGTCAAAATCGAGCCGGGCAAAAGAAAAGTGATAATGCTTGTTGGCATACAAGGTTCTGGAAAAACAACTGCAGCGGTGAAACTCGCAAGATATTTCCAGAAGAGAGGCTTAAAACCAGCTTTAATTTGTGTGGACACGTATCGCCCAGGTGCCTTTGCCCAGCTGCAGCAATTGGCGAACAGGGTTAATGTTCCCTTGTATGGCAATCCGAGCGTTAAGGACCCCGTAAAAATAGCTCTTGAAGGCTTAAAGCAGTTTAATGATCGAGACATCGTAATTATCGACACTGCTGGGCGGCACAAAGAGGAGCAAGAACTTATAAAGGAAATGATGATGCTTGAAAAGAACATTAAACCCGATGAAATCATGCTCGTTGTCGACGGAACAATAGGACAACAAGCAATGGCGCAAGCACAAGCCTTCAACCAAGCAACCCCAATAGGCTCAATCTTAGTGACAAAACTTGACGGTTCCGCCAGGGGCGGAGGCGCACTATCAGCAGTTGCAGCCACCGGTGCACCGATAAAGTTCATCAGCACAGGCGAAAAGATTGAGGACATGGAACAATTCATTCCATCACGGTTTGTCGGAAGACTCTTAGGAATGGGCGACTTAGAAACCCTTTTGGAAAAAGTTCGCGAGGCAGAGATTAAGGTTCCAGAAAAGAAGGCGAAGGCGATTCTAAGCGGCAAATTCACGTTAACAGACATGTACGAGCAGTTCGAAGCTGTTAAGGGCATGGGCGCTTTCCGTAAACTGTTAAAAATGCTTCCTGGAATGTCCTATGACGTGCCCGAAGAAATGCTTAACATGGCTGAAGACCGCCTTGAAAAGTGGCGCGTCATGATTCAGTCCATGACAAAAGAGGAGAAGGAGAATCCAAAAATTTTCAATGCTTCGAGAATTCGGCGTGTAGCGAGGGGTTCTGGAACAAGCGAAAAAGAAGTGAAAGAACTGTTAAAACAGTATTCCTTGATGCGTCGTATGATGAAAACTTTGAGGCGCAAAAAGAAGTTGCCATTCTTAGGCAAAGGTTTGCCAATAGACTTTAAGTAATAAGTCAACGAGCACGATAAAAAGGGATTGCCATGGACTTTTTGGGAAAAGCGTTAGAGATGCTTCAGAAATATCCTTTATGTGATCATTGTTTAGGAAGGCAATTTGCCCTATTAGGGTGCAACATAGAAAACGCTGAAAGGGGAAGAATAATTAAATCAGCATTAACCCTCAAGGCTCACGATTTAATTCTTTCAAAGAGCGAAGAAGGTATGGAAATTTTAAGGATTCTTGCAAAAAATGGTTTCTTCCAAAACGCAACAGAAATAATTCGTAAAATGAAAAGGCGGGTTCCACGCAAGAATGCGCCAAAAACATGCTTCTTATGTGAAAATAAATTTCAAGAAATCGAAAACACAGCGCAAAAAATTGTTGAAAACCTTGACAAATATGAATATCGTAGCTTTTTGGTGGGAATTGAGCTGCCAGTCCGCATAGAAGAGCGAGAAGACGAGTTTAAGGCTAAATTTGACGTTGAATATGGCGAAAACATGCGAAGCGAATTCGGAAGGTTGTACGGAAAAAAACTCGCCGAACTTACTGGGAAAAACATTGATTATTCAAAACCAGACATTGTCGTCATAATAAATCCGATAACAGGAGGTATGCGCCTCCAGATTAATCCACTTTACATTGCTGGAAACTACAAAAAAATGGTTAGAGGGATTCCGCAGTCAAAATGGTTGTGTTCAAGTTGCCGAGGGAAAGGATGCGAAAAATGCAATTGGACTGGAAAGATGTATATGGAATCTGTTGAAGAACTTATTGAAAAGCCATTTCTAGAAGAAACTGGCGGCGTAAAGGCGTCGTTCCACGCTTCTGGGAGAGAAGACATCGATGCCAGAATGTTGGGTAGGGGCAGACCATTCATGATAGAAATAGCGCAGCCTAAAAAGAGGTTTATAGACCTTAAAAAGTTGGAAGCTGCCGTGAACGCGTATGCTGAAGGAAAAATTCTGATATCCGATTTGCGGTTTGTGGACAAGTCTGTTATACGTAAGTTGAAGAAGGGCGAGGCTTCTCAAAAGGAGTACCGCGTTATAGTGGAGTTCGAGAATGAAGTTGCCGATGACGAGTTACAAGTGCTTGAAGAAAAATTGGCGAACACCACCATCAAACAACGTACGCCACTACGCGTATTGCATAGACGGGCTGATTTAACACGGGAAAAGTACATATACGAGGTTAAAGTAAAGAAGTTGTCGCCCAAAAGAGTTGAAATGAAAATAAGATGCCAAGGAGGGCTCTATGTTAAAGAACTGGTGACTGGAGATGAAGGAAGAACAACGCCCAGCGTCTCTGAAATTCTCAAAAACAAAGCGAAGCCTATAAAACTAGATGTTTTAAATGTAATTATGAAATGTTGATGGTAAAGGTGAAAAAATGAGAAAATCCAAGGGCTACCGCGCAGGAACACGGAAACTCCTCAGAAAAGAACCCAGAGAAAGAGGAAAAATAAGAATAAGCAAATTACTACATGAATATCAGCCCGGCGCCCGCGTAGTAATCAAACTTGACCCAAGTGTACAAAAGGGAATGCCGCATAGACGTTATCATGGTAAAGTTGGCACGGTTATCGAAAAACGAGGACAAAGCTATGTCATAAGCGTCACACAAGGCGACGCCGTTAAGGAGATTATCGCTAGACCCGAACATCTGGAACCATACAAGGGTGATTAAATCTTGTCAAAGCGTGCAGTAACCGAAAAAAAGCTTACGATTCCACAAGTTAAGAAAATACTGGAGTCCATGGGCGAAGAAAACCTCGACCAGTTTCAACGCCGCACATACGACTACGTGTCCAAATTCTCAAAAGTTGATGCTGAAACAGCTGAAAAGCTCGTGGAAAAACTTGTTAGTGAGTTTGGTCTCGACGAGGATGAGGCTGTACAAGTGGTTAACTGCGCCCCAAAAAGCGTTGAAGAACTTCGGGTTTTCCTCGCTGGAGGCCGCAAAATCATCGAAACATCAAAATTGGAAGCAATAATTAGTCTTTTGAACGAACATCGAAAATGAAATAGGCATTATACCATAATTTTAAAGAGCTGATAAAGGTAAAGGCAGCTATGATGGAGAAAAGATACGAAGAATACGCCTACGTACTGGACTTCCTTCCACATGGTAGACCTGGGGTGCGCGTGACTGGAAGGGCTGGTTACAGAGCGGGAGCTCTTGTTCAGTTGATTGGTGAGGAATTCTTTACTCTTTTGGAGGCGCTTGTCAAAGAGGGAGTCACTTTGAAGGCTCATGACCGCGTTTACGTGGGAAAGGAATCCAGAGAGGAAATAACCTACATTATTGGGCGAGTGCGCTATGAGGAGCTGACTGCAGCGGCAAAAATGGAACTTCCATCTGTGGTAAGCAGAATAGTGTTGAATAGGGAAAAGTGGTTTGTTAACTTTTTTAACACGGCAAGGGCTATTACGCCGCGGATGCACGCTTTAGAGCTTATTCCTGGTATAGGCAAGAAGTACATGTGGCAAGTGATAAATGAGCGTGAAAAGAAGCCTTTCGAAAGTTTTGAGGATTTGCAAAAGCGCACTGAGCTGCCTAACCCCGTGAAGCTGATTACAAAGAGGATTTTGGAGGAACTTGCTGGCGAAACTAAATATCAGTTGTTCACGAGGACGCAGTAGAATAGCGGTTAATGGTTGAAATGAGCCTTTTAGAAGAAACGAAGTTTCTGCTTCGAAAGTATCGAATTACTCCGAAAAAGCGTCTTGGACAAAATTTTATGGTTAACCAATCAATTTTTCAGTTAATGGCAGACTACGCTTCCCTAACGGAAAACGACGTAGCATTAGATATTGGCGCTGGTTTAGGCTTTCTAACAAAATTTTTAGCTGAAAAGTGCAAAAGAGTGCTGGCTGCAGAATTTGACGCAAAACTTGTTAAAGTCCTCCGTGAACAGCTTAAGGCATATACAAACGTGGAGATTGTTGAAGGCGACGTTCTCAAAGTTCAAGTCCCCCAATTCAATAAGGTTGCTTCAATTCCACCATACAACATTTCTTCGCATTTGCTCCATTGGCTTTTTAATAAAGGATTTGAATGCGCAGTTCTGGTTTTGCAGAGAGAGTTTGCTCACCGCCTCGGCGCTCAAATCGGAAGCGAGGAGTACTGCTGGTTAACAGTTATGACATATTACAATGCGGAAGTGGAGCTTTTAGAGGATGTTCCAAACTGGATGTTTTATCCAAAGCCAGAAGTGGATTCCATTATTGTGCGATTAAAGCCTAAAAAGCCACATCCTTTCATGGTGAAGGATGAAAGGCTCCTTCAAAAACTTACGCATTATCTTTTTAATCGCCGCAACAGAAAGGTCAGAAACGTAATATCATCGTTTATTAAAAGTGCAAGTTTTTCGACGTCCGATAAAGCTAAAAATATTTTGGAATCCTTTGTGTTTTGTGATAAGCGGGTTAGGGAACTTGCGCCAGAAGATTTCGGAGAATTAGCCAATGCCCTTACAATGTAAAACCGTATTTTTCGCGGACAAAATCTTTCACGTCGGCAAGAACGTTTACGAACCCGCAGAGGACTCATTTCTTTTCGCAGAAAATCTAGATGTCAAAAGGGGCAACGTTGTTCTTGACATGGGCACGGGATGCGGCATTTTGGGAATAATAGCCGCGGAAAAGGCTTCAAAGGTAATCGCTGTTGACATAAACCCGCATGCCATTCACTGTGCAAAAGAAAATGCAATACGAAACAATGTTGCTGATAAAATACTGTTTGTTCAAGGAAACTTGTTTGCACCATTAAGAACGAAAAGGCTTTTTGATTTAATCCTTTTCAATGCGCCTTACCTACCAACAAGAACTACCGAAAAACTCTCATGGATTGAGTACGCGTGGTCTGGCGGATTAAATGGAAGGCAAGTGATTGACCGCTTTATTTGCGAAGTGCCAAAATACTTGAAGGCTTGTGGGCGTGTGCTTTTGATGCAATCGAACCTTTCGGGAATCGGCGAAACAGCGCAACAGTTTAGAGACGTTGGAATGAAGGCGAGGGTCATTGCAGAGCGTAATTTGCCATTCTTTGAAAAGGTTGTGCTTTTCGCGGCAGAACCGTTCGCATGAAAAAACTTATAACGTGTAAACTTTACTATTGCTAGAAAATTTGAGGTCTCAAAATGTGCATACTGGGCAAAGACAAGTTAAGGGAACTCATTGAAAACTACAAGTGTATTTACCCATATGATTATAATTTGTTGGATGGAGACAGCTACATACTGACAGTGAAGGAGGAGACAACGCTTCACTATCTAGAGCATAAAAACCTAATATCCTACGAAATAGTTTTCACTCCACCAAATTATGTTGCACATTTAACGGCGAAAAGCAAGTATGGAAGGATGGGTCTATCTTTCCTCAACGCTGCAAAGGTTCACAGTGGCTTTGTAGGAAGACTCGCCCTAGAACTCGTAAATTTGAGCAACGACCGCTGCCCAATCACTATTAAGCGTGGAGACCCATTCATGCATATAGAATTTGAGACAAGGGACGGCGAACCCGCACCATACATGGGCGAATATCAATTCCAATACTTGACAGATGACGAGGTACGCATGTATGTTCCAATTTTAAAGAAGGTTTTTCCAAACTATGATGAACTTGCAAAAATATGGCTGAAAGGTAGAAGATTGTAGCGCCATTAATTTAGAAACAATATTTTAAATTCATAACTTTAATCAAAACATTTTCTCAACAAATCGTTTAAATATAACGGTTCTGGTATGCTGAAGGGGAACTGTATGCGCGCAAAAAACTACAGAGAAGTAAAAGGTCAGCCCTACACTAGGCGAGAGTTTGTAAAGGGTTTCCCTCAACCCAAAATAACAAAATTTACAATGGGAAATACAAAAGTGCAATTTGAATATGAAGCTAAACTTATAGCACTTGAAAAAGCCCAAATCCGCCACAACGCCCTTGAGGCGGCACGTGTGGCTACAAACCGTCTTCTCATGGAGAAGCTTTCAGACAATTACCGATTACAAGTCAATCCATATCCACACGTAATCCTTAGAGAAAACAAGATGATTTTTGGTGCTCATGCGGACCGCCTACAAGACGGTATGCGCAGAGCATTTGGAAAGCCCATAGGAACTGCAGCCCGCATTGAGCCTAAACAAGCAATAATTACTGTTTGTGTTAACGCGGATGGACTTGAAGTTGCAAAAGAAGCCTTAAGGCGAGGAAGCGCAAAGCTTCCAATACCTTGTAGAATAGTAATCGAAAAAGTCCAGAAAGAAGAGGTGAAAAACATTGGCTGAAATGAAAAAAGATTTAGTAATATGGTTCGAAAACCTAAGAAAAACAGACATACCCTCAGTCGGTGGCAAAAACGCCAATCTAGGCGAAATGACCAGCGCTGGCATACCCGTCCCTCCAGGCTTTGCCGTTACCGCCTATGCCTACAAACGCTTCATTGAAGAAACGGGAATAGCCGCAAAAATATATGAACTAATACGTGAAACCGTTACAAACCCAAGCGATCCGAAACAATACGAGATAGCCTCAAAAAAGATTCGTGAACTGATAGAAGCAACACCTGTACCAAAAGAAATTGAAAGCGCCATTAGAATAGCCTACGAAGAGCTATGCAAACGACTCAATATGAAAGACGTTTTTGTCGCCGTAAGGTCAAGCGCCACAGCTGAAGACTTGCCAGACGCATCTTTTGCTGGGCAACAAGAAACGTACCTCAATGTTAAAGGTGCCGACGAAGTTGTGGAAAAAACCTTGAAATGCTGGTCAAGCCTGTTCACGCCGCGTGCAATCTTTTATCGCTCAGAAAAAGGCTTTGCTCATGAAAAAGTCTTCATAAGTGTGGGCATCCAAAAAATGGTTAACTCTAAAGCTGCTGGTGTCATGTTCACCATAAACCCCGTTACTGGCGACCCAGACCAAATAGTAATCGAGGGTAATTACGGGCTAGGCGAAGCTGTTGTTTCTGGTGCTGTGACCCCCGATGACTTTATTATTGACAAGAGAACATTGAAGGTTATTGAGAAGCATATAGCAAAGAAAACCGTTCAGTACATACGTGACCCAAAAACTGGAAAAACGGTTCATGTTGAAGTTCCCCCAGAAAAACAGGAGCAATCATGCCTAAACGATGAGGAAATACTTAAACTGGCAGAACTGGCAAAGCGAATAGAGCAGCATTACGGAAAAGCTCAAGACATAGAATGGGCAATCGACAGCGACCTGTCGTTCCCAAACAATGTCTTCATCGTACAGTCAAGACCTGAGACCGTTTGGAGCGCAAAGGCTGCGCAGCTTCCAGAAAAGGAAGTTGTGGAAAAGTCTGCTGAGATGCTTAAGGTGGTTGTTAAGGGCATAGCTGCGGGCAAGAGAGGTTTTGGCGTGGGTGTGGCAAGAGTGGTTTTGAACCCGCAGGAAGCCGCGAAAGTTATGCAAAAAGGCGATATTCTAGTAACGGATATGACTAATCCAGATTACGTGCCGTTCATGAAACTTGCAGGCGCAATAGTGACAGACAAAGGCGGTGTTACATGCCATGCAGCCATCGTTAGCCGTGAACTTGGCATACCATGCGTTGTCGGAACAGAAAACGCCACAAAACTTATGGTTACAGGTAAAGAGTACACGGTGGACGCGAGAAGCGGCGTCGTTTATGAAGGTGCTCTGCCAACACTGACGGAGCAGCTTTCATCATCTGCTGCAACTGCTTCCCCAACTACTCCCTCTGGTGGAGGAATCGTCTATTCGGTACCAGTAACTGCAACAAAAATATA
Source organism: Bathyarchaeia archaeon (assembly GCA_038882955.1). Taxonomy (GTDB): domain Archaea; phylum Thermoproteota; class Bathyarchaeia; order Bathyarchaeales; family Bathycorpusculaceae; genus JAVZLQ01. Next base: position 194,369 of record JAVZNC010000002.1, read on the forward strand.
CATGAACTTGGGTGTTCCAGAAAAGATAGAAGATTACAAGGATCTGCCGTTCGAAGGCATTGGGCTGATGCGCATAGAGTTTATCCTAGCCAGCTACATAGGCGAGCATCCGTTATACCTCGTTGAAACTGGGCAATCACAGAAGTTTGTTGACAAGCTTGCAGAGGGAATAGCCACTGTTGCAAGGGCTATACAGCCACGCCCAGTGGTCGTTCGCTTTAGCGACTTCAAAACTAATGAGTATAGGGAGTTGAAGGGCGGCGAGAAATATGAGATTGTCGAGGCAAACCCGATGCTTGGATGGAGAGGCTGCAGCCGCTACATAAGCCCATGGTATGAAAAAGCTTTCAGACTTGAATGCCAAGCAATAAACAAATGTAGAAAGGAATGGGGACTCAAGAACGTTTGGGTTATGCTTCCAGTTGTTCGCACAGTATGGGAAGCCAAAAAATGTCTAGAAATTATGCGCGAGGAAGGCTTGGAAAGGTCAAGAGACTTCCAAGTTTGGTTCATGGCTGAAACACCTTCCATCGCGATACTTGCAGACGAATTTTCAAAGCTTTGCGATGGCTTTTCGATAGGCTCAAACGACATGACGCAAGGCATATTGATGATTGACAGAGATTCAGAACGCTTGGGACAAATGGGATACTTCGACGAAAGAGACCCAGCGGTAAAAAGAATAATCGCCCACCTAATCAAAGTGGCACACGCTAACGGCTGCACTGTATCAATATGCGGAGAAGGTCCATCGAACTTGCCGGACTTTACGGAATTCCTTGTAAGGGCTGGAATCGACAGCATATCCGTCAACGCAGACGCTGTTGTTGCAACCAAAAAGCTTGTTGCAAGCATAGAGCAAAAGTTAATCCTTGAGCAGCTTGCAGAACAAAAGGAGAGAACCCTCGGGCGTCCACAAAGGAAACCGAAACGCGAATGGGAATGGGCGCCTCACTGGGATGAAACGACAGAATAAAAGATGATGCACTCTTCAACCTTTATTTTTCAAGTTTAAGGGCTTGATTAAATGAGACTTTTCGACCTTGAAGAGGAAAGAATAAAGAGGGAAATACAAAGGCTTGGGGCAAAACGCGTTTTAATTCAACTTCCAGAAGGCTTGAAGTCAGAAGCGCCACGACTGGCAAAAATTATTGAAAGGGCTGGAGCACTGCCAATAATTTCCGCAGATCCATGCTATGGGGCATGTGACTTAGCAACGGTTGATGCGGAAAGTTTGGGCGCTGACTTACTAATTCATTATGGGCATTCTAAAATGTTAAGGCATGAGCGTGTTCCCACGGTTTATGTTGAAGCTAGGGCAACCGTGAATGTTGAAGCGGCAGTTGAAAGCGCTTTGCCCTTGCTTGAAAAGTGGCGCAAGATAGGATTAGCAACAACAGTGCAGCATGTACAAACAATAGACAACGCTAAAGACGTGCTGCTGCATGCTGGAAAAGCCGTTATCGTAGGCGATGCTGGACAACTAAACTATCCTGGACAAGTTATTGGCTGCAACTACAGCAACGCAACGTCGATAGCAAAAGACGTTGAAGCTTTCCTGTTCATAGGCGGTGGACGCTTCCACGCAATAGGTGTTGCTCTTTCAACCTCTAAACCCACAATCGTTGCAGACCCATATGAAACGGCAGCTTTTTCTATTGACAAGGACGCAGAGAAAATAGTAAAGCAGCGGTGGGCTAGCATAGAGGAAGCCAAACAAGCGAGAAACGTAGCTGTTTTGGTGGGTTTGAAACCTGGACAAAAACAGCTTGAGAAAGCAGTGAATTTGAAGCAGAAGCTTGAAGAGAAGGGCAAAAGCGTATGCCTCTTTGCTGTTAGAGAGGTCACCCCAGAAGTGTTAATGGAGTTTCCAGCGATAGACGCCTACGTAAACACTGCGTGTCCAAGGATATCGCTTGACGACTCTTCCAGATTCAAAAAGCCGATATTAACGGTGAACGAAGCCTTAGCTGTAGTCGACAAATTATCTTGGGAAGAGTTATGCAAAAGAGGCTGGTTCGAAAACTAGATCTTGAGTTATTGCTGTCCCAAATTCAGCAGCATCCATCCCCCAAAGCAAATCTTGAACAGTACACAATTCCAGTGGATGTTGCAGCAACAATGCTTTACATGGCAGCCTACACTTACGATGATATTGCCGATAAAACCGTTGTGGACATGGGTTGCGGCACTGGGCGACTGGCTCTTGGAGCAGCATTTTTAGGGGCTAAAGAAGTGGTGGGCATAGACATCGATAAGACAGCCATAAAATTGGCTTTCGAAAATTCTGTCAAACTGAAATTAAAAAATGGGGTACAATGGATTAACGCTGACATAAGCACTGTTCGTGGAAAATTTGACACGGTATTGCAAAATCCACCGTTTGGCGTGCAGAAACGCAAGGCTGATGCAAAGTTTCTGGAAAAAGCTTTGGCAACAGGCAAAAGGGTATATTCGCTTCATAAAAGCCCTTGTAAAGACAAAAGATTCATGAAAAAGGTGGAAGCATCAACATCTGGTTTTGTTGCAGCAGCACCTTCTTCATTTATCGAGGATTTCGTTGAAAGCGTAGGTGGAAAGATAATCGCGGCATATTCTATGGTGATGACTATCCCACACATGTTTCCATTCCACACAAAAAAGAGGCATAGCTTCCTTGTGGATTTATATATTATCGAGAAATTTTGAAATCAAAAGGTTTATTGACTTGCGCGATAAACTACATTGGTGCTATGCAAGTTTAACATTTGCAATATTGCAAAGTAACTTGAATTTGGAATGGTGAAAAGGGAATTTAAATGAGCTTCGATGACAAGAATCGAGAAAGCGGCAAATTTGTGTTGCCTGGAGAGCGGCTGGGCGTTATTGAAGAGTTCATTCCGGACACTGGAACATACGTTAAAGATGGAGTGATATACGCCAAAGTTGTTGGAAGAGCTTTGCTTGACCTTTTTAATAAGCGTGTTTCAGTTTACCCGCTAATACGTGGTTCAAGAGTGCCAAACGTTGGGAGCATAGTTTTAGGGCAAGTGGCAAGCGTCCAAAATGAAAATGCGGCTGTGCGAATTTTTAAGGTCGGAGGCAGAATGCTTTCCGGATTATTTACTGGCATTCTTCACGTGTCTGACGTTCAAATGCGATATGTGGAATCAATGTATGACGTTTGCAAGCCAGGCGACATAATGAGAGCCAAAGTCATAAGCGACAAAAACAGAGTTTACCATCTGTCCATTAAAGACAGAAATTTAGGCGTTATTTATGCCTTCTGTTCACAATGCGGGTTCATGCTAGGATTATGGCGACATGCAATGCGATGTCCCAAATGTGGAAAAGTTGAAAAGCGCAAAACAGCCTTAGATTATGGAAAAGGGGTTGTCTAATTGAAAATCAAAGTTTTGAAAGAAACTTCAAACGAGCTTAAAATTGAAGTAGAAGGCATTGGACACACGCTGTGCAACATATTACAGAAAATATTATCAGAAGACGAGAACGTGGATTTGGCAGGCTACGATATACCACATCCACTAGCATCAAATCCAGTAATATACGTTCGGACAAAAGGAAAAGCAAAACCAGAAGAGGCTCTTTTAAAGGCTATAGAAAAGGCACGCAACATAAACAAAGAATTTAGAGAAGAGTTGGAAAGAGCCCTTAAGAAAACCTAATTTTGCTCTTTATCTCCATCAGCAACTGGCTAAATCCTTCCACAGGATTATCGAACTTTTCTAGGACAGACACGCTTTCTTCCAATGCGACAATATTGTGAAGCCAAGCATAAACTATCAACGCTTCAGCAGCATCCGCAAGGGAGTGTCGCTCCATCTTAGATGGCAAAAATTCCCTCAAAGCCGCCTTTTTGATGGCTTCAGCAAGAATGCTTCCCTTAACCTTAGCGCCAGACGGCACGCGCCTCTTATTTGACAATACCAAAGCATAAACAAAGTTCACATACGCGTCGCCCAACGATGCAAGCTTATGATCTGTTAAAACTTCGGACAAGTTCTTGTAAGTTCTTACAAACGGAAACGTCTTGCTTTTCCCATTCATTCGCTTCCCTGCTTCCATACAATATTACTAGTTAAGCTTATAATGCCTTATCCAATACTCTTTTTCTGGCGAGATGCTTGTTTTGTAAGAAATTTCGAGTAATTAAACCTGAAATTCGCGTGCTAGGCGTGGATGACGGCGTATTTGTCCCCCGCAAAAGGGGACTCGTGCAAGTCGTGGGAGTAGTCTTCCGCGGCGGATACTGGCTTGACGGGGTCATGCACACGAAAGTTGAAGTGGACGGGTTTGACGCCACCCAAAAAATATCACGTATGGTGCTTAACTCGCCACACTACAAGCAGTTAAGAGTCATAATGCTTAATGGTATAACCTTCGCAGGCTTTAACGTCATAGACATAAAGGAACTTTTCACGAAAACAAATCTCCCAATAATAGCAGTAACAAAGGAAAAACCAAACCTCAAAGAAATCCATGAAGCGCTTAAAAAATTACCAAGAAGCGAAGAAAGATGGAAAGCAATCCAAAATGCTGGCGAAATACACGAAGTTTTCACAAGAAACAAAAACGAGAAAATCTACATGCAAGTTTCTGGCATATTAAAAGAGGACGCCGAAAAAATTTTACAACTAACCTCAACAAGGAGTAACATTCCCGAGGCCCTGCGTGTGGCACACCTCATAGCATCTGGAATAAGTAATGTTTAGCCCTAATACTTATTCAAGCAAGAAAAGGTTTAAAAGGAGCCAAGTTAAGGAAAAAGAGACGAAAAGCGGAGTAAAAGGCTATGGAATTTTGTCCCAAATGTGGTTCTCGTCTAGTGCCAAAGAAGAGTAAAGGCGGAAAGGAATCGTCAGTTGTAATGGCTTGTCCAAAATGCGGTTACAAGAAGGCCCCTCCGAAAAAGGTTGAACCGAAAGTAGCAAAGGTAATAGAGCACAAGCCCCAGCAACTTGTTGCGGTTATAGGTAAAGAAGAGCAGAAACTTCGTACGCTACCAACAGTGCGCGTTGAATGTCCAAAATGCGGAAACAACACAGCCTATGTTTGGCAAGTACAAACGCGAGGCGCCGACGAATCTTCGACGCAATTTCTGCGCTGCACAAAATGTGGCTACACGTTCAGGGAATACTCATAAACCTTCAGAAAAAAGCCATATTTATTTCCTAAACAAAGTTTTAAAAGTATAGTAAAGCCTTTTATTGTTAACCACATACCATTAGAAGAGGGATTACGATGTTCCGAATCAAAGTTTCAGACGCCAAACTATTACGGGACATGGCAACAGCCATATCCATACTCGTAGACGAAGCAACATTCAAAATCGAACCAGAAGGACTAAAACTAAGGGCCATGGACCCATCCCGCGTTGCAATGGTTGACTTTGAATGGCCTAAGACAGTGTTCGAAGAGTACGAATGCACGGAACCAACAAAAATGTGCATAAATATAAGTGAACTGCTGAAATTACTGAAAAGGACAGGTAAGGACGAGGTTGTTGAGCTTTTTCTCGACGAGAAAACTGGACGCTTGCAGGTGAAGATAACTGGTAAATATGCAAGAAACTTTACAATGCCAACGCTTGAGGCTTCCGAAGAGGAGGTTCCAACACCAAAACTAACCTTTAACGTAAGAGCTAAAACAACAACCAACGGTTTAAGCCAAGCCATAGAAGACGCGCAACTCGTAAGCGACCATGTGCGCGTAGAAGCGGACAGCGAAAAACTAGTTTTTAACGCTTCTGGAGACCTAATGGGCGCCACAATAACGCTACAAAAGGGAAGCGATGCACTTTTAGATTTGGAAGTTAAAGAACCCTCCAAGGCGACTTTCAGCCTAAGCTACCTTTCTGAAATCATAAAGGCCGCATCCGCAACATCAGAAGTTGTAACATTAGAATTTTCAAAAGACATGCCCATTAAACTCGACTTTCAACAGGCAAAAGAAGGCAAACTAGTGTTTTATTTGGCTCCCAGAATCGAAACTGAATAACGTGAACAAACAAATGCAATCTACAGCGAAATTTACAAAAAGTGACTTGGCTAAATACCCCTTCCTCAAAGAAGCAGCTGAATACGTGAAAGGACTGGATTTTAAAGTTGAAGACTTGGTTGCCCCTCAGTTCAACGCTGTTCTCAAACGTGCACAAGAAAGAATTGAAGAAGCTATATTATATGTGCTTGTCAGCGGGAACTCACGAAACGAAGATATAGAAATCCTATCCTTCCCAACTGCAATAATCTTGGCAATCGCAACAGAAAACTCCTTCATCAAAAAGAGATACGCCGTTGCAGAAGCAAAAAAGACTTTTAGCGACCTCAAACTTGAATTCAAAGAAAAGCTTTTGGCGATTGCACAAAACTTCGAGTGGAAAATATCCACAATAGACAATATTGCCTTTGCTCCATACGAGTTCACTTTAAGCTTCGCCGACTATCTAAGAAACACAACGCACCTGCGAGATAAAAAATGGAAACTCGTAAACCGCCTGCTATCCAAAGGAAACGTCTTCATAACCCGCGGCGAAGCCGCAAGACTGTTAAGCGAAGAAGCCCGCAAATACGTTGAAAAACGGCTAGAAGCGAAGGGCAAAATAAAGTTTCCAGCAGAAATCGTCGAAATAGCCGAGAAAATAAGAAAATTATCAATCGAGAAAGTAGGCGAAGCCGAAATTGAAGGCTTGCCAAAAACCGTTGTTAACGAAGCTTTTCCACCATGCATAAAAGCCCTCTACGAATCAATAACAGCCGGGCGACACTTATCACATGTTGGCAGGTTCACACTAACGTCTTTCCTAATAAGCATCGGTATGCCAACCGAAAGCGTCATTGACCTATTCAAAAACTTCTCCGACTTCAACGAAAGAATGACCCACTACCAAGTCGAACACATCGCTGGCGAAAGAGGCTCAAGAATGCGTTATACTCCACCGAAATGTGAAACACTACAAACACATGGAGTTTGCATAAACCCGGATGAGATTTGCAAAACAATACGCCACCCACTGGGTTATTACAAGAGGAAAGTGCGGAAGGGCTGAACAAAACATACAAACTCCGTTTTTAGTGATAGATTTATATACGGAGTGCTGTTTTAAATGAAGACTATCTTGGTGAAGGACATACAATGAATGTTAAGGAATGCTCTCCAGTCAGTCTAAATCTAATGGAAAATGTTGAAGGAGACCTGAATATAGTTTCTGATGTGGGTGTTATCCTCCCAACATACTGTGAAGCTTCTAACATTAAAAATTTAATCGAAGAAATTGAAAGTTTAAATCTTAACGTTTCCATACTAGTAATAGACGATTCAAGCCCAGATGGAACAGCCAACATTGTTAGACAACTACAAGAAAATTACGATAACGTCTTGCTCTTTGTAAGACCAAAAAAGTCAGGGCTTGGGTCAGCAATAACCGATGGCTTTAAAATCTTTCTATCGCTCAAAAAATCACCAAGGTACATAATCACAATGGATGCCGACTATTCACATAACCCAAAAGATATTGTACGTTTAGTTTCAACTGCAAGAAACAACAATGATCTGGTTATAGGAAGCAGATATTGCATTGGTGGAAGAATACTTAGATGGAGTTTTTTCAGGTTTATTGTTAGTAAAGTAGCCAACGGGTTGGCATCCCTTATTGTGCGGGCAGGAATAAAAGATTATACAAGCGGTTTGCGATGTTACTCAGCAATGCTCATTAATGAAATCATTCGCGATTTGCACAGTCATACATACGAAATACAAATAGAAACGATCAAACAAGCTTCTAGAAGACGGTTCAATTTAACGGAGATCCCTATAACATTTGTTAACAGAAAGCGTGGTAAATCTAAACTTTCTGTCAATGAGATTAGAGACTTTGTATCCTACATTTTGAAAAACATTCTTTAACAGCGTGGCTTTGCCAGAGTGATGCCTATATATGCTTTTAGACAGAATGATTGTCGGTGTATGTGCTTATAACGAGGAAGGAAACATAGGTAATCTTCTTCAGAATTTGATTTCGGATCAAAATTTACCTAAGAATTGTATGATTCTTGTTGTTTGTTCCGGATGTACAGATAATACACCTAGAATAGTTATGGATTTTTCAAAAGTGGACAAGAGAATCAAACTTTTAACAGAAGAAGTTCGAAGAGGAAAAGCAAACGCCCTTAACAAGATTTTTAGGCTAGCCAAATGCTCTGCAGAAGTGCTGGTTCTTGTGAACGCGGATGCCCTTCCAGAACCTGGAAGTATAACCGCTTTAACTCATAAGCTAAGAAGCAGCGATAATGTTGGCGCCGTTTTTGCACAACCAGTTCCTATTAAGCTATCCGAAGGGACTTGTTATAAAATCGTTCATGTTATATGGCGGTTGCACCATTTAATTTCACTTTATCAAGAACCAAAGTTATCCGGAGAATTATGCGCAATACGCGTTTCCTATCTTCATGAGATTCCGGAAAACGTTGCCACCGACGAGCCCTACATTGAATTTTTTATTCGTAAACAAGGTTACCATATATTCTACGAGCCTAAAGCTTTGGTATACATAAGATGCCCAACAAACATCGTTGATTTACTAAAGCAGAGAAAAAGAATATGGATTGGTCATTTGCAGTTCAAAAGTGCAACGCAGTTCCGTGTTTCTACTTCCAGCTTTAAAAACATTCTAAAAGTGATCCCGAAACTGAAAATTTCTGAATTTTTATGTTTATTCTTAGGAGGGTTCGTGGAAGTAGTCGCTTATATTCAAGCGCGAAATGCCTTTAAGGATAAAATGATTCCTTTCATATGGGATCCGATAGAAAGTACGAAAACACAGCTAAAACTAAATCATCTTTAAAGGGTGTTGCTTTTGCACATTTTACAAATTACGCCAAGATATTACCCCAGTATTGGGGGCGTAGAGGAGCTTGTTAAAAGAATAAGTGAGTTGCTCGTTGTGAACAAGTTTAACGTTACAGTTTATACTATTGACCTAAATCCCACGTTGCCCAAGGTGCAAGAGATCAACGGGGTGCTGGTTAAACGGTTTAAACCTGTTGTGGGAGACCCCCTCTATTTTCCTGAACCTAGTTTTTTCGATGTAATTAGGCAAGAGAAGACGGAAATTATTCATATTCATAACCTACATACGTTTTTACCCTTTGTTGTAACCTTGTTAAAGAAAAAAAGTCAAAAGCTTGTATTGCATCCGCATTATCATCGTTTCGGTCAGTCATTTTTCCGTAATTGTTTATTTAAAATTTATAAGTGTGGACTTAAAAGAGTGGTTTTCCCCCTTGCAGATGTTGTAATTGCAAATTCTTTATATGAAAAGCGGATACTTTGTGAGGACTTCCACTTAGACGGAAGGATTCTTTTAATTTTTGAAGGTGTTGATGTTGAAGAGTGTAGCAGCGTTAAGCACAATCCTGTTGAACCTAAAAGAATACTTTATGTAGGAGCCTTAAGGGGTTACAAGAATGTTGATAAAATCATTGAAGGCTTTGCTCAATTAGTGAAGAATGGCGTGGGAAGCTTTAAGTTGGTTATCGTGGGTGACGGACCGGAGCGTCCGTTTTTAGTTAACTTGGCTTATAAATTGGGTATTAATGGGCTGGTGGAGTGGAAGTCTGGGTTGACGCGACAGCAACTGTTGAATGAGTATGCTAGAGCCAGCGTTTTTGTCCATTTGTCTCCGTTGGAAAGTTTTAGCCGCGTTGTTTACGAAGCACTTTTAATTGGTGTTCCAACAGTTGTTTTAAATTTTGGTGCAACAGAACACTTGGTTAAGGAAGGATTTGCAGAGGGAGTTAGCTCTCTTAGCGCAAAAGAAATTGCAGAGGCGATTTCAAAAGCCCTTATGAGAATACATAGCAAAATTGAAGGTTCAAATTTTTTGAGTTGGAAAGAGTATTTAAATAAACTCATCGAACTTTATCATAGCTTAGTGTAGTTTGTGTAAGAGCATTTAACCAGCCTAGTAGTTGATCGGAGATGGTTGAGAAAGTTAAAGGAAATCTGAAGCTGTTTTATGAGGAAGAGGCAAGACGTTTGTCTTCACATCAAGATTTCATGTATTTGAAGGGAAACAAATATGAATTATGGTGGCATAGGAAACGGCTGCGTTATATACTCTCTTTTCTTTCTGAAATTTTTGGTCAGGATAGCGTGATGACGTTTGTTGATGTTGGTTGCGCAGAGGGTTATTACGTTAAAATTGTGGCTAAAATGCAAAAAGAAACCTTCTGTGTTGGCGCTGATATAGCTAGGACATACGTGGAAAAGGCGAAGAAAAATTGCAATCTTTCGAACGTTGACTATGTAGTTTGCGATGTTGAAAATTCCCCTTTTAAAACAGAATCTATTGACATTGTGCTTTGTTCTGAGGTTTTAGAGCATGTGTTTAACTATAAAAGCGCAATTTTTGAGCTGTTTAGAATTAGTGGAAAGCATCTTGTGGTATCTTTTCCGGGACACACATTTGTATACAAGTTCATTCGAAAGATAAAACCTCTTCAGAGGCTTTCCGAGAAGATGGCGAAAGATGTGGGACACATATCTGAAGTGAAAATTGAAGATTTGCGAGAAAAGGTAGGAAATTATGCGTCATTTCAGATAAAAATTGGGGGTTCGCTTCCATTGCAGTTGGTTAGATTGATTCCGTCAATTAAGTTGGTTGAATTAATTGATGAGTTAATCTGTGGCGTTCTAATACGCCTTAATATGGTGGAATATGTAACCATACACGTTGTGAAAGTAACAAGATAATTGTTAAAACTTTTAATATCTCGTTGTCATTAGTGGATAAAAAGTTGTCTGGGCGGGGAGATATGCTGGCTGTGTTTGCGCAGTTGCTTCTTGTTTGTTTTCTTTTAATAGTTGATGGTGAACCTTTTAGATTTTTTATTTTGCGTCGGTTTAAACTTTTTTCGAATTTAGATGTAATGCAAATATGTGTTCTTAACATTTATCTTGGCGGAATGTTTTTTTATGCAATTGGCGTGTTGCCCTTTAAACTTTTTAATTATACGGTAATTTTAGGTTTTACAGCTTTAAGCTTATTTCTTTCTTTTATTGTACACTTTGATGCTTTGAAAGGAATTGCAAACATGCTTAAAGTGAAGAGTTCCGTTGTGAGAGTCAATAGAAAAACTTTCTCTGCATATTTGCTTGTTTTTGTCATGTTTATAATTTTTCTTGTTATCAACCTTTTTTCTGTTGCAAGTTTCGTTTTTGGAAGTGTGCGCGATGAGTCTATTCATTCTCTTTTTGTCCAAGTAATTTTGGAGAATGGAAATATTCCATTAACTTTGCAGCCATATTTACAAGAAGGTATAATTTATCCTCAAGCGGCGCATGTCATCTTTGCTTTTGCATCTTACTTTTTGAGCATGGAGATTCCTCAAGTTGTTTTTTATGTTACTATACTTTTTAAGGCGTTATCCGTGGTTGCTGCGTATTCTTTGGGTTTGAAATTAGGTTTTGATAAAAGTTCTAGTGCACTTTTAAGTTTTGTTTTTGCCTTCATTTCAAGCTGGCCTTTATTTATAACTTGGGGAGGAAATCCCTTTGCGGTTGGTTTTCCTCTTTTTCTTGTTTGTTTGGGGATGTTGTTGCCACTTCTTGGATCCACTGAAAGATATGGTTATGCTGAACTTTTAGCTTTAGGTTTCATTTTTGGTTACTTGGGAGCTATTATTTTATCATATCTTCAAGTGCTCATGGTTATTGCCCTTTTTGTTTTAATTTACTATGCTGCTAGAAAGCGCAGCGCCTCTCGTCTTCTAGGCGAGTTTGTTGTAATTTTTTGCACCAGTTTGCTTCCGCTGAGTCCTTTTTTGTATAGGTTTTTCATTTTCTATCATTATCCTGGACATAACATTGGTATTCCTTCTGATTTTATGGGATGGACGAGCCAGCAACTCGGCATAACGCAAGCTCTTCAATGGGCATTTGACAACTTATCTCCTTATATATTGCTTCGATTGTTGATTTTAACCTTTTTAGTGGCTCTTGTTGTTTTAATACGGAGGACGAGAGATTATGGGGACGTTAAGCGTACTGTTGCTTTTGCCTTAGTAATTTTTGTTAGTGCAACGGCGCTGTCGTTTCTGTCGTTCTTTCTTCCTGCAGACTTTGGCGTCGTATCTTGGGGGCATCAAGGAATAATAATGTCGATTTCCATAAATTTGTTAATTTTTGCTTTTTACATAAAAGCGGCGAAGATATTGAGTAACTGGCTGAAAGATCATTTGCCTCGTGTAGTTTTCTATAAGCATCTTTGCCTCTCATCCCTTCTGACTTTTACTTTACTTTCGTTAGTAACTGTTCCATTTTTGTACTATAGAGTCGTGGTTGATCCTGTGGCTCTTCAAGGTGCTTATAACGTCTACGGTGTTACCACGGTGGATGATTATAATTTGATGTTGTGGATGAAAGAAAATTTGTCGCTTAGTGCTGTGGTTTTGGTTCATCCATACGAGGCTGGCTTGTTTATTCCATCAGTTTCTCATCATAGGATAGTTTTTCCTTATTCTGGCAGTACTTTTAGTAGGCGTTATCAGACGGTTGTGGGATTAATAGAAAATCGGACGATGAATACAACAGCCTATGATTTGATGCGGGATCTTGGTGTTTCTCACGTCTTTGTTGGTGCTCAAGTTGCTTATTGTGAAGGATATTCCATTTGGGCTCCTGAACTTTTTCTTGGTAACCCCAATTTTAAACTTGTAAAGAATTTTGGCAGAGCCTACCTTTTTGAGTTGAATTACACTAATCCGAACATTGCCTTTTTGGATGATTTTGAGCATGATGTTTGGGATCAGAGCGGGTGGCAATACGGTTCTTTCGGAAATGGTTTAGGCAATGTGACGATTGCTGCTGGTTTCGGACAGAACGGATCACGATGCTTAATGCTTTCTGCTCAAGCTACGCCTGCAATGCTTTATTGGGAACCTAAATATGTATATTGGGTTAGCAGAGAAATTTTTGTATTGAATAACTCGGAAGTTGCACTTTCATTTTACTTGGATGCGAGGAAAGGTTTTGGCGGAAACGATACATTCGCGTTAATAATTTCCGACGCCACAATCCCGCAATCCCTCGTAATAACTACTCCAAATGGAATTTACGATGAATTCGTAAACGCTATAAAGTTGGATAGTAATTATGGCACTTTTAACGTTAATTTAAGTGAAAAATGGCTACAAGTCTTCAACTCCTCTATGCCCCGATCCTTTATTTTGCAACTCGCTAACTACGACTTTGATGGAGTAATAAATACAGTTTACATCGATGACATTAAAGTTATCTGTAAACCAATAGACCATACTTAGGCGGTTTTATGAAGATACTGCATTTGATCGACTCATTCGATGCGAGATTCGAAAGAGACCAAATAAAATTAGTAGAATTGTTGGAAAGAAAGGGATACCGTAACACAGTTATTACATCAAGGTTTTCATCCGATTGGAAGCATAGAAGAAAGGCAGAGTTTAAGCTTTGGGAGAAGAATTTTTCTCAAACAGAAATTTTACACGAACCAAGTTTTAGAATTCCAACACCATTTTCGAGGGAACCCTCCACCATCTATTTACCTCTTAGACGAATTTTACATGATTTTGACATAATTCATGCATACACTTTTGGTACATATTCATCTCTCTTGGGCGCCATTTTAAAAAAAGTAAAAAAATCCAAGCTTGTTATAAGATCTGATTTATCGGCATCTGCTTATTATAAAACTAAAAATAAAGCACTTTACAGAACAATAACAATGTACCCTTTCAGAGTCACAGATGCTGTTTATGCATATTCAATGTTAGAGAAACGCTATCTTGTTGATTTAGGAATTCAAAAAAGCAAAATATGGGTTATACCTCCGGGAATAGATTTTGATAAATTTTCCAAGAGTTCGATAGTTCCGAAAAGAGATATTACAACAATTGGGTATTTGGGAAGGTTTTGTTTCGTTAAAGGTGTTCACAGGATAATTCCAGTGCTGCATGACTTATTGCGGAGAGAGGAAAAAGTTAGAGTATTCTTTACTGGTATAATTGAAGATGGTAAATATGCAGAAGATGTATTAAAGCAGCTTAAGCAGTTCAGAAATTTCCAATTCCTTGCTGACTTAAGCCTTTCTCCACTAAGATTCTACGATATGTGTGATATAATATTAGTGCCCTCTGTATCTGAAACAGGCGCAATAACAGTTTTGGAAGTAATGGCTTCTGGGAAAACTGTAATTGCCTCTGATATCAATCCTATTAATGAGTATATACAGCACGAATTCAACGGCTTTTTATTTCAGAATCAGGAGGAGTTATATTTTTACTTAAAAAATCTAATAGAAAATCCAGATTTAATAGTTAAGATAGGTAAAAATGCGAGAGAGAGTGCAAAAAAATACGACTGGAAAATTATTATGCGCAGGTACGAGGAAATGTATAAAAGTGTTATAAAAGGAGAAAAGTAATTCCAAGAAACTGTTTGCTTTGGGTGGGGATAAAGTGAGGCTTGATGTTGGTTGTGGAAATGCTCCAACTGGTGATGTTAATGTCGATCTTCAGGTTTCCGAATGACACCGTGATGGAGTAAAAATTTTTGCAAAGAAAATTCCAAATTTTGTTTATGCCTCAGTTTATTTCCTACCCTTTCGCGATGACTGTTTCGATGAGGTTGTTTCTTACCATCTTCTGGAACATTTAGATACACCAATTTTAGCGCTTAAAGAGATGATCCGTGTATCAAAAAATACAGTTTCTGTTGTTGTCCCAGCCTTTGGATATCTAGGAGAATGCGGAGAACATATTTATACGTGGAGTGAAGGAAGCCTTTATAACTTACTTCGCAAAAGTGGGTTGAAGAATGTCACGGTTTCCACAGGATGCTTTCGCGAAGTTAAAGGAAAAGTTTTGCGACGGCTCTATAAACGAAGCTACATCCTCGGCAATTTTGCCATGATTTTCATGAAGAAATTATACCATATAGAGCTTCAAGGTAGAGGCCAAAAATATTGAATGTTTAGTCAACCCGTTGTGCTCTTATTCAAGCTTATTTGAGAGCAATTTATTTTCTCTATTATCCGTTCTCCAGTTTTCGATCTTTCCCCACAGTGTTTGGCATCCTATGATTATTAGTGGATATGTGACAATCCACGTGATAGAGTATAAGGGTCCATAATAATCATGAAAACTCCAAACATCCCCTCCGTTTACTCCAATTACAAAAATCGATACTATCCTTAAAATGTTAATAAAGTATGTTATTGCCGCTCCAACCAAAAAACAAATCACCTTCTTAACCATGGACATGCGGACGCCTTCCAAAAAAAGCACTATTGTAACACTGTATATCAAGAGGCTGTCGATACCTGCACAAGGCCATCCAATGCGTGCACCCCAAGACACACCACGCTGATCGTAAGCAATCAAAAGTGGCATCGTAGAACCTAAGTACAAAGACGTGCGATATCCAATGAAGTTAAGCATTTTAGACGCCAAACTCGCTGTTGTAGGGACAAGAATTTGAAAGGGAACAAACCCCGCAGAGTAAAGGTTGTCTATCATGTAAACCGTCCCGATTACTCCCAAAAAAAGTGTGGGAACCGAGAAATTCCTAAAGCCAACAGTCCCATACTCAAGAACAGTCAATAAAGCAAAAACCACCGCAAACACAAGATATTCAATTGAAAGAGGGATAACTTCCGGATATAAAGAAGCAAATGTTATACCCTGCTCAATCGCCAAATCATTTATCGCGTTATTCAATCCCAAAAAGTTTCCAGCAATAACATATAACGTCGGCAACCAAAAAACCACAAGAAACACTATACCTCTAATGGACTTAACACTTTTAATTCTATGATCCTTGAACGCGTCCCATTTTAAAATAATTTCCATCAATATTAGCCATAAAAAGAATATGTAATAAGTCCTTCCCTTCCAAGTTTTCCCAAAGGAAATTGGATCAATGCAGTATAAAATTATCATGGGGATTAGAAAACTTATAAAGGGTAAAAATCTTGGGATTAGAGCAATAATTTTCTTTTTATTCGCAGCGAAACTTTCCATTAACCTTCTCCATTTCCAAACCACGGACAATTTCTCCACCGTGACCTAAATGGCTAATAACTTTAAAAGCATTTAGACTAACTAAATCATTGTGCTTTTCAGCGAAAGAAGCTTAACATTTATTTTGTTTTATGCCATAAGTTTTTTAGCTGGCGTTGCCAAAGATGAATGTTTCCCACGAGTTTATTAAAAGAAAATTTGAAGAGTATTACAGAAAAAATTATACTTCAGTCCACGCGCCGTCAAGTATTGAACAAAGAGAATTTGGTTTTTTAACTTTTGACAGAAAAAACATGTTAAGGCATATGAGCTTCAAAACAAAAGAAAGTTTAGAATCATTTTTAAGAAGAGAAGTTTATGCGGATGTATATTACTCTTGTGCCTATTACGAGAATCCCGAAGCCGATATGGAGATGAAGGGCTGGCTTGGCGCAGATTTAATTTTTGATATAGACGCAGATCACATACCAACACTATGCGATAAGATTCATGACGAATGGAAATGTGGCAACTGCAGCTTCACGGGCAAAGGGATTACTCCAGAAAAATGTCCCATATGCGGCAGCGAAAAATTTGATGTGAACACTTGGCCTTGCGAAGAATGCTTATATTCTGCAAAGACGGAGACCATAAAGCTTCTGGAGATGTTAAAGCAAGATTTTGGCTTTTCAGATAATGAGGTTCACACGTTTTTTTCTGGGCATAGGGGTTACCACGTTCATGTTGAAAGCGATGCTGTCAAAACGCTTGATGCAATGGAACGAAAGGAGATTGTGGATTATGTTTCAGCATTGGGCTTGAACATTGATGGTGTCATCCTAGCAGAAGAATCTTCGCGTAAATTTATGCACAGTTTTGGTTGGCCTAGGCGGTTGGCAGTGGGCATAGAAGACTTTATTGCAAGTGCTGGCGAAGAAGACTTTTTGAAGGCGGGACTTGAAAGACGCTCTGTTAGCGGGATAATACATAATAGGGATTTAATTCTGAAAAACCTTCGAAGAACTGGAATGCTGGGCTATGTGAGGGGTATTGGCCCTAAAACGTGGACGAAAGTTGTTAGGCATATCGTAAAGTTGAAATCTGCAAGTATCGACACTGTTGTGACGACGGATACGCATCGGCTTATACGGTTGGCTGAAACCTTGAATAGTAAGACAGGCTTCAAAAAGGTAGAGTTTCCAGCCTCAACCATTGAAGATTTTGACCCGTTCAAAATGGCTGTAGCCTTTAAAGGCGGCTTTGTCGACGTGAAGGTTTATGATGCGCCAAAGTTCAGAATTGGCGAGGAAACATTTGGTCCATACAAAAATCAGAGGGTTGAGCTGCCAACGGCAGCGGCTGTTTTGCTTATCTGTAAAAATAGGGCGGAGGTTATAGCATAATTGTACAAGACTCTATACGAAGCCTGGGAGTGCGAGGTCAAAAATCAAGCACTTCAAAAGCTTCCTCCAGACTTTTATGTTACGGTTGCAGATTATCTGCGAAGGCTTAGAGAAGAAAGTCGAATGCTAGATAAAAAGACTGTTAAGGCTAGCCTACTCAAACATGAACTGGTGAACGTGAAGCGTATGGTTAATGAAATAGTCTTGACACGCTATAAGAAAGTAATTAATGTTTTAGCTAAGGGTGGAAAAATTCCGCAAGATGCATTGACGTCTGAAGAGGCGAACATTTATGGCGGAGCTACGCCTTTTGCGGATTCTGTCCAAAATTTTATCAAGAGCATTCTTCGAGGGTTTTTGCCAAAAACGGAAGTTAAAATTGTGCGTAAAAGGGTTGTTTTGCGTTTTTTGGCTGACGTCCCAGCAATAATTGGTGCAGATATGAAGACTTATGGTCCTTTTAAGGCTGAGGATGTAGCTTCACTACCAATTGAGAACGCTAACGTTCTTGTTAAGCAGGGTTTGGCTGAAATGGTTGAGTTTGGGGGGTTTGTGAGCTAAAAAAGTATAAGTGTGAGTGTGTTTTCTTTATGCAAAGCTGGATGTGGTTTAGGTGAATGTTCCAAAGGAGATTAGGACTTACTGTCCAAAGTGTAAGAGTCACCAGTTGCATGCTGTGACGTTGTACAAGGCTGGAAAGCGAAGGGCTCTCGCTAAGGGTGAGCGTCACCACGAGCGGGAAAAGAAGGGTTATGGCGGGCAAAAATATCCCCTTCAGAGGGAATTTTCAAAAACCACCAAGAAGCAGACTTTGAAGTTGAAGTGTAAGGTTTGCGGTTACACAAGGCATGGAGAAGGCATGCGCCTCAGAAAGTTGACAATCACCTAACGCGGAGGTTTAAGTTATGAGTGAATGGGAGAAACTTATTCCAAGACCGCGGAGCAGCTTTGTCAGGGTGAAATGCCTCAAATGCGGTAACGAACAAATAATCTTCAGTCACGCCACGAACAGGGTTAATTGTAATGTTTGCGGGACAGAACTTGCAGAGCCTTCTGGCGGAAAAGCGGTAATAAAAGGCGAGATGGTGCTAGTCTTCGAGTAGAACGAGGTGGTGGCAGCCTTTATGTCTTTTAAGAAGCCAGAGTGGCCTGAAGTTGGGGATTTGGTTATAGCCACTATTGAGTCTGTTACTGATTATGGTGCTTACGTGAGACTTGATGAGTATGATAAGAAGGGGTTGCTGCACATTTCTGAAATTTCTTCTGCTTGGATTCGGAACATTCGGGACTTTGTTCGTGAAAACCAAAAAGTTGTTTTGAAGGTTTTGCGGGTTGACACTGAAAAGGGGCACATAGACCTTTCTTTAAGGAGGGTTACAAAAAGGGAAAAAATTGAAAAGATTCTGTCTTGGAAACGCGAGCGGAAAGCCGAAAACCTGCTTAGAAACGTGGCGGAAAAGGTTGGCTTGCCGGTTGAGGAGGTTTACGAGAAAGCAGGGGCGCTAATGGAGAAGGAATACGGCTTATACGAAAGTTTTGAGAAGGCTGCGAGGGAAGGCGCTGGCTTTTTGGTTAAACTTGGAGTACCCGAGAAAATCGCCAACACTGTTGTTGATATTGCAAGGGAAAGAATGCCAGTGCCGATGGTTAAGGTGAAGGGAATAGTTGAACTTCGCTGTATGAAGCCTAACGGTGTTAAAATCATTAAAGAGGCTTTTTCGGAGGCTAAGAAGGCTGAAAAAGTTCGTGATGCGAAAATGCGGTTTTATGTTGTTGCAGCGCCAAAATATTGTATCGAGGTTATGGCGGAAAATTACAAGCATGCGGAAAGCACACTTCAGAGAGTTGCCGAAAATGTCGTTTCGAATGTTGTTAAGGCTGGTGGGCAGGGGGTTTTTAAGAGGGAAAAGTGATGGTTTGGCTTTTAAGAAAATGTGAAAGGTGTGGAGCTTACACTTTAAAAAAGAAAACTTGTCCTTACTGCGGTGGAAAGGTTCGTGTGCCACATCCGCCAAAGTTTTCTCCAGATGACAAGTATCTTAAGTATAGGATGATTTTGAAAGAGGGACGCGAAAAGTGAAAGAAACTTTTGTTAAGGAACTTGTAAAGGTTGAATTAAACAGTCCCGTTTTAATAGAGGGATTGCCTGGTCTTGGACTGGTTGGCAAGATAGCCACGCGCTACTTGATAAGGCAGTTAAGGGCTGAAAGGTTCGCGTATCTTTATTCTCCACATTTTCCATATTTCGTTCTCGTCAATAAGAAGGGAAGTGTTAGGCTTCTGCGTGGGACATTTTATTTCTGGAAAAACAGCAAAGGTGGCAGCGACCTAATCTTGTTCACTGGAGACAGCCAAGCGCAGACGATTGAGGGGCAATATGAAATTTCCGACACGATTTTGAATTTTGCGAAAGAGCACAACGTGAAAACGATTATTACTGTTGGAGGCTACCGCATGGAAGTGATGGATAAGCCAAAAGTTATTGCGTCTGCAACTGATGCGGAATTGTTGAATAAGGCTTTGCAGGCTGGCGCCGTCATGAGTCCAGCTGGGAATCCTATTGTTGGAACTGCTGGTTTGATATTAGGCATGGCGCGCTTCAAGAGAATTGGCGCTATTTGTCTCTTGGGGGAAACGCGTGGTTATTTGCCTGATCCTAAGGCTGCGAAAAGTGTGTTGGATGTTCTGCTTTCTTTGGTTAAGGTTGATTTGGATTTGCGTGGTTTGGATGAGGAAATTGCTAAGGCGGAGAAGATGATTACTCGTTTGCAGAAGATTGAGGAAAAGAGAATTTTGCAAGCTGAAGAAACGCGGAAGGAAGAAGACAAGAAAATAACCTACATTTCCTAGATGTTAAAGAGCCATTTCCTCCTTAATTATTTTTGCAATCTTTTCAGCTGCTTTGCCATCCCCGTACGGCGAGCGTTTCGGCAGCGGTTTTGGATGTTCCAGCGTCCTTGTTATTCCACTGATTATTTCTTCCTTTTTTATGCCAATGACCTCTGCAAAGCCCGCTTTTACGGCTTCTGGTCTTTCGGTTGAAAGTCGGATAACAAGAACATGCTTTCTCATGCAAGGCGCTGTTGCCTCTTCTTGGATTCCGCCAGAATCTGTTATTATCAATTTGCAATTTTTCATCAAAACAAGAAAGTCAAAATATCCAAGCGGCGGTAAGACTTGAACATTTTCGGACTTCTTGATTTTCGAGTAAATTCCGTTTCTTCGCAGTCTTTTTCGTGTGCGAGGATGCATTGGATAAACAATTGGTATTGGCGCTTCAGAAAAGGCATCCACAAAATTCTTTAAGACTTCAGGGTTGTCCACGTTTTCCGCTCTGTGGGCTGTTACTAAGGCGAACTCCTTGAAGCGTACTTCCCCTAGAATTTTTGATTTTCTTTCGGCTATTGGTAGATGCTGGATTGCAGCGTCTATGACAGTGTTTCCAGTAACATAGATTTTGCCCCAAACATTCTCGCTTTTTAGGTTGGCTTCTGCAATTTTTGTTGGCGCGAAAAGGTATGTTGAAATGTGGTCTGTTAGGCGCCTGTTATGTTCTTCTGGCATTCGTAAATCAAAGCTTCTTAACCCAGCTTCTACATGTCCAACAAATATGTCGAGTTTAACCGATGCTAGCGCTGTTGCGAGAACTCCGTTTGTGTCGCCTTCAACGAGAACCAGTGATGGTGAAGTCTGTCTCATTAATTTTTCCATGTGAGCCATTATTCTGGCGGTTTGCATCCCTTGCGAGTACGCTTTAACTTTGTAACCGTAGTTTGGCGTTGGGAGTTCGAGTTCTTCGATGAATTGCTGCGACATGTTATAGTCGTAGTGTTGACCGCAATGAACAAAAGTTAAGGGCATACTGCGTTTTTGCAGCTCTCTGATAAGCGGAGCCATTTTTATTATTTCTGGACGTGTGCCAACAACAACCATTATTGTCATTTATTTCCATCCTTCAACATGAGACTCAAGCATTTTTGTGATGGTTTAAGTTTAATTTTGGATATTTCTGAGAAGTTTTAAGCTTTAATCAAATATTCAGATAATAATCTTTAAGTTGCGTTGGTTTTTGTTACGTACAAAGAAACTTACTTTTCGTTTCCATTAATTTTTCAGAAATTTCAGTTGGGATAGTATATGCGCGTATTTAAGAGTAAAAGGGGATTGAGCGTAGTAGTTACAACGTTGATAATACTGGTCGTCTCAGTGTTGTTAGCGACCGTCGTGACGTTTTACGCAATCAACGTTACAACAACGAGGGTTCAAGAGGAAAGTCTTCAGATATTCAAATTGCACATATGGCACAATGGAACAACATTTTCCGAAGCAGCGTTCTTGATAATCAACACTGGTGGACGCGACTTAGTAATTGACAAGATAGCTGTTAGGGGTCAAGAGTGCCAATGGAGTAACGTTTACTATAACAAAACCGAGGATACTATAAACGAAGATTTGCCCTACATTATTCCACACGAAAATGGCACGCTCATCGGTATGGTTGTGGATCTGTCGTCTGAGGACTACAGTTTGCAGCAAGCCAGTGATGACTTAATCTTGCGGTCTGGTTGGAGCATGATAGTTTACATAGTTAATCCAGATCACGTTTCAGTAAGCGACATTGGTGTTACAATTGGCATAACAGTGTTTACGGCTAATGCGCAATATTACAAGGAATCCAATGTTGAGGCAGCGCACTAGCTACGCCTTCTTTTTCAATTATAAGCTATGTTTTCTTTAGATAGCCTTCCCTAGGCTCATATATCGTTCCTTCACGCAGCAACTGCCCTATGAGGCGTTCCGCTTCCGCCCTCGGAATCTTGTATTTATTTTCCAATTCGTCTATTAGCGCTTCCCTTTCAACGATTCCCGTCTCCTTCTCCATCTCCATAAGCTTCGAAATTATCACTTGCAGTTTGTCCCTCGCGCTTTTTGGTTTTCCAGTCATTATTATGTCTATGTCAAGCTTGAATGAAGAGACATCGATGCCAACCTCTTCAAGTGAACGCTTCATTATCGCAATTGCAGCCTCAGCGTCCTCAGCTAAAACCTCTTTTCTTAATGCTGCTCGGGCTCTAGCCTCTGCTACGCGCACAAGCGATTCAAGTTGGCGGGCTGTAATTGCGACTGGCGAGCTTTCTGACTCGGTTATTGAACGCATTGCCAAATAGAAATCTCTGAGTCGCTCTAACGCCTCTTGGGTTAAAACCGGCTTTATTCCCCTCGCGTAACTTATGTATTTGCGCAGCAAATCTGATGGTATTGGGGGTTCTGCAGGGCTTGAGCCTTTCCTGTGCATTTCTAGGATGTGCTCTGACATTTTGCCGTCCATTTCCTTGTTCGGCACATCCCTTAAAATGAAAATTAAATCGAATCTCGAGAGTATTGTGACTGGCAAGGAAATGTTTTCAGCAACTGTGCGGTGCGGCACGTACCTTCCTAGTGTCGGGTTTGCAGCTGCCAGAATGGCCGTTCTAGCGTTTAATGTTGCCACGATGCCGCCTTTTGCAACTGAAACCGTGTGCTGTTCCATTGCCTCGTGGATTGCAACTCTATCCTCTGGGCGCATCTTATCCATCTCATCGATACACGCAATTCCCTTGTCAGCCAAAACCAAAGCGCCAGCCTCAAGGCTCATTCCTCCGCCTTTTTCGCGTATTACTGCTGCTGTTAAGCCAGCTGCTGTTGTGCCGCGTCCAGACGTGTATAACCCTCGGGGTGCAACCCTTGCCACGTACTGTAAGAGCTGCGATTTCGCTGTTCCCGGGTCGCCTATCAGAAGGGCGTTTATCTCCCCCCTTATTGTTATGTCTGGGAGATTTTTTGGGACTCCGCCAAAAAGAAGGTACATTATCGCCTCTTTTATGTGGTCATAACCATAAATTGACGGTGCAATCGAATTTATTATCTTCCTATGTATCCACGGGTCCTTTGCCAACTCTAGGATTTTTTCCTCTTCTTCTGGTGATGGAAGCGCTGTTTCAGGCTCTTTACCCAAAACTTCTATAGAATTTGCATCCAAGTGAAGTCTGAAAGTGCGAAGTTTTCCAACTCTTGGAAGTGATGGAGCTACAACCCGAACCATGCCAACTATTGAAACGTGGTCGCCTGGTCTTGCGACATCAACTATTTCTGCTCCGACAAGCTTAATTTGTAAGGTTCTTGGGAGCTGACCTGGTGGGAGGTCTTCTGGTCTTTCTTGGACGCGCAGTTCCTGTGAATCTATGAATGCAGATTCTTCTTGAATGAAGTCGAATGGTCCTTTTGCTCCGCATTCTGGGTTTCTGCATTTAAATGGTGCTTTTAGGAATTGTCCTGTTTGGTCTTCGAATGAGAGTTCTCCGCATCTTCTGCATTTGAATGCTGCCCGTAGAACCATTGGGCGCACTGGCGTCGAGCGTACCACGATACCTTCTATCATTACCAGTTTTCCAATGTGGTCTGAACCGAGTTTTCTTAGCGGCGTTGCCTCTAGCAGCCTAACGATTCTGGCGGTTAATGTTTCCCGTTTGCTGGTGAGCCTTTCGGCGTATTCTGGGTCTTCGCTTTCAAGCTGTGCATAGGCTGCATTATTGGCGTATTGTAGGTACTCGTCTGGTTTTTCAAGGAGTTTTTCTGCAAGTTTGTTGTCAAAGATTAGGATGTCTTCAAAATCAACTATTAATGATGTTTTGCCCGCAACAGCCAACTGTGCAATTTTTTGTCTGTACTTCTCTGTTTTGAAAAATTCTTGGAACTGTTCTTGGGGGTTTACAACCTCTAATTCTCCACTCATTCTCCTCGCTCCTCTTCGTGCTCCAATATTTGAGCTTTCCATCTGTGGATAAGTTTGCGTAAACGTTCGTAAATTAGCCTTTCCTCACGCGTGAGGTTTTTCAAAATCTGTTCGGTTTGTCCAAAATTTGCAGTTGCCAGCGAAACAATCTTTTTTAGGCGCGCGTTAATCATGTCACGTATCACTTGCCTACTTTTTTCGTATTCCCTCATCTTTTCTGGAGACTTTGCCGAAGCCTTCTTTAGCTCCGCCAAATACCTTCGCAATTTTGGATAAAAGTTCTCTGGAAGCTTTGATATCTGGCTTGGCGTTTGGACGCGTTCCATCCACTGAATCTTATAAATCTTTTTCGCATCCAAAAGTTCTTCTTCACGAAAGCGGACAATTCCAGCCCTTTCAAGTTCTTGTGCAATCCAGAACGGTACTTCGTACACATTTCCTTCTTCGAAAGGTCCAACATTCAGCCCCACAAGCTTAATTTCGGGGCAGTTCCTGTTTGCAATAACGCTTACTGGCAAATTTTCAAATTCGAAGTCTAAAGTTTTGATGTTTGGCAAAGTCTTTTCCTGCATTTCCTCTTTCCCTTTATTTAGGACTATTTTCGCGTAGAAGATATAAGGACAGTAGTTTAAAAATTTAGATTGCGAAATTAAAAACACGAAGGTTGTATGAGAAAATTGAATCTAGTCGATTCTGCGGTTTTCTGTTAAGGCCATAGCCCCAATGTTTTTATTGCTTCGCTTACTCTTCCGATGCCAAGCATCAAAGCTGCTGTGCGCATGCTCTCTTTCTCCTTCTCCATCAAGTTGTAAACGTCATTAAACGCCTTCACCATAATGTTCTCGAGTTTTCTGTTCACTTCTTCAAGTGTCCAATGTTCCCTTGTCAGGTTTTGAACCCACTCGAAATAGCTTGCGGTTACACCGCCAGCATTTGCCAATATGTCTGGAACTAGGAAAACTCTTTTTTCCCGAAGTATTTTATCTGCCTCTGGAGTTGTCGGTCCGTTTGCACCTTCAACTATTATTTTTGCTCTTATCCTGTTTGCGTTGGCTTTTGTTATCTGGTTTTCAAGCGCCGCTGGTATTAGGATGTCACATTTTGTCTCAAGCAATTCTTCGTTTGATATATTCTTGCATTTTGGATAATTGATTACCGAGCCAGTTTTCATTTTATGTTCGTAAACTTTGCGTGGGTTTAACCCGTCTGGGCAATAAATTCCTCCAGCGGAATCGCTAACTGCCACGATTTTGCATCCCATGTCATGTGCGATTTTAGCTGCGTTCCATCCGACGTTTCCGTAGCCTTGCACTGCAGCTGTTGCGCCCTTAAACTTTAAGCCTAAACGTTTTGCTGCTTCTCTTGCGCAGATTACAACTCCTCTTGAGGTAGCTTCTTCTCTACCCTCAGAGCCTCCTACGCTTATTGGTTTGCCAGTGACGCATTCTGGTACGCTGTAACCTTTGTATTGGCTGTATGTGTCCATTATCCATGCCATTGTTTGCGCGTCTGTGTACACGTCTGGTGCTGGCACATCACGGTATGGTCCAATATAGTCAAGAATTAGACTTGTGTATCTTCTTGTGAGCCTTTCCAGTTCAGTTTTTGACATTTCTTTCGGGTTGCAGCATACTCCGCCTTTTGCCCCTCCGTATGGAATGTCTACGACTGCGCATTTCCAAGTCATCCACATGGCGAGTGCTGTTACTTCTTCGAGTGTTACATTTGGGTGATAGCGTATGCCGCCTTTGAATGGTCCACGTGCATCCCAGTGTTGAACACGGCATCCATTGAATGTGCGTATGCTTCCGTCATCCATCCTTATTGTAATGGAAACAATTAACGACCTTTTAGGATGCTTCAGCATCTCATGGGTTCCAGGGTCTAAATTTAGTTTTTCAGCGGCTATTTCTAACTGTTCCAAAGCCACATCTAATGCTGTTTGTTGCTCTTTCATATTCTCCACTCCTTACTATGTTTCTTCGCTAGTGGTTTTAAAACTTGTTCTGCGTGAAACTTAAAAAAGAAGAGGAGGTTGGTTAGTCTAATATTCTTTCGATGGCATCTGCTTCAATCTCGTGCGGTAATGGTATGCCTGTCACTTTTGCGGCGATTTCTGATAGGCTCATCAGATCGTTTCTGTTTATTAGTTCCAGTTTCCATTTTCTGTTTCCAGCCAAGAGCTGCTTTAAGCCGACGCCTATGCGGTCTGTCAAGTAAGTGTAAAGTGCAACTGCTTCCCATGGAATTTCTTTGAAGCGTTCGCCATGCTTTTCCTTGAGTTCCGGCGCTGCGATGAAGAATTTGTCTGGAGTGTTTCCGAATCTGTCCGCGAAGGCTTTTGGCAGTTTGCCCTCTTCAGCCAATTGTTTGAAGTAGTTTGCCTTCATTACAGCGGTTAATGGTGAGCGTCCCATCAGAACCGCCTTCACGAACGGTCCGTCTCCGAAGTTGCTCATGGCGATTGCCTTGAAAATTTGTGTTTCGTTTATGAAGCCCCCAGCCATAATCAAGTCTGGAACGTATCTGCCCTTCTTTTTCAGTAATTGTGCGCACTTCAGAACTATTGCTTCTAAGTAAACGGTTGGTATGCTCATCTCGTCCATCATTGGAACGGGGCTCATTCCAGTTCCGCCGCCAGCACCGTCAAAGTATACCGCGTCAATCTTTGCTTCGGAGGCTATTTTTAGGGTGTATGCCACTGCTGTTGGTCTGTATGCGCCAGTTTTTAGTGTCACGTGCTTTGCGCCTTGCTTGCGCAGCCATTCTATGTCTTCAATCATGTTCTTTTCTTTCGGTATTCCAACGCGGCTGTGTCTCTCGAAGGATTTGAAGACTCCTTCTTTGAATGCTTGCTGCACTGTAGGGTCTTCTGGGTCTGGGATAACTATATATCCTCTTTTCTTTAGCATTATCGCCTTTTGCAAGTCTCTTACGCGAACCTCGCCTCCAATCGCCTTTGCTCCTTGTCCCCACTTTCTCTCTATTACGTTGACTTCCAGTTTTGAGATGGCGTAGACGTCAACTCCCAAGCGTTGGTCTTCAACGTTTGTTTGGACGGCTATGTCTCCGTATTTTTCATCCCAGAACTTCCTGAACAAGTCTACTCTGCGTTTTAATTCTTTCGAATAGGTGACCTTGCCATTTGTGAATTGCGCTTCTGGGTCCATGCCGCAGACGTTTTCTCCGACGATTATTATGGCGCCTGACAATGCTGTGCCTATGGCTAATCCTTCCCAGTTTAGTCTTGCAACGTCTGTTGAGCCGAAGGCGCCGCATAAAACTGGTATTTTTAGTGGTATGCCTGCAACGACCGTTTCTGTGCTTGCGTTTGGAAACAGCGCAACATCGGAGTTTTCCTCTATTCCTAAAGCTTCAAAAAGTCCAGCTTGTATGTTGAAGTGTGACCAATCCAGTCCAAAGTCTTTGAGGGCGCCTGCTGTGCTGTATCCGAATTGTACTGGTTCTGGGTATAGTGCTTCTCTTCCTCTGAAAGCTGAAAGTCCAATTTCGCACATTATTGGGCAGTCGCGGATGCATATCGGGCACATTCCGCTTGTTGGGCTTGTGTCTTTGACTCGTGTGGTTGTTCCTGTTGTCGATTTTCCGTTCAAATAAGAACTGTTTCTAAACACGCGTTCGGTCATCTTCTTCACCCTTTTACGTTTGTAAATTTCGGTATGAAGGGGTTAATTTTAGTCAACATTTAAACATTACCCTAGAAACAGCGAAAAATGAACATGAATGTACATGAAGCGTGCAATTTTACCTCGCCATTAAAGAACATCTATTTGTAAGCCCTTAACTGTGTACTCTCGCCGCTGATATGTTTGCGGATTATACCTTCCACCAGCCTTCTTTATCTGCAAAAAGTTTTTGTCACCCTGCCTTGAAAGGTCAATAACAACTTGTGTCATATGCTCAATTATTGCACAAAACTCTTTTGGATGCGCGTTCTTCGCCATCGTCCAACAAGCAAGAGTTTGATAAGCATACAATGCGGGGCAAACATGCCCAAAAAACGTCTTGACCGCGTCTCTTCCCCAATTATGCTCCATAATTGACAAACTGTTAAAAACAAGCCTTGTACCTGGAGTTACAAATTCTCTTTCAATTCTCCCGAAAAAGTGGTGAAAACGCTCTGGATCTTTGGAGCTTGGAACTTTTCTAATCCACGTTGGTGCCTTGTCATAAAAATCACTGAATATGAGTTCGCCTTGTCCAGCTGCTTCTGAAAAACAGTCTAATACTAGCAGTTTCTTTTCCCATCCGTCTGGCAATGACTTGGTTAACGGTTCAAGTTGGAGTATCAGCGCTTGTGGAGGATATATGAAATCTAGGTAAATTACCTGCTTTCCTTCTAATAGTCCTTGACGCATAAATGAATATAAAAATTCTCTCGCGAAGGTTCCAGATTCAACCTCCCACAAAACATTCTCTCCTAGGAATAAACCGCCTTCAAGGAGCTTGTCTAGGCTTTTTATTCCAGTTGAATGAGGCATTTGTTTTTCGCTTGTCAATGTTGTGCACCGTGTGTAAGAGTTTGCGGGCACCATTAAAAATGTTATGTTGTAATTTGGTTGTTTTATTGTGTTGTACAAGTGTGTACATAATGGACATAATATTTCTATAGTTGAACATTGCTTTTGTTAGTCTTCGGAAGGTGTGAAAAAGATGTTGAACTCGGTAGAACTTTCAGCTCGTGAATTAGGAATGCTCAAGTTAATGGTGGACTTCTTCGCCGAAAAACCAGAGTTAACAGCAAAAATAGAAAGTTACACAACAGCCCACTATGCCTTACTGACAACGTACTCTGAAAACTTTGGCATACCCATAGAAGATTCTCTAAAGGCTTTTGAAGAGCTAAGGAAGAAGTTGATGGATGCCGAGTACGTCCATGTGAAAGCGCCAGAACCCATAAAGAAACTTTTGCCCTTAACACGCGATGAACTTAATATGCTGCGCGTTCTCGCTGACTATTTCTCCGAGAGTCCAAAAATGGCTCCTGCTGGGGCTTTCCTCTCTAGGAAAGAAGACGCTTTAGTTGAGACGTATTTATGGTTTTACGGAAACAGTGAAGGCAACGGCGAAGTAGCGAGGGAAACTCTCAAAAACCTAGTTGAGAAACTCCAAACGGCAGTTTTCGTCAAAGTGGATACATTGGCTCCTATTGCGGTTGCGCCAAACCCTTACGAAGCCGCCCTTAAACAGCTAGACGTGGCTGTCGAAAAACTGAATCTTGACCCGGGCATACACGAAATATTAAAGCGTCCAATGCGTACCCTCATCGTTAACATTCCAGTAGTCATGGACGACGGCAGCATTCAAGTTTTCACCGGATACCGCGTGCAATACAATGACGCTTTGGGTCCAACAAAGGGCGGCATAAGATACCATCCAGACCTAACCCTGGACGAAGTCACAGCCCTAGCCGCTTGGATGACGTGGAAAACAGCCGTAACAGGTTTGCCTCTTGGCGGAGGCAAAGGTGGAATCAGATGCAATCCTAAGGAGATGTCAAGGGCAGAGCTTGAGCGCCTCACAAGAGGATATGTACGTGCCATAGCAAAGTTCATAGGACCCTTCACGGACGTGCCTGCCCCAGATGTGTACACAACTGCGGAAATGATGGCTTGGATAATGGACGAATACAGTGAAATAGTCGGTTATCCAGTTTTCGGCGTGGTGACTGGAAAACCTGTTCATGTTGGCGGTTCTCATGGAAGAAGCGAGGCTACATCAAGGGGACTCATGTACACAGTTGTCGAGGCAGCCAAACATCTCGGAATAAATCTCAAGGGTGCAACAGTTGCAGTGCAAGGATATGGAAACGTAGGCTATCATGCGGCACGCCTGCTACATGAAATCGGATGCAAAATAATCGCGGTTTCAGACTCTAAAGGTGGCGTTTATAACCCAGAAGGTTTGGACCCGGAAAAAGTTCTTGTTCACAAGGAGAAAACTGGTTCGGTGGTTGAATACCCTGGCAGCACTTTCATAACAAATGAGCAATTGTTAGAACTAGAATGCGACATCTTGGTTCCAGCGGCGTTGGAAAACCAAATAACAAAGGAAAACGCTGCAAACATAAAAGCGAAAATCGTTGCAGAAGGGGCTAACGGACCTACAACTCCAGAGGCGGATGAAATTCTGTTCAAAAAAGGCGTTTTCGTAATCCCCGACATTCTCGCCAACTCCGGCGGAGTGATTGTCAGCTACTTTGAACAAGTGCAAAATCAAATGAACTATTACTGGACTGAAGAAGAGGTTAGGAATAAACTGAAGGAAACAATAACCAAAGCTTTCCACGATGTGCTCAAAATGTCAAAACAGTACAATGTGAACATGCGCACAGCAGCCTACATGTTGGCCGTAAAAAGAGTGGCAGACGCGCTTGTAGCCAGAAAGGGCACAACGTTCAGCCCCATCGTACCACCATTAACACCAAGTTAACATCCCCCCTCCCCCCTTTTCTCTTATGTACATTCAAGAATTTTTTATGAACATGTTTAAAAGCAACCGATTCAAAAAATAACCCGTGAAACAGCATGTCCGTACACCTTCACACAACAATAACCAAAAAGACAAACGAGGTACTTGAAGAACTAGCAAAAACCTATGGCACAAAAAGCCGCGTTCTCGAAAAAGCCGTAGAAACTCTGCTTAGGGTTGACAAAGTTGGTTCTTGCGATGATTGCACAATAAAAGCAAAAATTAACGAACAAACCAAACTGAGAGAGGCGCTTGACCTAACATCGGTTAGCAGAAAAAGCCTTGACAGCCTCCTTGAAGTTGCCCTTGGAAACAGAACAGTTGAAGACTTGATAAGGGAACAAAAAGCAGAGGCAAAGAACATAATCGAGATACTAAAAAGCTCTGTTGCATGGAGGGCTCCATCGACCTTCAAGGAGTTTCTACTGGTCCTAGAAGAGATAAAAGGGCTTACAAACCTCTTTGACATTCCATCATACAGCGAAATCGACAGTGTAGCCGTGCTAAGACCCAGAGTCTTTAAACGCTTACCCGTAATGGTTGCCTTCCAAATTGCCACAATATTAGAGGGCATAGGCGTAAATTTCGACTTGCGAATTATGGGTGAAGACATAGCCATAAAAATGATTCGCCCCGAAATTTACCCATTAAGGAGAAAGGAATTCGGCGAATTCTTGGAGCAACAGATTGAAAAAGAACTAGCAAATGTAACTCCAGGCTTGTTCAAAAACACACTTATGCTTGTTGGACCAGCCTTCATGAATTGGGCTGAGAAGCATCTTGAGGAACCAGTAACAGAATTGGGCAACTTCATAGAAGATGCAAGAACCGTTCTCGGCATCGACGAGTTTCCGAGGGAGCCAAAAGATTTTGTTAAGACTATTCTTTCGGCCTTTGTCAAAATGAACTGGTTTAGGCAAGTTAAAGTTTTAACAGAGAAAGAAGAGAACACCTTAGAACTTGTTTTCCAAGCAACGACAGCTCAAACAGCTCGTTTATCCTTAACAGTACTTTCGATAATGCTTGCAACACGCGGATGGAAGCTACTGCATCACTCAATTGAACATGCAAACGTGAACATGACAATAAAATACGTAGGCGCAGAAGACCAAAGCATCCTAGATCAACTAGCAGAACTCAACCTTTTCCAAATAATAGGAAAACAATTCCTAGATGTTGTTCCAATCCCCCGCGACCTCTTCAACTCCTTCGCTGCAAAAGTATACGAAAGTGACAGACAAAAATTTGAAGAAATATACCGCGCAACAGGAGTCCGCATCTCCAACGCCATCCGCATGCTTGCTCGGGGCGACCCAGAAAAAATTGGTAGACTTTCCAAAAACTTTATCATCAAAAGCATCAGCGTGACGCAGCCCGACGCTGAAGTAAGGTTTGTTGACGACGAGCACTTCACCATCATTTTTAAGCGGATAGACCCCCTTGTAATGAACAGCCAACGCATCTTAATAGAATCCATGTTTAAGGAGCTAGGCTACGAAGTTTCAACAACGACATTCCAGAACCTACTAAGCTTTAAACTAAAACTTTTGGAAAAGCCAGTTCTAGAACCCTTACCGCGGAAAAAGCTTATGCAAACACTAATCGAAGGAATGTCATGCAACTCCATCGAAGAAGCTTTCGCCGTTGAAAGAGAACAGTTGGACGCGCTTTTTCCAGAAGACTACCCGTGGACTATCAAAGATGTCGGTGAAAGGCTTATTGACATGTACCGCGAACTCGGCATAGAAGTTGAAATAGAATATTTTGAAGGCGGCTTCACTCTCAAATACAAAAGTTGCCCCTATTACAAACTGGTCAAAACCAATCAGAAGACTTGGCTCTGCGGTCTTCGGAAGAAAACACTAGAATACATTATTTCTAGGGTTAGCCACGGCAAAAAGGGGCGAATGAAAATAATAAAATCTCTGCTCCAGAATGAGCATCCATGCGAATACGCCATATTCCTAACAGGCTTCCTTGAAAAAGAAGAAAAACCAATTGAGACACAAAGCTAGGTTTAAGCACCGTTCAGTAAGCATTTATTAGCACTAACACGTATGAAAACTATGAGGGTTGTCCTTGAGTTTTGAGATGTGGGCTGAAAAGTACAGACCAAAAACATTGGATGAAATGGTTGACCAAAAGGAGATAGTTGAGCGATTAAAGAGCTTCGTTAAATCCAAAAATGTGCCACATTGCATTTTCGCTGGACCGCCTGGAACTGGAAAGACCACTGCTGCGCTTTGTTTGGCTAGGGACTTGTATGGAGATGCTTACCGAGAGCACATAATGGAGTTGAACGCTAGCGACGAGAGGGGTATAGACGTTGTGAGGGAAACTGTCAAAACCTTTGCTCGTGTGCGGTCTATTGGCGAAATACCATTTAAACTTATGATTTTAGATGAAGCGGACAACATGACTGCCGATGCTCAGCAAGCCCTAAGGCGTACAATGGAGCGGTATACTGAAACATGCCGTTTCATTTTATGTGCAAACTACAGCGGAAAAATAATTGAGCCTATACAGTCACGCTGCGCCCCGTTTCGTTTCACATTTCTGCCAAGGGAAGAACATGACAAATACCTTAAGTGCATAGCGGAAAACGAAGGCATCAAACTTCTGAAGGACGGATTGGACGCGATTTTTGAGGTTTGCGGCGGCGATTTGCGAAAGGCGATAAACACGCTTCAAGCTGCTGCATCGCTGAACAAGCCAATAGACGCGAAGGTTGTTTATTCCATTGCGGGTAGGGCTCACCCAGCAGATGTGCAGAAAATGATAGAAACTGCGATTAACGGCGACTTTCTAGAAGCCAGAAAACAACTGCGCGACATGATTCAAAAATATGGTGTGGCTGGAAGCGACATAATTAGGCAAATTCACACCGAAATTTTCAGAGCGGATATTCCAGAGCCTTGGAAAATAAAGTTGGCAGACATTGTCGGCGATATAGATTATAGGCTTGTTGAGGGCGCAGACGAGGAGGTTCAGCTAAGCGCCTTGTTGGCGAGGCTTGTGGAGGCTGGCTACGAGATTAAAAAGACAAGTTAGGTGCAAAGTGTTTGTACGCTGCTTGGACTGTTAAGCACAAGCCAAAATCCCTAGACGAAATCGTTGGAAACAAAGAGGCTATCCAAACCTTTATTGAATGGATAAAATCTTGGGAGAAAGGCATACCCAAAAAACGTGCAGCTTTCATTTTTGGTCCTCCAGGCATTGGAAAAACAGTTACCGTTGAGGCTCTTGCCGCTGATTTTAAGATGGAACTTGTTGAGAAAAACGCAAGCGACTATAGGACTGAAGAGGCGATTAACCGTTTTGCTGGTTTAGCTTCGCAGTATGGCTCGCTTTTCGGCGGCAAAAGAATCATACTGTTGGATGAGCTTGACGGGCTTACTGGCACAGCTGACAAGGGCGGCGTTAAAGCCATAACAGACATTGTTAAAATTGCCCAGTGCCCAATAGTTTTGATTGCAAACAACGCTTATGACCCAAGATTTGCCAATCTCCGCAACTACTGCCTACTAATAGAGTTTAAGAAGCCGCCAACAAGCGAAGTCATGAAACATTTGAAGCGCATATGCATCCGTGAGGGAATACAAGCAGACGATGACGCCTTAAAGTTTATTGCACAGCGTTCAGAAGGCGATGTCCGCTCGGCAGTTAATGACCTTCAAGCATTAGCCCAAGGCAAGAAGAGACTGACGTATGAGGATGTTTCTTGGCTTGGCTATAGGGATAGGCAAGACACCATTTTTAATGTTTTGAGAATGATAATTTATGCGCGTACATGCAACAGCGCAAAACAAGCGTTTGACATGGCTGACGTTGACATTGATATGCTTTTTGAGTGGATTTACGAGAACGTTCCAGCGCATTTAACTGAACCGCACGATTTGGCAAGGGCTATGGATGCGCTTTCGATGGCAGACGTCTATCGGGGCAGAATCCGCTCCACACAAGATTGGAGTTTCACGCGCTACGTTATTGATTACATGACCGCTGGCGTTGCAATGGCTAGGCAAAACACGAAGACACGCGGGTTTATACCATTCAAGTTTCCAACGCGCATACAAATGTTGTCTAGGTCCAAGGCTGAACGTGCAATACAACTAAACATTGGACAGAAGATTAAGCGAAAATGTCACATATCCGCTAATAGAGCTTCAAAGGAGATAATCCCCTACCTTAAGATAATATTCAAGAATAATGTTGAAATGGCTGCCGGACTTGCAAAATGGCTTGATTTGGACGTGGAAATGATTGAGTATCTGACAGAGGATAAGAAAAAAGCGGATGCCATTGCTAAACTTGTAGGTTAAAAAGAAAAGGGAAGATTAAATTTTCCGCTTTTGTTATTACTGCGGTGGCTGTGTTGGTTGTGCTGGTGGTGCCGCTTTTGGTTTTCTAAAAGGCATTAGGAGCGCTATTGCCGCCAAAACTAGTGCTATTATGCCGAGTCCTAAGCCGCCTAGAGCAAACATGAGTGTTGTAGTGTCAACAGCTTGAGCCGTTAGCGTTGTTGATGCGCTTTCGGCCGCTTTATAAATGTCGTCTCCGCTCCAGCTTGCTGTTATTTGCCATTGTCCAATTTGGTCTGCTGTGAATGTGTCTGTGAAAGCTCCTGCTTGGTTTGAATAAACAGTTTTTGTGCTTATTGAACCGTCTGGCTTCGTGTATTTGAGGGTTATTGTCGCTATTTTTGCTGGGTACAATGTGCCGCTTACGCTTATGTTTCCTCCGACTGTTGTTGTGTAGCTTGAGAGTGTTAGGACTATTAGGCTTGAAGCTTTTTCAACTGTGAATGTGGTTGTTGCGGCTGCTGTTTCATGCTCATAGTCGCCTTTCCAGCTTACTCGAATCATGTAGTTTCCAGCGGCTTCTGGGATCCAAGCGAACGTGTATTCTCCATTTTCGTTTGTTATAACCTTGTCTAATGTTATTAGAACTGGTAAGGGGTCACGTGAAAATTCTATTGTTACTTCAGCGTTTGGTATTGGCGTGTCACCCGTTTCGTTTGTTAATCTGCCGCTTATTGTCACTTGATTGCCTATAACAATGCTTGGCGAGCTTACATTCACAGTTATTGAACTCGCAACTTTGCTGACGCTCCATATTGCTAATTCAGATTTTTCTGTAACAACCATGAGTTGCCATTTGTAACCCGCTGTTAGTACTTCGATGTTTCCATCATTGTCCACGTCGCCACAAGTGACATCTTCAATGTTTGACGCTTCTTTCCATTCTGCTGTATCTTTTGTGGTTAAAGTTTTTCCGTCCCACGAGAAAATTGTGATAACTGGTGTGGAGCTGAAAAGTATTGCAACGTCTGAGCAGGCAATTATCTCGTTTTTGCCGTCCTTATCTATATCATATATCGTCACCGCTTTGCCTGATGTACCTGTAAGAAGCCCTACTAAGCCATTCTCCACACTTAACTTCAATATTAAGAGGTTTCCGTCCCACGACCATATTCTTAATTGTGAATAGTAGTTTTCTCCGTTGAATTGTTTTCCAATTGTAACAATTTCTTTCTTTCCATCAGAATCTATATCTCCTACCGCGGCGTCGACTGAGTATGTGTCTAGGTATGTGTACCATTTGGTGCTTGCTTTCCATGTAAGGTCTGCACCGTCCCAAGTGCATATCCCAAGCACTGCACAATCATGGCCAAGTGTTTTGTCGTAGAAGTATCCAGTAATAATTATTTCAATGGTTCCGTCCCCGTCTACATCGTCCACCGCCACCGAATGCCATTCGGTGTTTCCGCTGATGAGCCGCTCTTGGCTTGTTTCAAGTGTCAATTTTGTGTCAGTGATATTCCAAATTGTTATTACTCCATGAAATCCTGTTCCGGAGAGTGACGTGGTGTTTCTGTAGCCTACGGCAATTATCTCTGTCGTGTTGTCTTTATCCACGTCGCCTATTGCAACATCAAAAAACTTCGTTTCATTGACCTCAGTAGGCCAGTACTGAATGGTTTTCCTTTCCATCGCCGTTCCATTCCAACCTAAAACAATTAGCAATCCTTGTTCCATTATGCCTAGGAGTTTTCCGTACCCGGCTACCACAATTTCTGTGTCTGTTTTGTTGTCAACGTTTCCTAACGCTACGGCATAAAAGCGTGTGTCGGAGGACCACGTATATGTTTGGTCAATGATTTCTTTATGTTCTTCTGTTAAATATGTGCCATTCCAGTTCCAAACGTTCACTTCGCCCCAGTAAAAGTTCCACGTGGAGTTGTAAGTGTATCCCGCTGTAACAATTTCCGTTGCTCCATCTCCATCGATGTCTCCTGCGGCATTTGCCAATGAATAGCTATCATTTTCCGTAAGCCATTCTTGATTCTTTTCTAAAGTGAGCCCGCTTGATGCGTGTGCTATGTTTGGCATAAAAGTCATTAGCAACGTTGCGACAATTAAAAACCCTACAAATTTTTTGCCTAGTTTCTCTTTCATGTTTTTCCATCCTTTTTACAAACGACCAAATATTGTGCAGTGCTGTGGTATTTAACAATTATTGAATGAATTTTTTCCGAAGTCTAAATTCTAATGGATTTTGCTTCCTTCCGTTATGTCCTTTTCTGGCTGGAGTACCACTACGTTGCTCTTCTCGTCTTCAGCAGCTAAAATCATGCACTGCGATTCAACGCCCATAAACTTTCTTCTCTGAAGGTTCAGTATAAACGCACATTTCTTGCCAACAAGATCTTGGGGCTTGTACCATTGTAGTAAGCCAGCAACTGCTTGCCGCTTTTCTGTCCCAAAATCCACAACCATCCTGATTAGGTTTCGCGAGCCTGGAATCTGGTTTGCCTCCAAAATTTTTCCAACGCGCATATCCAATTTTTGGAATTCCTCAAACGATATTTCCATTTTATTCGCCGTCCTTTTCAACATTTTTCAATAAAACTGCTATTAAGTTTTTGCGGCTTCCCTCTTACGTTTTAGATTTTCCACCGTCTTTGCGACACCATTCCAGCCTTCAGTTGCCTTCGAATGAATTATTTCAAAAGCCTCCCTTGATGTCAGCTTTGGCAGTTCTTCACCAACAGCTCTTCTTGTTAGATAGGCTGCGGCGTTAAGCACTTCTCCGTTTAGGCGTGAATCAATTAAATCTGCTAGGTGGCAAATTAGTGCTTCTATTGTGTGCGGTCTGATTGGTCCGTACTCACCATGATGTGCTGAGATTACATGAATAACTTCTATTGGAAATTTTCTTCGTACAAGTTCTGCTATCACCATTGAAAGGTGGTCCATATAATCTACTAGGCTTGTCGTTGCGTAGCTTCCATTCTCCTTCGCAATGTATGTTAAAGGTTTAAAAATGTCGTGGAGCAGCACTCCAGCCAGAACAAAGTCGCGGTTTACTTTTCCATGATACACTTTTTCCACGCAGTCGCATATTGTGAGCGCTATTTTCGCTGTTGAAACGACATGTTCAATATATCCTCCAGCGTAACAGTGATGATGCGACAAGCCAGCGGGCGACACGTCGAGAGGCATGCCAGAATAAGTTTTTCCGCCAACCTCAAACGTTGGATTCTCCAAAAACTCCATAACTTTCTTCCGCAGTTTCTCATCACGAATTTTGTTGGCTACCGCTTTAAGCTTCGGGTTAAGCAACATTCTCACTTGTCACATGTTAAGAGCCTTACGCATATTGATTTTTCGTTTTTCCGCGGTAGCCGCCTCATGCGCCTTTAAGATTGGCTCGGGAATCCTTCCAGTCACAGTGCAGTGTTGAACAGTTTTAACCGCAGTTTCCAAAGAAACCATGTGTCCAACGCTAACGTAAACGGGCTTACATCCGTTTTTTGTTACAACCGCGGCGCCAACAACTTTACCTTTATGTTTCAAAAAAGTAATAGATCCTCCATGGATACGTTCTTCCTCTCCGAATAATCGACTTTTGGCTACACCGATTGTTGGTTTTCGCAAAACCAATCCTAAATGACTTGCGAAACCGCAGTGGTATGGGTGGGCGAAACCATGTCCATCAACAAGAAAAACGTCAGGTTGCGTCTGCAACTTTTTTATGCTTAGTACTGTGGGAGGGACTTCTCTAAAAGACAAAAGTGTCGGAACGTATGGAAAGCGTGTCTCACAAGCGGCGGTTTTGCACTCTAAAAGCCTAAGCGTGTCATAATCCAACACTGCCACGGCGCCTAACGACAAATTCTTCGCGTATGCCACATCAACGCCAGCAACATAACGTATTTTCCTAGGCAATTTATCCTCAAAAATTATCCTTTGCGATAGGCGAATTTGCGTTTTATGAGCCTTCCCAACAGAAAAATTCTTGGGTACCTTGTTCATAATTTTATTTTTTCCTTAAATGGTGCTCTAAACCCTTGAGATATTTTTCTAAAGCGCTTCTTCTAATCTCTTGGGTTACGTCGCCCCGCGTAGTCTCAATAATTTTTCTTGCAGTGTCGCATTTTCTTCGTAAGCCTGGAACAAGCATGTATGCTTCGTTCATCGCCATAAGCTCAATGTAGATTTCATCCATTATTTTCAAACATTTCTCACTCTTTTTAACGTTACCTTCTCGCAATGCATCAAGAGCCAAACGCCTATATTCTCCTATAACGTCTGCTAGCCCAAGAACATAATCCACAGAAGGCACGGCAATCTCTTTTGGCGTTACAAAGCGCTCTTCCTCTACTATTTTTAGGAATATGTTTGCTTCAGAGTACTCTTGAAGCGCCGCGTCATAGAGTCCACTGTAAATAATGTCTGGATGGGCGGCGGAAGCGTTGTTAAGTTCTAAAATAATCTCTTTTGCCTTTTTAACGAGTTTTTCCGCTTCCTTCAATCTCTTTTGATGTATGAAGAGTATTGCCTGTTTTGAAAGGCTTGTTGCCTTTCGCATGTTGTTTTGTGCGTTTTCTCGAATTTTTTCTTTCTCTTTCAGTTCTTTGCGTATCTCTTCTAAAACCGCCTTTAATGAACTCATTTGCTTTTCGCCTTTGCATATATCTAGAATTGTTTGTGCTTATAATTTTCGTGATTAAAAATAGTATGGGAATGGGAGAACGTTAAAGGATGGAAAATGCACTTATTGTTTTTGTTGTGGTGGTTCCTTCCATCGTTCTATGGTGAGTTTTTCTTCTCCGCCAACCTTAAAACCGACCTTCACGAACACGGAGTCTGCACCTTTGAATGGAAACATGCTGTCCTCTGCCAAGTCTTTTGGTATGTAAATCAAGTATTTTCCATCCTTTCTTCTGAACAGTCTACCTCTTCCTTCGTTGACCATTGTTCCACCTCAATTTAATCTTGAGTTTAAAGCGGTATAAAGGCGAATTATATAAGGTTTATTCTCATTTAATTCATTAAAAATTGTTTACATTTAAAATAACACTGAAAAAATGAATTAATTGCCAGAGGAATCCGCAGCTATCCAAATCTGATGGCACGCTGCACTTTACCCAACAATACAACTCTGCTTTCTGGCGCCTCATCAAGAACGTCATAACCCGTTTCCTCTGCAATCTTGTACGCGAAATCGCAAATTTCTCCGTGGCTTGGCATGTTTTCAAATCCCAAACGTAGCCGCGAGAATCCAACATGCATGTACGCTTTTGGTTCCACGTAAGTGGGACTTGCCTTTTCAATTAGCTTCGCATAACCCTCAATGTTTCTCATGTTCAAATCCTTAACTGAAGTTATCCTGATAACGGTTGGACATTTAAAACTGGGCAAAAGCTTCAAAGTCTCGTTAAGCCTTTCCCAAGCCTCTGGAATCTGTGGACGGCAAATTTTTTTGAATGTTTCTTCGTCTGGAGCGCAAACAGAGATGTAGAGCTGTGTGGGCTCTTCTTCAAGGTTCGCTAAAACTTTGGGCAATGTTCCATTAGAGACTAGAAATGTTGTAAAACCTCTCTTGTGAAATGCTTTAATCAAATCGCTTATATGCCCATACAATGTGGGCTCACCAGTCAAACTTATGGCAGCATGTCTGGGAGTGGAGGCCTCTCTAAATTTTTGTTTATCTGCTTTGGGGTTGCCTTTGTATCCGCTTAAAATTTTAAGTTGGGCTTTGATGCTTTCTTCCACTATGAGTTCTGGTGAGTCCCACTTTGGCGTTTTTGTTTCGTTCCATTGAATTTTTAAGTCGCCGCTTTGTGCCCTCCAACAGAATAGGCATTGTTGTGTGCAATAGAAGAGTGCGGGGGTCATTTGTATGCACTGGTGCGTCTTTATTCCATAAAATTTCTGTTTGTAGCATGGTCTGTTGTTGATTAGGGTTTCGTAAAACCATCTGCACCTTTTGACGGCTGAGTGTCTGCCTATGATGTGGTATTTCTGCCTTTTTAGTGCTTGTATTAGCACTTGTGGAACCGCGTTTTCCAAGTTTTCTCACTCATGCTAATAGCGTAAAAGTGCGCCCTAAATAAAACAGTTTATTCGTCAAAGCAGTATTCCAGCTTTTGGAATTCAGCGCAAAGTTTGGCGACATCTCTTTTAACATTTTCAGGTCTTTCCTCGTCGACAAGCACTCTTTTTATCAGTTCAGCTATTCTATGCATTTCAGCCTCTTTCATTCCACGCCTAGTAACCTCACAAGTGCCAACCCTTATGACACAGTCCACAATTATGTTTACACGTTGAAGTTTCTCCGCCTTTGCCCGTCCCTTTTCATAATCGCCATAATCCAGCAAAATCTGATGCGATTGCGTAAAGCCCAGATGTTTGCATGCAACTGGAAGCCCGTAGTCGTACAGAGCCTTTGCCAACTCTTGTGCGTTTCTCACAACTTGCCGTGCATAGGCTTTGCCGAACTTTTTCATTTCAGCCAAAGCTAGGGTTAATGCTGCAATTCGGTTCCAATGCGCGTTATCCACAAATGCTGGATAAATTTTCTCCTTGAGAATTTCTCCATGCTCCCTATCCGCCAAGATTATTCCGCCTTGCGGACCAAAAAATGTTTTATGGGTTGATCCGAAAAGCGCGTGTGCGCCTTCTCTTAGCGGGTCTTGGAACTGTTCTCCAGCAATCAGTCCCATAACATGTGAACCGTCAAACCCGACGGTCGCGCCGTTTTCCTTTGCAATTTCAGCAAGTTCCTTGACTGGTTGTGGAAAAACGATTATGCTTGCGCCAAAAACAACAAGTTTTGGCTTGACGCGTTTTATTTTTTCTTTTGCTTCTTCTACTTTTATGCTCATGTCGCTTTTTGAAAAGGGGAAGGGCACTGCGTTTAATTTTAATAGTCTAGCTAGTCCGTCCTTCCACATTCCAGGGTATCCGCCGTTATCTGGGGATAAGCACATGAGCGTGTCGTTTGGCTTTGTGAAGTTGGCTATGAATATTAGGTCTGCGATGTGTCCCGAAAGTGGGCGTAAATCGGCAACTTCAGCCTTAAAGAGGTCTTTTGCAAGTTTTTCTCCATATGCTTCAACTTCGTCTAGAAAGCGTGTTCCCATGTAAAAGCGGTCTCTTGCTGTATAGCGATTTCCGAACTCCGAAGAAAGGAGCTTTCGGACAGATGGGCTCATTACATTTTCTGAAGGGATTAGGTTTAGGCATTGTTTTCCGCGCCATTCTTCATGCTGCTCAGCCAAGGCGAGAATTTCCTCAATCACCTTATTCACCACGAATGTGCAAAGTTTACCGCGCACGTAAATTTACTTTTCTATTTTCGCCTAGTTTTCTTGACGTGTTTTGCGGCTCTAATTACGTTTAAGGTAGTTTAAGCCATGTTATCGAAAGTAAAGTTAAAATGCTCCCTAGTATTAGAAGTGTTCACATCTCGCATGTATTTCAGAGGGAACATGCTTGAAAACAACTGTGCCAAACAAAATTAAGTCAATCCTGTTCTTATCACTTCTGCTGTCATCAATCCTGTTTACATTTTCATTTTTTCCTTCAGCAAAAGCTGAAACAAAAATCCTCTCTATAAATCCCACTTCTGGGAATGTTGGAACAAACGTCACATTAACAGCAAACGTGAGCAATCTAGGCGCGTATAGAATATTGTTCGACGGGAATGAAATTTTAAGCGGAGAAGCCACAGAAAACAACATAACAGCAAGCTTTATCATACCGCATGCGCCGCAAGGCGCCCACAACATTACGTTAATTGATGCAATGGGAGAAAACGACACCGGAAGCTTTACCATTTTAACGTTTCAGTCGTTTAAGCCTCAAGTTCCAGAGCCTCCAGCACAGCTACAAGAGGGTGCAAGCTTGACAATCACTGTTAATATTACCGGGGGCTTGGCTAATCACACCTATCCGAAAATTATGGTTCAAGCGCCACGCGAAGACTTGAACTATACCTTGCGAAATGGCGTCAACATCACAACTGATGCTTCTGGAACCTGCCTCTTTAATGTCACATACCCAGACGATTTCGCGGAAGGCGCAAATACAAACTTCACTGGGTATTATAAGATATTTTTCAATGAAACCTTTGCAGACTATTTTTTTGTTGGCATTACGAACGCAAGAGCCTATCATAGAGGAGATATCGTCAACATAAAGGCGGTTAACTATCCAGTAAACGGGAACGTCACGATTGCAATAAAGTTTGGAAACGAGACAATAGACACTATAACCTACAACGCCACGGATGGAACAGTAAACTATGATTGGCTTGTTCCAAATAACGTGCTTGTAAGCAACGCAACCCACACCTACAATGTAACCATAACGCCAGTGCCAACAACCAAGAACTTCACAGACACTCAGACATTTGATATTTTAGGCTTTAACACGACAGTTTATACGCTTAATCGTGCTGGAAAAAGCGTTTCAGGTGTTTTGGTAAAGGTGCACGATATATCTGCGAATGCCAACTATACAAACAGCAGCGGAGTAGGCGGATATGCCAATTTTATGCTTGAGATAGGCGATTATACGGCTGAAGCCTACTTCAG
The DNA here is from genome assembly GCA_038882955.1 of Bathyarchaeia archaeon. Lineage (GTDB taxonomy): Archaea > Thermoproteota > Bathyarchaeia > Bathyarchaeales > Bathycorpusculaceae > JAVZLQ01. The sequence continues at coordinate 237,953 of JAVZNC010000002.1, forward strand.
GGACGTGAAGGTTGGCGATGGTTTACTGTTCAGCGTTACGAGAGATGCTGTGCTAAACTTTTCCTTTACTTGTAACATAACAAGCCTAAACATAATTGTCGAAAATGAGCGTGGCGTGCGCATTCCACGCGTGAACATAACGCTCACTTATAATTACACTACAAATTATGGCACGCCAGAAAACAGAACCGCCACAGAATACAATGAAACAAAAATTGATGGGTTAGCCGTTTTTCCAGCAGTACTTCCCAACGTAACATGCGTGGTGAATGCTTCACTTTATGGGCTAGTTTTTAACATTGGCAACAACACCATTCCCGATTTACCAGTCGCCGAATGCGTTAACGTGATGGTTCTTTATCCAACCAGAAGGCTTAACATTCAAGTTTTAGATGTAAACAACCAGCCAATTCCATCGGCAACATTGAAAGCCCAAGAGCTAACCGTTGGATTGTTTACTGAAGGAGATGTTGTTAACGGAAATGCCACCTTAAACTGCACTTTCGGAAGATACTCTGTCAAAATTTTCTTTAGCGATATACTCTTAAATGAAACGGTGTTTGATTTAACTTCTGGCGATGTTGAATTTAATGTAACAATCAAATGTCAGCTTTACGGCTTAAACATAGCAGTCAAAGTTGTCGATTACTTTGGTCAACCAATATCTGGTGCCAACGTAATATTGCATCGCGGTTTGTTACAAGACGCTAAACAGACAGATTCAGGGGGCACAGTCACGTTCGCAAATGCCGTTGGCGGAGAAATACAAATAAACGTCTATATGCCAGGGCATTCAGAACCATGTGTCACCAAGAATTTTAATGTTGGAGTTTCAACGGTGCTTACCATCAAGATTGATAGATATGTTGTTCTAGCTGGCTTTCTTGTGGAGACGGGATGCTTGGCTACTGCAATGATAATTGTCATAACAGCTCTAGTCATAATAGTCTTGGAAGTTTATAGGAGAAAGCGTTTCAAGCGTCAAGAGGCTAAAGAGGAGCAGAAATAAGGAGTCGTGTGGAAAAAAGTTTAATATTCCCTCTATGCAAGAATATTTCAGAGAGCCGTTGATGCGAGAAGTTTTGAAACAATAAAGGGTTGTGCGTGTGTTGGCGCAGGGGAAAACTTGTTCTCCAACATGTCAAGCCTTCAAGTGCACCCAGAATGCTGCAGTCTATAGGCGTGATGGCGTGTGGTGTAGGTGGACTGAAGAGACATGCGACGTTGCAAACTGTAGGTACGCTATTTGCGTTAAGAGGCGCCTACTCCCTAGAGGGATATGCGGCGAAACCGTGAAAAGAAAAACTGTTGAAAAGCCACCAGAGGAAGTTGTTGGACCCGCAATAAAGCTTCGCGGTAGAGCGCTTCGCAAAATTGGCGAAAAAGAAATCTTTTAGGCGTCTGTTAAACGGTTCACTCTCTCTTTTTATCTTGCCTGAATTCGCTTAACAACAGGAGGCTTTATCTTCTTTAAAATTCTATAGCCGCAGGTCGTGCACTTTATTTCCCCACCGCGGAGCTCCAACTCTTCAGATGAAACTTTTGCCCCGCACCTTACACACTCGTACACAATTCCAGTTTTAGCCATAACCATCCCTTTACCAAGAGAAGGCATTTTGCTTTTAAATGTTTCCAAACACAACTAATCTGGTGAAGGATGAAAAGCCTTGAGAAAACGCTTGAAAAACGCTTTGTCAATGGTGCTTTCTCCAAGCGAACTTGCACATTTGTATAGCTCCTACGACATTGTGGGAGACATAGCAATCATACGCCTAACACCACAATCAAAAGGGCACGGCGAAGTTATTGCAAAAACGCTGATGGGAATACATAAAAATGTGCGAACAGTTCTAGCGCAAACAGGACCAGTTGCTGGAGAGTTTAGACTTCGAACATTGGAGCACATTGCTGGCGAACGCAAAACAAACACTGTTCACAAAGAGTCTGGATGTGTCTTCCATGTTGATGTACAAAAGTGCTACTTTTCTCCAAGACTTTTTTACGAGAGAATGCGAATCGCGAAACAAGTAAAGAGTGGGGAAACAGTCGTAAACATGTTTGCTGGTGTTGGCTGCTTTTCAATTATCATTGCAAAACACTCCGATGTCTCAAAAGTGTATTCAATTGACATTAACCATGCAGCAATCGAGTACGTGAAGGAAAACGTAAGGCTGAATAGGGTTTATGGCAAAGTCGTGCCTTTGCTTGGCGACGCAAAGGAAATAATTGAAGACAAATTGCGTCATGTTGCTGACCGCGTTCTGATGCCTCTGCCGGAAAAAGCCTTTGAATACTTGCCCTACGCTTTGTTGGCGCTTAAAGAAAATGGCGGATGGATACACTACTACGATTTTGAACACGCAAGCAAGAACGAGGATGCCGTTAAGAAAGTTAAGCTAAAAGTTGCCGGCAAACTCGCCGAATTGGGCGTTAATTTTGAAATCCCGTTTGGACGTATAGTAAGGGCTACGGGTCCAAACTGGTATCAAGTTGTTTTAGACGCTAAAGTTAATCCTCAACATTAAGTGGGCATAAAATGTTTTATAGGTTTGAAGCCAAAGTGTTTGGAGATGATGCGATATGAAGCGGAAGCTTATGGAAATCCTTGCATGCCCCATCGATAAACACTATCCGTTAGAACTTCATGTATTCGAGGAAAAGGATGAGATTGTTGAAGGCTTGATTGTCTGTCCAAAATGTTTGAGGTGGTATCCTATACGCGACGAGATCCCAGAAATGCTGCCCGACGAGCTTCGGAAAGAAAGCGAGGATTTGCCGTTTCTAAAAAAGTGGAAGGAGAAGATTCCAGAAAAAATTTTGCTCGAAGGCAAGCCATTCAACTTAAAAGGTAAACATGCCTAATCGTGAAAAACTAGAGAGGGCTATCAATTTAGCAATTTTCGAACTGCTAAAATCGATGCAGACATGCGAAAGGGCTAGAATTCTCCTTTTAAATTTATCACTTTGCCTTTAGCTGAAGATCTTAATGCAGCTTCAGCTACTTCTAGGGCTTTTAAGCCGTCAACTCCAGTTATAAGTGGTTTCTCTTCACCTAAAATACACCTTGCAAAGTGTTGCAGTTCAAGTTTTAGCGGCTCTTGCCATGCAAGCCGTGGCTGCACCGTTTCCTTTGCGCTTTCCACAGTTAATTCCTGCGTTATATAATCAAGTTTTATTATGGCTGCACTTCCAGTAACCGTCAATATTCGCGTTTTATAAGGTGTAAGCCAATTTGACTCTATAAAGGCGCTTCTTCCCCCCTCAAAAGTCAACATTATCTGCGCGTAATCCTCAAACTGTCTATGCTTCATGCTTCCAGTTTTTGCAAAAACGGCTACTGGATTATCTCCAAAAAGATACCGCATTATGTCTATGTCATGAATTGCCGTGTCTTTAACAACACCAACATCTCCGATTCTTTCTGGCCACTCGGAAACTCTCTTTGCCGTGGCGCACACAAGCTGTCCGATCGTTTTGTTTTCTATGGCTTTTTTGATGTGCTGGATTCCAGGTATAAAGCGCATCAGAAAACCAACAGTGATGTGCACTTTTTCTTTTTCTGCAGTTTCCAGCAACTGTTTTGCTTGTTTGATGTTTGTTGCCATGGGCTTTTCGATTAGGACGTGTTTTCCAGCTTTTATGGCTTTCATTGCCTCTTTCGCAAGGCTGGTTGACCACGTGCATATACTGACGGCTTCTATTTCCTCCATTTTCAGCATTCTTTCAGTTTTAGCGTATGGCTTTACTCCAAACTGCTTTGCTACGGCTTTCGCCCTTTCAGAGTCAATGTCGCAAACCGCCAACAGCTCTGTTTCAGCCAGTTCCTTGTAAACTCTAGCGTGGTTTCTGCCCCAAAAACCAGTTCCTATAACTGCCACTCCAACTTTTTTCATTTTGTCCACACACCCCTTCCCAAACCACGGTATATGAACCCTTCCTTTTCAACTGCAGATGGCTCCACTATTCCCTCCAAATCCACAATGGCGGCTGGCATTTTCATTACAACTTTCAATTCTTTAAGGTTTAAGCGCCTAAACACGTCGTGACTCGTCAGTATCACAGCGCAGTCTGCTCCTTCCAAGGCATCAACTAAACTTTTCCTTAAATTTGAAATTTCACTTGCCTCCTCCACTGTGACATATGGGTCGTAAACGCTGAGCCTCGCGCCAGCCGCATCCAACATCCTAATTAATTCTACTGCCACACTTTTAAGAGGCGCCTTTGAATCTCTTGAACGTGTAACCCCTAAAACGGCGATTCTTGCCCTTCGTAAGGTTTTTGAACAGCCCTTTAAGGCATCCCTAACCAAGTTTGCCGCATGCTTGACTATTACCGTGTTCACATCATTGGCAGCTTTTAGAACACGCGCTTTTATGTTAAGGTTTTCAGCGTCCTCTAAAAAGAAGTATGGTTCAATGCTGTGGGTATCATCAAAATGCAGCGCAGAAAACAAGGCGCTCAGATCTTTCTTTGAAAGTTTAGCTACTTCCACATGATCTATTCCCGCTTTTTCACAGAAGACTGCAAACTCTCTGGCTAAGGCAGCATTTGCACTGCTTTGTATCGCTTCAAAAATTGCTGCGGCTTCAGCAGCCTTCACGTTCAGCGTCTTTTTCAAGGAGCATCTGGTAATAACCTTTAAGAATATTGATGCAGCGTTTAAGCTATTCTTGTCGAATGCCGCGACAATTCTTTCGCCTTTCCCCATTGTCTCCAACGTTTGTCCATCCAAAGATTTAACTGGGCTGTAGGCTAATCCAAAATCAACTCCGCATTTAAGTCCAGAAGCGTTTTCCAAGCTTTCCCTTATCAAAGATTGTGTTGTGCCTACACCTACCGTGCTTGCGAAAACTACCAAAGAGCCGCGGTGAAGACCTAAACCCACTTGTTTGCATGCGTTTACAATTTTTGAATAATCAGCTTTTCCCTTTTTGTCCACTTCTGCATGAACCGTTATTATGATTATGTTACTTTGCGCTGCAGCCGTTTTGGCGTCTGTTGTTAAGTTTAATGCCTCGCTCTTTGCGCAGTTTTTCATTTTTAATGCTATTTCGTTTTGTATGAAGGGGATCCTTCCCTTTGCAATATCGTTTAGAATAGTTCTATTTGCATCTGCGCAGTAGACTTTGAACCCCTTTTCAATTGATAGCCACGCGTGAAAAATGCCTATGTGTTTGCAACCAATCACGCCGACGGTGTAGTTTGTACGTTTTTCCGTTGCATCCAAGTCTTCTGGTCTTATATTCAAAAAGTTTAGGGACATTTTGTTTTCTCCACGCAAGACTCCTTGTATCAGCCCTTTAGGCTTTTTATCATCTTTTTAAGCTTTAACGCGTATTCTTCGACAAGCTGTTTTGCCCTTTTCTTGTTTTTAGCTTCAGCGTACAATCTGTAGATGGGTTCTGTGCCGCTTGGTCTTACAAGAATGGCGCTTTTATCTTCAAACCACACTTTTACCCCGTCTATGGTGTTCATGTTTTGCCCTTTAACTTGTTCTATGAGCTTCTCAAGTGTTTTCTGCTTTAGACTTTCTGGGCATTCAACTTTCCCTTTCTCAATAAAGTACTTTGGCAGCTCTTCCAATAAACTTGAAAGTTTTTTTCCAGTTTCCGCCATAATGTTCAGAGTTAAGGCTGTTGCCATCGCACCGTCCCTAACTGGCTGGTGCGGTCCATAGAATATTCCGCCATTTTCCTCTCCCCCAAGCTTCGCTTTTAGTTTCTTCATTGTTTGGGAGACGGTTACGCTGCCAACTTTTGTTAGGACAAGTTTTCCACCGTAAGCGTCAGCGATGTCGCTAATTAAAGTTGAGGAACTCACTGGCGTAACAACTTTTTCGCCTGGATTTCGTTCCAAAAAATGTTTTTCAACAAGAGCAAATGTTTTGTCCCCCCAGTGAATTTCGCCTCGCTCATCAACAAATATCGCGCGGTCAGCATCTCCATCAAAGGCAACGCCCAAATCCGCTTCAACAGCCTTTACAGCCGAGGCTAACTCGCCCAAATTTTCTGGTCGCGGTTCAGGTAGTCTTCCAGGAAATGTTCCGTCGATGTCTCCGTTTATCGTTGTGACTTTGCATCCTAATTCGCGGATTAAACGCGGTATTGCTAGGTTGCCAACACTGTTGGCAGCATCAATAACAACATGATAATGTCTCCTTGCTATTTTGTCCACATTCACATGCCCTTTCACGGCTTCCACATATTCGTCGATTATGCCGTTGACTGTGCTCACTCTTCCAATTTTTATCCATTCAGCATAACGTGTCTTTTCATCAAAAAAAATGTCTTCAATTTCAATTTCTTGTTCACGTGAAAGCTCTATTCCATCATTCCACACGACTTTTATTCCGTTATATTCCGGCGGGTTATGCGAAGCAGTTACTATCACGCCGCCATCCATTCTGCAGCCTTTAGTTGTATACTGCAATGCTGGGGTCGGCGCCATCCCCCCAAAAATCACATCGCATCCAGTTGCGTTTAAACCAGCAATAACAGCGCTTGTAAGCATGGGACCGCTTGTTCTAGCGTCGTGCCCCACAATCAGTTTTCCTTGTTTGAAAAATGTGCCTATTGCCCCTCCGATTTTTGCTGCTATTTCGGGAGTCAACTCTTTGTTGGCTATTCCACGGATTCCATTTGTCCCAAAAAGTCTTCTCGCACTCAACATTCGCATCTTCTCCTTAAGCTATAAATCCGCATGTTATAGTGTTGTCGGCAACCTCCTTTGCTGGACAAACTGAAACCCTTTTTACAAGGGAAACGCCATCCTTAACTTTAACACCGTCAGCGAGAATGCACCCCCCTCCGATTTTTGCTTTCACACCAATTACCACGCGTTCACCAATTATCGCATTATCAATTGACGCATAATCTGACACTGTGGTTTCTGGAAAAATTATGGCGTTCTGTATGCGCGCTTCTCGTCCAACCCTAACGTTTCTACCCAGAACAGCATATGGACCCACAATTGATTTTTCGCCAATTGAAACTCCCTTATCAAGCGCCACGGGTTCCACAAGTTCTCCCTTACACACAATTTTATGCTCACATTTGTCTGCATGTAAGTTTAGTAAAAACTTGTTTATTTCCATATAATCTTCAGGTTTGCCAACGTCGGACCACAAACCGTTGAAAACGTACCCGCAAAGTTTTCCTTCCTCTGCAAGTTTTGGAAATATTTCCCGTTCAAGAGAAACCATGCGTCCGCTTGGTATGTAGCCAAATATTTCTGGGCTTAAAGCGTAGACCCCGGCATTTATCAGATTGGTTGGGGCTTCCTCCCTTCGCGGCTTTTCAATAAACTTTTTAATGCGCTTTCCATCTGCTAGCTCGGCGACGCCAAATCTGCTAGGATCTTCGACCTCGTGAAGGGCTATCGTTGCAACAGCCTTGTTCTCCCTATGTTCCTTCAAAATTTCTGTGTAGTTTACATCTGCGAATATGTCTCCATTTAACACTAGAAATGGCGAACCATGTCCAATGAGTTTTTCAGCCTTCTTTATTGGTCCACCCGTTCCAAGCGGCATTTTGGGCGGATCAAGCGAGTAAATTACGTGTAATCCACACTTTCGGATTCTATGCTGTTTTATTAGGACTTCAGTTTGTTTATTAACCGCAAGTATCGCTTCTTTTATGCCGTTCCGCGCTATCCTTTCAAAAGTCCATTGCAGTAGTGGCTTGTTTATTATTGGGAAAAGACTTTTTGGTCTTGTGCAACTTAGTGGTCTAAGCCTTGTGCCGAAGCCTCCGGCAAGAATCAGCGCCTTCAATGTTTTCACCAATTTTGGAACTGCAGACTTATATTCGCGTGTATTGTAATATAAGAATTCCCAAATGGAGGCTTGCACCGTGAAAGTCCTGCTTCACGAGATGAGTTGGACTGAAGCTAAAGAATACTTTGGAAAAAGCGACATCGCCATCATCCCGGTTGGGTCAAATGAGCAGCATGGACCGCATAACCCTTTAGGAACAGACCATCTTATAGCAAAAGCGTTAGCAGAAGAGGTTGCCAAGCGCACTGGTGTCCTCTGCGTTCAAGTTGTTCCTTTCGGCGTTAGCTCACATCATAAACAGTTTTGGGGAACAATCTCCATAAGACCTGAAACGCTTCAAGAGTATGTTAAAGACATTTGCCTATCGCTCAACTATTATGGCATAAAGAAGATAGTCATTGTTAATGGGCATGGCGGCAACTTTAACGCCCTCACAGACCTAGCCAGAAAATTGAGGGAAAACGGAATATTCATATCAGTCTTCCAGTGGTGGCCAGCAGCAAGTAAACTCCTACCAGAACTGTTCAAGCCAGAAGAAAGGCGGCATGCCTGCGCCGAGGAAACATCAATGAATTTGCTGTTACATCCAATGCTTGTGGATGTGAGTAAGGCTGTGGATGATGTGCCACGTGAAAGCGCATTGCAAGCAGAGGGTGTGGCGCTTCCATTTGATACTGTAGATTATACTTCATGGGGCGTTTTTGGCAAGTCCACAACTGCGTCAGCCGAAAAAGGAAAGCGTGTTTTTGAAGCTGTTGTCGAGGAACTGTCAAGGCATGTTAATGCCCTTAAAAAGGCTAAAATTGAAGAGTTGATGCAAAAGTCAAAGGTTTAAGTGGCAAATTAGGCTGCGAAAAACTTATTTTTATCCCTTTCAAGTTTGATTTTTGCTCTGCGGAGGCAAGCCGACCAAATAATGTTTGGCGTTCAAACATGCAATGCGTGCATTCCATCCTTCATGGGAGGGAGTGCATATGCGGAAATCGTCAATACTGTTCGTCACTACGTTAAGTACTTTAAGCACTTTGGGAGTCGGCTTGCTAGGTCCCGTATATCCCATATTCATAATAAACCGCTTTTCAGCTTCTGCTGTTGATTTAGGCGTGCTTTATGCGATTTTTTGCTTTACAACCGCAATTTTCAAAGTACTTTCTGGAAAACTTGTTGACAGCCTTGGCAAAAGCCAAGTTTTCTTTGTCGGAGTCGCTATTGGCGCCGTATGTTCACTTTCTTACATTTTCGCCGTGGACATCATTCAGCTCTACTTAATCGAATTTTTCTATGGACTTTCGTATGCTTTGCAGCGTCCAGCGTTGTTGACCTTAATGTTTGACGCAAGTAACACTTGTAACAGAGGATTCTTTTTGGGGATGTTTGAGTCGATTTACGATCTTACAGAAGCGTTTGCTGCTGTATTCTCCGTAATCATAGTTAGCAAGTTTGGCTTTGAACCGCTCTTTTTGATGTGTTCCGGCTGCCAAGCAACAACAGGCATTTTAATTTTAAAAGCTGAAAACAAGTTTTTCCTTAAGCGTTAAGGCAAAAAGCGTTATTCCCATTCAATTGTTGCTGGCGGCTTATGCGTTATATCATAAACAACGCGCGTAACTTCTGGAATTTCGTTGGTTATCCTTGTTGAAATTCTCTCCAAAACCTCGTAAGGAATCTTCGCGAAGCTTGCGGTCATTGCCTCGCGGCTTTCTACTATCCTAACAGCTACAACATGACCGTACGCTCTTGCATCTCCCTTAACACCAGTAGCCTTTGTGTTTGTTAAAACGGCAAAGTATTGCCACAAGTTTTCCGCTAAACCGCCCTTCTCGATTTCCTCGACAATAATCTTATCTGCCTTCTTCGCAATTCTAACTTTCTCCTTCGTTAACTCACCAATCACCCTAACCGCCAAGCCTGGACCTGGAAAAGGTTGTCTAAAAACGATTTCTTTCGGCAGTTCAAGTATTTTGGCAACCTTTCTAACTTCATCCTTATACAAGTCGCGCAGTGGCTCCACAATCTTTTTGAATTTCATTTTTATGGGCAAACCAGCAACATTATGATGCGTTTTTATCTTGTCAGAGAACTTCCTAAACCCAGACTCAATCCTATCCGGATAAATCGTCCCCTGAACAAGATAATCAGCACCAGTTTTTTCAGCTATCTCCTCAAAAACTCTTATGAATTCTTCGCCTATAATTTTCCTCTTCTTTTCGGGGTCTGTAACGCCCTTAAGTCTTGCCAAAAATCTTTCTTGTGCATTTACAATGAGCAAGTTTATTTTAAATTTTCCAAAACTCTCTTTGACGAATTCTGGTTCACCTTCGCGCATGAAGCCATGGTCAACAAAAACCGCTGTAAGTCTATCTCCAATCGCATTTGCTGCAAGTACTGTTGCCACGCTTGAGTCTATACCGCCGCTTAAGGCGATTATTGCCTTTCCCTCACCAACTTCCGCCTTTATCTCGTCAACCATTTTTCCAATCTGGTCTTCCATTTTCCAATTTGCTTCACACTTGCAAACTTCAAATATGAAGTTTTTAAGCATCTGCATGCCTTTTTCAGTGTGGACAACTTCTGGATGCCACTGTAAACCATAAATCGGCTTTTCCTTGTGCCTAAAAGCCGCAACTGGACAATTTTCCGTATGCGCTAAAACCTCAAATTCCATTGGCAAGGCAAAAACCGTGTCACCGTGACTCATCCAAACCTTTTCTCTTCTCTCCAATCCTTTTAAAACGCCAACTGGCTTGTCAACACTCACATAGGATACTCCGTACTCCCTATTTTCTGCCTTTTCAACTTTTCCGCCCACCATTTGGGCGATTAGCTGATGTCCATAACATAAACCTAAAATTGGCAATTCTAAATCTAAAATTCCTCTTTCTATTTTTGGTGCATGCTCCTCGTAAACGCTTGCTGGACCACCTGATAGGATTAATCCTTTTATGTTGAACTTTTCTTTTAACAGTTCAATTTCCTTTGGTTTTATGTCGTGTGCAACAATTTCCGAGTAGACCCCATTTTCCCTTATTCTTCTCCCTATTAGGTGGCAGTACTGTCCGCCAAAATCGAGGACAAGTATCGTGTCATACTTCATTGCGCATCGCTTTGCATTACAGACGTGCCCTTATACTTAAACGTAAAGATACTTCTGCAACTCCCAAGACGTTACATGCTCTTCGATTCCAGAAGCGTGCTTTTCGTATTCCCTCCACTCTTGCATCTTCAGCTCAAAATATTTCTCAGAGTTTTCCCTGCCTAAAGCACGTACACAAACTTCGTCGCTTTTCCATTCTTCTAGCGCCTCTTTGAGTGAAGATGGCAAAACCTTTATGCCCAACTCTTTTCGTCGGGACTCGCTTAAACGGTAGACATTCATTTCAACTGGTTCTCCAGGGTCAATCTTTCTCTTAATTCCATCCATTCCAGCCTCCAAAACCACCGCGTAGGTGAGGTAAGGGTTACAAAGCGGGTCTGGACATCTGAATTCTATTCTTGCCTCGTTTTCTTTTCCTGGAAAATACTCTGGCACTCTTATCAGTGACGAGCGGTTTCTTTTGCTCCATGTGACATAAACTGGGGCTTCATAGCCTGGCACAAGCCTCTTGTAACTGTTTACGGTTGGGGCTACTATTGCGCATAAAGCTCTTGCATGTTCAAGTAAGCCGCCTATAAAGTATCGGCATTTCTGTGAAATGTTCGCGTAGCCTTTACCATCATAGAAAATGTTTGTTCCATTTTTCGCGTCAAAAATGCCAATGTGAATGTGCATACCGCTTCCAGGCTTTCCAAACCACGGCTTTGGCATGAACGTCGCAGTCCACCCATATTTCTTTTCAGCCACGGCTTTTGCCGCAAGTTTGTAGCGCATTATGTTATCAGAAGTTGTCAGCGGGTCTGAATATTTGAATGTAATCTCGTTTTGAGCAGACCCAGCTTCGTGGTGTTGGCGTTCGACGGTTATTCCCATTATGCTTAGGGTGTTGGATAGTTCCATGCGGTACTGTTCCGTAAAGTCTCTATTTGGGGCTATGTCAAAGTATCTATGTTTATCTATCAAGTTATTTTCAACAGGGCAAATTTCGTCTTTCTCGTCTTTCTGTACTAGGTAGAACTCTATTTCCGCGGCTGCCGTAGGCTTATAGCCTTCGCTTAAAGCCTTTTCCATTGCCTTCTGGCATATGTATCGGGAATCGCCTTCAAAACGTTTGCCATCTGGTCTGTAGATGTCGCATATGAAGATTGCAACGCTTTTTTCGTAAAAGTAGTATGGACAAACCGTAAATGTTGTTGGGTCGGGCTTCATAATCATGTCGCTTTCTTCTATGCCGACGCCGCCTATTATTGAGGAACCGTCGAAGCCTACTCCTTCTTTTAGGGCGTTTTCGCCTTCTTCTGCCGGGATTGTTCTGCCCTTAAGATACCCCAAAATATCCGTAAAGTGTAAGAGTACGTAATCAGCGTTCTTCATAAGCCTAATACATAAATCAAACTTTTTAGCGTGGTTCTCTTCTGCGTATAGCATGGCTTTCACCTGCTTATGAACAAATTTTTAATAAAAGGAATACTTTGTATAAGTATAAAAAGTTTCTTTCTAAAATTAAGCGCAAATGTTAAATAATAAACGTTGTAGACTAAATAGATGTGCATTTTGGATGTGGGGGCTATGGTGCTAGACGAAACGGATATTAAAATACTAAAAGTGTTGACTTCCGATGCTAGGCTTTCGTCGAGGCAAATAGCTGACCAATGCGGAGTTTCCGTTGGCACGGTTCTGTCGCGCATAAAAAGAATGGAAAACGAGGGAATAGTGCAGGGTTATTCAGCCATTCTCGACCATGAAAAGCTAGGATATGAACTAACTGTTGTCAGCGAAATAACGGTTTCAAAGGGCAGACTGTTGGAAGTTGAAAATGAGATTGCAAAACTACCAAACGTTTGCTGCGTCTACGACGTGACAGGACTAATAGACGCAATAATAATTGCAAAATTCAAAAACCGCCAAGAACTAAGCAAATTCACAAAACGCCTACTCTCGCTGCCATATGTTGAAAGAACAAACACCCACGTAGTGCTAACAACAATAAAAGAAGACTTCCGCATAATCTAAAAGCCTAAACATGCAATTTCCAGTCAAAGCAACATTTAATTCCAACCAAAAATAGAAGATAGAAAAGAGTAAATCATCAGGCGGGGGTTGCCAAGCCTGGCCAAAGGCGTAGCCCTGAGGCGGCTATCCCATAGGGGTTCGTGGGTTCAAATCCCACCCCCCGCACTTCATCTCGCCTGAGAGTTTAAAACTGTCAGTTCATAACATACAATCCGCCTCTGTAATGTGTGTTGGTACCACATTACGAAGATTTTTTAGACATATCCGTCACATCAAATATTTGACCATAAAAACTCGAAGTTTTAAGTTATTTAGTGCTTTTTCATTTCTATATTACTTTGTGACCAAACCTCTCAAATATATAATGCGGCGGTCTTCGTAAGGACATAATATTTGAAGGACACTTTTACTACAGCCATTGTATTTTTTTCTTTTTGCTTCGCGTTTAGCCTCTGCGACATTGTCCTCATGGCGTGCGATTGCCTCTTACAGGTATTGTTGGTATCTGGACACAAAACTCGATAAGCGTTTTTAAATTCACATATTGCTGCTCACCATGAGTTTTTTCAGCTTTAAATCTTCTTGACATAGGTATTCCTTAATGCAAAAGGGAATTAATTAACACCCAAAAAATAATTATTAAAACAAATTCCCCAATTATGCCAAAAACAAGCAAGTCAATTGCCATATCTTCATCTCTATCTTTTGTTCCAAGGTAGCCGATTATTCCGCCGATTAATCCAAAAAGAAATGCAACCAAATACCACGCTGTGGACGGTTTTTCAACTAAATCATGTTCCTCGCTATAAAGTCGTGAAAGGTATTTTTGTGAGTCAAACACTTCGGGGTTTTTCTCGAGTTCTCTTAAGTCGTTTATTTTGCTTTCAAGTCTTCTTACAGACCTTAAATAAGATTCCTCACTAATTTTACCTTCAGCGAAGAAAACTGACAATTTTTCAATACTTTTCTGATACTTGTATATTTCTTGATTTATTCTGGTTATTTGACTTATTTTCCCCAGCTCTTTTTCGCTTCCAAAGCCAAGATAATCACAACTAATTTCACAAGTTTCTCGAGATGGACACATATAGCAACAAAAATTCCACTTTTCATTTACACAAAATTCATCTCTTAATGCTCTGCCCTCTGGATTCTTCACTATCGCTTTGCATGAACCATCATCAGATAGGTACTCACATTTTACTCTCTTCGTCACACTATCCGTTGGTGGTCTGGTAAATTGTCTTCCACTCCCTTTAATTCATTAAAAATAGTATTAGCTCTTCTTAAATGGTTTGTTAAACAACAACATAAATTAGTTATTAAATGTAAAGCAGTGCTAAATTAAAAGAAGTTTTATATGCAAAGCGACTTGACAGTTTTAAACGATAGTATAAACCTAATTCCCCGCACTTTTTAGCCATTATTAAATGCAGCTTCCTACTTTGGCGCGTAGGGAAGAAACTGCGCGTGTTTCCATTAATTTTTTGGGTCTCATTCAAAAGCGTGCGGCGCATCAAATTGGAATGATGGATAAAAGGGTCTAATGGTCATTGTAGTTCCTTTATGGTGGTTTTTGTTAAGGCCCTTATGTTGTTGAACTCTGCAAGTTCTCCATAACCTACAAGCGTTATGGCTGTTCCTTCGCGCCCCATTCTGGCTGTGCGACCTATTCTGTGAAAATAGACTAATGCATCTAGTGGGACATCATAGTTTATTATGTGGGTTATTCCTTGAATGTCCAAGCCTCTTGCGGCAACATCAGTTGCAACAAGCAATTTCAGTTTTCCATTTCTGAAAGAATTAATTACGAGGTCTCTTTGAGGTTGCGTTAAACCGGCATGTAATGGTTTTGCGTCGTATCCTCTGGTTTTCAGTTTGTCAGCGAGGGTGCTTGTGTCCGCGCGTGTTTTGCAGAATATTATTGCGCGGTCTATGTGGTTTTCGTTTAAAATGTTGCATAGCGTTTCGAATTTGTTGTGAGGGTTTACAACCATGTAATATTGGCTTATTTGTGTTAGGGCTATTTCATCTTTGCTTACGAGTATCTTTTCTGGGTTTTTCATGTATCTGCTACATATTCTCATTACTGGCTGGTCTATTGTCGCTGAGAAAAGGCTTGTCTGCCTGTTTGACGGCGTCCTTGCAAGTATGTATTCGATGTCGTCTATAAAGCCCATGTCAAGCATTCTGTCCGCTTCGTCGAGAACTACGATCTTTACTGAAGAAAGATTTAGAATGCGCCGTTTAAGCAAGTCGATTATGCGGCCTGGCGTGCCCACGACAATTTGAACGCCTTGTTTCAGCGCGTGTATCTGCTTCCCTATAGGTTCTCCTCCATAAACTTGCAAAACTTTTAATCGCGCATATTTTCCTAGTTGGCTAATGTGCTCTGCAACTTGGACAGCAAGCTCGCGTGTCGGCACCAACACCAAACCCTGCACACTTCTATCCTCCGGGTTCAACCGTTCAATCATTGGAACTCCGAAAGCCGCAGTCTTCCCAGTTCCCGTTTGCGCTTGGCCAATAACGTCTTTGCCTTCAAGCAACGGCATTATGGCTTGAGCTTGAATTGGAAAAAGATTATGGAATCCAAACTCTTCAACGCCTTTTAAAACCTCCATGCTTAAGGGTAAGTCTTTAAAGTTTCGTATTTGCATACTTTTTCATTTCTCCTGCCACAAAATTTTTCATGCATCTCGTTAAAAGCTTCAAAAGCTTTGTCAATTACATGAATTAATGTGACAACACTAAAGAGCATCGATTGTTTTATAAAAAGGTTTACTTTGTGAAGGAAAGAAAGAGCCGTGTTAACAGTTCGTTTCGAATTTTATAAGAGAATAATGCTGCATATAGGCGGGCGGGGTGGGATTTGAACCCACGACCACAAGCTTTCTTCTGGCTTATGGTTTAGGAGGCTTGCGCCCTATCCATGCTAGGCTACCCGCCCTGCAAGCATAACTTGGCTAAATTTAAATTTTAACTTAATGCTGTTTGTGTTCGCCAAAAGCTTAAACTATGCTGCGTTACCAAAAATAGTGCTGTGCGGGGGTACCCGAGCCAGGTCTAAATAGGCTACTTGGGGCACAGACCAGCCTAAGACAAGGGGGAGGACTTAAGATCCTCTGGCGTAGGCCTCCGTGGGTTCGAATCCCACCCCCCGCACCAAAATTGAACCCAGTGAAGTGGAGCTTGTTCAGTTTGGTTTGTGGCTGCTTGGGGAAGGTGATAATAAAGTGCTTTTAGAGGACATTGAACTAAAAATCTAGGGGGGGTAGGTCGCTATTGGCTGATTTTCAGGTCAAAAATGGTGATTCTTGCTGGTGTGGTGTTCGTTGTATTTATAAGGAGGTTTGTGTATTTCTGAAGTGCGGTAACGTTGTGCTGTTAGAGGGCTAAGAACAGAGGCAACGTTACACAAGACTACAACGGTAAAAGCGGGGTGATGTATCAATGTCTGAAAAGTCCGAAACAATACTTATTGGAAGAAAGCCTGCGATGAACTATGTCTTGGCAATTGTCACCAGCCTTTCAGCTTCTGACACCAAAGAGATAACAATAAAAGCACGGGGTCGAGCAATCACAACAGCGGTTGACGTTGCAGAAATCGTGAGGAACAGATTCCTAAAAGACCTGAAAATAAGCAAGATATCTATCGGCACTGAGGAGATGCCGCCGAAACAGGGACAAAATAGGTCGCGAATGGTCTCAACGATGGAAATAACGCTTACAAAGTAGGATTATTGAAAACAAAATGGAAACGGCGATTGCCCTCACTTTTCTTTAATTTTATTTTGTTTATATTGTTAATGTGCGAGAGAGTCGCCGTACTGCGAGATGTCAGAAGCCTGTAGGATTTCTCTTCTTTTCACGATTTCCTTAAAATCAACGTAACCGCCACCAACTATCTTTAGTTTGGCGTCAACCTTCCTGCCTTTAATTTCCACGACGTTATATGAATTGCAAAAGAAGCCCCTCAATTTTTCACATGAGACACTTCCCGCATGAACCACGAGCATGTCCTCGATTTTCCATCGCCATGGTCTGTGGCGGTGTCCGCAGAGAACCAAATCTACTTTAGACTTTACTAGACTTCTTAATACGTCGCCGGCATCCACAATTGTAATTTGGTCTGCTCCCGTATCTGGAACGGGAATGATGTGGTGGTGTATTGTCACTATTTTCACCTTATCCTTATACTCTTCGAGTGTTTTCTCAAGCCACAAATTTTGCCTATGTCCAACCTCGCCGTCATCCCTGTCTGGTCTTGCTGAACTGAGAACCACAATAACCGCATCATCGGTTTCCGTTACTTGTGAAAATGGGAAGAACTCTCGGAAGAGCAGATATCCAGTTGAACGGTAGTCGTGGTTTCCGCTTAAATATATCACCTTTTTAGTCTTCAGCCTTTTCAACTCTTTTGAGGCGTCAGTAAATTCAGATATTAAGCCATTTTCAGTTAAATCGCCAGTCACAAGAACAACATTGGGCGACAAGCCATTAATTTCTTTAATGGCCGTTCGTAAGGTTTCTCTCCGCAGCATTGGACCGCAATGGACGTCTGAAATTTGGGCAAGCAACATTCGTGATGCGCCTTATTCTCGACTTGCAAGTATCACGATGTAATCTGCAGTGTCTGCGCACATGTCTGCGGCGTACTCAATAAACTCAACTAGATCATCAAAAATCACCATGGCGCCACAGTTCATTTTCTCCGAATATTTAATGAATAGCGCTTTCGTTTTCAGGTATTCCTCATCAATTTTATGTTCAATTTCCTCAACTTTCTTTGCCCCTTGAATGGCTTCAGCGGGATTCGCTGTAATCTTTTCAATGCTTCCCCGTAATGCGTCAGCACATTCCACTAGTGTGGAAGTCATGCAAACGGTGTTATCCCACAGTTCTTTCGGTATGTCAGAATCAGAAAGCATTCTCACGCATCTTGCCACGTCCTTCACGTGATCCGCCAGAGTGTCAAGGCGTTTTACGAGGTGCATTAAATCTTCACGGTACTCAGCAAAAAGTGCAGCGCCCTTAGACAGTTCCTTAAAAACTTCCGTTCTTAAACCGTCGACCTCCTTCTCCATCTTGAAGAGATTTTCGATGCTTTGAAGCGCCTCTTTCCTCTTTGCCTCTGATATGTTTTTCACTGCTTGATGAAGCAAAGTCACCGTGCCAAGAGCCTTTGTTATTTGTTCTTGAGCCAAATCCAGTGCCTTTGTTCTTCGACGTCTCTCAAACCATGCATAACTTTTCTTTTCCAATTTTCTCTCCACCACCATAGTTTTTGAAGTGTACCTTATAACATTTCTTAACCTACATTCTTCTCAGATACCCAATAAGTAGTTATCTCTCCCTTTTCATCTATTAGATACTCCTTTTTGAATATGGGCGCTTCCCTTTTGTATCTTTCAACCGCTTCTTTCAGCACTGGAAATACGTTATCACGGTGAGAACCAGCGACGAGAACATAGACGATGTCTTCGCCAACATTAAATTCGCCGAGTAAATGGTGAATTTGCAAATCCACTATTCCAGGTTTTTTCTTTAAATCAGCACGAATAGTTGATAAAATCTCGTTCGCCTTTTCCTCGTAAGCTTCTAATTCCAGTCTGTAAACTTTCTTGTTTTCTCTTTCTTCCCCGCGTACAATTCCAATAAATATTGCAATTGCTCCCACCTTCTCAAAATCCGGTTTATCTTTCATGTCCCTCAAAACGTCCAGCAACGAAAATTCTCCTTTTTTGTGAACACTCGTTTGGTTCATAATATCACTCTCACATAAAATACCATGTAACAAATCCTTATTCAAGGCTATCTATGTAATTGCGTATGTCCTCGGTTGCAGCTGAAGGAATTGGCAAGTCTTTCATTGTCAATAACCCTGGGCGTGCCTTAATCACCTTTGGAATTGCATTTGCAACCATCGCGACGGTTCCTATGTCACCGTGGATGCATGGTTGTATTTTTTGCCTTATTTCTGGGACTCCTTCAATTGTTATGGCGTCATACTCTTCTTCAGCGCCTAGATAAGCTTGGAACTCAAGCGTTATTACTTCTTTGTTCTTCATCATCCCTTTAGCCTTTTGTTTCAAACCTGCCACATCGCCAGCCTTAACTTCTATAAATTGACTTTTTACTGGTTTTTTGGCAATGACCGGTTCAACCTGTTCGGCTATGATTTTATCTAGTTTCCATGCAAGGGCGTCAGCAAACATTGCTATGGATTGTTCAAGCCCCACATGTCCAGTGATCTGTTTGCTTTCCATTTTTTGCCTAAATTCTTCCACGGTTAGTCCAGCACCTATCTTTTTTTGGAATGGTAATCGCCTTTTTGTCGCATCCATAACCCTTGCTGCTTCTATTTTTTCGATTTTCTGGCAAACCGCCGTTAACATTATGACAAGCGTGTCCATCAAGAAGCCCGGGTTAATGCCCGTACCAAGCACCGTAGTGTTGTATTTTTTGGCTAGGGCGTCTAATTTTTTTGCAAGTTTTGGCTCAGTGTAGTATGGATAAGTCAATTCTTCACACGTGGATATCACTTTTAAGCCGTTTTTTACAAGTGAAGCTATTTGCGGGTACGTATCTTTAAGATAGGATGATGTTGCGTGTATTGCCAAATCCGCTCTAACCTTAGATAGGGCTTCATCAACGTCCTTTGAAATTTTTATTCCAAGACTTTTTGGCGCTCCTAATACTTCGCTCAAGTCTTTGCCCACCTTATCTTTCGCAACGTCTACGGCTCCAACGATTTCTACGCCATCCTTTTCCAATAGAAATTTGGCGATTAACGTTCCAACTGCGCCAACGCCGAATAGGATAACCCTTACTTTGCGCATGTGTGTTTCACCTTCTCTTCTCTTCATTGTTTTTAGCTTATAAAATGTGCTTGCAGCATTTGTGGGATAGAGCATTGTTTAGAAACCTTTACATTTGTAAACCTTTATATCCATGAGAAAACTCAAACTATGAGAGGGCCTCAAGTCTTGGCGACTGCAGAAGCCACGATGCATAAGGAAGAAATCAGAAAGCTTCTGAGCACTGAAAAGCTTAAGCACTGCTTTGAATGTGGCATTTGCACCGCAAGCTGTTCAATGGTTGAACTGCTTGGAGATGATTATAATCCACGGGGGCTTCTCGAAAAAATTTTCTTAAATGCGGAAGACGCATTATCTTCGCATGAGCTTTGGCTATGCGCATGGTGTTACAAATGCCATAGGCGATGTCCACAAGCTCTAGAAGTTCCAGAAATCTTTCTTCTTATGCGAACAATCGCCGTTAAACGCGGCTATATACACCCTCTGGAAAAAGCTATACAAAAAGTTGCACGAAACATCCCATTACCCCTCATAGTTACACTTGTATGCTTGCATCCAGAGCGTGCTGGACTTAACATACAAGACGTTTTGGAAAAGGTTCAGGATGAACGCACTAAACTGAAAATGAAAAAGACGCTAAAAGGCAGTAAATGTAAAGTAGCGGTTTTAGGTTCTGGACCAGCAGGTTTAACTGTTGCTTATGAGCTTGTTCGAAAGGGTTATCCAGTAACGGTTTTTGAGTCTCTTTCAGAGCCCGGGGGAATGCTTAGAAAGTGTATACCGGAGTATCGCTTGCCAAGGGACGTTTTAGAGGATGAATTGCGTTTTTTGGAGAGTTTAGGTGTTGAGTTTAAAGTTAACGTGCATGTAGGTAAGGACTTGGGTTTTGATGATTTGTGGGATGAAGGTTATAGGGCTATTTTTGTTGGTGTTGGCGCCCATAAAAGTCAGAAATTGAAGATTGATGGCGGAGACTTGAAGGATGTTGTTCACGCTCTAGATTTTTTGTGGCAGGTTAAAAGCGGCGTGAAAGTTGAGCTTGGCAAAAACGTTGCAGTTATTGGCGGCGGAAATGTGGCTGTAGATGCCGCCAGAACCGCTTTAAAACTCGGCGCAGAAAATGTGACAATATTCTATCGAAGGTCGAGGACTGAAATGCCCGCGAATCCGTGGGAGGTTAAGGAATCAGAGGAAGAAGGCGTAAAAACAGAGTTTTTGGTAGCTCCAAAGAGAATTTTAGGAGAAAATGGACACGTTTCAGCTGTTGAGTTTGTCCGCATGCAGCTAGGCGAATTGGACGAGTCTGGTAGAAGAAAACCTTTACCAATAGAGGGTTCAGAGTTTGTTTTCAAAGCGGATACCATTATTTTGGCGATTGGCGAGGCTCCAGACTTAGAGTTTTTACCTAAAGGCATCGTTCTTAATGATGATGGAACAGTTTGGGTTAACCCCATAACCATGGAAACAAGTATGCGTGGAGTTTTTGCTGGTGGAGACGTTGTTACTGGTCCAGCATCGGTTATTGAGGCTATTTGCGCTGGAAAACGTGCCGCCAACTCCATTGACCGCTACCTAAAGGCTGAGGGAGGCATGGGTTGATGGCTGAAGAAAAGGTGCAGAAACTTGGCGATGTTTCGGAAGAGGTTCGCATAGGTGTTTATGTTTGCCATTGCGGATTAAACATTGCTGGCTCTGTAGATTGTGAAGAAGTAGCCAAATTCGCCTCTACGCTTCCGTGTGTTGTTCTTGCCAAGGACTATAGATACACTTGTTCAGATCAAGGGCAAGCCATGATAAAGAACGATGTTAAGGAGCATAGGCTTAACCGTGTTGTTGTAGCCTCTTGTTCGCCGCGTCTTCATGAACCAACATTCCGCAAGGTTTGCGAAGAAGCTGGGCTAAACAAGTATCTTTTTGAGATGGCGAACATACGTGAGCATTGCAGTTGGGTTCACTTGTATGATCGTGAGGCTGCCACCGAAAAAGCTAAAGATTTGGTTAAAATGGCTGTTGCAAAGGCTGCTCTGCTTCAACCCTTTGAGGAAATTGAGGTTCCAATACTTCGAAAGGCGTTAATTATTGGTGGCGGTGTTGCTGGAATTCAAGCTGCCCTAGACCTCGCAGACACTGGTTATGAGGTTTATCTTGTTGAGAAAGAGCCTAGCATCGGCGGGATGATGGCGCGAATAGACAAGACATTTCCAACAATGGACTGTTCGATCTGCATTCTTGCGCCCAAGATGTCGGATGTGGGGCATCACCCGAACATTGAACTTTTAACTAACAGCGAAGTCGTAGAGGTGAAAGGCTACATTGGCAATTTTCACGTAAAAATACTGAAAAAACCCAGATATGTCACGAAGGACTGTTCTGCATGTGGCGAATGCACAAAAGTTTGTCCAGTCACAGCCCCAAACGAGTTCGACGCAGGCTTAGCCATGAGACACGCAATTTTCACTCCTTTTGCACAAGCAGTTCCAGCCACTTACATAATAGACATGAACCTCTGCCTCAACAAGGAAGGCATAATCGTCTGCGACAAATGCATACGAGCATGCGAAAGGCAAGCCATAACCTTTGACATGAAACCAGAAACAGTAGAAATAGACGTTGGCACCATAATCGTGGCGACAGGCGCAGACGTTTTTGACCCTTCAACATTACCAAATTATGGATACGGGAAATCCCCAAACGTCATAACTTCACTGGAATTTGAAAGACTCATTAACGCTGGCGGGCCCTCTGGCGGACACCTAATAAGGCCAAGCGACAAGCAAATACCAAAGCGCGTGGCATTCGTCCAATGCGTAGGCTCCCGCTCCAACAGAAGCGAAAGGCAGTATTGCAGCAACGTCTGCTGCATGAACACTATTAAGGACAGCCTCCTAATCAAAGAACATTGGCCCGAAACAGAAATCTACGTCTCCTATGTTGACATAAGGGCTTATGGCAAGGGATTCGAAGACCTTTACAGACGGGCGAGAGAAGAAGGCGTCAAATTCATACGCGGATTACCCGCAGAAATAATTGAAGATAAGAAAACGCATAACTTGTGGCTTGTAGGCGAAAATACGCTGCAAAAAGAGCTATACAAAATAAATGTTGACATGGTGATATTGTCGGTTGGCTTGGAACCGCGAAAAGACAGCGAAATGATACAGCGGCTACTCACCCTCTCCCGAACACAATACGGATTCTTCATGGAGGCGCATCCAAAACTAAGACCAGTGGACGCTGCAACTGGCGGCATATTTTTTGCCGGATGCGCTGAAGCGCCTAAAGACATAAAAGACAGCGTGACGCAAGCAAGCGCCGCTGCGGCTAGAGCTGGAATTTTGATGGCTAAGGGCAAAATAGCTGTTGAGGCGATAACGCCTATAACTTTTCCAGAAAAATGCAAAGCTTGTGGACTCTGCACAAAAGTTTGTCCCTACAACGCTTTAACTTTAAATAAAGAGTTGAAGCGTGTAGAAGTGATAGAGGCGGCTTGCGGCGGTTGCGGAACATGCGCAGCCGAATGCCCATTCGAAGCCTTAACCCAAAAACACTTCACAGACGAACAGATTCTTGCGCAAATAGACGCCGTAACGGAACATGACGCACATAAGAAGATTGTTGCTTTCTGCTGCAACTGGTGCGCCTATGCGGGCGCGGACTTCGCTGGAGTAAGCAGAATGCAATATCCGCCAAGTGTCCGAATAATAAGAACCATGTGTTCTGGGCGGGTTTCACCAAAATTCATTGAAAGAGCCTTTGCAAGGGGCGCTGCAGCGGTGCTTGTTGCTGGTTGTCATCCAGGAGATTGCCATTACATAAACGCCAACTACCAAACGCAGAAGCGTGTGGATCGCTTCTGGAAAAGAATGGAACAGCTAGGATTGAATAAGGAGAGACTTCAACTTTTGTGGGCTTCTGCGGCGGAAGGCGAAAGAATTGCCTCAAAAATTCGTGAGATGCACAAGATGATAGAGAGCATTCCGTTTGAAGAAATAGAACGTTCCAAAAAGGCTTTTGAAAAAGCTTTTGGAGGAAATTAAAGCATGCCAGAAAGAATTTGGCGTAAACCCCTTGACAGCGAGAAAGCAAAGCCACTGAAAGCAGAAATTCACATAATTCGCGACCAGTGTAAAGGCTGCGGCTTCTGCATTCAATACTGCCCCCAAAAAGTTTTGGAAGAATCAAATGATATTAATGCGCGTGGGGTTCACCCGCCAAGGGTTGTTAACGAAAGCAAATGTGTTTTGTGCAGTTTTTGCACATCGGTTTGTCCAGATTTCGCCATATTCGTGATCGAAAAGAAGGAGCGAGAAGAAAATGTCAAGCATAATTAAAAAGAAGGCCATACTGACGGGCGCCCACTTCATGAACGGCGACTTTGCATGTGCAGAAGGAGCAATAGTAGCGGGCTGCAGATTCTTTGCGGGATACCCTATCACTCCAGCAACGGAAATTGCCGAGCGTCTTGCGGAAAGAATGCCAGAAGTAGGCGGAATCTACATTCAAATGGAAGACGAAATTGCATCAATTGCGGCGGTTATAGGCGCTTCCTATGCTGGATTAAAAGCCATGACCGCTACTTCTGGGCCGGGCTTTAGCCTAATGCAAGAGAACATCGGTTTGGCTGTTATGACGGAAACTCCGTGCGTAATCGTTGATGTTATGCGTGGCGGACCAAGTACGGGACAGCCGACGATGCCGGGGCAGCAGGATGTTATGCAAGCTAAGTGGGGTTCTCATGGAGATTACGAAATTATTGCTTTGTCGCCTTCCTCTGTTCAGGAAATGTTTGATTTGACGGTTGAAGCTTTTAACTTGTCCGAGATTTATCGTGTCCCAACGATATTGTTGGCTGATGAGGTTGTTGGGCATATGTGGGAAAAAGTGGTTATTCCACCGCCTGAAAATTTGAGAATTGTTAATCGTAAAAAGCCAAATGTTCCGCCAGAAAAGTATTTTCCATTCATGCCCGACGACGACCTTGTTCCGCCTATGGCATGTTTCGGAGAGGGTTTCGCTTTTCACGCTACTGGTTTGACACATGATGAGCATGGTTACCCGCAAACGCAGAGTTCAGAAGTTCAAGAACGACTTGTTAAGAGGCTCTGCGACAAGATACGAAAGAACGTGGACAAAATAGTGAAGGTTGAAGAGGTTATGCTTGAGGACGCGGACGTTGTGGTTGTTGCCTACGGCATAGTTGCAAGAGCCGCTTTAAGCGCCGTTAGAAAGGCTAGGGCAGAGGGCATAAAGGCTGGACTTCTCCGTCCAATCACATTGTGGCCGTTCCCAGAAAAGCATGTAGGAAAAGCCGCGGAAAAAGCGAAGAAAATAGTTGTTGCAGAAATGAACTGTGGTCAACTCTTACGCGAGGTTCAAAGAGCAGCTAAAGAAACTCCAGTTGTTTTCCTTACGAAACTGGGTGAAGAACCACATACGCCTATGGAAATTTTGGAGGCAATTAGGAGGAACAATAAATGACAACGGAGGTTGAACATCCGCTCTCACGGTATTTGCGAAAGGCTATGATGCCTCACATATGGTGTTCTGGATGTGGCAACGGCATAATCCTCAACTGCTTCGTTCACGCAGTGGATGAGCTGCAAATGGACATGGACAAGCTTGTGGTTGTTTCTGGAATTGGCTGTATTGGGCGTGCAGCGGGCTACATAAACACAAATTCCTTCCACACAACACACGGTCGCCCAATAGCTTTTGCTACTGGAGTGAAACTTGCTAACCCAAACCTTGAAGTAGTCGTCATAAGTGGCGACGGCGACCTCTTCGCAATTGGTGGAAACCACTTCATACATGCAGCGCGGAGAAACATAGGGATAAAGGTGATCTGCGCAAACAACTTCAATTATGGAATGACTGGTGGACAACAGGGACCAACAACACCACTTGAAGCAATTACAACAACAACGCCTTATGGAAACATTGAGCATCCATTCAACCTTGTTCACCTCGCTGCGGCTTCTGGGGCAACGTATGTGGCCAGGTGGACAACGCTTCATGTGCGCAGGTTGACGCAGTCAATTAAGAGGCTCTTGCAGAAGGATGGCTTCGGCTTTATTGAAGTTGTTTCGCCATGTCCCGAAATTTATGGTCGGCACAACAAGATGAGAACTGGACTTGAAATGATGGAGTGGTTTAGAAGAAGCTCCGTGGTGGAAAACTTTTCCGATCCTGCGAAGGCTGAAATTACTCCGCAAAGGATAGTTGTTGGAGAATTTATGAACATAGATAAGATAAGTTATGAGAGATTTCTCCATGAGAAGATAGCGCATATAAATGAGGAGAAAATGTGGCGGTGATTTAAATATGCGAGTTGAAGTTAGATTTGCAGGTTTCGGCGGTCAAGGCATAATAAAATCTGGCATAATTGTGGCGTCAGCTGCATGTATTTACGGCGGAAAAAACGCCGTCCAAACACAGTCTTATGGTCCAGAATCTAGGGGTGGCGCTTGCAAATCCGAAGTTGTCATAGCCGAAGAGGACATCGATTTTCCCAAAGTTGTTGAACCAGACGTGTTGGTTGTGATGTCTCAACACGCCTACAACGAGTATGCGGAAAACGTTAAAGCTGGTGGAACAATACTTTTAGATCCAGACATGATCCCCCACGAGAGAGATTTACGTGGCGTAAAGGTTTTTCGTGTACCAGCAACGCGAATTGCTGAAGAACTTGGCAGAAAAATTGTTGCCAACATAGTTATGCTTGGCGCTTTTGCGTCAATCACCAAACTTATTGATAAGGACGCTGTGAAAAGCGCCATTAAAGACAATGTGCCCAAAGGAACTGAAGAGTTAAATCTCAACGCTTTCGAAATGGGTTATAATTATGGAGAAAACCTTCTGAAAAGCTAGTTTATCCAGCTTTCTGCGTTTGCGGTTGCGCCACTTGGGTCACTAGCTTTGATTTTCTTATGCCCACGTGCCTTAGTGGAATAACTTTTTTCGCTTCGTTGTATATGTCTGACGCTATTTTCCCAAGAACTATTTCTTGAGCAAACTGGTCTAATGTTAGGTTTGCAGCTTTCTCATTAATTATTTTCTCCATTATTGTTCTAACGGCTTTTTCTTGTGATGTTTTGATTCTTGAAAGCGTAAAGGCGGATGCTGCTAGACGTAGTTTGTATCCGTCCTTTGTTGTAACGTTAAATATTCCATCAACCTTCGTGGTTCTTCTTCTAACGAGGCTGCGTAGATAGTCCCTTGCGTACTCGTGCCCCTTAAACATGGTTTTGGCTGTTTTCCCATCAACTTCTGTTATCTGGAAGTACATTTTCAAGTATTGATGTGCAAAATCGTTTGTGATATCATAAAGTGTCGAATCGATAACCCTTCCTATGAGTTTTTCTGGTTCGTCTGCTGGCACCGTGCCTAACTCTACGTTTCCAAAGTACGGTGGCGCTAACACGGTGTACCATGCTTTGCTTCGCCACTTATCCCGAACTTTCTTTGTTTTTGTTGACAAGCCAATCCTCCGTGTTGTAGCTTTGAAATTCACATCAAAGTATTAAAAGCTTTACCGTTTAGCTTCTATTTTCTCTATGCCGCCCATGTACCTTCTTAAAACTTCTGGAACTATAACCGACCCGTCTTCTTGCTGGTAATTTTCAAGTATGGCAACCATGGTTCTGCCAGTGGCTATGGCTGTTGAATTCAACGTGTGAACAAACCCCTTTGGTGGAGCGCCTTCTTTTTCTCTATACTTTATGTTTAGTCTCCTAGCCTGATAATCCGTGCAGTTGCTGCATGAGACTATTTCTCTGTAGGCGTTTTGCGCGGGCATCCACGCCTCTAAATCATACTTTTTCGCGGCAACTGTTCCGATGTCTCCAGTGCAAACGTTTACCACGCGGTAGGGCAACCCAAGTTTTTGAATGATTTCTTCCGCGTTTCTTATGAGTTCTTCATGCATCTTCCACGAGTCTTCTGGCTTGCAAAATATGAACTGCTCAATCTTGTTGAATTGGTGCGTTCTAAATATTCCTCTAGTGTCCTTGCCATGTGCGCCTGCTTCTTTCCTAAAGTTTGTGCTTACTCCAACAAACTTTAGCGGTAAATCCTCTTCCTTCAATACTTCGTTCATGTACATGGCTGCTATGGGATGCTCGGAAGTTGCAATCATGTACAAGTCTTCATCTTCAACTTTGTATAGGACATCTTCGAAATCGCTTAGCGAAACCACGCCCTCATAAGGTTTTCTTCGCATCATGAATGGTGGCTCTATTGGCTTATATCCTCTCTTAATCATCTCTTCTAGGGCAAAGTTCATCAGCGCCATGTCCAAAAGTACTCCCTCGTTTTTTAAATAAAAGAATCTGGCACCAGCGATTTTTCCAGCTCTTTCCACATCCATTATGTCAAGTTTTAGTGCCATGTCGATGTGGTCTCTGACTGGAAAGCTGAACTTGGGTATTTCTCCCCAAGTTCTTATCGGCACATTATCGTTTTCATCCCTGCCTACTGGCACGCTTTCATGCAAGAGGTTTGGCAGACGCATTAAACAATTGTGCACTTTTTCTTCGTAATCCGCTACTTGCTTCTCTATTTTTTCTATCTCTAAATCAATCCTTTTTGCCTTTGCTAGCTCCTTCTCGGCGCTTTCCCCTTTCTTCTTTAATGCTGCAATTTGCGTGGTTACAATTCTCCTTTCATGGCGGAGTTCATTCAAGCTCGCTAACAGTTGACGCCACATGCGGTCATAATTAATTAACTCGTCCAGTATCCTAATGTTTTCTGGGTCTCCCCTCTTCATCAAGTTGTTTTTTACGAATTCTGGTTTTTCACGGATGAA
Organism: Bathyarchaeia archaeon; assembly: GCA_038882955.1. Taxonomy (GTDB): domain Archaea; phylum Thermoproteota; class Bathyarchaeia; order Bathyarchaeales; family Bathycorpusculaceae; genus JAVZLQ01. Next base: position 266,458 of record JAVZNC010000002.1, read on the forward strand.
TTTAATGTCAAGCATTTTATCACGCAAGACTATGGTTATAGCTTCTTTTAGTCTTCTAACTTTACATTTTGAATTAACTATTTAACCTTGCGATATAAATGAGGTGAATATGGGAAAGTGTTTTATCTTCCTATTCACAACCATCTTGTTTCTGGTTGGGTGGTTATGCCAACAGCCTTCGTGTTAATTAACGCTGAGCTGGGTTCTGAGGGAAATGTGCTGCAAGAATTGAAGAAAATCGAAGGAGTTGAGGAAGCGTTCAACGTTTACGGAACCTATGACATTGTTGTAAAAGTGAAGTCTGACACGATGGACAAGCTTAAGGAAATCGTGACTTGGCGTATTAGAAGGCTTGACAATGTACGGGCAACATTAACATTGATGGCAGTTGAAGAAACGAAGTAGACTATCTTTCCTTTTTCCTTAATATTTGCAAGCTTTTCTCTGCCACAGAAACGCAGGAGAGTAAATCGTCAATTGTGGAGATAAAAGTCTGAAATTTCTCATAGCATTTGATTTTAGTGACAACTTTCGAATCTTCGCAAAAAGTGTCTACAGTCAAGCCTTTTGGCGTTTTAAAATTGTCTGGCGAAACAGCATTTGCTATAGCACTTGCCACATTGCTGTCGTCGTACTCAATTGTTATTTCAGCTTCCAATTTTTTCGCCTTTCAACTGTTTTCCAATAAGTTCATCAACAATTTTAATAAAAACGTCAACATTCGCCATTGGAACCTGCGCACCAGCCGCAACATTATGTCCTCCGCCGTTCCCCATGCACTTCTCAGCTGCAATCTGCATTATTTCTCCGAGATTTATGCCCTTATTTACCATCATATCTATGGTTCTCGCCGAGAACTTTGCAAGGTTTTCTTCTTCAACGTTTGCGTACGCAATTAAGGGTTTTTCCGGGTTTGGAAGACTTGTCGACAAGATTGATGAAACAGCGCCAATTATCTTATCGTCTATAAAATCTTCGCCGTAAACAACGTAAATATTGTCCATTTCGCGCATTCTTTCAGCGGGCTTTTCCATAACCCATCCAAGATACTTGCTGATTGTTCCCCTATATTCCTCAAGCACTTTTATCGCGTTTTCAAGGGCTGATCCCCTATCTCCCATACAAATGGAGACGCCGAGACTCGGTTTATCCATGCGACCAGTAGCGTTCAGTAATACCGCAAATTCTCTTGCATCTCTGAGGGGCGTCCACGGCTCCTCGTTTTTTAATGTGTAAACATGTCCTATTAGGTTTCCAATTTCGTAGTGCAATCCTTTCGAGATTAAGTGGTCAGCGATTGCTGAGCAGAGCGCTCTTTTTTCCTCTTCAGATAGATCTCTTAAAGCGCGCCACTTTTCGCCGTTCTTCAATTTTATGTTTAGGCTTGCCAAAAACTCCACGCTTTTGTCTTCTCTTCCACTTATGTCTGGTATGAACGGATTTGTAGTTGAAGCCAAACTTTTATGGATTGGACGTGTTTCCCTACCAAAAAATATTAGGTCTTTCTCAACAGTCACTAATCCCGCATTTAAGGCGTCTTCAACTATTTTTGCGTTGACGCCGCCGAGCATCCGCTGATCATACTTATCTTGTAAGTCGCCCAACGCTCCGACGATGGCTACGGGCGCCAAATCCACATTATTCTTGTCAACAGCTTTTGCCACGAGGTAGGCGACTCCAGAGCCGCTGATATCGCGTGCACCATCTATCCCGTGCAGATGCGGGTTTACTTGTACGAAATTGGGTGACTCCTTTTCAGCGACTTGGTGGTGGTCTAAAACTACTATCTTGAAGTCTGCAAGTTTCTGGTTTAACATATTCATGTATCCGCTTCCAAAGTCTGTAAAGATTATGAGTTTGGGCTTGTCCGATATGATTTCGCCGACAATTTTTTCGTCAACCCACTGGGTTATTCTAATCCTAAAATTAGCATCAAGTCTAAACAGCATTTTTCCAACAATTCCAGCTGCTGCCACGCCATCAGCATCTAAATGTGAAAAAATATGGATGAAACCGTCTTCTTTGGCGATTTCCAGTATTGTTTTAGCCGCGCGGTTGGTGGAATCTAAAAATTCTGACATTTGTTTTTCTTCGTTATTCATTGTAATCATAAGAGGCTAGTACGCCTAATTATTTAAGGGTTAAACAAATTTTTAGGCGATAGAGGCTATTTTGGGTTCATATTTCCAGTTTGACGGTAAGACGCCTTCTCTCTTATAATATCTTGATAGTTTGTGGATTTTCGCTTCCACAAGCTGCAGTGCCCTTTTGTTATGCAAATCTTTCTTGTTTTTTTCAAGGTGGGCAGCGAGGCTTTCAGCCTTTTTAAGCAAGTTTCCCAAGTCCTCTGGAATTGAAGGCGCGAGTCCAGCATCCTTAAGTATCTGCGTTATGGTTTTTCCTGTTATGGGCTTAACTAATGGTATTGCATACTGATCGCGTAGCATCGTGCCTATGCGGCTTGGCGCGTGTCCTTCCCGAGCAAGCTTGATGATTAGGGCTTCTACTTCTTCTGGTTGATATTTGCACCAGCTTGGCGGTCTCTTGCTTACTGGTCTTGTTTGATGGGATTTTCCTTTTTCCTGCTTTGGCATCTCTTATCCCTTTAAGCTCTGTATGAGCGATGGTAGCCAGATATTTAAAATTATTGATGAAAGTTTTATCCTTTGCTTTTGTCGGAAGCTTTATACCATTCCGCAAACTTGCGTAAAGCCATTGCACGATGCGAAAACATGTTCTTCTCGGCTATACTCATCTCAGCAAAAGTTTTGGCGCTGTTCAACGGTTTAAAGATGGGGTCAAAGCCAAAACCAGATTTATTTTCGCCTCTCCTCTCCTTTCTCGTTATTTCGCCCTCAACCTCCCCAACAAAGCATGTTGGGATAGCAAAATCTGAGGAGCAATAGGCAATTACTGAGCGGAATACCGCCTTTCTGTTTTCCAAATTCTCCATTAAGCGAAGTAAACCCTTGTTGCCTATTGTCTTGTACACGTAGGAAGCGTAGGGTCCTGGGAAACCGTTTATGGCTTCTATGAACAATCCTGCGTCTTCTACGATTATTGGTAAACCGCATTTTTTATATGCGTCCAGGGCGCTTGTTTTTGCGATTTCTTCTAGGCTTTCGCTTTGAATTTCTAATGTTTTAACTTTCAGCATTCCAACTGCAATTTTGTGTTTTGCCAGTTCGATGCGTGCCTCGTTGAATTTGTTGATGTTGTTTGTTGCGAAGAATATTACTTTGCCCTTCAATGGGAAACTCATTGTTTCTCACGGCTTTTCTTAGCGCCTTCTGCAGCCACGCTAAAATATTTTTCCCAGTTCATCTGCACTATTTCTAGTATATTGCCGTCGGGGTCTGTAAAGCTTGCTTGTTTTCCACCCCAAGGTTCCTCATGCAATTCTTTAACGAATTTAACTCCTTTTTGTTTGAGCATCTCGCATGCTTCTTCAATGTTGTTTACAAGAAATTCCACAGAAGGCGATGATTGACCCACTTTTTGTCCTTTTTCTAGTTTTGGAATCAAACCTATCTCGATTCCACCACACTCAAAGCCCACGTAGCTTGAATATTCATACTTCTTCTCTAAACCCAAAATCTTCTCATAAAATTCCTTTGCTGTCTTTAAATCTGAAACATAGAATGTTACACACCAAACAGTCTTAATCATGCCTTTTTCTCTCTCCTTTCAGCGACATATCTCCCTCTTCTCTCTATCTCCCTAACCTTTTCTAAAACACTTTTCGTTTTTTCTTCGCCTAGAACTTTTGAGTATCCTTCTACTACAGCATTGAAACATTCTTCTGTGAAGTGAAAATGCGTACTCTGTAACGCTCTTTTCATAAGATGCAAGTCAACACCCATTGCTTCGAGCTCCATTGTTTTTTCGCCAAGTCCAAAATCCACAAAGTAAATTTTTCCTTCACGGTCTAGTATCATGTTTGAAGTTGTTAAATCTCCGTGAATTATGCCCTCTTCATGAAGCCTTCCAATTAATTCGCCAATTTTTACACAAATATTTTCTCTTTCGCCTCTTGTAATCTTGCTCAGCAATTGTTTCACTTGTATTCCTTCTACGAACTCCATCGTTATTGCAGTTTCGCCCACATCAACCAGAAAAATTGTCGGCGTTGGAACTCCTGCCTTCTTAGCTTCACTAATCAATTGCGGCTCATGAATTGTTCTATACGTTCTGATTCGCTCATCAAGCTGTGCTGGGCGGTATTTTTTCGGTAAACGCTTTTTGATGATGGCCTTTCTTCCATGCCACCGCGTAAGGTAAAGGTTTGCCTCCGCTCCCTTCTTTATTAGGCTGAACTTCATTTCATCCATGGAACATCAACTTCTTCAAGCCGCCACCTAAGTTTAACAAAGCTTTGTTCAATCGGCGTCGATACGCCATGCTTGTAGGCCAGCATGCCCGTCCAAGCTATCATTGCCCCATTGTCCACTGCGAACTCGCCTGGGACAACACAGAATCTTGCGTTGTGCTCCTCTGCAATGGCTCCAATCATGGATTGCAATCTCTTGTTTGCAGCCACTCCACCAGTTAACAAAACCTCTTTTTTCTCTGTGTGCGCCAATGCCCTTTCAGTTATTTCTGTAACCATGGAGAAGGCCGTCTCTTGAAGGCTGTAACATAAATCCTCAACCTCATACGCCTTGCTCTTTAGCAGATTTACTGTTGCAGTGAGCAAACCGCTGAAGGAGGCATCCATACCCTTAACGGTGTAAGGCAGGGGAACAAGCTTTTTCCCTTTCGCTGCAAGTTTCTCCACTACAGCGCCAAAGGGCATACCTGCCTTCTGTTTTAAACCAGCCTCTCTCGCAAAAACATCAATACAATTTCCAAGGGCTATGTCCAGAGTTTCTCCAAACACCCTATAACGTCCAGAATCAAAAGCCGCTACGATAGTGTTTCCTCCAGAAACATAAAGCGTAACCGGGTCTTTGGCGCCAGTTTTAAGCTTACCTATTTCGATGTGGGCTATGCAATGGTTAACCCCAACCAACGGAACCCGCAAATAGTGTGCTAGGGCTCTGGCTATTGTGGCGCCAGTTCTTAGGCATGGACCTAAACCTGGACCCTGTGAAAACGCGATGACAGATAAATCTTTTGCTTTTATTTCTGCCTTTTTTAGTGCTTCTTCCAGAACTTGGCTTGCTTTTTCTGCATGGTGCCTTGCTGCTTCGCGCGGGTGGATTCCTCCCTCTTCTGGTATGTATGCGCTTATGACGTTTGCTAGAATTTCGCCGTTTGATGTCGAGATTCCAACGCTGAAGTCGTCTGCTGTTGACTCTATTCCCAAACAGTACGTTTTTTCTGCGGCTTTTCTTTTCATTTCAATCCTCTGTAATGTTTCTTTTCAAGGAGGGTGTTAGGCATACACTTTTTATTTAAAATGTTTCATATATTATTAGATGGTGAGGCTGAACAGCTAGAAATGGCAAAACATAATGATTTAGAACAGAGGGCTCTCCAATACATAATACGCATGGGCGCTGATGGTGTCCTTCAGTCAGATTTATGGCGTAAATTGGGCGCAAGCAGCAGGGAAGGCTCTAGAATAGCCTTAAAACTTGAGAGTAGGGGTCTAATAAGGCGAGAAAAGGAGCTCCGCGATGGACGGTGGACTTATAGGCTTTTTCCAAAAAGGCTTCCAGCATCAATAGATTCAATAGCAGACTGCCCATGCCTAATGTGCCCAGATGCTTCAAGATGCGACCCGGCAAGCACTATTTCCCCGCAGACATGCGAGAGACTTACGCAGTGGCTTATTTCAATCTCTAAGACTGAGCCTACACTTTTGGGTGATAGCTAGTTTTGCCTAAGGCTTGGATTCAGGAAAGGAGAAAGGATTACTACTACAAGAAGGCTAAGGAAGAGCTATATCGTTCAAGGGCAGCCTACAAGCTTTTGCAAGCAGTGGAAAAATATCGTTTCATTAGAAACGGTGATGTTGTCGTTGATTTGGGCGCGGCTCCAGGCGGTTGGCTTCAAGCTGCAAGAAAGATTGTTGGAAAGAGGGGTTTTGTTTTAGGCGTTGACATTAAGTGTATAGAGCCTTTTCCAGAAGATAATGTTCGCACAATTATAAGCGACATAACCGAACAAGAAACGGTTGAGCAGATTTTGAGCATGCTTCCACGTAAGGCTGACGTCATAATATCAGACGCTTCTCCAAACATTTCTGGAGTCTGGGAGGTTGACCATGCGCGGCAAATAGACTTGGCGCAACATGCCCTAGAAATAGCAATGGAAATCCTAAAGCCTTCTGGAAACTTTTTTGTTAAGGTTTTTCAAGGTGATATGCTCGACGACTTTATCAAGAAAGTTGAAGGACATTTTGAGCTTATACGTGTTATAAAGCCAAAGGCGAGCAGAGCCAAAAGTTCAGAGATATTCATTTTGGGATTACACCTAAAGAAACCCGCAAATTAACATCAAAGATTAAATCCTTTAAGTATTATCTGTATACTAGGTGGAACTATTTGCGAATTATTGCGGCAGACTCCTCCTCCGCCATACTGAACAGCAAATTTGAGCCCATCTATATTGTTGCGACGGCAGCGGTTGCCGTTGATCCACCATACAGAGAACCAACATTTAGCATAGCTGAACCAATTTTTGCGGATGCCAAAAACGGGCGTGAAGTAATAATTCGAGAGGCAGAACTCTGCAAGGAACTGTTGGGCAAAGTGAAAGCAGACGTCGTGCATCTTGACATGTCTTTGGGTGCAGTTTCTCTTGAACAGCTTTCTCCAATCCAGTTTTCAGACATAAAAATTTCAAACAAGGCTAGAAGAAACCTTCTGAAGATTTTTCCAAGGATAAGGAGGGTTGCTGGCGAAATCACCCAAAAATATGGTGTTGATGTCCTAGCCATTGGAAAAGAGAGCATACCAGTAAGAATAGCGGAGCTAACATCTGGAGCCCACGCAATTTTGTATGTGTGTGAGAAAGCATTAAAGGAGGATAAAGAATTTCTCTTGGGTTTGCCATCAAAATGTCAGCACAGAATCGCTGGAGGAAGGATTTACCTTTATTCTTTAATGCTTGCCGAACATGATGTCAGAGGGTACGCAGAAGATGGGAAAGAAGTTTTAAAAAAAGTTAATATCACTGAAATGTTAAATCCAGTTGCAAGAGGCTTCAGGATAATAAAAATAGCTAAAAAGGATTAGAATGGACAGCGAAATGGTTAAAGAAACGCAAGAAATATCGCCAGGCGCGGCTGTTCTAGCAGTGGTTGCCAGCTTCTTACTTACTTTGTTTTTGGGCTTTTTCATCATCATCTGGTTTGGCGAGGGACTTTTTATGGTGCTCGGCGAGTTGCTTATAGCGGCTGTTCCGTTTTGTTATATGATTTACAAGGGAGTTGACATTAAAGAGTACATAGGACTTGAAATAAATTTTAAGACTCTCACGTTGGGCATTGCGGTCGGTGCTCTTCTGCTTTTATTCGACATTTTCATCAGCAATGTGCTAATAACGTTACTTGGTCCTAGTGAAGCTGTTGAAGAAAGCAATAGGCGAGTGGTTGAAATGAGCAGTTCTGTGGAAGGATTAGTTTTGATTGTTGCGACTTTAACGTTGGCTGGAATATGCGAAGAATTCACTTTTAGGGGTTTTCTGCAAAATGCCATAGGCAATAGATATTCTTCTAGCATAGCCATACTTGCATCTTCTTTGGCCTTTGGTCTTGTACACTTTGACCCACAGATGGTTTACACAATTTCTGCTTTTCTTCTAGGTTTGGTTTTGGGGTACGTTTATCATAGGTGGCGTTCATATACAATATCAGCCACGGCTCATGCAACATTGAACCTTATGGTCTTGGCTTTGGCAATTCTCTTGCCTTGAACATTATTTTACGATTTCTAGGCTTATGTCCAAAGTTTTTGGGCTTGCTGTTATTTCGCCTAGACTTACAATGTCAACGCCAGTTGAAGCGAATTCCATGAAGTTTTTTGTTGTTATTCCGCCGCTTGCCTCCAAAAGAACTTTTCCATAAAAACCTTCTTTCTTTAGAATTTCTATTGCTTTCCTTATTTTTTCTGGGGTGAAATTGTCCAGCATGACTATGTCTGCTCCAGCTTTTACAGCAGTTAAAACATCTGAAGTCTTTGAGACTTCAACTTCAATTCTTTTGCTGAAGGAAACCCGTTTTCTTGCTTCTGTTACAGCCTCCTTAATGCCACCAGCCACTGCTATATGATTATCCTTTATCAAAACCATGTCGTCCAAATGAAGCCTATGCGTGTCTCCGCCGCCTATCCAAACCGCCTTCTTATCGAAGTATAGCAGTCCAGGTGCTGTCTTTCGTGTACAGGCAATTTTCGTTTTGAGTTTCGCCTTCCTTACTTCTTCAACGAGTCTTCGTGTTGTCGTTGCGATGCCACTCATCCTTGAAAGGATGTTTAGTACTGTGCGTTCAGCCGTTAATACTGTCCGTGCATTACCAAAAATTTTCATTAAAACTTGTCCAGTCTTCACGTGTGCTCCATCAGCAACTAAAGCTTCAACTTTGAGACCAAAGCTTTCTAAAAAAGTCTTTGCCTCTTCAACTCCAGCGGCAACACCGCTTTCTTTCATGATTACTTGTGCTTCAACGGTCTTTTCTGGTGGGACTATTAGCGCAGTTGTTATGTCTCCTTGTCCTACATCTTCGGCTAATATCTTTTGAAGTTTTTCTTCCAAAATTTTGCGTGGAAGGAACATACTTCTAAACTTTGCATTTTCGCTTAAAATACTTGCTTTTCACCAGCCACTTCAGCTATTATTTTTACGGCGTTTTCTAACCCATTGTATTTTGCGGCTTCCTTTTGTATTTCCATTAATCGCCTCGGAGTTTCGCTCTCCAAAATTTTTTCAACACCTTTTAGTAGCCTTTCCCTGTTTAGTTTTTCTTGTTGAATGATTTCTGCAGCGCCAATTTTTTCAGCTTGTCTAGCGTTAATGATTTGTTCCGTGTGGTTTGGTGTTGGCACAAGTATCATTGGCTTTCCATAGCATACGCATTGGGTTAAAGTGCCATGTCCAGCGCGGCTAATCACCAAGTCGCATGTTTTCAGGTATTCAAAGCGGTTTGGAATCCATTTGTATATTGTTAGGTTGCCATAATGCATTGGTTTATCGTCAGCGTTGGGATAGCCCAATGACATAACTATTTTATAATCTTCTGGGAATTCACGCAAAATTTTCCTTAAAATCCCGATTAGGTATGCTCTTTCCCTAATTGGACCACTTATTGGGACAAAGATTACTGGTTTGTCTGTCGGCAGTTTTAACTTTTTCCGCAGTTCCTCCTTTGATGGCAGTTCATTTGGGTTTACCGGTAGAATTGGTCCTATAAGCTTCACCTTCTTTCTATAAAATTTTGGAATGTTTAGATTTCCAGCGCATATTGTGTACGGTTGTGGAAAGTCTGGTATCAAAACGTATTTCCCGCTTGTCCAAATCTTTCCAATGAGCGTTAATGTTATGGAATCTGCGAACTTTGCCAGACGCAAGAAGCGTTTTCTTCTGGGAATTATTACTTGAAACTGGTTTAGGATGCATATTCTGGGGATTCCCAAAATTTTTGCTGCAATTAACGGCGAAACACGTGAATCAGAAACGACAACATTGGGCTTGAAGCGTTCAATAGCCCTTATCTCCGCGTTAATCTGTTCCAGAAGAGTGAAAGAAGCCAAAAACGGTCCAGGGTTGATTGCTGTTTGCTTGAAATCTATTGTTCCGTCTGGCTTGACCTTAAAGCCTATTGTAGGCGCCTTTATCAACGGTAATTTTTCTTTTTCGATGTGACTTACGCCTTCACCGTATGTGGAAAACACTATTTTCGCATTTTTTTGGAGCTTTCTTGCTATTGGCGTGCATCTTCCAACATGACCTAAACCAATGCCGCATGGTGCAAAGTAAACTTTCATGTGGCTATTTCCCGCCGAGGGATTTGCGCTTAACTTCGCCTTTTGGTTTTTCCTCTTCAAAAATTATGGCTTGGAACTTGTAGATTTTTGTGTCTTTTAAGAGCCAGGCGTCTGGCGGTAGCCCCGCTTTTATGCAGCATTGGCATAGGAATTCTTCTTCGTCCCATCCCCATTCAACTGGAACTTGGGGCAAAAGTAAGCCTTTGAATATGCCCCTTTCAACTATTAAGCCGTCTTCTCCGACTTTGATTTTGTTTGGATAATCGCTTGTCTTTTCAACGCTTATTAGCTGTGGTGGTGTAAGCACGCTTACTTCAAATACAACTTTGTCAAGTTCGTTCGGCGAGAGCGGGTAAAAGCGTGGGTCTTGTGTTGCGGAGCTTATTGCAGAATCAATTACAGCCTCAACAAGTGGTGTTGTGGGGTATGGGTATCCTATGCAGCCCCTTAATTCCTTTTCTTTGTTTGTAAGGACGTTTATTGTGACGAATACGCCGCATGGTTGCCGAAGCTTTTCTGGAATGTTTTCTGGCGCTTTCGTTTTGCGTCTTGTTTTTAGGTATTCTTCTACTGCCCCGCGTGCAAGTTTCACTAACAATTTGCCTTCTTCTGTGTTTAGTTCAAATGGCAATTTTCCTCTCCACTGAAGACCGCGAATCCTAAATGTTTCAGTAAGCCTTCTAGGCTATTAAGGTTAAAACTTTATCGATTCTTCCTTTATTCCATCTTTTGATATTAAAAGGAAGTCTATTCCGTCGCCGCTCATCACGTCTCTGCTTATGGCTGATTTTATTGCCCTAACAACAAGCTCCTTTGCTTCTTCCAATGGCATGTCCTCTTTGTAGCCATCCTCAATCACGCCCATAGCTATCTCCGTTCCAGACCCCACAACAGCGTACTTTTCAGATATAAGTGAACCGAGAACGTCGAGAACGTATATGGAAGCGCCTTCCTCATCTATCCCGCCTACAATTGTTTGTGTTATTAGTGGTGCTCTCCTCTGTTCAAAAAGCACATTTGAAACTAGTTTCGCCGCAGACCTTACGGAAATTGGTCTTCCAGTTTCTAGGGCAAATAGATTTGCGAAGGCTTCAACTTCCCTAACAAGAATCTGCATGTCCGAGACTAGTCCCGCGCAGGCAGCGCCTATGCGATCTGTTATTTTGAAAACCTTTTTTCCTCCCTTGCTGACTACTAAGGTGCCGTAGGAGACGCGCTTTTCAGAAGCGAGTATGACGCCGTCTCTGCATATGACTCCAACCGTTGTTGCGCCTGGAATCCATAGGTATTCGTTTCGCTGTGATTGTTCTTCCATAGGTTGTTCACCTTTTTCATGAATATAATCGGGGCAACCTATTAAACTTTAAGTTGCGGAAAACGTTATATTAGGTTGTTTTTTCCACTTTTTTGGGAGGAAGGGATGATGGGGGCTAGGAGTCTTGGGCGTCTAAGCGTGTGTGCCGTCGAGATTGAGGAGTTTTGCGGTGACGAGCTGGTTGCCAGGTTTTTGGCTAAGTATTCTGTTCACGCGAAGCGAGACTATTCGAGGGTGCTGTGCCTCTTTTTCAAGTGGCTCAAGGCGAGGGGGTTGGAGCTTTCGCCTCGAGAGCTTTTGAACACGCATTTTAGGAAGCTTTCAAGCCAGGACGTTTTGGAGAGGCAGTGGGCTAGCCACTTGGTGGCGGACTTTTTAAACAGCGACTTGTTTGAGGGGAAAAGCTCCAGCTACAAGGCTTTGGCTTTCACGGCGATAAAGTCCCTCTTCAACTTTTACGATGCACCCTTGACTTTGGCAAGGAATCCCTTGGCGATTAAGGTTAGAAGGAAACACAAGCCGAAGCAAATCAGCCTCTACGAGGCGAAGCACGTGCTGGGCGTTTTGAGACAGCGGGAGAAAACCATCTGCCTCATAATGCTACAAAGCGGAATGAGCATCGGCGACGTGCTTAACAAGTTCAATTTCATGCTGGACTATGTGAAGCGCGAAATCGCCATGGGCAAAGAGCGCATCCGCATAGACCTGGAGGACCGAAAGGGCAACGGGTTCAGCTACTTCACCTTCATCAGCCGCGACGCCATCCACGAACTCAAAAAGTGGCTGATGATTCGCGACCAGTGGGCTAAAAAGATAGGCGAAAAAAGGGTGGCAAAAGCCATATTCATAAAGAAAAACGGAAAAACCCTTACAACAAAGTCCTTCCTAGAGAAGCTCTACCACACCCTCAGACACCACAAACTCAAAAGCGGACCGTTCGACGTCACCAGCCACATGTTCCGCAAGCTTTTCAAGACTGAAAGCAGACCGCCCGAACGCAACATAGACCAGGACTGCATAGAGTTTATGATGGGACACAAGAGTAGCTTGGACGGGGTCGGCGGACCCTACGACCGCACACCAGAGCTCTACGACAAAGTTATCGAACGCGAATACGCCAAGCTTGAGCCCTACATAAACATCTTCACAGGCAAACAAGCCCAGGACGACGTGAAAGAGCAAGTTTGGCGGCTCTTGACAAGACCAGACGTTCTGAAATGGCTAGAGAGGAAAGCAAAAGAAGACGGAATAGTTGTCGAATAGCACCCGTATTACAAACCCTTATCTGCGTTTCTAAGACCGCTCTCATTATCGCTAACCATTTTATTTGATAAATACTTGCGCATTCTTATTTCGGTCAGCTGCCTTCCCACCTCATGCCTCTGCTTTGCCACTTCCATAAGGTTGATAAAAAGGTGCAGGTTCTCCTTTGCGACAACCGCGTCCAAATTGGTCAACCCCTCAGAGTTCAAGCCGAGCGATGTAGCTAAGTCGCGTAGGTCGTTGAGAACGTCAAGTTCAACGAGTTGGCGGGTCAAGCGCTTGGGCTTCTCAATAAGCGTGGAGTATCTTTGCTTGAGCGCTTTATAGCGGGCTTCAATGTCTGAACCGCCTTCTTCGGAAAGTCATTTTTCCAGCAAATCGTTAACCAAAGCGCAGAACCGAATGCCGAGGCGCTTGCATTTTGCCTTAGCCTTCTCCATCGTGGCTATAGACAGATAGAACGATTGATAGATAGCCCCGTCGTATTTCTGGTATTTCATATTTCTCCTAAGGAAAAATCAGTATATGCCTAAGACGGGGGAATCGTAATATTACGTTGGCACCAGAGCATCGTAATATTCGGGCAATTGTTATATTGCGTTGGCGTTGGAGCATTGTAATAAAACAGACAACTGCAATAGAAGTCGTTCTGTAGGAACCCTCTATAAGAAGCCTCTGTAAGATTCTTCTATAAGACTCTTCTATTAATTAAAACTCTCTATGCGACCCCATTTTAGCTCTTTTCCGCTATCTGTATGTTAAGAATCACCCGTCCGCGAGTTTTCCAGCCTTGGAGTTTCCGTTGCTGATAATCAACGTTATCAGAAATGTGGGAAAACGGTTCTAGTAAGAAATTTTTGAAAAACCTTTTGAACGCGCAATATAAAGAGGAGTTTCCACCCAACCCCAAAATGTCGATAAGGTTTTTCGCGAAGAGAAAGAAACTTGCCCCACATGTCCCTTTCAAAATTATTCACTCGTGCGGGTAATGTCGCCCAACATAGTTCAGATGCAACTATGTTAGCAATCTGAAAAACCAGTAGTTTGTCTGCTCTATTTGAATTCACTTCTTCCCTGAAAAGTGGCAAGTTTCCCAAACTCCAACTCTTCATTCCATCTTCACATTAAGGCGAATTATCGTCCACGGTCAAGTTCTGACTCGTGAACAAACCTATTTTTCTAATAAGGGAGGCGAAACTACGGCTTCAAATGTTCCACCAGTATCTACTACTTCCTCAACGCTTGGGAGAGTTAGAGGATTCACTATTGATTTGCTCTTTATTCTTTATGAAGGTGCAGCAAGATGCTGTGAGCTGTCAGAAAGAACTGGAAAACCCTCGCAATACGTGCGCCGATACCTTGCAAATATGCGGAAATATGGTTTGGCTGAGCAGAATGGCGCTTTTTGGTTTTTAACCGATTCCGGGGTTTCTTTTACTGAACATCTTAAAAGACACTATGAAAATATATTAAATAATACGTTTATAGAATATAGAAAGAAAGAAGAAAGAAAAGAGAAAGATAAAAGAAAGCTTACTGAAAAACGGAAAGCATTTCAGGCTGAGCTGAAGCAAATTTCCGCCTCTTTCTGGCTTTCCGAATCGGAGCTTTCTGTAACCGAGAAGGAAGTAGTAGAATTACTGGTGAATCATTACAATCAGTCAGGTTCAAAATTTATCCTGGTTAAAGATGAATTTGAGCTTTCAGAAAAGCTAAAGGCAAATTCAGGAGACGTTCTCGAAGCTTTAAAAAACTTGAGACAAAACAACATAATATACCTTATTCGGTCGGAGTTCAAGGGATACTGGAAAGTTGGATTGAAAAAGAATTTTTTCATTATGCTCCAAAATTCATCAGCGGAGCAAGGTCCATGCATTTAGGGTTGTCGGACTACGAGGTTGGCAGATGGTTCAAAATGCTGATGGAAAAGTTCCCAGACAAATATCCGAGTCAACAAGCTGTCGCCGACAAGTTCAAAATCGCTCAACCGCATGTCGCCAGACTGATTGAACATTACGAGTTTCTCGAAGAAATGAAAGGAAAGATGCCGTCCTACATTATACCACGTGGCATAATGTTGCCTGAAGGCTTCATCCGCGAGGTCTGACGCGCCCCAGAGGAAATTTCAGTTAAAAGTTGATGGGAGTAATTTTTAACACGTAGTTAAAGTGTAGTAGGAGGAAAGTCCTAGAAAAATATTGAGATGATGCGAGGTCGACGAGGTTGCGAGAATCTAATTTTGCTTTTACTTTGATTTTGTCAGAGAGGCTATTGCTTCTACTATTATTGACAAGCCTATAAGCACAATAACTGTTTGCCACAATGGTAAATTATAGCCAAGTAATGTGGCGACTCCAAATGTTAGAGCAAAAATTCCAATTAATATGCCGATTTGGCTCAAGCGCATCCCAAAATTCTCCTGATCACGTTTAAACCTACTAAGATAATTCCGATACCTAATGCAACGTAAGTTCCCATTGAAACGAGTATGTGCGTTGTGGTTATAAAGCTACAAAGGAGAAGTGGAATTGCTCAAGTGGAAATGCCCAAACTGCCTCTACAAGGTTGCACGAAAGGTGTGATCACCTGTAGTCCAAAGGATAAAAGCTGTATAACCAAACCATCGGAACCAAATTTATTATTCCATTTTCTTTTTAGGTTTCAGATAAAATTCAGTCGAGGAGTAATATTTTGAGTTTTAGGATAAAAGTTAAACGACAGCTATTTCCTCCAGCTTAGCTACATCTATCTTGGCTTAAATGATTAAAACATTTAAAGGAATGCTTCGGCGAATGTATTCGTTGAAAATCGCCAGCTTAAAATTATGAATGCAGCCGGAGCTTGGTTCAAAAATTTTGATAAAAGGTATCGTAACACAGGATTTTATAGAATCTGGGATTTTATGCCAGATAGACTAAGCAAGGATGAAATGGAAGAATTTTACACCATAATTCAAAACATAAAAAATAAGGTTTCATCAAGTGGTCCGAAGACTATTTGCGGTTAGTGTCTCCTAACAGAAAAGTGAGCTGTATTGAGGACGTTTCGCAATGAAAGAGGCGTTCCAATCGACCTGACCGAATGGCTTGTACATATATAATTATATAAAATAACAAAAAGTTTTTATATTATTATATTTTTATATTATGTTGAGATGATTGACATGAGAAAGACGCATGCAGATAAAATACGCGAGGCAGTAACGGAATTGGGGCTGGCGTCTCCTAAAGAAATCATGGATTGGATAAAAAAACATTATTCAGATGACCCTGTTAATCCCCATTCCTATAGAGCCGATATAATCGGTTGCAGCGTAAATCATAGTTCATCTCATCATTATCCCAGCATGCCCAAGTTCCTTTATTATGAAAAGAACCTAAGAAAATACAGGCTTTACAACCCTGAAAAAGATGGTAAAGAGCATGAAACATTAGAAACACTTGAGGAAGAGATACCCTACAGCAAGATCAGTACCACAGGGCAACTCTATCTACCAAGTTCCATTCAAAGAGAGCTTAATGTAAAGCCAGGAGACATAATTGTCTTTCAGAAAAATGATAAAGGAGAAATTACGCTGAAGAAGGGCAAGCTGAAGATAGAAGTCGAATAACTGAATTTGCGCGAGATTGCCAAACTAGGTAAGAAAGCATCTAAAAGACCTGTCCATTAGTGATCGTTAACAGAAGTTGCCATTTTGTGCAAGTTGTCATGTTATGCGGAAGAATATGCGACCTCGCGATGAGGTTTTATATGAGCCGCCAAGTGGTGTGGGAGCAAGTTTGACAATTCGTTATCTTCTACCAAGGAATCAGAGTTTAAAGGCTTTACCTTTAGATCTTAATGATAAAACAACTCTGATGCAATCCTCTGAGCAGGTAGCTAGCGCTAAATTTGAAGATATAGCGAGAAGATTTATGAGCAAATATTTTGGCGTTACTCTTTCGCGGTGTAAGATTTTGAATATTCCTAAATCACTTGACATGGTGTCCGATGACGGTAGAATTGTTGGAGACGCAAAATATTTCACCATGGTCAGAGGCGTTTCAATTTCGCCAGCAAAGTTTTCCGTAATCGCCGAACATATTTGGCTATTAGAAAAAACTTCAGCCAAACATAAGTTCCTAGTGTTTGGAAACGATCGCAGAGTTCCATTAGAATGGCTCAAAAGATATGGGCACTTAGTAAAAGATGTAATATTCTACTTCTTAGATGTGCCAAGTCAAAAATTAGAAAAACTTAACTAAGTTTAAAAAACTTTTCGCGGATATGTATCTAACTATTTACTGCCTATGGCTAGGTAGTAAAATTTAACTTTCCTCATACTCACCCATTTCCTCGTAAAGCTTCGCAGCTTCCTCATATCTTCCTGCATCTCTAAGGTTATTTGCAAAAATTTTCTGGGCTTGGTGCACATACTCTCCCTCCAATATTGGATCGACATAGATGGATGTCGGACGGGTTGTAGCAATTTGAGTATATAACTTGAACAGGTGCTCATTAGACATCCCACAAAGCATGTTCAATTTAACTCGTAACATAGTAAAAACGGTTGTTGAAAAATTTGTAACTCGGTTCCAATCAACTGTTTAAATGAATCATGCTCTATCGTTTTCAAAAGATATTGTTTAAGTTCATTTAAACAGTCCTCGTAACACTTTTTTCATCCGCTGGCTTAAATGTCACTACATGTATGCCACATTTGCTGCAGCATCTTTACCACAAATAACGCATTTAAAAATCTTCAAGAATATGCCTTTACTACCACAATTTGGACAGTTACCCATAATTACACGCCCATAACAAGTTAAATAAGATTATTTTCAATAATTAGGCTTGCGTTTTTTATAACATAACCCAACAAGCTTGACAGGTATTTAAGCTTCCTTAAGATTTTGGATATGAAAGGTTTTCACCTGCGCTACCATTAACGCACGCTACTAACTTCAATCGGTTACGATATACCCTAAAAAACTAAAAACTCCCAGCTTTCTGTTAGTCGCTGTTAACAGAATATCAAAGTGCCTTGCATTTCTTTAGTTTTAAATATGAAATGGTTGTGATTAATGAATTGGTGTTAATCGTGTCTTTCGTGACTATTGATTCTGGTGATTTTGTTCGGAAAGGTAAGCGCGGCGCTTTTAAGGCTTGCACTGGAGTTGCTTTGACGATTGATAGGGTTGATGCGTTTGAGTCGGCTTATTTTGATCTTCTTGAGAAGTTGTGTAAAAAGTATGGTGTTGTAAGGAAGAAGTTGGTTTATAAGGCTTATGATGTCCTTTCGGCGTTGTCGCTTAAGGATGGCGTATCCTTTCTGAATGAATTATTTGACGGTCTTTCTGATTGGTTTGTGAATGTTGATTTTTACTATTCTTATTTGTTTACGGAGAAAGTGCCTGTAGTGAAGTTATATGGAGCTGATAAAAGTGGCGTTGAGGAAGTGAAGCCTGTTGAGTTTTTGAATAAGCTTAGTTCGAGTTACCCTCACTGTTGTGCTTGGAAATACGTCTATGACCATAGTGATGCAAATGTTATTTTTCATTTAGATCATTTTGAGGGTGAAGTTACGCTTGGGTGGGAACTTATTAAGGATAGGGATTTGAATGTTTATCTTGCGGGTGACGAAATGTATCCTTTTCTTGCTGTGGCGGACATCGCTGTTGAGCTTTTGGACCGTAGATTGTATTTTTCGAAGGCTTCTCTTTTTCCAAAGAATATCTATTCTTGCTTTAAGGAGTTAGGGGATAAGCTTCGAGTGAATTTCTTGGGGCAGAAATATTTGAAGTATATAACGCCTATAAAGAAGCAGAAAATAGATGTGCTGCCTAAACTTAAACGCCCTTTGATTTTCATTTTTAAGGAGTATCCTCCTGGTTTTAAAGATGAAAGACAGCTTGTTCAGGATTCTCCTTTATGGAGTCGTATCTGTGAATTTGCATATAATAGGAAAGGAACTGTGAAGTTTGTTGATCCAAATTCTAAGGAGGATCGTCGTTTGCTTTTGACTGGTGGAATTGCTATCTGCATAGGAGCAGAAGGTGTTAAAGCTGCAAAATATTTGCAGAATTTAGGCGTAGACATAGAAATTGTTAAAGCTTCAACATTAATTTCCAAAAAATAGTATATTTTTAACTATTGCGCGAATGGATGTGCCCTCTGGTCTGAGAGCACATCCGCAAGAATAAACAAGTGAAAAACATTATTTAAGATTTATGGAAGATTAATTCACTGAGTTTTGTGTGTGTGT
>JAVZNC010000003.1:0-191570 GCA_038882955.1 Bathyarchaeia archaeon
AGAGTATGTTGCCAGTTTAACAGAAGAGGAACCGACAAAAATCATAAATGTTCTGAAAAATGACGGCTTGCTCTTCGATGTAGGCAAACCCGGAAAAATCGGAGCAAAATAGCAATGGTTGTGGCTCCCGCTTGCCCCTCATGCGGTTCAAACCGCCTCTATAAAGACGGCTTACGCTATTTAAGCGACGGCTCAAGCGTCCAGCGGTGGCTTTGCAGAAACTGCGGTTACCGCTTCACAGATCCTAAGCATAAAGCCAAAACCGGATGGAGGAATCTTCCATCCGGCTTAAATTTGCCTTCTGGCTTATTCTATTCCTGCCAAGGGAACAATGACCCAGATAGGCGAGAACCCACCGCTAGAAAGGCGGCGTTAACCTTGGCCACAGTAGAAAACAATACGAAAAGTGGGCAAGCGGGAGCCGCAGCAACAAATCAGATGGACGCCCATGGCAAAATCATTGAGCTCCTCTGGTGGATGAAAAGACAGAATTACGCAGAATCAACAATAGTTACTCGCGTTAGAGTGCTTAAGGTCTTAGTGAAACGTGGCGCCGATCTCTTTGACCCAGAATCTATCAAACACGTAATCGCTCAGCAGAAGTGGAGCGAAGGAAGAAAAGCCAATGCAATAAAAGCCTACACAACTTTCCTAAAGATGGTTGGTGGAAAATGGCAGCCGCCCATATGCAAAGATGTTAGAAAAATTCCCTTTATTCCTCTTGAACGCGAAATAGACGATTTAATAGTCGGCTGCAATCAGTATATCGCCACCTTTCTCAGAGTAGCTAAAGAAACAGGTGCCAGAGCAGGTGAAATCTACAACCTTAAATGGATTGATGTAGACTTTGAAAGACAAACTATACGCATAACCGCTGAGAAAAACAGCAACCCTAGAATCTTCAAAATGTCCAACATGCTTATAGCAATGCTTCAGAAGCTACCAAAAGAAAGAGATTACATATTCCATCACTACAGAACACTTAATCACTTGCGGAGGAGCTTTCAGAGATACCGCAAAAAGATCGCCTTTAAGCTTGGAAATCCAAGAATCCTACAAATAACAATTCACACACTGCGACACTGGAAAGCCACTATGGAATATGCCAAAACAAAAGACATACTCCATACGATGCAAGTTTTAGGACACAAGAACATCAAGAACACGTTGGTCTACACGCAGCTGGCCCAAAACTTGGGAGAAGAGGAGTATATCTGCAGAGTAGCAAAAACGCCAAGCGCGGTGCAGGAGCTCATTGAAGCGGGCTTTGAATATGTATGCCAAAAAGACGATTTAACCTTCTTTCGTAAAAGAAAGTGAACTGTCGCAGGTTTGTCTAAAGTGTCGCGGGTCTGTGCCAAAAGTCCATGGAAGTGCCGAGGGCCGGGTTTGAACCGGCGACAACCCGGTCTTCAGCCGGGCGCTCTCCCAGGCTGAGCTACCTCGGCTTTGTTAATTGAAAAGAGTTGTTGTTTGCTTTTAAGTTTTCTGAATTAAATTTTTGGGTTTGTAAATGTTGGATTCGGAATCGCATTTTTGGATACATCGGAGTGGGAAACATCTCTTAAAAACTTTGATGGAAATGTTAGGTTTAGGGAGTTTAAAAGAGGTTTAGAAATGAAAGTTAAGAGGGCTGTTATAACTGTGGAACTTGTTCCGGAAAGTCTATCAGAGGATAACAAGAAAATTGTCAGCGAGCTGGTTAGCTGGTTTCGGGAAGAGAACGCTTTGATTCCATGGATTAAAAGTGTCAAAGAAGTCGTAGTCAAGGATTGTTAGATGAAATGAAGCAGAAACCTAGCTAAAACGTAGCCTATGAAGGATGACTCTAGAAAACAAACGACAATCAGGGCTCTTTCAATTTTTCTTTGTTCACGCAAAACCACTTCGTCTTCCATCTGTAAACATCCCTTTTCCGCACTTTTTACAAGATTTATAGAGAAAGACTTTATGAAGCAAAAATAAATATCTAAAATCATAAGTAGCAATCTGCAGAAAACTATGGGCCCGTAGTCTAGCTGGTTAGGACGTCGCCCTCACGCGGCGAAGGTCGCCGGTTCAAATCCGGCCGGGCCCATTATAGGCTAGTGTTTTAGTTTTTTGGCTAGGTTTGCGACTCTCTTTCCGAGGGTTTTGCATGATTCAAGTTCGTTTTTGTTTGGTTTTTCTACGGCCGCGGCGCCGTAGTGTTTGTTGTCTGCTCTTCCCTGTATTATCATTCCGTGGACTAGCATTGCTTGCAGTATGGATATAAGCGTTGTTTCTGCGCCTGTTGCTGTTCCACCAGAGCTTGTGAAGGCTGCACCGACTTTGCCTTCAAGTTTTCCGTGGATTTTGACTGATTCGTCGATGAGCGCTTTTATTTTTGCTGACATCTGCCCATAATATGTTGGTGAACCAATTATTATTCCATCTGCTTCTAACAGATCGTCGAGGCTTGTCTGTTCAATCCTTTTAACGGTAACTTCAACGCCGTCTACTTGTTTTGCTCCTTCAGCAACCGCAAACGCCATTTTCTCGGTGTTTCCGGTTCGCGAGTCATAAATAACCAAGACTTTTGTCATGCGCTGGTCCTTCAAAATTATATAGTGTCACAGTTTCAGTTTTAACTTTAACTTTATCAGTTAACTAGAGGAGTTGAATAGAAGATTTTTCCACAAAATATAAGTGTGCAGAAAAATAAATTTCGTGAGGAGAATGGTGGACTAGGCTCGAAGGGAGAAAGGAGAGAAGGGAGGAAAAATTGTTTCTCTCTCCACCATCCTCCTCACACATTCTTCATTATGCACGTGCATGTTAGATTTAAACCTTTCTTTGAATTTCAATTACAACTTTCTTAAAAATAAGCCTTCAGTGGCTTTGGATTGTTGCTTGCCATATTTCTTTTTTAAATTTTTCCGTTTCCATGAAGAATGTTCTTATTGGTTTGGCGTTTACTATTAGCCACCAGTTTTTGCGTTTTATAGATTCTTCAGGTTTCTCCCACGTATTAATCATTTCGATTTTGATGTTTGGCGCAACTTCTTCTACCAGCCTCTTTATTCTAACCGCGAATGGGTAGCCAAACTGACAGATTGGTGTATAAAAAATTATGGCTTTGTTCTTGTCTTCGGTTAATGGTTCATACTCGCCTATTGACGTGGTTGGTTCGTATCTGCCTTCAATTGGAAGGTACATTGCTCCGCCTTCTGGTGTTTGCAGAAATCCGTTTTTCCTATAGAATTCTGTCATTTGTAGGAATTCGCCTGTGTTGAATGCTTTTGCTAGAATGAATTTGCATGGCTTATTGCCTAAGCAAGTGCTCCTATTCTTTGCGTCGTGGATGACGCTTTTCAAGAGTTTGGTGCCTATTCCAAGTTTTTGCGCTTCTGGTGTTGGGTTGTAAATGCAGTTTATCACAAGCACGTTTTCACGCCTATGCGGCTTGGTTGCATCCACCTCTTCTGGATAATAAAGTATTTGAGCCGCTGGCTTGCCGTTGTGGTAGGCTATTTTTGCGCATGAACCATGCTTTGCCAGCATTTCACGGAGCCAACGCTTCTTGAGTGCAACTCCTTCCTTGTGGATTGGGTCACCGAGCCTTTTCGAAGAGCAGACGTGTATGAGGTCGTCTATGTTTGATTCTTGAAGGTTTTCGATTTTTATGTTGCACATTTTTAAGCCACTTTAGTTTTTGGCGAATTGCCTTATAATTTCGCCAGCAGTCAATAACTTTGTGTTGTAAACGTACTCCAGATACTTTAAGCCTTGTTCGTGGTCTTCCTGCGTGAAAGCTTCGACGCAGTCCTTTGCCACTATTATCTTGTATCCTCTGAAGAAGGCGTCCGCCGCGGTGTGCCTAACACAGATGTTTGTGTGTAATCCGCATAGGACTACTGTTTTTACGCCTTCGCCCTCGTATAGGCTTCTAAGAAGCGGGTCTAAACCAGTTTCGTAAAAGCCGCTGTAGGTTCGCTTTTCAACAACATAATCCTTTTTTGTGGGCTTCAATTCGGGTATGACTTCCGCGCCTTTTGTGCCTTTTATGGCGTGTTTTCCCCATCTGTGGACAACTTCGGCGTCTTGCGGATAATGCGCGTCATTGCTGTAGATTACTGGCACGCCGTGTTCGCGGGCTGCCTCAGCAAGCCTTTTGATGTTTGGTATTATATGTTTGGCGCGTTCGCATTTCAAGTCTCCAGTAACAAAATCGTTAAGCATATCAATTATAATTATTGCCATTTTCTCCAATGAATCAATCCTCCGTCTGGAATGGTAAATATACTAAACTGGTCTATTTAGTTTGTCCTTTGTCTGGAACATCAAATTTCTAGGAAGATTTCTGTTTTTACGAGGTTGCTGCATCCCCTTTTGGTGACTTCCACCGTGTCCTCTATTCTAACACCGCCAAGTTTCGGGTCGTACAGTCCAGGCTCTACTGTTACAACGTTATGTTCTTCTAGGGCGAATTTGTAGAACTCGCTTAGGCTTGGTCCCTCATGCACTTGTAAGCCAACTCCATGTCCAAGTCCATGCGTGAAGCCCTTTGTTACTTGTTTTCCGCCTCTTGTTGTGGTGTATCCAGCCTTTTCCAGAACATCGCAGCATATGTTGTAGGGTTCGCTTCCAAGGACCCCTGCCCTTATAGCATCAATCGAGGCGTTTCTTGCTTCAAGCACCGCCTCAAACATTTTCTTTATTTCTTTTGGTGCTTTTCCCTTAACGACAGTTCTTGTCATGTCCGTGTAGTAGCGTTTTCTGATGCTTTGTGGGTAAATGTCCAAAATTATGGGCTGGTTTGCCATCAGTTCGTCTTCTGGACTGCCAGAATAGTGCGGGTCTGCACCTTTTGGTCCACATGCGATTATAGGGTCTTCTGATGCGCATCCATCGTCCAGAAACTCGTGTCCAAGCATGGCTTTTACTTTGCCGACAGTTAAGACTTCTTTTCTTCCGTTAATCCTTATGACGAGCCTTCCTTTTTCGTCAATGTCGGCGTCCGCAATTAGGTCAATAACCTTTCTTGCTGCTTTGTCGACGATTGCTTGCACTTCTTTTATTGCTTGTATTTCATCTGGCTCCTTCGTCTCTCTTGCCTTTTCAACCACATCGAACATGGGCGTTATGGTTAAGCCTTCCTTTCTTAGCGTATCCGCGATTATTGCTGGAAAGTTTGATGGTACGCAGATTTTTATGCCTTTGCCTAACTCCTTTTTCGCTATATTTGCCAAGAAGTTTAACGTGCCAATTTTTGGGTCTGGCGCCGCTTTGATTATATCATAGAGATTATAGTCCATGTATGAGCGTACATCTTTAATTATTGACTCCTTTTTTGCCCGCGAGTATTCCATCTGGCTCACTATCAGTATAGGTTCTTCGCCAACCTTTTTGAGGTATATGAATGGGTCTGGAGCCAAAAACTTCGTTAAATAGTACATGTTTGCCTCTTTCACGCTTTCTGAGTAGAGGAAAATTGCCTCGGCGCCCTTATCTGCAAGTATTTTATCAACATCTTTTCTCAAGGATTTGCGACACTCCTTTATCATACGTTTTGTGTGGAACCTTCATTTATGCGTTAAATTAAAATAAGTTTTTGCTTATCCGCCGCTTACAATTGGCAGCAAAACAACGTGGTCTCCGTTTTTGAGTTTTGTCTCTATGCCCTTCAACTGGTTCAGCAAGTAACCGTTCACCGTGACGATGTAGTTTGACTTTACATCTGTGCCCATCCTTTCATAAATCGCCTTTTTGAAGGCTTCTCCATACTTTTCGGAAAGCGCCATAAGCAAGTCGGCAACTGAAGAACCGTCGCTTATTTCTATTTCCTCTTCTCTCATAGAGCCAATTACGTTTTTTATGTGCCCCACATATTCGACCTTGACCTTCACTGGCTGGCACCTTGTCTTTTCTAATTATAACTTGGATTTGGTTTCTATTTATCCGTTTAGTTTCTGACAATTCTTTTATTACGCATATGCTCTTCTTGTCTTTGGGTGCCTTGAAGTGTTTGACTCAAAAAAGCTTTGGGAGATTAAAAAATGTAAGGAGAAATGGGAGAAAACAACATTGGCGCAAAGTTTTGGAAAGCTACCCGAAAGGGGCGAGTTTTCCACAAGCTCCGAGATTCCAGTTGCGCGCGTTTACACTCCAGTTGACGTTGCCAAGTTTGATTATCTGCGTGATTTGGGGTTTCCAGGCGAGTATCCGTTTACGCGTGGCGTTTATCCAACCATGTATAGGGCGAGATTTTGGACTATGAGGCAGTATGCTGGATTTGGAACCGCCGAGCAGACGAACAAGCGTTTTAAGTATTTGCTTGAGCATGGACAGACCGGCTTAAGCGTGGCTTTTGATTTTCCAACGCAAGTTGGCTATGACTGTGACCATCCAATGGCTGCTGGAGAAGTTGGAAAAGTAGGCGTAAGCGCAAGCACACTCCGCGACATGGAGATACTTTTCGACGGCATACCGCTCGACAAGGTTACAACTTCCATGACTATTAACGCGCCTGCAACCGTGCTGCTTGCCATGTATATTGCCGTTGGACAAGAGCAGGGCGTTGACCAAGCTGATTTGGGCGGAACGGTTCAGAATGATATTTTGAAGGAGTATGTTGCAAGGGGCATGTATATTTTCCCACCTAAGCCTTCCATGAGGCTTGTTACAGACATTTTTGAATACTGTTCCAAGCATATGCCAAAGTGGAACACTATAAGCATAAGTGGCTACCACATACGCGAGGCAGGAGCAACCGCTGTTCAAGAAATTGCATTTACACTTGCGAACGCTATTGCTTATGTTCAAGCGGCGGTTGATAGGGGTTTAGACCTTGACCAGTTTGCGGGTAGGCTCTCCTTCTTTTTCGCGGCGCACAACAACTTTTTTGAGGAAATAGCCAAGTTCCGCGCGGCACGAAGGCTCTGGGCAAAAATAATGCGTGAGCGTTTTAAGGCTAAAAACCCAGCTTCTTGGATGCTTCGTTTTCACACGCAAACTTCGGGTGTTTCCTTAACAGCCCAGCAGCCATACAACAACATTGTACGCGTTGCACTTCAAGCGCTTGCCGCGGTTCTTGGCGGAACACAGTCTTTGCACACGAACTCTTTCGATGAGGCTTATGCTTTGCCAAGCGAACAAGCCGTCACAATTGCACTTAGAACGCAGCAAATAATCGCCTACGAGAGCGGAGTGGTTGACACTGTTGACCCGTTGGCTGGCTCCTATTATGTTGAATATTTAACGAACGAGATTGAGGAGAGAGCCCTAAAGTATATTGAGGAGATTGACGCCATGGGCGGGGCTGTTGCCGCCATCGAAAAAGGCTTTATGCAAAGGGAAATTGTCGAAAGCGCCTACCGATTCCAGAAGGAGGTTGAATCCAAAAAGCGGATAATCGTAGGCGTCAACGAGTTCATAAGCGAGGAGGAAACGCCTATAAAAATTTTGCAGATAAACCCAGAAATTGAAAAAACCCTTGTTGAACGCCTTAAAAGGCTGAAAAAGCAGAGGAACAAAGCGCAGGTAGAAGAGGCTTTAGGTAAACTTCGAAGAGCCGCCGAACGTGAAGATGAAAACCTTATGCCCTACATACTTCAAGCTGTTAAGGCGTATGCCACCTTGGGCGAGATATGCGACGCGCTTCGGGAGGTGTTCGGTGAATACAAGCCTTCGACTATATTCTAGTTAATTATGAATAGCGGTTCGCCCTCGCTTACAGATGAACCTTCAGAAACAAGGACTTCGCGAACCGTTCCAGCCTTTGGCGCTGCAATTTCGTTCTCCATTTTCATGGCTTCAAGTATGCACAATATTTGACCAGTCTTGACCGAATCGCCCTTTTTCACCTTTACCGAAAGAATTTTTCCAGTCATGGGCGCAACTACAGCACCTTCAGCGACTTGCCTCGTTGCAGTTGACATTTTTGTCGGTGCAAGTTGTGAGGGCACGAAAGCTGCTAGTTCTGGCTTTTTAACAGGAGTTTTCACTTCAACCTTGAATGTGGCTCCTTCCACCTTAATCTGCATCAGTTTGTCCTTGTCAGCTTTTGGCAGTTCAACATCATAGTTTTTGCCGTTAACACTAATTTTGAAACTTTTTTCAAATTCCAGTTTTTCGTTTGACAGTTCCGCGCTTACTGATTTGCCATCAACTTTTATAGTGAATACCTTTTCTCCGCTTCTTGTCAGTTCAATTTTTTTAGGTTTGCCGTCAACAAAAACTTCATATGTTGGCATCATCAAACACCATGTTCAATTAGGTTTCGCCTTCCAACAAGTATCCATGGCGACGAAACGCCTCTCGCCCTTCTTGGGATTAACGCTTTCATCTTACTTGTGCTCACCATGTATGTTGCTATTGCCGCTGAAATCGCGGCAATTTCTTCAAGTTCTGCTACGCGCTCTGGTGGAATCCCGGTTTTCGCCTCTTCCTTTTTCACTTTTCTCTTTTTGAAGAATTCCATGGCTACTTGCGGGAAAAGCACGTATGTCAGCTTGTCCTCTTCACTTTCGATGTATGGTTTAACATCCTCTGGAATCTTATCCAAGGCTGGTTTAAGAAGGTCTGCTGGACGGCAAGTTATCGGCTTCTCGTCGCCAATGATTTTCCTTCTAACTTTCGGGTCTATGGGCGCTGGCGGCTTCCCATAAAAGCCCTTGACATAATCCCTTATTTCCTTTGGCACTATGCTATAGCGCTCGCCAGACAAAACATTGAAAACGGCTTGTATACCAACAAGCTGGCTTGTCGGCGTAACAAGCGGCGGATAACCCAACTCCTTTCGCACCCTTGGCACTTCCTCCAAAACTTCCTTCAATCGATGAAGCGCGTTCTGCTCCTTCAACTGCTCAAGAAGATTCGAAAACATTCCGCCTGGTATTTGATGAACGATTATTGAGGCGTCAACTCTCTCCGCCTTAGGGTCTATGAGCCTCAAAGGGTCGTAGTACTTTTCGCGGATTTCCCTAAAGTACTCACTTATCTCGTAGAGCAGTTGCATATCCAAGCCTGGGTCGTACGGCGTATCCTTCAAAGCTGCAACAATCGACTCTACTGGCGGTTGTGAAGTGCCCCATGCCAATGGCGAAAATGCTGCGTCAATTATGTCAACTCCAGCGTCGCATGCGCGAAGATAGGTCATCATAACCATTCCGCTTGTGCTGTGCGAATGTAAGTGCACTGGCAAGCCCACCTCTTTTTTAAGGGCGCGTATTAGCTCGTAGGCTGGCTGTGGCGCAAGCATTCCAGCCATGTCCTTTATGCATATTGAATCACATTCGAGTTCTGCCAGTTTCTTGGCAACTTTCACGTAATACTCTATCGTGTGGACTGGACTTATCGTATAGCATATCGTGCCCTGCGCATGTTTGCCTACCTTCTTGATTGTTTTTATAGCTCTTTCCATGTTCCTAACATCGTTTAACGCGTCGAAAATGCGGAATACGTCTATGCCGTTTTCCGCCGCCTTCTCAACAAACTTTATGACGACATCGTCTGGATAATTTCGGTAACCAACAACATTTTGTCCACGAAGAAGCATTTGGAGAGGCGTCCTCTTCACATGCCGTTTTAATATGCGAATTCTTTCCCACGGGTCTTCACCCAAATAGCGTATGCAAACATCAAAAGTCGCGCCTCCCCACATCTCAAGCGAGAAAAATCCAACCCTATCCATTTTCTCTGCTATCGCCGCCATAGTGTCTGTGCGCATCCTCGTAGCCATCAGAGACTGATGTGCATCTCTGAACGTGGTGTCTGTGATTTTAACCGGTTTCGAAGCCATAAATTGCCTAGCCCCTCTAGATATTTTGGAGTTTAAAGAATAGTTAAGCTACTATTAATCTGTGATGGCAAGTTTAAGCCCCTTTTATAGATTGTTTTGAGCGCTTTTCCCCTAAGCCCCATTTAAAGAACTTACAATGGTATGTTTCCATGTTTTCTTGCTGGTCTTGGCTCGCGTTTTGTCGCCAAACTCTCAAGTGCACTTATCAGTTTTGGTCTTGTTTCGGCTGGTTCTATAACCTCGTCTATGTAGCCCTTCTGAGCCGCAACATATGGGTTCGCAAATTTTCTTCTGTACTCGCTCACAAGTTCCATGCGCTTTTTCTGCGGGTCTTCCGCCTCAGAAATTTCTTTGCGAAAGATTATGTTTATTGCGCCTTGCGGTCCCATAACCGCGATTTCAGCTGTTGGCCAAGCATAGTTTATGTCCGCGCCAGAATGCTTCGAACCCATTACGTCGTATGCTCCTCCATAAGCCTTCCGCAGAATAACCGTGATTTTTGGAACAGTAGCCTCGCAGTACGCATACAAGAGCTTTGAGCCGTGCCTTATTATTCCGCCGTGCTCCTGTTCTGTGCCTGGCAAGAAGCCTGGGACATCAACGAATGTTATTATTGGTATGTTGAAGCAGTCGCAGAACCTTATAAACCGTCCAGCTTTCATGCTGCTGTTTATGTCTAAGGCTCCAGCATAATGCATGGGCTGGTTTGCAACTATGCCGACAACTTTGCCGTTTAGGCGTGCAAAGCCTATAACTATGTTTTGCGCCCACAACTGCTGAATCTCGAAGAACTCGCCGTTGTCCACAACGCTGTGTATAGCGTCTTTCACGTCGTAGGGCTTGTCTGGATCATCTGGGAGAACTTTTGTCAAAGCCTCGTCTGTGCGGTTCGGGTCGTCGGTAGGCTCAACCTCAGGCGGGTCTTCCAAATAATTGTTTGGCAAATAACTCAAAAGCTTCTTAATTATTTGTATGCAGTTTTCCTCATCCTTCGCTATGAAGTGGGCAACACCACTTTTTGTGGAATGCACCATCGCCCCGCCCAAATCTTCAAAACTAACCTCCTGTCCCAATGCGGCTTTAACCACGTCTGGACCAGTAATGAACATGTGGCTTGTCTTGTCAACCATTACAATGAAGTCAGTCAATGCTGGCGAGTAGACAGCTCCACCAGCGCACGGTCCCATTATGGCGCTTATCTGCGGAATCACGCCAGACGCTATCACGTTTCTGAAGAATATGTCGCCGTAACCAGCAAGACTTGCCACGCCTTCTTGTATCCGTGCTCCGCCACTGTCGTTTAAGCCTATGACCGGCGCGCCAGTTTTTAGCGCTAAATCCATGAGCTTGCAAACCTTTTTGGCGAACATTTCGCCGAGCGAACCGCCGAAAACCGTGAAGTCTTGGCTAAAAACGTAAACAAGTCGCCCATCAATCGTGCCGTAACCCGTTATGACGCCGTCGCCTAGAAACTTCTTTTCAGCCATGCCGAATTCGGTGCATTGGTGAACAACAAAACGGTCAAGCTCATTAAAACTTCCAGCGTCCAACAACAATTCAATACGTTCACGAGCAGTCAACTTGCCCTTCGCATGCTGCTCCTCAATGCGTTTTTTTCCGCCGCCAAGCATCGCCTGCTCATTCAACTCGCGTAAACGCCTAATCTTCTCCTCAACACTGGACTCTCCAGCCAAAGACATACACAACACCCTAAACGAGACACTAGTGAGTACAACAAATATTTAGAACCTATGGAAAAACAAGCAAAATTTTGGTGCGGTCGCCGGGATTTGAACCCGGGTCGTCAGCGTGGCAGGCTGATGTCCTAGACCAGGCTAGACTACGACCGCTTTTTGCTGAATGAGAATTTGCGACGGCTCTTATTTTTCTTTTCCTTAGGCTGGTGTTTAACTATGAATGTGGTCCAGAGCGTTTTCTAGCTCTTCGATTTTTCTGATGATTATGTCTGAATGCGTTATTATCCATGGGCTTGGGTTTTTTATTTTACATATGCATATGGTTTTCTTTTCCTTCTGGTTTGCATAGAAAAGTTCCATGCACGTTCCAGCTGAAAGTTTCGGCATGTAAGCAACCAAAACATCACATTTTTCAATGTCTTCTAAATCTCTCTTGATAAAGTCTGCTGCGGGCACTTTATCCCACCACCCAAACTCTGAACCTTTGTAGATTATTTTTTCTCTTTCCCAAGGGTCAACAACATCATAGCCACATTGTATGCAAATTTCGCGGATAACTTTTCTGTAGTTCTGCTTTGTTTCCATGCCTTGGATTGGACCTGAAATGAAAACTTTGCCCTTCATGTTCTAGCCACGCAAAGATTGCGGTGGATCCGCTATTAAATTTTATTTACTCATCAAGGGAAAAGCATTAAAAACAAGCTGATCATCCTAGCTTTTCTATAAGCCAATTTGAGAATGGAGCGCATAATTTGGGACTTGTTGACCCAGCAGTCGCGATAGTAATTGCGTTTGCCCTACTTGTAATTCTGCTTTATAAACGCGTGAATTTGGGGATAACCCTAAACTTAACAGCCATAACCTTGGCGCTGCTTGCCCTCGAATGGACAAGAATACCCGTAGTGTTTTATGAGGCAAGCATCAAACCCGAAACGGTTTCAGTTGTTATCGCAACCTTTGGGATAATGCTGTTAAGCCAGCTTTACAATGAAACTGGAATCATTGACGAACTCAGCGAAAGCATAAGCAGATTAATCAACAATCCAAAGATAGTGTTGGGGCTTGTGCCAGCGGTTATAGGACTTTTGCCTGTTGCTGGTGGAGCCCTGATGTCGGCGCCACTTGTTGATGTTGAGGCTGAAAAGCTTAAGTTGAAGCCTCAAAGGAAAGCATATATAAACTTGTGGTTTAGGCACACGATTTTTCCAGTTTACCCTTTAAGTCCGCCAATAATCACGACTGCTATGCTTACTGGCGTGGCGATTCCACTCATCATTTTGCGTCAAATTCCAGCAGTTCTTGTAATGATAATAGTTGGCTATGTAATCGGCTTTTGGAAGATAAAAAATCCGGAAAATAAAGAAGTGGAAGGCGAAAAAAGTCCGAATTCAAATTTTAAAACCTTTTTGTTGTCTTTTAGTCCAATTTTGGCAACAATTGTCTTCGCCATAGCCCTAAGTGTAACGGGAATCGAGTTTTTTACGCAGGGGCGCGATGTTGTAATTGCTGTTTTCGTAGGAATTGCAGTGTTAATTGTACTCTCAAGAATGCGTTTTACAACATTTGCCAAGCCATTCAAAAGCTGGGGGATTTATGGCATAACCCTCGCAGCCTACGGCGCCTTCCTATTGAGGGATGTTATGATTTCTCCAGAAATTAGCCAGCTTTTCTCTCAAATAGTTACAAACGGCAGCAACTCATACGTTGGCACAATTCTCTTAGCAACGCTTCCGGCAGTTTTGGGGGTTCTCACGGGCTCACCAGTCAGCGGAATCGCCATAAGCATTCCAATACTTTGTGGGGCTTCATCAATAGCCGCAAACACGGCAGCATTAATTTACATAAGCGCATATTTGGGATACACGATAGCGCCAACGCACCTATGCTTCACGTTCACAGCAGACTACTTCAAATGTCATCTAGGAAAAATGTACAAGTATGTAATTCCATCCTTCATACCAACATTTCTAACGGCTCTACTAGTTTACTCTCTGCTCTAATGCAATGAAAAATGCTGTTTTTCGCTATGTCTGTTTTTGCCATTTTTCTTGTAGAAATCTTGGAATTTCCGAGGAATCTCTTGGTCCTACTAGGACTTGCCATCCGCTTAATTCTTCTATTTCTCCGCTTAGGCGCGCTGCCTTTCCAGGGATTATCAGTTTTCTGTGCTTAACTTTGTTTTCTATTCCAGAGGTTTTTATGGCTTCGGCTACTTTTTCTGCTGTGAGTTTGCGTCCGGCTACTGCGCTGTCGACGGCTATGCCTTCTGTGTCCACGACGAGCAAGTAGGCGTTTACTTTTGCGTTTTCAATGTCCGATGCTACCGTGTAATATGTTAATGCGAAGTTTGTTGTGAACATTACTGGCGAGTTCTCGTCTGGAGTGCCGAACACTTTTAGTCCTGGCTCTACGGCTACTGGCTTGCGTGGGTCTGTGTAGATGTTCTGTCGCAGTATAACATTTGGCAGCAATGCCCAGCCGTCGACGCTGTGCATTATTAAGATGTCGGCGAAACGCACTATAAGCATACCAGCCAAGCATGCCTCTTTCCACTTGGCAACCTCTTCTGGGGCTTCGCCTTTTCCTATCCAAGCTGTCATGGGCACGCCAATCAGTGGAAAGCCTAAAACCTCGTCTCCCCGTTTACACGCAGCTCTGCGAAGCATTGTGAAGTTATTTAGGGTTCCAGCTAAGCCTTCTTCTGGGAAGGTGCCAGGGTCAAGGACAAGGTCGCTGACACCATATTCAATTAGCGTTTTCGCTAGAGACTTTAACATTTTAAGGTTGTTTGGCGCGAAAACGGTTAATGGACAATTGTAGGCGAGTGCAAGTTCAGCCATCTCCTGCCAGTTTTCTGTCGTCGCCGCGTACAATAGTGGACGCGCTTTTGGAACAGCTTCCAACCCAGCTTTTAGAATGCTTGGGTTCAGTGAGCACAGTATTAGTGGAAGGGTTGTGTTTTCGGCGACTTTTCTGACTGTTTCCTTGAACTTTTCTGGGTCATTTGACGTTGAGCGTACGGCTATCATGTCAAGCTTTAACATCTGCCCGATGTATTCAAACTTGAACTGTTCAGTCTTTTTTATGCGGCTCAGCATTTCCTCTTCAGTCATCTCGTCTGTCACGTCTATGGCGATTGCTGTTGGGTTAAAGTATGTAAATTCGTGGCGGTACATGACAAGTTTGCCGCCGACTTTGATGGCGCAGTCTCCAACGCCGATAACAACCTCTTTTATTGCTGGCTTGAGCATATCCTTTAGTTGGTTGTAGGCTTTCTCGAACTCCTTAGCCAAGAGCGGAGAACATTTCTCTATTGGGACTTCACGGTTGACAAGTTTCGTGGCGAAAGCCATGCAGTTTTCTTCGCCGCACTCTTTGCAGTTTGTACGTGGCAAAAGTTTGTAAACGTCTATTGGGCTTAACTCTCTTATTCCAACTTTTCCTTTGGCTTCTCTTTCGCTCATAACGCTATCCACCTTAAACTTTCATTGAAACCCATTCAACAAGCCTCTCGGCGTTTCCAACGTTGCCGCCCAGAAGCTGCTCTATAACGTTCTTAATCGTTTTTACAGCGGCTGGATGCATCATCATGAAAAGGTCAACGCCAGCCAGAAGAAGCGTTGATGCTGTTAGGACTTCCCACAGTGGACCGCGCAGTTCGCGTGGTTCCCATTCAGGTGCCATTTCAAGCCAAGCTTCGCGGGCTGCCCAGGCGTTTGTTGTTCCAGAGGACATTGGATGCGCTAGTTCAGGGTCTCCCATAAGTGCTGCCAGTCTGGCTCGTTCCATGTTTGTGAAGGCGTAATCCAAACCGTAGCCAAGAGCGGCTGTTGTTAAGTCCATAACTATGTCTTCTTTTGGTAGGAAATCGTAGAGTATGCGGTTTAATTCTCTTGCAAGGTTCAAATCCATTGGCGTAAACGACAAGGCTACGTGCCCATGCTTTTTTATGAATTTTGCGCACCTTTCAACGTCCATGTCCCGCGTTATCGAACTTATTAGGAAGCGTTCTCCAGCGAATGCTTCGGCAACAGCCTCAAAAACGTCTGCATCCTTCTTCGGGTCTCCACAGCCTCCAA
Organism: Bathyarchaeia archaeon; assembly: GCA_038882955.1. Lineage (GTDB taxonomy): Archaea > Thermoproteota > Bathyarchaeia > Bathyarchaeales > Bathycorpusculaceae > JAVZLQ01. The sequence goes on from JAVZNC010000003.1 coordinate 15,537, forward strand.
TTATTAGCGGCACATCCACTGCCTGCGCAACTTCCTCAACTGTTTTGACAGCCTCTTTTGGCGTGGCATCCTTAACAAGCGGGTCTATGCTTATCAAGTGCACAGTTAAGAGGTCAGCCCCAAATTTTTCAACAGCAAGCTTCGCCCAAGCAGCGGGATCCTCTATAACATCCTTCACATGCGTTTTAACAGCCTTTGGCAGTGGAACCTTCATGTCGAAAACGTCAACCGCGATCACTGGAGGATGAGGCATGGGTTTTTCAAAAGTGTAGAAGGCTGGGGTTGTCTCGCCTCCGATGACTATTGATTTGCCGCGGGTTCCTCCCTCGCTTTTTGTGGCTCCAAGCTTAACCTCAACAACCTTTCCTGGATAGGTTTCAACTGGCGGCACAAACTCCATTTCAATTATTTTTGTGGGTTTAGCCTTTAACGGCGGAGCAACCTTTGGCGGCGCAACAACTGGCGCGGCTACAGCGCTTGGTTGTATCCAAAGCTCTAAATCGCCGACTTCCATCTCGAAGTCTTCCAGTTCAATCTCTTGAAGCTTTGCCAGAAGTTCAAGCAGCCGCGAATTCAACTTTAAGCCTAAAGTTTGCTCTTTTTTCTCGTTTTTTGTCAAATCCCTTTCACCTTTTCTCGGCTTTTTCGCTTTTTAGCGAGCGGATAATCACTTTTTTGGCGTAGATTTTCGCGTCTTTCAGGATTATTTTGAAACCTCCAGCAGTTATCGGCAAGGTTGTAGCGGTAATTACTGGAGCTGTTGGCATCTCCTCTCTTGTCTCTGCTGGTGCTGCCTCCTCTACTGCAACGCCTACCTCTTCTTTCCAGCGCTCAACAACTGGATGGTTGCGTTCTTTGAGAAATGCCTTTAACTCGTCAATTGTTTTCGCGTCTTCTTCTGTGGCGATTTTGTCGACAAGCTCTGCTGGAATGAAGTTTTTCACTCTTTCCTTAACCTCTTTTGGAAGCCAAACAACGCGGCTCCATCCGCCGTCTGCCTGCAAAAACTTCGGAGAGCGCATGTACTCAATTGATATTCCATGGAAACCGTCAACTTGGCGTCCACCAGCAGTTGAGTCCGCAAGCGTTGAGAAAGCTAAACCGTTTACGGCTACATCCCTATAACCCCTATGCACGATGCCGAAACCGTCAACTTCTGGAATATAAAAGGCTACAGCCTCGAAGCATCCGCATGACGTGTGCGGATAACCAAACGCAGTGTAAAGCCAAACTCGCGTGATTTCGCCAAGAGACTTCTTCTTAACAGCCTCGTTCACGCCAGAAAACTCGCCCTTAACAGGGTCCAACATCTCGCCCTTCTCAATTGTGAAAACTGGTCCTTTGGGGTCTATACTTGCAGCTGCCCTTCCGTCAAACCAGCTTATGGCGCCGCAGTTCGAGTACCTTTGCGGTGTTATTACACAAACGTGTGTTGGCGCGAAGGATTGGCATAAGATGCATCCGTAAAACTTGTCAACCTCCTCATCCTTCAAGCCTCTAGCCCTAGCATCCCTTGCTTCATAGATTTTTAATGCTTCTTCGTAGAGCGGTTTCACTTTGGCGGGGTCTGTTATGAATGTTACTTGCATTTTCTCGATTATTGGCAGTTCGCTTTTGAAAAGCCTATGTAGGACTTTTCCGATGAACTGGAAGGAGTTTAAGCCCTTCTGGAAGGATTTTTTGCTCAGTCTAAGCCAAATGTCATAGCGCTGGTTTAGGTGCATAAATCCTTCAATGAAGTTGCAGTACTCGTGTATGCGCCTCTCAATTACGCCTTCAAGTTCAGGTTCAAGCTGTGCGCCAGCAACTTCGATGAGTATTCCAAACGGGTAGCTTTTGCCTTCCTCCATATCCTTCAAGTCTGGTCCTATTATGGTTACTTTTCCATCTTCGACTTCTTCTGGCTTCTTCACCCGCGCTAACTCAAATTTTTCTTTTATGTCTGGTCCGCCAAGTTCAACGTGCATGTCGTTTCTGCGTATTCTTTCGCCTTCGTAGATTACGCCTACGTCTACGGGTATGTCTTCAAACATTGACACTTTCTCATTTGCCTCCTTCAACTTTTTCAATTATAACTTTAAGGTTTTCAAACCAATCTTTGAGGGAAATGTTCGGGAAAGACCAGTTGGCATTTGGCTGGTAAACATTATCCAAAGTTACAGTTTTAACGTGCGGCGCAAAATGTTTCAAGCCGTTAAGAATTGTCCACTCCATGTAGTAGGGAAGACCCAAAAACAAAGCTAAATCGTAAGGTCCATTACCGTCAAGTCCAGTCCACGTGGAATCCGTAAGCCTATTCCCAATGTCCACGGCGGGCATCCACCCCTCTGGCTTGTAGCCTCTGCCTAAAAATTCGCTTACGGTGTGGGCTGTCGCCACAACTGGAATTTTGGCTTTCCTCGCCAACTCAATGACAAAATCGATCAGCTTCTCATCTTCAAAGGCTATTTCAGCGGCTTTATGCCCAACTATCAAGATTGGGCGTTTAGCCTTTTTTATCATGGCAGCAGCAACATCAGGCTTTGTTATAACCATAGCCTTTTTGGGTCCGGGAATTTCTGCGGTTTGCCAAGGTTCAGCAGCCATACACGTTCACTCCTTTCTTTTCCTAATTAACCGCGGCAAAAGTGTTGGGTCTGGGATGACTGTTTCCTTCCATCCTTTTTCTTCGAGAATCCTTATTATTTCGTCTTTCATGGTTACTGGTATGTCCGCAATTGTCCTCACGAATAGGTGAATGTCTTTTGGCATTGTTCCGTATAGCCTTTTATGCAAGTCTATGTAATGCGTAAGTTTTATGGCGCGTCCCTTCGTTGTATCGTTGGGACGCATACAAAGTTTAGCTATCATGACAATGGCTTCTTCCTTTGTTTCAGCCGCATAAAAGAGGTGTTCCGGAGCTGGCCCAACATACACTTTCTCGCCCGTTCGGGCGTCGTAAACGTACCAGTCTTCTTCGCGGTCAGCCCTTCCCAAGAGCATGCGCCTATACTTTGTGCCGTGTGGACCGACAACAACTGGCACGCCTAAACGCCAGAAACCGCTTGCGATTGAGGCGGCTTTTTGGGAGTAGGCGCCCCAAGCAACGCCGACAGCGCCCACACGGTTAAGTATGTAGTCGGCTATTTCCTCGTAGTTGGCGCGTAAATTCCTTTTTGCGAATATGTTTGCGATTTTTATGGCTGCCCCAGCGATATGCGCGTTTGAGACGCATGAACCCACGTTAACGAGACCGCCAGCCGCGAACTCGCCGGTGAACACTTCGTAGGGCGTTTTTCCCTCTTCGTCCTTGTACATTCCAGCTGACATTGCGGCGCAGCCAGAAGTAACTACTATGTAGCGTCTGTTTGCGAATTCTCGGCATATTTCGGCTACTTCCAATCCGCCTTTTGGGTAGTTGGCGCATCCAACAACAGCTATCACGCCTGGGATTTCGCCGAGAACTATTGGACTGCCAACGTTCCGAATTTCCACGTCTTGGATTGCGCCTCTCCCAGCCCTTATCTTGTAGGTTTCCTCTTTCAGCTTCTTCTCCCCAGCCTTAACGATGAAACTGTGAATTGGTAAATCGACTGGGCAAGCGTGTTCGCATCTTCCACAACCAACACAGAAATCATATAATTCCGCAAGTTCTGTTAGGCTTCCCTGCGCCGCTGCCTTCATAGCCTTTGGAATTTCAAGGTCTTGCGGACAAGCTCTTCTGCAGTCGCTGCATTGCCTACACTCTTTTGCTCTTCGCAAGACTTCGTCGACTTCTGGTATGACCTTAAACTTTTTCCGCAACGAAGCAACTTTCAAAGCGACTTTGACTGCTACCTCACCAACCTTTTCTGGGTCGAGGATTAAAACGCCTGAAGCCTTCCCGCTTACAAGGTCTTCCACAATCTGGTCTGCTGGGTCGTTTGTGCGGTTGGGCAGACCCATACAATTCTTTTCTGAAGCGACTATGACTGGAGCCTTAATCCTTTGAGCCTCGTAGAAAGAGTCTATTCTAATGCACTGTTCGTCGAGCACAACAACATCTGGAACACCGCTTCTTATAAAACGCAACTGCCACGAAATTGGGCCGACGATTTTTCCACGTGTATAATAACGCGTTGTGTCATGCGCAGTGCAGCATAACCCGCAAACTTCAATTTCTCCGTCGAGACCATTATCCTTGATATAATCGATTATTCCGACAGAGGGAACAACATTATGCCCGATACATAGGATTACTGGTTTTTCAATGTTTATTGTTCCAAAACCCAAATTCACAAGCGGTGCGTCTGGGTCAGCCTTCGGAAAACCGTAAGCAGCTATTTGGGCTATGTCTGCAACTTCCATTCCAACGTGGTCAACCATTCCAGCGTGAAAGACCTTTGACTCAAAGTCCAAATTGTGTCCTTCTTGTCCAGTGTGGGCGACAGAAAGTAGGTGGGTAATTTGTGTTTCAACATAGTCCAAAATCTCTTCTAAATCGCCTAGTGTTTCGGGTTTTATTCCGCAGACAAGCCTCGTCACTGGAGCCTCAACTTTAACGTTTAGTCCGCCAACATCTAACGGGTAGTTGCGCCCATACTTTTCAATTAAATGCTCAACCAAGTGACGTGCATGTCCAGTGTGCGTGGCTGCACCGATACAGCATGCGAGAAGCACGATGCGGGATTGTTGTCCGGCCATGTCTATGCCGCATGCCCCACGCTTGTTTCCAGTTAGGTCACACTTGCCGAACGTGCATAAACAGCATAAATCGCAGAAGGGCATGTAAAATGGCTTGTAGCGCTGAAGAAGCTTCATGTCCCACTCTCTCAAAGTCGTAAGCGAAGGAAAAGGCGTCGGTCCCATCGGTTCAGCCCATTTTTCTTCGAGGAGTTTGCCGATGGAGATTTCGAGGTTTTTTATTGTGCCAACATCGGTTTTCAGTTCGTCAACCTTAACACGTATGCCTTTTCTGTTCAAGCCTCACCAACCCAAAAAGGTTCAGAAAATGTAAGTTTCGTGATGTATTATTTTAAGCTTTTCTAGAATCATTTTCTATCAAATTTGCGTTAAATATAATTCAAGTGGTTAAGGTTGCCTTAAATATCCAGCTTTTTCCATCAAGCGCCAAACAGAAACATACGCTGGAGAATCATGCGGCAAATCCAAGAGAGATTTTCCAGACAAGACGTATTCCTCAAGTGTTTCGTCATACGCGATTTTTCCTAGATAATCAAACTTCAAGGCTTCCAAATCGAGTTTTTCTGGAACCCTAAAGCCTCCAACGACATAGAAGTTTTTAAACTCTATCTTGACTTCTTTTACTATTCGGTATGCACGTTCAATGTGAAGAAACGCCTTCTTAGAGGGGTCAATTATGTCAAAAATGTCATCAACCTTTGAGGTTATCCTCCTATTTAGGTGTTCAAGACCAGCAGGCGAATCAATAAGCACATACCTATAATTTTTTGTCAAAGATTCTAAAGCGCCTTTCAACGCCGCGTTTGGTAGACAATAGCACCCCTCAACCCACTTTGTTCCAAGAGCTATAAAATCGAAAAATTTTCCCTCATGCATGCCGCAAGCCCAAATCTTGTTTTCTATTCTCTGTGTCGGCGGAACACCAACCGTTGTGCCGCCTTCTTCAAGGAAAGTTTCAACAAGAAGTTCGGAAATCGTCTTTTTCCCCTCTTCCTTTAGGTCTACGCCAACCATCTCGCCTAGGTTCTGGTCTGGGTCAGCGTCGACAAGTAAAAGCGGAGTGTCGCCAACTTCAATGAAGTACTTTGTCATCAACGCCACAAAACTTGTTTTTCCAGTTCCGCCTCGACCTATTGTAACGACTATCTTCATTTTGTTTACGCTCATTTTCTATAGAGCACTGTATAAGTCGCTAGTTTTAAATGAATGTACACTTTTATCTGTTTTGGTATAGAAAAGAGGAAAGTTTCCACGTTGCTTTAGTAGAGCAAAATCGATTTACCAATACGAACTGATGAATTACGATAGTGTCATTTTCTTTAGCCTATGTTTAAATTTAAATTTAAGAGGCGCAAAAAGCGAACAATGGAGGATGGACGTCGTGAATGAAACTATTAGAACCATCAAGAATAGGAGAAGTATTAGGAAGTTTAAAGCTTACCAAATACCCGACGAGATTTTAAGCGAGATATTAGAGTGCGCCGTCTTCGCGCCTAACGCTAGAAACCAGCAGAAGTGGCATTTCACAGTGATACAGAACAAAAGCGTTCTAGCCAGGATGGTAAGCCTGTTAAGGGAAAATATGCTGAATTCTGGAATAGAATTTTTGATTGATAGAGCAAAAGATTCAAACTTTGATCCATTCGGCAGTGCCCCCACACTAATCCTTGTTACAGCTGATAAGTCTGCTCGGTTTGTCGAATTTGATTGCGCTACAGCTGCAGAAAATATTATGATTGCCGCTGAATCCTTGGGATTGGGCTCGCATGTAATGGCGATGACCGAACTGATTTTTGCGTCGGAAAAGGGAAAGGAACTCAAAAGGGAATTGGGGGTTCCAGAGGAATATGAACACATGTGCACAATAGCCCTAGGCTATAAAGATGAAAATCCGCCACCAAAGCCGAGAAGAAAAGACGTAATCAACTACATAAAATAGTTCTTTAATTTGACACGTGTAGGATTTGAAGTGCCTTAAATTTTTATGCCATTTTGCGTGGTTATTGGTCGCTTTTTTAGAGGATTAGCTGAATCATTATTAGGGCTATTATGAGTATTGGCAGTGTTTTAAGCGCTTTTTTGTTGAATTTTTGTGCTTCTTCTGTTTTCTTTGCGTCTACAAGTGTCATTATGTAAACAGACGCTGAGAGGTTGTAGAGGAAAATCGCGTATATGGCAAGCATCATTCTATCGGCTAAAGTCATGTAGCCCACTGGAGGTATGCCGCTGAGTAGTGCCAAATGAAAAGCCGTTGCAGACATGAGGGTTGTGACGCCTAAACCTATTCTTTGAGCAAAGTTTTGAGGCGATATGGCAAAAGCAAGCAAAGATATTGTGGTTATAACAGCAATGGGCAAGACGCTTTTGATGAAAGACGAGATTACAGGACGCTTTAAAGTGATGCTAAAAACAAATCTGGAGTAGGCTTCATCACCGTACAAATGTTCTACTACACCTACCTCAAAATCTCCAATCTCCCACCCTGCCACATTTACGTCTTCATCAATGGTCGATGTTGGATCTGCTTCAAAAATTAAGAAAGAGCTGTTGAGGTACTTGTGTTCCAGTTCCACGGTAAGTTTGTGGGTTTCAAATGGATACTGCGAGAAATCGAAGGTTTTTATAAAATCTCCCCTAACACGGTATTCCAAATATCCAAGCGTCTCGTTTACCTTAACTTCATATTTTGTTGCGGGGACGCCGTTGACAAACTCGAATTCTCTTACTTCTTCCAGACTTATTTCAGAAGAATTGAACCAGAACCATAAATAAAAATCCACGCGATAACTGCTCGCAGCCAAATCCACTTTTTCAATATTCACAAGCCAAACTCCAACCATAACATTTGCAGGGTTAACCGACGAATTTTCGACTCTTACATTACACGTTAAAATCGAAAAAGGCGCTAACATTACCAACAATAGGGGTAACAGCCAAACCTTCATATATGCCACCCTGCAAAGCGATAGACATGTTTTGCTTCATAAACCCGTTTATGTTATATAAAAATTTCGAGTCCTGCAAAAATGCATTGAATCTATCATTTTGGCTCTGCAAAATTCAGAATTTTTGGCGTTGAACCCTCAATCTGTCATCACCAAGAAAGTACGATTTGCTGGAAAATCTAGAGGGGGTATCCAATTTTGCGCAGTTTCAACTTGTAAAATTGACGTTGCCATGCTGTTGGGATATTCCGAAGATGATATGGAAGTAGCCATCCTTTATCAAGTTGCCATTGTTGGCTTATATCTTGTCAAGAATTCCTTTGGTGTTGGAAATATCGCCTTAACTCGTTCTTGGCGTTTTTTTGCGTTTATGGTGTTTTCCAGCATTGTGTAGGCTCTTGGTGTGCTGAACTTTTCTGTTTCGCCGTTTTCTCTTTTACGCGTAACCTTTATGCAGTCGTCTACGATGCAGTTTATGACACAGGCGCCGCAGTATATGCAAAGTTCTTCTGTTATGCCTACTTCGCCGCTTTTCCAGTATAGAGCGTTTGTTGGACAAGCCTTAATGCAGAGTTTGCATTCCACGCCTTTACATGTTCGCTTGTTTATGGATATTTTTCCTTCAACGAAAAACTCTTTAACTTCAAGTGGCGCCAAGAGTTCTTGTCTACGCTTCCTTTTCGCCTTTTCAGCAGTTTCGATTAAGGCTTTGAATATGTCAATGTCTTGCGCCTTGCCAGTTTTTCCTTGCATTTGTTTCATCTTTAGGTTAAATATGCAGTTAAGGAAGGTATAATCTATAACGGTCACGGATTATAATTATTTACTCAAAATAAAGGCGCAAGATTCGCTTTGGCTGGTGAAAGGGCGAAACCTATAACTTGGTTAAGCTCAACTTATTGTTCTTAGGTGAAAGTAAATGTGCGAATTTACAGTTATCCTTGACGGAAAGACAGTTTTCAAGGATGTTGTTTACGCAAAAATGGAAAGCAACGGCATAACGCTGAAAAATGTTCTAGGCGAAACCAAAACACTCAAAGACTGCAAAATAGTAGAGGTCGACGTAAACTCAACGCGCCTAGTTCTAGCAAAAACTAAAAGCTGACAAACGCCACGGCAAAGCCAGCAGCTAAACCGAAAAATATTGGAAAAGGCAGCCCTGGGAACATCCCCTTCTTCTCCACAATCTTGAAGGTTAAGAGGCAACCAGCCAAAATACCCACAATAGAGGCAATGCACGAGGTTAAGCCGAAACTTAGGAGCATGTGTCCAGAAAGCATAGAATAAAAAGTTACGTCTCCCAAACCCATCTGGATATCCTTAAAAGAGAAGCTTAAACCCTTAAGCTGTTCTAAGCCGTTGTGGGCGATTTTGCCAACTGGCCCGTGATAAACGGCGAATGCATCGTAAACTGCCAAGAAGCTTAGGATGAGCACGGTGCTGAGCGTTGGTATGGATATTCCTAGAAAGGCGCCTAAAGCTCCGCCCAAGCCCAAAATAGCCATACTAGCCGCGGTGTTTTTATTTCCAAAAATCGCAAAATCCGCTATGAACGTTATGAGAACAGACAATGCCAGCACCAAAGCATCCGCCTCGTAAGTTACAAATTTCGCAAAGAAAGCTGAAAGGTATATGTATGAAAAGATAAAGAAAGCAGTTGTTAAAGCGAACCCAATAATCCCGTTTATTAACCTCTGGTTTTTCCTCTTAACAAGAACGTATATTAGTCCAGCGCCAACTCCCACCAGAACAACAAAATAGATAGCGTTGCCAACAGAGCCAACACCTTCTTCGAAAGGCGTAACCGCGTAAATCTCCAGCGGTGAAGTTAAAAGCAGAAAAGCACAGAAAACACCGAAAATCAAGCTTGCAAGAACAGGAACCAAAGTTAAAATTTTCGTTTCAAGCCTAACCTTCAATTTTTCACCCGCACACAGTTAAAGGGTTAATCCAATTTTCATTTGGCACTTATTACAGAATAAACTTTGCTTTCTATCGGTTTCGAAAATGGAATTGGAAAAATACATGACACAAAAGGGATTGGAACAATGCGCCAAACCAAAAGTGTGTCCCAACTCATGCACAGCTTCCTTTGTTGCACGTTCAACAAGAAGCGCCACGTTCGGCTTTTCCCCATAAAACTCGGGCTTAAGCCTAAACAACGAGATAAGCGCCGCCCTTCCAGGACATTCAGCTTCTCCAAAAACAAAATTTAACTCTGGAACGAAAAGGTCTACGCTTGTCATTCCCAAAACGCGGTCAAACACTTTCACCTTTTCCACATGGGTACGTATTTGCCTCAAAATGATGTCTGAGCGGTGTTGTCCACGCACTTTATCATAAGCTTCGCTTGGAACAGACAAAATTTCTCTTATTAATGTGCATTTTGACTTTGGAAAGGCTATTCTCAAGTTTTCAATGACTCTATCTACGACTTCACTGTCAACTTCGCCAACACGTAATATCCCAATTTTCATATTCTCACTTAAACCTCAAAAACGTCGCCAGTCCTCGGGGCAACGGTTTCCAACCCAAGTTCGCTTCTAATCCATTTAGCGAAAAGTTCGCAGTTTCCCTCCGCGCCATGAACCACATAGATTTTTGGTTTTCCACCAAGACTTTTCACAGTCTCTTTGAGTTGGCTTGCCCCACAATGAGATGAAAAATCAAAATGCTCAACTCTCGCCTTGACCTTCCGCATTTTCCCATCAATCAAACATACGCCCTTTTCTAAAAGCTCCCTGCCAGGGGTTCCAGGAATCTGATAGCTGACAAGAAAAATTGCGTTCTGAGATTTTTTGCCAACTTTCGAAGTGTAGAAAACGGCTGGACCGCCTTTAAGCATGCCCGCTGGCGCGATTATAACGCCGGGCGTTTTTGTTGCTTTTCTTCGGTCTCTCCATCCTTCAACCCAGTCAGCAGCGTGCATAGCGTCAACAAAGAGTTTCGGGTCTCTCAAGAACTCCTTATAAGTCATCATTATTTTGCTTGCTTCCCGCGCCATCCCATCAATCGTTACAGAATATTCAAAATGATGTGCCGCTAGGACGCATGCAATTTCTTGCGACCTGCCAACGCCGAATGCTGGAACAAGCACTGTTCCTCCTCTCTCGACAATGTCTGTTACTTCCTCCACAAATCTTCTCTCTAATTCCAGTCTTTCCGGGTGATCTTCATTTGCGTATGTGCTTTCAATTATTACGGCGTCCAAATCATCATAATCCATTTTTGCTCCTTCTAGAAGCCTCGTGTCTATGGTGTTGAAGTCTCCAGTGTAAAGGAGCCTTTTCCCATCGGCTTCTATTAGTATTTGTGCGCTTCCAGGCGTGTGCCCAGCATTTAATAGCTGAATTTTCATGTCTCCTATTTCCTCTTCAACCCCAAAATCTAGGTGCCTGTTGCTTCTCATCATTGACCTTAACTCAAGATATTCATATGGCAAATAGTAGCTTGAAAGGTGTATGAAATCTGAAATTAGGAGTTGGGTTAGTTCTAGGTTCAGCTTGTTAGTGTATAGGGGTTTTTTGCCGTGGATATAAAATATTGGAACTGCTCCGGAATGGTCTAGGTGGCTGTGCGTCAAAATTATTGCGTCCACTTCCTTTGGAGGTATATGCATTGGAAAGCCTGGTTCATGGTTCAGCATTACTCCGCAGTCCAGCAAGACCTGTTTCTTTTCGGTTTTCACTGCTATGGCTATTCTGCCAACTTCGTGTGTTCCGCCCAGAAATCTAATCTGCAACCATACTCATCCTTTTCACTTTGACTAACGCACTAATCATGCATATTTCTCTTTTAAAAATGTATTGACCTTCCAGTTGAAGAAGAAGCCCTCACATGCCCGCTTTTAATCGCCTTCAAAATCTCGTCAACATCAAGTGTGGCTTGAACCTCTGTGTAGGCAGTCCACAACTCCTCAACCGAATGCGCATCGCTTCCAGCAACACCAGGCAAACCCATCGTCTTAGCCAAGTTTTCAGCCAATTTATTCAAGTTTGGCGAGGAGGCGCCGTTCAAAACTTCTATGGCGTCAACAGGGTATCTTTTGGCTGAATCGCCTAGACCATAAGCCCTGTATGGATGGGCGACAACCACTAAACCGCCATTCTGCCTTGCAAAGTCAATAACTTCCATAACAGTCCAAGGTTTGGGCAGAAACTCTTCAACGCCTAAAACTATTAGGTCTCCTTCGGCTGTGGCTATTTCAACGCCTGGAATTATTAGGATGTCTCTGTATGCCCTTGCTGATTCGCGAACTTTATGGTATCCATCAACCGTGTTGTGGTCTGTTATGGCTATAGCCTTTATAAATGGATGTGCATAAAGCTTTTCAACTATTGTTCTTGGATGAATTGAGGCGTCAAATGAATAGTTTGTGTGAACGTGCAAGTCAGCCGCTATCAATCTTTTCCACCCGGTTCACCAATACTTCTTTAAGCCACGCTACAACTGCTTTGTCTCGCCTTTTCTTTGCGTCAAAATTCTTAAACCTAACCTTCCTTTCAAGGCAAACTTTTCTGCAGACGCTTAAAACGGTTTTATCCCAATTTTCCTCGTCGTTGAAGAGCAAAACCGCCTCATAGCTCATGCGTCTTATGTACTCTCCAACTTGGCTTGCCACGTACTCTCTTGTTTCCTTGTCTGGCGGAAAAACTGTTTCGTGCTGTGAAAGCGGATAAACTTCATCAAGCTCTATTGGGATGACGCCGAAGGGAGCAGCATAGACACAAACGTGAATTTTATCAATGCCATGCTTAAAGTTGTTTGCGATGAGTTTCAGCGTCTCTTTCACTTCTTCAGCTTTGTGAAATGGTTTTGTCTGGGTCATGGGTAAAAGCAGAAGAACTCTTACCCCTTCTGGTTTTGAGTAGCGTTCCGCCATGCGCATCCTATGTCTAACAACTTCTGGTCTCGAAAGCTCCAATGAACTGTAGAAAAATAGTCCGCTTTTCTTCACTGTTGGCGCTTGTTTCTCGATAAACGTTTCATAAAGCCTCAATTTTTTGATTGCTTGCAGAAGGAATGGGTGTCCATGCGCCCTCATCTCCAAATGTTCCCAAAGTCTGCCATCACGTATGGCTTGTTTTATGCGTTTAAGTTCCGAAAGGCAAACGTAAAGGTTGTGTTCGGCAAGGAACGCTTCTCTTTCCTTTTTTGGTTCTTCCAAGATTTCCTTTGGCGTTCTTGCGGAGCATTTTGGGCATGTGCACGGGAAATATTCGAGTTCGTTAAGCTTCCATGTGCCCGCTTCCGTCATGTAACGGTTTTCTCTGGCGTATATGGCGTATGCAGCCGAATCGAAAAGGTCGCATCCAAGCGCAACAGCCAACGAGAACATCATTGGATGCCCAGCACCGAACAGGTGAAGAGGCTTATTGATAGGCAAATTCATTTTCGCCGTCATAATCATGTCCACAAGAACGTCAAAGCGATAGCGCTCCATAACTTCTGTTGGGCTTCCTAAAGCGTAAATATCGAATGGAAGCCTGCTCATCTTAATGGCTGATTCAGCCACAAGCCTCAAATATTTTCCACCTTGAACTGGTCCGACCCAAAGAATGTCTTCGCGAGTTCTAAGCTTGAAAAGTTCTTTCGCCCTCTGCAGCGTCTCTTTCACGGTTCTTTCTGCACTTTTTTCTGAAACTTTCCAGCCTGTTGGCAAGTCAAGTATTGTGGCGATGTCGGTGCCGATGCGCTCTTGATATTCAACAATTTCCTTTGGAGTTGCTTTTATGTCTCCATAAACTAGGATTTGGTAGGCGCCAGAATCCGTCATTATGACGCCTTCATAGCCTAGAAATTTGTGCAGTCCCTCTTCTGCTGGTTTGTTCTGGAAGCGCTTTTGGAGTATGTAGGCGTTTGTTATTAGGGCTTCAAAGCCCATTTCCCTAATTTTCCGTGGAGGTATCGGCTGTACAACTGGGTTTATCACTGGAAAAAGCAGCGGCGTCTCAACTGTGCCGCTTTTAGTTTTTAGTTTTCCAATCTTCGCAAGTAAATCCTTCTCTTTAACCTCGAAAGCCATAACGCGTAACCTTAAACAGAATCAGCTAAACACACTTATATCGCATTTTCTTTAAATCACCCTAAACGCGCTCTGGAAAGTGCCAAGCATGGTCTGCAACATACAAATCCACGAAAAGCCAAAGCTAAATGACCCAATCTTAATTGAGGGTCTGCCAGGAATAGGATTCGTAGCGAACATCACCGCATTACACTTGATACATGAGTTGAAGGCTAAACTCTTCGCTGAAGTTGTCTCCGACGCCTTCCAAGACTTGGCTGTAACAACAGAGACTGGTGGAGCACGCTCGCCAATAAATGAGCTATATTGCTTTAAGAGGGATGATGGCGGACGCGACCTAATAATTTGGTATGGCAACACCCAAGCCTTAACAACCTTTGGACAGTATGAGCTTTGCGGGCGTGTTCTAGACCTTGCGCAAGAGCTTGGCTGTCGCTTAATCATCACGTTGGGCGGCTTCAAAATCGAAGAGGCAAAGGCGACACCCCAAGTTTATTGCGCAGCCACTGACGCTGAAACTTTGAATGCAGTGTTAAATTTAGGCGTCAAAACCATGGTTGGTCAGATATTTGGCGTCGCTGGGATTCTAATAGGCTTAGGAGGGCTTAGGGGGCTTAGGGGCTTTTCGCTTTTGGTTGAAACTTTGGGAACTTACCCGGATGCTAATGCCACACGTTACGCATTATCCGTGCTGAATAGTTTTCTTAAATTGAATGTTGACATGTCAAGGCTGGATTTTGCTGCAGAGAAAACCCAGAAAATACTTGAATCTTTCGGCATAATCCGAACAATCAAGGAAGAACGCAAGAAGGAAGAGCAACCGTTCCGCTGGTTCGTCTAATCCCGAGTTTCATAAAAGCTTCTTACTTCATCAATTATTCTTTCTAAGCTCGCGTGCGGCTTCATCTCTTCTCTCCAATCTCTTGGAAGCTTTCTTCGAAAATTTCCAGCTGCACGACCGTCCATAATAACGATTACTCCCTTATCTTCTGGGCTTCGTATGAGTCTTCCAGCAGACTGCGCCAAGGCATTTAAACATGGTATGTCATTTGCGTATTCCATGGCTTTTTCTCCAAATTTTTCCGTGAAATACTTGTAAAGCGCCTCTTGTAGCTCTGTCTTTTTCGGATATGGTAATCCGACAATAACAACGGCTGAGAGCATGCTTCGCCCTTCCATGGTCATGTCGACGCCCTCGCTTATTTTGCCTCTAGCCACCCCGAAAACAGCGCATCTACTGTTTTCTCTCAAAAAACTTAGCACATCCAGAATCCTTGTCCGCTTTTCCTCAGCCATAACTGGGAAATCAAACTTTGCGATTTTTAGAATTTCTCGCATTACCTCGTAGGATGGGAAGTAAACAGCTATGTTTCCATCAGCCTCCGCGATTATACGCGTCAAATGCGCCGCAATTCTTCTCCACTGCTCTTCGTTGCGTTCTTCAAACTTTGTCGTAACCGTCCTGTCCACTATTATAAGCCTATTTTCAGATGGAAATGGGCTTGGAAGCTCAAGGGTTTCGCAGCGGCTTCTCTCTAATCCCAAAACGTCCATGTAATAGTCCATGTGCCACAATGTTCCAGACATAAGTATTGCTGAACGCAAATCGTTAATCACGTCCGCAGCTAAGGCTGGGTCGAGACATTTAACGCCTAATCTAACGCGTTTCCTTCCGTTTCTTACGCTTTCAACTTTCACGTACCTCACATAACTGGAGCCAGTAACGCTTACAAAGTCTGATAGAAAGTCTGCGCATCTGGACGTGTATGAGACTGGGTCTCTGCCCATTTCTGCCCTTTTTAAGCGGACGGTTTCGCCAGCATCTGCAAGTTCGGAGATAATCTCTAAAAGTCTGTTGGCGTTTACATCCAAGCCCTTAAGCAGAGCATTAATGAACCCTTCTCTTTCAATAACGTGTTCAACGTCAAGTCCATAATCTCTGTACACTCTTTTCCCAAGCTGCATCATAACCTTGCGCAGCACCTCAAGAAGTCCATAATCTTCTAAACCGAAGTATGCAATTTCCCTTTGCGCCCTCATCACGGAAGTTGTGGATAACTCGTCGGACATCAAGCCAGCAGCATAATATGGTAGGCCGTGCGCTTCGTCGAATACGCAGTTTATTTTTTCGGTTTTTATTCCAGCCCTACCGAGAATTGAGCC
This sequence comes from Bathyarchaeia archaeon, assembly GCA_038882955.1. Classification (GTDB taxonomy): domain Archaea; phylum Thermoproteota; class Bathyarchaeia; order Bathyarchaeales; family Bathycorpusculaceae; genus JAVZLQ01. The sequence goes on from JAVZNC010000003.1 coordinate 31,332, forward strand.
TCTTATGGCGTCAACGAGTATGTAGTTGTAATTGCCGATGATTATGTCCGCATATCTTGTTAAAATCTTCGTAACCTCGTATGGGCAAAGTTCCTCATCTCTACAAATGTTGTAAACCTCTTCTGGAAGTTGCGGTCCAACGTTTTTTATTTTGGCGACAATGTTTTGGGCTAGCCAGCTTGGCTTCCAAGCGCTATAAACTCTGTCGTAAAATTTGCAAGTTTTCCCGAAGACACCGCTCTTTAGTCCCTTACAGTAATGTAGAAAGTCGCGGTAGCCGATGTCCTTAAGCTTGTGATTCTCAAGCGCATGCGGGCACATTTCCTTTTTGCTTTTAAAAATCGATGCTACGAGGCTTATGTTGCGTTTTTCTTTTATGCCCTTGAGTTCTCTACAATAGATTTCAAGCTGATTCTTCGTTCTTGTTAGGGTGAGAAGTCTTCCAACAGAGTCATTTACACTTTTAGCCATGAGAAAGGCTGTTAAAACGGAGATTGACTTTCCAGTTCCGCATGGTGAAGAAAGCAAACCTATCTTTCCATTTTTGAAAATGTTGAAGGCAAATTTTATCGCATTAAGCTGGAAAGGGCGAAAATCTGGATATGGAAAGATTTCCCTAACAAAACCTTCAAAATCGGTGGCGCTTCTCTTTTCAGGAGCTACTTCTAAAGCCCTTTTTAGCAGCGTTCCACACTTCGTGCAGAAGTGACTCCTCTGATATTCTTCAATCGAGTATTTTTCGCCGCACCTTCGACAGATGAATATCGCTTCGACCATGACAATCATTCTTTGCCTTTGCACTTAAACGAGAAAAGAGAAGATGAAGCGGCATTTAAATTGTTACTGTCCTTTTATTTCGCTGACAAACTGCTCGTAAACCTTCTGTACACGCTCCGCGGCTGGACCAGAACCCTCCACAACGCCTTTTTCTGTTACTTTAACCTTGTCCATAACCCAGATGAACCCCTTATCTTCATAAAGCTTAACCATTGTTGGAAAAACCTTTTCAAGACGATCAGCCAAAGCGCGTAGATCAAATGGCTTTTCTACGCTTAGTATTTGGGCAACCACGCTTCCGTTTAGGAAAACTCTGTGCAGAACTTTTCCCTCTTCATCTTTCGCTTCAGCCAAGACAAGGCTCAAGTTATCGGGGTTAATCCCTATCAAAGTTCCATTGTAAGTCTTGCCAGTTGTTGTTGAAACAATTACCGTCCTATCCACAAGTGCCGCTACTTCCGTGAAGAACTTTCTCTGCGCCACAGACAATACTTTAACCTCCTTTACACTACGAAATTGCTGAACAACTATTTAGAATTTAACAAATAAACAATGCGTTAGACTGGTCTTCTTTCAACATCTTGCTTTGCAAGCGCAATAGTGTTTGAGGGCAAATCCCTACTAACTGTCAAGTTTGGACCAACCCAAGTGTTTACGCCCACTTTCACGCCGGGCATGAAAAGTGCGTTTATTCCAGTCTTAACGTTGTCGCCTAAAATTGCCCCAAGCTTCCTTCGCCCAGTATCAACAACCTCTCCCTTAACCATCATTTTAACGGTTTCTCCGTCAAGCCTATAATTCGCCGTTATTGTGCCAGCGCCCAAATTGCAGTTCTCACCAATTATACTATCCCCAACATAAGATAAGTGACCGATGTGCACGCCATCCATTATAATACTGTTTTTTATTTCGCAAGCATTCCCTACACGAACACTTTTACCGATACTCGTGTAGGGGCGAACGTAACAGTTAGGCCCTACGTCGCTTCTCTCATCGATAAAAGCTGGACCCTCAATGTATGCACCTGAGCGTACACGTGCACTTTCAGCTACTGTTACTGGGCCTATAAGATGCGCGCCTTCTTCAATGTTTCCCAAAACCTTGTGTTTCATACGCGTTAAAGCCCAACAGTTCGCTTCAAGCAGGTCCCAAGGTCTTCCTATGTCCATCCATTCTTCCTTTTGAATTTTTGCCCCAAGCACGTTCTTTTTTTCTTTAAGCAAAAGCGAGATTGCGTCTGTTATTTCCCACTCGCCCCTAACAGAGGCTGACGTTTCCCTTACCTTTTCAAAGATTTCGGTTGAAAATACGTATATTCCAGCATTAGCCAAATCTGTCGATACTTCGCCTCTTTTTGGCTTTTCAATGAGCTTCTTCACTTTGCCTTCATCATCTAGCTCTACCATGCCATAGTTTTCGGGGCTTTCAACTGGAACAACGGCCATCACAGCAGAAACCCTTTCCTTCTCATATGCATTAAGAACTTTGCTTATGGCTTTTTTGGAGAAGAGCAAATCGCCATAAACTAGTAGAAAATCCTCTTCCACGTACGGTTCAGCGACGCTTACCGCGTTACCAGTTCCAAGCACCGCCTTTTGTTCTGCATATTCAATTTTTAATCCAAAATTTTTTCCGTCGCCAAAGTATTCGCGGATAACATTTCCCATATAATGGGTGACAATTAAAACTTCGTTTATTCCAGAAGCTTTAACAGCATTTAAGCAATGTTCGAGTAGTGGTTTTCCGCCAACCTTTATCATGTGTTTCGGTCTTGTCAATGTTATTGGCTGAAGTCTAACACCTTCTCCAGCGGCTAGAACAACTGCCTTCATTTCCTCATCCCAGCAATTAACTTCTTAATGGCTACGACGCCCCTCTTCATTATCTCCTTTGTATGCTTTAACGATTTACCCTCCACAGTCAACCTTATGAGGGGTTCGGTGCCGGAAGCCCTAACCAAAATCCATCCTTCAGGAAGAGTTAGGCGGACACCATCAACTGTGGATAATTCCCTGCACTCTGGAAATGCTGTCTTTAAATGCTTAATTGCTTTTGCAACAACTGCATATTTCACTTCGTTTTTACAGGCAACATTTTCTCTGGCAACAGCGTATTTTGGCACTTTAGCAACAAAATCCGATAAGTTCTTGTTTGAATCTTCCAAAGCCTTCAGAAGCAGCGCAGAAGACAAAATCCCATCTGGACAGTAATGAAATTCCGGGTGTATCCATGCCCCGCATGGCTCCCCACCAAAAACAGCCTTATATCGCTTTATTGCCTCCGCGATGTATATGTCGCCAACCCTTGTCCTAACAACCCTTCCACCAGCCGCCTGAACCACATCATCAAAGCACATTGAAGCCTCAACGTTAGTTACAACAGCACCGCCACCATTTTTCTTCACAACATACGCGGCATAAGCTGCCAAAACACGGTCAAAATCCACAAAATAACCCTTCTCGTCAACAAAGGCCACCCTATCACCATCACCATCATAGGCTATGCCAAAATCCGCCTTTAATTCGCGGACAATGTTTGCAAAAGGCTTTAGGGATTCGGCGTCCGGCTCTGGGCTTCTCGCTGGGAAGAACCCGTCTGGCTGCGCGTTTATCGCAGTTACCTTACAGCCTAAAACCTTAAAGAATGCTGGTGCGAGACTGTATGTTGCTCCGCATCCAGCATCAACAACCGCATGCCACTTCCTTCGTAGTTTTATAGCTCTACATAACGCTTCCATGTAACTTTTGCTTTCGTCAATGTCCACGATTTTGCCAATTTTTTGCCAATCAGCAAAGTTGAAACTTTCTTTTCTAATTAGCTTTTCAATCTCGTCTTGTTTCTTTTCGGCGTATGCGGCGCTGTCCTTATCGAAGATTTTTATGCCATTATATTGGGGCGGGTTATGCGACGCTGTTATCATAACTCCAACATCAGCCTTCAACTTCGCTGTCAGATAGGCTAGCGCTGGGGTTGGCAAAACACCCAAGCGGTAGGCATTTGCGCCTCCAGCCGAAATTCCAGAAACCATCGCATTTTCAAGCATAACCCCAGAAACTCTCGTGTCTCTTGCCACAAGCACTTTTCTTGCTTTGCTAAATGTTGCAATTGCCAAGCCAACTTTGACCGCCAGCGTCGGCGTTAGATCAGCGTTGGCTATTCCTCGGATTCCAGAACTGCCGAACAACTTCGCCTCCACAGTTTTCACCTAAACAGCTCTTTATGGTTAAAATTGGAATTTCCTTAAATAGTTATGCAGTGAAACCGCAGTTAACACTCTTTTTGAATTTTTCACAGAACCTCAAAAGCTGCTTCCTCGTCGGGTGTCTTCCATCAACGTTTGAAATGTAGTACGCAGCAACAGCATTAGCCAACGTCAACCGAGCTTCATCTGAAAGGTTAGAGGCGTAACCCAAAATGTTACCTGCATTCCAAGCGTCACCAGCACCCGTAGCCCTTAAAACTTTAACCTTGAAGGCTGGAACGGCAACCATTTCCTTATTCGCAAACGTGGCTGAAAATAGCGTGGTGTGCAAGTTCACCTTAGCCGAAATCTTTGACGCCAAAATTTTCGCGGATTTTCTGGCTAGCTCTTCGATTGCCAAACGCCTTTTTGCGCTTTTCACTAGTTCGCTGGCTACTTGCTCTGCATAACAAATCGCCTCATTCTCGTTGACACTTAATATGTCCAAGTCTCTGCTTTGCAAGACCCTTTTTACAAGTTGTGGAATCTTCTCCCTGTTTGGTGTTGGATCTGCAGTGTCATAGTAGGTTTTGCCCTTGCCACGTTTCTTAACATAGCGGAAAATTTTTTCTGCAAGTTCTGTTCCAAAGCGTCTAGTTCCCGCCCAGTTGAAAACGCACACGTAGTCTGCTTCTTTAATTGCATTAAAATCCTCTTCGTCTAATTGTTGTGGACTGAAATCGGCTAGCGATCCCAAATCCCTAATCATAATATTGGCTTTGCCTCTTTCAGTCTTAAATTCAAGGGCCGTTGTCATTGATGGTTTTTCGCATATTTTTATGTGTGACAAGTCAACGTTAAGCCGCTTGAAGTGGAATTTTAGAAGGAATGCTCCAAGCTTGCTTGTACAAATTATTGGTGTAACCCGCGCGCCTAGGCTTGCTAGGGCTGATGCCGTGTTTGCGGCGTTTCCGCCTCTAAACTCCGCTTGTCCAATGTTGTCTATGCTCCCGCCCTTCCTCTTCATAACAGCCTCAACTTCTATCGAAAACTCTTTCAAGTCTTGTTCTAGGTAGATTAGGCGGTCTAGGAAAAAGTCTGGCATAACAACCACGTTTAGCCCGTTGAAGTCTTTTTTAAGGCATTCCACAACTTCTTCAATGGCTTCAGCGCGCATTTCGCTCACTGCTAGTGATAATGGATGCTAAGCGTAAATAACGCTTATTAGAAAAATAACGAGATATGCGTATTTCACCGGCATATCACAAAAATGTTTATTGAGAGGAAAACCTTGCTGTCCAAAAGAGTGTTCCTAACAGCCTTCGTAGTTATCGGGTTTGCAATGAAAATCCTAGCAGAGTTTGTGCACGAAGTTCTTGGGCATTCCCTTTTCGTCGTACTATTTGGTGGCGAAATAACAAACTTGTACATAAGCATTTTATGGCCATACGAGTTCTCCTATGTTTTCTGGAACTTGCCAAATGCTACACCAATGCAACTTTCGTGGATTTTTGCAAGTGGAATAATTGTCTGTTTAATTGTTTCTTTTTTGATTCAACCCTTCCTAATACTTAAAGGAAGAGTTTGGTTTCATTTTGAAATTGCGCTTTTCTGGCTTGCTTTCTGGACTCTTTTGAATTCTTCTGGTTATCTTCTGATTGGCGGCTTGACGCCGTTCGGCGATGTAAGGGAGCTTATTGAAATGGGAGTTTTGTCGGGCATTTCCTCTGCACTTTTCGGGCTTGTAGTTTTTGCCATTGGTTTTGCACTGTTGTCTGCAGTTCTTCGCAGGATATTGTTTGAGGTTTTTTCTGTGGAGAGGGTGAAGCTGGGTGTTGCTGTTTTTTGGCTTATAATCCCATTTTTGGTTGCTATTATGACTTTTAGTCCCGAGAGAAATCTGAATTTTGCTTATTTGCCTTTGGCTTTCATTCCAGCTTTAACATCATTTCTTATGGAACGTTTCATTTTCGCCTCAAAGAACAAAGTCGATGCATGTCCAGATTATGTCGCCGACAAATAAGCCTATTATCAAGCCGGCTGTGATGAAAATTAACATTGGCAATCCTGGCGTGGCCCAAACAGTGCTTTGAATTTTTCCAGAATTGGCGGCTCTTTCTAGTCTTTCTATTATGGCGTTTCTTTCTTCATCCTTTGGTATTACCACGAGTTTTCGCTTAAAACCTTCAGCGTTTTCTTCGATGTCTTCCATTGGATATAGGTGCCATTTTTCCTTGAGTTTTTGGATTGGCATTTTGTAACTTGTTATTAGGATGAGGATTTTCTTTCCGGTGGATTCGCCTTTAAACTCTTCGAAGAGTTCTTTGCCGCTTTTTTTGTGCCATGCAATGTTGTAGAGGAGTATATAGATTGCTGTGGCTGCCGCTAACAGAACCGAGTTGCTGAAAACGGTTAGTGGGAAAAAGGTTCGCGCAATCGGCGAGATTTCCTTAAAAAGTGGTGTAAAAATGTTTTCTGGGTAGAATGGTAGCGCAAGCGCTAGGCACATGAGAGCTTTTGCATCTGCGCCTCCAAAACCTCCAGCGTAAAAGAGTATTATGGCGAGGGCTGCTGTTAAGCCAAATGATAAACCGTAAAATTGTAGTGCTTGAAGATTCTTATAAATAATTAGTTCGGTGATGGTTAACGCGAATGCTAGCGGCGCATATAACATCCAGACAGTGTTGCTTACTTCCCGTGTTTTGTAGTCGCTCCATGAGGCATAGAATAGGAAAAGTAAGCTTATTGTTGTTCTTGCTAGGATGAGCAATACTTGAGCTTGCACAATGAAACACCGTCAATTATTGAGTGTGTTGACGCGATTTCCTATTTAATTGTTGATATTTAGCTCTAAAAACATTAATGACTAGTTTGAAAACAAAATAATTTTAGAATTTTAAGAAGCTGGCGCTTGTTCACTCCACGGAGGATCGCTTAATATGTGTCCTGTTGTGAATACCACTTTGAAGTAATATGTTGTTCCAGGTGTCCAATCATAGTTTATCGTTACCGTTTCTATTGAACCAGCGCCTACCGTTATTGGCATTGATTGAACTGGAGTTTGTTCTACCAAATTTCCTGGAGTTAGTCCGCAGTAAATTTTTGATATTTGAGTGTCTGAAGTTCCTCTGTTGCCTATGTCAATGTCTATTTTCTTTGCGCCTCCTTCTGTATAGAAGCGTACATTGGCTTTGTACGGTATTACGCCTGCTTGTTGTCCTGCGCTGCCCATGTATGTCATTATCCAAGCATATGTTACGACTATTGCTGCTACTGCGATTACTATTAGTAGTAGGGTTGCGAGTATGGGCGATATGGCCTTTTTAGACTTTAACATTTTTTGTTTTGGCATAGCGTTTTCACCCACTTGCTGTTTAGGAAATCTAACGATTACTTATTTAACTTGTATGAACTTGAAATCCAAATTCCAAATTAATTTAAGGCTAGTTTTCCGTGATCACAGTTATTATTGGCGGATACTCGACCAGAACCCATAAGCCGCTGCCATTGCTCTTGTATATCGGCGTGTAGCCTGCATCAAAAGTTACAACGGCGCCGTACCATGTTACGTCTAGAGCGTATGTAAAGTTAGCTATGGTTCCGAGGGATTTGGCTATGGGGAGCACTTCCATGATGCTTGTGGCTGTTACATTAATGGCGCCAGTAAAACTGCCAGTCATTCCCTCAAAAAAGTATAGCATTTCATTTGCTTTGTCTGTGAACATTACTCCAAATCCACTTGATGTTGATGCATCTGAAACTTGACTCCAATGGTGTTGCCAAGAAGTGGTTGAAGAATTATAGAACAACCCATACTCGTTTGAAATTACTGGATAACCGTTTAATGTGCCGTTTTCTGTTTGCAAACGGATGTAGTTACAGTAGATACTATAACGATAATTGTTGTGCGAAGCATCGGTCGGATTCGTTGGCGAGGAATAACTGTTGGTTGTATCACTATGTCCTTGGTCGGTAAAACCATCAGCGTAATAGAACCTAACGGTGTTGTCAGGTACTATCATCAAAACATATTCGGTGTTCGGAGACAAAACTGGAGGAGATGAAAAGGTGGCTGTCTGCCATTTAAGTGTTGTAGTCACTGAAACTGGATTAGTTATCGCCACTATCTGCATATCAGTGTGTCTTACAATTAGACATTTGACGTTTGCTGTTCCACTACCTCTATCGGCGTAGAAGGATATGCTATTCGCGATTACAGCAGTGGATGGAGAAGTGAAAAGACTACCATACATGTAGTTTGCGCTAACACTTACATAACTTGAACTTATAGCGTTAGAGCCAAAGAATCCTGGCGCAGAAGCGGTTACATTTACTAGGCAAATGTCTCTTATACTTCTTTGCATGCTTGCCGCGTCTAGGAATATTAGGCGTTGCTGATAAGTGTAGTATGTGGCGTTAGCTGGCAATGTTAACACGATGTGTGTATAAACGTTTGGACAGTTGCTAATGCCGTTGGAATATTCCGATTCGCCGTGCACAACACTTCGAACAGTGCCATTGTATATAGCATATGCCCACTCTGGATCAGTGGTGTCGTATCTGTCGTTTATGCGTAATAACTTTGACGTGCTTGTTGTGCTTCCTCTTGTTGCTGTAGCTTCGAAACCGCTAGATGCAAGCTGAATTGTCAATATTCCGTTGCTTAATGTTCTACTAGAAGGATTATCTCTAAAATAGCGGTTAGTGTATGCAAGTGATGTTTGTGTGACTGTGTCGCTTCCGTTCCACCATATTGTAACTTTTGTAACGTTTGGGTTTATTAGGAAAACTAGCATGTTTCTGTTGCTGAACATGCTTGCATTGTTAGTCAAGCCTAACGGAATTTTGTAGTCTGAAGCCCAATCTTCTATTTGGAATGGCACTTCTTGGTTTACGCCGTTTATGGTTTGGTTTACACGCATTGCTTTCACTGGTATTGGCGGAATGGGTTTCGCCTGCGTTGTTAATTGCAAGTTTTGTCCAAGCCATCGCATTGTGCCGTTCTGCAGAAGCTCCACGACTATTGTTGCGTCCACAGCGTTCTTTAGCGGCTGGTAAAACGTTTCATTCCAATTTATTGTGCAAACGTAGCGACTAAATGATGAAGCTACTACTACCAAGCCTCTGGGGTCTTGCACTTGCACGATGTAGGAGTATGGGTCTATTTCTGAAAGTGCGGGGTCGGTCATATTGATTAGGTATGTGCCATTTGCGTAAGCCTCTATGCTTGTATCGTATAGTGGACTTACTGGCATCCATGTGGAGTTTTCGTAAATATAACGGTAAAATTTGAAGTTGTCCTTTCCAAGGTTAATGACGGCCTCGCCTTCATCTTTTTTTACTACAACAGCAGCTTGATTGTTAGCTGTAACGTTTCCAATTTCCACCATTAGCCTGCATGAAGTGTCATAGCTTATTCCATGAATACCTAACCCATTTAGGCTATAGTTTACTTTTAGATACGCTTCGCTATAGCTCGAGTTTGTAAACCAATATGTTGTCATGTTTATGTTGTCTACATTGAATGAGGCGCCCCATTCTGGATGCATGTTTGCTATGTGGGCTAGGCCACTTTGGAAGTATCCTACCGCCAAATCCCTCGCGTAGGTGTTGTTTCCAGTAACCTGCAAAACCGAACCATAATAGCCAACAGTAAAGCCCAAAACCTGTTTTAGGGCAACAATTGTTTCATCAATTGCGTTTAATATGTAAGCTTCGTTTTGCACTGGACTGTTGCGAATAGACGAATAAGTCATTATGACGGTGGCTATGAGAATTACAGCCACAAACAATGCAGCAATAATCGTGAACTGTCCCTTGTTGTTCATGTTAGATTCCTCCAGTTTGTCCAAGCTGCAAAACAACAAGCCTAGTGGCATCAGCAGCCGTATACTGCAAAGGATAAAGCCTAGGCTTATAATACGAAAGAAGCCCAAGCGCAGTCAATCGTATATCGGGAGTTCTCGTTAAACCTAAAGCGAGAAGCGAACCTTCAATTCTTGTGCCATTCCAATAGTTGTATAAAGCACCAGGGTAACATTCCTCTTTTTCATTGAATATAAGTAATCCAACCTTTAAGTTAGGGTAGGCGCTTATCTTAATCTTTTGTATTGCCCTCGTAGACGTTTGATCAGGAGAAGGATATATTCCGTAATAATTGCAGTTATCTAAAACTTGTGATGAAAGACTGACTGTACCAACATTTCTGTAAATATTACTAGTGTCGCTTGGATCATAGCTTGCATTGGTTAATCCTTGAAGGAATGCATACATTCCTCGCTGTGCAACCATTATCATCCCGAAAATGCCCCAATCATTTTGGCTATTGTTAAGGCTTATTGTGTTTGTAACGTAATAGAAGGGATAACCTACGATGCTCGCCCAAGTCCAATTGTAACGGCGAACTTGTTGCCCCAAGAAATAACAATAGTAAGCATAGCTATTGGTAGAATATGGTGTTGTGCAATACGCTGTTGGTATTGGTACTGCTTCTCCGAAGGTGTTTATGACTACTGCGTTTTGTACTGTTTCGTTTTGGATTGGTGTTCCATTCAGTATTTTTGCGAGGTCTGTTGTGTTCTGCACCATTATTGTTGTTTTGAAGTATGGTGATAGTAGGTTGTAGAGGTCTTGTGCTAGACTGTGCGCCGTATAGCCCGTAATCCACCATCCTCGGGCGTCGCTACAATTCAATATATAAAGTGTTCCTCCTCCGCCTCCACTTTCCCCAATCTTTTCTGGAATAAACTTAAAAGTAACATTCGACGAAGCAACAAGATACGAGGATGCGTCTGAACCTATACCCAAACTTTCAGCATTCGAAATCGACTTTTTAAGCGAATAAAGCTGGGTTCCGCTATCCGTCATAATCGCGTAGACTGTCAAATTATAAACTATGTTGGGAGGCAAACACGCAGAAAGCGCGATTTGAAGTTCGCCCCAAGCTGTGTCGTTTTCATCTAGGAAGACTATTCTGCTTAAATCATAGTTGACGTCCAAAATTTCAAGGGTTGTGGCAGCAAGCATTCTGAGGTTTTGCGGCGAAACCCGTCTTGGTACTGGAAGAACAGCGAAGAAAGAGGAAATCGTGAATGCTCCAGCAATAATAATTATTACCAGCAGAACTTCAACCGTGCGCATCATTGCCTAACCCACCACCTGATAACCACGCAGACTCCATAACTCAAGCTTCGCTTGGTATGCAATATTGCCAACTATCACTTGGCGAATGTCAGTGGCAACCCATTCCTTTCCAGAAGAGTCCTCGCCGAAAACAATGGGAAAGGACATTGCACTTAAACCCCAAGGCATCAGAACAGCACCATATTCATTATTGCTTTGGTATGTAACTATCAAAATCCCCGGGTTGTAAGTTGGGATTGTGATGTTAGCCCATTGTTTATCGGTTCCTTGCCCATAGACAACTTTGCCAAGTTTTCCAACAGAGTCCTCCATGTACATCTCACGTAACTTAAAATCGTCGGTTAAGAGCACGAAAGTTGCGTTGAAGAAGACGGAAGATTCTGGTGGACCATAATCATGTACGTTGTAGCTGTGTACGAGCAAAACGCGTCTATCCTCGAAACTATCGATTAGAGGAAGTACATATTCTTTGTAGCCACTTCTCCGCTGATAGTAGCCCGTTCCCACAAGTCCGCTTATGTGCGCGTAAGCAATAAATGCGTAGGCATTATCCGCAGCAACATTCTGAAAACTTACTACTGCCACACCTGCAGCATTTGTGCGGGTGGTTCCAAACGAGCTTGTGTAGGATGGATTTTTTTGACCACCTTTGTCATTGACCTTTAAGAAGCAGTAGCTTACCTCTGCATTCGCGAGCGGAAAGCCAGCGCCCATAACTTTAACATTTAGGGTTAAGGGGCTTGAAGCTCTGGTTTCTTCAATTGAAACTGTTACAATCGGTTGTACTGAGAGCTTAAATCCAAACGTGCCATTTATTCCAAGTAATCGCGAAGCTGTAGAATAATTAATTGCTATAGTGTAAGGTACAAAAAGAAAGTTACCAAACCCCGTGCTCAAGTTGCTATACGTCACTCCTGTTCTCGGGTAAGTGAACGGAGTTCCAGTCAATGATTGTAGTCTCATGAGTGAAAATGGGCTTAGCTTATACTGTGAAAACATGGGAGACTGCCTAACTAGCGGATCTTGTAAACCAAACCCGTATGGCGTGCAGTTGCTCGTCCCCCAGTAATCCGGAATGCCTGGGCTTAGCATCATGTTATCTAATAGGTCACTGCATTTTGTCGCCAAATACCTATGCTGCTGATATAAAACCGCTGTTTGAATTGTCTGATTGAATAGACTTATGAAGAGCAGTATGGCGCCTAGGAAAACCATGGCGGAAACCAGATGATCTATTGTTGAGCCCGTCATGGTTATCTCATCTCCATCAACTCGTAAAAGAAAACCGTATCAAAGCGTCTATCCCGCTTCCAATTTTTTCAGCTCTTATTCCAGCGTTCAGCGAATTGCTTACGAAAGTGGAGTTTTGCCACTCAGCATTCTGTCCCAGAATAACAGCTGTGCGTGCGGTAATCCCAAAATTCTGCAGAGTTAACGTTATCTCCAAGATTTTGCTAGAGTTTAAGGCTGGATCCAACGTTGTTCTTAATGTTACGTTTCCGGTGTATGGAAAATTATCTATTAATGGTGGAACAGGCGACTTCAACGTGGCCGTTCCAGCCAGTATTTCCTCCTCGTTTAGGGTGAAGTACAACTGCTGTATTGCGCTTCCCAAGTGGCTTGCTGCGTCCTGAAGCGCAAGAGTTCTACGATTATCCGTCCACATGCCCATCATCCAGTTTGTAGCCAAGGGGAATAGGAAAATCTGCAAGATCAAAACTGGAACCATGATGACATATTCTATTGCTATATGCGCCATACAACAGTCACCCCTAACCGTGCAAACCTAAATGCACAAGCACCTCCCCAAGGTAAACCTCAACAACAGACCCGTCCCGAACATCATAAACCATGGAATTCCCTTCAAAGTTGAAAAAGTCAGATGTAAAACCCAAGCCAGCATTTGAAAAAGTGACATTAACCCTAACGGTGTCAACGTTCATCTCAGCAATTCTGTAAACGTTCTGCCCGGTAATCGTTACAGACTGAGAAAAATGTGGACTTTGCCCAACCTTCAAAATCGGGAGATAAATTTTAACATAACTGGTTGTTTTTGGACCCATGGTTACCGTTGAGTTTAAAACTCTCATTATTGGCACAGCAACTATTCTTATATAATGTCCATCGGGCATGGGCAATTTTTCAACTGTGAAAACGCGGCTGACTGGTGCCGATGTCCCTTCTAAGAGAAAGGAGTTATTCTCTGATGGAAATATCAGCTTGAAATAGTTGTTGCTTATTGAATATTTACTTGTGGGCATGTTGAAAAGTATCATGCCCGTAGAATTAGCTGTTAAAAGCTTCCACGTTGAACCCACCTTCGCTTCTATGGTATATGTAAGTGCAACATCAAATTTCAAGAAACCGTACCTGCTCGCGTAGCGAAGCGTTTGCGTTCGTCCAATAGTCCATGCAACATCATCCACTTGAAGACCAACTGTTTGCATGAACTGCTCCATGGCGTTAAAATCGTTTTCGGCAAGCCTAGCCTCAAGGAAATTATTTGCAAAAACCGTTGTAACAAGAAGCAAAACTATAATGACGCCTGTCAATATCACCGTTGAAATGGCTGGGCTAACCGCTCTCTTGTCTCCCACCATTCTGGAATCGAGCGGAATTCGATTTTTCTCCATTTCTCCCCCTATCCAAATTTTATAAACATAGGCACAAACTGCGCAGCCAAAGCAGCTACGACAGCGAGAATTGCTGCATGCTTGAATCCTGCAGCAATGGACTCCTCACTTATTTTACCTCCAACCAAACCTATCAAATAGCTATGGAAAATCGCGGAAGTGGTAAATAGAATTCTCATCTGGCTTAGGCTCGCACTCGCCTCCTCTTTCCTGCCGATTTCTGCTACGTTTATGGTGCCTGTCGTAAAGCCCAGCATAAGTGTTGTTGTTGCAACAAGCAAAATTGCAGAGAAGTATGGCATAAGTATGTATGGACGCACAGCCATCTTCTTCTCCTTCTCAACCTCCTGCGTCAGGTTGTTAAACCTAGCCAAAGACTCAATCATTGAAATTGTTCCACCGCCAACATCTATGGTCTCAACGAGCAAGTACATGACTATCTGAGTCATCCAACTTCGCACACGCTTAACAAAGTCCATAATAACCTTTCTAACGGGCACGCCCCAAGAAAGCTCAGAACTTATCTTACGCAACTCTTTAGTAAACTCTCCGTAATCGCGTTTTGAAAGGCTCTCAATGCATTTTTCCGGCGACAAACCAGTCTTCCTAACCTCCGTCAAATCCCTCAAAAAGCTGTTAATGCCCTGTTCTATGCTAGATTTTTTTTGCGAGATCCTACTGTGCACAATTGCGGCTGGTGCTGTTGCCACGAATAGGGCTATGGCGACGGCTGTTGGTAACTCTATGATTGATTGGATTGGACTGAGGAACGGGATTTCCATGTATCCCATGAAGTTGGTCAATAGTAGGAATATTATGATGGCTATTACGCTGCAAACTCCGAAGACCTTGTATGGACGTGTTTCAACAACAGGTGTTTTAGGCTGCATTGTATGCGCTAAGTATATAAAAACAAATGAAAGCATAGGCGTAAACAGGTATGTGTATAGAATCATTCCAGAACCCATGGACATTTCAGTTGAGTACATGGATTCTACGCTGAACAATATGTAGAAGCAGAGCGACATCAGAACCATCACGATTATGAAAGTTTCCAGGAGCATTCCAAGCCTTTCAGCAGCCGCCTTAACGCGCATTGCTCTGGTCTTAAAAATGTCTTCAGCCTTTCTTTCAAGGAAATGTCCAATGTCTCCGCCTATAATCACTGTGGAGGCGTAGCCCGAAAGAAAATCTTTGAAGATGTCAAGTGGGTTTTTCTTGGCTGCATTTTCTATAGCCGTTAATGGATCTATGCCGAAAATTTCCACATCTTTCATTATTTCTTTTGCTTCGCTTCTCATAGCGGGCATGAGTTCAACTTCGGCAAGTCGCTTAAAACTCGTGTATGGGGCTATGCCGCCGGAAGCCATAACGCTGATATACGCGGCTGCAAAGGGCATTTCTCTTTCAAGGTTTGCCGCTCGGTCACTTGCCTTTGACATTGGTATTAGGATGAATCCTATCATTATGTAGAATGGCATTGGAATTAGGAAAATCACCGGCAAGAAGCCGTAAAAGTACAGTATTATAAGGGAGGCTATTGAAACAGGGATTGTCAAGATTGCTAGGAAAAACATCATTGAAACGTATGTTTCTGGGTAAATCTTGATTCTAGCCCTTTCTAAATAGTCTTTAAACTCGAAGACGTTTTTCAGAAAGGATGGGGCTATCCTCCCGAACATTCGGAAGGACCATGCTTCAAGGGTTCTCAGAAGTTGCAATTGCATGCACCTCTTCTCCAGCAACAACCTTCTCGTAGAACTGTTTCGGTCTCGCGTAGTACTCCGCAATGATTGCGGCAACATCCTTGTAGCTTCTTATGCTGCGTTCTCTCATCCAACGCAACACGTCTTTGCGTCTATTTATTTCCTCAATAATTTCCTTCTTTGTTAAGCCCGTTTTATCCGAGATTGTGGAGAGCATTATGCTTTTGTCGAATGCTGGCAAATGACTGTCTTTTACTGGATGCCATTTGAAGACGCATTTGTAATCGTTGTAGTCTGCGATTTCATTAACGTTTATAACGCGTCTGTACGCTTTCTTTTCTGCGCCCTTGATTAGGTGGACACGTTGAATTGACAGAACAATGTTCATTAGAGGTATGTATGCCGGCGAAATGTCCATTGGTTTTTGTGTTAAACGCTTTATCGCCGAGTCAAGGTTTTCAGCGTGCATTGTGCACATGCCGCCGTGTCCAGTAGCTAACGCTTGGAAAAGCACGTAGGCTTCTTGTCCCCTAACCTCTCCAACTACGAGTATGTCGGGTCTATGTCTCATCGACGTCTTAACAAGGTCGAAAAGCGTAACTTCGCCTACGGTGCTTCCGCCTAGTCCATAACTCTGTCTGGCAATCAGTGAAACCCAGTTTTCATGCGGCAAGTTAAGCTCAGCGGTTTCCTCTATGGTGATTATTTTGCTTCCAGGCTTAATCAGGCATGCCAAAGCATTAAGTGCTGTTGTTTTTCCAGCGGCTGTTCCGCCCAAAACCATTATTGAGGACCTGTGTTCCAAGCATAGCCAGAAGTAGGCAGCCATCTCCTCCGAGAACGTGCCCAGATTTATTAGGTCTATTATCGAGTATGGGTCTTCCCTGAACTTTCTGATTGTGAATGCTGTTCCGAAGGGCGTGACTTCGCGCCTGTAACACACTGCGAGCCTATGTTTGCCTGGCAGCGAGGCGTCAACTACGGGGAAGGCTGAGCTTACGTGCTTTCCAGCCATGTGGACGAGTTTTACGACCATGTTGTCCAGTTCTTCGTCGTTTTCAAACTCAACGTTTGTTTCTATGCTTTCGTAGTTTCTGTGCCAAACATAAACTGGCTTGTTAACACCGTCGCATGAGATATCCTCGATGTTTGGGTCTCGCATGAACGGGTCTATTCTGCCGAAGCCTACAAGGTCCCTTTCAGCGTGGTACAGAATCTTGTACCATGAGACGTCTGGAAGCCAGCCCAAGCTTATGCGGTACTTGTCAACAATTTTTTTTGCTTCTTCCGCGAAGAACCTTCTTGGGTCAACAATTTCCTCTTTTGGAGATTCGATTTCGGCTAGGAGAATCTCCAATATGCGGTTGTAGACGCTTCTTTCAAGCGGGTCCAATTGCAACTCGTCTAGAATGTACTTGTACTCTCCAGTTTTTGGGTTCTGTACAATCGCGGTGTGGGCGAACGGTTCATAAAGCGGATATTTCTCGACAACTTTGAACCCTCGTGGGACTGGTTTTGGTGGAGGTGGTGGCACTACTACTTGTGCGCGCTTCTTGAAGGCGAATTTTATTCGTACTTTCTTTAGTTTTGTTAGGGTTCCTTTGAGTTGTAGTTTCGGCATCGACTTTTCTCCTATTCAGTATTTGATATATGTACGGTCTATTAAATATTACGTCTTGCTAAACATGACTATTCTAACTTTCCTCTTCTTCCTCCGCAACTGAAACCTCAATAACCTTCAGCTTAATCAGAACCACAATGATTACAATGACAACCACTGGAATAATAATCAAAAGCCAAGTCGTCCAAGGCCATCCTTCCGCCTTCGCTGGAACAACCAAAATTATCTTTTCACTAGATGCACTTACATAACCAGCTTTAGAAACGCTCGCGGTTATCAGCACTTGTAATTCCGCTGTTGCTTGTGGAGCGGTGAAATTAAAGGTGCATGTGCCATCTGAACCAGTTAGGTTTGTAGATGAAACAAAGGCGCCAGCACTTGCTTGCATTGAGACATAAGCGCCATTAACAAAGGATGAGTCCTCATTGCATCTAACAATCACCGTGATAAGCGCGCTCTTTTCAGATTCAACAGTTGGCGTTATTATTTCTATGTTAAACGTGTAAGGATTAACTGTTATGGTTGCTTGGCTTTGTCCAGTGTTGTATCCGGCTTTTGTAGCGTTTGCAGTAATTGTAACATTTATTTGTTCATTAACGATGGGTGCTGTAAAGTTAAGACCCACTTCACCGTTTATGTCTGTTATGCCATACGTTGATGAGAGGTTTCCATCCGATGTTTCCAATGATACATATGCCCCTTCAACTGGACTCATGTCATATTCCATTACACGCACCGTTAGACCTAGTTGTACTCCAGAGAAGGTCTGCGAGGATTCTGGAATTATCTGAACCGCAAGTGTTCCAGGTTCCACAATTCCCGTTGCTTGCCAAACCTCAATATACTCATAATCTGAACCGTCCGCGTAATTCACTCCGTTTGTGGATGCAACAGCCAAGATTCGGATATAGTCTTTTTCGAGATCGCCTATGAATGGAGCAGTAAAAGTCGTGTTGAAATAGCCCGCTTCGTCCGTTTGTCCAGTTGAAATGTTGAATTCCCCTCCACCTAAAGAATACAAAGTTACAGTTGCACCTGCCACTGGAGCTGCTCCGTCTGTCACATAAACTGTTACGTTAACATTTCCTCTTTCAACAGTTGTTAAATTGCTCAATTCAAGATTGACATTTAATGGTTGAAGCGTATTTCTTACATAAATTGCAGCAGTTGTAGCTGAACTTACTGCTCCATAATCATCCACAACCCGAAGGCTCACACTGTAATTGCCTAGAGAAGCGTAATTATGGGTGAAAACTGATAGTGTTGTCCAGCCGCTGTTGCTGCCATCTCCAAAATCAACATAGTATCGAAAGACATATCCGTCCTCATCATACGAGTTCGTCGCATAGAACATGACAACGGAGTTTTGCTGAACCCAATTTTTGTCTACAAGCAGATTTGCAGTTGGAGGCGTGTTTATTTGGCTGATGGGTTTTGTTAGGTATGGTATAAAGTCGATGTCTGCACCGTTTCCGCCGACTCTATCGCCTTTTCCATATGGATTAAGTGACTCATGGTTTGGTCCGGTTGGGTCTCCCCAATAGTTGTGTTCTGCGCTGACGTTAGTGGGGTATTCAACAC
This sequence comes from Bathyarchaeia archaeon, assembly GCA_038882955.1. GTDB lineage: Archaea > Thermoproteota > Bathyarchaeia > Bathyarchaeales > Bathycorpusculaceae > JAVZLQ01. The sequence goes on from JAVZNC010000003.1 coordinate 49,974, forward strand.
TTGTCTCAATGTCCATTCCGACCTCATTGCCATATATGTCATTGTACTCTGCGATGTGGATTCCATTAGTGTATAGTGCGCCTACTTTGTTGTATGAAATTGAATTCCTGGTCAGGTATGTGCTAACTGAAGTTGAGATGTAGAATCCTACATTGTTTGAGGAGATAGTGTTGTTAAAAATATTTATGTTTGTGTGGTTTTCTGCTTCAATTAACAGTCCATTTTGGGCGCTCGCTGAGATGATGCTTCTTGTGATGTTAACGTTTGAGACGCTCATTCCAGTTAATAGTATTCCATTGGCATTTCCAAGTAAAGTAGCATTTGCTACTGTAACTTGTCCATCTCCTGTTACATTCATCCCATTTTTGACACAGTAACTAACAATTACGTTTTGAATGTTCAAAATGCCGTTTACTGCAGTCACACCATTTTCCGCGTAAATTATGGAAGAATCTTGGATATTCACGTTGCCATTCTCTACCACTACAGCGTCCTTGCCATACGAAACTAAACAGTTCTTTAACGTGGATTTTTCAGCACCGTTAAAAACTATCGAATCCCAGTCGCCTACATCTTTCTGCTCCTTATTTGAAGTGAAGGCTATGGGTCTTTCAAATGTGCCAACAGCGCTTAACTTTCCAGAAACATTTAACGAAAATGGTCCACCAAACTTAACTTCAACGCCAGGCTCAATAGTCAATGTGACGCCCGGATATACAGTGACGTTGTTTGCAATTATGATTGGACTGTCCAGAAGGGTCCAGAGAGTATCCTTTGTTATGGGACCTTCCACGTAAGTGCCGTCTGCTTTACCATGTAAAATCATAAAGTTAACGTTAATTACGCTGAAAATGATTATTAGTAAAGTGGCTAAAGTTCTAATTTTGTTCTTCATGTTAAACGCACCCATCACTGTTGATTTCACAGTATCCTCTGGTCCGTATCAGCTTAAACGTTATGAATTTGGAATAAAACTTCAGAATTCATGCGCCTAATCATGACAAAAGCTTAGTAAACGAGGAAGAAATTTAACAAAGAGCATATGCAAACATGAAATGCGGAGGAAACTGTTTGAAATATTTCGCAGCCTTTGCACTTGAAGACTTTCCAATGGTAAACCCAGGAGACAACATAGCAGAACTAATCTTCAAAACAGCGCAGAAAAACGGCCTAAAAATTGATGATGGCGATGTGATAGTTATCGCACAGAAAATTTTCTCGAAAGCAGAAAACCGTGTTATCACACTTAAAAATGTTCTCCCATCCGAAAGGGCCTTTAAAATTGCGAAGAAAACTGGCAAAAGCCCGAAGTTCGTTGAACTTGTTTTGGGAGAAACTGAAAATGTTCTGAAAGCAACCCGTGAAATTCTACTTGTAAAGGACAAGCGCGGGCTGATATGCATAAACGCTGGAATAGACAAATCAAACGTTGAAGGAAGGGGCAAATTTGCCCTCCTTCCAGAAAACCCAGACATTTCTGCTGAAAAATGCCGCATGGAAATCAAAAAGTTGACGGAAAAAAATGTTGCAGTAATAGTATGTGATACGTACAGCCGTCCATTTAGGCGCGGTCAAGTTAACTTCGCTATAGGCTTTGCTGGAATAAAACCGTTTAAAGATTACAGGGGAAAGAAAGACCTTTTCGGCCAGACCTTAAAGGTGAAAAATGTTGCAGTCGTAGATGAGATTGCTGCAGCTGCTGAACTTCTTATGGGTCAAGCCAAAGAGGCAAGACCAGTCGTAATATTCAAGGGGCTAAAGGATTTTGTCGAGTTTTCTGAAAACTGCAGTATAAGAGAACTCCAAATTTCAAGCGAGGAAGACTTGTTTAAAGGAGCTTTATAAATCAAAATCGTTGAATGAAAGGGTTTGCGCGCTTTTCATCGCCTATAGTCGTTGCAGGTCCGTGCCCAGGATAAACTACAAAGTCGTCTGGTAAAATAGCCAACTTCTCCAAAGACCCCTTCATTTCCTGTTCAGAGCCCTCTGGAAAATCAGTTCTCCCAATAGAACCCATAAACAGCGTATCGCCCGTGAAGATTTCCCTTTCTCCAAGAAGCGATACGCTTCCGTGACTATGTCCTGGAGTGTGCATAACCCTTAAAACAACCTTTCCGAAACTCAGCACGTCTCCATCTGATAGAAGCTTGTCGGCTGGTGGAGAAGATTTTTCGAAACCTAAAAAGTCAGCAATTCTTCTGCCAACTTCACCGAGCATGTGAGCGTCAAGTTTGTGGATCAATATTGGCACTTTAAACCTCTCCTTAACGATTCCGTTTCCGCACGTATGATCTGGATGTCCATGCGTGTTTACAATCAGTTTCAGGTTTAGGTCATTTGCCGTTATTGACCCTAAAACCTCTTCTGCTTCTGCGCTGTTGTCGAATCCAGGGTCAACAATTATGGCATCGTTTGTTTGTTCGCATGTCACCACGTAGCAGTTCGTGTAGAATTTGCCGACAACAAATGTATGTATTTTCATGGTTGTCAACAATCTACTATCTTATAGATAAGGATACTCTTGCACGTTTACGCTGTTACGGTAACATAAAATAGATAAGTTTCATTGATAATAATATTTTTGGAGATTGAGGAGTTGAGGCTTCAAGAAATTGAGAATGCGTTAAGCCGCTTCAAAGTCTGTCCAAAATGTAAGGCCATTCAAGGATTCTGGCTTGGAGTGAAATCTGATAAGGCTTATGTACAATGCAAGGGATGTGGAGCACAATTTGAAATTTCAGAAGTTTACATGTTAGGCGAGAAAAGCGGAACGCAGAAAAGGTTCGACTTTTTGAAAAAGTAGCCCTTTATTCGGGTTCTGAAGCCGAATAATGTTCAATTTTTGAAAGAAAATTCATAAACAATGTATCCAGCACACTCCAACGAGGAGGCTTCAGTGAAAAAGCTAAACGCGCAACCACTTGTTTCAGTCATAGTACCCACATACAACTCAAGCAGAAACATTGCGCAATGTCTCAAATCAATCCGGAACCAAACCTACAAAAGAGTTGAAATATTGATAGTTGACCGCTGTAGCAGAGATAAAACAAAAAAGATAGCAGAAGAGCTTGGGGCAAAAGTTTTTCTACTTGATGGGGAAAGAAGCGAAGCAAGAAACTATGCCGCGAAAAAGGCTCGTGGGGATTTTCTTCTATTCATCGATTCGGATATGATGTTGACCCATGAAGTGATTGAGGCTTGTGTGGACTCATGTCTACGTCAAGGCGCTGATGCGGTGATTATACCGGAAAAATATGCTGGTTATGGCTTGCTGAGCGAATTAAGGAAAAGGGAGAAAAATTCTCTATCTGCGAATAGTGAGTTAATGGAAATTCCACGTTTCTTTAAGAAAAGCGTTTTTCTTGAGCTAGGCGGCTATGACGAAGAGCTCGTGTGCGGAGAAGATTTCGAGTTTTTTCAAAGATTCAGAAAAGAAGGCTACAAGGTTTACAGAATAAGCCAAGAGATAATTCATTTTGAAGGAAAACTAACGTTAAACAAAATTTTTTCCAAAGCCTACTATTATGGTGAGACTATCCCTGCGCTGATAAAGAAAGAACCAACCAACACGATTAAAAGATACGCAACTTTGCGCTTAATATCCGTCAAAAATGCCAAATCATACTATGAAAATTTCAGTTCGGCAATCGGCTTTTCTGTAATGAAAATTTTTGAACTCACAGCATACTTTCTCGGAATGCTCTCTGGCATAGCGAAATCATTTTCCGAAAAATGCAAGGATGGAGTATTAAGAGGCTTTTTAGTAAAGAATAAAACCGCAATCTTGAACATCTCAATAATTGTGGCAATTGCCACGGTGATTTTCAGAAATTTCCTATTCACTGATGAATGGCCTGGGGGCGGCGATGTTCTCGGTTTTGTTTCAAGAGCCTATTTGTATGGTAAAGATTTAAGATGGCTTTTGATGTGGCGTCCATACTCCTTCGGCTTTGTTGAAGGAATAAACTTCATGGATTTTTTTCTAATGCTTCTATACTATGTTTTTAGAAGCCCTTCATGGACGGTTAAAGTGTTCATGTTCCTATCATATATTACAGCTGGCTTCTCCATGTACATCTTTGCCTACCGCTACACAAAATCTCACGTCGCATCACTCGCAGCCTCTTTAGTTTATATCCTAAATCAATGGCTGTTTTCGCAGTTAACAGAAGCCCACGTCGACATCATCTATAGCTACGCGTTGGCGCCGCTAATCTTTATAGCATTGGATAAGGCGCTGCAAATGGGCAAGCCAAAACACGTCCTTATTCTTTCCTTAAGCCTAAGCCTTTTCATAACTAGTTTTCATCCGGAATTCATAGTTATCTACGGTGTTTTCCTAACGCTGTTCACGGTTTTCTTGATATTTTATCCAGTCGCAATGGAAACTGTAAAAACTCGCTTTTTACGCTTTTTCAAAGTTGCTTTTCCATCAGCCCTTCTCGTCTTCGTGTTTTCAGCCTTCTTCCTAATCCCCTTCATAATCAACATTAGATCACCGTATTTTCATCCTTCCTACGAATATCCGTTAGAAGACGCCTACTCATGCAGTTACCAAAACTTGTTTGATGCTTTCGTTTTAAGGGCTGTGGAAAAATGGGGCTACAACAACATTTTAGACGTGAGCACTCAAATAGGAATAGCAGACTTCCCGTTATACAATCTTCTCTTCATCTTATTCTTAATTTCCTACTGCACACTTTTAATTCGCAGAGACCGCTATACAGTTTTCTTTGCAGTTGCAATGCTGATTTCTGTTTTTGTTGCAAAAGGTCCAAACTCGCCTTTTGGACAATTTTTCATTTGGGCATGGTTCAATATCCCACACTTTGCAATTTTTAGAGCAGCAAACCGATGGGTTGCAATGGCTATTTTTTCTCACGCCCTTTTTACTTCACTTTTGACATATTACCTAACGGACTACGTTAAAAGTAGGAAGTACGCCAAAATAAACGAGTTCTTATTTAAAGCGAGGTTGAAAGTTGGCAATTTCTCCAGAAATAAACTTGTCGTATTCTCCTTAGATTCCTTCAACGCCTTTTTGAAGAAAGTGCATAAACTCATCCATTTCATAAGCGTAATCCTTTTGATACTAATATTTATCAGCGGTTTTCTCGCATGCTCCTTCTTTCTCTTTCAAGGCGTGCATGTTTACACTCCACCAGAGCAGTACTTGGCTCCTTACGAGTGGCTTTCACTTCAACAAGATGACTACAAAGTAGTCTCCGTGGGCAGAAGTTCATACGAGTGGCTAGTCTCGCCAGATGAATATTCTGACTTTGCCTCAAGCGCCATGCAGACTACGCTTGGCTGGGGACATGACATAGGTTTTGACAGCGTCTTCATACATGACAAACCAGTTCTTCAAGACGGAGGCTGGAACTTTAGGGCGCGAAAGTTCGTTGACCATTTAAGATTCAGACTTGCAAGGGAACATTTAACCGACAACCTTTTCAAAATTTTGGGAACATTTGCCTACAAATACATAGTGATCCCGCCATACGCGACTAATAAAACTCGAGATTTCTTCTTAAGCCAAGAAGGCTATAGGGTAATTTACAACGATACAGCGTTAATTCTTCAAAACGAGTATGCCACACCAAGGTTTTTTGCAGTAACTAATTCGATGCTTGTTGTTGGTGGGCTGGAATCTTTTGATGCGCTCTGCAAAATTGACAATTTCCGCCTAAATGAGACTGCCTTGTTCTTTGTGCCTGCACAAGGCGATAGCGACTCCTTTGGAATAAAATTCATAGACAATTTCCAAATGATGAGTTTCGTTAACTCAGACATCCTAGATTTAGCGCTACTCTCCTATGTTGGCGAGAAAAGCTTTATCCTCGCTGGGGAATATGGCGCTTCAAGCATAAATTATACAGGCTATTGGATAAAGGGTTCTTCGTGGCGAATTTTAGGCGCGTTAGTCCTTAGTGGAGATACTTTGACAACATCTGGAAAGAACAGAATTGATATCCCCTTCGAGCTAGACGAGGGTGGACAACATGACTTCTGGTTAAGAATAGGATTTGCGCCCTGCCGTGGAAAACTAAACATATACGTTGACGGAGAGCCGATTCGAGAAATCCGTGCGGAAGCCCAGTTATGGTCTAAACTTTTATGGATTAACGTGGCAAGGCTAGAATTAGTTAAGGGAAGGCATATTGTAACGCTAGAAAATGATGGAACGGGCTACAATGACATTGACGCGATAGCCTTCATTAAGCCCTCCGAACTTGAATCAAGAATAAAAGAAATAACAAGAACACTGCAGGATTTCTCTGGACGCATCCTATGTTTTTATGAAGCAGAAAACCTTTTCCTAGACTCTTCAGGCGGTGGATGGACGTGGACTTTAAAACCAAATGTTGGGTATATGATTCGTTCAGAAAGTTATGGCTTGAATGTTGCTCCGCTTGCTTCTGCAAGTGCAAGCTCAACAGGCTGGATAGGTGATTACCAGTTTGAGGCGCGTTACGCAAACGACGACAATGCACATACAAGATGGGCTTCCGAAAGAAGCGTGCTTCCGCAATGGCTAGAGTTAAGTTGGGAAAAGCCGCAACAAATTCTTGGTGTTCGCCTATTTTTTGAAGATGCTTATGCAAAAGATTACTTGATACAAACATGGAATGGCGCGGAATGGATAACCCAAATAGAGGTAGCCAACAACAGCGCACTTGAAAGAACCCACATATTTGCAGAACCCGTGGAAACACATAAACTTAGAATTTTAGTCACGGAGTTTTCAATTCACGATTTAGCGAGCATATGGGAAATCCAAGCCTACGCGCCTGGCGCAACTTCCTCAGCAGAGATATTAGTGCCTCGTAGTGGAAATTATATGCTTGCCACAAGGATTTCAAAAGGTCCAAGCTATGGACAATTGTATCTTTCTTTGGATGATAAAGCCTACACTATACAATGCACTGAGCCTATAACCACTGTTGAATGGTGTGAAATTGGACCATTTTCCCTTGAAGAAGGCCAACATCAAATAAGCGTTGGCGGGTCTGGGCCTGTTGAACTTGACAGCTTCATTCTTTACTCACTCGGAAATGGAGAAGAACACCTAGCACTAGACGACTTATTCGCTCCAAAAGGTGATGGAATATCCATAACATACGAAAAGGTAAATCCATGCCTTTTCAGAGCATATATTAATGCCAATGAAGCTTTTACGCTGATTTTTTCAGACACTTACGACCCGTTATGGAAGGCGTTTATTGACGGCGAAGCTGTTTCCCCACACCTTGCCTATTCGATTGTTAATAGTTATTTTATAAACAGGACAGGACAATTTACTATAACCATATACTTTGCTGGACAATTCTACGCTGATATGGGCTTAATCATATCCATATCCAGTTTCATCTCGGCTTTCATAGTGGCATCTGTCTTCGCGCTGCTTTCTTATAAAAGGCTCTTTGGAAAGCGCGGTTTCTGGAGGAGGCTTGCGTTTTGGAGGAGGGCAAGTTAAAGGAATATTGGGATTATGTAGCTTTAGAGTCGAGGAACGTCGAACAGTGGCGCCGCTTAGAAAAGTGGAGGAAGGTTGCAAGAAATTGGCTTGCCGATTATGCTGATAAGAGGGCGTATGATTTCGTTCTGAAAGTCTTGGAAGATGCTATTAGGCTGGATAAGTCTGCGAAGATCCTCGATGTTGGGTGTGGTCCTGGAAAGTGGTCGATGCTTCTGGCTAAGAGGTTTGGTTCAGTAACGGCTGTTGACGTAAGTCCAGAAATGGTTTTGTTAGCCAAGGAAAACGCTGGGAAAAACAGCGTGTTTAATGTGAATTTCCATGTGATGGATGTTTCAAAACTGAATTTTCCATGTGGAGTTTATGACTTTGTTAATTGCGTAACAGTGCTGCAGCATATACTTGACGATGAACGTTGGCGGATGTCTATTCACGAAATAGTTAGAGTTACAAGAACTGGCGGTTACGTGCTGCTTTTTGAAACTGCCCCCAGCATAGCCTTATTAAAACGTACACGACACCTTAAAATAAGAACTATGCAGCAGTACATTAGCGAGTTTAAAAGCGCCGGGGCATCGCTTGTTTATTGGCGGGCTGTTGATTTATCCCTTCCCATAACACTTCTTGGATTAAGGGCTTATGCCGCGTCTTTCAACAAAAGAGTTTACTATTTCATTTCCAAGAGCAGATGGATTCCTGTTGGTCTTCTATCATTCTTGTCTTGGGTTGCAGCTTTATTAGCTGGACTTATAGACTATCGCTTGGCGGAGACCCCGCTGAGTTTTCTTTCTTTTGGTAGAATTCTTCTTTTCAAAAAGAATTAAACGCGTTTTTGTTCCAAGTCGGAAACTGAAGTCTCCTTAAAGCTCTTTTCTTCATCACTCCAAAAACGGACAAGTGGCTGTGAAAATGAAGTGCTACGTAGTTCTACCATGCTTTAACGAAGAAAAAAACATTAAACAGCTTATCCACGAGATAGACGCGACACTAAAACCTCACGTTCAATACGAGATAATAGCTGTTAATGATGGAAGTCGCGACAAAACTGGAGAAGTTCTAAAGGATCTTTCAACAGAATACCCAATTAGAGTTCTCCTGCATGATACAAATATGGGTTTGGGTGCCGCCTTGAAAACTGGGCTTATTGAAGCTGCAAATTTGGCATGTGATAACGATTTTGTTGTCACCATGGATTCTGATAATACCCATAATCCTAAGCATGTTCTTGACATGTTAAACTTTGCTTTTGACGCCGACATCATTGTTGGTTCTCGTTATGTTGATGGTGGAAAACAACTGAACGTTCCTTTGCATAGAGTGATTCTGAGCAGGGGAATCAACTTTCTAGTGAAAAGCTTGTTCTGTTTACATGTTAGGGATGCAACCAGCGGTTTTAGGTGTTTTAGGGCGCGTTTGCTTAAGGTTTTATGCAGCATCTTTAAGGATAAGCTTATTGAATCGGAGGGTTTTGTTGCTTCTTTTGAACTTTTGTTGAAAGCTGTTCGTTTTGGTGGCGTTGTCAAAGAGATTCCGATTCTCTTGGATTATGGGAAAAAGGGCGGTGTAAGCAAAATGCGGTTGCTTTCGACGGTTTTTGGCTATTTGTCCTTGATTTTTAAGTTTAGGTTTTTGAATAATTCGAAACATTTTAGGTAGTTTTGTTTTTTGTTTGAGTATTCATTTTGGTTTTTATTCTAAGTCTGAGTCAGAACCACTAAAAAATTTTTAATAAACGTTGACACGCTTTCATACATGACCCATAAAGAGGAATGAAAATGGAAAGAAGAAAGAAAATACTATCAATTTTGCTAATAGCAACAATCGCAGCAACACTCCTAACAACAACAATCTTCATAAAAACAACAGAAGCCACAGATCCCTCAAGCTGGTACATGACAGTAAACGGCGTACTTGCCACAGACTATTACTCGCTATACCCATTCAAAACCGACAAAAGCCTAAAAATAGGCTTCTCAAAGTTCGGCGAAATGATCGACAGCAGCACAAACGTTGGTTTAGAATACCGTGACAGAGACGCATTTGCACCAGCAGCCGGCTCTAGTGTCCCAACAGAAATTGCAAAGCATAAGTGGATGAGCGGTTGGCTAATCAACATAACATACATGTCAACATCTGGCATAAGAAACATTTGGGCTATGGCTCAGCACGCTGACTTGGTGACTTATGGAAACAATTGGATACGCGTCCACAGCGGATACGGCTATGAAGGCGCGTTAACCGAGGCTGATGAAGATCCTAAAGACCCTGGAAAACTAATTAGCACTGGTACAGGCCCATATAACGGTGGGAGAAAAACCAATGGTACAGCAATAACAGAAGACATAATTGTCCTTTATAATGGTCCAAGAATGTTTGTTGCACGCACTGTTACGCACATTTATGACTGGGACCCATCATGGACTGAGGATGAACCGCTCGTGGATGTTGTTTTCACGTTCATCTTCAACAAGGTTAAGAAAGAGGTTATGGTGATAAAGGACATTAAAGAAGTTACAACAAAATTCGTTTTCGGACAGTTAACAGTGCCAGGGACAGCAGAGCAAAACGCAACCGTTAATGGCGCATTAATACAGTTCAGTAACAGAGGAGAATGGGATATTGGGCCAGCAAACACCTACGACAGCTACGTGCACTTCTACAGGGCTGCAAATGTCACAGAGCTTGCTATGGGCCTATCAACAGTTTACAACGAGGATTATCACTTGAACCCAACACTATATGAGGCACCGTGGCTTGGCATATCTAGTTATGGGCTCCAGCCTAGTTCTAGCGGAACATATGATGTGGCGCAAATAGTTGCTAAGGATAGGGCCTACGTTGGTTGGGCTGCCTTCTGGCCTTCAGTTTCAAACTGGCATGTGGATGCTGGCTACCAGAACAAATGGTGGAAATCTTTGAGTTATGGTGAAGATGCTGCTGACACGGCAATAGAGCCTTTCATGTCGCCTTACATAATTGGCGAATGGGACTTCGTATTGACGAAAACTCCCGTGGATTCTGGTGGACGCCACTTTGACAGACAGTTTAGAGGAGTAACAGTTTACGGGTTAACTGACAACTGGAACGGTGATGACGCCAAACGTTCAGGCGGAAGCAATGTTCTAGACCGCGAAGTTTTGTATCAACTTGACGAAGTTTTCAATCCGTGGGACTTGTACAGTGCAGTGCACAAGGATACCAAGAGGTGGGTGGAATTCCACACGGTAACGGCGGCTGAATATCAAAATGCGCAAACAAATCATGTTGACTTGAACATAACATTGACTTACACGCCAGTGAAATACTCTGCAATATGGGAGGAATACTGCAGTTTCAGCGAGAGGGTCGAGTGGGGAGGCGTCCGCAGAATACCCGTTAGAGCTGCTTGGATCACCTATGACTATGAATTGTACGTTGACGAGAATGGCGTTGGCGTAATAAACATTCCATACAGTAAGGTTCCAGCAGCAGGCACGGTAATAAAAATCCTATACTCAACAGACACTGATTGGGAAAGAACCGAGGAACTGGTCTTTGAATTCTCTGCGGACGGCATCAATACGTTGAGCGGCAGAGATTATGAGAATTGGACTGACCCGTTAGGCGTCGCCCACAATGTAGGCATAGATGATATTGACATTAGCGCATCCACAGATGCCGAAGAAGATTTTGAAGAAACCTTCACGTTCACCCTGTACGGATGGGAACAAGACTTCAAAGTTTTCAAGAACAGCACCTACCTGTGCAGTTGGGACTACAGTGAAGAAATGAAACAAGAGAGTACCAACGCGAATGTAACTCTCGAGTTTCTGGATGTTCACTGGCTAATCACAGCGCCTGAAACCGAAGATGTTCACATATGGGAATTAGGCTTTAATGCAACAGTGGAAATCACAATAAGCTACAACGCAACAGAAACAGAAATGAACATAACCGTCACCGTAACCCTAGCGCCACCAGGAGAGTATGTTCCATCAGATGTGTTATACAGTGAAAGTGTTCCAGGACGCTATGAGTGGGTTGTTGTTGGCAATCATTCACGCGCTATAGACTCCATAGGCGCAGCAATGGTAGCGGCAGCCTTCAAGAACAAGCAGGTGGAAATCGGCAACGGCGGCTTAGACATGATGGACGTGTGGGGCACCAACGTGCCATACTTACTCTCTGACATGGGCAATACTACGTGGCGTGCTGGTGGACCCGCATGGACAGACATTTACGACAGCATTGGAAGATTAGCTTACATAGACGACTGGTGCACACGCTATCCAGTTTCAACTTCAAACATAATCACAGTGGCCGGTCCATCCGCCAACTTGTTCAGCGAATACTTCAACGAGTTCTCGCAGGCAATACAGATTTACGGCATAACAAGCGGCAACCTAATAGACGTAATATTTGCGCCCACATGCTGGAACACAACAAAAGCCAGCAACTACCTTGGACAATGGTACTACAAGAACAGCTGGTGGAACAGCAGCATAACTGGCTACGGTATAGGCGTAATATCAACTTACAAGGACATTAACGGCACGGTGGGCTTCCTAATCCACGGCTGGAGCGGCGACGACACATACTACACTTGCAAGTGGTTCCACGAGTACGGCATATACTACATGCAACGCTTAAACCGTGGAGTAACAACGCTTGTGCTACGAATAGACTACACAGAAGACCCACATTATCCAACAGTGACGGTACTCGAACACCTCGGAACAATAAGCGAGAAAATAGAGATACATGACCCATAACCGCAAATTCCCAATTTTCTTTTTCCCCTTTTTATAAAACTTCTAATGCCTTACTGCACACAACAGCCTTAATATCTCCGAGTCTCTTGATGCAACTTTCTCCCAAGAAAAGCGCGCAACATAACTCTTGGACGCCAAACTTAAACTTTCACATTCCTGAGCGTTTTTACCCAAAACTTTCAGAATCCGAGACGCTAAACCGTCGATGTCCTTAACTGGTACAAGAAAAACGCTTTTGCACTTTCCAAAAACCTCCCTTAAAGCAGGAATATCGTAAGCCACAACTGGCAAACCGCAAGCCAAAGCCTCAGCAACGGATATACCCCAACCCTCAAAAAGACTTGGAAAAACAAACACTTTACTCTGCTTCAAAAGCTGAAAGAGTTCCACATCTGCGCAGCGTCCCCTAACAAAAACATTTTTATCCAAACCACAAAGCGCAACCGCCTCCTTAAGCGGCTCAAGCTCTAAACCGCTGCCAACAATCAAGAGTTTAGCGTCGCTTTTAACCTCAACAACCTTTTTCCAAGCCTCAAGTAAGTCGAAAATGCCCTTCTCTTTGGAGATTCTTCCAACAAAAGCTGCATCATAAATTTTTATGTCCTTTGCGTCCTTTGAAAGCTTAACATTCTCGATCAGTTTGGCGTCCACAGCGTTTCCACTAACAAAAATTTCGGCTTTCAAAACTCCGCTGCGCCTTAAGGATTCGGCAGTAAAACTTGATACTGCAATTATGGCATTCGCCCTTCTCAGCAATATGATTGTAACATGGAAAGCAACAGCCTTAATTAGGGCAACAGCACGGCTATAGCCAACACTCCTATAACAACCGTAAAGCGAACACGCGCCTTTTCCGCCAACATTCAAAGATGGCAAGTCAATATGATGCACAACAACACATAACTGCCGCCTCAAAATCAAACCTAAAACGGAGCCAGCAAATAGATTTGGAAAAGTGTTATTCGGAACAAATATTATTTGAGGCTTGGCTTTTTTCGCAAGCTCTAAACCATCTACGACGGTTTTCAAAGCCCACAAAACCCAACAAAAATAGTTGCCAAGCCATCCAACGCCACTCAAACGCAAAGAAACCAAACGCCTAAAACATTTCATTTCAGAATTTGCCAACAAACTTGGCGAAGACTCCAGAATGCAAAACTTGAAAGCGTCGTTTTCGCAGAGAAGCTTCAAAGTTTCGACAAAACGCTTTTCAGCTCCACCTATCGCTGTAACAGAAGTGCTTGGATGAAAAAACACGGCTAAAACGCGAATGCTACCTCCAGTTTTTCTAGTTAGTTCTGGCGGCGCTGCATAGCAGACTTGCTTTGGTTCTGCCTTTAACACGCTGCTTCCACATCATCCAACTTTTGAAGAGTTTCCTCAAGAATCTCCAAATGCCTATCACAAGCGAAGTTTTCCTCAACAAAGCTCCTGGCTGCGGCGGAAAAACCTTCCTTTCCAACATCAACTATCCTCAAAATTTTTTCAGCGAAATCCTCAACGTCGTAAGGTTTTGCCCTATAACCAGTCTTGCCATCAAAAACAGTTTCGCATGGTCCGCCGTTGTCATCCCAAACTATTGCTGGTGTTCCGCAAGCCATAGCCTCAACTGGCCCAAGTCCAAAATCCTCTTTCGGAACAGAATAAGCGTAAACGTCAGCCGCATTATAAAGCTTAACAAGTTCATTTTGAGGTTTAAAACCCAAAAACTTCACTTTATCCTCTATGCCCAGTTTTCTGGCAATTCTCAAAAGTTTTTCAACATATTGGCTGTTCTCCCTTGAAATTTCACCCGTAACAGCCAATGTCGCCGATGGGAAATCCTTCACGACATAACTCATTACGTCAAGAAGCCACTCCCAACGCTTGACAGCAACAATCCTTCCAGTCGAGAGAATAAGCGGCCAACCTAAACCCTCTCGAACTTCCTTTACGAGCTTTTCGTCCAGAATTTTGAAGGCTTCAGTGTCGACTGGCGGATAGCAAACTTTGGCTTCCATTCCATAAATCGCCTTTATCCTCTTTGCCGTAAAGTGGCTGTTAGCCAAAACAGCATCAGAGTTCACCACGCCCAAATAATCCAGTTCCTTCAGCAGTGGACCAGCAACCTTGCCTAACCTAAATATTGTTTCTCTAACATCATTGAACCTCCATAGAGCCCTATCCTCCTCTTTCAAGTAGAGAAAACGCGGTGGAGAATGAATGTAGCTAACATACTTTTTGCCGTTTAACCTTTTGCTTAAATAGCCTATCCATGGAGCTGGGCCGTAACCGTGGCAGAACAAGACATCCTCTTCTTTCAAGGCTTGCAGAGCTAATGGCGCCAGCGGCATTGACAATATTATTCTTACTGCTGGGTTGTTTGGGATTAAGCGTTTAAAGAAGCTCTTTGTGTAGCAGTGTGGGTTTTTGGTTTCTCTGCGTAGGTTTTTGTCAACATACGCGAAAAAGCATTCTGCGTTATGTCCTCTTTTCCTAAAAAGTTCTACTTGCTTAAGGATTACTCTCTCCGCGCCTCCCAGTTCTTTTAGGTGGCTATAAAGTATGGCTATTTTCAACAATTTTCATCCTCGCTTGTTCAGAGCTAGCCAGTTTTCAGCTGTCATTTCCATTTGCCATGTTCGTGTCTGTTTTGGCTTCGTGGGATGGTTCTTCTTTAAACGATTATTAAAAAGTTTTTAGGGGTTCGGAATCCGAACAAGAAACGCAAGAAGATACACTTAAATTCAACAGTCTTTTCTATACCACAGCACCTAAACGGAAAAGCGAAAAGAATATGAGCGAAATACCAAGCGAACCCACAGAAGCAACAAAGCTTCAGATGGAATTTGAAAGAATAACCACGTTGGTTTTAACGGAATTCCAAATAGAAGAATCCATGCTGGAACACGGTGTGCCAACATACTACCTCAAGCAGCCACAAGAAACAAAGCAGCCATTCCTAAACCTGCTCAAAAAACTGGAAGAAATAAACTTTATCGCAGTGCTCCGAAAAATTGATGGACGTATAGTCTTAAAAGTAATTCCAAAACCAGCAACAAAGAAAAGCAACACGTTAATTAACTGGATACTATTCTTCGCAACAATAGGAACAACATTCATAACAGGGTATTTTTTGGCCGAAGGCTTGACAGACCCATTGGTAGGTGGAGTAGCGTTCACAGTTGCGATTATGGCTGTTATTGGAACTCATGAAATGGGTCATAAGTTAACTGCAAGCAAAAAGGGAGTACAAGCTACGATGCCATACTTTATTCCGGGTCCACCGCCATTCGGAACTTTCGGCGCAGTTATAATGCAAAAAGAGTTGCCCGCCAACAAGGATGCATTGTTTGACATTGGTTCCAGCGGTCCCATAATGGGTTTTGTCGTAGCAACTGTAGTTATGGCCGTAGGTATGACTATGGCTATTCCAGCACCACCTCCACCAGAAGGTTACACAATTTTGCCCACGCCTCTAATTTCTATTATTTTAGGCTATCTGCTTTGGGGCCTTGGAATTTTGCCTCCTATTCCACCCAGCGGTCAACTTTTGTTTATGCATCCGGTTGAGTTTGCAGGTTGGGTTGGTATGGTTGTTACTATGCTTAATTTGTTGCCTGTTGCAATGCTTGATGGTGGGCATGTTGCAAGGTCCTTGGCTGGCGAGAAAGTGAGGACTGTTCTTTCAATTACCTCAATAGCATTATTGATTTGGGAGGGCTTTTGGGCCATGGCGATACTTGTCCTTTTCATGGCTATGCAGAGGCATCCAGGTCCATTGGATGACGTGTCAAACTTATCTAAAAGCAAGAAAATTTTAGCATTAATTTTAGTCCTTATTTTTATATTGTCTTTTCCAATTCCCCTTGGAGCTTGACTTTGCGCGGGTTCCTTGTTTTGTATTTGTGTTGTGCTCGTGAACGGCAAGATTTATTAAATATTGCTATGCTTGATACTCTTGAGCGAGCACCTATCAAAAATAGAACATAACAGAAGGCGAAAAACATGAAGGGCGCAGCAATATTGCTAACATTCTTCTTGCTTTTTACATCAGCCTCGCTGCTAATTCCCTCACCTATGTTTCCCGGAAACTTTTTCTGCGCCTTAATAGGAGAAGCCGTAAGCCAATACGCCAATTATTTGAGCGCCCTTTTCAACGGAATATTTTACGGTGTGATTTTGTGGCTTGTCTTTTCGCTGATAAGCAAAAGGCTTGTGGAAGAAAAGTAGTTTAAGCATGTGCTCTTTTCTGGATTCATGGCTGCTGCAAAAAGCCGATAAGCCTAATTGTGCTGCCGCATTTGTTGCACATCAAAACTAGTTCTGCCAAATCATTGCCCTTAACCCTTGTATCGACAATCTGATAGACCTCTTCCGTTGTATCGTCTGGCGATATTATCGCTCCACATTTTGGGCATGGAAACGCCCCGTCTCCATCAATCTTCGTTAAATCCACGGTGTATATCGCACTTTTTTTGGCAGACGCTTTCTTCATCATGTCAAACACATCTTTTCTAGATTTTGTCTTCATGGTTAAACTTGAATATAATTAACAATTATGAATTCAGAATACATATGCAAAATTCATCTGAAATCGATAAGAAAAGTTCTAAGAACTTACGGCTTTAATTATAGCTGAGTTAAGATTTTGGAACTGGTTAAGCCATTCAATTCTCTCCATCTTCAGCCTTTTGACGTAAGAATCCATTTGTTCTTGGGAGTAAAACCTTGAAGGGTCAAACTTTGACATTTGTATCCCGTTAACCCTCTTTGGCACATAAGTGTCAAATGTTGGGTAATATTCCCATTCTATAGATTTCCTTAAAATTCCGCGTATTATAGCTGCCATCTCTGGAATCTCAACTCTAAGCGCTTCCCTAACAACTCTATTATCGTTTTCGCTTCTTATCTCGCCGACTCCGCCAGTGTTCAAAAGGTAACATTCAACCTTATCTTCATGCCTCTTTAAGAAATCGTAAATCCAGTTTCCCTCATAAGCCTCATCACCCACAATGAACGGATTTGTGCCAACTTCCCTAACAGATTCTCCAGCACGCTTCGGGTCTCCAGCAGACGTTTCCACAGACTCGCCTAACATGAAGGCTGCCGCGGCTTGCTCAACGCTTAGTTTCGAGGCTATTGGAACAACAGTGTTTCTTCTCGTAATAAAAATTATAATCAGCCCGTCAACATCTTCTATGGGCGGTAGGTTCACTTCTTCAGACTTGTCTGAACCTAGGTCTTCTCTTTGTATTATGGCTCTTCCATTCTCTGTTAATGTTACATCGTCAAAGTGCACGTTGCCAAGATAATCAACCATGACGTTCTCGAAAATGGTGTTTGTACTTATTGCCGCCCTAAAAATTATTGGCTGAATTTTTGGGTCTAAATATCCAGTTTTAAGGTAAAAGCCTCTTTCAGAACCAAGCGCTGAACCGTCAGCCCTAAGAAAGACAACATCATCCTGAACAATTTCCTGTCCCTCACCTTCCTCTAATAATCCGTGGTTGTGGCATGCGTGTGTCGTTTTTCCAGTGGCGCTTAAACCAAATAGAATCATGCTATACCTTTTGATTTTTCCAGAACTGTCTCTTGCTCTAACAATTTTTGCTCCAGCATGAATCCCAAGCATCCCACGTTTTTTTGCCTCCCACATAGCCATCCTCAAAAAGCCCTTCTTTGCCTCCCCGTAGTAATCTGAACCAAGAACGTAAGTGACCCCCACTTCTGGGAAAACTAGGATTTGCCTATCCTTTTCTTGCCATTCTGGCACTTGAAGCAAATACAGTTCTGGTCCTGGGGCTTCCTCGTGTTTCGGGAATAGTGTTTGTCCAACTATGTATGCTAGTCTGACCATTTCTGGTCTGTGGACGGACACGTAGTATGTGCAGTGAGGGTTGAAGTAGGTGTTTTCGCCCATTGTCCTTTCAACACAAACCAGAGGTGCATTCCTTACGTATTTGTGGACTGATTCAACGATTTTAGGAGCGTTTCGAAGGATTTCCTCTTGCCTTTGATTTAACCGTCTTTGAAGCACCTTCTCGCTGCCAACATAAACTGTCAGCCAGGCGCTTCGGTTTTTCACGGTTGAAACGAAATTGTAGTTGCCATAAACCGTCCGCACACCGTACCTTTCAGCTATTTTTCTAAGCTCCATGGGCGCTGGATAAAACACGTTATCGCGATAACGTAAAATCTTCATGGTTTCAAGAACTGTCTGCAACACGCGTTCTACATCATTTTCTTCCATAATACTATTGACTTGCATGTCGTCGCTCCTTATAAGCTGTACACAAATCCTGGAATTTTTGGGAAAAGCTGCGTTTCTCCAATGTGCCTAGCTCCGACAATCCACGCTACAAGCCTTTCAATGCCAATTCCAGCTCCAGCTGAAGGCTTTATTTTTCCTTCTCGCGCCAAATTCAATAGTACATCAAAGTTTTCCTTTTTTACTCCGTCCCTCTCCATTTTGCTAATAATTTTCTCGTATTCCCATTCCCTTCTCCCACCTGACAGCACTTCTCCATAGTTTGGAAGGAACAAGTCATAGTTGTCCCAGAAGCCTTTCTCAAAGTCCTCGAAATCGTAAAATTCTCTTGGGATGTTTATAACCCACACTGGTTCGCTTATTTTTGAGAGAAGTTTTTGCTCCCATTTTGCTCCAAGTTCCTCCTCAAGTTCCTTCCTGTCGTAAACCTTGAAAGGCATTTCCGGAATTTTAAGGCTATTGAGTCTACCTAAATATGCTAGTTCCTCGCGCATGTTTTTCTTTAAGTTCCATACTAGTTCGCTCACAATCTTTTCGACCAGACTCCTAATGCCCATAGAAGAAGCGTTTCTAACTTCAAAATCGAACTGCGTAAACTCGTAGGCGTGGACTCCGCTATATGCTCTTTCGCGCTTTTCTATTCTGACGTTTGGAGATATTATGAACAACTTTGGATGAACAAGCGAACACGCAACCATCTTATGCACTATCATGCTAAGCGTTACCCTAACGTTTTCCCCATAAACCTCAATTTCAATGCGCTTCTCAATAGAAGAATCTGGGTCTGGCCACAATGGGTCTGTGGACTTTGAGAAAACCACGGGCAAAAGCCACTCGAATCCCTCGTCTGAAAACATCTGCGTTAAACACCGCAAAGTGTAAGCCATAACTCTGCTTATACACGCTCTCCTTTGAAGTTCAAATCCAGAGAGCTTTTCCAGCGGCTTGGGAAACTCGACAGTTTTACCTTTGGAAATGATTATACTTCTTTGCGCGGCTTCACCCTTCATATGTGTACGCCTTTCCTTCGCCAGTGTTATTACCCTTTTAGAGATGAGATGCTTGATTATAAATTTTTTATAAAAATTTTTGGAATATTTCCAAAAAATAGAAAAATTTAAGTGAATAAATGTAATAATTACAAGATTATGGAAGTGAAACTTGACGAGAAGGATTTGGCAATACTAGCGCTAATACAGGAGAACTGCAAACTCACAGCTAAGGAGATTGCAAAAAAAATAGATTCGCCTATAACAACGGTTTTCGCCAAAATGAAGCGTATGGAAGAGCTTGGCATAATAAAAAAGTACTGCGCAATATTGGATGCCAAACCCCTTGGAAGTGGAACAACAGCCTTCATTCTGGCATCAGTCTCTTATGGGGCGAAGGGCAATACTCCGCAGATTTCGCAAAGGGAAATAGCAAACGAAATTGCTAAATTCCCAGAAGTTCAAGAAGTTCACATAATAACTGGTGACTGGGACCTTTTAATAAAGCTTAAAGCAGAAGACGTCGATGTTATAGGAAAATTTGTCATTGACAAGTTACGGCTTGTAAAGGGTATAGAGAAAACCTTGACATGCATGGTCTTCGAAACATGTAAGGAAACAACAGCCATACCAATAAAAATTGCAAAGACAAAATCGAAAGTATTTGCCAAAAGTTAATTTGTCAATGTGTATCAGGCTTGCTTGAATAGTAAAGCAGTGGTAGCGCCAACAAAACAGTATCTCTGCCCCTTTTTGTTAGGGCATACTTCACTCGTAATGGCGGTCCATCTTCCACAATTCTCTCAACGTATTTATGTTGCCTCAATATTTTCAGCTTATCTGATAATGTTCGTGAGTTTATGGCAAGAATCTTTTTCAAATCGTTAAAACTGCTATTTTTCCTTAAGAAAAGAATGTAAAGTATTTCCAAATTCCACTTTCGAGACAACAAATTGAAACTCTCTTCTAAACCTTGAATCTCTCCTTTAAGCTTTTCCAAGCTTATCTCTTGGCTTTTTAGAATATAATGAAAAGTGTTTTCTATCCCGTCTATTGTCTGTTTCATTCGCGCCTCCACAAGCTGGCGAAATTCTTCACTTAAGGTTATTTTTGCGCTCATCCAATCACACTAGGTGTGAACAAAGTTACCTTACAATTTATAAAGGTTTACTTATACAACAAGGTATAAAAATTACACTAGAGATGAGAAAATGTCACGCTTAGGTTTCGACGTGATTGTTGTTGGCGCTGGAACAGCTGGGTGTCTAGCCGCAAAAACCACGGCAGAAGCTGGGTTAAACGTATGCTTGATTGAAAGGAAAAACAGAGAAGCCATCGGCGAGAAAGTCTGCGGAGACGCTTTGGGCGAGCATCACCTCAAGAGCATCGGGTTGGAGAAGCCTCAAAGCGGCGAGTTGGAAAAGCGGATTGAAGGAATAAAGATTTATTCGCCTGACATGGAGACTATTTTCACCGTTAGGCATGAAGATTTTGTTGGTTACCTCTTGAATAGGCGGCTGTTTGGGCAGTGGCTACTGAGAAAGGCGCTTGACAAAGGCGCCGTCCTTCTGGATACCACGCAGTGCCTCGAACCAATAATTGAAAGAGGTTTCGTTGTCGGCGTCCTTGCGAGAAATATGAGAACCGGAGAAAAGGTAACGTTAAGAGGCAAAGTTGTTGTTGATTCAAGTGGCTTCCTTGCTGTTGTTAGGCGAAAACTTCCAGAGGAGATTGGAATAGAGAGGGGAATCGCCAACGAGGACGTCGAAGCATGTTATAGAGAAATTAGGCAACTCAAACAAGAGGGTAAGAACACTGAATTCTGCGAAATTTACCTAAACCAGAAGGTAACGCCTGGAGGCTACACGTGGATTTTTCCAAAGGGCGGGGCGAAAGTTAATGTGGGATTAGGCGTTTGCATGCGCGGAAAATTTCCAAACCCAAAAAATCAGTTATATCGGCATATCTTAACGAAACCTCTTTTTGAGGGTTCACTGCTTCTGGATGGCGGTGCATGGTACGACCCTACACGGAGACCGTTGGACAACATGGTTGGGAACGGCGTAATAATAACTGGTGATGCCGCTTGCCTCGTAAATCCAATTCACGGCGGAGGCATAGGTCCTTCAATGCTTAGTGGTTATCTTGCGGGCAAAACGATAGTTGAGGCTTTTGAGAAAGGTGATGCTAGCCAAAAATCTTTGTGGCAATATAACTGCAAGTACATGGAATTATATGGAGTCAAGCAGGCTGGACTTGACGTTTTCCGTTTTCTGTTGCTGACAAGTCGTGATGAAGACTTGAGTTACGGGATGAAGTATAAGCTTTTAACCGAAGAGGATGTTTTGAAGGCTGGTTTAGGCGAGGAATTCCACCTAAAAATAAGCGAAACTGCAAAGCGTGTTTTTAGAGGATTAAGGCGCTTAAGCTTCCTAAACAAACTTAGAGTTACAGTCAACCTCATGGAGCAAGTTAAAATGCATTACAAGAATTATCCAAGGACGCCAGAGCAATTCCAAGAATGGCACGCTAAAAATGAGCGCTTGTTTAGAGAAGCAAGGTTAAAGCTTATGGGTTAACATCACATTTAAGAATCCGTAACTGTCATAAACATATTTGAAGCGCATTATCATGAAAGTTGCAGTTTTAGTCACTGGCGGAAAGGACTCCGCTTTAGCGTTGCACAGAATCCTAAGACAAGGTTACAAAGTTAAATGTTTAGTTAGCATGATACCTTTACGCGAAGACAGCTGGATGTTCCATTATCCAAACATTCACCTTGTAAAGCTTTTCGCAGAGGCAGCTGAAATTCCACTGGCAAGCGCTGAAACTTCCGGAGTTAAGGAAGAGGAAGTTGAAGACCTTAAGCGTCTAATTGCGAAACTTGACGTGGAAATCCTCGTTTCTGGCGCCATAGCATCAAACTATCAAAAATCTAGAATTGAAAGAATATGCGAAGAGTTGGGAATTAAGTGCCTAACCCCGCTTTGGGGCGAAAAACCACTAGACATTTTGAATGAACTTATAACTTTTAGGTTTGATGCGATAATTACTGGAGTTTACGCCTACGGCTTCAGCAAAGAATGGCTTGGAAGAAAAATTGACGAAGAAACAATCAAAGCCTTAGTCGTGTTGAATGAGCGTTATGGGGTTTCGGTTGTTGGTGAGGGTGGAGAGTACGAAACCTTTGTTCTTGACGCTCCATACTTTAAGAAGAAAATAAGAATCGTTAGTGCAGAAAAATTTTGGAGGAACCATTCTGGGCATCTGCTCATAAAAGAAGCCAAACTTGAGAGCAAATAGACTATTCGCCCTACAAAAACGTGAACTTTATAGTGTGCCTAGCGCAATTTAAACTTGGGAAGGCTCATGGTTGAAGAATCAGACGTAATAAACTTTCTAAAGGCTCATGGAGGCAAGGCATCGCTAAGCGACATAGCTGAAGGCTTAGGCATACCGAAATACGGACCAAAATCAGCCTACGCGTTTTTGCAGTCTTTGAAGGCTAAAGGCGTTATCGAGCGAGTTGGCGAGCTATGGGCATTGAGCATGGAAGAAGCCAAGCCTATCGAAAAAACTGAAATGGTGCAGCCGAAAGAGGAGGAGAAAAAGGAGGAGGCGGTAGTTCCAGAAGTTGAAAGGCTTATGCGGGCTATGGCTAAAACAATCGCTGAAGCTATGAGAACAGCCCAAGCGCCAACAGACGAGTGGGAGTTAGCCACAAAGCCAATGACGACAAAAATTGAGAGGAAAGAGGACAAGCTAAGCGCCTTTGTTTTGAAGCCGGACGAAGCCCTAGAGGCTAAAAAGCCATTGCTTGGCTTTCCAACGGGAACGTTTATAGACAACCTATTTTTAACTCCAGACGGCAAACCATTGAATGGCATTCCAGTTTGTGGACAATTTGCAATAACGGGTTTACCTGGCGCTGGGAAATCCATTCTTGTAGAGGAAATAGCCGTTAGGGTTGCGGCTTCTGGACGTAAAGTGCTTTTTGCAACAGCTGAAGATACCTGGAAGAGTGCCACTCCACGTTTTGATTTGCAATCACGCTTAAAACAGAAAGCAGACATCTTAAGTTTAGATTGGGGCAAAATCCGTGAAAACCTATTTGTTCTTGACACGGTGGCTTATCCGGAGCTGCGTGACTGGAACACTTTTGCTGAAACTTACCGTTATGTTGCTGAAAGGGAGAAAATAGACCTAGCCATAATAGACTCCGTAACTGTGCTTGAGGCGTACCGTGGCGCGCTTAAATACCGCGTTATGGAACTCGCACGATACAACCAAGTTCACGGCATAACAGCACTTTATGTTAACCAGCGGAGCTCAGAGGTTTGGGACAGTTATGACATGGCTGGCGGAATAGGATTAGCCCACAACTTGGACGGAACAATAATAGTTGATTATGGAAGAGTTTACTGGCAAGACCAGCAGGTCGATTTAACCGTTAACAGAGGCGAATTTGTGCGCATCTCAAGGGTTCTGGACTGTAGAATGTGCAATTTTGAGAGACGCAGAATAAGGGTGGACATAACGCCAGACGGCTTTTTAAGGGCTGTTGAAACGATACCCAAAACTGGAGAAACGGGATACAGTGAAAATTTAGATGTCAATCGTTAAGCCGCCGTCATTCGAAGAGCTTGCCAAGACATATGGTTCAGCGAAGAAAGCGATACAACACTTAATCGAAATCGGGTTTTCTCCCGAACAAATAGAGTGGAAAATGGGGATACCCTACCATCGCGTTCGCTTATACATGGAAGACGTAGAACCAAAAGCCGACATACCATTCACAAAGATAGTGGAAGTTTACGAACGCCTCGCAGTTTTAAGAGGAAAGAAAGGCAAAGAAACAGAGTTAACAACTTTCTTCAAAAATCCACAATTAACACTTGAAACTAAAGCGCGTTTCGCCCTTGGAACACTAACAGAAGAACACCTAAAAATCGGTCCAGGACTAATCGAGAGGAGCATAAGCCTTGCAACAGGTGCACCAATAAGCGAAGTTAAAAGGCTATTAATAGACTATGGGGAACATGGCGAAGTTGCCTATCTTCTCAAAAAGCCAAGCGAACCAAAACTTTCGGTCAGCGAAGTCAGCGAGGCAATTAGGCTTCTGCCGAAACTCAAAAGGATTAGGGAACGCGAACTCCACATTTCAAGTCTACTGAAACTGTGCACCCCAACAGAAGCAAAATACCTTGTTAGGCTTCTCCTCGGCGATTTAAAACTTGGATACCACGCGAGAACAGTAATCAGAGCGGCATCAAAAACCTACGGAGTGCCAACAGAAATCATGGAAAAAGCAGCGGCGATACTTGGACTAACAGAAAGCATATCGTTAGCTTCTGAGGGCACACTAAAACTTTCAGAAGTGAAAATGCGTCCGGGGCAGTTCATTAAGCCTCAACTTGCCCATATCTACGAACCAGACAAGGTGGTTTACCCAGCAAGAGCAGAATACAAGCTTGACGGAAGTAGGCTTCAAATACATAGATGGGGAACACAAACGTGGCTCTTTTCAAGAAGAGGCGTGGAGAAGTCTAAAACTCTTCCAGAAATCGTTGAAATTGCAGAAAAGTTTGGTACACAGAACTGCATCGTTGACAGCGAGGTCATAGCGGTAGACAGTGCAGGAAAACCGCTGCCATTTCAGACGTTGCTTGAAAGGACAGTACCGCGAGAGCTTACGCCAGAAGAAATTGCAGAAAGAAGGGAGAAGGTAAAGGTCACAATAAAGGCTTTTGACATACTATTTCTTAACGG
Source organism: Bathyarchaeia archaeon (assembly GCA_038882955.1). Taxonomy (GTDB): domain Archaea; phylum Thermoproteota; class Bathyarchaeia; order Bathyarchaeales; family Bathycorpusculaceae; genus JAVZLQ01. The sequence continues at coordinate 75,210 of JAVZNC010000003.1, forward strand.
ACAAGAACTTGTTGGCTTGCCACTTTCTGAAAGAAGAAAGTATCTTTTAGAGGTTGTTCCAGCCGAATACATCGTTGAGGGCGTGGACTGCCAAAACGAAGTTGAACTAATGCGTTTTTACGAAGAAGCCTTAAAGAAAAAGTATGAAGGAATAGTTGTTAAAAATTTAAACTCGCCCTATGAGGTTGGACAGCGTACCTATACGTGGCTTAAACTGAAGCCAGAACGCGATACGCTTGATTGTACAATAGTTAAAGCTCTTTATGGAAAGGGCAAACGTGCTGGCTTATACTCGTCATTTCTTTTGGCTGTGCGGGACCCTTTTGAGAAGAGGCTTTACACCGTTGGGAAAGTTTCAAATTTGCCAGAAGAGGCGATGGACGAGTTAAGCGCCATTGTTGAAAACACGAGAACAAGTGAGAATGATGAAGGCGTCTTCGTAAAGCCATCAGTGGTTGTAGAGGTCACTTATCAAGAAATTCAGGAAACAGATGAATACACAAGTGGTTATGCCTTAAGAGTACCGAAAATAGTTAGGTTTAGAATGGATAAAAGCATAAGCGAAATAGATAACATTGAAAAATTAAAGAAGCTTTATGAGTTGCAGTACGAGCGCTATCCAGTTCAGTCGATTTAATGGACCATACTTCTCTCCACTTTGCCTTAAGTGCGACAACAATTATGGAAATCACAGTAGTTATAAAAAGCAGAGTCCAAAGGAGTATTATTATTTCTGGCGGCAACTCTAAAAGGCCAGAATAAGCTCGAATTAAGCCAGCAGTGTTTGACGTTGGAAAGTATAAGCGAGGCAAACAACCAGTCGATGTTAACTGAAAGGCTTACTCCACTTAAGGCTTCAATGGGCTTCTTTCCACCGTAAATTTTCACAAGTTCCACGGACTTTATTGCTTCCATTTTCTAAAGAATTCTGGAAAAAGTGGTCGCCGTGCTGATCACACCCTAAATTTTAGAACGCCATAGTTTGTTTGAGGTGCAAGAGGCAGGTTTGCTGTCGTCTTGTACTGTTGACTGCGAACTCCAAGGCCTATTTCCACAAATTCCTTCAACGTTTGATTCGTGAATTCCCATGTTGGAGGCCCATATCTAATTCCATTGCATGTAGAATCAGCGTATATGAAGAGCTTGTTTCCCATGTAATGGTAAACCGCCTCGTTTGCATAGCCAAACTTTGGCCTGCTTAAGATTTTAAATGGCCAGAGTTTACATGCTTGTGGTTTCATGTGTTGCAGTCCGCATAAACGCATGTTCGGCAACTCGCATAGGAAAATGCACGAGCCGTCACTTCTCCTTTTTATGAAAAGTTTGTTTAACCCCGAAACCGTGCATCCAGCACCATAATTTTTGACAATTTTAAGCCATTCTTGGAAGTTTAGGACGACACTGTAAGCTTTGCAGCACAAGCCGCATGCATTGCATTTCCAGTCGCTGATGTACTGCCATGGAATAAACAGCATTTCCATCCTAAAATTTTGGGACAAAATTTCTTAAAAACTTATTTCTGGAGGAGGCTCTCTGCTTTAAGGATGCTAGACTTTCTTGTACAGATAAAGCGTGTGTGTTGGATATCCCAAACTTGGATTTTCACAGAAGTTCTCAACTTTAACGGGCTTCCACCCAACAATCTCATAATCATGAGAGACAACACGCACTCCTGACCTAAGCTCAGTCTCAAGTTTAGGCCTTATCTTCTCATTGGCGCTTGTTGTCAGATAAAGGAATACGACGTCAGCAGATGTTAAGTCAACAGTGAACATGTCACCGTTTACTATGGTAACTCTGTCTTGAAGCCCTTGCTCATAAACTGTGCTTAGAGCTTTTTTGACAAGGTCTTCTCGCAATTCCACGCCAACGGCTCTTGCTCCAAAATCTTTAGCTGCCATTATAACTGCCCTTCCGTCTCCAGCACCTAAATCAAAGAACACCTCTCTTGGTTTTAACTCTGCAAGAATGAGCATTTGGCGGATTACTTGCGGCGGGCTTGGAACGTATGGTGCTATATACATCAATCAGCCCTCAGTGTTTCTTGTTTATCCAAACACCTTTTTTCTTTTAAAGATTTTCTAGGTCTTTCACGTGACATATGTAGCTTTTTTAGGTGTTGGTCTTCGGGCTTCCCCACATTTCATACAACTTTGAGCACAAAGCTCCAAATACTTTGCTTCGTCTCCAGTTCCAACGGCTTCTGCTGCTTTTCGGCAGAGTTCGCTTGGTTCTGCGCATCCTTCTTCGCGGCATAAGTTTGAAATGTAAAGGCATATGTCGTTAACATCTTTTGGTTCTAGAACGGCTCTGTTTGAGCGTACTAGGAGGCAGAGTTCCCTTGCAAGAACGCATGTTTTGACATATTTTATTCTTTCAAGAACCTCTTCCCTTAGCTTTTTTCTGCTTATTTCCACAATCTATTCTCCTTGTTAGTGTGTAGCGTCTACGCACATTAACACGCTCCACCATTTAAAAGTTGTTGTAAGTTTCTGGATGTTACCAGAACCTTTTGCTTAAGGCTTTGCGTTCAGCCTCGAGAACAAGCTCATAAAACCTATCATTCAACTTTGTCTCTTCCTTTAGGACATCCTTGATTTCTGAAGGGCTAACCTTTCTGGCACATAGGGCAACCACAGCCGCCTTTCCATACTTCTCTATTAACTGCGCCGTTTGCAATGCTTGCTTTTTCAGCTTCTCCTCGCTTTTTGTCAATTTTTCGCCCTTCTTCTCAACTATAGGAACCAGCCTCTCCTCTTCAACCTTCAAAAGCCCTATGGCTCCAGAACCGCATCTTGGGCATTTTGGTTTTTCTGGCAAGTCCTTTGCGCGTGCCATTTCCAAATAGCTCCAACAGTTTGTGCATACGAAATTGCATGTTTCGTTGAGAAGCCTAGCCTTAATTGACTCTATTAGGACGGCGCGCATCCTTTCTGGTGGGATCAAATCGGTTTTCATGCTGACTCTTTCAATTCCTACACGGGCAACTGGTGTTGCCTTGCCTTCAGTTTCGACTTTCAGTATTTGGATTTCGCCTTCTCGGATCTTTTTAAGCACGTAAACAAGCCTTTCTAAGTCCAAGTCCTTTGTGAAAACTTCCTTTAAGCCTTCATCGTATATCGGCGTGTCTTCAAAACTTTTTATTAGCCTTTGTAGGCTTACGTTGCTGAAGTCAGCCCATTTCTGTAAGGCTCCGAAGCGTCTTGCCACGTGAATCATTCGCCTCTTGAAAAGCCCAGTTTTTACTGTAGCCCTTGTTAGCGTCTCTCTTACAGCATGTTCTGGCATTGCACGCATTTCATTAAAAAGTTCAATTATGTTATTCGCGTTCGCCGTGCCCATTGTCTGCACAAAGATGCGGTAGGGGTCATGTTGAACGACAACGGCATATCCGATTTTTTCCGAGAGCAGTTGTCCCAAAAGCTGGGCTAGGGCTCTGTTCGTAAGAGAGCCGAAGTTGGCGTGAATAATCACGAACTCTTCCCAATCTTCGACTATTATTCGCTTGTCAGTTGGAACTGGAATCCCAGACGCCACATGTTCCACGGTTTCAGCTAAAGCCCGCAAAATCGTGTCCTTGTCAGCGGGGTACCGTTCACTAAGCTTGGCGGCAACTTCTTCTGAGGAAAGCCCCTTATGCATTTGTTCTTCGACAAAGGCTCTTATTGCGCCTACTTCTTGCGCAACCTCAAACGGGACGGGGATTTCTTCGCCTATCCAGCTTGGTATTGCCCCAGTTGGGTCGTCAACCGGCTTCACGTAAACCTTCTCTTCTGAAATGTGGAGGATTCGCCATGGACTTCCTCTAATAATGAACTTTATTCCAGGCTTACCATACTCAGCCATAAACGCTTCGTCTAGAACGCCTATCGCCGAGTCGCTTGATTCGTCAACAACGAGAAACTGTTTCTCCTCGGGTATCATGGACAAGTTTTCGAAGTAATACTCGAATAGGGCTTTTGTCCTTCGAGGCTTCAGAACCACCTTATCTTCAAATGAAACCCATGCCAAGCGTGGAAAACGCTGGTGCATATACCTCAAAATCTTTTCAACATCCTCCATTGTCAAGTCCTTGTACGGGTACGCGTTTCTAAAAAGCTCCAATATCTCGTTAAACTCCAATCTGCGATTTTTGAGAAGTAAGCCAGCAATCTGGTGTGCAAGGGCATCATAAGGCTTTTGGGGAATTTCAACGGGCTCTAAATCTTCATTTAATGCACGTCTGGCTATGGCTAAAGCTTCAAGCGTGTCATCGGAGTCCATGGCGACGATGATGCCTTCGGCTATGCGTCCAATTCTGTGTCCGCTTCTTCCGACGCGCTGTATTAGCCTAGTAACTTGCCTTGGACTCATGTATTGTATTACGAGATCTATTCTGCCAACATCTATGCCCAGTTCGAGGCTGCTTGTGCAGACGAGTCCCTTTAACTCGCCGTTTTTTAGCCCTCTTTCCGCTGCTATACGCGAGGGCTTTGCGAGTGAACCGTGGTGAATGGAAACTGGAAAGTCTATGTCCCAAACCTTGAATCTGCTCGCCAAAACTTCAGATATAGTCCTCGTGTTAGTGAACAGCAACACAGATCTATGCCTACCTATGTAGTCGCGGATTATGCGCAGTCGCGCTGCAACTTCTGGATGTGTATAAAGTTTTGAAGAAAGCTTAAAGTCCTCTGGTTCTGGCTGTGGGAAAAGTATTTTTAGGCGCATAAGCCTTGCAACTGGGACGCGCACAATTTCGACGCTTCTACCGTTTCCAACAAGAAACTGGGCAACCTTCTCTGGACTGCCTATTGTTGCTGACAATCCTATAACTTGAAAGTCCTTACCAACCATGCTCCTAAGCCTTTCCAAGGCGAGGGCTAGTTGGCTGCCTCTCTTGCTGTCAGCCATCTCGTGAACTTCATCGATTATAACCCAGCGCACCTGCTGCAGGTGTTGCCTCATAACCCACCCTGGCAATATCGCTTGAAGTGTCTCGGGTGTTGTGATTAAAATGTCTGGTGGGCTTCTAGCCTGCCTTGTACGCTCCTTTGTTTCTGTGTCGCCGTGTCTAACAGCAAGTTTGATGTCGAGGTTGTTGCACCACCACTCAAGTCTCTCAAGCATGTCGCGGTTAAGAGCCCTTAAAGGCGTAATATACAACGCCTTTATTCCAGGAATTTTTCGCGGTTCCTGCAGCATCATGCTTAGGACAGGCAAGAATGCGGCTTCGGTTTTTCCAGTTGCAGTTGGCGAAATGAGCAGCACATTTTTTCCTTCAAGAATTTTTGGGATGGCTTTTTCTTGGGGTTCGGTTGGCTTTGAGAATCCTCTCTGCTCGATGAGCCTTCGAACGGGCTTAACTAGAAGTTCAAAAGCATTTTTCAGCGAATCCTTCAATCAGCCTGTGCCTCAACGCATAAAAGAGCGTTAAGTCGATGGTAAAAGTGTTTTGGAATACCTATCGTCAAATAACTAATTTATACTGCAATCAACCAAATGTAGAAGGCGGTCGGAATGCGCCAAACCAAGCAATTAAAAAAGACGCGTAAACGAGTTAGGAAAAGAAGTAAACCGCGAATCGAAATCCGCCAAATGACGCTAGAAGACCTTTCAGATGTGTGGAGCCTGGGCGAAAAAATTTTCACGCCGTCAAATCTGCAGTTTACTTATCGAACATGGAACATAGACGAGCTATTATCGCTATTCTACAGCGACCCAGAACTCTGTTTAGTTGCGCAAGATGGAAAATCAAAGAAAATAGTTGGCTTTGCTATAGGAACTATTCTTAAACGTCCATATAGCCCATGGACTTACGGCTATTTCATTTGGGCTGGAGTGCAGAAAATTAGGCAGAAAAGCGGTGTTGGACGAAGATTGTATAGGGAGTTAGAAAAGCGCTTTAAAGATAAGGGCGCCCGCATAGTAATAGCTGACGTGGAGAGCAACAACACTGCGGGAATACGGTTCATAAAGAAACTAGGGTTCAAAGAAGCCCAAACATACGTCTGGTATTCAAAAAGCCTAGAATAAACGATTAAGTGTTGGACAATTTTGATACATTGCCTTCAATTCCATAATTTTTACATCATAAATTTTAGCATTTTATGCAACATCAAAAGGACAAGGAAATGGAACATTTAGGCTTGGCGGTTATTTTTGGTATTTTTAGCCTACCGATTTCCCATAAGAGACATTTCATAAGCCCCATGAAAGCTGGTTCATGACGTTTTTAACGTGCTTTAATGTTTTTTCTCGAGGGCGCATTTGATGAAAATCGCTTTTTCTATAGCCTTTTTGAATGGTTTACCATGCACTTTTCAGTTTTTTGTTTTGCTTTTTGCAAAGAAAATGTTTATGTTTGGCGTCCAATTCTGTCTTATCTATTCGAAAATAATGGAAAGTTTTTTATCTATCATCATGCGAAACCATGGATATTGGAGAACATTGGAGGAAATTAAATGGCTAAATGTCCAAAATGTGGAACTGTTGTAAACACTCCAAAGAAAAAGTGGACGATGGCTGGGCGACCAGACAAGTCTGGCAAGCGAATGCAACTTGAAATAGGACTTTTTGACTGCCCGAAATGTAAGAAACCATTCAGAGAAGTGCTAAGCAAAAAGAAAGTTTAAACGGAGCGAACTCGCGCATCAAAGTCTAAAGCTAACTCGCCTTCCCCCTATTTTTCCTTATGCCCAAAAACGCTAAGTTTTAATTCAGGTAAATCTTAAACAAGAGAATCCGCAAGTAACAGAAGGCAATAGAATTGGCTACGGAAAAGCTCAAGAGGTTGTGGAAAAACGATTATTTTCAAACAGCCCTTATGGTTGCGCTTGTCGTAATCATAGTTTTCGGTTTTTGGAATGGACTGTCATATGCGCTTGGCACACCATACCCAATGGTAGCCGTAAGCGGATCAAGCATGTGCATGCTACACCGATGGAATCAAGATTATAAATGTGATGGTTGGACGCATCCGTTTGAACGCACCTTACATGACGGAGACCTTGTGATTCTTCAAGGAGTAAACCCAAACGACATCAATGTAGGCGATATCATCGTATACCGCAATGTTGCAGGCGACCTTGTAATACACAGAGTAATAAAAAAGGAGTTTGATGGAAATATTAACAAGTGGGTTTTTACTACGCGGGGTGACGGAAACCTTTCGGAAGATCCCCCAGTGTCTGAAGACGCTGTTATCGGTAGGGTTCTTTGTCGTGTTCCATGGCTTGGGCATATCGCGCTTTTTATGCGCAACTCTTTTGCCGCCTTCATAATAATCGCCATAATAATTCTACTAATTTTTGAACTTGTCCTTCCAGCCCTGATAGGCGAGAAGGAGGAGAAAAGAGGGAAAGCTGAAAAAACGCAGGAGAAAAGCTCAGAACACGCTTCGGAAACCTAATGCTTTATAAAGGGTATTTAAGCATTCACTATAAGAAGTGATGTTTGATGCCAAAGGTTAAGGCTGTCATAAACATTGAGAATGTTGTCGCTTCAGCAACTCTGAACCAGAAGGTTGACTTGAACGCTGTTGTTAAGGGTTATCCAGGCGTGGAATACCGTCCAGAACAGTTTCCAGGCTTGGTTTTTAGGCTTAAGCGCCCGAAAACTGCAACTTTGATTTTCAATTCTGGGAAAATGGTTTGCACTGGAGCAAAATCGGAGAAAGAAGCAAAAAGCGCTGTAATGAAGGTTATAAAGGAGCTAAAGAAGGGCGGAATAATCATAATCAGCAAGCCAGAACTCCGCATACAAAACATTGTTGCATCTGCAAGCCTCGGCGGAATGATAGACTTGGAGAAGGCAGCATACACGCTTGGAAAGACTATGTATGAACCAGAGCAGTTTCCAGGCTTAATTTACAGGATGGACGAGCCCAAAGTTGTGATTCTATTGTTCGCGAGCGGCAAACTTGTCTGCACTGGAGCGAAAAGAGAACAAGATGTTTATGATGCTGTGCATAAGCTTCATGATATACTTGAACAGCGAGAACTAATATTCTACGAGTAAAATCCCACTTATCCTTTTTTGATCTGCCTCAAAATTGTTTTCAACTGCTCCTCATCAATAGCTCCAATCTCATGCATTTTTTCAGCTATCTCGCTGATTCTTATCAATGAATGAAGCCTTATCCCCGTCTTTTCAAGCTTTTCTCTTCCACCTTCTTCCCTATCGAGGAGCACAACAGCATCCGTTACAACACCGCCCTCAGCTATCACAGCCCTAGCCGCCTTTTTCAAGGACAATCCAGTTGTAACTAAATCGTCAACGAGTAGAACGCGGTCTCCAGGCTTTAAAACACCCTCGATTCTCCTTTGCCTCCCGTGTAAGCGGGCGCCTTTTCTAACGTAGATGAACGGTTTTTTGAGGTTATAGGCGATTACAGAGGCGAATGGTATGCCTGCAACTGGAATTCCAGCGATTCTCTCAAAACTTTTAGTGTCGATTTTGTTCTTTATGAATTCTGCGTAGAAGCTGCAGATTTTTTGGAAAGCGTCTGGAAAGCTTGGGACAACCCTCAAATCTATGTAGTAGGGGCTTATTTTCCCGCTTGTAAGTTTGAAAGCGCCGAATTCGAAAGCGCCTATCTTGTTTAGGATTCTGCAAATCTCATTCTTGACTTGTTCTGCGCCTTTTTCCATAGCGAATTTTCACGTCCTTTTCGAAACTTGGTAGATTTTGCCCACTTCTGGAATTAAACAGTTAATTTTTGGAAGTTCACGCTTCAAAATTTCCGCAAACTTCTTCTGGTCTGCAGCAGAGCCCGTGTGATATGGAACTGCAACTTTAGGCTTAGTTAGTCTTGCGATGTCAACTCCTGTTTGCGGGGAAGTTCCAGGCGCGATGCCAACTGTGCAGAAGACAAGGTCGAATTTTTCCCTTTCACCTAGGGCGGTCATTTCAGGGAATGGTAGGCTGTCTGCAGTGTGGAATATTTTCACGTTGTCCTCGCTTGTTATTATAAAGGATACTGGTGTGGCTGCTGGAGGATGATTACATTTTTCAACTTTTACTGAAACATCGTCGACCTTAACTTCGTCTCCAGCCCTAACCTCGCTAAGCTTTTCCGCCGAAATAATATTGCGCAGCCTCTTCGCCGAAGTCTGGTCAGCCACAACCAAACATTTTGTCTGTTTATGGATTTCCGAAATAAGCGATGGATCAAAATGATCGTAATGTTCATGGCTTATCAAAATGGCGTCAACGTTTGTGAAGTTCTTTGATTTTACGTCTACCGGGTCAACTACGATGGTTTTTGATGGCGTCTTAACTGTTACTCCAGCATAATGGTTGAACCAAACAAACAGAACTTCATTTTTAGAGGGAGTCTCGCCTATTGACATCTTAATCCTCCATGTTTAGTAATTATTCTCTTTTGTTTTAAAAGAGCTTTGCTATCACTAGTTCATTTGCGGTTAAAGCGTTTTTTGGTAATGCTTAATAACCGCTTTCTGTTGTTTCAATGTTTACGGTGACCCGTTCATGGTTGACGTTTGGCTTCCCTATGGAAAAACCGAGGTTTGCGCGAGGATTCCAGCGCAGAACTTTCTCGGTTCAATAGAGCCCAAAGAGAAAGAAGGTGTTTCAGATGCGAGGGCTGAAATTGAGAGGGCTTTAAAAGAGCCAACTGCATCAAAAAGGCTAAGCGAAATAGTTAAGCCTGAACATAAAGTGGCTATAGTTGTTGATGACGCAACAAGACCTGCGCCAAGCCATCTTATGGTCCCTCCATTACTTGATGAGTTGAATGCGGCTGGCGTTAAAAATGAGAATATCACGATTATTTTTGGTTGTGGCACGCATAGGGCTGTTACGCCCGAGGAGGCCGTTCAACTTTTAGGCGAGGCTGTCATTAAACGCGTGAAGGCAATAAGCCATGATTGTAGGGCTAAAGATTTGGTTTATGTTGGGACGACGAAAACGTATGGCACAAAAGTTTATTTGAACCGCGTTTTCGCCGAGGCTGATGTGAAACTTTTGACTGGCGACGTTGGTTTCCACTATTATGCTGGTTATGGCGGTGGAAGAAAAAGCGTCTTGCCAGGGGTTGCTGGCGAAGAAACTATTAAGCATAATCACGCCATGCTTTTGCATTCGAACTCGAAGACTGGAGTTTTAAATGGTAATCCAGTTCACGAGGACATGGTTGAAGCGGCTAGGCTTGCAAAAGTTGATTTCATCTTGAATGTTGTTTGCAATAGCAAGGGCGATGTTGTGAGGGCTTTTGCTGGAGATTTGGAACAAGCCTTCCTCGAAGGCGTTAAACTTGTTGATGAAATGTACCGTGTTCCAGTAAACCGCAAAGCAGACATCGTCGTTGTCAGTCCAGGTGGACATCCAGCAGACGTGAACCTATTCCAAGCTTACAAAGGCGTCGACGCAGCCTTAGAAGTTGTTAAGCGTGGAGGCATCATCGTGTTGGTTGCCGAGTGTCCAGAAGGTCATGGAAACCAAGTTTTTTATGATTGCATGGTTAAGTTTGGCGATTTGAAGGCTATTGAGAGGGAAATTAAGCGCAACTTTATTTTGGGCGGACACAAAGCCTATTATTTGCTTAAGGCTTTGCAGAAGGTTCAGATAATACTTGTTTCCACAATGCCAGACTACTACGCCACAAATATTTTCAAGCTGAAGACTGCACGGGGCGTAAACGACGCCTTGGACGAAGCCTTCCGCATTGCTGGGAAAAACGCGAAGGTTTGGGTTATGCCCCACGGAAACTTTACGCTTCCAGAAGTTAAAAGCGAAGAGCAAAGCTAATCAAGAACGTTAAACAGTAAAACTCTCATTCCTTTAAAAGCAAGGGAGAAAAAATACGTGCAAAAAACCTTCACATTACGGAAATTCACAGTGGAAGACCTACAAGACGTAATACATATCAACCGCGTTTGTTTGCCGGAAAACTATACAGACTTCTTCTTTCTCGACTTGCATAGACGCTTTCCAGAAACGTTTATTGTCGCTGAGGAAAACGGCGAAATAGTTGGCTATATAATGTGCCGCATAGAATTCGGCTTGTCAGACTTTGGTTTCAGCGGTCTAATAAAGAAGGGGCACATAGTTTCGGTTGCTGTTATGCCCCAACATAGAAGGAAGGGTATAGGGCAAGCCTTAATAACAAAAGCCTTAAACGGCATGCGCTCTTACGGAGCCAAACAATGCTTTCTAGAAGTTAGGATAACCAATGATCCAGCCATCAGCCTATACAAAAAGCTCGGTTTCAAGGTAGCACGCACAATTCATGGTTATTATGCTGATGGCGAAGACGCTTATGTTATGAGCAGGGAAATCTCTCAAAAAGGAAAGTGAAGACTAAATTTTTGTATATTCAGCCTTCTCGCTTACATAATTTATTGCTTGAAGCACAGTTTTTGTGAGTCCGAGCAAGCCCAAGAGAACAGTGAACATCAGGAAAATGCGTATGTCCAAAACGAAGTTTATGTTTTGGAAACTTCCACCTATCAACCCACCATTCAGTGAAATGAGCAAGTATCCAATTACAAACAAATCTCTGGCAGCGGCGAAGAAAAACTGGAAAATTGTTCCAGAAGCGAATTCGCCTATAATCATGAAAGTTATGTAAATGACAACAAAAGTTTCAACAGCCTCTTTCAATCCTGGAACCATGTTTGCCACTGGTGCTACAAACATCCAAGAAACAAAGTATAACGCGTAGAAGAGCACGCCCTTTATTGTTGCCTTTAAAGCTTTGAACGTTATGTTCCGAATTTTTCTTTTGAGGCTGTTGTCCTTTTCAGTCAAGATTTATCTCTCCAATTTTAACGTTAAAAATTGACGTTTGAAGATAAAATTCGAGTCGCTTGCACAACGGGATAACCGTATTTCTAACGCATATTTCAGCGTATTCGCTGTAAACTGTGTGGCTTGGTGCCTCAATAAATGTTTGCGCTTCTCCTATCACGGCACCTTCAGAATCATACATGCGAATCGAAAGATTTCCAGCAACATCGAAAAACGCGTGGTTTTCAAAGCTTATTGGCGTCTTTATCAGCGTGTACGTTCTATTGGCAACACGTTCTGGTTCGCCTATGTTTAGGTTGTAAAGCGGCGCGCCCCACGGAAACGTAACATTTGTTGATACTGTGAAAGGAATCAATTCTGCGACGCCCATGCCAACATTTTCATACAACACGAATGTTGTGTCGTTAAAGATCAGGTTGGAGTTTTCTTGAAACAACTTTGTGACGTTTACTGTTATGTTATGCCTTATCGTGGTTACGGTATTTCTTCCTATAACGGGTATGCATGTGTTTCCATGTGCAATGATGGAACCTTCTAAACTGGAAATTTCAGTTGTTATGTTGAAAAAGCCTATGTTAAAAAGTCCCATGTTCTCAACGGTTATTGGCAAGCAAAGAATCATCTCGTTTTGGTCTGTAAGGCTTGTTGGTATTTCCAACTCTCCAAAACCTAAGCGTACATCCTTTACGAAGGAATAAACTGCGGAAATGGTGAAAGCTGCCAGAAAAATCCAGAATAACGCTGTTGCTATGCTTATCATCCGAATTGCTACTTTCATCGACGCGCTTTCCCCGACAAATTAAGATGATTTTAGCTGTTTGACGCTGGCTGTTGCTCACTTTTCGGCTTTTCTTCAGCTTGTTGTGCAGCTTGCTCTGGTGGTATAACAATCATCTGGGGCTCTGGAGGTTTAACCTCCTCCTTCGCTTTTTCTTCCTTAACTTTTTGAACCGCTGGTTTTTGCTGGACGGCAAGCGGTTTTTGTGGAACAACAGCCACGGTTTCAACTCTTGGAGCGCTTGTCAGTAGGGTCACTCCGCGTATGGTTACCAGCGAGCCAATCCACCCCATAACACCCAAATACATTATGCGTATGCATGTTGCAATCAGCGGTCCCAAGGCTTCGCCGAACATCTGCGTAAAGTCTCCAGGCAGTATTTGTATGCTTTGTGTTAGGAAGCCCCATGCGCTTAGGAAGGTGAATATTAGAAGCGCTACGCCTATCATTAGCACAATTATTCCGGATATTGTTATTTTGTCTTTGAAGTTTTTGAACATGTTCTTTCCTCGTTATTGCTGGAGACTTTTTAACATATTAAATCTTCCGATATTATAAACAGAATCGCGGCTACCTATCAAAAATCAAAAACAAAAATAAAGTTAGCGAATTTAAGGCGGCAAACCGAGCTTCTGGTAAATCCTCTGCTTGTTATCTTCAACCTTCTTTTGAACATCCATGAAAAGGTTGTTTCCATGAGAATCTATGGCAACCGCAAGCGGACCAAAATCTTCAACCTCAAAAATCCATAAGGCTTCAGGGGTTCCCAAATCAAGCCATTCAACGCCTCTAACGCTTTTTATGGCTTTTGCAGCCAAAATTGCCGCTCCACCTGTGAAAGCGCCATAAACTGCTCCGTACTTTGCCATTGCGTCCGTTGTCTTCTTTCCCATTCCGCCCTTGCCTATGACAACGCGAACCTTGAAGTTCTTTATGAACTCGTCTTCAAAAATGTCCATGCGTGTGCTTGTTGTGGGTCCTGCTGCAACGGCAATCCATTTATCGCCTTCCTTTGCGACGACTGGCCCACAGTGGAAGACGGCCAATCCTTCAAGGTTTATTGGGAGCCTCTTTCCCTCTTTATAGTAGTCTAGGGCTCTTCTGTGTGCTTGGTCTCTGGCAGTTACCATTGTTCCAGTTATGTAAATGACGTCGTTTACTTTGAGTTTTCGTATTTCCTCTTCCGATATCGGGGTTTTAAGATGGTAAACTGACATTCCATTTCACCTCACATTTTATGGGTTAAATATTCCACTTTTCCATCGCTGTTTATGCGTGCAGAAGCCCTTCTCACTGCCCAACAGTTGAATGCAACCGCCGCTGGAAATGATGCTGGATGCCTAAAAGCATAGTCGATGTGAACGCCTAAAACTGTTGTTTTTCCGCCCAACCCCATTGGACCTATTCCAGTCATGTTCACAGCCTCAAGGATTTCCTCTTCAAGTTTTGCAATTTCTGGGTTTGTGTTATGCTGGTCTAACGGTATTAAAAGCGCCTTCTTCGCAAGTTTCATGGCGATGTCCGCTCCGCCTCCAACTGCCACGCCTAAAATGTTTGGTGGACACGGTTGGGCTCCAGCTTTAATCACCGCGTCTACAACAAATTTTTTAAGCCCCTTAACGCCTTCTCCTGGCACAAGCATGCCAGTTACACATACATTTTCTGAACCCCCGCCTTTAGTCATTACTGTCAGCTCCAATGTGTTTCCTGAAACTATTTCCCAGTGGATGAATGGTATGTATCTTCCAGTGTTGTCTCCGCTGTTTTTTTGGGTGAAGGGGTCAACAGAATTTGGCCTTAATGGGATTTCTTTTGTGGCTCTTCGTGTGGCGTTTATTATTGCTTGTTCAACCTTATCGAGGTTTTTCGTTTCTGCGCCTGCCTTCGCATAGAATATTATTGTTCCAGTGTCTTGACAGACTGGCGCCTTGTATTTTTCGGCTAGTTCAATGTTGTCCAATATTGCTTTTAGCTGCGTTTTTCCAGTGTCGCTTGTCTCCTCTTCGTAAGCTTTTTTCAATGCCTTCTTGACATCGTCTGGAAGGTATATGACTGCTTGTCTCAGTAGGTTAAATGCGACTTCTTCAACAACTTTTATTTCCAAGCCTTTTCCTCCTCCTTTTCGCATTTGACGGTTTATTGAAAACTTCACATACTTATGCTTTCTCCATGCACAACGCCAACTCCCATGTAAAAGAAGTTCACTTTAACTTAACTCTCTAGGGGCTAAATGCGCATGTTCTTCGAGTGTTTTAAATATGGCTTGAACAAACTGTTCTCACAGAACCACGAGAGGAGCGTAAAATGGCAACAGAAGAAGAACAAGTTGAAGACGCTGGGAAGAAGAAGTATGAACTCCTAGAGGATTTACCTGGAATTGGACCTGCAACAGCGCAGAAACTCCGTGAAATGGGCTTCCACACCGTTGAGTCTCTTGCAATGGCAACTGTTCAAGAGCTTGAGCCCGCTGGAATAAGCGAAAAGAAGGCTTTAGCAATAATAGAGGCTGCCCGCTCTTCCATAAGCGTCTCCTTCGTTAGGGCTGACGAGTTGCTTAGGATGCGCCAGCAAGTTTTGCGTTTAACAACTGGAAGCAAAGCCCTAGACCACATATTGGATGGTGGACTTGAGACGCAGACGATTACAGAATTTTACGGCGAGTATGGAAGTGGAAAGAGCCAAATTTGTCATCAACTTTGCGTTAATGTGCAGTTGCCACCAGAAAGGGGTGGACTGAACGGCGCGGCGCTTTACATTGACACTGAAAACACTTTCCGCACTGAACGTATCGTGCAGATGGCTAGGCACCTGGGGCTTGACCCCCAACAAGTTGTTAAGAACATAATTTACGCTGAGGCTTACACTTCAGACCACCAAATGTTCCTTTTGGATAATGCTGACGAAATTATTAAGGCGAACAACGTGAAATTGATAATCATAGACTCTTTAACAGCCCACTTTAGAAGCGAATACCTTGGACGCGAAATGCTGGCTTCAAGACAGCAAAAGCTGAACAAGCACATGCACAAGCTTATACGTTTGGCGAGAGCCTTCAACGCGGTAGCCGTTGTAACAAACCAGGTTATGGCTAAACCAGACGTTTTCTTTGGTGATGCCATACATCCAATTGGTGGGCACATTGTTGGGCACACGAGCCACACTAGGGTTTATCTTCGAAGGGCTGCCCATGGACCGATACGTATTGCCCGATTAGTTTCAAGTCCGTACCTGCCAGAAGGTGAGGAAATCTTTAAAATAACGGAGAACGGCATAGAGGATGTTTCCGAGGAGGAAAAGACGAAGTCTCGTGGTCGTTAAAGATGCCCGTGCCATCTGCGTTAGTTGCACGTTACTTCCAACTTCTTGTTAATAGGCAGTTTGCAGAAGCGGAAAGAGAGCTTGAACGAATCAAACAGAAAATGCATAAAACAGAGTGGAACCGCGGCTACTTCAGAGCCTTGTATGGTATGCTTCTAGTGCGCCGCTCAAACAGCGGCAACAACGACTCATACGCGTTTTTCGCCAAGCTCGACTTAAATGACAAGGCAGCTTTAAACGCTTACAAACGCGAATTTTTAGAACACGTGAAGAATAGGCTTCACGGAGAATTTGACCGCGGTTTTTTCTCGGCATGGGCTGACTGCATGCGCATACTAAGCAAAATTAACATCACGGCTAGTCTAAACGCCAACATTTCCAACGTAAAAAGCGATGCGGAAAAAGAAAAAACTGCTACGCCAAGCCAAAGCGAAGAGTATGACTAGATGCCTAACCGCCAAGCGACATTGGCTGTCCAGCGATTAATGTGTATAGGAGAATCCAGAAGACTAGCCATGAAAGGAAGTATATGCCTATTCCCATTGTAAACAACTTCTGCGGCTTTTCAACTTTAGCCATGAAAAAAGCCTTTATCACGTAATATGAGAGTATGTAAACCACAAGGGCTATGGAAACGCCGTTCAGAAACGTGTTCCAATGAAATTTGCTAGCATCACTTGTTATGGAGCCCGCTGCCATTCCATAGCCTATACATAATACGGCGGCAAGAATGCCGAACGCAACTCTCAACCAGTAAACAACAGTCAAAGGCTTCATCACATGCACCTTTTGGCTCTCACTCTCTTTATGATTTAAGATTGCCTATTTATAGTTTGAAGACTTATTAACTTTCTTGAAAGTGATAGAGCCCATGCATAAGAGGGAATTCACAAGCTTCGACGTGGCTGCAGTCATCGGAGAATTAAAAAAGCTAATTTTAGGCTCTCGCGTCAACAACATCTATCAGCCCGACAGCAAAACACTTCTTTTTAAACTTCACAAGCCCGAGAACCCCGCCTTTTGGCTCTTGTTTGAGGCTGGTAAACGCTTACATTTAACATCATACACTGTTGAAAAACCCGCTACGCCATCAGCTTTTTGCATGGCTTTAAGAAAATATCTACGCAACAGCGTTTTAACCAGCGTTGAACAATACGAATTCGAAAGAGTTGTGATTTTTTCCTTCAAAGCTGGAAACGGCAATCTGAAGCTTGTTTTAGAAATCTTCGGCGAAGGCAACGCCATCCTAATAGACGAGAACGACGCAATTTTACACGCCTTAACCTACAAGCGCATGAAAGACCGCAACATCCTACGCGGCGAAAAATTTGTTTTCGCTCCACCAAGCGGAAAAAACCCACTAAAACTCAGCGCAGAAGAATTTTGGCGAGAACTTAAAAGTTTTGGCGACGTTGAAGTTGTACGCGCACTCGCACGTTACTTAAGCATAGGCGGATTTTACGCCGAAGAAGCATTACTAAGGGCTGGCATTGACAAAACACGGTTATGCGGTTCCATAGAAGACAGCATCATAAAAGCCATTTTCAATGCTTTATGTACTATGCTCTCGCAAGTTTTGGAAGGAAAACTTGAACCCAACATTATTTTGGATGCAAATGGTAACTTTTTGGATGCCGCACCGTTAAAACTCAAACGTTATGAGGAGTTTAACGCCAAACCTTTCGAAAGCTTTAATGAAGCCCTAGACGAGTTTTATTTGCGCGTTAAAGCTTTTGAAAAGGTTGAAGAAACAAGCGTGGAATTGGAAGCTTTAAAGCGTGAAGCAGAAAGGCTCAAGCGCATCATTGAAAGCCAAGAGCGAGTTTTAATCGAGGCGCAAACAGAAGCAGGACATTACAAGCGAATCGGCGATACAATATACGCCAACTCAAACATGCTCCAGCAACTGCTCGACCGCTTCCTAACAGACTTAAAGAGCGGAAAAAGCTGGAAGGAAATAACCTCTAAAATTTTGGCTGAAAAAGAGGCTGGCTTAAAACCAAGCGTTTTCTTCGAAAGCTTCGACCAGAAAAAATTGGCAATTAACCTCTGCGTAGATAATCTTCGTTTTAGCTTATGCCTCCGCTCGAAACTTTTTGATTCCGCCACAAAATTCTATGAGCAAGGAAAAAAGGCTAAACAGAGGCTTGAAGGCGCAAAAAAAGCCCTAGAAGAAACCCGCAAAAAACTAGCGGATATAGAAGCAAAAATCAAAGAGTTTGAAGTAAAAACCACCATGACAGTTGCGCCTTCTGAAGGGGTAGAAAGTGAAATTGCGAGACGCCGCATAAAAGGCAAAGAATGGTATGAGAAGTTTAGATGGTTCAAAACCTCGGAAGGTTTTCTCGTTGTCGCTGGAAAAGATGCTGTAAGCAACGAAGTACTAATTAAAAAATACATGGCGCCAGAAGACATTGTTTTCCACGCAGATATCCTAGGCGCCCCATTCGCCATAATCAAAACAGAAGGAAAAACACCAAGCCCGCAAAGCCTAAAAGAGGCAGCGGAATTTGCAGCAGCACACTCACGCGGGTGGCGAGAAGGTTTTGCCACAGTAGACGTTTACTGGGTCAAACCAGAACAAATAAGCAAAACTGCACCTTCAGGCGAATATGTCCCACGCGGAGCTTTCATCATAAGCGGAAAAAGAAACTGGATGCGCAAAACCACGCTCAAAATTGCCATAGGCACAATCATAGACGAAGAAGCAGGCGAAATAAAATTCACTGCTGGACCAGTTGACGCAGTAAACGCGAAAACTCAAAACTACATTGTAATCGTCCCAGGAGACACAAGCGGAAAGGAACTATCCAAACAAATCCTAAAGAAGCTGGCTGAAAAAACACCAAAAGAAACACAAGAAAAAATACAAAAAGCGACACTCGAAGAAATTAGAGAACTAATCCCATACGGAAAAGGCCAACTCCAAACACAGCAGCCTTAAACCCAAAAATCTAGAGGGGCTAGACCACTATTGATTTAATTTCAAACCAAAATTCTTCATAATTTTGGGCTTCAGCGTCAACTACAGGCGTTTCTTTCTCCTCCAGTCGGCAATGCGCCTTTCTTAGGAGGTGATCCGGCCGCAGGTTCCCCTACGGCCACCTTGTTACGACTTTTCCCCCCTCACGAAACTTGGGTTCGACGCAGCCACTTAGGACCACGCCTCACCCAAGAGTCGCTCGGGTGGAACGACGGGCGGTGTGTGCAAGGAGCAGGGACGTATTCACCGCGCGATAGTGACGCGCGATTACTAGGGATTCCATGTTCACGAGGGTGAGTTTCAACCCTCGATCCCAACTACGGCAGGCTTTAGGGATTGCCTCCCCCTTTCGGGGTTGGAACCCATTGTACCTGCCATTGCAGCTCGCGTGTGGCCCGGGGGATTCGGGGCATACTGACCTGCCGTGGCCCGCTCCTTCCTCCGCCTTATCGGCGGCGGTCTCCCCAGTGTGCCTGGCGCGAGGCCAGTAGCAACAGGGGATGCGGGTCTCGATCGTTGCCTGACTTAACAGGACACCTCACGGCACGAACTGGCGACGGCCATGCACCTCCTCTCAGCTCGTCAAGCAAGACCTTTAATCTGGCTTTCATCCTGCTGTCTCCCCCGGTGAGATTTCCGGCGTTGACTCCAATTAAACCGCAAGCTTCACCCCTTGTGGTGCTCCCCCGCCAATTCCTTTAAGTTTCAGCCTTGCGGCCGTACTCCCCAGGCGGCAGGCTTAACGGCTTCCCTGCGGCACTCGAGTGGCACGTAGCCACTCGAACACCTAGCCTGCATCGTTTACGGCTGGGACTACCCGGGTATCTAATCCGGTTCGCTCCCCCAGCTTTCATCCCTCACCGTCGGGCGCGTTCTAGCCGACAGCCTTCGCCACTGGTGGTCCTCCCGGGATTATAGGATTTCACCCCTACCCCGGGAATACCGTCGGCCTCTCCCGCCCCCTAGCCGGACAGTATCCCCCGCAGTCCAACGATTGAATCGCTGGATTTAACAGGGGACTTGTCCAGCCAGCTACGGATGCTTTAGGCCCAATAAGCGTCCCCACCACTCGGAGAGCGGGTATTACCGCGGCGGCTGACACCCGACTTGCCCTCTCCTTATTCCCCCAGCTGTCTACACTGGGGAAAAGCCATCCTCAGCGGACGGCACTCGGGATGACCCCGTCACGCTTTCGCGTATTGCGGAGGTTTCGCGACTGCTGCGCCCCGTAGGGCCTGGGCCCTTGTCTCAGTGCCCATCTCCGGGCTACCGCTCCCACGGCCCGTACCGGTTATAGGCTTGGTGAGCCGTTACCTCACCAACAACCTGATCGGCCGCGGCCCCATCCTTGGGCAGCGTCTAGAAGCATGGTCTAGACGCCCTTTGGGCGAAGACCCATTCCAGGAGTCCTCACCTATCGGAAATTAGCCCCAGTTTCCCGGGGTTATTTCCATCCCAAGGGTAGGTTAGCCACGTGTTACTGAGCTGTGCGCCGCGCCTCCACCGTGGCTTGGAGACGCACGACTAGCATGTCTTAGTCTCATCCCGATAGCAGTGGGGTCCGGCAGGATCAACCGGAGTTGATGCGTTGCCGTTTTGCGCTTTTTGGCTTGTACAGCCGCAAAGCCGACTGGATTTGGAGGGGAACTGCCTGCTCCCTTTTTGACGCTGAAGCCCATTTCAGACCTAACGCTTGTGAGCATGTCAGGTCTACATTTTTGTCCCCGCAATTGGAGGCCAACCATCCTCATCCTTTAGGGCGTCAGTGCGCCTTTTTAGTTGGGGTTGAGCCGCCGCCGTATAATTGCGGGACTACTTTTCATTCGCCAAAATGAA
Organism: Bathyarchaeia archaeon; assembly: GCA_038882955.1. GTDB lineage: Archaea > Thermoproteota > Bathyarchaeia > Bathyarchaeales > Bathycorpusculaceae > JAVZLQ01. The sequence goes on from JAVZNC010000003.1 coordinate 95,873, forward strand.
TTTGAAGGCGTCAAAAGCAATATAAATGTTTCTTTCCAGCCTAATATAGGTTATTATTTGAGCTTAAACAATTTTTAAGAATTTGTGGGATTTCGATTAGGTGGGTGATTATCTTGTCTGGTTTAAAGTCATGGTTTCCTTCAGCCGCGACGTTCTCTCTTCTCTTTATCAATATTGTTCTCATTCCAACACTTTTAGGTCCAGCCACATCTAAATTGGGCATGTCGCCAACAAAGACAGTTTTATTGGCTTCTACGCCTAATTCCTTTAGGGCTTTTTCAAAGATTTCGCGGCTTGGCTTGCGCTTGTTTATTTCTCCGCTTATTAAAATGACGCTGAAGTACCTTCTTAAACTGAATTTTTCAAGGAGTTTCCAGCCGCATTCTGGTATGGCAAGATTCGAAATTAGTCAAGTTTGTATTTTCCATGAAGTTTTTGTAGGACGCTGATGGCTTCTTCATCTAAGCGTATATAATGCATAAACTCATCAGTGAAAGACTTTGTGGCTTCAACGATAATTGGATTTTCTGTTTCGATGTTGTAGCCAAACTTCGCAAGCGTCTGCGAGATTCTCACGTTAAAGTGCGGCTCATCTAGAGACTCGCGTGATTCAGAGTAAAGCCTATCCCTTACTTCAAAGTAGACTTTAACGAAGTCTTCAAAAAGAACTTTTACACCGTTTTTAAGCAAGGATTCGTGCAGCTTTTTTAAGGATGGAATGTAGAAGGCTTCGCCTCCCTCTATTATCACCAGCGTGTCAAACAGATCAAAGAGTACAGCTTCAACTTGCATTTTGTTTCCTTATTTCAAGTGTTTGGATCGGGCCTTTAAAATGGTTTTTGTTTTGTGTGCCAGTTTCCCTTGTCGCCTATTACATAGTATGCTATGCTTGTTAGACGGGCTGTTATGTTTATGAACCTTATTATTGGGTAGAATGGCGTGTAGAAGAGCAACGCCCTATAATTGTGATTGTTGTAGGCGTATTTTAGGGCTATAGCTTGGTTTGCAACGCCTATGATTAAGCCGTATGGCGCAAAGATTAGAAGGTTCAGGATGAAGTGGATGCGGTCTGGGGCGAACCAGAAGATGAACGGAAACGCGGTTATTGCGGCTAGGTCTATGAGTGCGCCCCCATACTCGAATATGTAGCAGTACCATAACAGAAGCGTTAGCCAAGACTTTTTTAGGAGCAGGTCTCTATGGATTTCAAGTGTGTTGTGGAGCCATCCAGTGAACCATCTTAGTCTTTGGCTCCATAAAACGCTTAGTGTGGTTGGGGCGACTGTTATGCTTTTGGCTGTGCTTACGTAGCCAACATTCATGCCTCTCTTGTGCATTTCTAGGGTTATTTCTAAATCGTCTGTGACCGAGCGCAGGTTTTTTTCGGCGAAGATTTTGCGCAGTGTTTCCGCGTCGTATAAGCCTATTGCCCCAGAGACAACGAGAACTTTGTCGCCTAGGGACTGGGCGCAACGTGCTATTCCTAAGCCTTGGCTGTATTCGAGCTGTTGGAGAATAATGTATGGGCTTGTTTCTTCATCGCCATCCGTTGGGTGCACATAGCCTGTCACAGCCTTTTTTCCGTTTAGCAGCATGTAATCAACAAGCTTGACAAGTGTGCTCGGTGTCCAGCAAGAGTCAGCGTCAACTATGGCTATTAGGCTTCCAAGAGCCTTGCCAACTCCAGTTTTCACGGCTTCGATTTTGCCAATGTTGGATGTGTGTCTAACAATTTTTGCGCGGGTTGCTGGATGCCTTTTGCGGTTAAGTTCTATTGTTGCCCAAGCAACCTCGTATGTGTAATCTGTGCTCCCGTCATCCACAACTATAATTTCGCATAAGCCATCGTATTTTTCTGCACATTTGAATAGGCTGTTTATGCAACACGAAATCTTTTCTTCCTCGTTATATGCTGGGACAATAAAGGAAACCATTGGATAACTGGGCTTTTTAATTCTGCCTTGCTTAATTCGCGTGTACGTGGCGATTAAAGCCCAAACTCCAGCAACGCCAATAGCCAAGAACGTGTACCATGCATAAAAGAAGTTTGTAATGGCAAGCCACAATGGGCTTGGGGGCTGCTGCGGCGCTGAATAGTTGAAGATTTGTGTTGTAAGCCAGTTTGCGAGGATTGGGAAGAAGCGCCATGAGGCATAAGCCAGAACAAACGGTAGGCAAAGCGTCAAATAGAAAAGCACGCGGTTTTCTGGCAGCCTTAACTTCATTTGGCTTGTCCTCTAAACGCAGTTTAAGGGTGAGGGTCTCCTCCTTCCTCAAAAAGGGAAGATAGTTTACATGGGATAAAGCGTGTATTCCCATCCTGACAATATTTCAAAACGAGAAGATTAATATCCAAATTTTATATGATAGTTTAAAAATGCACAAAATGCCCACAACAAATCATAAGCCAATTTAAGGTGAAAGACGCTTGACAGAAGACCTATCAAGGCACTACACGCTGTTACGAGACCCAGCGCGAAGAAAAATAATCGAAATACTTGGCACGCAAGAAAAAATTGGATTCAAAGAGCTCCGAGAAATGCTTGGACTCGGTGTAGGCACCGTGTACTATCACTTGGATATGCTGTCAGACTTTATAACGCAAGATAAACAACGCAAGTATAGGCTTAACGACCGCGGACAAGCCTTGTACAGAGTTCTAAAGGAAGGCAGCATTCCAACAACATTGGACATTAGCGTAACCTTTAGCAGTAAAATTGCGAGATGGTTGTTTTTGTCCCCTCTCTTTGCGAAAACCGCAAAACCCTTTGCACTCATACCATCAATAGCGATATTGTTACTGGGAGCTTTTGGTGCAGCTCAAGCCAAGCTTGAACCAGCTTTGTTCTTTTATACGTCCCCCTACTCCACCTACAGCCAATTTAGCATAATTTTCATGTACATCTTCGGCTGGGTTGGCTTGTTCTTGTTTGTGGAAATTCTAACATCTCTCATTTATAGGAGATTTGGAAATGAACTGCAACTTTTTGCTTGCATAAACTTGGCGGCTTTTCCACTCGCGGCATTTCCATACATTTACATCGCTGTCTCCACCATGCTACCAACACTAGGAAGCATAGAACTAAATGCAATTATGCAGTACGTGCAAATCGCTCTTCAAATTTGGAGCCTTCTTTTGGTGACAGCAGCCATATGTTTTGGGAAAGGAATAAGGTTAGATAAGGCTTTTATGACAAGCTTGTCCGCCATGTATTTGAACATGTTAATTCTGTTCCTGCTTGGTGCTTTTAAGTAGAGTCTACATGAAGTTCTAGAAAACTAGAACTCTTATGAGGCTTGTTTCGGGTTTTTTAGAAGCGTTTTCCTTAATAAGCTGTTTAATGAAGTTATTTTCGGTGAAAAACCGTGAAAATCGGAAAAAACAAAATATTGGCTTCAACTCTTGCCTTGCTAATGGCACTACCAATTGCCGCTATGGCGTTTCCAAAAGCCGACGCCGAAACCAGTTGGTCAAATGTTGAAGTTGGTCCAGTAGAGCCAGTAATGGAAGGAATATGGTGCAAGTTTGAGACTCCACTAATTACGTTGATCTTTCCTGCTAAAGGGACGAAGCCTATGTTCTTATGGTGGTACACAAACGACAACAGCACAATATACGTAGTGAAGTTCCAGGGAGTAATCGAATACCTAATAATGGATAAGCCATATTATCAAAAGCGTTTCCAAGCGGACAATACAACCATAAATTCATTGTTATGGGGCAATTACATCGAACCAGCGCTTCGTTCAAGATATAAATACGGCTACCCACAATATAATCAAGCTGCTACCAGATTCTTAGGGATTTTGCTCGGGTTACATAACGCCTATTTGCCGTTCAGCGCTTGCAACTGGACCCTCACACCACCAGAACTCGTAGTAAACGGCAATTCTTCCTACTGGGCGTTCAGCTTTAAGCTTGCTGAAGTGTTTGGCCATCAGAGATTTACACTTGCAGAAAATAACATCGAGATAAGGTGCAGGTTCTATAACACAACAACCACTGAAATACCCGATGCAAACAATCCTGACTATAACTATACTGTTGCAGCCGGACAGTTGAAATTCGACTTTGTTGTGCACAAATGGAAATGGAACATAGACGCAATCAACGAGTTTCTCGATGATTATGGGATAACAATACCAGTGAACAGAACAGGCTTGGCATTGTGGATTAACATGGCTTCGATAAAACTTGAAAACATGACAACTGCTCAAAATGAAGTTCAATATGAAGCAGAGCATCATGTAGAAGCACAGGTGCAAGTCGAAAATGGAGCAAGCATGCAAAATGCAATGATAGGCGGCGATTACTGTGTTGCAAGCCAAAACGAGACAAACCAGGATGAAAAACCAGTTCAAGCAACGTTACAGCTCAGAGAAAGATTCAGAGAACGCGTAAGAGCCTACTTTGCATGCGGAAAAACTGATGTCCCAGTTGGGTTCCTAGAGTTTGTTCCATGGGCAAGACTTCTCGACGAAAGTGGCAACACAGTAAACTTCACCGATGTCACAGCGTCCTATATTGCTGCTGGCGGTTACGTGAGATTATTCATTTGCTATCCATACTTTGGAAACTACACGCTTGAACATGATCCAACAATAGGACTTGAAATGGCTCCACCAAATCCATCACTCATCGGACCTGGAGTAATAATCATTCTGCTAGGCGCCACTATAGCTATCGCTGTCGTCGTGGCTGCTGTCAAGTTGCATAAGAAGACCGTAAACATCGTTAACGTTCAATAACACTCACCATCTTTTTCTTTTTGTTTGTTGCATTTTTTGGGAGTAAAAGTTTATATGGAGTATTGCTATACAATAAATCGCTGTAAGGAGACTTCCAAACAAATGAAACAAAACAAAAACGTCGACGAAATTAGGTGGCGGGTAGTAAAAGCCATGCTTGAAGAATTCCCATCACTAAGAGTCAGAGTCCAGGAATATCTCAAAGAAAGGGAGAAAAAGGGAAAAGCGAACACAACCCAAATTTTGGCTTTAATCCCAAAAGACAAACGCGAAAAATAACGTTTTTCATATGGTTCTTGCGCGGTAATCGCTGAAATAGGGGATTTCCTCTTCAACCTCAATTTTGAAGCCAGAACACGCCAAAAAATCTTTCACCCTATCAAAATCGCAACGTCGCTGTTAACTCTGAAGAAGTATTCTTCACCCAAAATGACGCCTCTAGAAAATTCACGGCAACCATCGAATTTTTAGAATGTATATTGCCAAAAGCCCTATTCAAAGTCTCTAATAAGTTTGATGAGGCGCTTTCATCGCTGTTCAAACGAAAGCCTTTAAAATAAGTTCATGTGGATGCAGTTTTAGATGATTATATGAAAGAAAATTTGCATCCTTATGTAGTTTTTCTTCCATCAGAAGAAAAGGAGAAAATCCTACATGCAATATTCGGCTCAAAGGCAGCCTTCGAAATCCTAAAATTCTCACTGACACAGGGAATTTCAAAGGAAATTTACCAAAAAGACCTTGTGCAAAAACTGCCATACTCAAACAAGACAATAATTGAAAACCTTAAAACGCTAACAAACCTCGGAGTTGTCGAAGAAGGCATGAAGAAAACAGAGAAGGAAGGGCGGACAATTTGGGTTAAAGCCTATAGGCTTTCAGACGTTGGAAGGTGGTTTGCACTTTTAATCGCCGAAGAAAAAGATTTGTCTCAAAAGGAAAAGGCGGATATATTACAGACAATATTTAGAACGTACGTAAAATGGGTGAAAGATCTGTCTGAAAAACTGCATGTTGACAAAGGCACTTTAACAAAAATCTTTATGGAAGAAATACGATAAGGGAGCAAACAAAATGAAAAAGCCAGCTGTCATCGCGATCATCGGAAGCAAAAGTTCAGGAAAAACAACAACAATAGAAGCCCTAACAAGAGAACTCACAAAAAGAGGCTATAAGGTAGCTGCTGTAAAACACATTCCAGAACCAAACTTCACAATGGACACCGTTGGAAAGGACACTTGGCGGTTTGCAAAGGCAGGAGCAAAAACCATAATCAGCGTGACTTCAAACGAGATAGCAACAATAGAAAAGACTGAAGGAAATTTTACACTGGATGAAATTTTGCAGAAATGCAGAAAACATAATTTTGTTTTAATAGAAGGTTTCAGAAACCTTGTAAGCAAAAATAGTGCAGTACCCAAAATTGTGACAGTCAAATCCGCAGAAGAAGTTCTGGAGGCTCAAAGGATTTTCAACCCAATCATCGCTTTCACCGGACCTTACTCACCCAAAAACCTAAAACTGGAAATCCCATACATTGACGTACTTAAAAATCCAGAAAAAATTGCGGATATAGCAGAGGCAGCGGCAAAAAAGTGTTTTTGAGAGCTTTGCGAAACTGTGTTGGGTTTGTGGGGTTTAGAGATTTTGTTGGAGGGGAGAAAGGAGAGTTGCAATAAAAATAAGAACAAAACGCTCTAAACCTTTCCACCCAACATCCAATTCACAAAGCCCTCCCATTAAAGTGCTTTGAAAGCCTCAAACCACCTATTATATAAGCCCAGCATTTCGAGGGATACGCTTGGCTTTCTATCCTCTAATATTTGCCTAAAATCATCCATCGTTAAAAGTCTAGGCTTCGCCTGTTTGTTAATCGCTTGACCAGACTCAAAGAATTCCCCTATAACCTTCAACTGGGCTGCTTGGCAGACGTCCCTTATGTCGCTTCCAGAAAAACCTTCTGAAAGCCTAGCCAACTCATGCAAGTCAACATCTTCCGCCAGCCTCAAATTATTTGTGTAAAGCTTAAACATCATCAAACGTGTGTGATGGTCTGGGAGTGGCACAAGAATTCTTTTCTGGAAGCGCCTTATGAAAGCCCAGTCCAAGTCCCAAGGCTTGTTTGTGGCGCCGATAACATAAACATGCAGCTTCTTGCCCTTGTCAACAACGCCATCCATCTCCTTCAGGAACTGGTTTCTAACGCGAACTTCTCCCCCAACCTCGTTAGAGTGCTTACCCATCAAAGAATCCAGCTCATCAATAAAGACTATTGCCGGTTTTCCGTTGTTAGCTGACTTTCTGGCAGAATTGAAAAGCTTGGCAACGTTCTGTTCAGCCTCGCCAAGCCACTTCGACATTATCGAAGCCGCATCAATGGAGATGAAAGTTGCATCTATCTCCGTGGCGACAGCCGCAGCCAGCAAGGTCTTCCCACAACCAGGAGGACCAAATAGGAGGATTCCCCTAGGCCATCCAAGTGGGAATAGGTCTGGTCTCTGAACTGGATAGACTATTGCTTCTTTTACGGCTTTCTTTGCACTTTCGAGTCCGACAACTTCATCCCACTTCACGTTAGGCTTTTCCGTCACAACGAGCTCTTCGTAGCTTGACTTCCCCTCTTCTGTTGTTTTTGCGCCTTCAGCGCCTTTCTCCTCTTGCGGTTGAAATGGCACAACTGCACCCTGCAGCGCCTTTATTCTCTCTTGGTAGGCTATTGCCCTTTGTATGTAAATCTTGTTCAGACTGTATTCGGGGTAAAGCTGAACAAGTTTTAGGAGACTTTCAATTGCCTTCTGGTACATTGTTATTGCCATACCCTTTGAGCCTTGCTTGTCAAGTCTAACAGCCTCCAACGCATACGCGGTTGCGTTTTTCTCCAACTCTTGGGAAGCGCTCATAATTTTCACCCCTCAGCCTTTAACTCAATCTTAATCTTACCTTTAGAACCCAAACTTTCAAGAGCCTTCTCAATTTCTTCACGTGAGGCTTTCAAATCAACAGAGCATCTTTTCATGTCAATTTCACCATTACACTTCTTAATATATTCAAGAAGTAAATCTTCCAAGGATGAATTTTCCACTTTAAGGGAAATTTCCTGAATTTCAGCTTTCCTAAAAGAAAGGAGGGTGGAAGAGTTCTTATCCGATTCTTCGATGTTTTCTTGGCTTAGCGCTTGCGAGCAATTGGCTGTCAAGGCGACGAGTTGCCTTAACGCAGCTTTTTCCTCTTGTGGGATTTCAAGGGTTGCGGGCGGTTCAGGGAGCTTTTCCGCGATTTTCCTTTCAAGGAAACCAGAAACCTCGTTTAGCACTTCTTCGCCTTCTGGTGTCTTTATGTTTACGGGTATTATAGACTCGTCTGCACTTATGCGCGTTGAATGAAGCGTTTCGCTTATTTCTTCGCTGACCTTATTCAATTCAGCGCCAACATCAGGTAACAACTCAAAAAGTTGCTGCGAGACTCCTTGAAGAATTTTTAAAGCTGGCTTTAGATCGATAACTATGTCGCTTAATTCCCTTATAGTTTCAAGTCTGAGGATGACACGTTCAATAGCCAATTCCACGTTATAAAGGAACTTCAGAAGCTTTCGAACTTCAGCAATCTCATTAGCGCAGATTGCCGCTCTTTCTCTATTATTATTGTTTAAGGCATTAACGCATGTCTGGAAAAGTATTCTGTCTCGTTCTTTAAGTCTAAAACTTGCCTGTTCAAGCTTTCCATGCTGAACTTTAAGCGTTTGTATTGACTTAACAATTACTTCGCGGAGTGGAGGGCTGGAACGCATAAATCCCTTAATAGCTTTTCCCTCCGCCCGCCTGTCCTCTACCTTACATTCCCACTTTTCCGATTTCCTTCACGTAAACAACAACTGGCGGTTCCGGAAGTTCAGGCGATGCTTCTGTTATGCTGGGTTTTGCGGTTTCCTCCACTTTTGGATTTGGAGTTTCTCCCAGCACAATGTTTGAGAGTTTGCTTTTCATCTGCTCCAAATCACTTTTCTCAGCGTTAACTCTCTTCAAGTTTTCCTGTATCAGCGAGAATGCTGTGCTATAGGATTGATCGTTGATTTGCCCTATCTCATGTTCAATTTCAAGGTTTACGAGTGCATAATTAAGCTCTCTTGTTGCGTTTATGCACTTGGCAATTTCTTTGTCAATTTCATTTATCAACGCCTGTGCTTCGCCCTTAAGTTGGTTTAGTGCACCTTCAAAATTACTGTGGAGCTCTTGGTAGAGGTCCTCTGAAATCTTCTTCTTTTCAGCTAGGTCCTTAAGCGCTTGGTCCTTGCGCCACAAAAGCGGAATTTGATCGCAGAGAACATTCGTTCTCAACTTAATTTTAGATGTCAGTGTAACGTTGTCGCCGTCAAACTTCAAATATTCAACAGAGTTTTTTAGGAATTTGCCGTCGCCAAGTTCAATATAAACCGCGTCAAATTTTCCACTTGGGGTTAAGGCGAAAGAAGCCACTTTTCCAACTACACGCCCATATTCATCCTTGATGGGCTTCCCAATTGAGAGAAAGAAATTGGGGTTTTGCGACATGCCATCAATCCCTCCAGTTTTTAAGAGGTCTCCGTTGATTGCTTTTCTCCTATTGGGACTGTTGGTATTCCAGGCGGTAGCTCTGGGAACTTCTCCTTAATTCTCTGTTCTGCGACTGTCGCTGCTTCTGTGAGAATTTTCTGTGCATCCTCGTTCACGGCGTCAAAGTTAAGCGTCATTCCTGAACTTTGCCCAGCCTCGATCATTATGCCGCTTAGCAGATTTCCTATTTCGCCAAGCTCATTTTCTGCCTCTGGGAAAACGCTTGCAAGCCCAGCTCGCACGGATCTTAAAACGCCTACTGCTGGTCCGAGTGTTGATACGACATCTCCAAGTTCTGATACTGTTCGTAATCTTAATACTATTTGTTCAAGTGCGAGCCTAGCATTCATAATAAGCCTTTCCATTTTGCGTATTTCCGCTAACTCGTTTGCGAACACGTTTGCGCGTGCCGTGTCATGCTTAGTGTAAGCGTCAACTATCCTTGCGAATATCGCTTTGTCTCTTTGGCTAAACCTCTCTGTCGCTTGGTCCAGCTTCTGAATTTGAAGTTCAATGCGCCTAACAGCAAAGTCTAAGCGTGGCTTTAATGGACCTGGTGGTCTCACAGCGTCTTTGATGCGGTTTGTGAGTGGTTGCTCGTCTTTCTTGCTTTCCCATTTTCTACTAAATCGTTCAGACAAGTTTGTTCCTCCGAAAAAAGAGAGGGTGCGTGAAACTGTCTTATACATTTTTAATATGGTGGAAATATGCACGTATATACGTAGAGCTATATGTCAAAGCAAAATTGTTTTAGGCTTTAATTTTATAAAGTAAAGGTTATGCTGACCTTTTTCTGATAATAAACAAAAATATGTAAGTTAAGCTAAAAAGAGGCTTAAATTGAATTTAAACAAAGGTGAAAACAGATGGGTGAAAGACTTAAAGTATTCGCGCTAGTAGCGGTTTTGGGCTTCATAGCAGGAGTAATTGCAGATCTAACCGCAACATACATTATACCAGCACTCGCAGCAATTCTGCCAGCCTTCCTCAACGCAAGATACATCCTATCGGGACTTGCAGGCGCAGTACTAACGCTTGTGCTTGTCAGTGTTTGGGCCTACATAACAGGGCCATCAGAAAAGTAAACTCTCTCCCCTCCCCTTTCTCTCATGCAAAATTTTAGTTTTGGCTCTATTTTGGACTCGGGAGCGGAAAAAGCAATCATCCGCCATCAGCGTCAGCGTACCTCGACTTCCTCATAGTCCAACATCTAAATTAGTTAACTCTAAAATATTTACATTTACAGTAATTCTGTTAGGCATGATAAAATGTGTGGCATATTTGGGTTCGTATTAAATAAGCCGGTTCCCCTTGTCAAAGTTTTTAGGGTTCTCGCGAAACTGGAAGTTCATCAGTATACACATGAGCCAAAACCTGTCGGCGGCTTCGGCGCCGGTGTAGCTGTACTTGACGACGATGGAAATGTTTTATTGAAGAAAGTTGGAGATGTTGGCGGTTCCCCAGTTAGGCGATTGTCCAAAATTGTTGATGTTGATGTAGCGCGTGCTTTAGTTGGACATGTGCGTATGCCAAGCCCACAGTTTATGAAAACAGCGAAATTTAGGGAAACAGCACAGCCATACATTACGCGATGTTTCAGTAATTTAATGTTGATTTCTGCTCACAATGGAAATGTGGCAAACTATAAGACTTTGAGAGAAAAAATCGGCGCAAAGCACGTTTTTGAATCGGAAAAAATAGAGCTTATTGATTCAGAGGTTATTCCACACTTGTTCGAAGAACTTTTAGCAGAAAAATGTGACCCAAGCAAAGCTGTTGAAGCGCTTTTCCATTTTCTAGAAGGATCAAACACTTTTAGTATCTTGCAAATCGAAAAGAATCGTTTGTTGTTGCACATCGTCCACAAAGGAAAAACAAGAGGGCTAACAATATGGAAAAATGGCGTTGGAGAGGTAATTTTTTGCTCCAGAAAAGAGCCTCTAATGGAAAAGTTTAATGAAATTCTTATTGAGGGAAAATTTGAAGAGTACGTTTCAATTCCATACGGCGAAGAAGGAAACTTGAAGACGACTTTGCCTTTTAAATCATGGTGTAAATAATAAATAGAAATGTTAGCATCTAGATTTTGAGGAGAGTTTTACATGAACCTTTTGAAGGCGAAAGTACAATATCTGAAAACGAGAGAAGTCTAAGAAGAAAAAGAAAAACACGTAAAGGAGTTATAATTTCACTTTTGATACGTCTCATGAAGAAATCTCTCTGTTATGCTTTGCTTTTCTTCTATGAATGTAAATATATGCATGGTTCTATCAATAAATATGAAATGTCATTAAAAGTTTTAATAACAAACTATTGAGAACTGTTCTCTTAACGCGTGTTCGATATGAATGAAGGGGAAGTCCAAAAATCAAAGCTTAAGCCTGCTTTGGGGTTGTTTGACGCTACGGCCATAAGTGTAGGCGCAATCGTAGGCGCGGGCATATTTGTTGTCACTGGCATTGCGGCTGGTTTGGCTGGTTCGGCTGTTGTTGTTTCCATGCTTTTAGCAGCTGTAATTGCATTATTCACGGCATTAAGCTTTGCAGAACTTGCTGCTTGGCAACCACTGGAAGGAAGCATTTACGAGTATGCCTATCAATTGATTTCGCCTTTTGCTGGCTTCTTGGTTGGGTGGATGTGGATACTCTCAAACACTTTTGTAGGCGCCGCGGTATCCCTTGGATTCGCAAGCTACTTTACGGCTATATTTCCAGCTTTTCCAGCCAACTGGATTGCAGCAATCCTCTGTATATTCTTCACCTTGTTGAACTTTTTTGGAATCCGCCAATCAGCACTTCTCAACAATTTCTTGGTTGCCGCAAAACTTCTTGTACTAGCATTCTTTATCGTGTTTGGCTTGGCTTACATTAAACCCGAAAATTATGTGCCATTTAAACCCTTAGATGTCGGAATGATTTACGGTGCATGCTACATTTTCTTTGCCTACGCAGGATTCGCTAGGGTTGCTGTTGTCGCCGAGGAGATTCGGGATGCGAGGCGAAACGTTCCAAGGGCGATACTGCTCTCGCTTGTTATATCAGCCGTCGTTTACATACTTGTTGGCTTAGTAGCCGTTGGGCTTGTAGGCGCAACTAGCCTTTCTAGTTCAAATTCGCCTTTAACTGAAGCAATTCGCACCACGGAAAATACAGTTGCAGTTTACATAGTTTCTGCTGGCGGCTTGCTCGCAACAGCAAGCGTGTTACTGACCGCAATTTTAGGCGTTTCCCGCATGGCTTACGCCATGGCGAGAAGAAATGATATCCCACAAGCCTTGGGCAAGCTTCACCCAAAATACAATACACCACACCTTTCCATATGGGCTGTCGGCATTTTAATGGCTCTTCTCGTTTTATTTGTTGACCTTTCAAGCGTCGTAGCCATAAGCACGTTTGCCTTGCTTTTCTACTATGCGATGGCTAATGTTTCTGCATTAAAAATAAATGTTCAAGGCAGATTGTATCTGCGCGTTATTCCAGTTTTAGGTGTACTTACATGTGCCGCCTTGGCAGTTTTCATTCTGTTTGTTTCACCGCAAGCTTGGATTGTGGGCGCTGCTGGGTTATTAGCTGGCATGGTTTACTATTTTGCTAGAAAAGGGTTACGCTAAAAACTACTTCTTTTCCTTCCTCTTTAGCATATTCTCCAAGACTGGGCGCAGTTTCTCATTTTCGGCTTTAATGCGCTCCTTTCCAAGCGCGCGCATTTGCTCAGTCATCTCCCTGATAATTTCCGCGAACTTGACGCCTTCAGCTGCTGAAACATATTCCACACGGAACCGCTCTGGGCTTAATCCAAGCTTATGAAGCATAGGCGCCAACGCATCCATTCTAGCCTTCATCTTCCAGTTTCCACTTATATAGTGGCAGTCATATGGCAAGTGACAAGCAGCAACAAGAACCATTCCAGCGCCAAGCCTTAATGCTTCTAAGACAAAATCGCGGTCAACCCTCCCAGAACACATAACCCTTATCGGACGTATCGTTGGCGGATACTCAAACCTACTCGTTCCAGCCAAGTCCGCGCCCGCGTAACTGCACCAGTTACAAAGGAAAGCCAAAATCTTATCTTCCGGGTTTGTTTCTAGGGCAGCTCTTATTTGAGCAAAGATTTGCGCGTCCGTGAAGTGCATCTGTTGTATGGCGTCTGCTGGACACTCTGCAACGCATGTTCCGCAGCCGTGGCACATGGCAGTTATCACTTGGGCTGGCTTTTTTTCTTCTGCCCTTATTGCTCCGTAGGGGCATCTTTCGGCGCAAATGCCACACTTTGTTGTAACGTTTCTGCATTTCGTCGCATCAACAACAGCCACTATAGGCTCTATTTTCCACTTTGGCTTGGAAAGAACCGTTGCTGCTCTTGAGGCCGCTCCGCAACCTTGCGAAACACTGTAGGGTATGTCCTTCGGCGCTTGGCATGCTCCGGCTAGGAATATTCCGTCTGTTGGAGCATCCAAAGGCTTAAGTTTCGGGTGACTTTCCATGAAGAAACCGTCTGCACCGCGTGTTAGGTTTAAGATTCTGGCTATTTCTTCAGCGCCTTTCTTTGGTATGGCCGCTGTTGCCAAAACAACCATTTCCGCTTCGATTTCTATTGGTTGTCCAAGCGTCATGTCTTCAGCGTGGATAAGTAAGTTCTTTGTTTCGGGAATCTCCAAAATGCGGCTTACCCTTCCGCGGATGAAGTTTACGCCCAACTCGCGTGCACGTTGATAGAATTCTTCAAAACCCTTGAAGTTTGTTCGCATGTCCATGTAGAAAACGTAGACTTCCACGTTTTCCTTGTATTTCTCCTTAAGTTGAACAACATGCTTTAAGGTGTACATGCAGCAGAAGTTCGAGCAGTACGGGTACTTGCTCGCATCTCTAGAGCCTACGCATTGGATGAAAGCGACACTGTGGGGTTTTTGTCCATCGGAAGCCCTAACAACCTTTCCGCCTGTTGGTCCAGCGGCGAGTATGAGCCTTTCAAACTCTAGGGAGGTTATCACGTTTGTGTATTTTCCATAACCGTAAAGTGGCATATCGTACGGTAGGTAAATGTCATAGCCTGTTGCAACAACAATCGCGCCTACTTCCAGTTCTATTTCTTCTGGTTGTTGTTCAAAGTTTATGGCTTGCCTCGCACCACAAGCGTCGACACACTTGTAGCATTCAATGCAATAATCCTTATTTATCGTGTAAACGAGCGGGACAGCTTGGTCAAATGGAACTGATATGGCTTTTCTCACGCCTAGATTCATGTCCCACTCGTTTGGATACTCTATTGGACAAGCGTCTTTGCATTCGCCGCATCCAGTGCAGTTTTCGGCAATAACATAACGCGGGTTCTTCCTAATTTTAACCTTGAAGTTGCCGATGTACCCGCTTACGCTCAGCAAATCAGCATAAGCGATGATTTCTATGTTTGGGTGCCTTCCAACATCAACCATCTTTGGTCCTTCGATGCATATTGAACAGTCCAGTGTTGGAAACGTCTTATCCAACTGCGCCATGTGTCCGCCTATGCTTTCGCTTTTTTCAAGCAAGTAAACCTTGAAGCCCATTTCCGCCAAGTCTAGGGCAGCGTTCATTCCAGCAATTCCACCGCCAACCACAAGTGCCTTGTTGGTGACTGGAACCTCTATGGTTTGTAGGGGTTGAAGCAGCCTTACTTTCGCTACTGCCATCTTAATTAAGTCTTTGGCTTTTTCCGTTGCCTCTTTAGGTGTGCTTGGATGACACCAAGAAGAGAATTCGCGGATGTTCGCCATCTCGAAAAGAAACGGGTTCAAATTAACGTCTGAAACTGTTCTTCTGAAGGTTGGTTCGTGCATTCGCGGCGAGCATGCCGCAACAACAACACGGTTGAGCTTATGTTCCTTTATGGCTTTTCTGATCTCCTCTTGTCCAGGGTCTGCACATGTGTAACGGTTATCCTTCACATAAACAACATTTGGCAATGTTTTCGCGTATTCGACAAGCTCTTTTATGTCTAGGACTCCAGCTATGTTTAGTCCGCAGTGGCATATGAAAACTCCAATTCTCGGTTCTTCAGCCATTTTATGTGCTCCTCCATCCAAGCCTTTTCCCCACGGACTCCAAAACCTTCTGCGAGCTTTTCGCTTTCAACTCCTTACTCATCTCAATCGGAGAGGCTATTCTCTCCAAAACCTTGTTCCACGTTCCAGAGCGAATTGACGTGTGAAAAACTCTGGTTCGCTTAAGCTCCAATGCCTCTTCAACCGGACAGACGGCTTTGCACGCTCCACAGTAAATGCAAAACAGCTCATTCACATGCACCTTTTTGTCTTCTTCTGAAAGGTAAAGCGCCCCAGTTATTGGGCAAACATCCAAGCAGTCTGTGCAGCCTTCTGGACACTTTTCTTGGTGTATTAGGATTTTTCCTTGAAGGAACTTGCGCACTTGCATGACGCCTTCTGGACATTTGACTTCGCATATTCTGCAACATGGGCAATGCTCCACGTCAACATCAACTTGCACTTTAAGCTCTTTCTTCTGTTTTTTGGTCAAA
Source organism: Bathyarchaeia archaeon (assembly GCA_038882955.1). Taxonomy (GTDB): domain Archaea; phylum Thermoproteota; class Bathyarchaeia; order Bathyarchaeales; family Bathycorpusculaceae; genus JAVZLQ01. The sequence goes on from JAVZNC010000003.1 coordinate 111,724, forward strand.
GACTTTAAATTTTCAACAATTTTTCCATCCAGAGTTAACCTTTTAATCTTGATTAGGTTTAGTGGACATGCCTCCTCGCATTCAACACAATCCACGGGACATTTGCTTGCATCTACCCTTATTTCACGTATCAATTGTGGGAAACTTTCCTTCTCAACGATTGAAAGTGCATGTTCGCCGTTAACCGTTACTTTTATCGCGCCATATGGGCAAAGTACGTCACATATTCCGCAAAAATTGCATTTTTTCAAGTCTATGTCGACTTTTGCCCTTTTCGCTTTTTCTCCTTGAACTTTTGGCTGTCTTTCAACTTTTATTGCCTCTTTTGGGCAAGCCAAGGCGCAGATTTGGCAGCCAACACACAAGTTTTTGTCAAGATTAAGCTTGTAATTTTTTACGTGTAAAATCCATTCTAGTGTTAGGGCTTTTGCCGTTTCGGTTTTCGCTGTTTTTAGCGGCATCTTACAGCCAACCTATTGTTGATATGCCACTTATAATGGAAATATAGCCTATGTTGAACCTTCATATATAGTTTAGTTTTAACTTTGTAAAATTTTCACATCAAAGTTTGACGCAAATCGCCACATAACACTTCAAGCTTTCATCTTTAAATTTAACACTCTTCAGATTCGCACTCAACAATAACTTTTGAAATTGCTCCAAAGTGAAAGCCTTCTTCATGCCCGTTACAATAATTTTGGCTTTTCCCTTTGCAACGCGCCCGATCTCTGCCAAAGTTTTAGCTGGTTCAGGCATGTTCTGAAGAACCGTAACGCCAAAAACATAGTCAAAAAGGCCTTCTCGAAATGGCATGTTATCAGCATCAGCCAAAATCAAATGCGCGTTTTCAAGATTTTTAGCACTTTTCTTTGCTTCTTGCAGTGTCTTCCTAGAAATGTCCACTCCGACAACCATCTTTGCTTTGTTAACAATGTAGTTTAACAATATTCCAGTTCCACAACCTGCATCCAAAACTAAAGAATGCCTTTTGATCGTTATTTCCCCAAGCGCAACCTCAATCTTTTGTTTCTGCTCTTCAGCATAACGCATATCATACAAGTGCGCTGTTATGTCGTAAAGCCTCATTATTTCACGCTTTTTGTCCCACTCGCTCATAAGCGCCTCTTCTCAGAAGTCTTATGTAGTTAATGTTCTTGTAAATTTATTGGATGAATATTGACTGAACAAAAGCCCCTAACCGTTCTGGTAAACCCAAATGTCGCAGAAGCGGAGAAAATTATTAAAGATGCTGTTTCCCGTCACAAAACACTACTTCTGGTTGGTAAATGCTGGGTGCACTACAGCGGAAGGGCAAAATCCAGACTTGAACCAGGAGAACGTATACTGATCATAAAAGAGGATGGCTCGCTGCTTGTCCACCGTTCAGTCGGCTATGAACCGGTCAACTGGCAACCGCCAGGCTGCATATTTCATGCTCAAACGCGGAACGGCGTTTTAGAGATTCACGCTGTTAGGCAAAAGCCACCAGAATCCGTCAAAGTGTTTTTCGACGAAATCAAGCTGGTTTCAGCTCTAAGCCTCATTGATTCTGGAGAATTTGCATTGTACGCAAGCGAAGAAGATATGCATAAGGCTATATTATCTGAGCCTTCAATTTTGGAGGAAGGCTTCAAACCAATAAGTTATGAGAAAAAGGTTGAGCCTGGCTTTGTAGATGTTTACGGTGTGGACAAGGATGGAAAGCTTGTTGTTGTCGAAGTTAAACGCAGAACAGCTGGCAGAGAGGCGGTGTTCCAACTTGCCAAGTACATAGAAGCGATTAAATCTAAATCGAATAGAGAAATCAGAGGGATTCTTGTCGCGCCAAGTATTGCAAAGGATGTTCAAAAGTTGCTGTTAACTCTTGGGTTGGAGTTTAAGGCTTTAGACCCGAAGAAATGTGCAGAAATACTGAAGAGAGCAGAAGCTAGGAAGTTGGAGTCGTTCTTTAGGGAGGAAACTGCACAATGATTCGCAAAATTGATCCGTTAGCCTTCGACAGCTTCGGCGTCCGTTCAATGGCAACGTTCATCGAAACTGACGACTTAAAAATCTTGATAGACCCTGGAGTTGCTTTGGCGCCAATCCGCTACGGGTTAGAACCCCACCCCCTAGAGTGGCAAAGGCTGGATGAAACTTGGGAAGTCATCAAGCAGTATGCGGAGAATGCTGATGTTTTAATTGTTACGCATTATCATTATGACCATCATGATCCAGACTACCCAGAACTTTATAGGAATAAGGTGGCATTCATAAAGCATCCAACAGAAAACATTAACAGAAGCCAAAAAGAACGCGCAGCACTCTTCCTTGAAGCGATAAGGGATATGCCGAAAAAACTTGAAATTGCCGATGGCAGAAGCTTCCATTTTGGAAAAACAGCGATAAAATTTTCAAAGGCTGTTTGCCACGGGACAAATCCGCGTCTCGGGTACGTAACAGAAGTCAGCATCAAATGTAACAGCGAAAGTTTTCTGTTCACTTCTGATGTTGAAGGTCCATCGCTTGACGAGCAGATAAGCTTTATTCTAGAGGAGAAGCCCGACATCATATTCGTTGATGGTCCAATGACTTACATGCTTGGTTATCGCTATTCCTTCAAAAGCCTTGAAATCTCAAACAACAACCTTGTTAAAGCTATAAAACAAACGCGTGTGCAGACGCTTGTTTTGGACCACCATTTTCTGAGGGATTTAAATTACAAGTTGAGGATTAAGCCAGTTTACGAAGCAGCGGAAAAGCGTGGCGTAAAAGTATTAACCGCCGCGGAGTTTTGTGGAAGAAAAATTGAGATGCTTGAAGCTTTAAGGAAGGAATTGTACGCGAAGCACACCAAAGAAGAGTTTAAGTTTGAAAGGCGCGCGCTGAAAAGCGACTAGGGCTTTTGAGGAAAAGGTAATTAATGTGTTCAATTATCTAGTTTTGGGTTTGCATATGAACATCTGGAAGGATATTCCGTCAGGCGATAAGCCGCCACAACTGCTCAACATGGTTGTCGAAGTCATAAGCGGCTCAAGAGACAAGTATGAGTACCATCTTAAATGGGAAACATTCGTCCTAGACCGCATAATACCCTCTTCAGTCGTTTTTCCAGTGGATTACGGGTTTGTTCCGCAAACGTGGTTCGATGATGATGACCCGCTTGACATTATGGTTTTAAGCTATGAACCATTGGAGGTCGGGTGCATAGTCAAGGTGCGCGTCATAGGTGCATTAATAATTGAGGATGAGAAGGGTGAAGATCCTAAAATGTTGTCTGTGCTTGTTAACGATGCCAGATTCGATGGATACATGGACATAAGTGATGTCCACAAACACCAGCTTGTTGAAATCCAAGAGTTTTTCGAAACTTATAAGAGGCTTGAGCCGCACAAGTGGGTTAAATTCAAAGAGTGGAAAAACGCCAAGCAAGCCATGGAAATCGTAAACTACGCCATTGAAAAATTTAAGAAATTAAACGTAAAGTAGTTGTCTTCAAGCAAGATTCTGACTGAAACTTTCGTATTCTTTTTCCGAAAACCAGCCCTCATCCCTAAACTGTTTTAATGCAGCAGCAATTTTTTCTCGAATTGTACTTCGCTTCAGAATGTTAAGCCTGCTTCCTTCTTCAAATATTTCCCTTTCGAAGGCGGCATTCTGCCCAACCAGTACTGGAAGTTTGCCTAAAAGCTGTGTCAAAGCGTCGAAGCGTGGGGTAAGAAGTTGTTTTATTTTAGCCATACCCAATGCTCCCTTAATTTTTGCTGTTAAGCCTATGCTGTTTGCGAATGAAGGCGGAAATATAACATAGCGACTTTTTAGTTCAAATTGGTAGCAAGCCATGTAGAATGGCACATAAACCAGTGTTGTTGCCCTTTGTCTTTGCTCCATTCCCAAATTTTCAAGTTCATTAAGGTTCGCCATCCTCGCCTTTGCTGTTTTATCAATTTTTTCGGTTACTGCGAATGTCAAGTTTCCAAGACTTTCAACTTTTTGTTTAAGAAATTCAACCTTTGCGTCTCGTGTCACCTCAAGTTCAAGTAAATCCCTTTTCGCCTCATTAACCCTGTTTTCCCAAAGCGACTTCAGCTTAAAGGTTTCTTCAGATTTGTTTCCTTCAAGCTTTTCAATTTCCGCTTTAACATTTTTTATCCGCTTTTCTAATTCGGAAATCTCCTTTTTGCTTTGGGCGATTTTCTCTTTCCATTTTCTCTCACCCACAGCATCCTTTTTGGAAGCACATGTTTTCGCATCAACATTGTAGCGTTCAATTCTGTTTTGCAACTGCTCCTTTGCCTTTTCAAGTTTTATTTTCTCCTTTTGCAGTGGAAAAAGACTCTTCTCAAAGTCCTTAGCGAGTTTCTTTACCTTCTCGTTGAACTCCTCGTTTATGCCCCGAACTTTGGACTTTGTTATGGCTTCTTGCTCCTTTATTTTCTTGCCAAATTCTTCCTTTGTGGCTTTCATTTGCTTATGAAGTTCTCTGGTGAAAGTTTGCGCTTGTTTGTTGAGAAACTTCATACCATCATAAAGGACTTCAATTTCTTCCTTAAATGATGCCTTTATGTTTTCAATTTCCTGAACAACAGAAGAGATGCGCGACTCGTCCATTGTTAACGGCAATTTTAGTACATCCGCCAATGGTTTTTCAAGCTCCTTTGCTTCAGAAAAATGCGATGAAAATTCGCTGAGAACGCCAACATCCGCAATTAACCCATTTAGCGTTAACTCCTTCTTGACTGAGGGGTACTGAAAATAGTTTAAGTTTTCAGAGAGAAAGGAAATGAATGTTTCTAAATCTTTGGAGCTTCTTTCAACGCCTTCCATAAAGCTTTTTGCGTCTGGCAAAACAGCATATGCAAAATTGCAGCTTGCCTTGCCCAATCCATCAAAGAGTAGGCTTCTTTTCTTCCATGGAACAACCCAGAATGGATAAGCGCTCTCAACAATGAAGGCTAGTTTTTCCTCAGGCTGTTTTAAGATTAAGCCTCCGCCCTTTGCCCTTTCCAGTTCGGCGAAACAGAAAATTGCAGCCTTTTCCATATCTTTAGTGAATGGCTCTTCACGACTTTCAGAAGCCACGGAAAACGGGAACAACAACTGCCTAATTTCTTGAGACAATTGTTCACCATTCTAGATTTTAGAAGCCATTAACAACTTAAATGCTTTGTGAAACCCTTGAGATTGGAAGTTCGCCATCCACTGTGCCTATTGCAAAAGTCTCAAAGCGTATTTGCCTTTATCTTTTCGGATAATAGAAAAATTTGGAGTTTTAGGCAGCAGCAGATAGGCATTCTATTTGGTCACTTTAGTGACCTCGAATCTATAATTGCGGTTATTTGTATAAATTTTGCCCAAGCAAGCCTATTATGACCTTTTCTTTTGTTTAAATAGTGAAGTTCCCACGGTGGCTATTATTGCAGTAGCAAGAATTATTATGACTGCAAGGTTTATGTAAAGCGGTCCAAAAACTTGGAATATTGAACCAGCTTCTGGATACAATATGGGATTAGCATATTGCATTGGTAGTGTTGCCAAAACAGCTGCAGCCAATCCTCTTGTCAATAGCACGCTCATTATTGGGCGTTCGCATGCTAGTTCGCTGGAGTCTTTTATTGCTATTGTTACTGCACCGAATCTAGCTAAAAGCAGTGTTAAAGATAGAATTATTCCAATAACGATTGTTGCTACGTCGCTTATCGCCACTATTAAGCCTATGTAAACGAAGAAGAATGTTCTTAGGAGAAAAGCGATTTCCGACTCGAACTTTTTTAGTCCAGCATCAACAACCACGCTTTGGATTCTCTCCATCTTTAATATGTGATAAATCTCCTTTTCATTGCCAAAAACTATGCCGAACAGGAGTGAACAAAGCGCGCCGCTTCCGCCTAAAAATTCTGTGAAAGCGTAGGCTAGGAGCACAACCGCCAATGTTAGCATGTAAGCGTAAGATGCGATGGCAACTTTCCTAAGTATGGTGAGCCATATCAACCCGAAAATGATGCCTAACACTATTCCAGTTGAGAATCTGCGTGCTATAGACTGGACGATTGCTGTTAAGTCAACGGTTCCTTTTAATATTATTTCAATAACGACCAGCGAGAAGACTATGCAGAAAATGTCCGTAATCGCAGATTCGAGGCTTAACACTGTTGAACATTTCTCGCTTAAACCAATTTTTGAAGCTAAAGAAAACATAACTATGCTGCAACTGCCACCGAACATTGTTCCAAAAAGTATGCAGTAGGGTAGCGGAATGTCTGGGCGGGCAACCATTAAGACCAAGGTTACTGCGAAGACGCTGAATGTAAAACCAGTTATTGCGAGAACAACTGCTCTTGGGCTTTCTGAAAACACGCGGTAAATGTTAATAGCCATTCCACCATCAAACAAAATGAAGACAAGCGCCAACGCAGCAAGATACGGCGCTAAACCCATTATTGCCCCAGCGTTAACAACATTTGTAACTGGTCCCAGAAGCATTCCAAGGGTTATTAGTATTAGCACGTCTGGAAAGCCTGTTCGCTCAAAAACGTAATTGCCCAAAAAACCGATAACAATTATTGCACCGCTTAGTATCAACGCAAGCGTGACGGGATCCATATCTCCAAACCTTTCCGCCCATAGTTTAGCAGAATCGCTTAAAGAATTTTCGTAGATGCTTGAAAGCGAAAAATAGAAATATGATTGATGCTATGCTCATCTAGTTCGCGTGTGTTTAGAATGTTTGATCTCGTGCTCAATGTTTTGGCATTAGCCCTTTCGCTAGTTGTGTTAGCCGTGGCTAGCCAGTTCACTATAAAATCAATCGAGAGGTTGATTGAGCTTACGCGACTCAGCGAGGCTTCTATTGGTTTTGTTGTAATGTCTGTGATGACAAGTATTCCTGAAATTTTTGTTGCTGCTTCCTCTGTTCTGCATGGTAAACCAGCATTTTCGGTGGGTGACATATTAGGCTCTAATGTTTTTAACATGGGGATAGTTGTCGGAGTTTTAGCGACCATGGACTTTCTTAAGAAGAGTTCCTCAGAACTTTTAACAGAACTTGTTGACATACTGTTCCTTTCATCCATAATTCCCCTAATCCTTGTCATTTTTGGGGCAGCCCACTCCTTGATTGGATTGGCGCTCATATGCATCTTTATGTTTAGCGTTCGCGAGATGACAAAAAAGAGGAAGCAAGCACCGCTTGACGATAAAACAGCCAACAATAAAAAGGCGGTTAGCAAGAAAAGCGTCCTTTTTAAGATAGTTATTGGAATTGCCGTGGTTATTGTGGCAGCCGAGCTTATAATTATGTCAGCATCCAACATCTCAATAATACTTGGAGCTGCACCTGTGCTGATAGGCGCAAAAATCATAGCGATAGGCACGTCAATGCCGGAACTTGCCCTTGACTTGACGGCTGTTCGAAGGGGACGAGTTAACCTTGCCATTGGAGATTTAATTGGCTCAAACTTGACGAATATCACCCTTATTTTAGGGATTGTTCTGCTATTTTCTTCACCTGAACTGATTAACTTTTCAATACTCGCAGAAATTGTTCCATTTGTTTTAATAACAACGCTCATTCTTTGGCGTTACCTTACAAAAGGCGGAGTTTCACAGTTTGGCGGATTAGCATTAATAATTGTTTATGTTATATTCCAAGCGGTTGTAACGGCATAGAGAAACGCATTTCCTTACCAGATTTTGTCCACCTTCAAATGCGTTAAGTATCCAGCAACACCATACAGCGGAAAAGAGGAAATCTCCACCATGTTTCCTGTTGAAATCGGATTTTCGACAAAGACAAAAAACCCAACCAAGAGAAGAAATACACCATAAACCGCGAGTGATCTAAAGTTATGGAAAGTTTCAACGGTTCTCCATTTTAGGCGTACTCCAGAAAATAAAACCCAAATTACAATGGGCGCAAACAACAAAATAAAATATCTTTTATACCATGGCGGGTCTTTGTAGACGGAACTGTTTTCCCTTTTTCTATAAATCGATGGCAAGTCTGGAAGAAAATTGCTGTAGAAGAATACGAGCATGCCCCACAACATGGGAGCGATGGAATTTTCACCGAAGAAGTAGAAATTTGCAAATACAAAGATTATGCTTGCTGGTAAAACCACGAATTTGAAAACCTTAACAGCAGCATGCACGTGTTCTGCTGTTTCTTCTTTCATACGCCAAACTGGAAACTTTGACTTCACTTTTCGGTTTATACTCTTAAAAGAGTGCAGTACAAAACCGTAAATGGCAGTGTATAACCCCTTAAGAACATCACGAATAGCTTTTGAAACCCCACCCTTCTTTTTACGCGTAGTCCATCGCCACCCGCCCATTAAACGCCATCCGACTTTAACCTTTTGCTTAAGCACTTGAATGTACAGTAGGCTTTCTTGCCAAAAAATCTGTTATCTTCTTTTGGAAAAGAGCATTTTTCAAAAGTTCACTCCGCATAATCCACCGTTGAATCGGAATTTGAAATCTACTTGCAATAAACTTTAAGGCTTCATCTAAATTATTAAAGGCATAAGGCTTCTGGCGCATGGCGTTCCTAACATTTTCTCTCACCTGCCAGACACCAACTGGCATTATATAGCCTGGATGAGCCTCACGCAAAACAATCACCGTCGCTTGTCTCTCTTCCTTGACAAGTTGTTCGCAAACTGCCAGACGCGCCGCATAGTAGCACCCGCCAATCTCCGCGTAGGTTGTTCTTCCATCATAGCCCTCCCAATCAGAATACATGACAACACTTTTTCCGCTAGGGTTCCAAACAGTTCCCGGATACCAAGCCTCAATAGCCTCGTAGCTCCATTTGCCTGGAATCATGAGCACTTCGAAGATATTGTCCAAGTAACGTGATTCGTAAACACGGTATTCGCTTATTTCTGTAAAAGTCTTCACTTTGTCCATTAACTGTTTTGAGATTATGCTGTCAACGGCTGTTATGCTCCAGCGTGTTGGCACAAGTCGCCTATTCCTTTTTAAGCCGAAAGCGCCGACACTGAAGGCTCTCTGAATTTTTGTCACAAACACGCCTTTACCGTATAGTTCTGTCACAGCCTCCGCCGCCCTCAAGTCCGTATCATAGTATGCCTTTTCAATCTGGTGGTCCCATCTGGCATTGCCAACAAGCATGTTTCTTATCGGTGCTGATGGACCGAAGGGCTGAACTTCATCATCCAAAAGGATGAAGCCTCTAGGCTTTTTCTTTAACATTAACTCGACATCAACTGGGTTAACAGCCAAAGCCAGTTCACGCGTCTTCTCAATTATTTTGCCTCCAGCTTCAAACTTTTGCACATGAACGCGGTATTTGCCCCTTATCAGCAAAGAGCGAAAACCAACAATGTCGTCTATGGACTTTCCAAACCAAAACTCTGGCAAATCATATAGGCTTGTGTCTTCCCTAATTGGCGGAACAAGTGGTCCAGCATAAACGTATGGATAACCGATCCTTCCAACAAATACGCTTGGGGGCGAAGCCCCAGCAATTTCCTCGCTCTGCATAAGAGGCATGCTCTTCAAGAAATAGTTAGCCTTCACAATTATAGGACAGCGAGTTTTGCCGCAAAGAAAACGCGAACCCTTGCACACCACGCACAAGCCGCTTCGAGAAGCTTTAGCGATTATCTGGCTTTCGTCGTAATTAATTTCAGAAACTGCGCCTGACTCCTTTAGTATGTCAAGTAGCCAGACATTTGGAGAACGGCCATTCGCTTTCCTATGAGAAAGCCTCAACTTTTATCACCATAACCCTTGGTCTAAACAGGCTCATAATGCTTTCTGGAAAATTTAAAATATCAAGATGGGCATATTGGGAAGAAAAGGCTTTGAAATTATGTATAAGAAAAGTGCAATTAAAAGAATCGCGCTTACGCTGTTCGTTTTGGCGTTTGCGGCTTCTCTTCTTCCAACTAGCATAAAAATCCATGGCAGCCCATCGGACAATTGGTGGCCCATGTTCCAATGTGACCCCTGTAGGACGGGCAGTTCAGGCTCAAACGTACCAATCTCCAATTTGACACTTTGGCATTACCAATTCTCAACCGCGCAGGGATTTTATGTCTTTTCGCCTGTTGTAGTGGATGGACGAGTCTATATTACGGTTCCTTACATGCAATGTATAAATGCGACAACTGGTCTTCCACTGTGGTATAATCATACTTTGGGAATAAACACATTTTCTCCAGCAGTTTCAAACGGGAAAGTCTACGTATGCAATGGCACGAATGTCTACTGCTTAGACGCTTACACTGGCAACTATATTTGGAATTTTACCACATCGCAGAATTTCACTTGGCTTAACTCTGCTCCTATTGTTGCTGGTGACAAAGTTTATGTGGGCAACGGAGGCGGAATATGGTGTTTAAACGCTGCAACTGGCAGCCAAATATGGTACGCTGCTCGTGATGCATATTATGGAATTTCTCTTGATGGAGACAGAATTTTCGCAGCACGTTATGAGATTAACTGCTTAAACGCAAGTACTGGCGCCTTATTATGGTATACTCCGTTAAAATGTATGACGTGGACGATGCCGGTGGCTTATGAAGGAAGAATCTTTGTGGGTGACATAGTGTCTTACACGAATCAAACAGGAGTTTTACACTGCCTAAACCAGACCACTGGAAGCTATATTTGGAACTTCACAAGCGATGTGCAAAGTCCATCATTATTTCCTCCAGCTGTTGGCTTCTGGAAAGTAGTCATAGCCTTCGGTGACTATCTGTACTGTTTGCGGGCTGACAACGGTGAAATGTTGTGGTGGCGTGGCTTCTGTCAACCTATATTCACGTCGCCAGTGTTAAGCCTCACAGCAGATTCAAAAGTCATTGTAGGCTCCAACTATAATGTTTACTGCTGCAGCTTACTAAACGGAAATACAATCTGGGAGCATCCTACTGGCGACTGGGTGGAATCCACACCAGCAATAGCTGATGGAAAAATTTTTGTCGGCTCAGACGACGGTTATCTGTACTGTTTCGGAAGCGAAAACATTCCTCCGTCTATAACGATAACTTATCCAGAAAACATGACCTTTACCAATATTTCGACGGTAACGGTTTCTGGAACAGCGTATGATAACGTGCAAGTTAAAAGCGTCAAAATCAGAGTAAACTATGGCTCATGGAGCAACGCCATCGGCACAACATCGTGGAGCCAAAATGTCACATTAAGCTTCGGCTCAAACATCATACAAGCACAAGCCTTCGACTCCTTCAACAATCCATCTTCAATAGAAACAATAAACATAACCTTCGACGACGTAAGCCCAACAATTTATCAACCAATCCAAAGCCCATCACATGACAACGTATTTCCAAACCAGCCAGTACGAGTCTTCGCTTTAATGAGTGACGTTGGAACAGGAATAAAAAACACTACTTTATACTATGAGGTTAACGAAAATGGCACATGGATACCACGCGAAATGCACCTCAACGAATCAATAGGACTATACGAAACGGAAATCCCCGGATACCCCGAAAACACGCTAATAAAATACAAGATATTGGCTTATGACTATGCTGGAAACGGCGTGGAACAAAACGGCACAGGCAGCTACTACCCATACACGGTTATCCCAGAACTCCCAACAATACTTATGCTAACATTATTAATCGCCACAACAACATCAGTACTCGTAATAACCTGCCACAAGAGAAAACCGTCAAAAACACCTAACTCATAAAAGTCTCGTGTTTAATGGCGCCCTGGCCGGGATTTGAACCCGGGTCTAGCGGGCGACAGCCGCTTATACTAGACCGGACTATACTACCAGGGCTCATGGCATTTTGAGACGCCAAAAGAATAGGTTGAGATAGCAAATTTAAACCTTATCTTCTAATGATTATTTTTTGGAATTGCTGCTGTTTGGTTCTTGCAAATTGCCTTAATCTTTTCAAATTCCTCATCTTCCGCGTGTTTCCTTCGCAAGTACAAATCCAAAATGAGCATTGAAATGTATGGCACTAAAAAGATAAAGCACAGCGAAGAGAAGATTCTCAAATAACATACATAAGCCGAACGCTCGGCTTAAAGGCTCAAACTCATAAAACCTTAAGATGTCCTGTATTATGAAAGCCAAAAAGTCAACATCAAACAAACCACAAACTGAACAAGCACACTTCTATACTTTCCCAACAGAATAACAAGTAATAAGCAAAACACGCAGGTTTTCATCACAAAAGGGGATATAAAGAAAGAGGTTGGCGTCATCCTTTGCATTTAGGCTGGTGTCGCAGCTGATGTTGCAGGTTGTGCCTGTTGGGGTTTTATCTGGAAGAATGCGATGGCAAGCAATAGTGCCGAAATCCATATTAGGATTAATCCTATGCCGAAAAGAATGATTAGCACTGCACCTATTAGAAGCAGTAATCCAGCGGTTGAGAACAAACCGACACCTGATTTTACTGAAAGCGTTCCAAGCGAGCGCCTGACAAAGAATGCTGAGATGATAGAGAAAACCCAGAAAGTAACGAACACCACGAACACGCCTACAAGGAAAGGTGTAATGGCTTCTAAAGAAAACTTTGACATATCCGGTGTTAGACCTGAAAGTGCCGTCCAGTCGCCATTCCAGTCTGGGAAAATCGTATATAGAAAATCAGTCAGCGAAGTTAAAACCGTAATAATAGCTAATGCCATTGCAATCACGCCACCGACTATTCCTATTATCAGTCCGTAAAGGGCGTTGTTGAAAATGCTTCCTTCGTGGTAATAGCTAGCCAAATTGTACAGGGCAACCATGACAAGCACTAGACCGACAAGCTCGATTATGCCAAGGTAATTGATGTATGGAAAAATCCCAATAAACATCAGCAATGCGCCTACTCCGCCCAATATTCTACCATTTTCTATTGACATTTTTATCCTCAACCCCCTAATCTAAGTGAACTAAGAATAAAAGGGTTACCAAAACGTTGAGTCCTTCACATTAAACTAGAGGCGAAAAGCAACAGAATTCAATAATTTAGTTAAAACAATGCCCTTCTTCAATGTGAACCTGGATATTTTCGTTTTTCACCTAATTACTTTGACTCCGCCGATTATACCCGAGATGAAGCCTATTATGAATTCTTCTCCCATGATTATGCTGGGTATCGAGAACACAATGGCTGTAATACTCGCAAATGGACCGCTGCATTATTGGCTGATCCTAGAAGCGCAGGAAAATCCAAGGAAACCATGTTGCTGCAATTCCTACTGCCACAACATTGTAAACTATCAAGATCCCCGCTACCAGAGACAAGGCAAATGTTTTTGTTGGTTTTCGCTTTGGCTTGTATCATATCACTCTCGAGATTTTCTTGCAAGTTCCCTAGCCCAATTGTAAATTTCATCCCAGCTGCGCAGGTCATAGATATTTGGTGCAACTTTGAAGCCGTGTTTTTCAAGTTGCGGTTTGAAGAATCCCATACCTTTACGTGCTATGAAGCCCATTTTGTTATAGTCGATAACTCCGCCGAAAAAACCTAACGCTATAGGCTTGAGATCGTACTTTGCAACTTTGTCCTCTAGGGCAAGCTTTCGCGTTCTCGCAACGTCATCCATCTTTCCTTCTCTCTCAAAAAACGTTATCATCGAAGAGACAAACAAAGCCAGCTTTTTACCTTCAAAGTTCTTCCTGAATTTTTTCAGAAAATCCTCAGCCTCACTTGTATATCTACAATTGCCCATGCCACTGCCCACAATGATTAAGTCATACTCTGATATGTCTTCAATTTTTTCTTCTTTCAAGTTAGCTACCTTAGTGTCAAAACCTTCCTCTCTTAATATCTTTGCTATTTCCTCTGAAGTTCCAGCAGTTGCTCCATAGCGTGTACCATATGCAATCAACGCTCTCAAGATCTCACCTGCACACTGGTTTTCAACTAGATTAATAAATATTCCTTAGGCTGGCACACGCGAATAAGTGACCGACGTATACGGATTCAAAAATCCTCTGCCAACGCAAGCAATTCTAACAAAAAGTGCGGGGAGTGGGATTTGAATCTCGCAGCATTGAGAAACCACTCGCAAAGCTTATGCAGTCATGATTACTGCAGCATTGCCCTGCGTTGAGTTTGCTGATGATTTTTCTTCTATAAGATTATTACAGAAAAATATAAGTTGATTTATAACTCATAATGCTGAGCGCCTAAGGAGAGCAAATAATGAGACGGCCAATTTCTGTCACCATGTTATGTCTTATTGCGTCTTGCGTGTTAACGTCAGCATTTAATGTTAACCCAATTAAAGCTTGGAATGGAACTATTTACATTAGAGAGGATGGAACAGTTGATCCTCCCACCGCGCCCATAAGACGAAATGGAAACTTCTATGCCTTAACTGGAGATATAACAACTAATAGCGATGGGATTGTGATTGAACTTGGCGGCATAGTTCTAGATGGGGAAAGTTATTGTGTGCAAGGGGCAAACAAGGGAAACGGAATTGTTCTTTCTGGTGCAAGCAGCTGCGAGATTATGAATATTAAAATCAAAAATTTTAACATAGGTATTCGGTTATTAGTGGATTCAAATTTTAACAGCATTTCCGCCATTGATCTGGTGAATAATAGCTATGGAATCCTTTTAGAGCATTCACACGATAATATTATATTTGCAAGTAATATGGAGAAAAACATTTATGGTATCGGCTTTTACGAGTCATCTAATAACCGTTTTTACTACGTAAATTTTGTTGACAACTACCAACATGTGCACGATTTTGCTTCAGGCAATCCGATTGAACCTTCAATAAATTTTTGGGATGATGGATACTCTTGGGGTGGAAATTACTGGAGTGATTATTCAGGTGTTGACACTAACGGAGACGGAGTAGGCGACATACCATATATTATTGACAACAATAATATAGATTATTATCCACTCTGCTCCAACAAGCCTTTACATCCTAGCTATTATGAAACCAGCGAGTTTCTAATAGGAAGCATGGCTGTCGGTGTAATATTCCCAGAAAGTAATGGAGAAAACGATCCAGACACAGAAAATTGGACTGAAATTGAAGAATCAAAGATGGTTACTAGAATAACAAATGCACTGAATTGGTTGAAAGAGTATAATCCTTCAGCAAATATTTCATTTTATTTAGAGGTTAATTATCGCGTGCCCACAGGCCTTGAACCAATTAACCGCTTTTACTCCGAATATCCATTATGGGTTACTGAAACAATTTATAACCTCGGTTATAGAAGCGTCCTTGATTATGTTAACAACCTAAGAAACAGGCTAAAAACAGATTGGGCATTTATTCTTTTCATAGTAGACAGCTCCAACGATGCTGATGGATGCTTTCCAGAAGGATATGATGCTGGCGCGATTATTGGTGGCCCTTTTGTTATAAGTACGACTAGATGGATTGATTCCGCATTATTGGAAGCTATTCTTGCACACGAGATATGCCATCTCTTCTACGCAACTGACGAATATAATCACATACAGGAGTTTAGTGGATATCTAAATGTTTCAGATGCGGATGGTGCTTATTGTTTAATGACTTCAAATGCACGAAAAATTTGCCAAGCCACTCAAGAACAACTTGGATGGCGTGACACAGATGAAGATGGAATTTATGATATTATCGATACATTTCCACAAATCAGTTTTGATGCAAGTCAATATCAATATGTCAATGGAACCTTAATTTTCACGGGATATGTAACCGAGGTTCCGTATCCCAACTGCAATTCATATAGCCGTCCCAGATGGCCTGATTGGCAAGAAGTATTTTTCCGGATGCCAAAGACACGTAAGAGTATAACAATTAACACAATTACGAACGTAGAGTATAGAATTGATGACGGCCCATGGATCAACGCAACGCCAGTTGATGGGAGTTTTGATGAAGCACAAGAATACTTCACTCTAAATATACCTGGACCACTACTAGGTAACCATTCAATAGATTTGCGTGCAATAAATTCCGTAGGAAATAGTGCATTTCATTTCAGTAATCCTTGGGGAAGGCACTTAATAGTGCCTGAGGGTTATCCTATTGTGGACATGGCTGTCTACAAAGGAAGCTTGTATCTCGCAGCTAACAATAGACTCTATACCTACAGTAGGAGCAAATGGAATGTTTTAGAAGCACCCACGTTTTTGGTTTCGCTTGAAACGATATCCATAACTCTGGGGCTCCAGCAACAAGTTGTTTTAGCTGAATGGAATCAGACATATGGAGGATCTGAATTAGAAATTGCATATTCATTGATGCAAACGAATGATGAAGGATATGCTATATTAGGATGGACAGAGTCTTTTGGCTCGGGTCTCAGCGACATTTGGTTAATTAAGACAGATTCTAATGGTAACATGCAGTGGCATAGGACATATGGAGGAGCAAACAATGATTACTCTGGTACTCATGCTTTATTGCAAACCAGTGACGGAGGTTATGCGATAGCTGGGTACACAAATTCTTTTGGGTCTGGCGATTTCGATTTTTGGCTTATTAAGACTGACTCCGAAGGCAACGTTCAATGGAACAAAACATATGGAGAAATAGGCGATGATGAAGCATTTTGCCTTATCGCAACCCAAGATGGTGGATATGCGATGGCTGGTGTCACCACTTCTTTTGGTGCGGGTCTAGGCGATTTTTGGTTGATTAAAACCGATTCATATGGGAACATGCAGTGGAACATGACATATGGCGGAGTAGGCGACGAGTGTGCATATGCTTTGACGCAGACTATTGACGGAGGTTATGCTTTGGCAGGCATCACAAATTCTTTTGGAGCGGGTAACTGGGATTTCTGGCTGCTTAGAACTGATGCAAATGGCAATCATTTATGGAACGCTACATTTGGGGGAATAGACCGTGATGTTGTAAGAGCTTTAGTGCAAAGTGGCGATGGTGACTATGTATTGGCAGGTTACACAGCATCTTTTACATCTGGTGACGAAGATGTATGGCTAGTCAAAACAGACTCGTCAGGAAATATGGAGTGGAATAGAACGTACGGAGAACTTGGCAACGAGCGAGCCTGCGATGTAATGCAAATTAATGGAGAAGGATATGTGATTGCGGGTTGGACGAATTCTTTTGGCTTTAGCAAAGATTTTTGGCTTATCAAAACGGATCTAGACGGCAATATGGAGTGGAATCAGACTTACGGGGGAATGGTTGATGATGTTGCATGGGGTCTGACAAATACTAGCGATGATGGCTATGCAATTGCGGGTTGGACTACCTCCTTTGGATGTGGCGGTGATGTTTTGCTTGTTAAAACAGGAGCGTCTGGTTTTAAGACTTACTTTCATTCGGAAACTTCTCTTGTAGCAGGGGGATTAGGCGGATTATATTGCTATAATGGATCATCCTTTGAGAAGATATTTTCTGTGCCTACATACATTAAGGTGCTTGGAGTGTACAATAATACAGTTTATGCTGGAACGTTATTTGATAACCCACCAAAACTCTACTATTGTAACGGTTCTGTAACCAACTCAACTAATTGGCATATTGATTCTGATTTTTCAGCAATATTAGAGTTCTCTGGTGTTTTCGGTAGCATAGATTCTTTTGGAGTCTGCAATAATATAATGTACGTAAGTTCTGGTGGTAAACTATATTCTTTCAATGGAACAAGTTGGAGCATTGCAGCAAGTTTCGATGATGTATACGCATTTCTTGACATGCAATGGTACAATGGCAAGCTTTACTTGGCAACCAGAGATCAAGCTTGGAGAAAACCACTTTACTTGGGTGGAACAGGATTCAGCGGCAGAATAATTGAATATAACGGCACAAGCTGGACAACGGTGTTTGACAATGATTACTGGATATATTCCTTAGAAGTCTATGAAAACAAGCTGTATGTTGGAACAGCTAACAAAATTTTCGCCTATAACGGAACTTGCTGGGAACTCTCCTTTAATACCGCAGAAGATACATACTACATCCTTTCACTAAAAATTTATGATGGCATAATTTATGCTGGAATGGGTAATGGATACCTTTTCGCGGATCCTACGCCTATGAAAAAGGACATTGAAACGATAACAATCCCAGAATTTCCATCAGCCGTAATTGTAATTTTGCCACTATTCATAACCTTCACCGTAATGGTCACAATCCTGTCAAATAAAAAAATAAGACATAAGATTTTAAAAATGGTTCTATGATTTAACCTAATGCACCATTAATTAATGGACAAGTTGCAAGCACAACTCAATTAATCTGTTACAACCAAAAATGAATGTTCTACTAAAAGAAGTTCATTAAAAATGCGGGGGGTGGGATTTGAACCCACGAACCCCTATGGGACAAGGTCCTAAGCCTTGCGCCTTTGACCAGGCTTGGCGACCCCCGCACTTTTTCAGCTGCCATTTGCATATGAAATCTTGAAAATAATAAATTATTTGTTTTGCTTTTTATGTAGCACGAAATCTTTTAAAAAATAGGATGCGTATACTTGTTTGGGCCTCGGTAGCTCAGCATGGTGGAGCATCGCCTTGGTAAGGCGGTGGTCGCGGGTTCAAATCCCGCCCGAGGCTTGTTTTGGTTTTTGTGTATTTTTGTTGTTCATGTGAACGGAAATGTTTATTAAATATTAATATTATAGATTCATGTTGAAAGTACATTCTAAAGCGAGGCAGCAGAAATGCCCTTCCTCCACTCACACGAAGAGAAACTAAAATGTCCATACAAGGGTTGCGGCAAAACGTTTTCTAAGCCAACGGTCTTGACTGATTCCTCAGCAATTCCAAGACAAACTTACTATGCTTGTCCTCACTGCATGTCGAAGCTTGACATAATAGTTGAAAACGCAAAAATCATAGGTGTGAAGCCAACAGAATATCCGAAAGTTTTCGAATCGCCGGCAAAATGTGCGCACTACCTTGGATTTCTAAACACTATTTCAAAGGACATGCCAATACCAGACGAGTGCCTAGTATGCCCAAAAGTCCTCCAGTGCAGCATAAGAAGACGACAAAACGTTTAGCCATATTTCTTTTAAAGAGAATCTTTTAAATTTACCTTCTAAAATTTTAAAATGATGTAGCGCCCATTATGCGGGGCTGTCGGCTAGCTTGGTCTAGGCTTGGAGACTTGGGCTCTCTAGACCCCGGTTCAAATCCGGGCAGCCCCACCACATTTTCATGAGACAATTCGCTTTTTGAGTTTGTACAAAATAAGAGCTGTATTCAGAGAACAAAATGCATACAACCATCCAAAGAGCATAAACCAAAATTCGACGCCCCAGTACAAAAACAGTTGCCAAAACCATGTTAAAGTTAGAACTGCAATAAGAATAAATAAAGAGGCAATCAATAAGCCGAGTTTTGGATGTGGGAGAGCCTTCCTAATCTTTAGAAGGGTTGCTCCCCAAACCAGAATCCCAACATTCAGAGACGCTAGAAAGTTTGAAGTAGTTACCAAAATATTGCTTTGTGAAAGGTAAAGTCTTATAATTGAATAGCTTGCAATGGCGAAAGAAGCCAAATATAAAAGGCCGCAAAATAAGGCTACGTTTGAGTTGTACCTCATTTTCAATCCGAAACATGCAAAGCTGCCAAGTAAAAATGAAGCAAGGAAAAAGCTGTAAACAACTGTTAAATAAGCTACGGACTGAATAAATATTCCGCTCATAAAACTTGGATGGCCATAGCCAAGCCAATAAGCTATAAGATTTAAAAGTACAAGTAAAAACCACGTAAACCAACCTAAAAAGCCAAAAATATATCGATGCAGCCAATTTGGAAGAAAATGGTGCTTTTTGTGTCATCAGAAAACAGAGTATTCCCTCCACGGCTTTTATGTTATGAAGTGCTTGTATATTGGGTGTCCTTTAAAGCGCAGTGTTGTTTCTGATTTTTCCACCGTTCCGCTTGGTAGCCTTATGCATATGGAGTTTACTACGGCGCCGTTTGGTATGAATCGTACTCCATCTAACAGTTCGCCTTTTGTTACGCCGGAAGCGCAGAATACCAACTCGTTTCCTTTGGCTAACTCGTCTTGTGTGTAGGTTTTATTTACGTCGACTCCTTCTGCCACAAGCCTATCAAGCCTTTTTGGGTCGTCACTTTTGTCTCGCCAAACCTTTACGAGCATTGTTCCGCCTAGGCATTTCACGGCTGTTGCGGCTATTGTTGCTTCTGGTCCTGCTCCAGCGCCTATGAGGAGGTCTACGCCTGAGCCTTGGATGCATGTGGCTACTGCCGCTGCTATGTCTCCGTCTGGTATTAGGATTATTCTTACACCCATTTGCCTTAGTTTTTGAAGTATCGCCGCGTGTCTTTCGCGTTCAAGCATTATCACGGTGAAGTTTTCGAACGGTAATCCTTTAGCCCTGGCTACAGTTTTGACTATTTTTTCTATTGACATTTCCAGCGATATTTTTCCTATGGAGTGATGGTCTGTTGCAACTTTGAAGTAATATCCGTCGTCTGGAAGAACTTGGAAGCACCCTTTTGGCGCGCATGCCAATGCAGAAATCGCGTCTTTTCTTCCTTTTGAGGCGGCTGTTGTGCCGTCAACTGGGTCTATGACGAATTCGACTTTTGGTCCTTTTCCAGTTCCAACTTTTTCTCGGCGCATGAAGGCTGGAGCGTTATCCTTTGGTCCTTCACACGCGATTACTTCGCCTTCCACGTCTGTTTGTGCCAGGACAGCCCTTGAAAATTGAACAGCTTTCTCGTCTATTAGGTTTGGGTCTCCTTGTCCAATGTGCAATGCGGCGCCTACAGCCGCCGCAATCGTGATTCGCGTTAGAGAAGGCGCTAAAGCCCTTAAAGAAACCAAATGTTCACCAATCTAGCGTAAGCCTTTTTCATTTGTAAACCTTTTTAGGCTTTCCAAGAAGGTGTTCGTCCAGCTCTTTTATACCTAAGCCATGTTGCTTTGTGAATGTTCGTTTTGAGTCCTTAATTTTTGTTCCGCCCTTTTTTACGAGTCTGTCCTTGTGTATAAGGTCTGAGTCTAGGTCTGCGTACATTATGTTTTTTGATGCTGCTGCGAGGTGGGTTCCAGCGGCTATGCCTATTTGGGATTCGCCCATACATCCTATCATGCATGGTATTCCTGCGGCTTCGGCTATGTCTGCGATTTTTCTGCCTTTTAGGATTCCCCCGCTTTTCATCAGCTTTATGTTGATTAGGTCTACTGCTTCGGCTTTTATTAGGCGTATGGCGTCTTCCGGTGAATGAACGCTTTCATCAGCCATGATTGGTATTGGCGAGTTTCGCTTCACTTCGATTAAGCCTTTCAGGTTTTCTGCTGGGACTGGTTGCTCGGCGAATTCTATGTTGAACTTTTCCATTTTGTTTAGGGCTTCTATGGCTTGTTTTGGCGTCCAGCCTTGGTTTGCGTCGATTCTGATGGCGATTTCGCTGCCAACAGCCTCGCGTATAAGCTTGATGCGCTCCAAATCTTCTGTGGGGTTGACGCCGACCTTGACTTTTAGGGCTTTAAATCCTTTCTTGACGGCTTTTAACGCGTCCTTAGCCATCTCTTTTGGAGATTTTATTCCAAGTGTTATGTCTGTTAGGACTTCTGTGCGGTAGCCCCCCAAGACCATGAAAAGCGGCTTTTTGACTGTTTTTCCAAGAATGTCGTGTAGGGC
Organism: Bathyarchaeia archaeon; assembly: GCA_038882955.1. Lineage (GTDB taxonomy): Archaea > Thermoproteota > Bathyarchaeia > Bathyarchaeales > Bathycorpusculaceae > JAVZLQ01. Next base: position 133,274 of record JAVZNC010000003.1, read on the forward strand.
TATGTCTATTGCGGCTTTTGCCGCTGGATTTTCCTTCACAATCGAGTCCATCAGTTCTATGTTTTGTTCTATCCGCAGTGGGCACATGCCGATTAGTTTTGGTGCAACTTTGTCGATTGTTTGGAGGACTGTTTCTGGCGTTTCGCATGTAACCCTTTCTGATGGTGAGGATTCTCCCCAACCGATTACATCATAGTCTGTAATTATTTTTACAACTACGTTGTGACTTTCTATGCTTGCTCCTGGCGCTATTCTGAATGGTTCATAGTAGGCTAGTTTGACTGGGTAAACTTCAATCTGTTTTATACCCAACTTAACACCAAGAATATGTTTGTTTGTTTTTATGGAAAAGCTTTACTGAAAAATAATTTATGTGGCTCTTTCTTTTCGCTTAAGGAGTCCCCTAAACTTTAGTTTTGCTGTTAGGATTTTCTCTGTTGCGAAAAGCCTCGAGGCAAAGTACATTATGGCTACTGTGAAAATTGCAACGTAAGCTATTCCGCCTATCGCCGTCATGTAGTCGCCCATTATCACGGCTTTCGAGGTTATTATTGGCTGGCTGTATGGAATAGCATAAATCAAAATTCTCAACGCCATTGGAATCGTGTTAACATCCAAGTACATCAGCGCGAGCGAAGGAATGAATATTAATGGGTAAATGTAGCCCACAAGCGACTGAGCGCCCCTGACGTCTTCTGCAAAAGCGGAGATTATAACAGCCAAAGCCAAAGCCGAAAGAAGTGTAACGAATAGGGATATTCCCAAAAGTACATAGCCAAACATTGATGGAACAAGCCCAAGCGCAGCCAAATCCACGTTAACGTTTGCCGGTATCGCCGATGATAACGAATCAAGATAATAAGTGAAGCCAACCATGTAAGCTAACGCGCCTATCGCAGCAACAATTATCGAGCCGGACAATTTTCCGAGGAGAATAGAGAAGCGATCCATTGGCAAAGTTAAAAGAGTCTCCAAGGTTTTCGCTTCCTTTTCCATAGCCACGGAAGTTGCGGCAATCTGCATCGAGTAACTAAGCAGAATCATGATTATTATTGGCATGGCGATTGCTTGGGACATCATCAAATTTGAAAGAGTTTGAGCGTCTAAACCTTCTATGGCTTGCCCTTTTACAATAACCGATTTGGTTGGAATTACAATGTTTGGACGTAAGCTTCTATTGAACTGCTCTATTAAAGAGTCAATTACCGCAGCGCTTACGCCGGAAAACATACTTGCGCCGGAAAATACGCTGTAAAATTCGATGTGTACTTGTAGTCCAGCTGTTAAATTCGCGCTGAAGTCGCTTGGAATAACAATAGCTTCTGTGACGTTGTTTTGAGACATCAATTCAACTACGTTCACGGTCCCAGTAACATTAATTGGAATTACATTAAAAGTGGAATTTAGATAAGCTATAAAGAGCGTTGCGTTTTCTCCGGCATCATAGTTGATTATTAGGATTGTTGTTTTTGCGGCTTCTTCTTGTGCGGACTGTATTGAAAAGCTCATGATTCCGCCAAGCAGGGGGAACATTATCACGGGAATTATAATCATTCCGAGGAAAATTTTTGGGTCTCTGATAAGCTCTTTAAGTTCTTTAAGTAGAAAGTTTCCAAAACCTTTAAGCAAGCTTGACCACCTTTGCAAAAACTTCTTCTAGGTTCGCGCTTGCGTATTTCTCTTTAAGCTCTTGCGGTTTTCCTTCAGCAACGATTTTGCCCGTGTTTAATAGGGCTACCCTATTGCATAGGTGCTCAACTTCGAGCATGTTGTGGCTTGAAAGCAACACTGTGACGCCGTGCTCTTTCACGTAGCGCTTTATGATTTCCCTAACATGGTAGGAGTGCAACACGTCTAAACCGCTTGTCGGCTCGTCTAAAATTGCAAGTTTAGGCTTCGTCATCAAAGCCCTCGCAACCAAAAGCCTACGCTTCATTCCCTTACTGTAGGTTTTAGACTTGTCTCTCAACCTTTCGCTTAAACCAGAAATTTCAGCCGCCTCTTCCACGATTTTATGGATTTCACCCTTATCGTTGGTGTTAAATTTTGCCATAAACTCGAGATACTCCCAACCAGAAAGATTAGGGTAGACGCCGGCTTCCTCTGGCAGATAGGTTATGATTTTGCGAACTTCGCTTGCCTTTTCAACAACATCTAAATCGAAAACCCTGGCGGTTCCAGAGGTCGGTAGAAGTAGCGTGGAAATTATGCGTAGGGCTGTTGTTTTTCCAGCGCCATTTGGACCAATCAAGCCGAAAATTTCTCCTTGATTGATTTTGAAGCTTAACCCGTCCAAAGCGCGTATGTTCCCGAAAACTTTAACGAGGTCTTGTGTTTCAACTGCAAAGCTCATTGTGGTTTGCCCCAAAACCATTGGTTCAGCATGTTTAAAAGGGTTGAGGTCTCAAATGTGCCTTTTCTCATCTTTTTGAAGGTGGCACGTACTCGACATCAAGCGCCTTCACAAGCTTTCGCAGTTCTCTTTCGCTAAGCCACTCTGTCTTCAGGTACTGGCATATCCGCGCGTCATCTAAACCGAGCCTACGGGCTTCTTCAACAGCGTGATGGTATGCCTCAATTTCTGTTGGTCTTCCAACATAGTCGTACCTATCGTCGAAGAGCTTCTTGCCCTCCATAAACTGTTTCACGTGAACTAATTCGTGGATAATGTCCAAGTAAATGTCAATCAAGTCGCCATTATTCAAGTAGTACGCACTAATCATCAGGTGACCGTCCACGTCGCTAACGCCCATGTAACCCCTAAAACCCACAAACTCCACTTGCAGATTGCGTAGCACATCAGCTGTCTTTTCGCCGAAAATGCGCTTGACAGCCTCAACGTTTTCAAAACCCTTAAAATAATCTGTAAATGGGTGCGTCGTAATCCTAACGTTTCTTGGTATTTTAACCCCAAGCTGCGCCTCCACGATTGCGTTAACCTCCCAATTTTGAGTTTTCACGTTCACCACCCTAGTAAAGTTTATGCCGACAAAAACGTGATAAAACATGCACCTAACAAAAAGGCTGAAAAGGAAATGGTGTTTAAGGTTAAGAGGATGTCTTCTGAAGACATTGAATTTGCGGTTCGCATAACTGACACCATGAACTGGAACCTAACAGAACAAGACTTCGCGTTCATGATGCAACTGGAACCAGAAGGATGCTTTGCACTATTATGCGACTCGGAAAAAATTGGCATCGCAACAACCATATGCTACGGCAAAATCGGCTGGATTGGAAACGTTGTCGTAGACGAAAAATACCGCAGAAAAGGGGCTGGAAGCACCATTGTAAAGCACGCCATAGACTACTTGAAAAGCAAAGGCGCCGAAACAATAGGCTTATACGCATACAAGGAAAAGGCTAATTTCTATGCAAGACTAGGCTTCAAACACGACTTACAATTCGCAGTTTTAAACGGCAAAGTCCGTTCTTCCAGTTTTGAAGCGTCTAACGTGAAAGAAGCGGAAAAAACTGAAATGCGAAAGATAATAGAATTTGACAACTTCTACTTCGGTGCATCGAGAGAAAAGCTACTGCAAAAAATAGTTAATGAAAAAGACAACTTATGCTACCGTTATGTTGACGATGGGGAAATTTTGGGGTACGTCATGGCAAAGGTTTACGGACACTACGCGGAGATAGGTCCACTCATCTGCAGAAGAGAAAAAGGCGATATAGCCAAAAACCTTCTAGGTGCAGCGCTGAAAAAGGTTGAGGGCGCTGAAGTTTCGATGTGTCTACCAAAAAGGGAAAAGGCGATAATAAACATGCTTTTTGATTTCGGATTCAGAGAAAGCTTTACGGTTGTTAGGATGTTTTCTGGACCAATAGCTTTTAGGGACTGCATTTACATTGCAGAATCCCTAGAGAGAGGCTGAAAGCACTTGACACAACAGAACCTAGCCAAAACGATTCTTGAGGATTTCTTAAAAAATTCACGGTTATGCCTAGAAGTTTTGGTGAAGGAACTCGCACAATTTGAGGGAAACGAGAAAAGGGTATTCGCCTTCTTCCATTTTAAAAATGGCAAAAAACACGAGGTTAAGCTTAGCGGCAAACACTTCTTTTTGCGGAGTTCGGTTGAATATTCAAATCCACAGTTAACAGTTGAAGAAGTTCAAGGAATAATTGCCGCCCGATTACTCGAAGTTTGCGGAAACTACTTCCACCAGCACGGTTTAGGCGAAATCAAAAAAGAGGACATTAACGAAATATGCGAGAATCTGCAAAAACCGCCAGAAGGAAAAATCATCGCGTTCCTACTCAACACAGACGACACAGAACCAGACAGATATTCAATGAATCCGCTGAAAGCGTCAATCGTGACAAGCGGACAAAGCGCTTTCCCATCAGCCTACGTCAAAACTGAGCAGTTAAAAATAGATGAAAACTTCGCCAGAAAGTATGACGGCACACTCATATCGCAAGGCGAAATTGAACTAATAAGGCACCACTTGGAAACTTGCAACAACAGTTACGTGGACATGGCAGATGCAGTAAAATACGAACAGATTGAGAAGCTTTCAGAAATCTTCGGAATGAACCTATGCTTATATGCTATACGCATGCCAATCGAAACCCTGCAAAAGGAAGACGCTCAAGGCTTGCTGCACCACATAATAAAAGAAACGCACAGAGACTATCACGCAATTGAAGGCGCATACCAATGCATGGGCAGAAGCATGAAAAAACGCACAACACTCTTGACCGTTCCGCACTCTGTTAAGGGTTATGGCTCAAAACGCGCGGCAAGGGGCAGAATATACTTCGAAAATGAGAAACTCAAAAGCGTGAAAGTGACGTACAAGACCACGATGCTTTATCCAAACGCCATAGACCCAAACGACGTAAGCATAGCAGAAGCCGAAGACGAGTTCACAGTTGAAGGAGAAGCCCTAACAAACTATGATTTCAAGAAAACTCCATCATCACCACAGTTCTTCCTTTACGCGCTTGCTTCGCCAGAAAATGCTGCATTGTGGCATGGTATAGGCGTCTTCGGAGCAAAAGAACTGCTGAAAAGCTACGCCTCAATACGCAAAGCGTGCGCAAACAACAACGCTTTAATAAGGAATCTAGGCGCCTATGGCGTATCCACAAAAGTTCCAGTACAATTTAACCTCGCACCCCAGCACATGTGGGTTCACCCAAAACACCGCAACATAGACGCAAGCATAGGCTGCGTCCAAAACATTGAAGAACTAGTGAATATGGGCATGCATATCGAACACATTCCACCATAAAAGAGGCGCATAAAATGTTCTTTAGACAAATAAAACATCGCGGCGACAACTTCTCCTACATCATAGCAGACGAAACAACACGAGAAGCCGCCGTAATCGACCCAAGCTTCAACACAGAAGCCATAACACAGCTCTTGAAAACACACAGCTTCCAACTAAAATACATTATAAACACCCATGGACACGCTGATCACACGGCGGGCAACCAAAAACTACAAGAGAGGTTTAACGCAAAAATCGTAGCTCACAAAAAATCAAAAATCAACAAACACATAAGCATAGAAGGCGGAGACACCATAAAATTTGGAAAAGTAACAATAAAGGTTATCTACACGCCGGGACACACGCCAGACAGTATATGCCTCCTAGTAAATGGTAAACTGCTCACAGGCGACACGCTTTTTGTCGGAGAATGCGGCAGAACAGACTTACCAGGCGGAAGTGCAGAAGACATGTACAACAGCCTCTTCAACAAAATTTTGAAATTAAACGACGAAATAGAAGTTTATCCCGGACACGACTATGGAGAACAACCATACTCAACGATAGGCAAAGAAAGAAAAACAAATTACACGCTTGAAAAGCGCACACTCGAAGAATTCATAGAATTCATGAAACAACCATGAAGACATTCAATAAAGATCGTTGTTTTCCCATAAACCTTCTAAAACTTATGGTGGGGCCGGCCGGATTTGAACCCACGCCTTCTCTTAGATAAGACATCTAATGGTTTCTTATCATCTTCCTTTTTTCTTATTTTCTTTAGTTTTGCCATTTTCTTTATCCTCTCCTTTTACGTTTATTATTTTGTTATTTGGGGTTTTTAAATGGCAGTAAAGAACTTTCTGTAGTGGTTTCTTCCTTTTCTAACAGACTATGTATGAAAAGCGGGAGGTAAAAGCATTCCAGAAGGCGGTTATATTTTTATTTAAGGCTTTGCTATTTGTCGCGTAATACTTATTTAGGCTTGCGCCTTCAAATCAATGTGAAATGACCCAAATGAATATTACAACTTCCTTTCTAAAAGATTCTATGATAAAAGGGCAGATTTTTACTTGCACAAATAAGTCAGAGAATGAATGCTTTGAGCGTATGCTTTTTGGAACAAACAAACTTTATGCGCCTGCTGTAATGAGAGTAAGAAAAGGAGACCTTTTATTCCTTCTTAATCTGGACACCGATATACTTTATGGCGTATTTAGAGCCACTTCTGATGCAAGTATTGATATCGATCCTGAAGCATGGGGAGGAAAGTATCCTTATCAAGTTAAAGTGGAACTTGTCGGGAAGATACTAATACCTTTAAAAAATGCTAAAAAACTGTTGAAAATACTGAAAATAAAACGCTCTTGCCCGATAAACAAGAAGGTAACTATTAAACTCTTTGAACTCTTTCGACCGAGAGATTTGCAAATAGCTGAATGGTATAAACTCTTAAATTCAAATGACATGGCTAACTTAGAAGAAATACAAAAAGAAGAGCCGAAGTCTTGGGAATTATTCGCTGATTTCAGTGATTTAAAAAGGACTGATTTAGAGCCAGAAGAGGAACTGCCAAATTTAGAAGCCACCACTCTATGGGATTTTCCAAAACAAAGTTACGGCAAGACGCCTAAAGGTGATAACAAGTATCCCGGAGTTACTCCTGCAGGAGTTATATGGAATCTTGTCTGGAGATACACTGAACCTGGGGATTTAGTTGTTGATCCAATGGCAGGTAGTGGAACAACTCTTGATGTATGTAGAGAAGAAGGACGCAGGTGTATCTGTTATGACATCGCCCCTCAGAGGGCAGATATTATTCAAAATGATTCAAGAGAAATACCTTTGCCAGATGATTACGTGGATTTAGTTTTTGTTGACTCTCCGTATGGAGATAACATAAGATACAATGATAACCCCAATTGTATAGGAAAAATTTCAAGCGAAACTGAAGAATTTTATGAAGAACTCGAAAAAGTGATTAAGGAATGCTATCGAATACTAAAACCTGGAAAAGTTCTCGGTTGGCTCATTGGGGATCAGTGGGTAAAAGGAAAGTTTACTCCTGTAGGATTTAAAGTGTATCAGACATTAACTAAATATTTTGAAACTCTTGACATAATATGCGTGGTTCGAAGAGGCCAAGCATCTCATACAGGCTTATGGTTCAACCGTGCCAGAAGGTTTAATTTTTTCTTACGTGGCTTTAAGTATTTATTTATAATGAAAAAACCATCGCTTGCACATGCTGATGCTGACAAACCGCGAAAAATTAAATGGGCATATTATGAAAGAAATACAGTTGGTAAAAATGAAATTTAAAGATCTCGTTGGGTTATATGAAGAAAAAAGGCGAATTTACGGAGATGCTACTTATCGGCATATATCTGAGATTTTTGAGGAGGCTAAAAAACTACACTACAATGATTGGTTAAAGCATCCAACTTCAAAGAAAGATCATGAACAATCGTGGAGGGCTTTTAAAGGGAAAAATTTCGAGAAGTTGATCTTATACATGATTGAGAAAGAAGTCCAAAGTTTGGGATTAAAAACAGTCAAGGGAGATACGCTTGATAGAACAAGAACCGAAAATCTTAGTCTCGAGTTAAATAAAGTAAAAAGAAACCTGCTTATTGATTACGGTCAGTTTGGTTGTCATCTTCCTGATGCGGATATTGTAATTTACGAACCTAAAACTTGCAGAGTTATTGCTATAATTTCAAGTAAAATCACTTTGCGCGAAAGAATTGCTCAGACGGGTTATTGGAAGATTAAACTTTCCAAGGATGAGGTAACTAAACATGTAAAAGTGTTTTTTGTAACCACCGACGAAGACGGTGATCTCGTGCGAAGGGCACCAGCTACGAAAGGGAGAGCCATAGTAGAAATTGATACAGACGGCGGCTATGTTATGAGTAAAACTCAAGTTGAAGAAGATGATAAAGTGAAAATGTTTGATAAGTTTATTGAAGACTTGAAAAGATGTAGGAATCAAATGTTAGCATAAATCGGTAACTGCTTTTAAGATTTAAGAGATTCCTTTTAATAAATCACATTCCTTAATTTTGGCTTTGTTGAACCACACAGCAAGAGACCATTTAGCCATGCATACATCTTTAAAGTTTTTCGATTTCAAGTAAGTTGTTATTTTCTCTGATTTTTTAAGCACTTCTCTAAAAAAATCTTCTCGAACTCTGCACCTATTTACTTCATCTTTATTTAACCTAAGAACGCTTGCAACATGGGTATCAAGGATGAGGAGATTATTGTCCATACCGACAAAAATTTTCATAGCTGCTAAATTTTTGAACGTAACTCTTATTCCTTTGTGAAGCCTTAATTTTTTGAAAATAACAAAAATAGATTGATTTTGTAAAATATGTCCAAAATTTTCCCATGTGTTATATTCTTTATAAATAACTTCGCAAAGATTCTTCAACTGAATTGAAATTTCATTTCGAAACATTAAAGGCTCTAAAATTTTAGAAATTTTTTCTGCGGGCATAGACAAAATAACGTTTAAATCAAATAAACGAGTATATTTTGCTAATTTAAAAATCTTAGGTTCAACCTGAACCCATTTTTGAGGTATAGAATAGAACCAGGAATAAACCACTGCAAATCCTGGGCTAAAATACTCTTTTAGTTTTCGCGCTTTTTTCAAATAATTTTCTGCATCTTTGCCGTTTGAATGGTAGATTTCTTCAATTTCCTTGAGTACACTTTGAATTTTTTCCTTTGGTATCTTTGACATTTCAGGCATTCTACTGAAAATGTATTAGCTATCCTTTTTTGAATTTTATTCTTTTCTCGGCTCCAAAAGAGTGGTGCAACGAGTTTTTCCAGTATAAGATTCAATTGGCAACGAAATAACTTTATCAAAACCAAACGCTTAGTCCGCTTAAGCCACAAAACAAAGTTAACCGTTTCCCCAGCAGCTAAAGGGGGCTGGTTTATGCCGTGGTGGGGCCGGCCGGATTTGAACCGGCGACCTTTCCCCGAAACAGCGCTTGGCTGTTTCTACGGGTTTCTCTTTGACCGCTCCAGAACTTCTTCATTCCGCTCGGGCGGTCCGTAAACCCGTCTATGTGGTTCTGGAGCCCGTCGTCATGCCTTCCTAGACTACGGCCCCTGCTCTTTCCGAAGAAATATTTGGGGGATGGGATATATGCGTTATTCCCTTTTTGCTGGAATAACGTTTAATTATTCTTGTTGTGTTTTTGTTAAAGTATTTATTGATAGTTTATGTAAATATGTTGACAGATGTGATTTAGGGTTGACAGAAAGGAAAGGCAGCGGCGCTGGTTCAGGCGGAAGATTTGTTCTTTATAGGGATTTAGATGGAACCGCCTACGAAGTTGATTTGCCTCTGACTTCGCATGTTGACGCTGGGGAACTTCGGGAAAGTTTGGGTTTGCCTTCATACATAGATTTGAATTATTTTCCGATGAAGAGCGCCATGGTTGTGCTTTGGGCTTCTGTGAACGCGCCTAGGCTTCATGAGTTGTACCCGAAAGTTTTTGAGAAGACTGTTAGCAAAAATCCTATTCCGGCGTTGCTTTTTGGCGGCGCAGCCGTGAAGATTCATTGTCCAAGTGCGAATTGCGGCGGATGCTTAGAAAGGCCGATTAAGGATACGGATTTTATAGTTCCGAAGAAGCAGGGAGTAGATTTTTACAAGCTTTTGTTGAGGATGGATGGGGCTTTTGGGACGCAGTACAAGTCTTTCGCCACGGCGAATGATAGGCGGTTTAATGCTTGGAGGCACGGCGAAAGGTATAGGTTAACCACGATTAATGGGATAACAAGCGAAGGGCTTCCAACGATAACTGTTTTGGACATTTTCTGCGATGCCATAGATTTGAGGCATAAGGTTGACGTTAGAGAAGCATTTGCGAGTTATAGGGAGAACCTATACACAATAGGTTTGGAGAACCTAATAATTTCAAAGGCGCAGTTCATACTTGACATGCCAAAGGAATGCACGGAAGAACTGAAGAAGTGCGGATGCGACTACAGGATTCTCTCTTACTCATATTATGCAGAGGACAAAATTGTCGTGGGAATGGAGGAAAAAGACATTAAGGACGTGTGTGCAATTTTTTTGGACCATGAAGTTGGTGTTGGAACCGAAGACATAAACGCGCAGAAGATGAAAAAAGCGTTGGAGAAGGATAAGAAACTCGCGTTGACAGTGACTCTGAACCTCAAGAACATTGTTGAAAAGGCTGATGCGCTCAAAAAGTGGATGTCGAAGGGCGAAATTTCGAAGGTAACGGAAAGGATAGAGTGTCTCCTCAAAGAGTTGCCAGTTGTTGACAAGAAGTGGGATAAGCCTTGGTGGAACACCGCCGTTGAAACGCCAACAATCGAGTGAACTACTTTGCTCTTTTTATCAGCCTCTTAATCATCGCGTAGGTTTCTTTTCTTGAAAGTCCAGTTCTTGAAAGTGGCAAGTCGAATGTTCCATCTTTTGAATAAAGCCTCAAACATGTTTCGCGTTTAGGCGTAACGTATATGGTTACATCTGAAAAGTCCGTCCATTTCGCTTCTTTAGCGCTTTTGCCTTCCCAGAGTTTGAAGCCCATGCTGTCCATAATAAGCGTCATATGGTAACGTGTCTTGTAGAGGCGGTAACCAACAACAAGTGAAACCATAATTGCAATTAGGAATGAGAGGGGATGCATGGCTTGAGGAAAACCGGAGATTGACAAAAAAATTTGGAAAAGCACTATAAACAGTAAAGTTACCGTGAAACTTTTTAAATAGTTTGGAAGGTCGAAAGCCTCTAACTTTGCCTCTGTCAATTTCAACTGTTTTGCTAAACCTTTTCCAAGAACATTTTCAGAAGTCACTGTTTCCTTTGATTTTAGACTATAGGCGGCGATGCCAACATTTTTGTCAGCAGTATTCACTATGGCTTCCTTCGTCTCCTTCTGGAATGATTGGGTTTGAACAAGCCCTAGAAAGATCCAGTCTTCAGCGCCAAACTTGCTTTTACAAGCCAAAACTAGTTTCCTAACAAGTTTAGGGTCAAAGTTCTGCTGCGTATAAAGCAACAAGTGAATCTTGTATCTTGGCGTAACTAACGCGGAGAAAATCTTTGAAAGAAAAAAACCCTTTTCTTGCAAGCTTCCGAAAGCATATAGAGGAAAAACAACGTCACCCACTTGGTAGTCTTCGTGGATTTCGCTGAAATTGGCTAGCCACCGTAGGTTTCCACGCACGAGTTGCTCTTCAACGATATCTGTTACAAATTCAAGTTCAGACAAACATTAAACACCATGTTTTTGACAGTTTTAGATGAATAAAAAGGATGGGGTATTTAGGCTATTCTGGAGGTATGCTGATGTAAAGCGTACGCATGTCCACGCCTCTGGTCGTATTGCGATACATGTAATAGACGTACAACAATATACCAACGATTATACAGCCGAAGAAACCGGCTGCACTGACCACTTCCCACGTTTCCGCACCGGTTTTAAAGAGCGACCAGATCCATGAAGACTCCTTAATGAAAATGTACAGACAGAAGGCGCCTCCAAGTGTTGCTATAAAACCTAAGCCAACAACAGCGCCTATTGAATGTTTAACGGCTGCACGGTCGTAGATTTCTCTCCTTTCCAGCGGAAGGAGCATGCACGAAATACAGAATAGCGTTAGGAAGAAGGCGTCAAATATGTCTGTGCCAACAACTCCCGCAAACGCCAAGTAGTCTGCGGCTCCTTTTGGAAAGTTTGCTTCAGCCATGCACGCTGGAATAGCGAAAACTGCGGTTATTATTATTGACCATACTGGGGCGTGCCACCTTTCGCTAACGTAGGCGAACTTTTCGGGCATCATTCTATCGAAAGACATGGCGAAGAACGTCCTAGAAGCAACAAGCAAGAATGGCGGAATGTCGTTGGCAACCCAGAGTACACCACCCAAAGCGATTAGTATTGCAAGAATTCCTAAATTCATACCAATTGAAGTAATTGACGCTATACCAGTGCTCCAAGCACTCAAGAAGTTAATTGGACGCGTAGGGTCAATTCCTTTGAATGCCGGATTTGAACTTTCTTGTATATGAGTCCAGTTTCCCTCACCGTACTTTGTAATATTTGGGTCAACTCCTACATAGTTGTATGCTGCTTCCCAGTCTACTGGACCGTAGCTTAGAAAAGCATACGCTTGATAGAAGCTCCATTGATTCGGATAATCGGTTGTTGTGTCTGTGTAAACTCCCATTGCGGAAAACGCTGAAAGCGATGAAGCCAGTAAGTAAACTATCATTATTATCAGTCCTGCAATAGCAACCACTTTAGGAAGTTTCTTATTCGCTTCTTTAACTTCTCCCGCCACAAACGTGGTGGCGTACCAGCCCATGTAAGCCCAGAACGCACCACCTAACGCAACGGAAAAGGCGCTGAAGAACCCAGTTTTTGCTTCCAACATTCCACTATGAAGAGCTAGATTCACTAAACTTTGAGGCGAAATATTCATTACGGCTTTTACTCCCTCTTCGACGACGCTTGGATTCGCTATGCCAGCAACCCACATCGCAAAGAAAATTATCGTAATTGCGGCAGGTATGTAAAAGAGCACTTCCATCAATCTACCGTAGAGCTTGGTTCCAAGCAGTGCAATTATCGCAAATATCCAAACAATAGCAAGTCCACCTAAGAAGAGTTCAACTGCCCCAAATGAAATGGTAGTCGGAGCCAACGCGATGTTGAAGAATATCATCACTCCTTCGAACACCGCAACGCCAATTAATCCATAGGAAAAGGCTTCCGCGAGGAACATTAGCCAACCAGCAATATAGCCTATGGACGGATGTATTACCCTTGAGATTGTGACGTAGCCGCCTCCTGAACGTGGCATTGCTGCGGTCACGTAGCCCGCGGCATAGCCAGTAATCAACACGATTATGCCGCATACGAGGAAAGCCCAGAACATTGCTGGTAAGCCAAGTGGCATTTCATTTGTTGGCATTGGCGCGGGACCAGTGAATTGGAATGCTCTCTTTTGCCATCCTAAGCCGACGACGTGGCTCATGATTATAATTATTCCCAGTGTGAAGCCTATTTCGCGTACTAGTCCAGTTGCTTCTCTGGCGAATAGTCCTGGTTTACTTGAAGCCATTTTCTTATAACACCCGAACATCTAGTTTTGGTTCTATCCAGATTTAAAACTTTCCATAAACCCTAAATTTAAATAGTGCAAATCCATGATTTACAGTGAAAATAAAGCATAGGAAATGGTTTAATTGGCGTTTCTATTCAAAAAGAAGAAAGAAACCGAAACAAGGATACTGTTCGCAACAGACATGCATGGCTCAGAAGGCGTGTGGAGAAAATTCCTAAACGCCTCGGCAATGCTTAAGGTGGATGTTGCCATTTGCGGCGGAGACCTAACTGGAAAAATGATAGTGCCAGTCGTCAAACATAAGGACGGAAAATACTCATACTACCACCTCAAAAAGACGCACACGGTGAACGAAAACGAAATAGAAAAAGCCCTGAAGGAAATAAGGGGCATAGGCTATTATCCCTACATCACAAATGAAAGCGAATACGAGGAAATGGTGAAAAGTTCCAAGAAGGTCGACGAGGTTTTCCACACGGTCATGATTGACACAATAAAGAATTGGCTTGACCTAATTCCGCAGAAGGTTCCAAGCGAAACAAGGGTTGTGGTCTGCCCTGGAAACGACGACAGACCAGCCGTAGACGAGATAGTCAACAACCACAAGTACGTGCTGAACGGCGAGGGCAAAGTCATAGAAATTGACGATTCACATGAGATGATAAGCACTGGATGGGTGAACCCAAGTCCGTGGAAAACAGCCCGTGAAGAAGAAGAGGAAAAACTCGAAGCGCGACTCGAAAAATATGTTTCGCAGCTTAAAAACCACGAAAACGCCATATTCAACTTTCACGCTCCCCCATACCAGTCAAAGCTCGACGAAGCCCCACTTTTAGACAAAGACTTAAACCCAGTAATCCAAGGCGGAAGCGTCGTCATGGTTCCAGTAGGCTCAAAAGCAGTTAGGAAAATGATTGAAAAATACCAGCCTTTCCTCGGGCTTCATGGGCACATACACGAGGCAGCTGGCTCAATGAGAATCGGAAAGACATACTGCGTAAACCCCGGAAGCGAATACGCAGAAGGCATCCTAAGAGCCTTCCTAATAGAGTTCAAAGGCAACAAAATAACGAGGCTACAGCGAATAGAAGGCTAAGCGCGAGGGAAACGAAGCCATGGCTTGGCTTCTTGATAGGGAAATTAAACGTGAACTGCCAGAGGAATGGAATGGCATAGTTCCAACAGAAATTTTCATCCAAGAATCCAAGGAAATCGTTGAAAAGGCAAGGCAGGAAGGCATAATCCTAAGAATCCTCGGCGGACTAAGCATAGCAATTCACTGCGAAGAGCATAGGGACTTTGCGCAAAAACTCGGCAGAATCGGAACCGGCGTAATTGAAGGACAAGAGTACAGCGACATAGACCTCGTTTCATATCGCGGCCACAGAGATAAAGTGAAAGAGTTATTCGAAAAGTTGAGCTATGCGAAAAGGAGAGCGACGCTTTCAACGGCAGCGTCTGAAAGGCAAATCTACTTCCACCCCAAAGGCTGGTTTTATGTGGACGTTTTCTTCGACAAACTCTTGGTGGCAAACCACCCAATAGACTTCAAGGGAAGACTTGAACTCGACTATCCAACAATAACTGTGACAGACATGCTCCTAGAAAAGATCCAAATGTGGGAAGCTTTCAGCGCAAAAGACCTAAAAGACTGCCTATTGCTTCTAAAGGCACACAACATAAGCGGAAAAACAGAGAAAGAAAGCATAGACGCCGCGTACATAGCAAAACTGTTAGCAGAAGACTGGGGATTCTGGTACACAGCAACAACAAACCTCCAAAAAATAAGGGTGTTCCTAATGGAAATTGACAGGCTCGGCCAAGAAGCAGGCATAGACCCAAAACAAATAACGAAAGAAGATAGAGAAGAAATAATACAAAAAATAGACAAAATATTGGAAACAATCGAAAAAGAACCGAAAACCTTCGGATGGAAAATGCGCGCAAAAATAGGAACAAAAAAGCAATGGTACAACCCAGTTGAACGTCCAGAAACAGTCGGCGGATTCGGAATATGGGAAACATTACTAAAAGGAGAAAGCTGAACCTCACCAAGAAAGCGAAAAGTTAATGAGCAAAGCCTTAACGTGTATTCTGGGGTTTGCCGGCCATAGGGCGCGGGACCCACCCGATCCCATTCCGAACTCGGAAGTTAAACCGCGCTCCGTTCCCGGTTGTAGTGTGGTCTTCGGCCACGCGAAGCCGGGAAAGCTGGCAGCCCCGCTTAACTTTGATTTTTGGCGAATGTTTAAATTGTGGTTTTTTGCTGTTTATTGCCTTCTTTAAGTGATGTTGGCATGTGGGAGTGGTTGCTTCCGCTGTTTGGCTTCTTGATAAGCATAGCTGCGGCTTTAACGGGTGTTGGAGGCGGAATATTCATAGTGCCGTTGTTAACGCTTCTTTACGGTTTTGAACCTGTAGTGGCTGTTGGCACAAGCCTAGCCACTATAATAATTACTTCTGTAGCCTCTTCGGCGAATTATTTGAAGCAGAATCGCGTTTATGTCAAGGCTGGACTGGTTTTGGCTTGCACTACCACTCCCGGCGGCTATGTTGGCGCGGCCATTACTGCGGTTCCAGTTGTTAAAATGTGGCTTGGCGTTATTTTCGGCATTTTCCTAATCATTGTTGCGGTTCAGATGGTGTACAAGGCTTTGTCCACAAAATCTGTTAAGGGCTGCGGTGTTGTTGACGCTGCCTTTGAGAAGTCGCTTCTAAAAGACTGGAGGAAGATGCTTTCTGGCTTGTTCTTGGGATTTTTCGGAGGCGTAGCCTCTGGACTGCTCGGCATAGGCGGAGGAACAGTTCTCGTGCCAGTCATGTGTTACGCACTTGGCTTTCCAATTCATTTCGCTATACCCACATCAATGTTTATCATGATTTTCACTTCAATTTCTGGCGTCATCAACCACGTGCAACAAGGAAACGTGAATAGCTTGCATGCAGTCTATCTTGGAATTGGAGCGGTTTTGGGCGCTCAGGTTGGCGCTTACGCAAGCAGAAAGCTTTCGAGTAGGAATTTGAGTTTGGTTTTCGCTGCGATGCTTGTGGTTGCGAGTGTAAATATGATATTGAAGAATCTGCATTACATTTAGTCTTTATTGCATATCTTACTTGGAATATCCTAAAATTTATAACCAAGCGTTTTGTAGTTTCTCGAAAAGGTGAGTTAAAAGCGTGTTTGAAGTGGCTACGCTATTTGCAACTATACTTATGCAGATTGACATTCAGCAGATTCTAAGCCTGCTCTTCTACATCGTATTCATAGTCTTCATTTTTTATGGACAAAGAATCCAAATGTACGTCATGTTAAGGGAAGTTGAAGGCTCACTTTTCAAGCTTAAATACATAAAGGATGAGGGGAGAAAAATCGCCATAGAAACAATCAAGGAGATTGGAAAGCCCCAGTCAGACCCAACCGTTAGGGTTGACAGGTTCCTCGAATACTTCACAATATCGCCTCAAAGCCTTGACCCAGCGGGCGTTGTTTGGAAGCTTGAGCACATTCTCGACGTGAGAGATGTGCGTTTCAAGGATGAAGTTAAGCTTATGGCGCCCTCGGCTGACGAAACACAAACTAACAATTTGGAGAACACGCTTGAGGCGGCTATGGCTTTAAACTACATTTACAAGGTTATAAGGCACTATTACTTGCTTGGCAAGAAAACGTTAAGCCTATACATAATAATGCAGTTGCAGATGATACTGCCCCTAGTGATGCGCGAGGCGGAAGCCTACGCAAGCGCGTTAAAGGCTTTTGCATATGGACAACCAATAGGCGACGGTGCCGGCGCATTGGTTGCAGCTAAACTTATGCGGGGATATGAAACGCGAAAAGTTCCCAAAGACTGTGTTGTGGCAACAGTTCCAATGGAGGGACGGACAGCATTCGTGATTAAGGCTGAAGGGCCGGGGGGAAACGTTGGCAAGATAGGCGATGCCATAAAAACGGTTATTGAGGAGAATGAGGGAAAAATTGCCACAATAATAATGATTGATGCAGCCATGAAGTTGGAAGGCGAGGATGTCGGCGAGGTTGCAGAGGGTGTCGGCGCAGCTATAGGCGGTCCTGGCGTTGACCAGTTTAAGATTGAGGAGTCTATTTTGAAGTATCGGATACCAATAAACGCTGTTATAATCAAGGAGGATATTGGAGATGCTGTTTCGCCAATGCGCAAGGAAATCTTTGAGGCTGCCGACAAGGCTATAGAGCGTGTGAAGCAAGTTATTTTGGAGAAAACGAAGGAAGGAGACAAAGTGATAATTGCGGGGGTTGGTAACACCATTGGAATTGGTCAGTGAGGAGAGCAAAATGAACGAGGCGTCTCAGGCGAAAAAAATTTCATCTTTCGTTTTGATGATAATTTTCGTGCTTTTGGCTTTGTCGTTGGCTGCTCTAGTTTTGGCTTTGCAAGCTTTTGGTTATGGCGAAGATATAACTGCCGGATATTTACTCTTGATAGGTTTTATAGGTGTGGCTTTGTCTACTTATGTTTTGATGCAGATGAGAAGACGTTTGCTGCGTTTGAAGATTGCGACTCTACCGATAACTACAACTATTGAGTGTAAAAAATGTGGCTTCAAGAGCGTCCGCGAGTTTCAGCGTGGCGACTACATTTTCAAGGAAGTCGAGCCTTGTCAGAAATGCAATGACAAAATGTTGATAACGGCGATTTACAGGGAAGTTAGAGAAAAAGAACGTGAATGGTAGTTTTGGCTAGTTAAGTCAAGATTGAAGCACCTTTTTCCGTAACTAAAACTGTGTGTTCCGCTTGAGCTACGGGTCTTCTGCTAACTTCAACAAAGATTGGATAGCCCATTAGCGCCTTTGAAGATAAAAGTTCCTTAAAGGCTTGGGAATAATGTTCTTTCGGTATCGCCCCTTGTAGCCACCGTTCAGCGAACGGCAAGGTTCTGAAGTTTTCTTCTATGAATTTTAGGAGTTGCCGTGCATAGGGGTTTTTCAGCGGTCTTGACTTTACAAAGCGGAATATTGTTACTTCTTCCCCGTTTTCAACGCGTCCAACAGCTTCTGGAAACGTGACGAAAGGTTCTATGGCATATACTGCTCCAAGTTTAATTTTTGCTAGAGATATTTGCGAAATGTTTGGTATTGATGTGCCAGCGTGAACAAGATAACGCCCAACCTGATGACCAGTTAAGTTTGAGATAGGCTTGAACCCCCTCGACTTTATTGTTTTTTCGATTAATCCACCGATTTTTGATGTTGTTATTTCTGGGCGAATAGCTGCTATGGCTTCTTTTAAGGCTTGTTCAGCTGCTTCAACGAGGCAGCGGTATTCCTGGTTAAAGCACACTGTTACAGCGGTGTCCGTTACATAGCCGTCAACGTGCGCTCCAATGTCAATTTTTACTATGGATTTTTTTGGGATTCGCCTAGTGTCGTTTGGTGGTGACGTGTAATGTGCTGCTATTTCGTTTATTGAAATGTTGCATGGAAATGCTGGTTTTGCGCCCTTTTCTCTTATGGTTTTTTCAGCTTTTTCGCAAACTTCTATTATGGGCATTTCTTCGCGTACCAAATTTCGCATTATCTCGCGTGTTTCGCGTAGGATTCTTCCAGAAAGCCTAAACTTTTCTATTGCCTCGTCGTCGTATTGGCTCATCCAAATCACGCTATTTTTATTAACGCATAGATATATCATAGCTTTTAAAAGGGTTTATTGTGGGGTGCGCATAATTTGGCTAAAATAACGTGGTTTGGACATGCAGCCTTCAAAGTGGAAATCGCAGACAAGATTGTTCTGGTTGACCCTTGGCTTGACGGAAACCCAACATCGCCAGTGAAGGCTTCGGAAATAGCGAAGGCGGACATAGTTTATGTAACACATGACCACGGAGACCATTTGGGCGATGCTGTGGGCATTTGTAAAAGGACAGGCGCCACCTTCGTTGGAACTTTTGAACTTGGCAATTACGCTCAAAACGAAGGCGTAAAAAACGTTGTCGGACTAAACATAGGCGGAAGCGCGGAGGTAAAAGGCATACGAATGCATGTTGTGCACGCTTTTCACACGGCTTCAAAGGGGGCGCCCACGGGCGTCGTCGTCGAGGGCGAAGGTAAAAGTGTTTACCACGCTGGGGATACGGGCGTTTTCGGCGACATGCAAATTATTGGAGAACTTTACAAGCCAGATGTTGCACTTATCCCAATAGGTGGATACTACACAATGGGCGCTTTAGAAGCGGCAGAAGCGGTTAGGCTTATCAAGCCTAAGGCGGTTATTCCAATGCATTACAAGACTTTTCCAGTTTTGGCGCAGTCAGCAGACGAGTTCGCGAAGCTTGTAAGCGAAAAAGCGCGTAAGGTGAAGGTTGTCATGTTAAAGCCTGGAGAAAGCTACGAGTTCTAGGTTTTCGGCTTAAAGACTTTTGGTTCAAGCGTTGCGAACTCGTTTCCGCCAAGATGAAAAATCATCTTCGCTTTTTCTAGGTTATACACGCCTTCAAATGTTCCTTTGTCTGCGTATGCCTCAACAATTTCGCCCACAAAAATTGTGTGATCTCCAGCTGTGAACTGGTTTCGGAGTTTACATTCTAGGTGTGCTACGCACTCCTTAATTATTGGCGCTTTCAGCTTCCTCGCTGGCAAAGGCGTTAGACGAGCTTCTTTAAACTTGTCGTGTTCTCTCCCGCTTGCAGTGCCGCAAAAGAAGGTTTCATCTAGTATTTCTATCGTTGGGATGTTCACAACAAACTCTTTGGTTTCTTCGATTAGGCTGTGCGAGTGCCTACGCGGCGCGATGCTTACGGCGACTAGTGGCGGATTAACTGATGTCGGCATAGCCCAAGCCAAAGTGATAATATTCGGTTTCCCGCTTTTTCCAATACATGACACAAGAACGGTGTGCATGGGATGAAGCAGCCTCAAAGCGTTAGGCGGACTAACGCCAACAACATCTTTTTCTTTTATCTGCATTTTCGCATTTTCCTCCTTACCGTTTTATGTGAAACTTTTCCACGACGTTTCGCGCCTTTTCCCGCCTTTTCTGGTGTTCAGAAAGGAACTTGTTAACTCTCTCGGTTAGTTCCGTTTTGCATTCCCCGCAAAGGATTTCGCCGTCTCTGCATCGTCTTTCCCTCTCAAGAAGCTTCTTGTCATCTTCCTCGAAGAGGAAGTAGAAGTACTGAAAAACGCTGCATACGCTTGGGTCGCCGCCGAGTTTTCTCTGCTCCTCAACAGTTGCCCGCCCACCAGTAAAGGCGTTCCAAATCTTACGCTTAACAACCTCTGGCGGGTCAACCGTGAAAATGGATGTTTCCGGCTCTGAAGCGCTCATCTTTCCGCCCACACCCAAACCCGGCAAGAAACGGCAGTGAATCTGCGCTGGCTTATAATAGCCAAGCTTCGGAGCAACATCACGCGTTATACGCCAGTACGGGTCCTGGTCAATGGCGGCTGGAATCAAAGCTGGAACGTTGTCGCCAGTTAGTTTCGCGTGGATGAAGCATGGAACGGCTTGGATGGCTGGCCAGAAAATCCAGCCTATGTTTGTGCTTTCTTGAAAGCCAAATGTGGCTTTTGCCGTTGAGTATGTTACGCGCTTTGCAACTTCGAGGGCTATGTCATAAAGCAAGTCAATGTCTTGAACGTCGAATATTATGAAGGTGTTTTCTGGCTTAAAGCCTAGGGCTATTAGGTCTAAGGCGTTTTCATAAGCGAAATTCGTGGTTTCCTTAAGCTCAAGCGTATCGTCAACAACAAACTTTTCATCATCAGTCATCTGGAAATAAAGCCTAGTGTCGAACTTTTCTTGCAAGTGCCTAGTGAAAATCCATGGAACAAGATGCCCAATATGGACGGGACCAGAGGGACCACGCCCAGTGTAGAGGACGAATTTTATTCCTTTCTCGTAGAGTTCTAGAACCGCATCCAAATCGCGGTGTGAAAAGAAGAGCCTTCGCCTAAGCTGAAGATGAAGCTCGCCGGTGTGTTTTGCCATCTTTTGCAGTAGCTCGTCGGTTAGAGGCTGCGTTCCAAACTCGCGTATTAGGCGTTCATAGTCAACTTTGCCCCTAACTTCCCATGGAGTTACCACCATCTCATTTCTATTTTCATCAGCCAAGCCATGCGCCGCCCAAGGTTTTAGCTCCTTATAAAATTCCCAGAAAACGTATTAAGTTTTGTGCGGAATACGCGCGGGGAATAAGCTATAAATATGTTTCTGCTTTTCCTTTTATGTGCGCTGGTGAAGTGATGCCCCGCCAATTTACATGAAAGGGAAGGCTTTTTCTAGCGCAAAATTAGCGTGGCACATGCATACTTTTATTAAAAATAAAACAACTACAATACAAAGCCAAAACGCCAACAATAAAGAAGGGAAAGAAGATGCTTGAACTACGAGAACAAGAACACAAAACGCTGTTGACTCTGGAAAAACTCGAAGGGAAGGCTTCACTTGAACAAATAGTGAAGGAAAGCGTATTGCCAGACTCTGCAGTCATGCGCGCAGCCCTAACTCTGAAGGAAAAAGGACTCCTAAAAATCACGGAGGAAAAGCGAACAATTGCAACACTCACAAGCGAAGGACTAGAGTACGCAAAGAAGGGGCTTCCAGAACGCAGAATCCTAAACGCACTTTACAGTTTAGGCGGAAAAGCCAAAATAGCGCAAATCGTAGAAAAAGCTGGAATTCCAGTCAAAGCCGTTCCTCTGGCTTTGGGTTGGATTATAAAAAAGAATTGGGCTGCTTTAAACAAGGAAAAGAACATATTGGCTTTAATAGAAGATACACGTGTAAAAAAGCCGCCGAAGGGTAGCGACGAAAAACTTTTGGAGCTTCTGGCGGACAAAGGCAGAATAATAATAGAAGAAGTTGAGAAAAGCCTTCAAGAGGCTGCAGATGTTCTAAAAAGACGCAAACTCTTGGAAACAAGAGAAAAGGTGCTCTACGAATTTAAAATTACAGATGAGGGACGCAAACTGCTCAAAAAAGGCGTAAAAGCCGCAGAAGAAGTTACACAGCTCACGCCAGAACTAATAATGACTGGAAAATGGCGCCAAACAAAACTCCGAAAATTCGACGTCACTGCACCTGGACCAGCGGTTTATCCAGGCAAGGTTCACCCGCTACAACAGATTATCCAACGCGCCCGCGAAATCTTCTTGGAAATGGGTTTCACGGAGATTCGCGGACCGCTTGTTGAAACTGCCTTCTGGAACTTTGATGCCCTATTTCAGCCGCAGGACCATCCAGCCAGAGAGATGATGGACACGTTTTACTTGGCTAGTCCAAATGCCGGCAGGCTGCCCTCAAAAGTTATCGTGGATGCAGTTGCGAAGGTGCATGAGAACGGTTGGACAACTGGTTCTAAGGGTTGGCGTTACAAGTGGAGCCACAAAGAAGCGCGTAGGCTTGTTTTGAGGACGCACACAACTGCTGAGACGATAAAGTATTTGGCAACACACAAGAAGCCGCCCATAAAAGTGTTTTCCGTGGACAGGGTTTACAGGAACGAGCAGGTAACATACAAACACTTGGCGGAGTTCCACCAAATTGAAGGCATAGTTGTCGGCGAGAAAGTTACACTTCGCGATTTAATGGGGACACTGAAAACCTTCTACGCAAAGTTTGGACTAGAAAAGATAGAGTTTTGGCCAAGCTACTTCCCATACACTGAACCTTCAGCCCAAGCTGTGGCTTACCATCCCAAGCTTAAGCGTTGGATTGAACTCTGCGGAATGGGCATGTTCAGACCAGAAGTTCTAGCGCCGATGGGAATAAAGTATCCGGTTCTTGCGTGGGGAGGGGGACTTGAACGCTTAGCAATGATTGAGCTTGGCGTGGACGACATCAGAATGCTTTATGGAAACCGTTTAGACTGGATTAGGAGGACGCCCATATGCCTGTAATCACGCTTAACGTGGGAAGATTCTCAAAATTCATGAACAGAAAAGTGACGGTTAAAGACTTGGTTGGATGGCTTCCATGGATAGGCTTTGACGTAGAGGAGACTGGCGAAGACTACGTTAAGGTTGAATACAACCCAAACCGCATTGACTATTGCAGCTACGCTGGGGTGGCAAGAGCGCTAAAAGGCTTTTTGGAAATTGAAACTGGAATGCCAAGGTACAAGACTGAAGAACCAAAAACCACGCTGATAATCGACGAGGCTGTTGCTGAAGTTAGACCATACATGCTTGCCGCCGTGGTTCGCAACATAAAACTCGACGAGGACGCGGTTGTCGAGCTTATGGAGATGCAAGAGGACTTGCACTGGGGGCTTGGCAGAGACCGCAAAAAAGTTTCAATTGGAATACACAACCTCGACGTTATTAAGCCGCCGTTCACTTACACGGCTGTTGCGCCGGAAAGCGTCAAGTTTGTTCCTTTAGGAAAAACAGAAGAAATGAACTTGAAGGAAATTTTGGAAAGGCATGAGAAGGGCATAGCTTATAGGCATTTGATAGACTGGGCGCCGCGTTATCCACTGCTAATTGACAGTCAAAAAAATGTTCTTTCAATGCCTCCAATAATAAATGGAGAACTAACAAGAGTCAGCGCTGAAACGCAAAATCTCTTTTTGGATGTTACTGGCATAAGTTTTGAGGCTGTCGAAAAGAGCCTAAACATTCTCGTTGCGGCTCTGGCCGATATGGGCGGAAAAATAGAGAAAGTAAACGTGAAAACCGCTGAAGGCACTATGGTTTCGCCAAGACTTGCGCCTGAAAAGATGCGTTTAAGGGTTGAATATGCGAATAGGCTTCTTGGATTGAAACTTTCGGAAAAAGAAGCAATAAGATGCCTACAAAAATGCAGGTTGGACGCGGAAAAAGTCGGCAACGGAGCTTTGGAGGTGACGGTGCCGCCATACAGAGCCGACATATTACATGAGGTGGATTTGGTTGAGGAAGTAGCTATAGGATATGGCTATTATAGACTCAAACCGACAATACCCGCCGCCGTAACGGTTGGAGAACCGCATCCAGCACATGCGTTGGCGAATATTGCACGCCAAATAATGGTTGGCTTGGGCTTTTTGGAAATGATGAACTTCACGTTAACAAATGAACGAGTGCACTATCAAATGATGCACATAAAAGAGCAGAAACCAGTGAAACTTGCGAATCCGGTTTCAGCGGAATACTCCATAATGCGTCAGTGGCTCTTGCCGGGGCTTATGAAAAATCTAGCTGAAAATAAGCATGAGAGTTTCCCGCAACGGCTTTTTGAAGTTTCAGACGTAACGAGAATAAACGCGAAACTGGAAACAATGTGTGAACGAAGACTTCACCTTGCAGCGGTTTCGTCCCACGCCACAGCCAACTTCACAGAAATAAAATCCTTCACTGAATCTTTTCTCGCGAACATGGGACTGAAGAACTGGCAAATCAAAGCTGCAAAGCATCCAAGCTTCATAGAAGGCAGAACGGCAGCCATCCACGTAAAAGGCAAAAAGCGGGGCTTTCTAGGCGAAGTTCATCCAGAAGTTCTAAACAACTTCGAAATCGAAAATCCTACAGCAGCCTTCGAAATAGACTTGGAATGGTGCATTTTGGGCTAATTTCATAAACCGTATTCATTGGTGTTATTCTAACAACATTATTTTTTGCATGCTTGCGTACAAGATGCAAAATGTGCTTTACAAGTTTTAACTTTCCTTTTTCTGCATATTGCCACAGCCAAAAAAGCCAATGCCACAAATATTGTTAAGATTAGGTTTGTTTGGAATTCTGGAATCATGAATGGTAATTGTATTGTGACTTGCTGGTTTGCAGTCATGTTTACCTGTTGTTGTCCAGCGTTGGTTTCGTAGGTGGCTGTTACTGTATAGTTTCCAACGGGATATTCGCCTGTGGCGTTAACCATTTTCTCCATTAATGTTAATCTTGCCCAACCATTTGTATCGGTTAGTTCGGAATCTGCAATTGAATTGTCTGGGTAATAGGCTGTTACGTTTGCGTCTGGAACATCTGCGCTGTTCGCGTCTATAACGTGTGTGTCTAGATACCAAAGTATGAAAAGTTGCGAACTGTCGTATAGGTTTCTCTCTGTGAAAGAGGAGTTCGTCAGCCAAACTACAGTTTCATTGTATGCGTTAATTCTCTGAATCGTAGAATCCAAAACATGCTGTTGAGAACCATCGCGAGCAGCCAACGCTGTTAATGTGCACTCGTAAATCCAAGTAACTCCGCTTGCGTACGTGTTTGAAACAAAAATTTGACTGTTGTGGATGTGAATTTCTCCAGAATAAACATTCAAATCATTGATGGAAGAATTAAAAATGAAAGTGCCGTTTCCGAATACGCTTAAGCCACGGGTGCTAAAGTTATAGAAACTTGCTGTGGAAACTGTTCCTATTGAAAGCCAACAGTAGGCTGTTGGTTGCGCTCCTACAAATTGAGAATCATAAACAATGGTTGAGCTGTTACTCCCCAGATTTATGGAATACTTGTAATTTGATATTATTGTTGTGTTTGTGACTTGTAATCGCGGAATCCCGTCAAGCGGGTTCCTCAAGGTCAAGTTATATTGCCAGTCACTAGACTGTGTAAAGTTCACCACGGCATCTCGTAGTATAAGCGTAGCGTTTTCTTCAACAATTACACTTCCATTTATATGAAAATCGCCCTCAATAACATAAACATCATTGCCCCCTAAAATTAGGTCTCCTTGATAAGGAACCGCGCCCTCGTCTACAAGACCAGTATTTACGACTTGCGCATGAACAACGAAACATACAAGAAAAACTGAAATAAAAAGCAAAGCAAAAGAGGTTGCAGCAAACTTCATATACTTTCCTCCAAAGCCTACTTGCTTTAGTGCTTCTAACCTCCGCGACGTATCGAACGCGTTTATATAAATTTTCACTTATTTCTTTGTGAGTGTTACATTCATACACGCATAAGCCAAGTCACATGCGGACCAGCACAAGTATAATTGGACTCGCCAAAATTTCTAGGAGAGGGAGGGGGTAGAGAAAATAAGCTGAAAAACAGTCTTAAATTCCAACCAAAACTAAACAAACATGACCAGCACCAGCGGAAACAGCAACATTTAATTCCACAATAGCGAAAGACTATTTTGGCAATGACCACCAATTATGCGAGCCTAAATGCAATCCCGCCGGCAACACCATGCAGACGGACCCAACAGAGGCAAAAAGCCATTGACAGCGGGTTTACCCAAGCATGGGACACGGTGGGCGCGGGCGCAAAAATCCCACGCCAGAGAGAGCTTAACAAAGAGGAGCGCACTGCTCCACAATGAAGTTAAGTGATAGGTAACGTGGGAAACAAACGCCCGCGAAACAACTTTTAAGTTTGGCTTTTGCATTAGGGATGTAGAAGGCTTGATGAAGCTTGGACATAGAAACGAAGATTGATTTAGTTAAGAAACCGCCAACAGAAGAAATCCTAGTTGAGGAAGAGTTAAGGGAACTTTTCGAAACAAACGAGCATCCTGGACACTACATAGGCTTTGAAATTTCGGGTTTGCTGCACCTTGGAAACCTTGTCATTTCGGGATTTAAAATAAACGATTTCATAAAGGCTGGAATAAGATGCCAAGCGTATTTGGCGGATTGGCACAGCTTCATAAACGACAAGTTCGGAGGAGACTGGGAAAAAATCCTAAAAGCAGCAAAATACTACGAGAAAGCCTTCAAATTCTTCTGTCCAGGAGTCAAAGTCATTTCCGGCTCAGAGTTATACGGCAATAACCTTGAGTATTGGCGAAACGTCATAAAATTCTCCAAGCACATGACAATAGCGCGAAGCCTAAGATGCATGACAATAATGGGAAGAAGCGAACACGAAAAACTTGACTTAGCGCAGTATTTCTATCCGCCAATGCAGGCAGTGGACATAAAAGAGATAGGCGCAGACATACCGCACGGCGGCATGGACCAGCGGAAAGCCCATGTTTTGGCGAGGGAAATCTTCCCAAAAATGGGATGGAAAAAACCAGTGGCTGTTCACCACCACTTGTTAATGGGAATAGCCAAGCCAATAGAACTTAAAACGAAGGACAAGCTGGAACAAGTTATCGCGAGCAAAATGAGCAAGTCGAAGCCTTGGACAGCCATATTCATCCACGACACGGAAGAGCAGATAAGGGAAAAACTGCGCAAGGCATGGTGCCCAGAAAAGGTTACGGAAATGAACCCCATCCTTGAAATAGTCAAATACATAATATTCCATGAAAACAAAACATTTCGCATAGAGCGCCCATCAAAATTCGGCGGCACAGCGGAATTCCAAAGCTATGAAGAGCTGGAAAAGGCTTATGGAAAAGGCGAGATGCACCCGCAAGACCTAAAAAACGCTGTGGCAAAGGAACTAGCAAAAATTCTTGAACCAGTAAGAAAGTACTTTGAAACAGACAAGGAAGCAAAGGAATGCCTAGAAGTCGTGAAAAAAGCTGAAATAACAAGGTAAAGGCTTTGTCCACACGCTTAAAAGAGAAAGAGGAAAAAATCCTACAAATTTTGGAACAGATAAACGAGGAAGCAGCGAAGGGTAAACCAATAATTGTTGAGGGAAAAAGGGACATTGAAGCTTTGAAGCAGCTGGCAGTTGAAGGAAAAATTATAACGGCAAAAGCGGGCAAAACCCTTTTGGAACTTGTCGCTGAAATTGAGGGAACGGGCGCAAAGGAGGTTATTTTGTTATTGGATTTTGATAGGCGTGGGAAGGAGTTAACTAAAATTTTGCGGCAACACTTGGAGAAGATGGGAATAAGGCTTAATGTTACGTTTTGGCTTGCGCTTTTGAACATCATAGGCAGAGAAGTGAGAGACGTTGAGGGTTTAGCCGCCTACATGGAAACATTAAAGAGTAAGATTTACAATTCATAAATGTAATATATAGCAGAGTTAACTAATCTGTGAAATGAGAGTTTGATTCTCTCATTACACGATTAAAGCTTAACAAAATAGGACATAACCCAGTCGGAGGTGACGCTTACGGGTTCATCGCAAACGTTTACCATAAAGTATGTAATACACGCAAAATTCGAAATAGAAGGAGTAGTTGAAAAGCCAGACGTAATAGGCGCAGTTTTCGGACAAACAGAAGGACTTTTCGGACCAGAACTCG
Organism: Bathyarchaeia archaeon; assembly: GCA_038882955.1. Classification (GTDB taxonomy): domain Archaea; phylum Thermoproteota; class Bathyarchaeia; order Bathyarchaeales; family Bathycorpusculaceae; genus JAVZLQ01. Next base: position 161,693 of record JAVZNC010000003.1, read on the forward strand.
ACTTAAGAGAGTTGCAAAAATCTGGAAGAATCGGAAGAATAGAAATCGACCTACACTCAAAGAACGATAGAACAACTGGCACAATAACAATTCCAACAAGCCTAGACAGAGTTTCAACAGCCCTACTCGCAGCAAGCATAGAAAGCATAAACCGCGTCGGACCATGCGCCGCAAAAGTAACCCTAGAAAAAATTGAGGACGTAAGAGAAGCGCGAAGGAAGATGATTATTGACAGAGCTAAAGAAATTTTGCACAAATGGACCATTGAGGCAATGCCCTCCGTGGACGAGGTTTTCAAGGAGTTGGCTGAAACCCTAAAAGTTGCAAAAGTCGAGAAGTATGGACCAGAAGAGCTTTCAGCAGGACCAGAGGTAAACAGCGCAAAAGAGTTAATCCTAGTTGAGGGAAGAGCAGACGTAATAAACTTGATGCGTTGCGGACTGTTGAACGTTATAGCCATGGAAGGCGCGAAAGTTCCAGAAACAATAAAGAGGCTTTCAAAAGAGAAAGAAATAACCGCTTTCTTGGACGGGGACAGGGGCGGAGATTTAATCCTAAAAGAGCTGTTGCAAGTAACAGCCATAAAATATGTGGCTAGGGCGCCGCGAGGAAAAGAAGTTGAAGAGCTAAACTGCAAGGAAATTTTCGAGGCGTTAGAAGCAAAAGTTCCAGTTGAAGAACTTTCAAAACCCAGACGTGAAAAGCCAAGGGTTGAAGTGCCAAGCGGCATAGCCCAAATAATCAAAGGTTTAGAAGGAACTTTAGAGGCTGTGCTGCTAAACGAGAAGCTGGAGCAGATAGAACGCTTGCCAGTAAGCCAGCTAGCCGAAAAACTTCAGCAAGCAGAGGGCGTTGACACGGTTGTTTTTGACGGCATAATAACACAGCGGATAGTGGATTTGGCGGGCGAAAAGGGCATAAAAAACATAATAGCTTCAAGAATATCAGAAGCCGTGAAGCCGCCGCTAAACGTACAATTACTAACATTCGCGGAAATTTCTGAAGCCTAGCTTCCAAAGAAGTCTGTGAGTTTTCGTGTTTCCCGCTCTTTTTCCTCAGCCTTAAAAGTGAGCAACTGTTCCTCTGTTATTCCGAAGCTTTCTAGGACTCTGGCTGCTGCTGGAACAATCTGTTTTGAAACGTAGTATTCTATGTCGATTTCGTTGTATGTCGCAAACATGTATGGCTTAACCCTTTCATACAGTCGTCCAGAACCAACAACAGCCACATAGCCAACCTTGTCGCCTACGGTTAGTTTCCAACCCTTCTCCATGAGCATCTTCGCAGCTTCAACATGCGAAGCCTTAACCTCATACTCCTCAACAGGCTTCGTTAACGTTTTCCATATTATTAAATCGCGGTAGGGCACGCGCCTCTGCCTAAGCTCATAAATGTACTGGCGAACAAAATCCGCCGCTTTCTTGGGCGACTGTTCCTTCAAGATTATTTCTAGGACTTTTTCCTGCACTTTCTTGGCTATTGCAGCCCAGTCTCCGCGGATAACCTCCAAACCGACAATGTCAAGTTTTCCGTCGGGCAAGAGCCCCGCATACCGCTTTTTGGCTTCGGTGAAGAAAATCCTCACATAAACTTTGTCCGGTTTAATTTCTAAACCTATCTCTTTCTCAATCGCTCTTGAAAACTTTTCAATTTTATCTGCTTCATGCCGCACAAAAATGCTGTCCGTATCCCCATAAACAACCTTTAAACCCAACTTTTCAGCAATCTCAATAGCCCGCATAATCGTGTGTCTACCCCAAGCCGTCGCCGCCTCAGCAACGGGCTTAATGTACCATCTTGCGCCTATCCAACCAGCATAGCCATAAGAAGCGTTGGTGATTACTTTCACGGCTTTTTGACGTGCATCCAAAACGCGGTATTCAACACTTTCTGGAGCAGCAACCTTCATCTTGGCGCGTATCTCATCCCTAACGCTGATGAGACGCGAAAGAACCTCCTTATAAAAGCCAGAAGGCTCTTTGCGGAACCTATGCCTAACTTCTGGGGCTTCATAAACACCGCATGGCGGCACCGGCTCTTTTGGAGCCACGTAGGTGTCTGGCGAAAGATTATAGGCTATCATAAGGTTTGGATACATGCTCTTAAAGTCCAGAACAGCAATGTTCTCATGAAGCCCAGATTCGGGCTTAAGCACAATAGCGCCAGCATACGGGCGATATGGCTGCTCAACCCTTTTAGGCACGAGCTCACCTATTTTCTGCGCATGCTTAATCAAGAACCATTCAACCCTGAAGCCCACGGCTGCAGTTCCAACATGGTCAAGCGGCAAACCCACAAGGTTTGAAAATTGCATGGCAAAGTCCAAAATTGCTTTGGCTATGCCCATTATGCAACGAGTGTTTTCCATGGAAAAACGCTTTAAAGCTTCACGCTTTGTTTTGCTGTCCCAGTAATCGGCAAAATCAACATCATCAATTAGGGTGCGCTCCTCAATTTTCATGACACCCAAATAGTCGGCTAGATTCTCAAGTGTCTTAACTTTAACATCTGGAAACTCATCGGCAAAATCAAAAAGGTCTATGTTGGCTCTTCCGGTAATGGAAACATGACCATAAACGCTTGTGTGCGGTTCAGTGCCAACCCTATCCACATGGAGCCTCAAACCGAGCCTCTTACAACGTTCGTTAAGGTATTGCCAATCGACGCTGTTCACGCCGTAACCAACAATAATGTCTGGGTCAAACGCTTTAACATAATTTACAAAGGCTTCGAGAACCAGCTTGTCATTCTTGTCTTCACCAGCCAAAAACTGCCTTTCTTCGCCAGTGTTTGTCGCTGTCGAAATTATTACAACGGGGTTTCTGTCGGGTTTCGGCGAACCTTCTCGGCTGTAGCATATTGTTGAAAAACCAAAAATTTTCAAGTCTGGAATTTCTTCTTTCTCAACAAGTTTTGGCGTGGATTCAGCCAAGTAAACTCTGTCCACACTAACGCCTAAAGTGTTTTTCTCCTCAACAGCTTCCACCTCGTGCCAGCCACACGGAACCACACCGTTGTCAATCAAGTAGCGCATCGAAAAGCGAATATCATCTTCGAGGCAATCCTTTACGCCTTCGAGCTTTCGAATCTCACGGGCATACTTTGGTATAACATCGGGATTCACGCAATAAACCTTCAAAGCTTTCACGGGCTTACCGAAAAACTTCCGCTCAACAACCTCTAACCTGGCGATTAACGGAAAACGTTTCTTATCAATTTCTTTAACAACAACCTTTGGGTCAACGTTCTCCTCAACCACAGCGTAAAAATAGCCAACAAAATTCCTATCGATTAGAAGCACACGCTCTCCAGAGACGCTGATGCCCCAAATCCAAATTTCGGGAACCTCATTCTTAACCTCGTAATTCACGTCCAAAAGCCAAAAAGTCACTTTCAAAGTTGCATCGCCCAAAAAAGATAGTGGGCAAAGCAGTCTTTTAACATTTTTTAGAAACCGTTGCAAAAATGAGTTATATTTAACATCCACAACGGTAAATACAAATAAAATGGGATGACTGTTTTGAAAATCTTGGAAACCAATCTCAAAAAGGGCTTTGTTAAGGTTATACCAGAAACCATCGATGATTTCTGGCATCTATACAACATAATTTACAAGGGAGATGAAGTTTACGCTTATACTTCCAGAGAGATAAAACCTGAAGAAAAGTATGCAAGACCAAAACGTGGAGAACGCGTCTCAGTTTTCCTAGGAGTAAAGGTTGAAGAAGTCTCTTGGGACAAGCTCTTGGGAAGACTGCGCATCCACGGAACAATATGTGAAGCACCGGAAATTGTGCCGACCGGCGCGCATCACACGCTAAACATAACCCTAAACACGCCGATAACAATAGTCAAGAGGGAATGGGCTAAACATCAAATTGAGAGGCTTGAGAGGGCGAGCAAAACATCAGAAAAACCAATAATAATAGTGGCTATAGACGATGAAGGCTACGCAATAGCCACAACAACCCAGTACAGTATAGACGTGAAAATCGAAGAAAATGTTAAGCTTCCAGGAAAACTTGAAGCCGAAAGAAGGGCTGCAGCCACACGTGAATATTTTAAAAAGGCGCTGGAAAGCCTACGACAAGTTTGGACGCCGACACACGCGCCAATAGCGGTTATAGGCGTTGGTTTCGTGAAAAGCAACTTTGCAAAATTTTTGGAAATGGAAGATGCTGAAATCGCCAAGCACATAATTGACGTGAAAAGCGTAAACAACAGCGGTGTGGCTGGAATTTATGAGGCTCTACGCTCTGGAGTGCTACAAAAAACAATGATGCAACAAAGGATAATCGAAGAAACAGAGGTTGTTGAGGAAATCCTAAAAAGGCTTGGAAAAGGAGAACGAACAGTTACTTATGGATTTGCTGATGTGGAAAAGGCTGTAGAGCTTGGAGCAGTTGAAAAGCTTGTTTTGGCAGACACAATGCTGCGTGAAGCCTCAGACGAGGAACGCTTACACGTGGAAGAGCTGATGAAAAATGTTGAAAAAGCTGGCGGAAGCATAATCGTCATAAGCACAGAACACGAAGCTGGAGCAAAGCTTGTGGCTTTGGGCGGAATAGCGGCGCTATTGCGCTTTTCAATGCCGAATTAGCCAAGAGCCAAACGTCTACGAACGGCTGGATTCTGCTCAGCAAGTCTCTTCAACGCCATCTCAAATGTCTCGCCGCTTGAAAGCTCTTTTTCAATGAAAACGCCAGTTCGCCCCACATCATCTCTTCTGAGAAGTGCGTGAACACGGTCTAAAACAGTTTCAACAGATATTCCCAAAAGCTTTGCAACGTGATTCTCGCGCCCTATAACCGAACTTTCAACGTGCCCCTTCTCCGTCGGTTCAATAAGCATCAAACGCTTATCAACGCCAGCTACACGCAAACCCGCTTTTAAACCCTCAAGCGTAACCTCGCCGCCGAACTTGTAAAATTCCCGCTCGACCTTGCGTATACCCATAAGTGGAAAGGAAATCGTCGTTTTCTCGTCTATTTCAATGTAGGCTTTCATGGCGTAGGCGGGCGTGGCTTGCACAACCAAACGCCTATTAACGCTAATGCCTGCCCTTTCAACCGCTGTTTCCACAACAAAAGACGAAACTTGATACGGTATGAAAACGTCTATGTCGCTCTTTTCATTCACGTCGCCTCTGGCAATGCTGCCATGCACGATGGCGCTTAAATGAAACTTTTCTAAAACATCCATTAGCTGCATAGCCTTGGCTCTAAACTTCTTAAGCAGAAGCCACCGCCGTGCGTCATAGATAATTTCTCGCTGTTCTAGACGCCTTTCTGGTTTTTTAGTCATGCCGTTTACCTATTCAAAAACTATAGGTAAGAGAAGAATTATTTAGGTAATTCCAGAAAGTGGGCAAGAATGGAAAAGGCGGCAACATGTAGCATATGCAAGCGCAGAGAAGCATTCTTTTTTAGGCAGTATTCTGGAGAAAGGCTTTGTAGAAAATGTTTTGCCGAATCCATCGAGGAGAAGGTTAGGGCAACAATAGCGAAATACAAAATGTTCGATTTTGATGATAAGATAGCAGTGGCGGTTTCTGGCGGCAAAGACAGCGTAAGCCTACTCCACATTTTGGCAAAAATAGAGCGGGACTACCCAAAGGCTTCGCTTGTCGCGGTAACAGTTGATGAGGGGATAAGGGGATATAGGGACGAAGCCCTAAGAATAGCCGCGGAAAACTGCAGAAAACTCGGCGTAGAACATCACACGGTTTCATTCAAAGAGCTTTACGGTTACACGCTTGACGAAATCGTCGAGAAAGCAGTTAAAAGAAAAAGCGAGTTAACGCCATGCGCTTACTGCGGCGTCTTAAGAAGAAGAGCGTTAAACACTGCTGCAAGAGACCTAAAGGCAGACAAAATTGCGACAGCGCATACGCTCGATGATGAAACACAAACGATTTTACTAAACATGTTTCACGGTGATGTACTGCGCATAGCACGCGAAAAGCCAGTGACAGACGAAAAGCACCCAAAACTTGTGCAGAAAGTTAAGCCATTCTGCGAAATCCCAGAAAAGGAAACCGCATTATACGCTTACGTCAAGAATATACGTTTTCAGAGCAAACCATGCCCATACGCTCAAGAAGCACTGCGAAACGACATACGCATCATGCTAAACAGAATAGAAGAGAAACATGCAGGAACAAAATTCACAATATTTAAGGCGATAGAGAAAATTCGCCCAGCATTGGAGAAAATTTCCGAAAAAGAAGGGTTAAAGGAATGTGTTGAATGTGGAGAACCAACAACAGCAAAGATATGCAAGACATGCCAAATGCTTAAGGAAATCGTCTAGCCATACGCATAAAATTGAACCGATATTCTAATTAACAAGGATTGTTGAAAAGAAAAACAATGGACCCAATAATACCGATTCTGTCATCAGTAACAATCGTGAGCCTAATCGCCTTCGTAGGAATAATATTCATAGGCCTAAACGAAAAAGCATTAAAACGCGTCTTAACAGCCCTCGTAGGCTTCGCCTCTGGAACATTATTAGGCGACGCCTTCTTGCATCTAATACCTGAAGCCATACCAGAATCAACATCAAACCAAAACGAAGTGATGATGCCCTTCTATTACGTAATACTTGGCATAGTCGCATTCTTCGCTCTAGAAAAGTTCCTTTACTGGCGCCACTGCCACGAAGAAACATGCCCAGCGCACATGTTCGTCTACCTCAACCTTGTGGGAGACGGAATCCACAACTTCATTGACGGAATGATAATCGCCGCCACGTTTATAGTAAACTTTGAACTTGGATTCGCCACAACCCTCGCGGTAGTTTTCCACGAAATCCCGCAGGAAATAGGCGACTTTGGAATACTAATATACGGGGGGCTAAGCAAAAAGAAAGCATTAACTTACAACTTTGCCTCTGCAGTGACGGCAATCCTAGGCGCAATAGTGACATACTTTCTAACGGCAGTTCAAGACTTGCAGATGCTGCTCGTTCCATTCGCGGCAGGCGGCTTCATCTACATTGCAGCAACCGACCTAATGCCAGAACTGCACAAAAAATCTCAAGCACCAACATCGCTGATTCAGCTAATAACAATACTGTTGGGAATAGCGCTCATGGCTTACATCAGAGTTATCAGCGGCTAACAGAACCACTTTTCAAACTCCGCAACAAAGCCGAAGCCTCAAAAGCGTTTTTAGCTGAAGCAACCTTCTTCGCCCTGCGCAAATCCAATTTGAAGCCGCAGTAAGGACAAGTTCTTGTTTTCTGTTCAACCCTAGCCAACAAGAGCCCACCACACTTGCCACAGACAACAACTAGGAAGGACATAGACCATTTCACCAATCGAAAACCTTTTCCACAATCAACTAAATAACGTTTAGTGCCAGTGATAACCAAATGAGCGCAGAAGAACAAAGAGAGGCAAAACCCCAAAGCGAATTACTTAACTTGGCAGTGAAATACCTAAAAAAGGAAGGTTATAAGATAGAGCAAGAAAAGACGGTTTTAGAGGGAAGAACGGGCGTTTTAAGAAAATTCGACCTAATAGTGCAACGGGGACGCATCACGCAAGGGGTTTGGATAAGGGACTGGAATAGAACAATAGGAATAAACATGGTCATAAACCTTGACAAGGCATCGGAAGACGCTGGACTTTCGAACCCAATATTGGTTGGAGAAAAGTTCAGCGACCACGCAAAGGCTTACGCAAACAGAAGAAAAATCACGCTCATAACGAAGAGGCAAATACTCACAAGTCTAAGATAAGGCTAAGCCTTAAATCCTCAAATATTCATCCAGCAACCCTTCGCTCTCCAATTTGCCAAGCCAATCAACAACACCAACACGACATCTAACGCGTCCACCAACAACACCCAAAATTTCCCGAACAACATCTTCCACGCTTTTTCCAGTAACATTCAACTCGCAAACCTTATCCACACCATAAGCCTTTACAGCTTCAAAAAGGCAAACATCCAAAATCTCAGCCGCCAAATTCTCCCACAATTTGCGCCCAGAGAAACCAGCTTTCTCCATAAAATCACGCAACTCCACGGGGTCCCTCCTCAAAACAAAAACATGCGACACAAATCGTTTAGGAACAACATGAACAGCGTAATGCCCATCAACAACAACATCTCTATCAGATTTCTCGATGATATCAGAGATTTTACGTTGCATACGAAACCCATCAACGATGATGGAATCTCGCTCTTTATCAATGCTAGAAACAAGATTTTCATTTAAAGCCAACTCAGTCAAATTAACGTAAAAAGCATCGATCTTCGAAGCTAGAAGACGGGCAACAGAAGTTTTACCAACACAAGGTGTCCCCATAATAAGGAAAACACGCCTAACGTTCTTTGAAGGTTTGGTCAACAATCTTATAACATCCTACATCTTAAACCTTAAACAACTTAACTTTAATTTTAATGACAAACATTTCAAAAAACACAAGAACAAGGGCAAACAGAAAAACAGCAAACTGCCAACTAACAGCACCTGCAATCGAACTCGCTTGAATTATCAGCCCCATAAATTGACAAAAAGTAAATAAAGCTGGATAAAAGACGTATGGCAACAACATAGAAAGCAAAAGCAAAAAAATTGTTACGCCAAGATAATAATTACTTAGTTTCCGCGTAAAGAGTTTAAGATGGGAAAAAACCTTTAGATCGCCAACCCCTAGGCTATCGCCATTATGTATGGCATTTAGGAAAAGTTTAGAGTTTCCATAAACGTCAAAGGCATCATCCAAAACAATTAGATTCAACGCTGTAAGAATAAAGAAAATGCTTAAAACAAGACCTGCTGCAATCATGAAAAACAAAAATAGCGAAACAAGAAACGCCGTAAAACTCGCTATAAACACCGAAGTAAGCAAATAACTATGAATTATTTTCCCATGGCTCGCATAAGGATTAAAAACAACAAAGGTTTTATCAAAAATTTTAGCAGACAAATTTTTCGGTAAACTATCTAGTTCCCTAAACTTCAAACGAAAAACTATTGATAGAACCAAGGCTAGACAGCCCATTGCAAACAAGATTAATGAAGCAAACAAAATGGGCAAATCCAATGCACATACACCTAACATAGAATAAAAACCATAAGCAAAAATAAATGCTTAACGCAAACAAAACTTTATCGCTAACCTCACAAAATACTATCTTGGGCTGGCGAGTCGGCGAAGTGGCTTTCGAGCCTCTGCTGAAGAGGCTTGAGGAAACTCCGCCCACACGTAGAATTGCAACGCCCGCAAGGGCGTAAGGCGAGAGCCTTGGCAACGGAGCAGAAACGAAACGTCCATCCAGCAAGTGCCAATGAGACATGCTAAGTTGTCGAGAAGGCTGGGTGGAAACGGTGAAACGGCCGCCCTGCAAGTGGAAAGGGCAAACAGTCGCTGATGAGGAATCTACCCAAAGCGCGGGTAGCCCGATTAGTCGAATGCCACCAAAACAGAAGGCGGGTTACAGCCAAAACGCCAGCCCTACTTGCGTTTTCTGAAGATTTTAACGCCTTACATGCAGGTTACATATTCAAATCCAGTCGTTAAGAGGGCACGAGCGGAAAGCAAAATTTAACTCTTTAAAGCATCAAGTCGCAGCATTTTTGCCTATCATGTTTTTAAAACATGCTTTTCCCAGATTATTGTAAGCAGCGCAACTAATAATGTGAGTACCCCACCAATCAGAAACGGTTGAATTGGAAAAGATTCATATAAGATGCCCCCAATTCCGGCTGCGGCTGTTTGAATTGTTCCAATAAAGACCGTGAAAATTGCGAACATGGCACCAGCCGACGTCTTTTCTGAACATGTTCCAGCGATGGATCTAGCCAAAGCAGATGATACTCTGCCGCCTCCCATCATGAAAACAGCCAATGGAATCAGGAAAAAAGGACTTGGAAAGGCAAAAAGTAGCGCACACCCGCTCACTATCATTAAACTCAAAAGGAGAGCTTTGCTGCTGGCGCCTTTCGTTCCCATTCCTCCAATGGTCAACCCTAAAATTGCCTCCCCAGCATAGGAGATGGAGCCCATTACCAAAATGGTTGATTTGTCAAGTCCATATCTGTCACTAAGCATGGCAGAAACGAAAGGAGAAAAAAGGGTAATACCAAAAGCAAATGCCATAAAGAGAGACATCCATAATATGAATCTCCTATTTTTGAGTGAAGCGCGAAAATCTGCAAAGGCTCCGCCTAGTTTTTCCTTCTTTGGAGGAATCTGCGGGGATATGAAAAACAGCGTAAGAGCGGAAAGTAAGCCAAACGCGAAACTAAGCCTAAAGATCCATTTCATATTCCAGAAAATGAGAAGGACAGCGCCTAAAAGGGGAGAAAAATCAGCCCAAAAGAGTAGCCCATCTCTGTGAAGGTAAACGCTCTAGCCATCCTTTCTTTTGAAGTCAACGCCGCAATATAAGAGTCTTCAGCTGGCCCGCCAATAGTTGCGAGGGAATAAACCAACATAGCAGGAACCAGATGCCACCATTCAGTAGCAAAAGAATAAATGAGCGAGGAAAACGACCCGAACATAAATATGTAGATTATAAGCTTCTTTCTGTCAAACCTGTCAGCTAGGAAGCCTCCCAGCAGAACGGACAATGTATATATACAAGAAACATAAATGAATACAGAAAACCTATCTCCATTCCAGTTCCCCCGAGCTCCATGACATATACAGGCAAGATGAAGAAATATAGGCCCTCGCCAAAAGTCCATAACATATGTGCAAAGAAAATCAGCTTCAAATCCTTAGGTAGAGATAAAACTTCTTGCATGCCCGCTAAGACAAGGTTTTGCGTTCTCTCCGCATCTGCCATATCATATGCACATACAATTTGATTTTTCTTTTCAATAATTACCTTACAGCATAATTTGTATTAAAATCTTGAGAAATTATGGTATCTTTAGGAGATTTCTCCACACGTTAATGTTCAACTTCCATCCCAGCTCTAGCGTTTCACATGGCATATAACAGTGAACTGTTGAACCGCGCAGCATGGCTTTTAAGAAGAGCAACAAAGAATCAACTATGTGAGGAAGCAAATTTTCCGGACACAAATTATATGTGCATAAATTATAAGGGATGGTACAGAAATAGAGTGAATAAGGTGAAGTTGCATGAAAGTTTTCCATTACAGAGAAGTTAAAGTGGAAGAAGCCAAAGAAGAAGGAGCTTCAAAACTGAAGGTCCGTTGGCTGATTACAAAGGATCTAGGCGCCGAAAACTTCGCCATGAGACTTTTCGAGATGGAGCCCGGAGGACATAGTCCACTCCACAGCCATCCATGGGAGCATGAAGTCTTCATATTAGAAGGCGAGGGCGTTGTTGTTGGTGTTGAAGGTAAAAAAAAGCTTAAGGCTGGCTGCGTCGTTTTTGTTCCTCCAGGTGAGAAGCACCAGTTTAGAAACAACGGAGACAAAACTCTCAAATTCTTATGTCTTGTGCCCCACCACCAAGGGTCCAAATAGCCAATTAACATTTCCACTGTTTTAGAGATTCGCTAAAAATATATGCTGGTTGTTACATCTAGTTTTGGGTTTCAAGGTGAACAGTCATTTGAAATACGACGTGATAATTGTTGGCGCTGGTCCAGCCGGGATATTCTCGGCCTTAGAGCTTGTTGGAAAAAGCGACTTAAACATTTTGATGTTGGATAGGGGACCAGACATCAACAAGCGGAAATGTCCAGCAAGTCGTGGATTTGAATGTGTGAACTGCGAGCCATGCCTTCTACTTTCTGGGTGGGGTGGTGCTGGAGCCTTCAGTGATGGCAAACTGACGCTGTCAACCGAAGTTGGCGGGTGGCTAAACCAGTACATGTCAGACAAGGAATTAGGCGAACTAGTGGATTATGTGGATGAAGTCTACTTAAAATTTGGCGCCACCGAAAATGTGTATGGAACAGACGTTGAAAAAGTGGATGAGATTGAGCGTAAGGCTTCTCTGGCTGGTTTGAAGCTGATTCGGCAAAAAATAAGGCACATGGGAACTGAACGTTGTGCCCAAACGCTCGTGAAAATGCGCCAAGCGTTAAATGGCAAAATTGAATTTAAACCGCGAAGCGACGTGAAGGGACTAATAGTTAAGGACGGCGTTGTTGAAGGCGTCGAAACAGTTGATGGTGAAAAGTATTATGGCAAATACGTGATTGTTGCGCCTGGGCGAAGTGGCGCCGAGTGGCTCCAGTCTGAAGCCCAAGCTTTGGGACTTAAAACTTTAAACAACCCCGTGGACGTGGGCATAAGAGTCGAAATTCTAGCCTCTGTAATGGAGGAGCTAACAAAAGCGCTTTACGAACCAAAGTTCATTTACTATTCAAAATCTTTCGACGACCAAGTGCGCACGTTCTGTGTTGCCCCATACGGCGAAGTCATAACAGAATCTTACAACGGCGTTTTAACAGTTAACGGTCAAAGCTATGCAGAACGCAAAACAGAAAACACGAACTTCGCCATCCTCGTCAGCACATCATTCACAGAACCATTCAAGGAGCCAATAGCCTACGGCAAATACTTGGCGCGCCTCTCAAACCTGCTCAGCGGAGGCGTAATAATCCAGCGTCTAGGCGACTTGGAGTCGGGAAGAAGGTCAACGCCAGAAAGAATCGCGAGAAGCGTTGTCACGCCTACATTAAAAAACGCCACACCAGGAGACCTAAGCTTCGTTTTGCCATATCGCTACCTAGCCGACATAAGGGAGATGCTCCAAGCATTAGACGAAATCGCCCCAGGGATACACTCGAGAGATACGCTTCTCTACGGAATTGAAGTGAAATTCTACTCTTCAAGGCTACAGCTAAGCAACTGCCTAGAAACAAAAATTCGCAATTTGTTTACAATCGGCGACGGCGCAGGTGTCACACGCGGGCTTGTTCAAGCATCAGCGTCAGGCGTTATTGTGGCGAGGGAAATAATAAGAAGGGAAAAGGCAAAGGCGTAGCGAAGATGGCGATAGTTGAAAAGATAAGTTGTCCCCACTGCGGAGCACCGTTGCCATTTGAGCCGGGCGAAATATTTGCGACATGCAGATACTGCGGCTTCACGGTTGTTATAGAAACTGGGAAAGCCTTCGTCTTTGAGCATTCCATGCTGACAAACAAGTATGACCAAACGAAAATTGAGGAACATGTAAAAGTTTGGATGAGCAGTGGTTTTCTGAAGCCTTCAGACCTAGCTAGAAAATCAAAAATAGTTGAAAAGAACCTTGTTTATCTGCCCTTTTGGGTTGTTTCTGCAGAAGTTAAAACACGGTATAAAGGAGTTTTTGAGCGTATAACCCCCGCCATAACTAAAGAGGGTGCAATCGAAAAGAAGTATGATTGGCTTGTTTTGGCTAGAAAGGCAACGGAATTTCCGACAAGAGAATATGATGTGCCGCTTGAAGGTAAAGTTCCATATGATTTTAGAAAAATTGAGGGTTTCGCCAAGGTTCTTAACAGTGAAATGGATAAAGATGAGGCTGTGGAGTTGGCAAAGCAGCAGATAGAGGAGCATCACCGCTATTTAATCCAACAAGATGTTGACAGAATCATTGAAATGAAAAGCGAAGTAAAAGTAAACCAGACAGTTTACTTGCACACGCCAATATGGTTCATAAAATACGAGTACAAAGGCAAAATTTACCAACTACTTATAGACGGCGCAAGCGGTATGATAATAAAAGGAGATATCCCACTAACCAAACTTTAACTGAACAGCTTCCTCTTTCTCTAAACATTTTTATTCAATCTCTAAATTAATGCCTACGGAGGCGCAGTTCAAAAGTGGAAGAAAAAATAATTGGGCATGGCACATGGTACGACAAAATGGCAGCTGAAATAATTAAACGCGAACAAAAACTCGGCAGAAGCCTAAACATGCTCAGAACAGAAATGGGCATAGCGGCTTCTGGCTTCCCACATATAGGCAACCTAAGCGACGCGGCAAGGTCTTTCGCAGTAACACTAGCGCTCAGAGAACAAGGCTACAACTCCGAGTTAATAGCCTTCGCGGACGACAAGGATGGACTTAGAAAAGTGCCAGCGGGCATGCCTAAATCCTTAGAAGAACATCTTGGGCGTCCAGTCACGGACATCCCAGACATTTATGGATGCCACAAAAGCTACGGCGAACACATGACTCTGCTTCTCCTAGATGCTATGGACAAATGTGGAATAGAATACAAGTTCATGTCTGGAACGGAAGTTTACAGAAGCGGTTTGTTCAACAAAGAAATTAAAACTGTACTTCTAAACGCGAAAAGAGTCGGCGAAATAGTCAAGGAGGAAGTTGGACAAGAAAAATTCCTTGAAGCATTGCCATACTTTGCTGTCTGCGAAAACTGCGGACGCATCTACACAACAAAAGCCTACGAATTCTTCCCAAAGGAGAATAAGATTCTCTATGTTTGCGAAGGAATGGAAGTAAAGGGACGATGGCTTGAGGGATGCGGACACAAAGGCGAAATAGACTATCGCAAGGGCGAAGGAAAGCTAAGCTGGAAAGGCGAGTTCGCGGTTCGATGGAAAGCACTAGACATTAGATTTGAAGCTTTTGGCAAGGAAGTTGCAGATTCCGTGCGCGTAAACGACCGCATATGCCGAGAAATACTCGGTTGGGAACCTCCAGCACACGCAAAATATGAGTTATTTCTGGACAAGAGCGGAAAGAGACTCTCAAAATCTGCTGGGGTGGTTTTCACTCCGCAAACATGGTTCAAGTATGGCTCGCCACAATCGCTAATGCTGCTTATGCTAAAAAGATTCGTCGGTTCACGCACATTGGACGTGACCGACATACCATCCTACATGAACGAAATAGATTATCTAGAGGACTTATACTTCGGAAAGAAAACGCTAACAGACAAGAAGGAGCTCGCCAAACTTCGAGGATTATACGAATACTGCTGGGCAATGAAACCACCGCAAAAGCCTGAAATAACCGTGCCCTACAACATGCTAACTTTTCTAGCCAAGGTCGCACCTAAAGGACGCGAAGAGGAATTCATAATCGAAAAGCTTCGAAGCTACGGTTATTTGCAACGCGGACAAGAACCCGACGAGAAACTGAGAAAACGAATTGAATACGCGTTTAACTGGATAAAAGATTTCGAAGAAATAAAAGAGACAGCAATAACTTTGACCACGGAAGAAAAGGAAGCAATAAAGGAATTAATTGAAACCATAAAAAGCGAAGAAAAAGCCGAAACAATACAAAACGCAATATTCAACATAGCCAAAAAACATGGAATACAACCACCCAACTTCTTCAAAACATTATACACCGTGCTAATCGGCGTACCACAAGGACCAAGACTAGGACCATACATAACCGCCATGGGAAAACAAAACGTCATAAGCGCACTAGAACGCGCAATAAACGCCAAAAACTAAACCCTTTTATCCACAAAACCAGAAAAGGTTTTTAACACACGCACAAAAAGGGCCCGTAGTCTAGCATGGATTAGGACGCTGGCCTGCGGAGCCGGAGTCCCATAGTGGGCTTGGTACGGAAAGCCGGAGATCCTGGGTTCAAATCCCAGCGGGCCCGCCAAAAACATTCCGCTTTCAGCAAAAACAGTCTGTTTCGGGCTGTTTTATCAGCTGGCTTGCGGACGATCTTTAGGTACGTCTTTTGAGGCGAAACGGTTTCACATGGCTGTTTTCTGTTTTTATTAGGGAAACTGGATGTGTGCGGTTTATCGTGAACGGGTATGGTTGAATTGGCGGCTTATGTTAGCTGTAATAATGGTTGTGTCTTTTTCAACTGTTCTGATAGGGAGAGTATTTTGGAAAGGTCGCTAATGCCGATTTTGTTCACGTTTTTTATCCTCGATGTGGCTTTCATGTTTATAGCATTAAACTTTCGTAAAGTAGAGATTGAAGTAGACCAAAAATGTGTTAGAGTGAGTTATGGAATATTAAAGACAACTATTTCTGCGGTCGAAATAGTTTCTTGTGCGATAGCAGAACAAAGTTACCATTGTATGTGGGCATGGGGTTAAGACTTGGGCAAGACGACTTGCCCGGCTTTACTGCCGACAATGTGGGGAGAAATCACCAGTAAAATGAAGCTAGGGCAACCCCACAATTGTTCTGCAGTATTTTAAAATTCTGTTAAGGATTTAAAGTTTACAGCAACGTTTTAGTAGGCTGTTTTACGTTTGTCAGCGTCTGTCTAGTAAATGTTTTAACTTGATGTGTGTTTGTTTTATGATTGGTGTGGCTTGTGAGTTCGCCATTGAGCGATGCCATAAAACGTACATGTAACATTCTTAGGAATGGCGCTGAAAGGCAAGTTTTGGATTATGAGCAACGTTTCTCTTACTTGAAAAATCTTTACTGTGATTTGCTTTCTAATCTTATAAAAGTGGATTTTGATTTTGCCGAAGCCTACAGAACCGCGAAGGAATTTTTTGGTTCTTCAACTGTTCAGTTTGCGGGTATAGATGGCACGATGTATTCTAGACCCCTTTTTGACCTTGTTATCTTCTTTGGCGGCGCATACGCCTCAACTGGTTCAATAACTTTCCAGCAAAATGAGAAACCGCTGGTGCAGTTTAACGAGAAAACTGTTGAGGAGGGCGCTGGAATCTCAAGCGTTGTTCCAGTTTACGTTAACGAAGTCCCAGAAATCGACCAGACGTTTTTTGATTCTAGGCAACCCGAAGAAATCAGTTCAAGTAAACCCCTAACGGACGAGGCGATAATAAGTAATGCCACCATTGCAAATTGGATAATGACCTTTGCCGAGTATTATCTTGCCTACAAGTTTGCCACGGATACTGAAAGGAATGTTCGCATAATTCTTTTGGATAGAAGCCTATCAATCGAGAGAGCAAGCCTCCTATATGATACTTCGAAGCGTGAACTTTGGAAAGCGAAAAGCAGCATAATCGGCTACAAAGTTGACGGAGAACCAATAGATATCAACGATTTAGCAATTGCTAGGCATCATGTCTACAATGAGGCTTTGGGGCTGCCCCCGCCAAGGGCAGATTATCTACGCCACGCGATAATAGAGTTACTTGAGAAGGAAGTAGCACTAACCAAAAAGCAGATTCTAACTGAATTTGGTATAAAGGATGAAAAGCGAATAAAAAGGGTTGAACGTGCATTAAAAAGCCTCATTGATTATGGAATTTTAAGTGAGAGAAACGCTGTTTACAGTTTGAACCCGAAATATTCGACTACGTGGGAGCGCATAAAGAAGCTTGTTACAAGTTTGGGAGACCGCTTCTTTTTTGCCGAGAATTCTGAAACTTCAAGCCTCATGAAAATTGTTAAGGATGGAAAGGAGCATTGGCTTACAACGCTTGACATAGCCTTCCTAACGCTTTTTACACTGCACATGCTTATGGAGGAATGCTGGAAAAGGCAGATTCTGCTTGTGGGAATAACTAAGGACACCGCTGCAAGGGACTTCAAGAGGCAGCTAATACCAATAACGCATAATGAGGGACTGCTGAAAAAGACGATTCCGCAGGAAGAGTTTGACAAGCTGCCAAACACAGACCGCATGATACTTCAATCAGTGAGCATATTCAACCCAGACGAAATCAAGCCGCCTTGGAGCCTAATCGAATACGATTCCGCCTTTAGAACGCTTGTTCCAGATAGGAAGGGACGTAAGGGCTATGTTTCAGGCGCCATCAAAAACAAGATAGGCTTAGAGAAAACTTTTCTTAAAACTTATGTACAGTTAAGCCAAGCCAAAACGGATAAACTGCTAAGAAGCAACGTGTTACTTGTTGACCGTTTGGCTTATCCAGAGTATGATTATAAGCCAGAGAATGTTGTTGAGTTTTGGAACGAGTTAAGCGACGGGACGAAGGAGCCTGTTGAAGTTATTCTTTTCGTGGATAAGGCTGTTTCAAATCCGCTGCAGAACTTGATTATGGCTGTACTTGTTTCTATGGCTCCGTCGAGCATTCCAGAGGCTTTTGGGCATAATAAGCCGCTTTTTATTGCTGATAAAGTTGCGAAGTGGAATTATAGCCAATTCAAGTGTATAGTTGATACGACTGCTAATTGGATACTCAATAACCATAAATTGAGAAAATTCATATTTTACATGAGCACATTCAGAGAGAGGAGAGCCACAATTGAAGCAGCAAGAAGAGAACAAATTTAACAACTTCTGCTTCACAGATTTTGATGGACGATTCCGCGCTAGGCTAGCCGCCGTGATTCCAAGATACTTCGCAACTGAGGAAACAAAAATTTCTGGAACAAGCGCAAGGTACCAATGCCGAATAAAAGTTGAATACCAAAAAGATTTGATGGGCTTATTAGAAGAGGGCATGCTTTTAGCCGTTAAAAACTTTAAGCAGCAAGGCAAAGAACATGAGAGATACACGCTCATGGAGATTAGCCGCATATGGCCAGAACATTTCGGACTGCGCGGGTTGTCGGATCATGGCTATTATCCTATGCAGTTTGAGATTATAGAGCAATCCGAGGAGGACTGGCTTACAGATGACAAGTCGACGATGATGATTCAGATAGACGCCATCCCAATAAACTATGACTTGATTATAGACAAGAACTGCAAGTTTCAGTTTTTTAAGGGCTTCTCCTATCCAGTTGTTGGAAGCCCAACATACATCCTAAACGGCGACATGATAAACCGCATGTACAACCAAAAAATTGCTGAGGCTTTCGGCATAGACCCGTCAAAAACTGTGGCTGAAGCGCGAGCAGACCCGAGGCTTGGCTTAATCAAAATGTTTCAGACAAGCAAGACAGTTATCCCCATATACGTGGATTTCGAAAAACTCGTGCGCTATCACTTCGGCATTTTCGCTTTTACGGGCGGCGGAAAAAGCAACCTAATGTCTAATATTTTGCGGCGAATTTTGCTCCACACAGAGGACATAAAAGTCGTAATTTTCGACATTAGCTGTGAATACGTCTTCCTTCTACTTGACCTTCTTGCAGACCCGAACTTCGCGGCGAAGGTTATCATGGAGAACAAGATCGAGTCTGTTGACGTTTTCTTTAACTCGGTTGTTAAGCCGAAGGATTATGAAAATGATGAGCGAATCAAGGCTGGACTAACGCAGATAATGGAGCAGGGTAAACTCACGTACTATAAGAGACCGAGACAGAAAATTCCGACATACAGCGAGTTCCTCGGCGAACTAAGTGAATATAGGCGGAAAGACGCGGACAAACCTAACTACGTTAATGCTATTGACGAGATTCAAGATGCAGTCTTAACGTACATGGAGGAGCACGGCGCCATCGAAAATCAAGAGGTAAACGAGAAATTTATCGAATACGTCGATGAGGCGGCAAGAGCCAAAGTGGAAGAGTTCAAAGTTTCAGAGAAAAGTCAACTTTACGCTTGGGCAACAACGCGGAATACGCTTCTTGAACGATTGAGGCGTAGAGAGAAAAGCGAAGAAAAAACTAAAGGCGGGTTGACGACGGAGAAAATCCGCGAAATGCTCGAAGACAAGAAGACAAGGCTTCTATGCATATCAATCGCAGACCCATACACGATAAAGGAGTTGGCGATAAACCTAACAAACGACTTGCTCGTTAAAAGAAAACGCAAGTTCCAGACAAAACCATACGTCCTATTAGTCTTCGACGAGGCGCAAGAGTTTATCCCAAGCGGAGGCTCGGGAATAGAAGCCAAATGCTCCGCGCATGTGGAAACGCTGCTTAGGCAAGGACGAAAGTATGGGATAGGCGTATGCATAGCAACACAGCGCATTGCCTATCTAAACACAAACGCGCTTCAACAACTGCACACGTATTTTGTTGGCACTTTGCCAAGACCATACGACAGAAACCTCGTAAGCGACACGTTCATGATAGACAAAAGCATACTGGAGAAAACTCTTGAATTTGCGCCTGGCGAGTGGCTACTTTCAAGCTACATTGCAACGGGAATAGAAAACGTGCCGATATTCATAAAAGCAGACAATGCAGAAAACGAGATAGAAAAATACCTAAAAGATAACTCTTGAAATAGTAAAGGAAAATGGATTTTAGGCTATTCCGCATTTTTTGAGTAGTCGTTTCCATCTTTCGTCTGTTATGCGCTGTATCTCGTCAAGCAGCTTTTCGTATTTTGGTGTGAAAAGGTGCCTAAAACGTCCTTGCACTTGTAGGTATTCTTTTACTGGCTTTTTCTTTTCCGGGTTTTGTGCTAAAACCTTGCTTGGTGTTGAAAGTTGGTATTCGCCGTTTATTGCTTCCCACAACGGGAATATGCATGTCTCCACTGCTAAGCGTGAAAGTTCTATCGTTTTGGCTTGGTCGCTTCGCCATCCTCTTGGGCAAGGCGCGAAAACGTGTAGGAAAGCTGGTCCATTCACTTCTAAGCCTCTTCGCACTTTTGTTATTAGGTCCCGCCAGTAATACGGCGATGCCGTTGCAACATATGGCATTTCGTGAGCCACCATAATGTCCGCTATAGGCTTTTTTTGTTCAAGCTTTCCCGGTATGACGGTGCCTGCCGGTGATGTTGTTGTTGACGCACCTAGCGGGGTTCCTCCGCTTCGTTGTATGCCCGTATTCATGTAAGCCTCGTTGTCATAAAGCACAAAGAGGAAGTCATGTTCCCTTTCAACAGCTCCAGAAAGCGCTTGTATCCCAATGTCGTATGTTCCGCCATCCCCTGCGAGCGCAATCACGTCTACATGCTCATATTTTATGCGTCCCTTCTTCTTTAGAATCTTTATTGCAGCGTCGATTCCAGAAGCGTTTGCAGCTGCGTTTTCGAATGCTGTGTGAAGCCAAGGCAAAGCCCATGAAGTGTATGGGTATATGGATGAAACTACTTCCATGCATCCGGTTGCGTTTGTCACTATTGTTGGTCCTTTAACGGCTTTCATTATTAGCCTTAGAACTGTTGCTGGTCCGCATCCAGCACATGCTCTGTGCCCAGACATGAAGAGGTCTGGCTTTTCGGCTATGTCTTTTGCGGTGAATTTCCATTCTGTGAACATTTTCATTTTCGCCTCCTACTCTCTTAATCCAACATAGTTCACGAGGTTTTCAACTTGTCCTTTCTCGAGTATTTTCTGTAAGTCTTTGAAGACACCGTGTATCTGCGTCATGTTCGTGTCTCTTCCACCGAGTCCATAAACGTAGTTCACTATGTGCGGGCGCTTTCGCGAATCGTAAAGCGCACTGCGAACTTCTTGAAAAACTGGTCCACCGTTTCCTCCAAAACTCATGCTCCTATCCATTACGGCTATTGCCTTAACATTTTCGAGTGCCTTAGCAACGTCTTTTGCTGGGAAAGGCCTGAAAGTGCGCAGTCTGAGCAGCCCAGCCTTTACGCCCTCTGCTCTAAGCTCGTCCACGACGCTTTTCACTGTTCCAGCCGTTGAGCCTAGGCAAACTATTCCGATTTCGGCATCTTCAATGAAATACGGCTCGAGCAGCCCATCACCGTATTTTCTTCCACTTATCTCCGCATATTCATCATTAACTTGGCTAATTACTCTTAGAGCGTTTTTCATGGCTTCTTCTTGCTGACGTTTAAACTCAAAATAGTAGTTTGGTAGGGCTATTGGCCCCATCGTTGTTGGGTTTTCTGGGTCAAGCCTAAAAGGCACAGTTTTTCCTTCATGGTTTATTACCGTTGGGAACTGCCTTACGCCTATAAACTTCTTTACAACATCATCTGGGAGTACATGCACGTTTTCCAGCGTGTGGCTTAGAGTGAAGCCGTCTAAGCCGACGATTGCTGGAAGCAGAACTTCTGGGTTTTCCGCTATTTTGAATGCTTGAATGACGGAGTCGTATGCTTCTTGTGCGTTTTCAACATAAATTTGAATCCATCCGCTGTCTCTCTGCGCCATCGTGTCAGAGTGGTCGCCATGAATGTTTAAGGGCGCTGATAAGGCTCTGTTGGCGATTGCCATAACAACTGGCGCACGACATCCGGAAGTCACAAAAAGCATTTCATGCATTAAGGCTAAACCCGCAGATGCAGAAGCAGTAAAGGCTCTTGCGCCAGTAACCGAAGCAGCAAGGCAAGCTGTTAGTGCGCTGTGTTCGGATTCTGTGCATATGAATTGCGTTTCAACTTCACCGTTTGCAACGTATTCGCTGAATTTTTCCACCATTATTGTTTGTGGCGTTATTGGATAGGCGGCAACAACATCCACGTCTGACTGCTTCGCAGCATAAGCCACAGCCTCGTCTCCGTTTAGGGCTAAAACCTCTTGTTTAACAACACTTTTCATGCTTACACCATCCCCTATTCAAGCTTCATCTCTATAGCCTTTGTTGGGCATTCGTTTGCGCATATGCCGCATCCCTTGCAGAAGTTGAAGTTAAACTCTATATCGTTTGCCTCTGGCTTCCAGCGTATTGCACCGTCTGGACAGAATATGACGCAGAGCAAACATCGAGTACACTTTGCCGGGTCCCGTACTGGCTTGTAAGTTTTCCAATCGCCAGTTAAGAATTGTGTGCTGGATTTCCAGCAGACTCCCGCTGGAGAAATCTCCTTCCAACCTTTCTCTTGCTGTGTCATTCTGGTTTAACCTCCTCATAAGCCTCCTTTATAACGGCAAAATTTTTCTCAGCAACATCCTTTCTGAAACGTTCCCTAACAGTTTTTTCAATACTTTCTAAACTGACTATGTCAGTTACACGAGCCACAGCCCCAAGCATCGCCGTGTTCGTTATTGGCATGCCTAAAATTTTTATTGCTATTTCCGTTGCTGGGACAGCCCAAACCTTGCCCTTGCCGGTTTTGAGGAGTTTCCTAATTTCTGTTGGGCTATCTTTCGAGTTCACAATAACCATGCCTTCTTCGTTTAGCCCGTCGGCAACTGGAACAGTCTTCAACAACGTTGGGTCTAAAACTGCCACCACATCTGGATTGTAGATTGCACAGTGAATCTTTATAGGCTCGTTGCTAACCCTTGTGAATGCCGTAACTGGAGCACCCATCCTTTCTGGGCCGAACTCTGGGAATGATTGGACGTACTTTCCTTCTAGGATTGCGGCTCTCGCCAATAGTTCACTTGCTGTCCATGCTCCTTGTCCGCCTCTACCATGCCACCTAATTTCCAGGATTCTTTTCAAAGGTTCATTCCCCACGAACCTTCAAGCTAATTATAAAATCTAGAATATACATCTTTCTAGTCCTTAAATATGAAGCCAAACATAGAATTGAACGAAACCATAATTTTTAAGTAAAGGCGTAATCCAAAACTAAAAGATTAGGGAGACATTGTAAGTACGGAGAAAACTATGCCTTGCACGGAGAAAAAAACGCTGATAGCATGGTAATCTTGACGGCTGATAGAACCTTGATGAGCGATTACCATACAAACGAGTTTATAGGCTTTGGCACATGCGCCCCGCCAAACGTGATTCCAGATTGGCTTTATGCTTGGCTTTTTTTCCCACCAATCAAAACAAGAAGAGGTGTACCAGCAGCGGCTCCCTACGGCCTTAGAAAAGTTGAAGCTAAACTCTTAAACGAAGGCTTCAATGTGCTAACAGTCGCGCCTACACACCTAAAAAATTACGTAGGAAAGGCAAAGGTTTTGGGCATACACGTCATGGACCCGTTCGGCTTAGGACCAGCCTCAAGCACGTTCGCCGCAATCCTGAAGAAAGAGCCATTTCTCGCACAGTACTTTAGGGCTCTGCTAAGCCAAAAGGAGGTTAAAGAAGCAAAAAGACGTGGGTTAAAGATCATCGTTGGCGGACCGGGTGTTTGGCAGTTTCATTATAGACCAAATTTTGTTAGAGAGTATGGCATAGACTGCATTATTGATGGTGAAGCTGAAAACGTTATTGGGAAAATAGTTCAAGCCGCCATAAATGATGAGCCTTTACCACAGTATTATGAAGTTAGCGTTAAAGAATCGCCGAGTTTGGAGGAAATACCAGACATTGTAAATCCTTCAATCAACGGCTTGGTCGAGGTTGGACGTGGATGTTGCAGGGGTTGCGAATTCTGCAGCGTAACGTTAAGGCCTTTGAGGTGGTACCCCTTCGAGAAAATAGCACGCGAGATAGACGTAAATTTGAAGGAAGGAATAAACGGCGTTTGCCTACATGCAGAAGACGTTATGCTTTTCGGCTCAAGGAACACTCTGCCAGACGATGAAAGGCTTATCCAACTTCACGAACTCGTCACAAAAAAGTGTGCTAGCATAAGCTGGAGCCACTGCTCGCTCGCGGCCGTTGCGTCAAAACCGAAACTTTTCGAGAAAGTGGCGGAGATAATAAGGCAGAAACAGCCATGGTGGGGAGCCGAAGTCGGCATAGAAACTGGTTCTGGAGAACTCGCGAAGAAGGTTATGCCAGCAAAGGCGCACCCGTTCAAACCAGAACAGTGGCCTGAAATAGTTCACACCGGAATGGGACTAATGCATGACAACAAGCTCATTCCAGCATGCACTTTGATTGTGGGCGTGCCAGAAGAAACAGAAGAAGACATCATAAAAACCATAGAGTTGATGGATGACCTTCGCGACATAACAAGCCTGATAGTCCCGCTGTTTTTTGTTCCCATGGGTAGACTGAAAAATGAGGATTGGTTTAAGGAAACTGAAATGACAACGCTTCACAAAGAATTACTGACAAAGTGCCTTCAACACGACTTCTATTGGATAGGCAAACTCATAGACCTGTCATTCACTGGAAGATGGTATGCGAGCATACTGCAACAGTTTTACCGCATCTTCGTAAAACTTGTGGAATATCAAGCAAAGAAGAAGGGAATCCACATATAACATGAAGACTAAACTTAAATACCACACTCAAAACTTCAAATCATGCAGCAGTAAGCCGCCGTAGCTCAGTTCGGTAGAGCGGCTGGCTGTTAACCAGTCGGTCGTAGGTTCAAGTCCTACCGGCGGCGTTTTAGATAGTACCGGCGTACTCCTGGCTTGTCCGGGGGTGCGCTATTTTCTTTTTCTGAAGAGCTTTACGCCTTCAATATCGCAGACGTATTCAAAGCCGGCTTCTATGAGTTGTTCGGCTTCCTCGATGGTTGTTGCTGCTTTGCATATGAAGTCGTCTTCGTTGGATGGGATAAGTTGTGTGTAGATTAGGGTGTTTTTGATGTTTCTGTGTCCTAGGACTTTCATGACGTATAGGATATCTTTGGTTTTGTGGTGTTCATTGTGGCTTTCCAGTGGCGTAAAGTGTGGAAAGTTATGCGGAGCAATCTTGTTTTCAAAGTTTGAAGGCTAAATATGGCCCGTCAAAGGATTAAGCAATCGTCTACATCTTCTCAACTGCCAAAACAGCACTAAATACGCAAACTACACTTGCAACCCCCGGCCATAAAAGCCAAAACCTTCATCGTCTTGCGGTAAAAGGCTTCAAACACAACACTTGCAGCTCCTGACCATTGCATGAACATCACGGTTAACCCTCTAAAAATGGGCAATTCCATTAATCGCTGTTTAACGGAGCGTGTTGGATATTAATTGCTTTTTATGTTAGGTTCTTAATGCGTGTGTTATGTCGCTTCTTGTTAGGATTCCAAGCAGTGCTTCCTTGTTTTCCTTGCTGACGACCAGTAGTCTTCCAATGTTGTGTTTGTTCATTTTTTCGAAGGCTTCTGCTACTGATTCTTCTGGAAAAGTTGTGACTAATTTTTTTGTGCAGATTTCTCTGAGAAGTGTTTCGTTTCTTTTTCCTTTTGGAACTTTCATTACGTCTTGCAATGTAACTATTCCTAAGAGTTTGCCGGACTCGCTTACTATTGGGAAGCCTATGTGATGATGCTCTGCCACTTTGTCGAAGAATTCATTTATTGTCATTGTAGGCGTTAGTGTAATGACGTTTTTTGTCATTATTTGTTCTACTTTCATTTCCTTCAGCATGCTGATTTCGATTGGTGTTGGCTTCATGTAAAACTCCGCGGCTATAGGTATTATTATGCCTTCTTTTTCCATGTTTCTGCTTTCTTGCAGTGCACTGTTTCTTTTTTGAGTTGATACGTTGATTAGGTGTGCTAGTGTGTCTGGTTCTGTGGCTATTTCTTTGGTTGTTAAGATTTCCTTTTCAACTGCTAGGTCAAGCAATTCTTCGCCTTTTTTGGTTCTGACTATTATTATTGACCAGTCTTTTAGTGGGTTTGCTCCGCCAACGCTTAGGTCTGCAAGTTCAGATGTGAAGTCTGTGCATGTTTTGCAGCGGTTCATAATATGAGGTTTGATTTTCGCTATGGGAATTCGGAATATGCGATTTTCCGTTGTCACCACATACTTGTCTCCTTCCAAGTCAACATTCACAATTTCGTTAGCTGCAACATTATGTTCTTGCAGAAGATATTCTAACAATCGTCCGATTGAGAAAGTCCATAGGCAAAAAAGCCCTATTGTTATTTCCAAGCTATCAATAAATTTGTGTTGCCAAGCTTCAAGTTTTCGAAGGGCGAGGACGTGGCACGGGATGCCAACGAAGGCTATGTGAACTTTTCCATGTTCAAAGACTGCACGGCCAAAGGCTTCTGCAACTGCGCTGGGCATGATTTTTGAGTCCACAACGGAAAGGGCGTCGTCTGGCACAAGGCTTATTTGAGGCTTAACTTTTATTGGTAAGCTTGGAGAAATCTTTGAAACAATCGCGCTGTCAATTATCTTTTGGTTGATGGCAAAATTAAGTAGAGCATTTATAACTCCACCGCTTTTTGTCGCTTCTCTTATCGTTGGGTTAGTTGCTTGTGCAAGCATAATTTTCCTATAATAGCCTAATGCTTCTCTTCTATGTGGTGCATCCGCCACGAACCTTAATGTTTCGTATAAGAGTGCGTCGGTGTGTGGGCATATGTCGTAACAGACTGGGCAAGTGTCCAAATGCTCAGAACAATCATACAGCCTATCCGGCTTGTTGTCTGCAAGTTTTATGGCGTGAATTGGGCAAGCGGCTTCACATGCGCCACATGCAGTGCAAAAATCACGATCTATTACAAGTCGTTTTAAATCATCGAAAGCTATCAATCTATTTCTGTTTGTCTGCGTTTGTGACTCCTCCATTAATATTTAGAGAAAGTTATGGCATAAAAGGAAACTGCTGTATTACTGGGTCTATGAGGTTCAAAACTGCTGTTGGATAAACGCCTAAAACGATTATCGCGATGGCAAGGATGAACATCGGAACAAGCAGTTTCTTTGGTTCTTTAATTTTAGTTTCTGTTTCTCCCATTAGCTTTTTTCCATACATGTAGTTGATTAGCCTCAAAAGATATGCAGCTTGGATGACGCTGGTTAAGACGCCTATTATCGCTAGCCAGCCAAGGTTGCCTTCTATTGCTGATGTAAAAACTAAATACTTAGCCATAAAACCAGCAAAGGGTGGAACCCCAGCGAATGAAAAGGCTGATAGAAGTAGGATTAAGCTTGTAAGTGGCATTTTTCTTCCAATTCCCGAAAAGTCTTCTAAAGTTTTGAAGCCCATGCTGTTAAATATTCCTGCGGTCATGAATGCGAGGGCTGTTGTTATTCCACCTATAAGGAAGAAGTAGAGGTTCCCCATTATGCCAAGCGGTGTCACGCTTGTTATCGCCACAAGATTGTAGCCTACATCTGCAATACATATGTAAGCGATTAAACGTTTCACGTTTCTTTCGGTCAAAGCGAACAGGTTGCCAACAACCATTGTTAACGCTGAAAGAACTGCAAACAAGAAGTTCCATGGCAAAACGGTTGGCGGGGTCAAAATGTAGATGAGAACTCTTAGCAAGACATAGTAGCTTCCTTGGTCAACGAGGGCTGAAAAAAAGGCTGAGGAAGAGGCTGGCGCTGCTGTGTATGCGTCTGGCAACCACATGTGGAATGGCACGACAGCCGCTTCTATCGAGTATCCTGCTGCAATAAAAATGAATGCCATCTCAAGTAAGTGCTTATCCGCAAGAGAAGCCAGTGCATGTTTTACCTCCCAAAAATTAAGCGAACCTGTAAGGGCGTAAATCACTGAAAGCCCATAAATTATGAAGGCTGAAGCTATTATTATCATGATCAGATACTTTAGCGTGGCATGCAATGACTTTGCTGTTTTTTGGTATAGCATTAAGAAGCTTGAGCCAGTGGCTGTTGCTTCCCAAAAAATGAAAAGCGTCAATAAATCGCCAGCAAGGGCTGTTCCTATAACGCAGCCAATAATCATTAACATAACAGCGTAATAGCGTTCTGAAAGCTCTCCATCAGAACCTATGGAAAAGAGGCTGTATACGGTAACAAATGCACCTACGCCCGTGAAAATTATCGCCATGTAAACTGACACTGCATCCACCAAAAACCTGCTGGAGAAAATAGTTGAGGAACCTTCAATTAGTGACAGGTTTATAAAAGGCTGAGGGGATGGTTCAGCATAATATTTCAGTGCAAGGTTCGCTACAGTCAGACCGGCGATAACGAAAATTGTTAAGAACCAACAAAGAATCAAAACATTTTTCCCGCTTCCTTTTTTACGAGTAATTTTAACAATTGGAATCGTTAAAAGAGAAAACAAAACGAAGGCGATTATTGGTAAAGATGCATCCAAAAGCTCTATCATCTGCGTTCCTCACTAGACAAAGCTTACGCTTGAAATTAGTTGTATGAAGAATGTGGGCCATATTCCAAGGATAACTGTGAGCACGGCTAAAATAATCATGGCTAACTTCATATAGGGGGGAGCATCGGAAACTTTTTCGTATTTTGTTTCGCCGAGATAGACGTGGCTTAAAAATCTTAGAGCGTAGGCTAGGGACAAAACTGTGGCTACAAGCATCAGTGCTGTTGGAATTAGATAGAAGTTGTCAACGTTGATTGTTTGAAATGCTCCAACAAATATCAGAAATTCGCTTATGAAACATGCGAATGGTGGTATTCCTGCAATACTTAACGCTGCTGTTGTAGAAACTGTGGCTGTAATTGGCATTTTTCCCGCAAGCCCGCCCATTTCACGTATATCGCGAACTTCAAGTTGCTTCATAACGGCGCCCGCAGACAAAAAGAATAAGCCTTTACTTACAGCATGGTTTACAAGGTGTAAAACTGTTCCTGTGACGGGTTCTTGGAATGGAAAGAGTGAAAGCCCGAAGAGAACATAGCCCATGTGGGCTATGCTAGAATAGGCGATTATACGTTTTATGTCAGTTTCCACCAAAGCGATTAAGGAACCAAAAAAGGCGGATATTATTCCAAAAATAGTTAAGCCGTGCAGGAAGATGTTTCCAAAATCTGTTGCCATAACTGCTGGAAAAACCGTCCCTAGAGATACGCGTAGTATTGCGTAAGCGCCGGCGCTGATTATTACGCCGCTTAATAATGCAGACATCGGCGCTGGTGCTTCGGAATGTGCGTCTGGCAGCCACATGTGAACTGGAACTGCAGCCATTTTGACTGCGAAACCAACTGTCAGAGATAGCAGTATCCATTTGACGAATTCCGGGTTGGCGGTCATTAACGCTGTTTGTGCTTGGAACATGTCTAAGTCGCCTGTAACCATGAATATTGCGCCTATGCCTAGTAGGACGAAGACTGCGCCTGCGTGGGTGAATATGAAGAATTTGAAGGCTGCTCTGTATGGTTCCTTGTAGCCCCATCCGCCTATTATAAAGTATGATGGTAGAAGCATTAGTTCCCAGCAGAAATAGAATAACATAAGGTTTGATGTAATGAAGACGCCAACAAGCCCTATTGAAAGCAATGCTAAAAGAGCGTAGTATTCAGCTAGCCCCTTCTTCTCTTGCATGTAATTTATTGAAAAGAGGGCGGATGTTAGAATGAGTATTAGGGTTATTATTGCCATTGATAGGCTTATTCCGTCTACGAAAAGTGTGAAAGAAG
This sequence comes from Bathyarchaeia archaeon, assembly GCA_038882955.1. GTDB lineage: Archaea > Thermoproteota > Bathyarchaeia > Bathyarchaeales > Bathycorpusculaceae > JAVZLQ01. The sequence continues at coordinate 191,436 of JAVZNC010000003.1, forward strand.
CGTGGAGAATCGGAATCCAATAGTAAGATTCGACATACTTGTGGTCCGCGTCGTTAAGGATTGTTGGCACGATTGTGGAAAGAAGCGCGATGTCGATTAGGCATATGAGGGCTATTAGGAAGGCTGAACTTTTAG
>JAVZNC010000004.1:0-190348 GCA_038882955.1 Bathyarchaeia archaeon
ACCCTCTATCTGTTGCATGACTCGCCCTTCATCCAATAATTCTAGCTTTCATATATTTTAAGGCGTGGTGAGTCCTTACGGGAAGAGTTCAATCTCTTTCTTGGCACCGCATTTGACACAGACAAGCTTAACGTGGGATTTGTTTTCTGTTAGTTCTTCAGCCTTCCATTCGTGGTCGCATTCAGCCCTATTCTCTTTTGCTTCGTTCATGCGAGTTTCCTCAACTTTAACTTTATATTCAAGAATTTAAATTTATTGTTTTCAAAGCAAGTATGCAACAATTCCTGCACTAACACCAGAAAAGGATGGAGCACACATTGTTGCGCTAGCGTACGCACGGCTCTTGCAAAATGGTTAAGTTAAATCACGACACCTTTACAATTGTGATGAAAAGGGTTACGGTGGTTATCCGCCAAAGGGAAATAAGCAAGTTTTTCCCTCAAGCCTTTCAACTAACCCTGAAAAAAGAAGCCTCCATAATAGACGCCATAAAAGCCGTTGATGAGGAAATAAGAAGGAAACTTGGCGTTTTTCCCGTAGAGAAATACGAAAGCTTACTTCAAATGGTATATCATCCAACCGAGAATAGATTCTACAAGCAAGTAGCAATTCACGCCAATGTAAAGACTAAACTAATAAATATCAGAGAGAACCCCCACAGCACCGCTGCCAGATGAAACAACAATAATTTTGATACCAGAAAATGGATGTCAAACAGACTGGTAAGAATCCATATAGTTTCACGTAAAACAAATCCTACAAAGAAACTACTAAAGTAAAAATATCTTCTTTTAAGAGACACTAACAGAAAATTTTAAGATTTTGGAGGAATATAACATGCTAGAAGTTAATGGTGCATTTACGAAGAGGATAGGGTAATGCGCGTTAAAGTTTTCGCCGGAATTTTGCTTCTATGCGGCATTTTACTTTTAATAGAGGCGATTAATCTGTATGTTGCTACATCTGGCTTTCCAAACTGGCCTGAAACAAAAGTTCTTTTCCCTCAGCAGATTGTGCAAATAAAGAGCGATACTATTGAAGGTTGCCTTAGGATTCCCTTTAACGTTACAATAGAAGGACATGTCTACGCAGATGTGGGCATACCCAACGGGGGTTATGCATTTACATTTTACGCCCCGTATTTTGAAACGTCTGATGGGCAAATGGTGAACAGTTGGATATTTAAGCCCGGAACATATTATCTTGTGGTTCCATTCAAACTTGACCAAGGTCTAAGCTTGCCCTATGAAGTATGGGTTGGTATATATGAAGAAATTAAGATTCCACATCCATTGCTTCCGTATGGAATAGCATGCTTCATTTCAAGCGTGAGTTGCCTATCAGCCTCTATATACATAGCCGTTAAGCATAAATAAAACTATCAAACCGCTCCACTCGATATCAGAGTCATGTGGACGTAGAAAGATGAAAATGGACGGTTCTCGAGTGAATCATAACTTTAAAGTATGGATAAGCTCTTATTGTATTTGAAAACTGTGCATTAAAGTGGTGTTGGTGCGTGTATAAGGTTCGGTTTGCATCTGCAGATGATGTTAAAAAACTGGTAAAATGTTACGTTGAGATATGGAAAAGTCTTGGTGAATGGTTACCTGAGTCGGTTATAAATCCTGAACTAGATGATCTACTTAAACCCGAAACGGTGGAAAGGTTAAAACAGCAAGTTGAAGATGCGAACTCGATATTTTTAGTTGCGGAGAGTCTGGGGAAGATTATAGGATTGGCTCAGGGGAGGGTGTATACAGGTGTTTGTCAGCTCGGTTTCCTGGGTGTGAGAAAGGAGTTTAGAGGTAGAGGTGTTGGTGAAAGTTTACTTCATACATTTATTGAGGAAGCAAGGAAAAGAAAAACCCAGAAGGTTTGGCTTTATACATCGCCTACACTCTTACCAGCAATAAAACTTTACATAAAAAATGGCTTTATTCCAGAAGGTTATCTGAGAAAGCATTTCCATGGCTCAGACCTCATAATCTACAGCAAATTTCTATCAGAAGAAGGCAAAAAACAAAATTAAACTTAGTATGTTTTAAGATCCACTTATGTTCCTTAGGAGACAATAAAAGAACATGGTTGAAGTGACCCTGCTTCTTGAGAATAGCAGAAACTTTAACAAAGACTTGTGAATCATTGATGGTGAGGCAACATGAAAATTGGAGGATTATCATGGCAATTTATGATCAACCCTTATATTACGAGGTAGCTTTCAGTTTTTTCGATCCTAGCAGGCAAGTAGACTGTTTTGAAGAAATTATCTCGAGGTTCAGCAGGGTTAAGGTTCATCGGTTCTTGGACGTAGCTTGTGGGCCGAGTTTGCAGTTGAGGGAGATTGCAAGAAGAGGGTATGAGGCTGTTGGATTAGATACAAGCAAGGAGATGCTTGAATATCTGCGCACCAAGGCCCAAGAAGAAGGCTTAAAGATAGAAACGGTTCACGCCGACATGACCAGTTTCAGGTTAAGGAAAAAGGTTGACTATGCTTTTATAATGATGGGCTCCTTTGCCTTTAAGTCAAATGAGGATATGCTTAGGCATTTAGATTCCGTTGCAGCTTCGCTAAATAAGGGCAGCTTATATTTCATTCAAAACTTTGGGGTCAACTGGAAAGTTGATTGGACTAAAGCTCGGAAACAAAGCTGGGAAATGGAAAAAGATGGAATAAAAGTGAAAACAACCTATGAAACACTCGTAAAGGATATTATAAACCAAATCGTCACAGAAAAAATAACATTTGACGTTGACGATCATGGACTGAAACGCACATTCACGCATGAAGAGGACTTAAAGCTGGTTTTTCCACAAGAATTTAAACTGCTCATTAAGTTACATAACAAGTTTGAATTTCTCGGCTGGTGGAGGGGTAATGCTGACTGGTGGTATTTAGACCAGCCCCTTGAACAAACTGAAGAATCAAAACTCGATATTAACATGGTCCTTCTTAGAAAGAAGTAGGTTAGGTTGTTATGATTAATTCATGCTTGCTAATTACTTTCTACCACTTGTTTAGCATGTGCTCTCTTCTCTTTTTACTTTCCATTAATAACGTCTAACGGAAAATCTTGGTTCCCCTGCTATAAACTCGAAGAGGAAACTTGCGAAACATCTTTAATACAGGAATTGAAGTTCAAATTCCCTTGGAACCTCATCCATTTGGTTGCAAACTCTTATACGACCGCTATTTTTTCAAAAGCCTTATTTTTCAATTTGTGCATCTTTTCTTGAGAGGTTTGGAAAGTTGAGGAGAATTAGTTTAGGTCTTTTTATGATTTTGTTGTGTTTTGGTTTTCTGGTGTTTTCATTCGGTGTCCTGCCAGCCGGAGCTTTCAATCGAACTTCCTATGCTCAACTTTATGGCTTGGTCGGCTATTGGAGCTTCGATGAAGGCTCAGGTACAGCAGCCAAAGATGGCTCCGGTAACAACAATAACGCGACCCTGCATGGCGCTTCATGGACGAAAGGGAAAGCATGGAGCGCCTTGAACTTTGATGGACTCAATGATTACGTTGATTGCGGAAACAATGAAACACTTGACCCGATACAGGGAGCTACTATCGAAGCTTGGGTCAACTTTGGTTGTTTGCCATCTGTTGCAGGACATACCATGGAAATTGCAAGTAGATCTGGCGCAAGTACTGACTTGGATTTGCAGGCGGAGACCGACAACAGATTCAAATTCTATATTGGACCTGGAGTAGTTGTGGCATCGAATACGGTAGTTGAGATTGGCAGGTGGTATCATGTTGCAGCAACATACCAAGCTTACAACTGCACAAGAATGTACGTTAATGGCATATTAGAAAAAACAACTTCAATAAATCTGGCAAGAGGTACAAATCCCAACAGTTTCTCTATAGGAGAAAGTTTGGTCTGGCGCGGAAGATATTTCAACGGCACAATAGACGAAGTCAAAGTCTACAATAGGCCCTTGTCTGCTGAGGAGGTTTGGTCTGAATACACACGCAATTGCGTATCGATCTCACCTTCGTACGGCGTTATGGATGTCGGTCAATCTCAACAGTTCGATTCAAGTGTCTCCGGTGGTGCATTTCCATATAACTACCAGTGGTATCTCAACGATGCGCCAGTCTCAGGCGCTACAGACGCCTCGTGGACGTTAACGCCGTCAACTCCGGGCTCCTACATCGTCTATCTGAACGTTACTGATGCAACAGACGCTTCTGCAACGTCCAACACCGCCACTATTTCGGTGAATGAAGCGCTTCGCGTTACGATTTCGCCTACATCAGTCACCATGAACGTTACTGAGTCCCAACTGTTCATAGCCGAGGTTTCAGGTGGCACACCTCCATACTCCTTCCAATGGTATTTGAATGACACTGCAGTTCCCGGAGCTAATAGCACCACATGGACGTTCACGCCTGATTCGGTAGGTAACTACACGATATACGTAAGAGTCAACGATGCAGTAAGCTCAACTGCAGTTCCAGCAGAAGTGGGATCGGTCGTTGTGATTGTAGAATTCCAACCATCGATGCTACTTTTCCTATTCATGATAATCACACTGCTCTGCGCGGTTATCTTTAAGAAAAAAGGTCAAACTCGCTGATTTCGCATTGCACACAGATTTATGTTCCCAAAAGTACAGCGCTAGAGAAAGTTTGCGCACGCATAGACTTGAACGCGTATATTTGCTTGAATAAAGTAACAGGTTTGCACCTGGAAAAGCTCGTGGGATGGCAAGGTGGCTACAAGTTCGCATCAAACCAATTATAGACGCAGCATTCTTGGAATAAACAACAACTTATAAAACCGCGAATGATTGAAGCCCAAATAGGCAGAAGGTTCAAAGTTGACAGCGTTAATGCAAAAAGGCTGTATATAAAGCGCGGTTTGAAGTTTTTGAAAATTTTCTAATAGTTATTTTTCTGGCTTGTCTGTTAACGTGAATTAACAGAACATCCTTCATCATGGATTTCTAAGCGAGGGGGCGGTTTTTCTAACAGGAAAAACAGAAAAAATGCCGAAGTGAAAATGCAATGAGAGTATAAGTATTGTTGAGGCTTATTCTCTATAATAGTATATTATTATTTACTAGTGTGGAGGGGAGGGGGTATCGCGGTTTTCTATTTTTCTAATGGGAAACTCTTATGCCTCGTCCAAAAAAGTATGTGGATGCGGAGCCGCATTGCTTTCATGTTGACCACCAAGTCTACGCTAAACTTAAGCAGATACTAATGGAGAAGTTTGGCAGATCCGTAAGTGAAGAGGTTAATGACTTATTGCGGAAGCGTTTAGCAGAGCTTGAGGGCACACAGCCACCTGCCTATGAGACTGCTGACTATGAGAATCTGAAGCGTGAATATGCCAAGCTCTTTGACGAGGTTGAACGCCTTAAGACAGCGCTCAAGAAGCTCGGATGTTACGACGAACTAATAGACCTGGTTCGCGAGTTGGGCTTAGACTTTGGCGATTTACACAACATGTGGGATATTGTGCCAAAACTTATGCAAAGCTGGGAAGACCGCGGACAAGCCCACCAGTTCATCAGCCTAATGGAAAAGGCCAAAAAGAAAAAAGAACTAGAACGCAAACTCACAGAAACTAGAATGGCGATTTCGCAGAAAACCCAAACAAACAGAGGCCCCGCATCTTAGACTATTAAAAATTTGCCCCTGGGCAAAAAGCCCAACACATAGAAATGTGGTTTTAGGTTTCCTCCCCAAGTGTAGTATGTAAGAAATTATATACTTATACTCTTACTGTTTCGCTGTTTTTGCTTTTTGGAACGTTTTTCTATTCAGAAAATCCCGCCTGCCAGTCTTAAGTCGTGGAAGATTATGTTCTGTTAATCCACAAATAGTTTTCCTTAAGCCCCAACCTAGACAACAACGCTTAGAAACTTTTTCCGTAAAACCTTAATATAACACGCGAAAAATCCACTTATTCAAATCCCGCACCCCGCGCCAATTTAAAAGGGGGTTTCTTGAACGTTTAGGGGTATTAGCGAAATTGTTTGAGTTTTCGGGTTGATATGTTTTGGTTTTGAGAATATGCCTTAAAAGTGTTTTTTCTTTGGTATGTTTGGGGATTTGATGGGGGAGAAGGCTGCTCGTGTGTTTTTCTTGACTTTGTTTATTGTGGGTTATGGGGCTTTTTTGTGCGGGTTTGCTGGGGCTTGTAGGCCGCCGTGTATAAGGGTTTTGTCTCCAGAAGATGGCGTCATCTATGCTGTAAAGGATGTTCCGTTGATTTTTACTGTTGATAAGGTGGTTTCTTGGATTGGTTATTCTTTGGATGGGCAAGCGAACGTTACGGTTTTTGGGAATGCGACGCTAACAGGGCTTGCGGATGGAGCGCATTGCGTTATTGTTTATGCGAATGACACTTTTGGCAGGATGGGTGCTTCACGTGAAGTCTGTTTTTATGTTGATACTTTGCCGCCTAACATAACGGATATATGCCAATTTCCGTCAGCAGAAAATGTTTTTCCAGAAGATATTGTAGGAGTTAACGCTACAGTTACGGATGACGTGAGTGGTGTAAAGCGGGTTACGCTGTTTTATGCTCATGCAAACGCTAGTGGTGTGTGGATTAGCGTTGTTAACATGGTGAATGTTGAGGGAGAAGTCTGGAGCGCCGCCATACCTAGCTTCCCGTATTGTACGAACGTTACATACGCTATTGAAGCTGAAGATAACGTGGGCAACATCGCAACAACAGCAGAGATTGAATACGTCATACAATACCATGTAATTCCAGAATTTCCATCAGCTATTATTCTGACAATGTCAATGCTTGTCGTAGCAACGCTGTTAACCATTTTGTTCCGTAAGAGAAAGCAGTGTAAAACTTAATGGCAAGTTGAAACCAATAATAGTTTTGGTGCTGCCTGATGGGCGTGTTTGAGGCAGTCCAGCGTAGGCGTTCAGTTCGCGCTTATGATTCAACTCCTGTTCCAAAAGATAAGCTTATGAAGATTCTTGAGGCTGCGCGGTTGGCGCCTTCCGCTGGTAATGTCCAGCCTTGGCATTTTGTGGTTGTAACAAACTTTGAGAAGAAGTGGAGAATAGCCCAAAGTGGGCGTTTTGCACGTTTTCTTGCTGAATCTCCAGTGGTGATTGTTGGTTGTGGAGATGAAAGGGCTTCGCCGAGATGGCATGTTGTTGATGTTGCAATAGCCATGCAGAACATCGTTTTAACAGCCACAAGCGAAGGTCTGGGAACTTGCTGGATTGGGGACTTTGACGAGAAACTCGTTAAGGAGCTTTTACGTATTCCAGAAAGCTACCGTGTTATAGCTTTGTTAGCTGTTGGATATTCACGTAAAAAGTTTGACGTTCAAGGCAAGGTGCTTCACCTAATCAGAAGAAGAAAGAAGCTGAAAGACATTGTGAGTTTCGAAGAATTTGGAGCAAAAGACCGAGACTACCTTTTAAACAAGCAAATGGTTTAAGTTCATAAAATCTTTCGAAATTACCGCCCTGACACCCTTCTTTGGATCTACAACCTGATTTATCTCCAAGTTCACAGCTAGGCTTCCAAACATATACGCCTTCTCAAAGGACCATCCATACCTACGCATAAAAGCATTTATGGCAGCTTCAGACGCGTATCTCGCTGCTTCATCCAATGTTTCTCCGCAAGCCAAAAGTGCATACGTGTTTCTCGTTTCTAAGATTGGCCATTCTGGCTTTTTTCCCTTTATCACGTCGAATTTTAGTAGTATTTTGCCAGCCACTTCCACTGATGATACGCATAGTTCTCCGTCTGCTTGGGCAGCGTGCACGTCGCCGGCAGCAAATAATGCTCCCTCTGTGAACACTGGCAAGTATAGCCTAGTGTTTGCGGTTATTCCTTTAAAGTCCATGTTTCCGCCGTGTCTTCCAAGAGAGCCCGTTGGAATTTCACCCGATTCTGGCGCTGCGCCTATTGTGCCTATCATTGGTTTCGCTTCAACTTCGAGATCGTCAAAGTGTATGTAGCCATCTCTTATTTTGACGATTTTCGTGTAAGGGTTAAATTTTTTGTCGCCTAGTATTCCGCTCTTCGGTATGACAACCATAACGCCTTCATCTTCAATTTTCAAATCCAAAATTTCAACAACTAGCGTGTCTCCTGGACTTGCGTTTTTGATGAATATTGGTCCAGTCGCACCATCAACTTTTGTCCAGTCTAGGTTGTCTATGGAGTCTTTTTCGCTTCTTATTTGTCCGCCTAAGGCGTCTTCTGTTTCAAGTAAAACTGTTTCTTCTGGTTTGACTTTTAGGACTGGTTTATGTTTTGGTGAAAAAGCGTATATCACGTTACTTTTTGGAACTTTCTTCATATAGTCCGCTCCTACTTTTCGTTATTGTAGATTCATTTTTGCTTTCCCGTATTTTTGCTTTTCAAGGTTTATCAGTTATGGTCAAGCCCTTCATTCTTCTGGGGCAAGTCTGCTAGAGGCATCGGCATAAATTCTGTTGGGATTCTAATTTAAACTAAAGATGTAGAATCATATTTTGGACTATGTAAATCATTTATATGATTAAAATTAATATTCACAAGACAGTGGACTGTATGCTTGTTACTAATAGGGAGTTACTGTTAAAGGCTCGAAGCGGGGCGTATGCAGTAGGCGCTTTTAACATTCAGAATCTTGAAAGTTTTTTGGCTGTTTTTGAGGCTGCCGTTGAGGAGAAATCGCCAATTATAGTTGCCATTACGCCAAGCGCAATAAAATACGGCGGTTTAGCCTACCTATCAAAAATTGTTAGAACCGCTGCTGAGTCCGCTTCTATTCCAATGTCGCTTCACCTTGACCACGGGGAGGACTTTGAAACCGTTTCGCGTTGCATCGAGGCTGGCTTCACTTCGGTTATGATTGACGGCTCATTCCTAAAGTTTGAGGACAATGTTGCCATTACAAGGAGTGTTGTTGATTTTGCGCATTCGCGCGGCGTTTCTGTTGAGGCTGAGCTTGGTAGGCTTGCTGGTTTCGAAGAGAAGACTGTTGAGGAGAAAGAAGCGGTTTTAACAGACCCTGACGCCGCGCATAATTTTGTTAGGCAAACTGGCGTTGACGCTCTTGCAGTGGCTATAGGGACTTCGCATGGCGCCTACAAGTTTAGGGGCGAACCCAGACTTGACTTTGAAAGGTTGAAGCGCATAAGGGAGAAAGTTGATGTGCCGCTTGTTTTACATGGCGCTTCAAGCGTTCCGCAGTGGATTATTGAGAAAGCCCAAAAGTATGGTGCTGAACTTGGAGGGGCAAGGGGCATACCAGAAGAGCATATAACGAAGGCAATAGCGTTGGGCATAACTAAAATAAACATAGACACTGACTTGCGGCTTGCTTTTACTGCCACAATACGTGAGGTTTTGGCAAAATCGCCGAAGGAGTTTGACCCTAGAAAGATTTTGGGTCCAGCGAAAGAGGCTATGAAAGAGGTTGTTAAGGGTAAAATGCGCCTTTTCGGGAGTTCTGGCAAAGCCTAGTTTTGGGTGATGCAAATGAAGGTTGGAGTGTTAAGCGGTGGTGGAGACGCGCCGGGCATAAACGCTGTTATAAGGGCTGTTGTTAGGAAGGGTATTAGGCATTATGGTGATGAGATTGTTGGCATAAGGGATGGCTGGTGGGGGCTTTTAGAAGGCGAGTATTTGCCGCTTGACCTAAAGTCTGTTTCTGGCATTCTTCCACGTGGAGGTTCAATTTTGGGCACTTCTAGGACGAACCCGTTTAAACGTGAAGGTGGACCAGAAAAGATGATGGCTAACGCGGAGAAGGCTGGGATAAGCGCTGTTGTTGTTATTGGGGGAGATGACACTTTAAGCGTTGCTCATAAGATGGGCGATTTTGGGTTAAAGTGTGTTGGCGTGCCAAAAACGATTGATAATGACTTGTCTGGCACGGACTACACTTTCGGCTTTAACACTGCTGTTTCGATAGCTACAGAAGCCCTTGATAGACTGCATACAACAGCTGAAACCCACCGCAGAGTCATGATTCTAGAAGTTATGGGACGATACACGGGTTGGATAGCCCTAGAAGCTGGAATTGCCGGCGGCGCGGATGTTATACTTATTCCCGAAAAGCCGTTTGATGTGGATGAGGTTTGCGATTACATAAGGCAGAGGCACGAAAGAGGGCGCAACTTTAGCATAGTGGTCGTTGCCGAGGGCGCAAAGCCAAGGGGCGGCAAAGAAGTCATTTACAGCGAAAGCATAGACGAGTTTGGGCACATACGTCTTGGCGGTGTTGGCTACTATCTTGGAAAGGAGATTGAAAAGCGATTAGGCATAGAAACACGCGTTGTTGTTTTGGGGCACATCCAACGTGGCGGTTCGCCGACAGCCTTTGATAGGATACTGGCAACACGTTTTGGAATAGCCGCGATAGACTTTGTTCATGAGGAAAAGTTTGGACATATGGTGGCAATCAAGGGCAACCGCATAGTCTCTGTCCCATTGAAGGATGTTGTTGGAAAACGCAAAACCGTTGACTTGGAACTTTACGATATAGCGAAGGTGTTTTTCGGCTAAAGAAGACGCTATGTTGCAAGAACCCTAGCTAACCTTAATAGGTTAAGGTCTAAAGGCTTTTCTTTGCCGCATGACTCTTCAAACTTTACGCTAAGTATTTTGCCGTTCTGTAATCCAACAACACTGTTTTCTTCGCCGTTCAGCAAGAGCCTAACAGCTGCGTCTGCGAATAAGCTTGCGAGAAGGCGGCTTCTAGCGGTTGGGTTTCCTCCCCTTTGCGCGTAACCCAAGATGCTTAATCTAACCTCTGCGCCCGTGTTTTTCTGAATTTCCGTTGCAAGCTTGCGCGTATCGCCTATGCCTTCCGCTGCCACAATTATGCCTGAACGCTTTCCCTTGGCGCTGTTCTCGCGTATAACTCTGAAAATTTCTTCTTTCTCCACTTTTTCTTCTGGAACTAGGATTACCTCTGCGCCAACGGTTAAGCCTACGGTCGCGGCTAAAAATCCCCTAGTCCTTCCCATAACCTCAACTATGAATATTCTCTCATGTGATATGGCTGTGTCGCGAATCTTGTCAATTTCAGAAACAGCCGTATTCACGGCTGTGTCAAACCCTATGGTTTCGTCAACGCCATAAACGTCATTGTCTATCGTGGCTGGAATCCCAACAATAAGTGCTTCTGTAAACGTGCTAAGTTCCAAGGCGCCCCTGAACGAACCATCACCTCCAATAACAATTAAGCCGTCAACTCTGTTTCGCGCTAGGGTTTCAGCCGCCCGTTTAAGTCCCTCTTTCCTCTTGAATTCTGGGCATCGCGAAGTTCGCAAAATAGTTCCGCCCAATTGGATTATTCCGCCAACAGAGCGCGGCGTCAACCTCACAAAAGCATTGGTCAACAAGCCCTCCCAACCCCTCTCAAAGCCTAAAACCTGCAAGCCTTCTGCATGAGCAATGCGCGTGACAGCCCTGATGGCGGCGTTCATTCCAGGCGCGTCTCCGCCACTCGTAACCACACCAACAGTTTTCAAACATACTCACCCCGCGACAAGCAAGCGTTGCCAATCAAAGATAAATGTAGCTTTCAAGTAAAAAGCTTGTTAAGGAGAATGAAGCAACTTGGAAAACACACATATAATCGTAATTGTGACAGCAGCAAGTAGAGCAGAGGCAGAAAAAATCGCGCATTTTCTACTTGAAGAAAGGCTGATTGCGTGCGCCAACATAATCGGTCCAGCACACTCGTTTTATTGGTGGCGGGGAAAAATCGAAAGCGCAGAAGAACACGTAATCATAATGAAAACCAGAAAAAGCCTATTCAACAAACTTTCAGAAAAAGTAAAAACCATACACAGCTACCAAGTCCCAGAAACAATAGCAATTCCAATCGTAAAAGGGTTCAAACCTTACATGAAATGGCTAGAAGAAAGCCTAGGGTAAAGTTTTATAGTTTTAATATGCTCATGAATGTTTGGCGGTGGGTCTTAGGCGGGGGGCTAGGGGTCCCCTGTACCGTAAACCCTCTATAGGACGGGCCGAAAGCTGGGGCTGAGGCGTCTGTGGACGCCTAGAACCTCCACTTTCCGAAGCTTTGACTACCCGTCCCTTGGGGCTGGCGGTCGCTGGGCTGCTTCCGTAGGGAAGCTGTCTCCAGCGTTTACCAAGCGAAACTGGCCAGGCCCGGGAGGGAGCAACCTAAGTTTGGACGTTCGGCGCTCAAGGGGGTGCGGGTACGAGTGTAGGGTTTGGGGGTTAGGCGTATTCTGGGCGTCGAACCCCAGTGACCCACCGCCTTTTAAATATTCATTGCGCATACATTTGTTGTGGTGCGCTGTGTGAGCTTTCGTGAAGACTTTTTGTGGGGTGTTTCCTCGAGCGGTTTTCAGTTTGAGATGGGTGATGCCACTGGGCAGAATGTGGATGCTAATACAGATTGGTACGTGTGGGTTCATGATGCTGAAAACATTAGGCGCGGCGTTGTTAGCGGTGACCTTCCAGAAAACGGCATAGATTATTGGAGCTTGTACGCGAAGGACCATGATTTGGCTAGACGTCTTGGGTTAAACGCTTATAGGCTTGGCATTGAATGGAGTCGTGTTTTTCCCGAGAGCACAAGGACTGTTGACGTTGGCGTTGAAGTAGCTTCTGATGGTAATCTTTCAAAGGTCGACGTTGACGATGGAGCTTTGGAAGAACTTGAAAAATTAGCGAACAATGATGCATTAAACCATTATAGGATGATAATAAACGATTTGAGAGAGAAGGGCTTCAAGGTTTTTGTTTGCCTAAATCATTTTACGCTTCCGTTGTGGGTTCATGACCCAATAACTGCGCGTAACACAAAGCTGAAGCGTGGCGCAAGGGGATGGCTTGACAAGTCAACAATTGTCGAGTTTACAAAGTATACAGCTTATGTGGCGTGGAAACTAGGAGATATCGTTGACAACTGGGCGGTTTTTAATGAGCCTATGGCAGTATGCGAGGCGGGCTACATGATTCCAGAGTCTGGTTTTCCGCCTGGAGTAAGCAGCTTCAGAGCTGTCAAAGAAGCGGCTAAAAACATGGCTGTCGCATATGCGAGGGCGTATGATGCCATAAAAAGAGCTGATAATGTGAAGGCTGATAGCGGCAGTCCAAGTCCAGCAAACGTTGGATTGATACACAATGTGATACCAGCGAAGGCTTTTGATGAAAAGAATGAAGTGCACGTTAAGGCAGCCAAGTTTATGGACAACATGCATAATCACTTCTTTCCACGGGCTGTGGCGGACGGCTGGCTTGACGAAAACTTCAACGGCGTCAAAGAAAAAACAGAAAAGAAAAACTATTTGGGACAGCGTTTGGACTGGCTTGGCGTAAACTATTACACGCGATTCGTGATTAAGGGAAGAAAGTCCTTATTAGCCAAAGTTTTCGCTGGAATTCCAGCCATACCAGAAATAATGCAGAACTACGGTTTTGCATGTCAACCCAACAGCAAATCAGCCGCTGGACTGCCAACCTCTGACCTTGGATGGGAAGTTTTTCCAGAAGGAATTGTTGAAGCTCTAAAGAGTATGCAGCGTTATGGTTGTCCCATTTACGTGACGGAGAATGGCATAGCAGACGCGAAGGACGAGCTTAGACCAAACTTTATTGTCGAACATTTGAAAGCTATTGAGAGGGCAGTTAGTGAAGAGAAGGTTGATGTTCGCGGATATTTCCATTGGGCTTTAACTGACAATTACGAGTGGGCTAAGGGCTTCAAAATGAAATTCGGATTGTTCACGGTTAACCTCGAAACCAAAAAGCGTGCAATGCGTGGAAGCGCCAAAACCTACAAGAAAATGATAGAAGAAATGGCAAAAACCTAGAGGGGGTAGGTACCATTGGTTTTGCGGCAAACCAAAAAATGTTGGAATCTAGAAAATGCTAAATCCCTTTTAGGCACATATCCTACCACCGCAGAGGTTTAACATGACCCACAACGAGATTCGCAAGGATTATCTGCTTGACCGCTGGGTTGCTATAGCCACAGAACGCGGTCGCCGCCCAACAGACTTCGCAAAACAAGAACGCCAAAAGGCAAAAGTTGCCACTTGCCCACTTTGCCCAGGAAACGAGCACATGACTCCTCCAGCAGTTCTTGTCTATTTAAAAAGCGAAAAGGGCATAAAGAAAGACGCTGACAAAAACGGTTTTAGACATAAAGGTTGGCTTGTTCGATGCATTCCAAACCTTTATCCAGCCTTCACTCCACCAGAAGGAAAATCCGAAATTGGAAAAATCAGCGTAAAGGGACGTTTAAGTCCAGCGGTTGGACATCACGAGGTTATTGTTGAATCGCCAGCACATGATGTGCATCCTTCAGACGCGGAAATCCCTCAACTAATACACGTTGTTAATGCTTACATTGATAGGCTCCGCGCACTTTCAGAAAAGCCGTATGTGCGGTATGTTTCAATATTTCGCAACCATGGCTTAGAAGCTGGAGCATCACTTTCTCACGCACATAGCCAAATAATAGCAACGCCTTTAATTCCAAAAATTTTAAAGGAGGAGCTTGCGGCAAGCAAAAGGTTCCACCAAAAGAACGAGGAATGCGTCTTTTGCCGCATCTTGAAAGAAGAGGCTTCTGGACCAAGGTTCATCCTTAAAAATAGCCATTTTGTCGCGTTTGCTCCATGGGCAAGCGTCCACCCAATGGAGTTTTGGATTCTCCCGAAAAAACATGAAGCTACGCTCCTTGAGATGGAGAAAAATGAAATTGAAGCTTTCGCGGAAACCTTGAAGGCTTGTTTAGGCGCGTTAAAGAGGCTTGTTAATGACCCGCCATACAATTATGGTTTTCACTTGGCAGTAAGCGAGGATGCGCGTAAATATTATCATTGGCACTTGGAAGTTTACCCAAAACTTGCGATATGGGCTGGGTTCGAAAAAAGCACGGGAATGTACATCAACACCGTGGCTCCAGAAGTTGCAGCACAAAGCCTAAAAGAAGCGATATCAGGTTAGACTGTTTTCTGCATCGTTATTTCTCTTTCATGTTTTGGTCTAATTTGCAGCACGTCTTCAACATAAGCCCTCAGAGGTTCGGCTATGCTCCATGCTTGGGCTATGCATCCACGCGGACTATGCGGAGCATCGCCATCAAAAATCTCGCTTATAACACCAAGCCCAGCCCTATAGTTTTGCTCCGTGAACAACGGCAACAAAAAGCGCAAGGCTTGTTCTCGCCTGTACTCTGCGTAGCCCTTAACCTTAAGAAACGCTGTTATAAACGGTCCCAGAAGCCAAGGCCAAACCGTGCCATTATGGTAGGCTTTGTCTCTGCTTCGCCTGTCGCCTGCATAAACGCCCACATATTTAGGGTCGCTTTTTGCTATTGTTCTTAAGCCGTAGGGCGTTAAGAGTTCACGGTGGACGCAATCGACAATTTTTTCATTTCTCGCCTTATCAAGCATGGTGTAATCCAGCGAAACGGCAATTATCTGGTTAGGCCTAAGCGAGTTGTCCTTCACGTTTTCGCTTACAACATCGTACAAGTAGCCTTTTTCTGGTATCCAAAAGCTATCGGCAAAGCTTTTTCGGGCTTTTTCTGCCAAGCGTGCGCATTTTTCAGCAATGTTTGCCTCAGCGTACTCTAGCGCCAAAAGCTCCGTGACCTTAAGCGCGTTAAACCATAAGGCTTGAACTTCAACAGCTTTTCCAAGTCTCGGCGTGACCGCTTGCCCGTCAACAACGGCGTCCATCCATGTAAGTTGGGCGTCGTGCAAAACCTGTCCATCATCGTCCACGCGTATGTTCTGTGCCCTTCCAGCAGTGAACCTTTCAACAAGTGCCTTTAACGTCTCCCACAAATTTTCTTTGACGAATTTGAAGTCTCCAGTGTACTTTAGGTACTGAAGTACGGCATTCACAAACCACAATGGCGCGTCAACAGAGTTGTAGACTGGTTGACCGTGAACGTCTGATATGAAGTTTGGGATAAGCCCGTCTTTTGCGTGTTCTTTAAAGTTTAGGAAAACTTTTCTTGCATCCTCAAATCTGCCAGTTAAAAGCATAAGTCCAGGCATTGAAATGAAAGTGTCTCTTCCCCAACATTCAAACCAATGGTAGCCCGCTATAACGGATTTGCATGTGCCACTCGTACTTTGAACTATGAACTTGTCTGTTGCCGAAACAAGCCAGTTTAACCAATCGCTGGCGTTAATTGCTGGATGCGCCTCGTAAAATTTCAAAATTAAGTCTTCGAGGCGGTTTTCCTCGCGCTTTTGCATTATTTTCAAGTCATAAGCGGTTAGGGGAGTTTCCTCCAAAAACTTTCCAACGTAGGCTTCATCCTTATCTGCAACAGCAACAACAGCAAAGCTTTCAGTTTTATCCGCATCAACGATAACCTCAAAGAACCCACTTTGATAGCAGTCTTCTTGGCAGCTTTCTCCACGCGCGGCTTCCTCACGATAGTATGCGCCTTCAATCCACCTTCCAGACGCGAGGTAGCGTCCATTCGAAGCGGCAAGGGCAAGAGCCAACGTGCACCGTGGAGTCTCAAAATGTAAAACCGTTTCTTTCTCACTGTATTTTTGGGTTAGGTTCCATGAATTATGCCATCGGCTTGTCACCGCGTGTATGTGTCTGCAATTCACAAGCGGGAAGACGCGCACTTTAACTTCGCTTTTGCTTTTGTTTGAGACATCGTAAACCGTTACAGCTACGTTTTTCCCGTAAGGCGTAAAAATGGTCTTCTGAAAAGCGACGCCTTGCACTTCATAAATGTATTTTGGCGTTGGAGAAAGAGAAAACTCTTTTAGATATATGTTTCCACGCGGGAAAATTCTATCCCTAAATTCGTTGACAAAAAGCGGGTAAACGTTTTTCTCGATGTGCACCTCCTCGTCCAACTTTGATAGGCATACTGTTCGCTCGCTGGGCGGATTAAGCGCGGCAACAAGTAAACCATGATATTTTCGTGTGTTTAAGCCTAAAACTGTTGATGAGGCGTATCCGCCTAAACCGTTTGTTATAATCCACTCTTTTTGTAAAGCCTCATCAAACTTTGAGAGCGCTTTATCGTTAAGGCGTATGGATGGTAAGGTCATTTCACGGCATCAGCTTTGCGATGTTCTTCTCTTTTATTACGCCGAAAAAGTTTGCTACTGGATTGCATTTTGCCCTAAAAAGCAGAAAATGAGGCTTGTTAAGCTTATATTCGGTTAGGGTTTCAGCATAGCCCATACCCTTCGCAAAGACGATGTCAACAGTGTTGTACGCTTCAAGAAATTCTGCTGACACTTCTTTTAAAGCCAAGCCAACAGCGTCTGTTCCGGTTGTTATGACTTTGTCGGCGATTTTGTTCATGCCAGAAACTTCAGCATCCTCTAAAGTGGCATCATTAATTATCGGCGCACCCTTAACGCCTACAATAACTTTTAAACCCATGTTTTTAAGCTGCTCAACCAAAAGCGTGTCAAAAACTATCTCGCCAGCATTATCCGTCAAGTATAGAACGGAATTCGCTTTCTTTGTCAACTCGTAAACTTTAAGTGTGTCATCCACGACGAGGTCTTTGCCAGCATCCCTAAGATTTTTCCTCAAACTGTTAAATGAGAACTTGTGGTCTGGAATGTCAAATTCTATGGCGTTGCCGGCAATCGCGCATAAACATGCCTTTTTGAAACGCTCTTGCTGCGTATAACCCTCTTCCACAATTTTCTTCGCGTAGGGCAGAAGCCTCAAGGCTTTTTCGTTGCTTATTCGCTTACGCCTCTTGTAAGGGTCACCGTTGCCCGTAACCCTCTTTACTAGACGGTCTCTTTTTGTGCCCAAGTCCGCTGGAACCGCGCTTGGCTTAAACTCTTTGGTAAGTAAGCGTAGTAGCTCGCTCATCGCTCTGAAACGCAGTGCTGGATTTGTTGTCGCTTCAATGGCTTCAGCTGCTGCCCTGCTTATTATGCATGCGGCGCATTCTGCTTCGACTTTCAAGTTTTCTCCGCTCACTTCTTCGCTGTTGCTTCTGCAAATTCAAGCAAAACTCTATATGGGTTTTTTGCTTCAACAATTCCGCTTGCAACAAGTACTCCTTGAGTGCCAAGCTTTAAGGCTATTGCGACATCTTCTCCACGGCTTATTCCAGCACCGCACAAAATTGTAACGTTGCGGTTTATTTCCCTCACAAGCTTAACGGTGCTCGTGACAACTTCTGGCTTCGCCTTCGAAACTGGAATTCCAGTGCCAATAAGCTCTGGAGGCTCAACAGCGATTATGTCTGGCTTAAGCGCTGCCGCAGCAGCACTTATAGCGGGTGTGTTTGCGCACACAAGCGATATCAACCCTTTTTCGTTGGCGATGTTTATTACTTCGCTTATTTCAGAAAGTTTAAGCTGTCTTTCAGAATGATTTATCAGCGTTCCAACAGCCCCAGCCTCTTTCACGGACTCGGCTAACACATGTCCAGTGTAGCTTCCAGGCTTGATTGGGTCTATATGCTGGGCGAAAACGGGAATTTTTACAGCTTCAGCCACGGCTCTTATGTCTGCAAATTGCGGGGCAACCCCTATAAAGGTGCTTGTTTCGCTGCTTACTTTTTCAGCCTCTTTTGCGAGTTCAACAGCTCTTCTACCAGTCGCTTTAAGATAAGTCTTAAAATTCACGATTATCATTGGCGTTTCAAACTTAACCTTCAAAGATTTCACCTAACACCCAGAAGTTAACAGTAGGCGCTAAAGCCTTATATTATTTAATAGGGCGAAGCTAGAATTACCATTTATGCAAGAAGTTAAAATTCGCCGTGCCGTGGAAGAAGACGTTAAGGCTATTCAAGAACTTATAGTTGAATGGTTAAAGTGGGAAATTGAAAGGGCAAAGGCGTTCTTTGACGTTCTGCATGACGACAACCATATTGTTCTCGTTGCTGAGGCTGATGGACAAATAGCGGGTTTTCTGCACTTACTTTTCTACATCGACATTTTACATGGCGGATTGAACTCTCATGTGCTTCTCCTATTTGTTAAAGAGGAATATCGAGGAAAACAAGTTGGCAAGAAACTTTTAGACGAGGCTGTTAAGCAAGCAATTGAGCGTGGAGCCATTGAAATGCATGTAGACACAATATTCGAGGATGCAGCCAGATTCTACCGAAAATACGGCTTTAAAGACGACGGCGTAATGCTTGAGCTTCCGCTAAAAACCTAGAGGGGGTATCCAATTTAACAGTGCGCCAAAACCTAAATTTGACGCCTCGACAAGGTAAAATATGGTTTAACACATAAATTTGTTGGAAAGCATGGCATATGCAAAGAACTGGCATCGCACGGCTGCCGCTTCATTATGGCAAAGCACCAAAATGGCTAGTTATCCGAATGCAAAAGCTAGCCAAAGAAATAGTCACAATAATTGTTGATGAGTATGGCACGGGCGAATTCCTAAAGCGCATATCAGACCCGTTCTGGTTTCAGGCTTTGGGTTGCGTTTTAGGTTATGACTGGCATTCTTCAGGCGTGACAACAGTCGTCACGGGCGTTTTGAAGCAAGCCGTAGTCCCAGAAGAACACGGCATAGCAGTTTGTGGAGGAAAGGGAAAAGTTTCAAGGCAAGCGCCTCTGGAAATAGCGAGAATCGGCGAAAAGTTCGGTTTTTCCACAAGCGGCATTGAAAGTTTGCGATATGCAAGCAAGATGAGCGCGAAGGTGGATAACACTGCCATCCAAGCTGGCTATCAGCTTTATCACCACGCTTTCTTTGTTGCTGAAAACGGCGAATGGGCTGTAATACAGCAGGGCATGTGTCCCCAAGACAGAACGGCTAGACGCTACCACTGGCTTTCAGAAAGCGTCAAAAACTTTGTGGATGAGCCGCACAGCGCCATTGTAGGCGACGTTAGGCGTGAAATTGCATTGGACATGACAGCTAACGAAAGCGAGGGTTGCAGAAAAGCCTCCGTGGACATAGCCAAGGAAGAGCCGAAAAGGATTATGCGTTTAATAATGTCGATTAGGCCAGCCTACCAAAAATCGCTTCAAGATTGGCTTCCAAAAACCGCTGAAACCGCTTGGCGCGAGTACCCAATAGACGTTTTGTCCATGCCAGCAAACATAAACTGGAAGGCGCTGCAAGAAGCCTATGAATTTCAGCCACGAAATTATGAAGAGCTCTTGGCATTTAGGGGAGTTGGACCAGCAACTGTTAGAGGCTTGGCATTAATCGCGGAGCTTATCTACGGCGAAAAACCAAGCTGGAAAGACCCAGTAAAATACTCGTTTGCTTATGGCGGAAAAGACGGCGTGCCATATCCAGTGAACCGTAAGGCAATGGACGAGTCAATCCAGATGTTGAAGCGTGCAATAGAAGAGGCAAGAATAGGCGATAAGGAAAAGTTGCAGTCTCTGCAACGGTTACCCAATATGTTCCAGAAAACCATAAAACATAAAAGGGATTAAGGAATGCAGATAATTCCGCTTGGTTCGTCCCTTGAAAACATGTTTTGGCAATACATAAGCAAAGATATTCCGCATCACTTCTTTTTCGCGTTTGACTGGAAATATAACAGAAACGACACAGAAATCCTGTTAGCCCTTGAGGGTAACAGAATCGAGGGGATGATGCTCGTTTACAGGCAAAGCGTGGTCCAGTTTAGAGGAAGCTGCGAAGCTGTAAGGATGCTTCTTGAAAGGTTGAATTTGGAAAAAATTGAACTGCAAGCTTTAGAAGAGCATGCGCCTTACATTCTTGAAAAATATACGCCGACGGTAACACACAGAATGATGCTTATGATTGTGCGTAGGGGCGAGGAAAAATCGCAAGTAAAATGTCCAGTTGTCAATTTGGATGCTTCAGATGCTGAACAGATAGCGGCAATAATGAGGGAATCTGACCCTGAATTTTGGGGAACAGCAACCGGTCAAGGCATTGTTGATGGCATGAGCCGAGGCGTGAAGTGGCTTGGAGTGAAAATTAACGGAAAAGCTGTTTCAGTGGGCAGCATGCGGATAACCGAGTGGGGAGGACTCATTGGAACAGTTGCCACTCACAAGGATTATAGAAACAAGGGATATGCAGCATCCATAGTTTCAGAGCTTGTTAAACAAATGTTGAAGGAAGTGCCATGGGTGATAATCTATGTTTTAGCGGATAATGCCCCAGCAATCCGAGCCTACGAGAAAACGGGATTTAAACATTACAGAACATACTTTTTCATGCGCGGCGAAAAACGCAAACCCTAACGAACAACATAAATAGTTAAAAGACGCCTTATGGAAGGTAAATGGAGAACAAACGCATGAGCAAAAGTGAAGATTTTTGGTTTAGAGCGGCTGCTGTCTGCGGCATACTAACCCCCATAATCGCTTTTACATGCATCTCAACGGCAATAGCGCTGTACCCACCGTTCAGCTGGACAGACAATGCCCTAAGCGATTTAGGCGTTGTTCAAGGCGCAGTGTCAATAATATTCAATGGCGGCTTAATGGTCAGCGGAATCCTAGCCCTGGCATTTGCAATTGGAGTGCAAAACTACCTAAACAATAGCGTTATAGGAAGAATTGGAGCTTTCTTGTTTGCGCTTGACGCCATAGCCCTAATCGCAATAGGCGCATTTCCAGAAAACACAGCGCCGCACTTCCCAGCATCACTAGCCTTCTTCATGCTTTTCCCCATAGCCATGCTTTTCATAGGCGCCGTCCTAACAAAAAAAGGCGAAAAGCTCATAGCGGCATTCTCATTTCTTGCTGCAATCTTTTCAATCGCTGTTTGGGTTTTCCAGTACACCGTAGGCTTTGGAAGGAGCGTTGCCATACCAGAAACTCTAACCGCGCTTGCTGTTTCTGCATGGGCGCTGGTCTTAGGCTTCAAAATGCTTAAACAACAAAGACCACATTAATGAAAACGAGAATAATGACAAAAAATGACCGTGGCAAAGGAAAGGCGAGGAAAAGCTCGAGCATTGAAGAAATTAGCAGAAAGCTGGATTTGATAATAAAGAGGCTTGAAACTCTAGAGGCGCTTGTGGTAAATAACCCAGAATACGAGCAGCTTGCGCCTTACCTGCGCTTGACACGCATAGGAATGGGCTTCTACGGTGAACCGCTGAAAGTCGCAGCCCGCCTAAAAACAGCTGAAAAACACCTTAAAAAACAGTGGATTGCCCAAGACGACATTTCACGTTGCATTGTTCAGGCGCTAGCCCTTTACGAGAAATTAAATGTTTCGGCGATTACGCGTCAAGTCAAGAAAATGCGTGGAAAGGCCTCTAGAAGAATTGTCAGAGAGCGACTTAAACGCTTGGAAAGCGAAGGCGTCATCAGAAACGTAAAAGGTTATGGAAACGTTTACGAGCTTGCGGAATGATCAGCCACTTGACCACTTTTTTCCAGAATAAATAACTGTGTTAGCCAAACAATTAATTCTCAAAGAGGTGAAATGAAATGGATGAAAAAGAAAAAGAGGATGTTGAAGAGCTAAAAGAAGTCTTAAGTGTTGTTTCAAAAGAGGTTCCAAACCTAATAAAGGCGATAATCGCAAGCGTCTTCTCAGAGGAAGCGGGAAGGGACATGGGTAGAGCTGCCGCGGCATTCTATAAAGAGCTGAAGGATGCGGGATTACCAGAGGAAATTGCCGTGAAGATGACTGAAAACTATGTGTCTGTTTTCACAAGCCTAGGAGACGTGATGAAAAAAGCTGTAAGTGGCAAAGAAAAAATTGAGGGAGCAAAAATTGGCAAAGAGATGAGCGAAGAGATTTCAAGGAAAGTTAGGGAGAAACTTGCCGAAAAACTCGGCAAAGAAGTAAGCGAAGAAGTCTCCAAGGAAATCGAGAAGGAATTAGCTAAACGCCGCAGAGAGGAGCACGAGGAAGAGGAAGACGAAGATTAACGTGCAAGCGTGGTCCAATGAAAATTCGAAGCGTAATCAGCATAATATTCTTCATATCCTACATTCTGTTTAGCATGCTAATCTTGTGGGCTACGTTAGGCTGGAATGTCCGCAAAACAAGAAAAGCCTTTGAAAAACAGTTAATCCGCCAAGGAATGGCGAAAAAGGATGCGAGGAAACTCAGCGCTCAATACTCAAAGCTGAAAAACGATTTAATGAATACGCTAAAACGTTCGATAAGGAGCGGAATCTAAACCTTGAAAGCGTCCACGTACACTTGAGCACAGCAGAAAGACGAGAAACTTATTCTGTACCCCCTTTTTTCAGCGAATTTTATGGCTTCCTCCGCTGGAAAGGCTATGGCGTCAACACCAGCCTTTAAGGCTAAAATGTCCGTTTCTGTACGGTGCTTGCCTTTAGGTCGCATGCAGCCGAGAACCAAAGGAATCTTTGGAAACATCAGCCTAGCTGTGGCTAAAACTCGTGCTATGTCTATCGGTTTTGGAGGCTCCACGTTTGCCATTTCTGTTCCATGTATTGGCATAAAAGCGATTACCACAAGGGCTGAAGGCTTATACTTCGAAATCATTTTGAGGGCTTGAAGCTCGTCCTTCAACCTTCCATAATGAAGCCCCACAATCACATGTGGAACAAAATGGATTCCAGCATCATTCAAAGCCCTTAATGAACTATCATAATCGCTAACCGCCACGTCCAAATTGTATATTTCCCTAATTGTCTCGTCAGAACCAATGACATCAATTAGTGCTGCATCCACACCAGCAAGTCTAAGCCTTCCAGCAGTATAAGCGTCAATAATCCCAGTGTGGACGAAAACCACTAAGCATAAGTCGCGCTTAACACGTTCAATCGTCTCCATAAATTTTCCAAGCGGGACAGAACCGTCTGGCAGGCAGCCGCCACTTATCAAGCACCCAGAAGCTCCATCATCTTTAAGTTTTGCGCAAAGTTTCAGCAGCTCTTCTGGTGTTGTGGCGGGATACATTGTCTCTAAAACCTTTCCGCCGCAATGTTTGCATTTTAAGGCGCATCCACTTCCAGTCACGGATATTGTTGGAAAATTCTTCGGTGAAGAGCAAAAATAGCTTGTTTTGTAGTACATAAAACTTGGAGCATAAAACCTTACGCCTTTGGGTTTAGCGGTTAACACTCCTGAATCTAGAAGTGCCATTAATTTTTTCTCGTCAATTTGCCACAGGTTTTCTGGCGAAATTTCTGACATGCGTTTCTCTTTTAAGAAAAACCCCTAAGGTTTGTTATAGTTTTCGCCTTCTGTAACGCGATGTCTTCACTGTTGCTCAACGTTTTTTGAAATTTTCGGAATAACCTCAAAAGCTTCGTCTAAAACCTTAACCTTATTCAACACTTTTTCAAGGTACTTCTGGAAGTTCAGAGCCTTAAAGACGGCGACGCCCCGCTCCGTGATTGCATACAAGGTTTTTCTTCCAGAAACCCTCTCTTCAACAAGCCCATACTTAATCAGCGATTCCAGCCGCTGCTTAAGCACCGAACATTCTATGCTCGTCTCGTACGCTAGCCTATCCACGCTTAAAGGCTTGCTTACAAGAGCCCCTAGAATCTCCTCGTAACATTCAAGCTTTGACCTACGCATTTCAAACGCCTAACCTACCGTTTCGCTGGATGTGGATAAAGCGTTTGTGAATTCAGAATCTTTAGTTCACAGAAACAATTTGGATGCAACAAATATTAACATAAACACTATAGATTAAATCAACCCAGTACAAAGGGCGCTTAAAAAATGGCTGCTGCAAATGAAAGAATTCCTCCAAAGATTCGCGTTTCACTAGGCTCCGCCATTATCCTCCAACTTCTAAATGGCAAACTCGACGCAACGCCAACAACAGTCTACCTAATGACCTATAAAGAAGGCAAATGTATTGCAAACTGCGCCTTCTGCCCCCAAGCCCGCGAAAGCAGCAGCAGAGCCGACATGCTCTCAAGAGTCTCATGGCCAACATTCCCAACAAAAAACGTTCTAAAAGGAGTGACCGAAGCAGTTGCAAAGGGAACTATGAAGAGAGTATGCATTCAAGCGCTAAACTATCCAGAAGTTTTCAGAGATTTAATAGCCCTAATAACGGCTATTAGGCAAAATGCAAACGTTCCAATTTCAGTGTCATGCCAGCCACTAAGTGTTGAGAACATACAATTGCTAGCCGAGGCTGGGGCTGAAAGAATAGGAATACCATTAGACGCCGCCACAAAGGAAATATTCGATGTCGTTAAGGGAGCAGCGGCTGGAGGACCATACAACTGGGAAAAGCAATGGCAAATTTTAGCCGAAGCCACCAAAATCTTTGGAAAAGGAAGGGTTAGCACCCACCTCATTGTTGGTTTAGGAGAAACAGAAGAGGAAATGGTTTCAACAATCCAAGCATGCGTTGACATGGGCGTTCTTCCAGCACTTTTCGCTTTCACACCCATCGCCGGAACAAAACTTGAAAGTGCACATCAACCAGCAATCGAAAAGTACCGGCGAGTTCAAGTTGCGAGATATTTAATAGTTCATGGACTCTCAAAATTCGCAAATATGAAGTTTAACAGCAAAGGCGAATTAACTGGTTTCGGAGTCAACCGAGACACTATATTGCAAATCATCGAGACGGGGATTCCATTTCTAACGTCTGGATGCCCCAATTGCAATCGCCCATACTACAACGAGAAGCCAAGCGGACCAATCTACAATTACCCGCGACCATTAACTCCTAAAGAAATAGAAAAGTTAGCAAATGACGTAACCACAACAGTTGTAGAAACTTATTAATTTGAAATTTGCTGAATAATAAGCATTCAAGGGGGATTATGGGAGAATGGTTGAGGCTCCAGTTGAAGACAAGAGAATCACCCTAAAAGAGGCTGCCAAAATGATCCCAGACGGAGCGCACCTTTTCTGGGGCGGTTTCGGTTTTCAGCGTCCGCCAATGGCTTTCGCTCATGAGCTTGTGAGGCAAAAGAAGAGAAACTTGACAATTTACACATGCGGTTCAGAGATGGACATCGATATACTTTCGGGCGCTTATGTTGCTTCGCGTTTTGAACTGGCCTTCTTTGCAATTGAAGGAATAGGCCTAGCGCCTAACATCCAGAGAAGAATTCGTGAAGGCGCAATTCAAATAGAGGATTATACGAATTTGGCGATGGCTTTGCGTTTTCTAGGCGGAGCCCTGGGGGTTCCATTTATGCCCTTGAAGAGCATGCTGGGCACCGATCTTTTGGCGAAAACGCGTTTCAGACAAAAAAAGGCTGAGGTTATAACGTGTCCCTTTACCGGAGAAAAGGTTGTTCTTGTTCCGTCTGTTCGACCAGATTTTAGCATAGTTCACGTTTCACGCGTTGATAGGGAAGGAAACGCACAGATAGACGGCATTAAAGGCGAAGATGTTGAAGGCGCAAGAGCCGGCAAGAAAGCAATTGTTATGGCTGAAGAAATTGTTGACACAGAATTCATACGCTCACAACCAGACCAGACGGTTATACCCAACATTTACGTTACGCATGTTGTTGAATGTCCGTGGGGCGCTTACCCAATGATGGTTTACAATTACTATGATTACGACATGGAGCACGTTCGCATGTACTACGAACAGTGCAAAACCGAAGAAGGCTGGCAGAAATACTGCGAAGAATACATAACGGGTGTTGATAACCATATGGAGTTCCTGCGAAAAATAGGGATTGAGCGCCTCCTAAAACTTAAAGCGAAAAAGCCATTCCCATATTAGGAGATGTAAGCATGAAAAAGCATTATGCGAATCCAAGCGAGTTCACAACGCTTGAGTTGATGGCTGTTTGCGGGGCTAGGGTGATAAAAAACGGCGAAGTTGTCTTTGTTGGGACAGGCTTGCCCATGATTGCAGCAATGCTAGCCAAAAGGACGCATGCACCAAAAGCGAAAATCGTTTACGAAGCTGGGTTCATAGATTCAAACGCTATAGACCTAGCACTTTCAATAGCCGATTCAAGACTTGGCTATCGCGCATCAGCAGCAATAGGACTAATCGAAACCTTGGGTTTGCTCCTACAAGGCGGACGTGTTGACGTCGGTTTTGTCGGCGCAGCGCAAATTGACGAATATGGAAATATAAACACCACATACATTGGAAGTTTCGAAAAACCAAACGTGAGACTTCCAGGAAGCGGCGGTGGAAACGACATAATCTCTTCTGCAAAAAGAATAGTCATAATAATGACTCATGAAAAGCGGAAAATGGTGAAGAAACTCGACTACTTAACAAGCCCAGGACATCTTGATGGACCTAGAGCACGGGAAAAAGCTGGCTTGCTTGGCGGCGGCCCCTCATTAGTGGTAACTAATCTTTGCCAGATGGACTTTGACCCTAAAACGAAGCGCATAAGGTTGGCTACAATTCATCCGGGCGTTTCGCTACAGCAGATCTTAGAAAACACTGGCTTCGACCTTATAATTCCTGAAGACGTGCCGACAACAGAGTTGCCGACATATGAGGAATTGAACATTTTGCGGGCTATAGATCCGCATGGAATTTACATACCGCGACCTAAATAGGCTGGAATTTTGGCTTCTGCTTCGTTATTTGCTCAACTATCTTCCAGAACTCCTCTTCGGGTAAGCCTCTGCGCAGCTCCTTCATAAGCTTCTTTATTTGGTAAAACGTCATTTGCGCTCCACCCTTGTCTGTGATTTCTTGCATACTCCTTATTCGCCTCATTATTTCGTTGATCTGCATGGGTGTAGCTTTGATTCCGGCCATGCTCAAATATTGCTCCACAACTTCTCTAGCAGTTTGTCTCCCCAAATAAAACGTGGTCTGCCTCTCTATGATTTCCGGCGGGAAAGGCTCATATATCATTGGGTGAGCTATCATCCCTTGAATGTGCTCTTCTGCCTCATAAGAAAAAACGTTTTCGCCGACTATGGGCTTGTGAAGCGGAACTGGCAAGGCGAAGGCTTTTTCAGCTAGCTGCGCAAGTCTATAAAGTTTCTTCAAATCTAAACCAGTGTCTATGTCATAAAGTAGTTCAAGGGCAACAGCAACCTCTTCCATTGGGGCTACCCCAGCCCTCTCGCCGAAACCAGCAACACAAGTATGTAGATGCGCAATTCCCTCTTCTACGGCTGCAAGGGTGTTCGCAGTTGCTAATCCAAAATCATTGTGACAGTGAACCGAAAGCGAAATGTCCCCTTTTGCTATTTTTGTGATTTCTTCGCGTATGTGTGCTATTAGATAGCGTAGTGAAAGGGGTCTAAGAAAGCCAACAGTGTCGGCGATGACAAGCCTATCTGCCCCCGCTTTTATGGCGGTTTCAAAGATTTGTGAAATCTCTTCTATAGGCGTTCTAGAAGCGTCTTCCAACACAAAGTTCACTGTTGCACCATGTTTTTTGGCGTAATCAATAGTCTCAAACGTTTTTGCCAAAACTTGCTCTTTGCTCATTTTCAACCTATGTTGAAGATTAAGCCCATTAAAGGGTGTAACAACCAGAATTTCTTTTATTCCGCACTGTAAACAAGCGTCTATGTCACTTTTGTTTATCCTCGCTGAAGCCGCCAAACGCGCTTGCTGGAAGCTTTCGTTTGCAATTTTTCTAACATCATTCTTTTCCTCTTCAGAAAGCGCTGGAAATCCCACGTCTATAACGAAGACACCGGTTTCGTCGAGCATTTTAGCCAACTTGACCTTCTCTACGTATGTCAAATAGACTGTTGGTGTTTGGACGCCTTCTCTCAGGGTTTCGTCCCAAATGTAGACTCTTTCTGGAAGCTTCGGAGGCAAATTCTTTCTGTAACGGTTATAATTTGCTATTAGCCCTTGAGCCTCAAGCTTTCTAAAGATTGTTTTTCTCATCAAGCCCACAGCCTAAATAAACCTGCGACAAGGTACACTGTGTTATTTCATATTCACTAATATAAAAATTGACATTTCCATACGCAAAGAGCCTCTAAAAACGACAATTCTAAACATGGCTTTGTCCCATTTACACGCGAAAGTTTAAAATTAATAATGGCAATAAGCCAATACAATTCGTGGTGAACTAGAAATGAATTTTGAATTAACCGCCGAACAGAAAATGATAGTTGAAACTGCGAAGGAGATAGCCCGCGACTTCGGTCCAGAATATTGGCGTGAAAAGGACAAAAAGCACGAGTTTCCAGAAGAGTTCTGGAAGAGCATAGTAGAGGCAGGTTTTGCTGGTATAGTTATACCGGAAAAGTATGGTGGCGGGGGTATGGGAATGTTTGAGATGCTTTTGGCGATGGAAACGCTTGTTTCTGAAGGCTGCGGTTTGGGCGGAGAATGGTTCTTATGCTTATCCACGATATTTGGCGGCTTATCAATTGTTAAGCATGGAAGCGAAGCCCAAAAGGAAAAGTATCTGCCACAAATAGCAAGGGGAATGGAATTCTGTCTGGCGCTGACAGAGGCAGATGCTGGAACAAACACGCTTAACATCAAAACAACGGCGGTGCTAGAAGGCGATGAATACCGCGTTAACGGACAAAAAATGTTCATTTCGGGAGCTGACCGCGCAAGGGGAATGCTCCTAGTAACAAGGACAACACCCATAGAGAAAGCCTCAAAAAGAACTTTGGGCTTGTCGCTTTTTCTTGTGGATTTGCCAAACCCAGCAGTTGAAGTCATCCCAATCGATAAGCACGGAATAAACTACTCAAAAACATGCGAGGTTTACATAAGTGACTTGCGACTACCAAAAGAAAATCTTCTAGGCGAAGTGGACAAGGGATGGTACCTTGTTTTGGACACGCTTAATCCAGAACGCATGAGTTTCTCCGCTGCAGCATGCGGACTGGGACTGTTGGCGATAAACAAGGCTGTAGAATACGCGAAAGAACGAAAAGTATTCGACGCGCCCATCGGCTCGCATCAAGCAATACAGTTTCCACTCGCAGAGGCAAAAGCCAAAATCGAAGCTGCACGCCTATTAAACTACAAGGCTGCTTGGCTTTACGACCAAGGGAAAGAATGCGCCGCAGAAGCAAACATGGCAAAAGTGGCAGCAGTAGACGCTGGCATAGCAGCGGTTTACCATTCGATGCAGACGTTTGGAGGCTACGGTTACGCGGTTGAATATGATGTTGAACGCTGGTGGCGCGAAGTGAACTTGATAAGGCTTGCGCCTGTGACGCATCAAATGGCACTAGCATTCATAGGGCAACACGTACTAGGATTGCCAAAATCCTATTAGGATAGAGCTTCAAGCTTTATGCCTATTCCAAAAAGCGAAGCACTTTAAAAACAAGTGAAAAAGCTTTGAACTTTACAAAAAGTCACGGATTGCTGATTCTGGCAAGTTTCTGCTTTAGCTTTATTCTTATTTTCTCAACTATGCTGAAGAACGTTGGAGTTTCAAGTCTTCAGCAAGTTCTTTTCCGTGTAACGCTAGCTCTCCCGCTCATACTTGTTCTTATTAAGGGCAAAATTAAACTCGAAAAGAAAGATTTGCCATACTTTGCCCTAATAGGCTTTATATTTTCAGCCTTCCTCTTTTCAGCTTTATCATCAATAGTTTTTGGCTGTCCAATAGCCGTGTCAACGGCTCTAATTTATACGCAACCATTCTTCACAGCGATATTAGCCGTCCTCTCCAAAAAAGAAAAGGTAACCCCAAGAAAGTTTGCCATAATCTTAATTGGGATGGTTGGCGCGCTTTTGGCAAGTGGAATATTAACTGAGCAATATTTGACAATTAGCATTACGGGGATTTTGTTTGCGTTGCTTGCGGGTTTTCTTTATGCCACATACTTGTTCCTTAAAAGAATGCGAAAAACAAGTTATACACCACTTCAAGGACTATTCAACACTTTCATGTTCGCAGCAGTATGCTCTTTGATCCTGGGCTTGACACTGCGGCTTTTCATAACAGACACAAAATTGATAGGCTTTTCAATTCCAGATTCATATCAACTTCTCCTACTAATCCTATTCGCTTTTTTCAGCACAACGCTTCCATATGGCTTGTTAAACTATGTTAAAACTGGCGAGGCATCACCGACAACAGAGGGAACAATACTGCTTTTAGACCCGTTTCTTCACAATGTTTGGGCAGTGCTCATTTTCCAACAGTACGTTTCCATGGTCCGCTACTTAGGAATTGGGTTAATACTCTTAAGCGCCGCAGCCATGCTTAGAATAAGGCAATAAACATTGCAAACTGCAAGCTGGGCAACAAAATGCCAAATTAACCTTAAAATTTTCATTCGCGATTGAAAACCTTTTTAACAAAAAGTCAGACAAAATAACCTTCGTTCAAGGTGAAAAATATGGACGTTAAAAAAATAGCTGTTTTAGGTGCTGGTTTGATGGGTCATGGCATAACGCAAGTTGCGGCTCAAATTGGCAAATACGAAGTGTACATGCGCGATGTCGAGCAGCGTTTCATCGACAATGGCATGAACATGATTAAAGCCAGCCTACAAAAATTCTTGAGTAAGGGACAGATAACCGAGCAGCAGATGAACGAAATCCTAGCGAGAATACACCCAACATTAGACTTGAAAGAAGCCGTGCAAAACGCCGACTTAATCATTGAGGCTGTTCCAGAAAACGTTGAACTGAAAAGGGCTACGTTTCACGAAGTAGACGCACACGCGCCATCACACGCCATAATTGCATCAAACACTTCAAGCATAAGCATAACAGAGCTAGGCTCAGCCACAAAACGCCCAGAAAAAGTATGCGGCATGCACTTCTTTAATCCACCACAACTTATGAAACTCGTCGAGGTAATACGCGGAGCAAAAACATCAGACGAAACAATACAAACAGTCTTGGAAGTAGCACACAAAATGGAGAAAGAAACAGTACTCGTAAAAAAGGATTGTCCAGGCTTTATAGTGAACCGCATACTAATCCCAGCCCTAAACGAAGCAGTAGCCCTATACTGGGAGGGCGTAGCAGAAAGAGACGACATAGACAAAGCCATAAAACTGGGGCTAAACTGGCCTATGGGACCGCTTATGCTCTTGGACTACATTGGCGCTGACACAACGCTGTTTATTGCGGAAGTTCTTGAACGCGAAATAGACGAGAAGTTCCATCCACATCCGGGACTGAAACAAATGGTTAGGGCGAACATGTTGGGGCGGAAGACTGGAAAGGGCTTCTACGATTGGACACAAAAGTAAGGAGCGTGTCAAAACGCATGGAGTACAAGTACATAATTTATGGGAAAAGCGAGGGCGTAGCCACAATCACCCTTAACAGACCAGAAGCATTGAACGCGTTCAGCAAGGAAGTCGTAGAGGAAGTGCTAAACGCACTAGAGGATGCGAAGGCAGATGAAAATGTCCGCGTTGTCATATTGACTGGCGCGGGGGAAAAGGCGTTCTCGGCTGGCGCGGACATAAAAGCCATGAAGGGAATGAACGCCTTAAAAGCGCGAGAACTATCCCTGATGGGCGAGAAGCTTTGCCTCGCATTGGAAAACCTTGAAAAACCAGTTATTGCAGCGATGAATGGCTACGCTTTAGGCGGAGGCTTAGAAGTGGCTATGGCGTGCGACATACGGATTGCCTCGGAGAACGCTAGAATGGGGCAAACAGAAATAAACATTGGGCTTATTCCAGGCTGGGGAGGAACCCAAAGGCTTACACGCCTCGTCGGAGCAACAAAAGCCAAGGAGCTGATATTTACTGGAAAAATGATTGACGCCAAAACTGCGGAGCAGATTGGCTTAGTAAACATGGTTGTTCCCCAGAACAATTTCCGAGAGGCTGTGCGCCAATTCGCTTTGGAACTAGCCCAAAAAGCGCCCGTAGCACTGAAGGTTGCGAAAGCTTTGATAAATAAGGGTGCAGAAGCAAGCCTTGATGTGGCTTTAGCCTTGGAACGCGAAGGCTTCGGCGTTGTAGCTTCAACAGAAGATTTGCAAGAAGGTGTATCAGCATTCACGGAGAAAAGGAAACCAGTGTTTAAAGGAAGGTAAGCGTAACTCCCCAATTTTATTTATTATGCCCATTTGCATTTATCGTCAAATCAAAGTTAGTTAGCAGCCCTTTTCAACCAAAAGTTATATGTAAAAGCAAAGAGCTAATGGAGACTCTGCTCCCCAGAGGAGAAGAAATTGCCAAACCCACGCTTATTGTTAGAAGATAAACCTGATAAAAAAGTGCTTCTACTTGGCAACGAAGCCATAGCCAGAGGCGCCCTAGAAGCAGGCATAAGCGTAGTGACCACTTATCCTGGCACGCCAGCATCCGAAATAGGTGATACGTTTTCTGAAGTAGCTGGGGATGCTGGAATTTACATGGAATACTCTACAAACGAGATTGTTGCGGTTGAGATTGCCGCTGGAGCTGCAAACTGTGGAGTTCGTGCATTAACAGCTATGAAGCATGTTGGGCTTAACGTTGCCGCAGACGCTGTTATGACATTGGCGTATGTAGGCGTGAAAGGCGGTTATGTTATAGTCACGGCTGATGACCCAGAATGCTATAGTTCACAAAATGAGCAAGACAACAGGTTTTACGCTTCGCTTTCAAACCTTCCATGCTTAGAACCGTCAAATCCACAAGAGGCAAAGGACATGACCGTTCTAGCAGTGGAAATGAGCGAAAAACTTGAGCTACCAGTTCTTCTGAGGACAACAACAAGGGTAAGTCACACAAGGGGACCAGTGGCTTATGGCAAGATTGTAAAGCCAAACTTGAAAGGCGAATTTGTTAGAGACGTAAAACGCATGGTTATGGTTCCAGCCAACGCGAGGCTTATGCACGCAAGACTTTTAGAAAAGCTGGAGATGGCGAAGGAAGTAAGCGAAAAATCGCCCTATAACGTGGTAACCCGTAAAGGGAAAGGCGAGTATGGAATAATCTCTTCAAGTGCGGCATACAATTATGTGGAAGAGGCTAGAGAAATTTTGGGCCTAGATGCAAGCGTGCTAAAGTTGGGTATGACTTATCCGCTTCCAGAGAAAATGATTGGAGAATTTCTCAAGGCGCATGAGAAAATTATAGTTGTTGAGGAGCTTGAACCTTATCTGGAATTGCATGTGAAAGCCATAGCCAAGGACTATGCTCCAAACGTGAAAATTTACGGAAAAACAAACACAGCATACTTTACAAGGAAGGGAGAGCTTTCCACACGAGCAGTTTTGGCTGGCATGGCGAAAATAACTGGCAAGAAAATGCCAGTAAACTTTGATAAGCTGGATGCGGCTTACGCGGAAATCAGCAAGGATTTACCATCAAGACCGCCAATACTGTGCGCTGGTTGTCCGCACATGGCGTCCTTCTACGTTATTGGAAAGGCAACCGGCAAAAAGGCAGTTTACCCAACGGACATCGGGTGTTACGCTCTTGGAGCCGCACCGCCACTAAGCATAGGCGACGTGCTAATCTGCATGGGAGCAAGCATAGGCGTAGCCCAAGGCATAAGTAAGGTTTTGGACAAAGACGTTGTGGCAGTTGTAGGCGACTCAACATTCTTCCACGCGGCAATACCTGGACTGGTAAACGCTGTTTATAACAAGCACAGAGTTGTACTAGTAGTCTTGGACAATTTAACAACGGCTATGACGGGGCATCAGCCGCATCCGGGAACTGGCAAGACTGGAATGCAGACGCAAGGCGAAAGAATCCTGGTCGAGCGGGTTGCGGAAGGATGCGGAGTAAAATACGTTAAGGTTGTTAATCCATTTGATGTTAAGGAGGCTGAAGCCACGCTTAAGGAAGCGCTTAAACGGGAAGGCGAGCCCTCGGTTATCGTTTTTAGGGCACCATGCGCTCTAATGGTCGTGAGGGAGAGGAGACGCAAAGGCGTGGAAGTAGTGGCTTACACGATAACCGATAAATGTACCAACTGCATGGCGTGCATAAAACTTCTAGGCTGTCCAGCGTTAACATTAGAAGACGAAAAAGTAAACATAAATAAGGCGTTATGCGTTGCTTGTGGACTTTGCGCTGCTGTATGCCCATACGGAGCGATAGAAAAAGGCAAAAGTTGAAACGCGGAGAGGCAAACCATGGTTAACGAGTTTAACATTGTTTTGGCTGGGGTTGGCGGGCAAGGGATTCTTCTGGCAGCTGAAATTCTGGGCACAGCAGCTGTTAAGGATGGTTTGAATGTGCGTGTAAGCGAGATCCACGGGATGGCTCAACGTGGAGGGGCTGTTGTTTCAAATGTACGGATGGGCGCGAAAGTTTTGGCGCCAACTGTTTTGGATGGAAATGCAAATGTTCTTCTCGGTTTTGAACCAATGGAGACGCTTAGGAACATGAAGTTCGCCTCAGAAAAGACAATTGTAATAATGAACAGCGAGAAGATAATGCCGACGGAGCTGACGGCGAAAAAGGCGAGATATCCAAGCCTAGAAGAGATAATTCAAAGAATAAACACTTTTACAAAAAATGTATTTGTCATTGAAGCTTCTAGGCTTGCCAAAGAGGCTGGAAACATAATGGCGCAAAACACGGTTTTGCTGGGAGCTTTGGCTGCTGTTGGAAAAATCCCAGTAAAAACCGAAACCTTAATCGAGGCTTTGCGGGAGCTTGTTCCGCAGAGGCAGTTGAAAGTGAACATTGAAGCGTTTAACCTTGGATATGAAAAGGCAATGGAAATCGCTAAACCCTAAAAATCGGCTATGGATTTTCACTTTTTCTGTTCAAAATAGCCTTCAAAATGTTCTGGAATATTCGCATGTCCGAAGCGTTCACTATTGGAATTTGCAGGCTCTTGTCAACTTCATATAGCTTCTCATATTTTGGGAATTCCGCATAACAGATTTGGCTTATTGGAAACTCTTTGCTTTTCAGTTCATACTCAAATGACTTCTCATAAACCTCTAGGCAAAGCAAGTAACCGCTAACCCAGTAAAGCCTATTCACGCCGTAGGTTGTGGCGCACCATGCTATGTCGCCTACTGAACGCTTGTCCAAGCCTAAAATTGTGACTTTTCTTGTTGGAGTAATTTCCACGTCCATTTTCTTTCATCCTTTAAATGGCGTTTTCAATACTTCCTTAACTTTTGCTGTTATTTTCGGTCCAAGACCATAAACAGTTCTAGACCAGTCATCCATGCTTATTAAGGCGTTTAACGGCGTCTGATAGGATTTAAGTATTGCTATGGCTTTCTCCCTTCCAATGTTGGGCAAACTCGCAATAAAATAGACTTGAGCATCCGAAACCGTCTCGCATTTTTTAGCTGGATGAACTGTTGGAACTCTCTTTTCAACAATCTGTTCTTGACGGGCTGCAACGTAAAGGAAGTCTATAGTCTCCTTGTAAGAGGTTGTGTTCACTATAGCCACACCGTTCTTTGCAAGATTAAAGAGCGCTCCCCAAACAGACACGGGTTGGATTCTGCTAAACTTGTAAATTATTGGCAAATAACCCTCCAGGAGAATAAGCGACTTGGGATAAACCTCCTTCAAAGTGAAAAGCTGTTCAAAAAGATAGCGGTGCGTAAGCGTATAAACAAAGTCCTGAACGGTTTTTCGCTCAACAGCGCACTCGTCAGACAAAACGTAGTCGCCCTTATCCAACGTTTCAATCCTAACTTTAACGCCGTGCTCTCGAAGACCCTTGACGATTTTCGCCGCAGAATTAGCCTCACGACTATCAACAATAATCGTTGGTTCATGTTCATCGCATTTTTTCTCTTTCAAATATGGAACCAAACTTTCAGTTCCGGACATAAACTCAACTCAGATGCGCATATAACCGAACAGAAACTAATAGTTTCCCACTGATAAAACTTAACCCTAATAGCCTTAACTAAAACCACTAAAATATAAAAATGAGAGAAGGTGAGTTATGGTCCTTTCTTTGTTATTTCTTTGACCACTCCAGCGGCTATTGTTGTGCCCATGTCCCTAACTGCGAATCGCCCAAGCTCTGGAAAATCTTGATAGGTTTCAACTGCGATTGGGTGAAGAGGCTCCATCCGCACAAGTGCGGCGTCTCCAGTCTTCAGGAAAGATGGCTTTTCCTCAACAACTTGTCCTGAGCGTGGGTCAATCTTTCTAATGAGCTCTGTAAACCTGCATGCAATCTGTCCAGTGTGATAGTGTAGCACTGGCGTGTAGCCAGCTGCGATGGCAGTTGGATGGTAAATCACGATTATTTGTCCAATAAACTCTTTAGCCACTGTTGGTGGATTATTAACGTGTCCGCACACGTCTCCGCGGCGAATATCTGTTTTTGCTATGCCCCTAACGTTGAAGCCTATGTTGTCGCCTGGTTCTGCCCTTGGTATTCGCTGATGGTGCATTTCTATTGATTTAACTTCACCTTGCTTGTTGGCTGGCATGAAAATGACCACATCGCCTTCTTTTAGAACACCCGTTTCAACCCTACCAACAGGGACTGTGCCGACACCTGTAATGCTGTAGACGTCTTGAACTGGAATGCGCAGTGGCTTGTCTAATGGTTTTGGTGGAATTTCAAAAGTGTCCAAGGCGTCAATCAGCGTTGGACCTTTGTACCATGGCATTTTTTCGCTTGGTTTAACGAGGTTGTCGCCAGTCCACCCTGAAGTTGGCACAAACGGGATTTTCTCAACCTTGTAGCCAACCATCCTAAGCATTCGGCTAACTTCATTTTTAATCTCGTTGTAGCGCTCCTCGCTCCAGTTAACAGAGGCGTCGTCCATCTTGTTGACCGCAACAACCAATTGGCGAACACCCAAAGTGAACGCCAAGAAAGCGTGTTCTCTCGTTTGTCCACCAGGACCAATGCCAGCCTCAAACTCGCCTCTTTTCGCTGATACAAAGAGTATGGCGCCGTCTGCTTGACTTGCGCCTGTAATCATGTTTTTAACGAAGTCTCTGTGTCCAGGCGCGTCAATAACTGTGAAATAGTACCTTTTGGTTTCGAACTTTAGGAATCGAAGGTCAATTGTTAAGCCTCTTTCCCTTTCTTCCTTGAGGTTGTCGAGTACCCATGCAAACTTGAATGTTTCCTTTCCAAGCTTTCTAGCTTCTTCTTCATACTGCTTCACAGTTCTCTCGTCAACAACGCCCGCCAAGTAAAGCAAGTGCCCTGTTGTCGTTGATTTTCCATGGTCTACGTGTCCCATAATCACTAGGTTCAAGTGTGGCTTTTCCGGTCTGCTCATTTTCCTTTTCCTCCATCATTTACCTTCTAAACCTAAACTTTTTAGTGGATTCGTTTTACACAACTGTTTAATCAATTATTTAAATATAACCATTTAGCGGAAATCAGAAAAACTAATATTCTAATCGAAGAAACCTAGAAATGGTGTACTAGATGCCCATAGACCCAGATTTTCAGAAAAAGCGAACAGTTGTAAGTCAACATCAAGGACACAAAGTTTGGGGACCAGTTGAACCACCAGCAAAGCTTGGCATACATGGGACAAACGTGGCTGTTGACTGGGACATATGCACGGGGGACGGCGTATGCATAGAAGTCTGTCCAGTAAGTGTTTTCGATTGGGCTGATGCCCCTGGACATCCAACATCTGAAAAGAAGTCTGACCCCGTGCGCGAAACGGATTGCATCCAATGCCTTGCATGTGAAACGCAGTGTCCAACTCAAGCCATAAAGATAACTCCACCATAAGCGGCGAATTTAGTATAGCCTCTCCCTTTCTTCCGTACAAGTTACAAAAAATGGGAATAGGCAAGTTGGATTAGGCTAAAAATTTTAGTGCATTGCTTCTTTGAGTCTTTTGTTAACTGCGTCCCAGTTTATAATGTTCCAGAAAGCGTCAACAAACTTTGCTCTTTCATTCTTATAATCTATGTAGTAGGTGTGCTCAAAGACGTCTAAAATCATCAGAATCTTAAACGTGGGATAAACATTCATGTTATGCTTCTCTATCTGCATAATTATTGGCCTACTTGTCTGCTTGCAGAAAGCCAAAGCAGCCCATCCAGAACCTTCAACGCTAACAGCCGCTTGCGTAAATTCCTTCCTAAACCTTTCAAAACTCTTGAACTCCTTTTCAATTGCGTCGCCTATAATATCTCCTGGTTTTCCGCCGCCCTTGCCAGTTGGAGCCAAGTTCTCCCAAAACAGCGAGTGCAACAAGTGCCCGCCAATGTTGAAGGATAACTCCTTCAATGTGGATTTCATGTCTAAATCCGTGTTTTCCTTTCTTGCGTTGTCAAGTTTTTGGAGTATGGCGTTGGCGCCGTTAACATATGCTTGATGATGCTTGCTGTGGTGTATACGCAACTGTTCCTCTGACATGTGCGGCGCCAAGTCTCCGTATCCATAGGACAGTTTTGGCAAAACGTAAAACTTGTTCTGTTCCATATGCATTCACACAATAATATCTCATTTTACTTGTTATATGCCTTTGCCCAACTCCGCAGCAACTGCTTCAGCTGTCAGGTTAGCTCTTCTACTTCTTTTTTGCCCTTTTCCAACTCTTTCACTTGCTCCTTGTCAAGCTTCAAGAGTAGCGCTTGAAATTCTCCGAAATGGGTTTTCTCTTCCTTGGCAATTTCCAAAAACACTTTCTTCAAGTCTTCATTTTCGGTTGAGGCAGCTAACTGTTCGTAAAGGTTTATTGCATCCAACTCAGCGATTATGCCAACGCGCAATATCTCCAAATCAACTTCACGTTTGCTTAATTTCGAAATTGACGAAGGAATTGTTGACAACATGTCGGTCTAACACCTCCACTTTCTATTAATTCAATGATGCACATATCTTAAATAGGTGTACTCATAAAACTTTGCCATCAAACCGTGGTGAAACCTTTGGAAAAATGGGAATGCACAATATGCGGTTACATTTACGATCCAGAAGTTGGCGACGCAGAGCATGGAATACCGCCTGGAACACCCTTCGAAAAGCTTCCAGAAGATTGGGTTTGCCCAATTTGCGGTGCACCAAAAGACCAATTTGTAAAGAAAGGATAGTAGAAACTTTTTATCTAGCTACATCCTACATTCAATATGCGCGTCGAAGGCGTTTTATGAAGGATTAACCATGCCAATTACAAAAATAAGGAAACGGGATGGAACGCTCGCGGATTTTGACCCTGACAGGATTAAGGATGCTGTTCATAAGGCTTTCATTGCTGTTGAGTTGGGGAACGGAGAAAAGGCAGAAACCATAACGAAGGAAGTTGTCAAAATTTTAGAGGAGAGGTTCAGGGAGAAAGTTCCATCAGTTGAGGATGCGCAGGACACTGTTATAGAAGTTTTGAGGAAGGGCGGCTACGAAAGAGTTGCGGAAGAATACAAAGCCTATAGGGAAAAGAAGGACGAAATTAGAAGTTTGAGGCAAACGCTTGGAATTCCAGAGCCAAAACTAACCGTTAACGCCTTGGAAGTTCTGAATAGGCGGTACCTCCTAAAAGACGAGACTGAAAGAATCGTTGAAACTCCACACCAAATGTTTATGAGAGTCGCAAAAGCCATAGCAAGAGTCGACAAGGGATACGGCGAAAACCCAGATGAAAGCGAAAAAACCTTTTACGAGATGATGGCGCGACTTGAGTTCATACCTAACTCTCCAACTCTCTTTAACGCTGGAACAGAGCTAGGTCAACTTTCCGCATGCTTCGTCCTACCAGTTGAAGATTCCTTGGAGAGTATTTTCACAGCTGTTAAAAACATG
This sequence comes from Bathyarchaeia archaeon, assembly GCA_038882955.1. GTDB lineage: Archaea > Thermoproteota > Bathyarchaeia > Bathyarchaeales > Bathycorpusculaceae > JAVZLQ01. Next base: position 40,361 of record JAVZNC010000004.1, read on the forward strand.
GCTTTAATCGAGAAAAGCGGTGGAGGCGTAGGATTTGACTTCTCCAAACTAAGACCAAACGGGGACATAGTAAGGTCAACGAAAGGTGTAGCATCAGGGCCGGTGAGCTTCATGAGGGTTTTTGACACGGCTACGGAAGTGATTAAAGCTGGTGGAAAACGCAGAGGCGCCATGATGGGAATATTGCGTGTTGACCATCCAGACATTATCGAGTTCATCACGTCAAAGCAGAAGCCAGGCTTCCTCTCAAACTTCAACATTTCAGTCGCGGTCATGGACGAATTCATGAGCGTCGTAGAGAACGATGAGGAGTATTGGCTTGTTAACCCAAGAAATGGGGAAAAAGTAAAGAGGCTTAAAGCCAAAAGCGTTTGGAATTTGATGACAGAATCAGCATGGGCAAGCGGAGACCCAGGCGTAATATTCATAGATGAGATTGATAGGCACAATCCGACACCAGAAGTGGGCAAAATAGAAGCCACGAATCCGTGTGGTGAGCAGCCGCTTTTGCCTTATGAGTCTTGTAATTTGGGTTCTATTAACCTTTCGCGGATGGTTGTGGATGGCAAAGTGGATTGGGACAAGCTTAGGGAAACCGTGCGGAACGCTGTTCACTTTCTTGACAATGTTATTGACGCGAATAGGTATCCTTTGAAGGAGATAGAGGCCATAACAAGGGCTAATAGGAAGATAGGTTTAGGCGTTATGGGTTTTGCTGACATGCTGATTAAGCTTGGGATTCGCTATGATTCTGAAGAAGCCTTACAGCTTGCTGAAAGACTCATGGGGTTCATTGATGAAGAGGCACATAAAAAGTCCATGGAAATTGCCGAGGAACGCGGTTCTTTTCCAAACTTTGAGAAAAGCATTTGGAAAGACAAGTATAAAGCCATGCGCAACGCTACGGTGACAACAATAGCGCCGACTGGAAGCATAAGCATAATTGCTGGTTGCTCCTCTGGAATTGAGCCAATATTTGCAATTTCGTTCATTAGGAACGTGCTTGGCGGAACAAGACTTTTCGAGACTAACCCGCTATTCGAGTTGGTAGCAAAAGAAAAGGGCTTTTACAGCGCTAAGCTTCTGGAAGAAATTGCGAAAACGGGTTCTGTGCAGAAAATTGATGGGGTTCCAGAAGATGTTAAGAGAATATTTGTTACGGCGCTGGATATTGCTCCAGAGTGGCACGTGAAGATGCAAGCAGCCTTTCAGAAGTACACAGATAACGCTGTTTCAAAAACGGTCAACATGCCCACAAACGCGACGGTCGAGGATGTTAAGAGGGTTTACGAACTTGCTTGGAAACTGAAGTGTAAGGGCATAACCGTATTCCGTTATGGAAGCAAGCCTGAACAAGTGCTTTATATAGGCGAGGTCGAAGCGAAAGAGGCAAAATTCGTGACTGCAGAGTCAGAATATGCTGGTGGCTGCCCAACAAAAACTTGTCCGTTTCCAGGCTAGAGTGAGGCACTTCACTTCATTTTTGTATCTGTATTTCCCTGTTTTCCATGATGGCTTTAACAATTTTTTCTCTTGCGCTTTCAACAAGCCGCCAGACAGTGTTTCGTGAAACACCCATTTTTGCTCCTGCTTCTTCAAAAGAAAGTTTCTCCAAGTCTATCAATTTTAAGGCTTCAACTTCAGCCAAGTCCAATGTTATAGGGGCTGCGTTTCCAAGCGGCGTTGGAACAAGTTTTTGAGTTGTAAATGTTGATGTGATAACAATTGGTTTTGGTGGTCTTCCAACGCGTCCACATCTGCGTCTTCTTCTGTGGCAACAGTGGCGTTTCATGATTATCGTGATATATCACAAAACTTAAATAGTTTGCTTCGTATTATGTGATATATCACATAATAGAGGTTATACAATCATGGGTTGGCGTTACGCGCCAAGAGGATGGTGGTGCCCAAGACATCCATGGCCTCCAGCGTGGGCTAGAGCCTATGGTTATCCAGCAACGTATTATCCGTACACGGCTGAGCCGCAAGAGGAAATCAAGGCGTTAGAGAATCTAAAGAGAGACTTGGAGTTTGAATTGTCAGAAATTAGCAAGAGGATTAAGGAACTAAAAAGGCTAATTCAAGAAAAGAAATGATGAGAGCATGACGGCAAAAGCCGAGCGTTTACGTGTGGCGGTTACAACAGAAGGCGACAAAGGCATTGAAGATAAAATCTCACATGGACTAGGTCGCAGCAAAACATTTACAATTCTGGACATTGAAAGCGGCGAAATTAAAAAGGTAGAGGTAATACAAAATCCTGTAGAATCCGTCAATCACGGTAAAGGTCCGATTTTAGCAAGACACTCGGCAAACATTAATGTGAAAGTGGTGATTGCAAGTGAGGTTGGTCCTGGAGCTTTGGCAATGCTTAACGTGTACGGAATTAGAGTGTTAAGGGCGACTTACGGCGAGACTGTTTTGGAAGCTTTGAGGGGCAACTCTCTGATAAGGTAAGTTGCTTTACTCTATTGCTCAATTTTGATGTTGTAGCTTGTTTTGACCCCAGCTTTTTCGAAGAGTTTTCCTACAGGACAGTTTTCCAGCGTTAGTTTGAAGATTCGTTGGATTTGGTCGTTTGTTGCCTCTGCCCTAACGGTAATGTTGAAGCTTGCTTCTGTTACTGTTCCAGCTTCCTCTGATTTGACCGCTTCAGTTTTTACTTCTAAATCTTTCAGGTGAACACGCGTTTTCTTTGCCATCAAAGCAAATATTGTTGCAAAACACCCCGCATAACTCATTACACCAAGCTCAAGTGCGGTTGGTCCCATATCCGTTCCAAGCTCTGGTGGAAGGTCTAGGCATACGCTGTGGGCTCTACCATCGTCAACGGCTATTCGCAAGTCCTTAACCAGTTTTGCGTTTGCATAAAGTTTCTGCGCCAAATTTTCACCTCCCAACTTTTAGTTGCAATTTTAGACTAGGAAAGTTTTTTCTTGCATAGGAACCAGTCCACGCATTCGTAGCCCTCTTGTAAGCGCTTTTCAGCTGCTTCTTGCGTTGTCGGCGGCGGAACAATTACTGCGTCTCCTGGACGCCAGTTTGCTGGTAAAGCCACTTTATGCTTGTCGGCTGTTTGCAATGCGTCAATAACTCTTAAAATTTCATCCATGTTTCTTCCGACGTTCAAGGGATAGTATATCATTGCGCGTAGCTTCATTTCTGGGTCGATGAAGAATACTGCGCGTACCGCTGCTGTGCTGCTCATGCTTGGGTGAATCATGCCGAAGAGATTCGCCACTTTCATGTCCAAGTCTGCAATTATTGGGAATGGAATTTCCACGCCGAGCTTTTCCTTTATTCTTCTTGTCCACGCTATGTGGGAGTAGATGCTATCTATGCTTAAGCCTATTAATTGGACGTTCCGTTTTACAAGTTCGCTGTAAATTTGCGCGAACGCAACAAACTCTGTTGTGCAGACTGGCGTGAAATCTGCTGGATGTGAGAAAAGAATCACCCATTTTCCCTTAAAATCCGAGAGTTTTATAACGCCATGTGTTGTCACTGCTTCAAAGTCTGGGACTGACTCGCCAAGCCCTAACATCTTCATTTTCGCTTCAATTTTTTCCTCCATACCTTATCACCTCACTACAAATTATATCTGTAAGCATATCTAGAATTTTCTGAACTTCTCCTTTGGAGCGCCACACACTGGACAGCGGCTCGGCGCCTCACCTTCAACGGTGTAGCCGCACATGTCACAGATGTAGATAGCGCCAATCTTCAAGTCCTTGTTGTTTTCCACGGCTTGTTTTGCCTTCTGGTACATGCCAGCGTGAACTTTTTCTGCTTGAAGCGCCCAGTTGGTTGTTCTTTCCGCTCCTTTTTCTTCTTGGAGTTTGGCGACAGCGTTGTACGCTGGATACATTTCATTTACTTCGTAGGTTTCGCCGTCTATGGCTGTCTGCAGATTTTCTGCTGTTTCGCGAATCATACCCAAAACGCCATAATGGTTTGCAGCGTGAACTTGCTCGGCGTATGCGATTGCTCTAAAAAGTCTAGCAACGTTTGGAAAACCTTCCTCCTCAGCCTTCTTTGCAAAGATTAAATAACGCGTGTGCGCTTGGCTTTCGCCCCCAAAGGCTGTTTTCAAATTTTCTTCGGTCATTTTCCTCATAGACTTGCTTCACCATCCTATTTTTTGCCTAAATTTTACGATAAACTTATAAGATTGTCTGAACTTAAAAAGTTTATGTACGAAAATCGGACAAAAAATCAATGAAAAAATATGAAAGTCGCATCAAAAGAGGAATAATACATGATTGATAAACTTGACATAAAAATTCTTCAAATTCTTGAGGAGGACGCCAGCATCCCCTACACGGAAATAGCCCGCAGACTGAGGCTTAACGAGTCAACAGTTCGGAAGCGGGTAGCAGCGCTAAAACAGATGGGCGTAATAAGAAAGTTTACGGTGATAATTGAGCCTACAAAAATGGGGCTAAACACCGTGGCAATAATAGGCGTTGACGTCGACCCGCCAAAACTTTTGGAGGTTGCGCAGAAACTCTGCGAAATACCAGAAACAAGGTATGTGGCGACATCCACTGGCGACCACATGATAATGACTGAAATTTGGGCTAAGGATGGAAAAGAACTGTCCAAAATCATTTCAGAGAAAATTGGAACAATCGAGGGCGTGAAGAAGATTTGTCCTTCGATAATACTGGAAAAGCTAAAAGTTTAAAACTACCATTAGTGAGGTGTGAGAGTCTATGAGTTTGATACCAGAAGAACATAAGGGGCACATTAAAAGCGAATTGGAGGAGAAACTGGAAAAACCGGTGAAAATCGTCATGTTCACACAAGAGGTGGAGTGCCAATACTGCGCCCAAACCAGACAACTGCTAAACGAGGTTGCGGCTTTAAGCGACAAAATAAGTTTAGAAGTTTACGATTTTGTGGCAGACGCCGAAAAGGCTAGAGCGTATAGCATTGACAAGGTTCCAGCAATAGCCATTGTAGGCGAAAAGGATTATGGCGTTAGATTTTACGGGCTCCCCTATGGTTATGAACTGCAAACTTTGCTTGAGGGGATAATAACCGTTTCAAGGGCGAAAACAGACCTTCCAGACGAGATAAAAGCGCGGCTAAAAGAGATTAAGGTGCCAGTTCACATTCAAGTGTTCGTAACGCTAACATGTCCATACTGCCCCATAGTTGCAAGCCTCGCCCACAAGTTCGCCATAGAAAACGATTTGATAAGGGCAGACGTCATAGAAGTCGGCGAGTTTCCACATTTAGGCTTAAAATACGGCGTCATGGGAGTGCCAAAAACAGTTATCAACGAAAAAGTGGAGTTTGTTGGCGCCCTCCCAGAAGACCTATTCCTCGAACACATAATATTAGCCACAGCCTAAAAGCGCATAACAAAGTGTCCATTTTGAGCTCTGCAGGAAAAAAGGGAAAGTTGAGCCTAATCTTCATCTACAGCGGAGAATTTGCAGAGAGAGTCATAAGAAACCTAATAAACGACCCGAGCTTCTGCAAGTCTTGCGGCATATACTGCGATTCATGCAAATACAATGTTTACACTTTTGTCCAAAACATCCGTGCGGCAATGCAGCTTCCAAGCCCCACAGAACTGCCAGCATTCATAGACAATCCAGAGAAGTATATGCCCAGAAAAGTTCCGAAAGCCGACCTATGCATAGCGTCTGGATTGCATAAGGACTTACTTTTAGAACTTCCTGCACACTTACATAGGAATGGCGTTAGGGGCTTGATTGTGCCAATAGAAGATTTCAATGAGGTGCCGTCTGGCTTAAGGAGGCAAGTTGAAGAAAAATGCGAGGAACTCCAAATGGAAAGTGCTTTTCCAAAACCATTCTGTTCCTTAGAGGCTGATGAAAGGGATAAACCGCTAATTTCAAGGTTTGTGGACGACTTTAATATCGGAAAACCAAAACTGGAGATTGCCACTGAAAAACGTGGAAAGCATGAAGTTGTTGGTTCTGCGGTTGTTAGGCGAAGCGCTCCATGCGGTTCAACATGGTATGTGGCAAGGAAACTTTTGGGAACAAGAACAGAAAGGGACATGCTTTATGACGCAATAGCGAAGGCGCACCACAGCTATCCGTGTACCGCAACTATGAACGTTGACCCAGAGCTTAAAGAGCCAATACTCCACGTTGGAGGATACTTAATAAGAGAAGCTGTGGGAAGCGCTTTGGAAAAGTCTGTAAATGCAAGATGATTTACGATATTCTTAAATTTGCCTAGGCTGTTGACTGTCCTATGCATGAGTGGGCTTTGGCGGAATCCGTCATCTCAACAATTTCTCAAATCGCAGAGAAAGAAGGGCTAAAAGAGGTCAGCGAAGTTAAAATCGTTGTAGGCGAACTGCAGCAGGTTGAGCTTGACATATTTGAATTTGCCTTGTCCCAGCTTAAAAAGCCGGAATTTGAAAACACAAAATTCAGCATTAAAATTTCGAAGGCACAGTTGAAGTGCAGGGTTTGTGGACACAAGTGGAATTTTGAAAAAGAAAGCTTAAGTCGAGACAATGCTGAAGCAATACATTTTCTTCCAGAAGTCGCTCACACTTACATCCGATGTCCAAAATGCGGAAGCCCAGACTTTGAAGTGCTGCAAGGACGGGGAGTATGGCTTGAAAGCATAAAGGGCGTGAAATAAAATGGTTGACCCAAGAATTAGCGTGATAAATGAAAGACTCAAGTCAGTCCGTAACATAATTGCTGTGTCAAGTGGCAAAGGAGGCGTTGGAAAAAGCCTCACAGCATCAATGTTTGCTTTGGCTCTTGCAAAAAAGGGCTATAAAACTGGTCTCTTCGACTTGGACTTCACAAGCCCGTCCACACACGTTATTTTAGGCATTGAAGATGTAAAGCCAAAAGAAGAGAAGGGAATAATTCCACCGCAAGTTCACGGCATAGCATACATGTCAATAATTTACTATTCTGGTGAACATGCCGCGCCCTTGAGGGGTGCAGACGTTTCAAACGCACTAATAGAGCTTCTCGCAATAACAAGATGGGGCGAACTTGACTTCTTAATAATTGATATGCCGCCTGGGATAGGCGACGCAACTTTGGATGTAATCCGCCTAATCAAGCCGATAAAATTCCTTATCGTAACTACGCCTTCGCAGCTTGCCTTCGAGACTGTAATAAAACTGGCAAAACTTCTGAAAGATTTGAAAGTTCAGGTTTTAGGCGTGATTGAAAACATGAAAATGAGCAATTCAGACTTTATTAGACAAGAGACCAAAAGCCTAGGTTTGCCATATTTAGGGGAAATAGGTTTTGACGCAAAAATTGAAGATGCAATAGGAAATGTCAATGAACTCCTGCTTTCCAACTTCGCTAGAAAAATTGATGGGATAGCCTCAAAAATCAATGTTTAGTCCTCACCTTCAAAATCGTATTGCATGCCCATTAACGCGTCTCCCCAAACAGCCCTCGCTGCAAAGCCAACAGCCCCTATACAAAGTGAAGTATCAGCATCATCTTCCAAAATTCCTTTTTTGAAAGTTTTCTTGACCCAGAAACCGCGCAACGTTATGGGGAAAGCCTGTCGCCATAAAAAGGAACATGAAGACTGCAGCGCTAAGGCCTATCCAGTCACTTCTCCATGCTTCTCCGTAGATTAAGTAATTTGATATTTAAAAGCTGCCGTAAAATTTCTGCGATCATACTTTATTATTTTTCTTTTTCTTCTTTCTAACCGCAGCCTTCTCCATCATTGCAAGCTCTTCGACAGAACTTGCCTTGCGCAGTTCTTGCATGTACCAGTTTCTATCCCTAGAATAGCTTAAGCCCGCAGCTATCCCAAAAAATGCTAGTGCTATTCCGCTTATAATGAAGGTTAAGCCTACAACGGCTCCAGCCAATGGTCTCACATGGTATGGTATGAAAATGAACCATTGTGGCTCTCCTGGAAGGCTTAGGGTTTCAAGGAATCCTCCAACGAAAAATATGGCTCCAGCTATAAACATCAAGTAGGAGAGCGTCTCGTTATGTCTCGATTCCTCTGCTTTCTCGTGAAGGTATTCTCTGAATGACATTAGGATTTCAATATGTCAAGTTGCCGCACATATAAGTAAATTTTATTATGTTGGAATACTCATTGCAAAAACTAATTCGTAATAAGCACGTGCGAGGAACAATGTTTGCAGAAACCTGAGGCGGTAATCTTCGATTTTATAGGCACATTGACTAACGTGAGGGGCTATGACTTGGAGATTTCGAAGATGAAGCTGTGTAAGGTGATAATTGAATCTGGCTTTAATGTTGAAGAAAAACGTTTTATGAATGCTTACAGCGAATCTCACGAGAAGTATAGGGTTGTACGTTACCAAGAGCTTGTTGAGGTAACAAACGCTGTTTGGATTGCAGACGCCCTAAACAGCCTAGGATTCAAAACAACACCAGAAGATGAACGCATAAAAACGGCGGTGAACATGTTCTTCGAGGATTATGTGCGTTCGCTTAAGCTTAGACCTTGCGTAAAAAGGTTGCTTGGCGAACTTTCATGCGAGTATAAGCTAGGACTCGTTTCAAACTTTACATACGCGCCAGTAATCTACGCTGGTTTAAGGAAACTTGACATTAACAAGTTCTTTAACGCCGTTTTGGTCTCGGAAGAGGTTGGATGGCGGAAACCACACGCAAAAATCTTTGAAGAAGCCCTAAAACGGCTTGGAGTGAAAGCGCAAGAGGCCATTTACGTCGGGGACAGCCCACAAGAAGACATTAAAGGTGCAAAAGAAATAGGTCTAAAAACAATTTTCGTCCCGTCGCAGTTCTATTCACTTCAAGATTTAAAAGATAGCCAAATAAAACCAGAAATAATTGTGAAAAACATCTGCGAACTTTACAGAAAATTCTCTGAACAATCAGATAATCGACAAAATTTCTTTTAGACTTCATAACCTATTTTCGCGTCGTCACCAATGAACAAAATATCATTTGGCTGCAGACCCAATTTTTGCAAGCGTAGGTAAAAATTTTCTTTGCTGGTTTTGCTTTTCTTGCAACGTCAACGCAAACTTTGACATCAAAGAAGCTTTCAAGTCTCGACTTTGCCAAAACATTTTCCATGTCCGCCTTCAAGCTGTTTGTAATAAAACCAACTTTTAAGCCCTTTCACCTCAATTTTTAGAATCAAAATGCAAGTAATTTCTGTAAAATCGAAAATGGAAGCCAAAACTTGCCCATTTTCAATACCCCCTCCCCTCTTATGTTTTTAGAAATCACGCAAAATTTCATTAATTGATGCGGCCGCCGGGATTCGAACCCGGGATCGCAGGCTTGGAAGGCTTCCACGCGCTGTTTTGCCTTAGCGTCTGTGTCCTAACCAGACTAGACGACGGCCGCATGACGCTTTTCGTGTTATTCTATTTTCTAAAGTGTTGTAGATAAAACTTCTTTTATTGTGGTTTTTCGTTTGGCTTGAAAAGTTTTTTCTCGTGCGTTGGTTTCGGTTTGAAGCTGCCTGGGTATTTTGGCATTGCGGCTTTTTGTCGTTCAATATTTTTTACTCTTGCGTAAAGTTTTGCTATTTTCGTTTTTGATGGTGTTTTTGGTTTTGGAAGTTTGGCTGGAACTGGTGTGAAGGGTTTTATTTCTCTAATTTTTTGGCGCTTCTCGATTTTGCGGTTTGCCGTTAACTCTTTAACTTTTTGGAAAACAACATAGCCGTTTTTTAAGTTAACTTCTTGCACTTTCCATCCGACGTCAAGCCATGCTTTGGCATGTACGCTTGTTGGAGAGTTGCTCCACCAGCTTTCATTTTTGTAGGCGCTTATTGGCAAGTTGTCGCCAATTATTCCGTCTATCTGGGCGAAGGAAAGCCTGACCGTGTCCGTGAAGGCTGCCCTAAACTTTAGGTGGTTCTTTAAACCATCGTATTTGCCCATAACTTTCGGAGAGACAATTTTTCTTGCGCAGTTTAGGCAAAACATTCTGCTTGTGTCGCCTGTTGACACTTCTGGGACCATGCAGTCTACGCAGTACAAGCGTCCGCATCTTTGGCATTTCCTTAAATAGCGGTATGGTAGTACTCTGCCGCAGATTCCGCATTCTTCTTTGATTGGCATTATGAGCCACAACTGTTTGTCTTCATTTTATCTAGAATTATTAACGAGGCTTTTAATATAAGCAATAGGGTTTTGAGGTATTCGAAGTTTGCAATAAAACTTATAGACGTGCAGTTTTGCTGCTTAAATAGTGGTTTCATGCTTTTTAGCGAGTACCTTCACGAGAAGGCTGAAGAATCAAGGCACAACGAGACCATTGGCTACTTAATAATCATAATAGGCTCGGTGTTTTTGTCGGCGGTTTAATCGAAACGGTTGTGATTGCCGAAAACCCGCAATGGTTTTTGATAATTCCATACCACTTGACGGAGCATCCATACAGCCTTCTCGGTTTATCGCTGACTTTAACGGGTCTTGTTTTGCTCTTTTTAGGAATTGCCATCAGCATCCACTACGCCAGAGAAAGAAGCTGGTACATGAAGGAGCTGCATAAGACTCACTCTGCTGAGGAGCGGAAATTGCGGTCTGAAAGGAAGCCTGATTAACGCTATTGCAACTCAAGTATCAAGCATGGCACTATGCTTATGTATATTTGGCTATCTTAAAGTGTTATTGAGCTTGCCTTTGCCTTCATTCAAACATGAGAGTTCTTCAACTTCCAGTTGATGTTTTCTGCAAAGCATGTAAACGCCTTCATAAAAGTTTTCGGGTTTGCATGGTGCTTTCATTAGGCAGCCCTTAACCTTGCAATGTTTCAGTCCAAGGTTATGTCCAATTTCATGGAGGCTTATTCCAACACAAGCCTTGAACAGGTGCTTCTTATTAATGCTGTACGTTGAAACTATGGAAATGCTTGGTTCTGGAGATAGCCCCACAAGGTTTTCTCCAAGACCGAGAACGTAATGTGGCAAAATCGCAAGCAAAATCGTTCTGGGATGGATGCAAAAAAGCCTTTTTAACTCATCCACCAAATCGTTAAGGTAAACCATTTTTCTTCCTTTCATGAAAAACTTTGCCAACAAGCTTCTTGGTTTAAGAAGGATGCGTTCAGGGAGCGCCCTATTCGCTGCAATTTCAACAACCTCTATCTTGTATATGGATTTGGCGTTTACACTGATGTCTTTGAGGAAGCCATAACAAAAATCGAATGGTTGAATAATTAGCCTATACATCACTTTCGATGAGAATATACGTCTTGTAAGCTTAATACTTTTGTTAAACTCTCATTTAAGAAAATATAGTGTAGGTGTCATCCCTTTACAACCGCTATCGGCACCATTCTGGCAACTTTCGTAGCAATTCCAACCTTGTCACTTACGTCGGCAACTATGTCAACATTTTTGTAGGCTGGGTCAGCCTCCTCGGCAAGCACCACAGAACTTGCAGACCTAACGTATATTCCCCGCTGTTCCAAGGCTTTCTTCACGTCTCCACCCCAGAACCTCCTTTTCGCAGCATTTCTGCTAAGCATTCTTCCAGCGCCGTGTGCTGTTGAACCGAAGCTTATTTGCATGGCTTTTTCCGTACCAACCAGAAGCCAGGAGCTCGTTCCCATGCTTCCAGGTATAAGGACTGGTTGACCAACCACTCTGTAGTCTGCTGGGATTTCTGGATGAGTAGGCGGGAAAGCCCTTGTTGCACCTTTTCTGTGAACCCAAACCTTCCGCTGCTCGCCGTTGACCCTATGATTTTCTATTTTCGCAATGTTGTGAGCCACATCATAAATGAGTTTTAAGCCGAACCTTTCTGGGTCTTGCTTGAAAACTTGTTTGAAGCTCTGCCTAACCCAATGCATTATCGTTTGACGGTTTGCAAACGCATAATTTACTGCGCAAGCCATCGCCTTGTAATAATCCTCAGCCTCGTTGCTGTTTCCAGGGGCGCATGCAAGCTCTCTGTCTGGTAGTACAATCTTGTATTTATGCACCGCCCTTTCCATAACCCGCAAATAATCAGAACATATCTGATGCCCGTAGCCGCGGGAGCCGCAGTGAATCATTACCGTTACTTGTCCTTCGCTTTCTATTCCAAAAGCCTTAGCAGTGCTAGGGTCATAGATTCGGTCGACTTTTTGGATTTCTAGGAAGTGGTTTCCAGAGCCCAAAGTGCCGATTTGAGTTAGTCCCCTGTTCTTGGCTGTTGTTGAAACCTTGTCTGGATCCGCGTTTTTCATGCATCCGCGTTCTTCGCAGTGTTCCGCGTCCTCGTCCCACCCCAATCCTTGGTCGATTACCCATTGAACGCCTTCAACGACAAGCCTATCCAAATCGTGTTCCGTAACCCTAAAGTCTTTTCTTCGGCTTCCAAGTCCACATGGAACATTATCAAAGATTACGTTTGTAAGTTCAACAAGTTTTGGCTTTAAGTCTTTTTCAGACAAGTTTGTTGTTAGTAGGCGGACTCCACAGTTTATGTCGTAGCCAACTCCGCCTGGGCTGATTACGCCTTCCTCGTAGTCTGTGGCTGCAACGCCGCCTATTGGGAAGCCATAGCCTTCATGTCCGTCTGGCAGTGTGATTGCGTGTTTGTATATGCCTGGTAAGTGAGTAACGTTTACGCATTGTTCAAGCGTTCTATCAGTTTGCATTTTCTCAAGCAAGTCTCTGTTAGCGAATATTATTCCTGGGACTCTCATTCCCGGCTTATATTTTGGGATGCGCCATGTGTAATCGTCTATTCTTTCGAGTGGAACTTTCTCTGTTGGTGGGCGACCTTCGCCTTCTTCCATTTTTTCACCTACCCTATGAAGTGAGTTGCTAAAATATAAGGAATTTTGGTGTTTAAACCAAAACTTTCAACTTGCCAAACCCTTTTCTTTCTTGACAAAATCGATGAAGCCTTCCAAGCTCTCTCTCAATGTTGTCTCGCTTAGGATAGGATGTATTCTCAAATATTTTAGCGCTTTCTTAACAGCATCATCATGCTCAATTATCCTTTCCTTAATAGCTTCAAATTCCTCTCCATTTTCCACACCTTGTCTGGCAATGCTTTCCCAAAGCCGAATTTGCTTCGCATATGTTTGGAGTTTTTTAACGGCTTCTTCTGCCTTGCCAAAGTGGCTATAATACAGAAATTTTGGTTTCAAGTGCATCATTTTATTGATTGAATCTAATGCAACATTTAGGTAGAAGGGCATGGGTGTTGTGGGCACGATTACGCCAAGTGTGTTTAGGTATATACCCGCTGCGTCTCCGGTGAAAATTCCGTTGCTTAGTGGCTCATAATAGCACACGTGATGTGAAGCATGTCCGAGAGTTTCAACAATTTTAAGGGTGACTCCGTCTCCGACATCGATTGTTGCGTCGTCAACTGCTGGAATTATTCGCTCTTCTGGAACTGGTTCTGGGGCGCCGTAAATTTTTGTTATTTCTCCTAAAACTGCTTTTGATTGCACCCAAAGCTTTTCTGGATTAATTAAATGCTGCGCCCCCCTTGGATGAACTATGACTTTTGTTTTTGGCAGATGCTTCATTAATGTTCCAACACCTCCACCATGGTCTAGGTGAATGTGGGAAAGCGCTACGTAAGCCACATTTTCCGGTTTGATGTTTAGCTGTTTTAGGCTTGAAATTAAATTTGGTATTGATGATGTTGGACCCGTTTCTATTATTGCTGTTTTTTCTCCTTTTAGGATGTAGCTGGCTATGAAATTTTCGATTCCAGCAGTTTCCAAATCTACTAGGTACAAGTAATCTTCCAGCTTTGTTATTTGCATCTTCATCACACGCGCTTTCTGGAAACATGGTTTCCATCTTTCACGTGTTTAAACGTTTTGTAATGAAACCTTTTAAATGCGCCGTGGAAATTTTCAGTCGTGGAAGCATGCTAATCAAAATAGTTCGGGAATTAACGCTAGAGGATGTTAGGGAGCGGATTAAAGGTTTTGAAAAGGATTTCCTTCCAGTGAAGGAAATGAGTTTCATAATACGCTGAAATGGGCAAATTACAAAGTCTAAAACATAACGCTTAATTATTGACCCTATTTTTAACGAAGTACAGCTAAGAATGTTAGGAATGAGGAATATGGTTAATGCGATAATTTTTGGTGCGCCTGGTTCGGGGAAAGGCACTTATGCTTCGCGGTTGCAGTTTAGGCTCGGCGTTGATGTCATCGCCACCGGCGATGTTTTCAGGGAGATTATGAAGGAGGATACGCCTCTTGGGCGTAAGGTGAAGGGTTATGTTGAAAAGGGTTTGCTTGTTCCAGACGATGTTGTCTTTGAAGTTCTAAAACAGCGTATGGCAAAGATTCCAAGCGGCAAGGGCTTTATTTTGGATGGTTACCCGCGTACAATTGAGCAGGCGAAGGCTTTGGAGAAGATTGCCAAGATAGACGTGATAATTCAGCTGATAGTTCCAGACTGGATAATCATTGAACGCCTTTCAGCGCGGAGGATTTGCAGAAAATGCGGAGAAGTTTACAACCTAAGATACTTGAAGCCTAAAGTGGACATGATATGCGACAAGTGTGGCGGCAAACTTTACCAGCGTTCTGACGACACTCCAGAAGTTATAAAGAGACGGATTGAAGTTTATGAACAGCAAACTAAACCAATACTTGAATATTATAAGGAAAAAGGCATTCCATTCGTTGGATTCAAAACGGAATCGCTGGAGATGCCCCCCGAGGTTGCCGTGGAAGAAATCATCAAAGGCTTGAAAAAGCTAAAGCTAATCGCTTAGGTTAAATGTCAAGTATAAACCTTAAGACGACTTTTCCAGGCTTTTTGATTATTTCCATCATGTGGTATGTTATTGCTTTGACGCCCATCTTTTGCACATGCTTTTTTGGGTTAAATTTTTCTCCCCAAATTTTAGCCTCAAGTCTAAAACCATCTGAAGTCTTCGTTAGGCTTTGAATTTTAAATTTCGAGTAAAGCATCTCGTTTAGTTCAAATTTCACCAGCAAGGCTTCAAGCCAACTGTAAAGAAGCGCTTGTTCATCATGCGCCGCGACTTCCACACTATCACTAACCTTTGGATCAACGTTTTTTGTGTCAGTCATGACTTCGAACATGGCGAGGGCTGCATTTTCAAAGGCTTCAGTCAAGTCTCTACCATAAGCTGCAATGTAAACGTCTGCCGTGTGTTCCAGAAACTCGAAGCCTTTCTTTGTGTTCATTTCAACATAAAAAAGTTGGCTTTGAATTTAAAATGATTGTGCTATTTTCTCCCAAAAAAGAGATGGTTAGAAGTATTTTGGAATCTTTTGTATCGCCGCGACTGTAAGTTTTACCGCCTTTTCCGCATCTTCCAAGCTTAATAGTGAAGTTGGACTGTGAATGTAGCGTGTAGGCACAGATATGACGCCGCTTGGCACACCTTCACGAGTTAACGCAATACGCGCTGCATCTGTTGAGCCTGGCAATCCAGTTTCAAGCTGGTATGGAATCTTGTTCTCCTCAGCGGCGTCGATAAGCAAGCGTAAGACTTTTGGATGCGTAATCAACCCCATGTCTGCAACCTCTATTGATGGACCTTTCCTAAGCTTTATTGGAGCTTCAACCTCCTTTACGCCTGGCATGTCGCCTGCAACTGTCACATCTAATGCTATGCCCACGTCTGGGTTTATTCCAAAAGCAGCTGTTGTTGCCCCCCTTAAGCCAACCTCCTCCTGCACTGTTCCAACAGCGTATAACGTGCATTCTGTGTTTTTGAGAAGCTGCATTGCCTCAACCATTACTGCACATCCAACTCTATCGTCGAAAGCCTTCCCCATAACAATGTCTTTGCCGATTCTTGCAAATTTTATGTCGAAAGCCACGGGGTCTCCGATTTTTACGCCCATTTTTTTGGCTCCTTCATGGCTTTCTGCACCTATGTCTATGAAAAGCTCATCATATGTCATGATTCTCTTTCTTTCTTCTTCCTTCTGTATGTGCGGCGGTTTTGAACCAATAATCCCGTGCAGTGGACCCTTTTCCGTATATACCAGGACTTTTTGGGCTAGTAGTATGCGGTCGTCTATTCCGCCTATCTTCGCGAACTGCAAGAAGCCCTCTTTAGAGATAGTCTTTACTAGCAAGCCTATCTCGTCCATGTGGGCTGCAAGCATGACTTTTGGCGCGTTTTTCTTCCCCTTCTTTATCGCTATAACGTTTCCAAGCTTGTCCTCCTTCACGTCGTCAGCGCACTTTTCCAGCATACTCTTCATTAATTTCCTAACTTCTTCCTCTCTTCCAGCAACTCCACATGCGTTGGAAAGTTTTTCTAAAGTTTCTGCAAGTCCCATGCTTTTCGCCTCGAAATAATAGGCTAGAATCGTAAATATTTATATTAAACAGTTGCGGTATACAAAACCGAAACTAGTGTGGGATTGCATAATTTGCGTCCGAAAAGGTGCTGAGATAATTATTGAACAAGAATAGACTTTTAAACGTGTCAGGGTGGCGGCATAGAATTGTCGTTTGAAATACAAGAGTTACCAGACATTATACGTGTCATCGCACTCTTAAGCCTAGGCAAAGGAGGCCCGCTAGACAAGCATTTGCTGAAACGTAGGGTAGACAAGTACTGTGCGGGCTACGTTTGCGTTGACATAAGGGACATTGAAGAAGCATTGGAGGAGATGGGTAAAGAAGGCTTACTGGTTAATGATGGCGGGACTATCAAGCCGACTGAAAAGGGTTTAAGGCTGAGTAGGGAATGGCGCAATCTGCTTTTAAAAAGGGAGCCAATTTTAGAGGTTGTCGCTGGTTTAGCGGACGGTTCGATAACGGGGCTTGTGGCTGTTCTTTCAGCGTTTATAGCCAACTTACCAGCAAACACGGCGGCTTTCGCCGCAATTTTAAGCCTAGCAGCAGTTACAATAACAAACTTTTCCAGTTTTCTCTTGGGCGGAAAAACTGAAGATCTTGCAGATTTGCTCACGCTTAAAGCGTTGATAGACCATAGCCTAAGCGACATACCAGACAAAATTGAAAGGGGCAAGTCCCTAAAGCTTGTTAGGCAACTATTCATAATTTTGCGAAAGGAAATTAATAGGTCAAACATTTACGCTGCAGTAATAGCCAGTACAACAACATTTCTGGCTGGAATAACACCAATAATCGCCTACTTAACGCTTCCAAAACCGTTCAGCCTAATCCTGTCGCTGGGAATAGTAGGCGCAATAATAGGCGTTTTTCTCGTGCGCTACCGCTCCCAAAAAACAAAGGTACATTGGAAAATAACCCTAGGCGAAACCATAGCCATAATCATAATCGCTGTCATAGCATCGCTAATACTCAGCGGAATCAAATAGCAAAATTTTTGTCAAGTTCTCTTCACTTAAAGGTGTGGTCGTATGCGGAGCTTTCAAGTAAGCTTAACAGCGGTGTTTGCAGCACTGCATGCCGTGTTATATTTTATATCGTTTGGTTTGTGGCGCAACTGGGGAATATACCTCGAATCCATAGAAGGCATAATCCTCGGTCCAAAATTGGGTTTTACAGCAGCGTTTATAGGCTCTTCAATTGCGCGAATGATAAGGCCGGACGAGCTTTGGATGTTCGGCATAATAGCCGAACCAGTAAGCGTTCTCGTGGCAGGTTTATTGGCAGAGACAAGGTGGAAACCAGTTTTAGGATTATACGCTATAACTTTATCAGCGTATTTCATCCATCCTTACGGAAACCCGTTTGGACAAGGTCTTCCGTTATGGACAATTCTCGATGTATTATTTGCGCTTTTCCTTATCTATCCAACAGCCAAGTTTGGCGGAAATTTGCTTAACATGAATCTCAAGCGTTTACCAATTAAGTTGACGTTGATTTCTTTCGTTTGCATAGCCACAGACTCGCTAATTAGGATATTTCTTCTGGTTCCATGCGGTCTATACAACCTATTCTCTTACTTCAACACATTTAAAAATCTCTATGCTATTTTTGTTGAAGCTGCCACTGCCTCGTATATCGAAGATTCAATCGTGGTTATTGTTTCATTTACCGTGGGTGTGCCCTTGCTAATTAGCCTTTTAAAACTTAAGCTCCTTAAGAACGAACACAAAGAATAGCATTGCGAAACATTCTATTGCGGCGGTGGCGGTGGTGGTTGCTGCTGTTGTTGTTTTTGCAGTTCCAAATATTCTGTTATAAGCAGTACGCCTTCTATTATTAGGAATATGCCAACTATTATTCCGATTAGCGCTGGTATCAATATCACTAGGATGCCGAAAATTATGCAGAGAACAGCCAGAACGGGCTTTGAAACTGTGATGCCAATTTTCTTTAAGCCTTTCTCTACGACTTCAGTCACTATGCTCACCCTTTTATGCAGTGTGGGAATTGCCTTGACTTTGGTATTTAAGCCAGTGGCTGTAGCATTCAATAATGACAATTTTTAAACGTGGCAACTGCAGTATAAGTGAGAAGAGGTGTTGGTTTGCCTGAACAATTCAAAAAGGTTTTTATCTTTTTGGACACGGATAAACATGCAAGCCCATTCGACATACTGACAACAATAGACGCCTTTCCAGACGCCACAATATTGAAGTATGAAAGCGTAACCGCTGAGGACGCTGAAAAAATAGTTTATGACGCCATGTTTCCAAGGGGACCAGAAGGTGCAAAACACACAAAAATTTTCATAAACGGACGCGACTTCAAAATGGTGAACGAGATTTTAGAAAGAGCCAAAAAATGCATGTTCCCACCATTTGAACTTTCAGTAATAGTTGACCCGCGAGGAGCATACACAACAGCAAGCGCCGCCGTAGCAAAAACCTTGGAACTTTCAATTGAAAAGGGCTTTGGCGGACTGGAAGGCAAAAACGTTACGGTTCTTGCTGGAACTGGACCAGTAGGTCAGACTGCTGCGAGGCTTTATGCTTCTGAAAAGGCGAATGTCATTGTCACGTCGCGTGAGCTTCAGAAGGCTTCGTCCATAGCGGTGAAAATTAATGAGGAATTTGAAGAAGAACGAGCAAGAGGAGTTGGAGCTCAAACTCCAGATGAAATTGGAAAAGCCATAGAAAATGCAGATATAGTTTTATCTGCTGGCGCTGCTGGAACACAGCTGCTTCCCATAGAAGTGCTTAAAGAGTATGGCAGAAAATGCAAGATAGTTGCTGATATAAACGCCATTCCACCATTAGGCGTTGAAGGGTTGAAGTCAAAGGCTGAAGGGGAAGAATTTCTGCCGAACGTTTTCGGGATAGGCGCCTTAACAATAGGAAAACTCAAAAACAAGGTTGAAGTTGAGCTAATTAGAAGAGCTGCTGAAGAGCCGAAAGGCATATTCGATTATAAGATGGCTTATGAAATAGCCAAAAAGCTGGTAACTGAAAAACTTAAAGAGAAAAGTGGGCAAACAGTTGAGCCGCAAAAACATTGGCTGCCCTAGCGAAGTGATGCTTAATGAGCGAAAAAAACTTTCTTTTTAAGGCTGAAAATGGCGTCGCATGCGAAATTGTTGACACTTTTGCGGAGATGTTTCCACTTTGGGCTGGACGCGTGCTAATAACCGCTGACAGCGAAAAGTGGGCTTTGAAAGCCGCTGAAGTTGCGACGGGCTTCGCCACAAGCGTTATAATGTCTCCTGCGGAGGCTGGAATTGAGCGGTTTGTTTCGGCTGAAGAGACTCCAGACAAGCGTGTAGGTGCATTGATTCAAGTTTACAATAGGAATAGGCTTGAACTGAAAAATCAGTTGATACTGCGCATAGGGCAATGCGTGATGACTTGTCCAACAACAGCCGCTTTTGACGCTATGCCAAACGCTAAAAGGCGCTTGAAGGTTGGCAGAAGCATAAGGTTTTTCGGCGATGGATTCCAAAAGAAAGGCATAGTCGGCGATAGAAAAGTTTGGAAAATCCCAGTGATGGAAGGCGAGTTCATAGTTGAAGACTCTTTTGGAGCTGCTGAAGCGGTTGCTGGCGGAAACTTCCTAATCCTAGCGAAAGACAAGGCTTCTGGGCTTGTGGCTGCCGAAGAAGCCGTTAAAGCCATAAAAGCAAAAGCAAAGGACGTGATTCTCCCATTTCCAGGCGGCATCTGCCGTTCTGGCTCAAAGGCTGGCTCTTTGAAGTACAAGCTTAAGGCATCGACGAATCATCCGTTCTGTCCAAGCTTAAAGGCTGTTGTTCAGGATTCGCAGTTGCCGCAAAACGTTAATTGCGTTTACGAGATTGTGATTAATGGCTTAACGGTGGACGCGGTTAAGAGAGCTATGGGGATTGGAGTTAAGGCGGCTGCTGGCGTTCCTGGAGTTGTTAGGATTTCGGCTGGCAACTATGGCGGAAGGCTTGGTCCATACAAGGCTTTTCTAAAAGAAGTTTTGGAAATCGTCTAGGCTTCTTTTCCATCCTAAACTTTTATTTGACACCATGTTATCTAGCTTTTGGCTAAAACGTGACCAGTGAGAAACAGTTGAGCACAATAAAGAGAACATCCCTTGAGCTGTTCAGACTCAAAAAAACACTGATGACTCTAGCCAACAAAGAAGGACGCGGAACAGAACTCGTTTCGCTTTATATTCCACGTGGAAAGCAGATAAGCGAAGTCATGAACATGCTTAGGGACGAGTATGGAACAGCTTCAAACATCAAATCCACGACTACACGAAAAAATGTTCAAGACGCCATCGTGAAGGTTCAGCAGCGCCTAAAACTTTTCAAGGAAACACCAGAAACTGGACTCGTAATCTTTTGCGGAGCAATTCCGCAGAACGGTGCTGGAAGCGAGAGGATAGAAACGTACGTGATAATTCCTCCAGAACCAATAAACATTTACCTGTACCGCTGCGACTCGCGTTTTCACACTGAACATCTGCAAGAGCTTTTGCGTGAAAAAGAGACTTACGGCATAATCCTAATAGACTCTTCAGACGCCACACTTGCAACACTTCGCGGGAGAAGACTCGAAATAGTTAGGGAGATAAGTTCTGGTGTGCCTGGAAAAACTCGTGCTGGTGGGCAATCAGCTAGGCGATATGAAAGGCTTAGGGAGATGCGCCTTCAAGACTATTTTAGGCGTGTGGGCGAACACGCGAACGAAACTTTTTTGCCCATAGGCGATTTGAAGGGACTTATAATCGCTGGTCCGGGTCCGACAAAATACGATTTTGAGAAGGGCGATTACCTGAATTATATGTTGAAGGAGAAGGTTTTGGACGTTGTGGACACGGCTTATGTTGGCGAGCAAGGCGTTAAGGAGGTTGTTGACAAGGCTCCAGAAATAATGCGCAAAGTGCGCTATATTGAGGAAAGGCGTATTGTTCAGCAGTTCCTATACGAGGTTGGGCATGATACTGGATTGGCAACATATGGTGAAGAAGAAGTGCGAAAAGCCTTGGAAGCCGGCGCTGTTAGGACGCTGCTCCTTTCAGAAGGACTTGACATCGTGCGTGTTACGGTTAAGTGCAGCGCATGTGACTACCAGGAACAGCAAACCATTAAGGGTAGCGTGCTGACGAGCTTCGAGCAGAGTCTCTCTGGTAAGCCATGTCCAAAATGTAATGCGCCATCTTTGATGATTGCTGAAACTCAGGAGTTAATAGAGAATTTTGCACAGTTGGCTGAATACACGAACACTGAGGTGGAGATAATTTCAAGCGAAACTGAGGAGGGGCATATGCTTAAAAACTCCTTCGGCGGAATCGCAGCCATCCTTAGGTTCAAACTTCAAAATCAGTAGGCGTCAACATCGACTAAATGTAAAATTTGCGAAAAAGATTATTTTTATAAGAACCTAGCATTATTCGGGCGTCGAAATGAAGATGCGTTCGCTTTACCTTGAATGGTACGTGAAAGTTCCAACCGTAAAGTTCGATTTCCGTTCGAGCGGTCTCGCCTACCTAAAACTTGACTTGACGTTGGGTGAAGTTGATTTAAGCGTCAACTACGCGCACGGCAATCCAGAGGCAACAAAACTTTTGGCAGCAAGGTATGGTGTGAAGCCTGAAAACGTGTTCATTTCAAGCAACGGCGCATCTGGTCAAAACGTGCGCATAATAAGAGTATTAGCCGAAAAGACCCGCAAGAAGGAGGCTGTTGTTGAATATCCAACTTATGAGCCGCTATTGCGGCAAGTTCAAGAATATTTTCCCCGCGTAAAGAGGCTGGAGCGAAAAGCAGAAGAGGGCTATAGGCTTGGCGCCGACTCTCTGCGGAAAATTGTTTCAGAAAAAACCGGACTGCTTGTTGTCACGAATCCTCATGCGCCAAGCGGGGTAGCAACCACAAAAAGCGATTTAACCGAAATCATGGCAGTCGCCAAAGAATATGGTTTTTACGTGTTGTGTGATGAGATATACGCGGAATTCGAGAGAGCAAGCATACCGACAGCCTTCTCGGCTGACAAGGAGCTTGGAATAACAACCACAAGCTTTACCAAGGCTTATGGTTTGGGCGGTTTAAGGCTTGGCGTGGCTTTGGCTTCAGAAAAACTTGTGGAAGAGCTTTATGCTGATACGCTGAACACCATTGGAAACAGCTCAAACATAGTTCAGCTTATAGCTTCAAAGTTGTTAAGAGAGGACGTGCAGAAACTTGAAAGGCACAAGCATAAATGGGATACGCTTAAAAAGGAAACTGAAGAATGGCTTAACTCGAAGGAACTGGAATATTTCCAAAACAAGTTTGGCGTAACTTACTGGGTTAAAATGCCAATAAACGACACTTACAAGTGGATTAATGAAAGGGCAATACCAAAATACGGCGTAGCTCCAGTGCCGGGCACTTTCTTCCGTTTCAAAAGCGGTTACAAGCTTGCTAAATCAAGCATGATTAGGCTTGGACTCGGCAACATAAACCCAGAAAATCCAAACTTGCAATCGGCGCTTGAAGCCTTATGGAAAGCAATTAATGGATAGATTAACGAGTTTTCTTTATGTTATACATTTTCAGCAGTTCCTTCAATGCCCAGCTGAACTTTTTCTGCAAGGTTTTTGGATAAAGCTTCGCTGGGTTAAATTTCACTTTTGCAGCCCACTGCGCGTAAACTCGCGGGTCAATGTAGGACTTAAGTGAAGTTCCCAGATTCCACTCTTTGGTTTCCTTCATCAAGGCGATGTCAAATTTTACTTTTTCAATTCTCGCCGTAATGGCATCTGCACTCTTCCCTTTTTTAACTCTTTCTTTCAGTTGGAGCTGCAACTCTTTTAGCCTAGCCTCCTTTTTTGCCAAGCGTTCTTCAAAGTTTGCTGGGACTTTCTTCTTGTGGTTTGCTATTTTTGCTCCTTCAAGATTAGCCATTTTCGCGTGGAACTGCTTCACGCATTCTGGGTCCTTTTCGCTGACATCGCATTTTTCTAGGTATTCCCTAACAGCTTTTGTTGTTCTCCATGTCCTAAAAACTTTGGCTGTTAAGCCCTTCATTTTTTCTGAAAGGAACCGCGAAACCTTCTTCGAGTTTATTCCCTCAAACAAATACTCTTTGCACGTTTTGGCATAATGCTCAATGTTTCTTATTACAGATTGTGGCGCCTTTATGGATTTCTCCCACCTAACCGCGTCTTTTCCCAAAAAGTCAAAATACAACGTATCGCCGTCTATTTTGATGTGTTCTGGACGCAATGTTATTGCGCCCACGGTGTCTGCTTCTCCAGAGTCTTTTTCGTCGCCGACACGCATGTTCAGCGCATGGATTAGCCAGCTTACCGTTGCCACTTTGCGTCTTTTTTCATCCTTTGCATCGAGGTTCTTCATTATGTGTTCTTCAATTTTCGGGATTAAATCTCCAAGCTTCTCGGCTTTCCTATACTTTTCGTACTCCCTTCTCTGTTTTAGGAATGCTGAATCAGAAAACCACACGTACTTCATTTTGCCAGTCAGCTTGTCCTGCCACTTCGCAATGTAAAGTTTATCCGGCTCCCAAACGATGTCTTTCCAGTTTCCAGGTGGTCTAGGTGCGTCTGGCGAAAGATTTAGTATAATATCTTTTTGGCTTGGTCCCTCTTTCCATTTGCCTCTTTTTGGGTGATCTCCCCTTCCAACGAATATGCATGATGGTTCGGCTGTCCAGTTTGCTATTTCTATTCGCCGCCCGTTAACGATGGCGTAACCAAACTGTTTCTTTAGCTCCTCTCTTTGAGCTTTTCTTTGTTTTGCAAGCCTCTTCTTCTCATCCTTCGTCAAATTCTGTTTTTTTAGCTTCTCTTGTTCTAGATATGCAATAATTTCTGAAAAGTCGATTTCGGCTTGAACGGTTATTTGTGGGTCAAAATCGTTTTCCTCTATGCTCTTCAAATGTTCAGCGAGGAAAGTTTCCAAAAAGTCCAGTTGCGGGTTTTCTTTTTTGAGTTGTTGCAGAAAATCTTGGATGAAGTTCTTGTAGAAAACTTTGTCTGGCGGCGATGCGGACTGCACTTTTTTGATTAGGGCTATTGCCATCTGCTCGGTTTCTGGACCGAGTTTTATGGTTTTTCCTCTTATTTTTATTTGGAATCCTTTGTGTTCGAATTGCGGAACGTAAACGCCATTATGCCATAAGCTTTTTAGTTCGTGTTTAGCCGTGGTTCATCCCATTGGAACTTTTCTTTTTCATTCATTTTGGATGCTTAAAAACCTTCACCACAAATTCTGCTTATTCCTATTTTGTTTCAGCCTCTTGTAAAGTTGCTCCACCTTTTCGCGGCTGACATAGCCCTTATGCGGTCTAAAACCGCCAGAAAAGCCATGCGGAATATGCAATAACTCATGAATCAACGTTTTCTCTTTCTCCTCCTCTGACAGCCTATCATAACGTTCAGAAATAACCTCGATTATGTATGTTGGTGGAAGGTTAAGCGTTTCTTGCCAAATCTTGCCCAAACCATGAATTCGCGCAATTGTGCGCGTTGATTTTGAGCCTTTGCTTCTAACGCAGAACACGAACTGCGGCGTTATGTGAAATAGGTTTAGGATTGAGGCGATTTCTTCAACGCGCTTTTTCACGTCTGATGCTTCAAAATACTTTATTGGCATAGGCTTCCGCTGTTAAGATTTTACGCGCTTGTTAAATTAACTTTTGCCGCCTCAAAATCCTCTTTTTGGTTAGGAAATACACGATTACAGTGCTTGTCACCAGCGTTGTTATAATTGCGAGCGGCGTTAACTCTGGGATAAGGTTTGGAGATTCTCTGATTGTCACTAAAAGAGCCACCTTTATGTGGTCTTCAAGGTCTTTAAGCTCAACCCAGTTTGGCGTAGTTGAATTGTCGTATGCTGTGTGAATCCAGCCAGCCTCACCCATAGTCCATAAATCGCTGTAGAAAAGCGGATAAGAGCAAAGCATAACACTTGACGGTACTGGCGTGGCATCAGAAATGCCCAAATTAACGCCCCAATAAGATGAAATGGCATTTTTAATACTGTTTGGTGTTCGGAATGATTCTTGGTCTGAACCGCCAGGTTCTTCTACATTAATACTTATGCCCAAGTCTTGAGACGCATTGATTATTCTCTGTGCTAAGTCGCTGTAGGGCGTATTCGTGACATATAGGTAGTCGCTTCCGATACAGTCTAGGTTGATTACGGCTGTTATGTTTGCCATTTCGCTTTTGTGTTGCGCCACGTAGTTTGCTGAGCCGACAAGGTATAATTCTTCTGCCGTGAAGGCTACGAAAAGAAGTGTGCGGTTTGGCTGGTAAAGACCGCTGTTAATGGCGTCGGTGATTACTTTTGCTATTTCGATTATCCCAGCCGTTCCAGCCCCGTTGTCGCAGAAACCAGCACACATAACAGTGTCGTAATGACTCGAAATTATCACAATATCTTCTGGATTTGCATATCCGCCTATTTTTCCAACAACATTGTAATGTGTTCCATCGCCTATAACAGCCCTAATGGTAACGTTAGCAGAAAGCGCCGCATTGGTTCCTTCTTTCTCTCTGATTAGCAAGCCGTCCCAATAGTTCACAAAGCCGGCTGGAACATGGTAATCCCAGAAATATGAACCGTAGCTGCTTAACGGACGTCCACCCGCAGAATAATGCAGTGGCGGAGTGAAGTTTTTTCGATCCTCCCACCATGTGAAAACAACGGCTGCCGGCGTTTGATAACGCACTTTAGCCACCAACTTGTTTTCTTGCACTTCTCTGCCGATTAAAACAATCTTCCCAGTAGTGTCAATCGAGCTCCAGTCATCATCCAGTGGCAAAACCACAAGGTCTGTGAAAACCCCGTCATCTGGTGTTGGCCAACTGTAATGTTCGCATTGGAAAGAGTCTATCACAGTCTGATCGCTGGTTGTACTTTGGTTTCCGTCCTCGTCGATAATTAGAGAAGGTTTTTCGCTTAGTGTCCAATTTTTGAAAGTGAAAGGCTCAAGCCAAGCATCCAAACTAAAACTCTCAAACTGCGCCTTAATCCAGTTCGCAGCTTCAAGTGCGCCTATAGAACCGGCAGAACGAAAATCTGGATGGGCGAGAGCGATGTTTTCCAACTGCAAGTCGTAGCCATAAGCCCTAGTTCCATTAGCAAGCCCAACAATCTGCTCTTCAAGCGAACTCAAACCCGTACTCGTAGAACCATAAACAATGCTCATGCGAAATGGAAGCAAAGGCGAAGCCAAAACCGAAAACCCCAACAGCAACACAAAAAATTGTTTCTTCATTGAAACTGCCTCACCCAATAATCCACAAAGTGAACTAATAAGCCTAACGAAAAGTGGACCGGGGGGGATTTGAACCCCCGACCTCCTGAGTGCAAGTCAGGCGTTCATACCAAACTGAACTACCGGCCCAGGACCATTCCAATATGAAAGAAAACAAGCCTTATCACATTTAGACGTTTCGGAACTCGATGAAAACTTAAGGATCTTTATGAATGGGGATTGTGGAAAAGTGTGTTATTGAAATGTTTCTCCGTAGTGTGTTGAGAGGATTATGGCGTCGAATATGTCTATTTCGCCTGTATTGTCAAGGTCTGCGTTTGGGTTCCAGTTTGGATCGCCTTGTTTGGCGCCGAAGGATGTGCTCAACAGTATAGCATCGTAAATATCCACTGTTCCATCACCGTTAACGTCGCCCGGAGCTCCAACATAAACCAAGCCATAGTTTAGCGTATTATCTCCAATTTCTGTTTCGCCCGGAACTGGCTGGACGTAAGCCCATATTGTATAGTTGCCCTTGGCAAAGCCGGTTGTATCCCAGATGAAGGTTAGGGTTGCTGATACATCACTTCCTAATGTAATGGTCTGTGTTCCAATAATTGTTGCATTAGCATAAAGTTCAGCATTAATTGTTTCAGTGTAGCTACCTTGGTTTATTACTGTCACATTCAGGCTCATGTTAAGACCTTGAGCCAGCGCAGTTTTAGGTAATACTACTTCAACAATGCTTACGTCATGAGTGGTGGCGAAAGCATAGACATTGTGATTCCTTGAGCCAATGTAGAGAATGCCATCAGCAACGGCGGGAGAAACTGGACCTATTCCTCCGCCAGTTTTGTAATGCCATATCTGTTGTCCTGTTAGGGCATCCAATGCGTAAATAGTGCCATCCAGCGAGGCAACATACACCACATAATCACCAACAATAGGAGAGCATTCTACACCTGACTCTACAGAATTGCCGGTTGTAAAACTCCATACAAATTCAAGTGAAGGAGCACGCAATGCGTAAACCTTGCCGTCATCTGAGCCAAAATAGACCATGCCATAAGCAAAGGCAGGAGAAGAAAGTATCTGAAGACCTGCAGTGTAACCACACATTAATTCACCTGTTGTGGCATTCAGCGCCTCTAAATTGGCATTATACTCTCCCACATAGACTACACCATCAACAACAGCAGGAGAAGAAAGCACCAAAGAATATGTATTATAATACCATATTAGGTTACCTGTTGTGGCATTTAACGCGTAAACGGTACCATCTTGAGAACCAATATAAACTACACCATTCGAAACTGCCGGAGAGGAATCTACTGCACCACCAGTTGCGAAGACCCATAAAGTATGGTTTGTTCTAGGTGCTGTTGAAGTGAAGTATCCCGTGTGAAATGGATCGTGATGAAACATAGGCCACCAATCAATTTCTCCAACCTGTACAGATTCACTCTGTTCAGCGGTCTCCATTTTTGCTTGTTGAATCTCAAATGAAAATGTTAACAAGCTTGTTAAAAATAGTGTTAGCATTATCCCAAAAATTATCCTTTTCACAAACAATGCCTCCCAACGAGTTTCTCACATGGTTTACATTTAAAGTTTTCTGGAAATATGTTCTATTCATACTTACATAATGTACATAACACTTGGTGTAGTATCACAACTTGATAGTTGAGTTTATTTTGAGGTTTTATGTATTACTGTTTTCTCTTGGTTGGTGAACGTTTGAGGGGAAGCGTTGTGGAAGCATCCACGTCTGCCCGTTTGAGAGGCGTGTTTTTTAATTTGGGGCTTTTTCAGTTTCTAACTTTTGTTAGACGTGGCGTCTTTTACACTTTTATGATAAATTACCTTTACATGTTGATGGGAACTGTTACGTCAACAGCGGCTCTTGGGACGCTTAACATGTTTGCTTCTGGTTTGGGGCAGAACTTGTTATGGGGAAAGATAAGCGACCGTTATAAATTGAGGGCTAGACTTGTTATTGTCGGCGAAACCATAGCGGCGTTTGCCTACATCGCGGTCTTTCTGGCGCATAAGTCCTTTATCGACATTGGCGATAGTGTTGCTGCTGGCTTAACAATAATTTTCGGTTTATCCATCCTCGAATTCTTCTGGTCCATGTCCGACGTTGGATGGGCTGCGCTACTAACAGATGTGACAACGCCTGAAATTCGAGGAAAAGTTGTTGGAGTGTTAAACTTTATAGCTTCTTTGGGTAGGATGTTTGGTATCTTTTTTGCTGGATACCTATACTTTGAAGGTGAAGGCTTCAGGAACGGAACAATATTCTTCACGGTGACAACGTTGCTATTTGTAGGCGCGATAATAATGGCTTTGGTTTCAAGGCGAGAAAAGGCGCAAACGGCGACCAGCCCCATTGTCCAAAAGCATGAAAAAATTGAAGACGAGTTTTATGGTGAAAATGAGAGAACTTACAAGTGGTTTCTAGCGTCCCTAATAATAATTGTTTTAGGCATGGCGTTGGTAAACCAGATATTCCTCCTTTTCCTAGAGCTTCCAGAAGGTTTAGGCGCACAAAGCCAAGAAATGAGCATAATCCTTGCCGCTTGGACTGTTGGCGGGATGATTGCAAGCCTAACCTCTGGAAGCCTAGCAGACAAAGTTGGAAGAGAAAAAGCAATAGTTTTAGGGCTATTTTTAGCCATTTTAACGCCAATAACATACGGGTTTGCAAGAAGCGTGCCTTTAATGGCTTTTGTTTACGGCTTAAACGGTGTGGCATTCTGGACTGTTCAAACGGTTGGCTTTGCCCTCGCTGGAGACCTAATTCCAGAACATAGGAGAGGACGCCTGTTTGGGCGTTATAACACGGTTATGGCGTTAAGCTGGGGACCAGCCGGACTTTTCGTCGGAGGGCCATTCGCAGATTTTCAAGTTAACGTTCTTGGAACGCCTAAAAACGTGGCTTACATTAACGCTTTTTATCTATCTTCAATAATTGTTGCTTTGGGCACCGCGCTTTTTATCGCCAAAATAGTATTTAAATCCAAAACACGAAATATTAACAGCAAAAACTAGAGGGGGTAGCCAATATTGGAGTTCCGAACAGTCAAAATTGAGGTTCCAGAAGGATGCAATGTCATTTTGGGCATGGCACACTTCATAAAGACCGTTGAAGACTTGTACGAGGCTATGGTTAACGCTGTTCCAAACGTGAAGTTTGGGATAGGATTTTGCGAAAGCTCTGGTCCATGCCTTGTCCGGCATGAGGGAAACGACAAGGAGCTTAGACAATTAGCCGCAAAAGAAGCCTACGAAATTGCTTGTGGACACAGTTTCATAATATTCATGAGAAACGCCTATCCAATAAACGTCCTAGACAAAATAAAAAAGGTGCCAGAAGTGTGCACAATCTACGCTGCGACGGCAAACCCTTTAGAAGTCATAATAGCGGAAACCGAACAGGGAAGAGGAATAATAGGCGTAATAGACGGTTCGAAAAGTAAGGGGATAGAAGGCGAAAGTGACATAAGAGCGCGAAAGGAGTTTCTGCGGAAAATAGGCTACAAGCTTGGTTCATAAAAGGCGTTGCAGGGTAAAGCTGCCCTGCGAGGTTTGGCGGTATTACGGTATTACGCGTCTCTATTCCGCTTTGAATTTACGTTTATCTACGCACTATTAACTCGTGCTGAAACTCTATGGAAGGTTTTTCTCTCATTTTGACGGCTGCGTAGGCGACCAGCTTCTTAAACTGTCTTTCGCTTAGAATATTTCGTGCACGCGACAAAATTTCTAGGCAAACTTCTTTAAAAACGAGGTCTGCACAGCCCATTTTTGCATCGTCAATAAGTTCTTTGCAAGCTTGAAGGATTTGCTCGTTCAAGGCAACTTCACCCTGCAGCAAATACCTTAACTTATAAACATTAAAACACTTATGAATTAAAAAACAGAATCGCAAATCAAGATTTCACATCAAACAAATTCCTTTGTCTATGATTACAAAAGTCATTTTGTAAGTTTCATTGGTTTTCCACAACAAACAAGTGTTCCTTTTCCCGCTTCGATGACCTTAACTTTGTTGCCGCATATTTCACAAAGGTAAATTTCTCCAACTTTAGTCATTTTCTCACCTCCATTTTTAATCTGTGGCTGACCTAAAACTATTAGTGTGAGCTTTCGGCTTATTACTCTGCGCTTGCAATGCTGGTGTTTTGATGAGCACGGCGGATGAGACGCGCTTAATTGAAGAGCGTAGAAGGCAGATGATTGAGCAGATGGAGAAGCTCAAAAGTAGGATGGAGAAGGTTAAGCATAAAATTGCCGTTATAAGTGGCAAAGGAGGCGTTGGTAAAAGCACGGTTACAGTGAATTTAGCCGTTGCCTTCGCCGTTCATGGACACGCCAACCGCGTGGGCATATTAGACGCGGACATCCATGGACCGAGCGTGCCAAAAATTCTGGGCTTGGCTGGACAAAGATTGCAGGCTGGTCCGCCTGGGGTTTTTCCAGTTTTAGGTTCTTTGGGCATAAAGGTTGTTTCTATGGATTTCCTTTTGCCAGACGAGAATGCGCCAGTAATTTGGCGCGGACCATTGAAAATGACGGCTATACGCCAGTTCTTGTCAGACATCGTGTGGGGAGAACTTGACGTTCTGCTCATTGATTTGCCGCCGGGCACTGGAGATGAACCCTTAAGCGTTGCACAGTTATTGCCCGAACTGGACGGCGTAATCATCGTTACTATTCCATCTGAAGTTTCGCAGATAGTTGTTAAGAAGGCTGTCACCTTTGCTAGGCGATTGGGAATGCCAATTATAGGCGTTATCGAAAACATGAGTGGATTTGTTTGTCCAAACTGCGGCGCGAAAGTTGACATTTTCCAGTCTGGCGGCGGAATGAAAATAGCTGAAGAGTTGGCTATACCTTTTCTTGGGAGCATACCAATAGACCAGAAAATCAGCGAGGCTTCTGATAGGGGCACGCCCTTCATAGTTGAGTATGGAGATTCTCCAGCGTCAAAGGCTTTCATGGAAATAGTGAAAAAGGTTGAGGAATTCCTAAAAGGCAGAGAAAAGGCGCAAGGATAGACGTGTAAATGAGCGGAAAAGGCGAACTGCATTTTATAGGAGTTGTGGAAAAAGCTGGCGAACAAGAAGCCACTATAAACATTTTTCCAGAGTTCTGCGCGGGATTAAAGGGAATAGAAGAGTTTTCACACATAATTGTTCTGTACTGGGTTCATTTACGCGATAAGGAATGCGAAAGGCGGACATTGCTTGTTTTTCCGAGAAGACATGCGGTTAACGTTGAAGTTGGTGTTTTCGCGTGCAGAAGTCCTTCACGTCCAAATCCTATAGGCTTGTGTGTTGTTGAACTGGTTAGGGTTGAGGGTTGCAGGCTTGTTGTAAGCGGGCTCGATGCTTTTGAGGGCTCACCGATAATCGATATTAAGCCTTACATTCCAAGGGCTGACGCGGTTCCAAACGCGCGTGTTCCAGAATGGACTTGCCATGGTCCAAAAACGTAATGGGCTGTTAACGTTTACCTTCACAGTCAAAGCACATGTCAGTCTGCCTATTCGTCCAGAACGTTTTTCCGCATCTTACACATTTCACTTTATGCAACAATCCTTTCTCTTCAGTTTTCACAAGAGTCCACGTGCCTGCTCTTCTTGGGAAACTTATGGCTTTATTGTGGCATAGTGGTTCGCATGCAGTACAACCGCTAACGCACTTATGTGGATTTGCAACTATAACTTTCCCATATTGGAAGGCGAAGACTCCGTGCGGACAGAATTCCACGCATCGTGGCTTCCCGATTTTTCCACATCCATCACACTTTTCCGGAAAAATTGTTGGATACCAAGCGCCACATGCCTTTGCCATTCATCTTTCGCCTTTAAGGCTTTTTCTGCAGTCAAGGCAATATTCTGTTTCAAAATTTGCCAAAAAAGTTTTGCCGCATCCCTTACACTTAACCTCTTTAAGCATGGCATCCTTAATGGGCGAAACAGTCTTTAAGATGTCCGCTGCTGCTTGAGAACACGCGCAAGGCGAACTTGTCTTGGCTTTTTTATCCTTCGCCATTTTTACAGCGACCCAGACAACATGCCATACAAAAGTCCAAAGATTACGCTGCCCGCCCACGCTATAAACATGTAGGTTAGCACAACTTTCCATTTGGCTATTCTTGAAACGGCTAAGGCGTTGGCTACGTCATATGGTTGCCCCATAAGCCAACTAAGCAACGCGCCTTTCGACATGCCTAAGTCCCGCATTGCCTTGCCCAAGACAACTTCAACAAGCGTTGGCGTGTAGAGGGGCCCGCCAAGCACCGAGGCAATCAATATTCCTGTGACTCCTGTTAGGTAAGTTCCAACAATGTCTTCTGGTAGGAATGCTTCCACATAGCTTACCGCGATTAAGCCCAGTATGAAGAACGGTAGAATCTGTTTTGCCAAGTATCCTGCAAACTTTAGTGATGCCCAGAGTCTTTCATCCAATGGAGGTTTGACAATTTCCACCTTGGCTGAAGCAGCGTTGACTATTTGGTGTTCTTTTTCGATGGCTTTACCCCACGGTGTCTTCGAAATAATTACGCCCGCAGCTAGGGCTACTGTTGCTGATGCTATGATGCGGACTCCTGCGATTTCCCAAGAAATCATTTCGCCAGTAAGCAGAATTGTTAGAATGTTTGCTGCTGGCGCCATTAGAAGGAAAGTCATTGCCGGACCAATTCCTGCGCCGGCGTATAAGACTCCGCCGAAAAGCGGAACCATTGTGCATGAACATACCGTCAGAAACGGCGCCATTGCAAGGGCAAGTCCATATCCTGCAACTTTTCCGCTACTCATGTATTTTGTTATTGCCTCTTTTGGCACAAACTCGTAAATTAAGCCCGCGGTTGTAAATGCGAATAGGAGGCAGATTGTTCCGTGGCTAAAATAGTCGATTAGGTATACTATTGGGATTTGCCATATTGGCAGTCCGCGTAAATCAACTGGTTTCGATTGTGGCGCAAGCGAGTACGCTGTTATACGGCTGTAGATTAAGAGCGCTATGACTATGACTATGAAAGCCAAGATTATGCTTGTCCTGATTTTCTTGGCTGTGTTCTCGTCCATACGTTTTAGCCTTCTCACTTTGCAGCTTCTCTCAAAAGCTTTTCCAGCTCATCCACGCTTGGGGCTCTGCCCATAATCTTGACAACGCCGTTGATGGCTATTGCGGGAGAAACCAAAACGCCGTACTTTTGCACCGTTTCCTTCGAGATTATGTTTACCTTTTCAACTGTGACTGGTATTCCAGCCGCCTTTAGCTTTTCCGCTGTTTTATCCACAGCCTTCTTTGCAGCTTGGCAACGCATACACGGCGGCTCAGGACCGATAACTTCGACTTTTACTTCTTTCATTTCTGATCACCATGTGGACGTGATAAAGTTTATAGCAATA
Source organism: Bathyarchaeia archaeon (assembly GCA_038882955.1). Classification (GTDB taxonomy): domain Archaea; phylum Thermoproteota; class Bathyarchaeia; order Bathyarchaeales; family Bathycorpusculaceae; genus JAVZLQ01. Next base: position 74,276 of record JAVZNC010000004.1, read on the forward strand.
TTTAAATATTGTTATGAGCTTTACCTTGAACAACCATAAAACTGGTTGAGAACGCAATGGCAAGTGCAAAAAGTGTTAAACCTTCTTGGCATGGAATTCCACGCGAAGAAATTAAGTGGCATCCGACGGTTGAACGCGAACTCTGTATTGGATGTGGCTTGTGCGTTTTGGGATGCGCCGCCAATGTTTATGCGTTCGATTATAACCAAAACAAGCCGGTTGTGGTTGCGCCATTAAACTGTAAGGTCGGCTGCGTAACATGCGCAAACACATGCCCAACTCACGCCATAAGTTTTCCGCCACTCTCCTATCTTCATAAAGTCATCAAACAAAAGAAAGTTTTGGCAAAAAGCAGCGAAGAACTGAAAGAAAATATGGAACGACTTGCCTATAAAAGTGAAAAGTAAAGTGTGGCGAATGGGCAACACTAAAAATGGTGTTATACGAATTAGAACATGGAAGGAATTCAGAGAAATAGCAGACAAGACAGGCGCTTCCGTCGTTGTCTATAACATTGAGCAAAACGCCTTTTCAGAAAACAAAGAACTCACGTGCTTGAGGTTGATACTCCCATGTGAAGGCGTACAGTACGTTTTCCTTGATTTTCCAAAAGGAGATAAGCTAAGGGAAACTGGCATCACAATCCGCAAGGATAGACATGGTAATCGCTACCTACACGATGAAGATATAATTGGTTTCTTGAAAAGGGAAATTGGAAAAGAAAACCTTCAAATATGTTCTTACTGGACAATTTAGTCAATAACAATATTTAAATATTGATATTAACCTTTTTTCACACATGCAACAAACAAAAACAAAGTCAAAACTGAATACGTTTAAAGCGAAAATTTTCAAGGCACTAGCAGACCCGGTAAGACTAGACATAATTAATCTGCTACGTGACGGCGAAAAATGCGTCTGCGAAATCGTCCCAAAAGTCAGGGCAATTCAACCAGTAGTTTCGCGCCACTTAAAAATCTTGAAAAGCTGCGGCATTCTTAAAGAAAGAAAAGCTGGGAATAGAAGGCTATATTCCGTCACTGACCCGAGAATTTTTAGAGTTATTGACGCCTTAACAGATGAGCTTGTTGAATCCCTATCAGAAAGCATGTTAGAACAAATAATTTGATTGGTGATCAAGAATGGTTGTAAAAGTTGAGGTTTTCACCGCCGAACCTCCATGTGCGGGCTGCCTAAAACTCCTGGAATATGCGGATTTGATCAAAGCCAAATACGGTGAGAAAGTTGATGTGATAAAGCATATTGGTCCATGCGAGGGATTCGGCAAGTACGTCCTAACAGTGGTTCCGGCAGTGGTGTTCAATGAGGGCAAGATAAAGATTATGGGCGTTTGTCCAAGCATGCAGACTATTGAGGCGGCGCTTAAAGAAATGGGGGTGTAAACATGCCAGTAAAAGTTGAAGTTTTCACTTCTGAGCCGCCATGCTCTGGCGGAAGACTACTGTTAAAGCTTATCGAGAAGGTTAGGCAGGAATATGCTGATAAAATTGAAGTGGAAATCTATCGCGGAGTATGCCAAAAACTTGATGAGTATGGAATACGCGCAAGTCCAGCAATCGTAATTGACAAGGATATTAGGATAATCGGTGTCTGCCCAAGCGAAGAAACGCTTAAAGAAGCCCTAAGAGAAGCTGGCGTATGAGCAGCTACGACATATTTGAGATGCTTCGACAAACAAAGAAAACGGAAACGCTCTTTAGCAATTTCGGACTGAACAGAATAATTAGTTGGTAGCCCGGGAGAGATTCGAACTCTCGTCGGCGGGTCCAAAGCCCGCTATGCTTGTCCGCTACACCACCGGGCTTTTCTGTTATTCAGCTTTTAAGTAGTTCTTGATTAGTGTTTTCCTTTCTCCCCGTATTTCCACTATTATGTTTCTCGCTTTTTCGGTTGTTTCAACCGCCTTGTTCCTATCAATTTCGTCTAATTCCAAAAATTCTGCAATATTCTTGTAGCTTTTTGGGTTTTTCTCTTCTAGGCGTTCTAGTGTGCGTATCAAAGTTGTGTGGTCCACCTTTGTCTTTTCGATGGTTGACTTGAACCAGGCATAGTTTTCAATCATGTCTAGGAAGGTGTTTCTGAGATAGTTGTAGGCTTCGCCTGTTTTCTCCTGTTCGATTAGTGCTGTTGTTCGAAGTATTGTACCTTGCAAGAATGCGGGATTAAGGTAGTAGCCCAGCTTCTTCCGAACCTTAAAGTGCATAGCCTCTAATACTTGCCGGTTGTTTGTTATGTTGGCTTTTGCCTCCTCCCAAACCATTTTAAAAAGCTTCAGTTTGCCATTAACGTCGGTGCTTTCCAAGCCCCTTAAACCAGCAATTTCCAAGTATTCCCTAAACGTCTTTTGCATCCCAAGTTTTGTTGCCGCCCTTTCCAGTTTTTCCAAGAATCTGCTGTTTGAAAATGATTCTAAGGCTATCTCAAGCAGAACCTTCAATATGCTTTGTAGGGCTACCGTTACGAAAATGTACGCACTTTGAAAGTCTCCTCGCGAAATGGCGGATGTTGCGCGGCTTAGGTAAATGTCTGAATCTATTATGTGAGATTCCGCTCTGATGTCAACTCTTTCTGGCGAGCAGTAAACCTTAGCCATCAAAATCTTCGTGTTTGTTAAACTCCAATCTCTATCGTAAAGGATTTGCATCTCATACAATTTCTGGTCTAGTTCTGGCGAGATGGGACCATTTAACCAGCTTTTTGGTACATGGTCGAAATCTAGGAATAGACCTCCCAATTCTGCCCTCTCAACATACTCGTAATTAGAGCTACCTTTTTCTAGGATAAACAGGTCTACATCGCTTGAGGGTGCCGCCTCGTTTCTGCTCCAGCTTCCGAAAAGTCCAATGCCGTAAATGTTTTCCGCCGTTCGCAGTTCGCCAACAGTCTTTTCTAGGGTTCTTCTGATTTTTTCCGGAAGTCTTATCATGGTTGACATTTTATTTCGCTCACAAATTATTATTACCTTTTATTATTCAAAATTTGTGGAGTCGATACTTCAAATAAAACCGTAAAGCTTATATATTAAAACATTTCATCTAACTAGGCTCACCGGGGCCGGATGCACTCTTTCTCCGATAAAAGATGAGGAATATGGAAGGTAACGGTTCTCGAAAACTATAATGTGGGTGAAAAGTTGAGCAACAAAGAAAGCGGAACTCGCCAAAGATTAATCGACAAATGTCCAGAATGCGGTAGTGTAAACCTTGTTCACGATTACGACACTGGAGAAACCGTCTGCGGCGACTGTGGACTTGTCCTCTACGAGCAGATGATGGATAAAGGACCAGAATGGCGCGCCTTCACGCAAGAGGAGAAAGCCTCAAGAAGCCGCGTTGGAGTGCCAACATCCTACTCCGTTCATGACAAGGGCTTGTCAACAGCCATAAGCCAAGTTGACAGAGACGCCTTTGGAAGAAAACTTCCACTCTCAACGCGCTTGCAAATGTGGCGGTTGAGAAAGTGGCAGATACGCTCAAGAGTGCACTCCTCAGTAGACAGGAACCTAGCCCAAGCCATGGCTGAACTTGACCGCTTATCAGATAAAGTGTATATTCCGCCGCCGATTAAGGAGAAGGCTGCAGTCATTTACCGCAAAGCCTTGGATAAGGGACTCGTCCGCGGAAGATCGATTGCCGCCATTGCTGCTGCGGCGCTTTATGCTGCTTGCCGCGGAAGCGGAACCCCGAGGACACTGCGTGAAATCGCCGAGGCAAGCCTTGTTGACAAGAAGGATGTTGCGCGTTGTTATAGGCTTTTGCTTAGGGAATTATCAGTTCAAATGCCCATAGCAGACCCACTAACGTATGTTTCAAAGATTGCAGAGAGAACTGGAATTTCTGGTAAGACGCAGGGAATCGCCATCCAAATCCTTAGAGAAGCCAGAGAGAAACGTGCTGCTGCGGGCAAAGACCCGATGGGTTTGGCTGCAGCTGCGCTTTACATTGCATGTTTGCAGAATAACGAGAAGAAGACGCAAAAGGACATTGCTGAAGCTGCTGGCGTTACAGAAGTTACGGTGCGAAACCGCTACAAAACATTGAAGAAACAGCTAAACCTGGAGCTCCCAGATTAAAAGTTTAAGCTTTTAACGTTCCTCTTTTTCAAGCTCCATTACTATTGGTCCATTGTATCCGCAGTTTTCGCAAACATACTTTTTTGGCGTTAACCAATAGTCTAAACTGCTTGATAAGCGTATGTTTGGGCTTCCGCATCTTGGGCAATATATTTTTGTTGGGCCTCTGCGTTTCAGCGACCCAAATACTTCTTTTAGGTTTTGTAATAGTTTCATTTTGGGCTTCGCCTTTTGCTGTTAGCTTTATTGGACTTCTATGTTTTCTTCTGGGTATCCGAGCTTTATAAGGTATTGGCGGACTTTTTCACGGTGGTCTCCTTGAAGCATTATTTGACCATTTTTCGCTGTCCCGCCGCATGCGCAGAAGCTCTTCAGTTTTTGGGCTATATCTGCTAGCCTAGTGTTTTTGTCGTCGTTTATGCCGTCAACTATTGTTGTTGGTTTGCCAAACTTTCTTGTTTCAAGTCTTATGCGGATTCGCTGTTGCTCCTTCTCTATTTCGCCGCAAACACACAAGTCCTTTGGAAGCCCGCATGTTGGACAGATTTCAGCCATGACGCTCAAACTTACAATTAACATGGCAGTATATAAGATTTTCAAATTCACGATCTATAGTCATGTTTAAAACGCCTTACTGTTCGATAAAGCTTTAATGAAAACCAACGCTTAATTAACGCCCATGAAAGTGTTAATCGTTGGCTGCGGAAACATGGGCGCCGTCGCAGCGGAAGACCTTGCCAAAAGCATGCCGTCTGCCAAGATTGTTTTAGCCGACAAAGATGAAGAAAGAGCTAAAGAGGTTGCCCGAAAAATACGCGGAGAAAATGTTTCTTACTTACAGTTAGACGTGTCAAACAAGAGTAAGCTTGTCCATTCGCTTGAAGGCTTCGACTTGGCTCTAGGCTTTTTACCTGGAAATCTAGGTTATAGCTTGGTTGAGGCGTGCATCAAAGCGGGAAAAAACCTCGTCGACGTTTCTTACATGCCCCAAAATCCTTTGATGCTGAACGACACGGCAGTTAAAGCCAATGTGACCATTGTTCCAGAGTGTGGACTTGCTCCAGGCATAAGCAATGTTCTTGTTGGGCATGCGGCAAAAAGTCTTGACAAGGTTGAGAAAATTCACATATTAGTTGGTGGTATCCCCGAAAAACCAGTGCCGCCTTTAGATTATGTTGTAACGTGGTCTCCCGAAAACTTGATTGACGAGTACACGCGAAAAGCCAGAATAATTGCTAATGGAAAAATTGTTGATGTTGAAGCTTTAAGCGGAATCGAGAATGTGGATTTTCCAGGACTTGGCAAGCTTGAAGCGTTTTACACCGATGGTCTTCGGACTTTGCTTAGCACTTTCAGCGATGTTGGTGAGATGTGGGAGAAAACCCTTAGGTACAAGGGGCATGCCGAGAAGGCGCGTTTGCTTAGAGCGTTGGGATTTTTTGAAGATGAGGCGTTGGATGTTGACGGCGTTAAGGTGTCACCGAAACGCTTCACGGCGAAACTTCTCCAAAAGAAGCTTTACATGCCAGAAGTTAAGGATGTTGTGGCATTGAAAGTGGAAGTTCTAGGGTTGAGCGCTGGACGAGAGGTTGGGTACGCTTATCGCTTACTAGATGTTTATGACGCGAAAAGCGGCAAGACAGCCATGGCTAGAACCACTGCCTATCCCGCATCAATTGTTGCACAGATGCTTCTTAAAGGCGTTATAAAAGCGAAGGGTGTTGCTCCACCTGAAAAACTTGGCATGGACGGTGAATTTTTCCGCAATTTTCTAGATGAGTTAGAGAGGCGTGGAGTAAAAATAGTTGAGGAAGAGGTAACAGTTTAAAGCATTCGCTGCAAATTGCTTTATAAATGGCAGAATGCGTGCGGAGGAGAAAGACACGGTTAAGCGTGAATTGGACTTTGTAAGCGCTTCTGATATGAGTATGCTCACAGACCTTTACGAGTTGACAATGTGTGCAAGTTACTTTGACAACAAAAGGAACGAGCTAGCAACCTTTGACTTGTTTATAAGGCGGTTGCCGCCAAACAGATCCTACTTTGTCTTCGCTGGTTTGGAGCAAGCGCTAATTTATCTTGAAAGGATGCGTTTCACCGATGAACATTTGGAATATCTGCGTAAGCACGGCTTTAAGGATGACTTTCTTGACTATCTGAAAAAGTTCAAGTTCAGCGGCGAGGTTTGGGCGATTCCAGAAGGCACAATAGTTTTTCCAAACGAACCGCTGATTAGGGTTACCGCCCCAATAATTGAAGCTCAAATCGTTGAATCATTCCTTTTGAACACTGTTAACTTGCAAACCACAATTGCAACAAAAGCCTCTAGAGTTGTGTGCGCTGCAAAGGGAAAACCCGTAATCGAGTTTGGTTTGAGGCGCACGCATGGCACGGATGCTGGAATGAAGGCGGCTAGGTGCAGCTACATAGCCGGATGCAGCGGAACATCAAATGTGCTGGCTGGCTTGCGTTATGGCATACCAATTTTTGGAACTATGGCGCATTCGTTCATACTCTTTTTTGATCGTGAAATTGAAGCTTTTCGTGCATTCGCAAAAACCTTCCCGAAAAACTCCACTTTCCTAATAGACACGTTTGATGACGTTAAGGGCGCGGAAAAAGCGGCAATTGTCGCTAAAGAAATGGAGAAGCAAGGTTTTAGGCTGAACAGCGTAAGAATTGACAGCGGAGACCTCGTGGAGATAAGCAAAAAGGTCCGCGCAATCCTAGACAAGAAGGATTTAGACTATGTCAAAATCTTTGCCAGCGGAGACTTGGACGAGTATAAAGTTGAGGAACTGCTGCAAAAAGGCGCAAAAATCGACGCTTTCGGCGTTGGAACAAGAATGAGCACGTCGGAAGACAGACCATACGTGGACGTCATCTACAAGCTTTGCGAGCGCATGGACAAAAGTGGCAGGATGGTTCCAGCTATGAAGCTAAGCAAGGGCAAACTCACTCTTCCAGGAAGGAAACAAGTTTTCAGGGTTAAAGATGCGGATGGCATGTTCAAGAAAGATGTTATTGCTTTGCATGACGAGAAGGTTGAAGGCGAACCATTACTTGTGAAGGTTATGGAGAAGGGCAAAATAGTTTATGATTTGCCGTCGCTTGACGCCATTAGGAAGAAAGCTCTAGAAAACCTTTCTAGGCTTCCAGAGAAGTACAAGAAACTTAAGGGTGCACCGCAATATCCAGTTGAGTTAAGCCCAAAACTGAAAAGGCTAATAGAGGAATTGACTGTTAAGCTGAAGAGGGCAGAGGTTGAGGGCGCAATCTAAAATCCCGCTGCTGACGCGAGAAGATTGATGAATCCAACTTCTATTACGGCTGCAACCAAAAATATTGAATAAATAAAGACCAAATCTCTTGTTGACATCGTTCTGCCCAATGTTTTACTTATTGTTAGGTAAATGCCATAACCTTCCAAAATTCCAATCGGCGCGCTTATCAATAGAATCTGCGGCAAATATGCAATGTCTACTCCACCGTAGGTTAGTCCGCTCACGCGCAGAATGCTTAGAAAAAGCACGACAAATGTGAATACTGCGGCGAAAATCCGCGGATGCTGAAGCAGAATGTCCGCATACTTTTCCCTTTTAAAAAAGTTTAGTAGCACCAAATTGACGTAGAATGTCATGCCAAGCAGAATAAGCGAAATCGCAAGTATGTTATGCACAAAAAGCATGAGCATGGCGAGGAGCTGATTGCTGAAGAAGTCGCCCACAACTCTAAAGAACATTATGTTCTCAAAATAGGCTATGGCAAGAAAAGCCACAAACACCAGGCCCAGCAGTATCGTCTTCCTCTTTAAATCCAGATTTATGCCTCCCGTGTGAAAGAACTCGTAATGACGTTCTGATAATTGAAATTATCGGTTATGCACTTTTTCACGTCTTATCTCGAATATTACTGTTCCGCCTTCCGTGTATGGTTCTCCAGGGTCCAGGCATTGCACGTAGCCCTTATCCCCTTCTTCTTTTGCTAGTCCCAAATCCTTGAAGCCTATTCCTTTGCTCAGTGGGATAATCATTGAGAGCATTGAGCCCAAAGCATGAACGCACAAGTTGTCAGTTTTCTTCAAGAGTATTTTTGGCTGTTCTATGACTATTCTGTCTCCAACCTTGAAGACTGGACATTTTCCACGTATCTCCTTTACAGTTATTACTAAACGGTAATTTTCTGCGCTTCGCATGTTCCTTGCCTCTGACCGCATTTGTCTATTATGGGATTATGAATTTTTCGTGTCTGCAAAATGGCAAACACTTAAAAGTTTCAATGGAAAGGGATAATTGCATAACTGTGAAAGGTGCAGGTGTAAATGCCGAACTGTCCAGCCATAGTTGCTGTTGGAAGAACAAAATTCGGAGAACATTACGAGAAGGAGCCAGAAAAACTCATCGAGGAGGCTTGGTTGAGGGCTTCTGAAGATGCTGGTATCGAACGCAGAGACCTTGAAGCATGCTACTTGTCCGACTACTTTTTGCCAATAACAAACAAGCTTGGACTTGAGGAGGGCTTCCTTTCCGAACTCACCGAACTTCATGTTCCAATGGAAGTCACACGTTCATTCAGCTCCGCACTATCAAACGCTTGTAACGCAATTCAAGCTGGAAGATACAGCGTGGTTTTGGTTGGCGGCATAGAGAAGATGACTGACCGTTGGGACAAGATTCGAGATGACCTTATGCTTTTGGAAGACCCTTGGAGTTATTATGCTGGATGCACGCCCGAAGCAAACCACGAGCTTATGCTTAGAGCCTACATTAAAAAGTACGGGGTTAAGGGCGAAGATTTGGAGAAGCTAAACACGGCGTTGGCACAGATTTCCGTTAAGAACCATCTGCACGCCACGAAGAATGAGTATGCCCAGTACCAGAGAAAAATAACCGTTGAACAGGTTTTAAATGCACGTAAAGAGGCGCGGAAACATTTGGGACTTTATGATTTTGCACCTATTTCCGACGGCGCCTCAGCACTGATTCTCACAAGCGAGGATGTTGCCAAAAAGTTTACGGAAAAACCAGTTTATGTTCTAGGCTTTGCTTCAGCAACCGACTATCTAACCTTTCCAGCAAGGCAAGACCTGACACGTTTTGTTGTTAGTGAAATTGCCATGAAAGAAGCGCTGGAAAGAGCCGGAATAAGCCTTTGGGACATACAAATTCTAGAGGTTTATGACCAGTCAACGGTTATGGAGATGATTTCCCTTGAGGATTTGGGTTTCTGCAAGCGTGGAGGCGCTTGGAAAAGCATATACCAAAGCTGCCAAGACTATAAAGGGTATTACGAAATCGACGGTAAAAGGCTTTTCGTGAACATGAATGGCGGTTTGAAGGCTGACGGAAACCCACTTGGCGCAACTGGAGGCGCCCAAATCTTCGAGGTTGTTAAGCAGTTGAGGGGCGAGGCTGGCGAACGCCAAGTTATGGTTGGTGAAGCGCCGAAATACGGTTGCATATTGGAGTTGGAGGGTTTTGGAACCAAAGGTTACGTTTACATTTTGGGGAGGGATTAGTCCATGAGTAGCGAACCAGTAGAGAGAAGAGTTTCATATCTTGGCGATAGGTTAAAGGGATGCCGCTGCCTAATATGCGGTAAAGAATATTTTGAAATAAGGGATTATTGTGGTTCATGCGGAAGAAAAAGCTTCGGAAAAATAGCCAACATAGACCTTTTCTACGACAAAGGCGTCCTTGAAGTTTGCACCCTCATAAACGAGCCAACAAACAAGTTCACAAAGCTCGGCAGCTACGTTTACGGCATAGTCTCCTTCCACAATGGAAAAATTCGCGTTCCAGGAAGACTCACAGACCACATGATAAAGCAAGGCGAGGAAATGGACTTTTCAACCTTTGAGGGGCGCGAGGTTGTTCCAAGGTTTAGAAGACGCTACTCGGTTGATAGAAGCGACATCATTCCAACAATTTCCTTGGCTTTCACGTTCGCGGACGAGTATTACCCACACCAAGAATACACAATTGTGAAGCCTAGCAAGGAGTACGAAGCGCCTGGAATAGTTGGCTATGGCGTTTACACATCGAAATTCAGAATAAAAGAGGGCAACATAACCCGTTCAATCCCGTTCATCGACGAAGATGCCATAACAGCTGCTGTTGAAGCTGGAAAACTTGCGCTGATACATTCTGGCGTCGACAGCACGCTTGTGGGCAAAGTTTACGTGGGTTCAGAATCAAACCCATACGCCGTCAAGCCGATAGCCTCAAAAGTCGCCCAAGTCCTAAAGCTCGGTGAGGAAGATGAAGGCATTCAAGGTGTTGACGCGGTTGATACAGAATTCGCATGTAAAGCTGCCACAAGCATGTTTAAGGACGCCGCGTCGCTTGTCAACTATCCAAAAGCAAATATTCAATACGCAATGGTTATAGGCGCGGACAACTCCCAAGCAGCGCCGAGGGACTGTCCAGGCGGCGAACTAGACCTTTTTGTAGGCTTTGGCGGATGCGCCTATGTCTTTGGAAAAACCGACCTAATAGCCGAAATTGAAGGGTGGTATTCATGCACCTCAGACACGCCTGACTTCTGGCGTAGAGACGGCGAACCATTTCCAATGCATGGCGGAAGGTTCACTGGAGACCCAGCCTACTTTAAACACATCCGCAAAGCCGCAAAGAAACTCATGGAAAGGCTAGGCTTAAAGCCAAGCGACATAAACTATTTTGTTGCACATCAGCCTAACGTCCAATTTCCAGTTCGCATAGCAAAAGAACTTGGCTTCAAAGAAGAACAGTATACGCCTTCACTTCAAATTGCGAACTTCGGCAACACCTATTCGGGGTCTTCACCAGTCGGCTTGGCAGCAGTCTTGGACATAGCCAAACCAGAAGAGCGCATACTAATCGTCAGCTATGGCTCTGGAGCTGGAAGCGACGCCTACTCACTTGTTACGACAAGCCAAATAGTTGAAAAGCGAAAACGCCAAAAAATGACTGTTGCCTACCAAGCTAAAAACTCGTTCCTAGAGTATGTGGATTACACAACTTATAGGCGGCTGAAACTTGGAATGTAGCAAACCATTAATAAAAGGGAGAAAACAACAATAATGGCTGCGGAGAATAAAAAGGTGTTTGCATACGACATATTCAAGGTAATATATGCTCCACAAAAGGCTTTTAGGGAAATCGCCCAAAACCCAAGATACATTGGACCAATACTCATAATGATACTTTTCATAGCTGGAAACATGGCTTTCATTTACACGCTAATGTCAAAAACATACGTTGAGCAAACATTACCATCTGGGAGCTTTGAAAAGAAAGACGAATGGACGGAAAACGCAACACTGTGGATGACAACACTCATGCCGGGAGTAAATGTCACAGAAAATTATGCAGATTACGTAAACAGCACACCAGGGATAGTCCCAATGTACTTCACAATTTACTATGGCAACAAAAGCATCCAATTCTCAATAAACGAAAGCGCAACAATATGGATGCAGCTGGACAACATAGGACCGATAGACTGCTCAGAATCGGGTTACAATAGCACGTCAATGCGAATTAAAAGCTTAAATCCAAACGAGAACCCGGAAAACGCGACAATACATTTGTACTCAACAACAACGGACTATTTCAGCTACAATTTTACCAGCCAACTCAATTTCACAAGTGCAGATTGGAACAATTTGACGATTCCCCTTAGAACGCAAAAGTGGCAGGACAGCGGCAACGCAAACTGGAGCAGCATAAACAGCCTTAAACTGGAATTTACTTGGAGCGCGCCGAAAAACATAACGTTGCTTGTTGATGGATTGTTTTTCCACGGCGCCTTCAGTTCACCGTCAGCATACATTTCAGAATACTTGTTCACGTACTCAACAACATCATTTATGCAGTTCACCATCAACTGGGTTGTCCTAGGCGGATTAATATACATAATGTCAAAGGCGTTCCGCGGCAAAACGGTGTGGAAAACCTCACTGGTCATGGCTGGGTTTGCGCTAATAACGCTATTCGTTCAATCTTTAATTTACTTTGTCATTTTCTCAAGTTCACCAGTCATGTATTATAATTTTGAGCTGCTTGGAAAAGTTGCAGGCGAAAGCGAAAAAGCCTATGAAAACCTTGTTGCTGGCACATGGGTTTTTTCAACAATTTATCAGTATACCTCAATCGCCATATCAATATGGACAATTGTTCTATGCGCTGTTGCCGCTCGCGTTGCAAACGAGTTTTCATGGAGCAAAAGCGCCCTAATAGCTGTAGTAGCCTACTACGCAACTACCATAATCATGAGTTTTCTCCTTGCGTGATAAACTTATAAGAAAGGGCGAGTATGCAAAGGTTTGTTTTGGCAGCGTGTTAACAATGACCGCAATCCTAAATGTAAGTGATGTCAAAAAGAGTTATCGCATTGGCAAAGTGTTGGTGCCCGCCTTACGCGGGGTAAGCTTCGATGTTGAAGAAGGCGAATTTCTGACAATTTTTGGTCCTTCTGGTAGTGGAAAGTCGACGCTGCTGCATTTGATAGGTTGCCTAGACCGTCCAGACGAAGGCGAAATTCACATAGACGGAGCCAACATCCTAAAGTTAAGCGACGATAAATTGGCTGAGCTTCGCCTTCACAAAATCGGTTTCGTCTTTCAATTCTTCAATTTGCTGCCAAGGCTTTCAGCTCTGAGGAATGTGGAATTGCCATTAACGATTGCTGGCGTGCCAGAAAAAGAGGCTTTGAGCAGGGCTGAGGAGATGCTTAGATTTGTTGGTTTAGAAGCGCGTATGAACCATAAGCCGTCTGAATTGAGTGGTGGCGAACAACAACGTGTAGCCATTGCAAGAGCCCTAATTAACAATCCGAAAATTGTTTTGGCAGACGAGCCGACTGGAAATCTTGACACAAAAACTGGATGGGAAATAGTTCAACTTATGCGAAAGCTGAATGAAGAGCGAAAACAAACATTTATAATCGTCACTCACGACCCGCAAATAGCAGAAACGGCAGACCGCATAATCCACCTTAGAGACGGCTTAATCGAAGGAATAAAAAAGGCGCCAAGAAGGAATAAGCCATGAAAGCGACAAAGATACTCGTCACAGCATGGGATAACCTAAAACAACGAAAACTGAGGACTTCACTAACAACGCTTGGCGTTGTAATTGGGATAACCACAATTATAGCCATTGCCTCGCTTGGCGAAGGGTTCAGACTGGAAGTAAGGCAAAGATTGGAACAAGGGTTCGAACTCGACGTCCTAATAGTTTTTCCAGGAAGCTTTGCAGCCGGTTTAACAGGCGGATTTAATGATACAGACGTTGAAAACATTAAGGCCATAGACAATGTAACCCTTGTAACACCATTAATAACCATGCCTCTGGTGCAGGACATGGAGCTAAAAAACAGCGAAACGGGGAAAAAACTCGGCGCGTTTACAGTGGGCGCCGTAAACTTCACTGAAATGAGCGCGATTCTTCCATTGAGATTTAACGTTTCAAGCGGTAGGTTTCCACAGCAAGATGAGAATCAATCAATTGTTCTTGGCTACAAAGCCAGCGTTGTCAATGATACGGTCATAGCAGACGTAAACGACACCGTTTCTCTAATTATGCCTGGCTACACCGTGAACTTTACAGTTTCTGGAATTTTAGTAAAGGGAGGAACATCTGGAATAACAAACTTTGATTACTGGGCTTTCATTCCAATTCAAACTGCACTTAAAATGCCCCAGATCATGGCTAACCCAAAACCATACCAAATTATCCTTGTGAAGGTTTCCAACCCGCAATACGCGGAATCCGTTGCAAAAGAAGTGGAACAGCTTTTTCCACCATACTCCGTCACAGTTTTTGTGCCATCCGCCTTAATGCGTCAAGTTGATTACATTCTAAACATTGTTCAGTTGTTTTTGGTTGCAATAGGCTCTATTTCGCTTTTGGTTGCGGGTGTCAGCATTATGAATATCATGACTGTGGCTGTTATGGAGCGAACCCGCGAGATTGGAATAATGAAGGCTATTGGAGCCAAAAATCGAACAGTTCTGGGAATGTTTCTCGCCGAGGCTGTTTTGGTTGGAGTGATGGGCGGCTTTATCGGCGCTTTCGCTGGCTACGGACTTTCTTACGGGTTAGCGCAAATCCTCTCAAACTTTATGCAGCCCCAACGTCAAGACGCGGTTTTTCAAACGCCAGAAGCTCAAAGATTGACTGTGAACCCAGTTTTCTCTCCAGAGTGGACGATAATCGCCATAGTCTTCGCAGTGATAGTCTGCATAATATTTGGCTTATACCCAGCCAGAAAGGCAGCAAAGCTTAACCCAGTTGAAGCATTACGTTATGAATAAGCTCAGCTTATGAGAAATGTTTATATCGTTTAAGGACTTCTGTGCTCATAACTAGCCGCACACTAAAAAGCCCAAGCGTGTCTAAAGTTTTTAGGCACGAAGGGTTTTGATGGTTGTAGGCTGGTTCCGCGGTAAGGACGAAAATTTAGTATGCCAAGAAGGCTGCCTGAAAAAACGAGGAATGCCAAGAGAAGACCTAGAAGGTTTGGAAGCCAAAGTAGGTTCCGACCGAGCAGACCATTTTTCCAGTCAGCGCCTGTAAAGGAAAATCAGGAGTTAGAGGTTGTCATAGATGACATTGGAAGCAGGGGAGACGGAATAGCGAGGATACAGGGCTTCCTAATTTTTGTGCCGAATAGCAAGATAGGCGAGCGCGTAAAAGTTAGAATTCTTTCTGTCGGTCAGAAGTTTGCTGTCGCGGAGAGAATAGCCTAAAGAAGGTTTGATGGTTGAAGATTGGGGATTTGCGGAATGGAATGAAAAACGTCACGTTAGAAGCGAAGGTCATAGAGAAGACAGAGGCACATGAGGTTCTGTCAAGGTTTAAAGATGAAACCTACAAGGTTGCAACAGCCATAATCGAAGATGAAACTGGAAAAATAAAGCTCACGCTTTGGAACGAGCAGATAAACATGATAAAGGTTAACGACAAAATCAAACTGGAAAGAGGTTATGTCTCCTCATTTAGGGGCGAGTTGCAACTGAACGTTGGAAGAAACGGTGTATTAACAGTTATTTAACCGCGGAATTGAAAACTGGACGAGGTGAATTTGTATGGAAGAAAGAAGGAGCTTCGGTGCAAGAAGAGGTTTCAGAGGAAGAGAAAGGGGAAGCAGGTTTACGCCAAAACCAGTTGAGGTTGGAAAGGAATACGAAGTTGACATACAAGAAACAAGCAGACGCGGAGAAGGCATAGCAAGAATACAGGGGCTAGTCATTTTCGTGCCAAAAACGAAGCCTGGGGACCACGCGAAGATAAGGATAACCCGCATAAGCAGAAGATTTGCAGAAGCCGAAGTTATAACATAAACCGCTTATGCCGTTGTTATTAAACTGCCGCGACAATTCTCTTTGTGTTTACTTCTTTTTAAAGAAAAGCCAGTTTTTCTCATTCTTAAATCTTAAGAGCACGTATGTTCCACGCAATTTTTCGCCATAAATCTCTATGAGGAGCTTGTTTGGCTTTCTGTCCAAAAGCCTATAGGTGCCTCTATCCCAAATCTTCACGGTTCCAGCGCCATACTTGCCTTCTGGAATTACACCTTCAAACTTTTCATATCCAAGTGGATGGTCTTCAACTTGAACGGCAAGTCTTCTAACGCCAACGGCTGCTGGTGGCTCCTTTGGAATCGCCCAGCTTTTTAGGACGCCGTCCATTTCAAGACGCAGATCATAATGCAAATGTGTTGCCGCATGCTTTTGGATGACATAAATTTTTTCTTCACTTGATGCCATTGGTATTTTCGCTTCCTCTTTTGGTTATTCGCACATGCTCTTTTATGGCTTTAAAGGGGTTAAACGCGTTGAAAAGAATTTAGAAAAATGGGGACGCCTTACGTTGTTTACTTTAAGCTTTCTGCCAACGTTGTGAAAGTATCGTGGTGCTCTTCTTCATCTTCAAGTATCTGCTTGAAAATATAGGCTGTTGTTACGTCGCCTTCCTTCTGTGCCAAATCAATTATTGTCTTGTAAAGTTCTATTGCGCCCTCCTCGTCCTTAATGTCTCGTTGAATCATCTCCTTTAGGGTTTTTCCCACGAAAATAGGCGTGGGCTTTGTTGTTGGTGTTCCACCGAGGTAAAAGAGTCTTTCAGCAATCTTTTCAGCATGTTTCATTTCCGTTATGGCTATTTTCTTCAATTCCTCTTGTACGGCGAATCCGCTTACTCCGCTCCATTGGACGTGCTGCCACATGTATTGTATTGAAACCTGCAGTTCCCTCGCAACTGCATCATTCAACATATCCAGCAACTTCTTTGAAGCCAAATTTTTCACCCACAGTTACATCATTAAGTCAGCATTTATAACATTCTTATTATATTAAATTTTCCTAAAATCACAAAACACTAGGCAAAACGTGAAAAAATTGAAATTCACATACCCGGAAGATCTCCACTTCAAATGTAAGAGATGTGCCATCTGCTGCGGCGACACAGAAAACAGAGTAAGAACAATCCTAATGCTAAAAACCGAAGCTGAAAAAATAGCTGGCAAAACCAGAATGCGCCTAGAATCCTTCGCAGAAAAGGTTCAAAGTTTTGAACCATACGCTTATAAGATGCGAAAAACTGCCGATGGAAAATGCGTATTCCTAAACAAGAACTTATGTACAATATACCCTTATAGACCTTTAATCTGCCGATTTTATCCCTTCGAACTTAATGAAACAAGCAGTGGCACATATGCTTTCGCCTACACAAAAGAATGCCCTGGAATAGGAAAGGGAAGCGCACTTAAAAGGGAATTTTTTGAAAAACTCTTCAAAAGATTTAGGAAATCGATTGCTGAAAATGTGCTTGGATAAACTTAAGCCTTTCACTGGGGTTGCTGTGGACTTGGCGGAGTGACTCCAACAGTCCTTCTACTGGCAATTGTTACAAGTAGCATTAGAGCGAATAGCACGGTTGTGGCTACGAAAAGGTACATCATAAGCGTGGTGCTGTTGTTGGCAGCTTCAAGGTTTTGCAGCTGCTGCTTATAAGGCGACTCTATGTATACGAGCAACTCGTATGTGGGATTGTCCGATTGAATCCACCTCTGCGTTAAACTGTTCCATATCTCCGTTTTCGCCCTAACATTAACTTTTCCATATCCAGGAGCGATGTTTGCCGGAAGCGTGAATTGAACACAAAGCGATGTTGACTGTCCAACAGCAATTGTGACTGGAAGCGTGGCGTTTGCATAGAAAGTTTGCGTATACTGTGTGCCATCAGCGTAGAAATAATTTACTGTTGCAGAAACCTCGGTCACCCTAATATTATCGCCCTTATCATTGTACACCGTAACATTAACGTATCCGGAACCACCTGGGTAATACGCGCTCTTATCAAGCGTGCATGTGGCAATCTCGGCGGCATGTACAAAAGGAAAGTTTAAAGCTGCTAAAGCGCAAAGCAACGGCAGCAAGACAGCAACAATTTTAACATGCATTTTCAGATTTTCCTCCTTTAAATTGTTGGGCTTTTCTAATTTGAGAATAAGAGTAAAAATGTTATGAAGTCAAAATCCAAATCAGAACTAAACACGCGCCGTAATCGCCTCAGACAAAAGTAAAAATGGGATGTTTAGACGAACATTCCCAGGAGTCCGAGTATTCCAAGTATTATGGCGATTATACCGATTATTGTTTGGAAGCTACCGAGCCATTTAACAACTTTGGCCAAGTCTTTGCCTATTGCGGGTATGCTTGGTAAAAGACCCAAGATCAATATTAGTCCAGCTATAATTGCCACTATTCCCTGCAACCCAAAATACCAAATCCCAAGGATTATGGCTATGATGCCAATAATCGTTTGAAATCTTCCAAGCCATTTGGCAACCTTTTCCAAGCTTTTGCCAACAGCAGGTATATTTGGCAGAATACCCATCGCCAATATAAGCCCAGCAACAATGTTTGTTATCTCTATAATCAAATACTTCACCAATACTTTATACAATCTGAGAATTTATAAGACTTGGGGTTTTGATATAGAATCTGATGATTTATTTCAAATTGTTTATGTTAGCTTTTGAATTCGCTGGACATGTTAGGCAATCGCTTCCTTCAGCATAAGCCTAAGCACGATGACTTACACGCAACTCGTCAATTTCGGAAAAGACGAGTTCACATGCAAAGTTGAAAAAACATCGACGAAATCAAAGAACTGGTCGAGGCAGAGTTTGAATATGTATACCGACCACGACGGCCTCAAAGTGTTCAGAAAACGCAAATAGGCTGATACAAGAATGAGGATGCTGGGTTTCGTGGTGGGGTAGCTGGGATTTGAACCCAGGACC
This sequence comes from Bathyarchaeia archaeon, assembly GCA_038882955.1. GTDB lineage: Archaea > Thermoproteota > Bathyarchaeia > Bathyarchaeales > Bathycorpusculaceae > JAVZLQ01. The sequence continues at coordinate 92,664 of JAVZNC010000004.1, forward strand.
GCCAGCGCCCCAGGCTGGTATCCTTGACCACTCCAGCCGCCCTAGGTGCTGGAATACCCGCCACCGAACCTAAGGCGGAAGCTAGACGACTACCCCCATATGTTGGCTTGTTACTCTGCTATTTCCGTTTTCTAAAGGTTTGATGTTGTTTATTTCCGTTACGTATTTGAAGCTGTTCTCCAACTTGCCGTTAAAGTAGATTACTTATAGAACATGAAGCTTCTATCTTCAAAGCTTATTCTAAATTCATAAGTACTATTTCGCTTTTCATGCTTTGATATTATATGGTTGAATAGAAGGCTTGAGATAATTGCATAGAGTTGAATTTCCTTCGAAGTTGCTGTTTGCCGCATTTGTCCTTGTAGTTGTCGGTGTGTTGCTAATGCTTCATAGTTCAAATATGCTTTTTGCAATAAATTCTCTCGCCGTTATTTTCGTGGTTTTGGCTGTGCTTTTCATTTTTTCTGGAATAATTCTGCTGCTTATGGGCTTGGCGGCTATGGCTTCTGTTTAAATGGGGAGAAATCTCCATATAGTTTAGCCTACAATCTTAAAGGCGTGTGATTAAGATGAAGGCAGCCATGCTATACGGCATAAAAGACTTAAGAGTTGAAGAAGTGTCCACGCCAGAAGTAAAAGCTGGCGAAATCCTCGTAGAGGTTAAGGCTGCAACAACATGTGGAACAGACCTAAAAATTTTCCAGCGGGGCTACATTGAAGGGGTAATAAAGCCTCCAACGGTTTTTGGACACGAGTGGGCTGGCGAAGTAGTGGAAGTTGGCGAAGGCTTGGAGTGGCCCAGAAAGGGTATGCGTGTGCGTGCTGGAAACAGCGCTCCATGTTTGCATTGCACAATGTGTCAGAAGGGAAAGTATAACCTTTGCGAGAACATGATCTGGCTTTGGGGCGCATATGCAGAATACATTAAAGTTCCAGCGCGGATGGTTCTTGTCAACATGCAAGAGGTTCCACAGCATGTCTCTTTTGAGGAGGCAGCCATAACAGAGCCTTTGGCATGCGTTTTGCACGGGGTGGAAGAAGCTGGAGTCAAGCTCGGCGACAGCGTGGCGATAGTTGGCGCTGGACCTATAGGCTTATTGCATTTACTAACTGTTAAGCGGGTTGGCGCTGAAAAGGTCATAATTATAGACCTTGTTGAGGAGCGGCTGGATTTCGCCAAGAAGCTTGGCGCAGACGAAGTTGTTAACGCTGGAAAAGGCGACGCTGTGGATGAAGTTAGACGGCTAACAAACGGATATGGCGTTGATGTTGCAATAGAAGCCATAGGCTCGCCGCAAACATGGGAGAAATCACTAAAACTTGTTAGAAAAGGCGGAAAAGTTCTAGAATTTGGCGGATGCCCGCCTGGAACAGAGATTAAAGTCAGCACAGAGATGCTCCACTATGGAGAAGTGACGGTTTTAGGCACTTTCCACACAACACCACTGCATTTTAGGAGAGCCCTAAATCTAATAGCCTCAAGAACAATTGACGTTAGACCATTAATAACAAGAAGGATGGGATTAGACGAAATTAATGAGGCTTTCCAAATACTCGCCACATCAAAATGCGAAATTAAAATTGCAATAATCCCCTAACAACCTTTGTTAAAGTGTTATTAGAGAGTAAACAGTAATTTACAGTGCGGTGTTATACATGAAGTTTACATATACGGGCATTCGCGTTAGAAATTTAGAACGCTCAATAGAGTTTTACACAAAAACAATGGGCATGAAAATAGTGCGTAAGGGCAAAATGAAAGCAGGCGGCATTTACGTACAACTCAAAAGCGAAAGATCACCGCAAATTTTGGAGCTAAACTATTACCCGCTAGGAACAAAATTTTACGAAGAATATGTTGCCGGTTCCGAACTTGACCACCTAGCTTTCTGGTGCAAAGAAGTCCGAAAAGAGTATGCGCGGGTTCTCGCTGGCGGTGCAACATCAGCCATCGAGCCGTGGGATGAGGATGGCTATACGTTGGCTTTTGTTAGAGACCCTGATGGAATCTGGATTGAACTTATAGGGCGAGCCGCTAAAAAGTGAGCGTAAAACTGCGCCTTAAGCATGGTTGACGGAATGGTTGAGCCTAAAGGCTTAATCTTGAGAATAGCCACAAAAGAGTGGGTAAACCAAGTTTTCGATTATGCAATGTATTATACTGGTGCTCGTAGAAAAATGTCTGCTGGACAAACCGTAATATTCGTCCATAAAACAGAGTTTGGAGACTCCTTCATAGGCTACGGCAAAATTGGAAACGTATATGCTGTTGAGGAGCTTTCTGAAATTGAAAGGAGCCTATGCGAAAAGTGGGGTTGGAAAGGAGCCATAGAATTCAAATACGTCGTCAAGTTTGATGAGCCATTGCCGATAAGGGAAACTTTCCTCAAAAATTTAAAAGTTAGGGGCAAAACTTTGCATTGCTTTCCGCTTAACAGAGAAAATTTAAACCAAATAATAGACAAGGCTGAGAAAAAGCAAACAAGAACGGCGTAAGATTGTTCTACCACGAGCATGGAATGTATTCACGTAATCTGAACTTCACGTTTAGGCTTTCCGCGATTTCCCTAACCTTTTCAACATCAACTTCTGGAATAGTAACCGCGGTGATTTCCAAATCAAAAGCTGTTCTAGCCCTTCTTACAAATTCAAGAACGCTTTCAAATGCTCCTTCAAATTTTGGTCTACAAACCTGCTTGTAGGTTTCACTGTCCTGCGCATTTAAGCTAACGCTAATTCTGTTTACGCCAGCATCCAGCAATTCTTTTATAATATCCCGTCCAGCATTGATTATGTAGCCGTGACCGTTAGTGTCTACTCTGATTTTTACTGGTTTACCATAAAACCTTCTAATCCACTTGCAAATTTGGATTATGGCATCCAATCTCTCAAGCGGTTCGCCGAAACCGCAGAAGACTACTTCGTCCCAGTTTCGCATGTTTATGACGTTTTGCAGCTCGCATATAATCTCGTTAAGTGTTGGCTCCTTGTCCAGTTTAAGCTTGAATCCACCCACGCCACTTCTGAAATTTCTTATGCAGAAGTAGCAGTTATTTGAGCACTTGTTTGTTGTATTTAGGTATAGGTTGTTTCCAAGCCAGTAAACTGTGCTTGCGCCTTTGCCTTTCTGCATGCTTTAGCCTCTTTAATTCATGTATGAGAGGGAGGATGAAAGAATTTAAATGCTGATGCTGGTTTATGCTTCTGTTATTGCGAGGGCGCATAATCATGGTTAAATACGTTTTTGTTACGGGCGGAGTGTTAAGCTCCGTTGGTAAGGGTATTGTAACTTCTTCCATTGGAAAGATGCTCCAAGCAAGGGGCTTGAAGGTTACCGCCGTAAAAATTGACCCGTACGTGAATGTTGACGCTGGAACAATGAACCCCTACATGCACGGAGAAGTTTACGTCACTGATGATGGCGGCGAAACAGACCTTGACCTTGGCTGGTACGAGCGCTTTTTGGATTTGAGTCTTCGAAAGGACAATAACATTACGACGGGCTTGGTTTACAAGGCTGTCATCGAAAAAGAGCGTAAAGGCGACTTTCTAGGAAGATGCGTCCAAATCGTGCCGCATGTGACAAACGAAATTAAAAGTCGTATCCGCGCTGTTGCAAAGCACACCGACGTGGATGTTGTCTTAACAGAGGTTGGCGGAACAGTAGGTGACATTGAAGGCTTGCCGTTCCTAGAGGCTATACGCCAAATGCGCTTGGAAGAAGGATATGAGAACACGCTTTACGTTCACGTTGCCCTAGTTCCAATATTGGACGTTACAAAGGAAATGAAAACCAAGCCTCTCCAGCACAGCGTAAACGAGTTAAGGCGCATAGGCATTCAGCCCGACGTAATAGTTGCGAGATGCTCCGAAATGATAGATTCTGAAGCGCTGCACAAAATAGCATTGTTCGGCACAATACCAGAAAACGCCGTTTTCTGCTCACACAACGTCGAAACAATCTATCAAGTACCACTAATTTTGGACGAGCAAGGCATGGGCGAATTCATATGCAAAAGGCTTGGATTCCCACAGCGCAAACCAGACTATGGCGAATGGAAAAGCTTTGTTGACGCAATACTTCAGCCAAAATACGAAGTAAAAATAGCCCTCGTCGGGAAATACGCTGGATTAGCAGACAGTTACGTGAGCATGAATGAGGCGTTGCGTCATGCTGGTGCCGCCTGCAAAGCGAAGGTTTGCATAAGCTACATTGAAGCTGAAAACTTTGAAAAGAATCCCAAGGACGTGGAAAAACTCAGGGAGTATGATGGGATATTTGTGCCCTACGGTTTTGGTCCAAGGGGCACGGAGGGAAAAATAATGGCGATAAGGTTTGCAAGGGAGAACAACATTCCGTTTCTCGGCATATGCTACGGTTTCCAACTTGCTGTTGTCGAATTCGCGAGATACGTGTGCGGCTTAAAGGATGCGAGCAGTACTGAAATTAACCCTTCAACGCCCCATCCAGTAATCGACCTTATGCCAGAACAGCGGGGAATCGAAATTAAGGGGGCGACAATGCGGCTAGGCGCACACAAAATAATTGTTAAGCCATGCACGACCGCGTATGCCCTTTACAAAAGCGAGGAAATTTATGAACGACACCGCCACAGATTCGAGGTAAACCTTGACTATATGGAAACCTTTGAAAAGAATGGCTTAATATTTTCTGGAAAAAGCGCTGATGGAAGGCGCATGGAAATCCTTGAGTTGCCAACGCACTTCTTCTTTTTCGCTTCGCAATTCCACGGGGAATTCAAAAGCCGCCCTGGAAGACCAGACCCAGAGTATTACGGCTTTGTTAAAGCGTGCTTAGATAAAAAGTTGGGCAAGTCTAAGCCCGATTTTCAGTAAACTCTATGATATGGTCTTAAAAGTTCTTCAAGAATTGAAAGCATTGTTGGAACCTTCGCCACAATGTCGCTGAAGGTTATTATGCCAACAAGCTTGCCATCATTCATCACTGGGAGACGTTTGACGCGCTTTTTCGCCATGAGTTTGGCTGCTTCCTCGATGCTTGCGTTTTCGTTTATTGTTTGCACTGGGCTAGTCATAACTTGTCTTGCTGTTAGGGTTTCAGGCGCCAAGCATGGTTCAACAAGTCGTCTTAGGATGTCGCGTTCGGTTATTATTCCAACTGGTCTGTCTCCTTGAACAACTATTATTGAGCCTATGTCAAACTTGTTCATGGTTGCGACAACCTCTCTAACTGTTGTGTCTGGGCGCACAACCCTAACATCCTTCGACATGACGTCTCTAACCAAAACTATTCCAGCCATGCGCAATTTCGCCTCCAACAACCTCTACATTTCTATTGTGCCAATCCTCTTATTTATTTTAATGTGCTTAAAATTAGGTACACAGCATAAGCTTGGAGAAAACACACATGAGCGCTGGGAAGAATGAAGCTTTTAAGAAACGCTTAGAAGAAGCTGAAAAGTACAGTGAAATCTGGGAAGTTGTTAAAGACACGGTTGAGTTTTCGCTTCACAAGCGCAGAGGCGGAATGATGCTTTTCCTCGATGATTTGCCCATCCAGTTAGGCGCTTACCACCCAATCGGAACAAACAACATTGTCCTAAATAGGCGCCTAGTTCAAATTGTCGAGGGCGCGATTAAATCAAAGCGTGTAATTAACGCCCTCATTTATAATCTTCTTTTGCACGAGTACCTCCACGCTCTTGGCAAGTATTCAGAATTTGAAGTTAGACAGCTTGTCTACGAAATTGCAAGACAATGCTTCGGAGAAGAACATGTGGCAACCGCTATTGCCAAGAAGAGCCCATGGGCTTTGCTTAGCGGCATACCACTAGAAACAGTTAACATTCCAAAAAGGGTTATGGAAATCGTGAAGGATTTCGAGAAGGCAGATAGATACATAATTTGAATGCTAAAAAGAGATAAATTGGATGCCAACCCTAATTTTTATGACAGCCTATGAATCTTAAGAGTGAAATTGGCGGAAACATGCCAAACAAGCTCGTTGAAGACGGAAAAGCGCTAATCAGCAAAGTTACAGTTAAACGCGATCTGAAAGAGGGCGTGTTGCATGCTGTAGATTTGATTGGCGGTTTCAGTAGGGTTATTGAAAGTGGTGATGAGGTTCTTTTAAAACCAAATTATAACAGCGCAGATCCACCGCCAGCCTCAACGGACCCAGAATTTTTGAGAGCGTTGGTGGAGCTTCTTTACGAGCATGGCGCTGGAAGGGTTGTTGTCGGCGAATCTTCCATGCAGACGCTTTCAACGAGAAAGGTTATGGAGAAAACTGGTGCTTTGGAGAGATTAAGCGACAGCGGGGCGGAAATAGCCTTTTTCGATGAGGGTAGATGGGTTAAGGTTGAAGTTGGCGGAAAATACTTGAAAAGGGCGAGTTTGCCGGAAAGAGCCTTACGTGCTGATAAGCTTGTTTATTGTTGTTGTATGAAAACCCATTTTAAGGCGGATTTTTCGTTTAGCCTAAAACTTGCAGTAGGCTTCTTGAAGGGAAGCGAAAGAATAGCGCTTCACCTAACGCATTTGAGGGAGAAAATCGTCGACCTAAACCTTGTGGTACGCCCAAACCTAATAATCATGGACGGAAGAAAATGCTTCATCACAGGCGGACCATTCAACGGAGAAACACGCGAGCCAAACGTTATTCTCGCTTCTGGAGACCGCATAGCCATGGACGTCGAATCAATAAAAATAATCGAGAGTTTTAACGGCGCAGTTTTGAAGGATGACCCATGGAGCTACACACAAATAAAGCGTGCTGCTGAGCTTGGTTTGGGCGCAAAAAGTGAACAAGATTACCGAATTATCTCCGCGTGAATAGGGATAGCGCTACTTTAGTTTTTCAAAGCGTATAATGTAAACAAGCTGGTTTTCGTCCCATTCCCCATAACGTTCAATCCATTTTCGCTTAAACTCGTTTAACGTGTATCCGCCTTCCCTTTTCGCGTCCTCCTCATCAAAATACTTCAACTTCTTCCTTTCCACAGCAGTAATGCGCAAATCCGCAATATGTGGCTCCCAGATGATGGCGCGGGCTATGGCTCCAACCTTAACCTTTGGGTCTGGTGTTTCGATGCATGTGCTCTGCGTTTTAACTCCTTCGAGCAGAGGCTTCTTATCTTCAGACACGAATAGCATCTCGAATGGTGCGCTTCTAACGTCCTCAACAATTTTTTCTATTGGCTTTTCTGGTTCAAGCGCAACCTTCTTGATTATTTCCTTTCGTTCTTTAACTGGAAGTCGCTCTTCAGCCAGCTTCCTAATAACCTCAACCTTTTTTTCCGGCTCCTTTACGGAACGACCAACAGCCACCGCCGTTTGATAATCAACCTTTCCTTCCGGCACCTGCCCAGAAATTGTTGAGGGAGCAACATACCTTTGTGCTTCTTCTGGGATAACATCAGCGGCTTGAAGCCAAAGCGAAACCGCGTTTACGCTTACGCCTATTTTTTCAGCTAGAGCTGCCTTTGATGGATATTTCTCACGGCAATTCTCTAGCAGATACTTGCAAACTTTTCCTTTCTCAACCGCGTTCAAATCTTCGCGCTGAATATTCTCAATAAGGTTTAGCTGAACAACCTCGTCGTCGCTATACGCTCTAACAATTGCTGGAACCTTCCGTAATCCAGCCTGCTGCGAAGCCCTATAACGCCTTTCGCCAACAACAACCTCGTACTCATCTGTACCAACTGGTCTAACAATTATTGGCTCGAGAAGTCCCACTTCACGTATGCTTGAAGCCAATTCGTTGAGGCGTTCAATGTTCAATTCTAATCGCGGATTAAGCCTGCTTGGACGAATATTATTGAGCTCTATTTCCTTAACTGTTTCAGCCATGATTTGCACCATGCGTTTACAAGCCTATCTCTGAAGCTACGCTTTTCAAGCCGTTTAGGGCTATTTCAAAAAACTTTTCTCTGGGAATTCCAATCTCCTCGCAAACGAGAATCCTTTCCCTGTCAGCGCCGCGTGCAAAGTCCTTGTCCTTAAACTTTTTTGCGACGCTCTCGACTTTAACGTCAGCCAACTTTTTAGAAGGCATAACCAAAGCACAAGCCACAAGCAAACCCGAAATAGCGTCAGAAGCAATTAACGCCTTTTCCATGCGCGTTTCTGGTATAACACTTGTATGCCCAAAGTTGTGAGCTTTAACCGCCCTAATCACTTCTTCTGGCACGAGTCCCTTCAAAATTTCTTCAGCCAAAAGACCGTGCCTCTCGGGGTTAGCCTCGGTCTTCTCGTAATCCACGTCATGAAGTAAACCAACAAGTCCCCACAATTCTTCGTTTTCTCCAAAATGTTTTGCTAAGCTGCGCATTATTGCTTCAACAGCAAGCATGTGGTAAACAACGTTACGCTTGGTAATATGTTTCTTGACAAGGTTTAATGCTTCATCACGCGTTAGCAAGAGCTCACCCTAATCACATCATTTTTGGAGTTTATCCTTATAAACTCTCAGACACTTTTTGTGGCGGAATTGGGTAAAGTATATAATGCTGCTCAAAGTCCATTTTGCTTCATTGCTGGTGTAAAGCGTCGATGAATTCGCTGAAGTTTAGGCTTACTTGGAAAACTTTAATTCTGCCAATGCTTGGAGTGATTGCCTTCATCGTGTACATTTATCTCTTTAACGTGGATATACCAGCAATAATTAGCATAATGCAGCAAACGAACCTTTACATTTATTTTTGGGCTGCAGCCTTCCTTTTCTTGCAGACTTTCCTTTTCGCGCTTTCATGGCGTTTTCTAGTAAATTTTCTTTCAGTTAAGCTTTCAGCTGTACGAGCATTTCTCTACGTTTGGTATGGCATTTTCGTAGACATAATCATACCAGCAGAATCGCTAAGCGGAGAGCTTTCAAAAGTCTATTTGATTGCCAGAGAGCAAAATGGCACAAGCGGGAAGGTTGTAGCGTCGCTTGTTGCTCAGAGGTTCATTGGAATGGCGGTCAACGTAATAACATTACTTGTCGGTGTCAGCCTATTAATAGCCAAGATGCAACTGGGCGGGATAATCCTAAACTTGGCTATATTCCTAACAATAATGATAACCGCCTTCTTGGTGATGCTGCTCCTCTTATGCGTCAAAGAGGAGTGGACCAGGAAAATCCTCGACTCAATTTTGAGGTTTGCTGAATGGATTGGGCGCGGACGCTTAAAACTGACAAAGATTAAGGAGGAAGTGGCTCAAGCTTTACGGATTTTCCATGATTCAATGAAAAGTTTTGGACGCGCATACAAAACGCTTTTTGCATCATCAACGTTTTTTGTTGTCGCATGGATTCTAAGCCTAGCAGTGGATTACCTCATTTTTCTATCCTTAGGGTATCCTGTGCCATGGGAAGTCATAATAGTATCCGCCTCAATCTTTGTCGCTGTGAAATCCATCCCTATAGGTGTTCCCTTCGAAATTGGATTACCAGAGATAACCATGACAACATTATACATTGCTTTTGGCGTAGACCCAAAAATAAGCGCAACAGTGACAATTCTAAACAGGATTTTGACTTTGTGGCTTAGGTTTTTCGTTGGGTTTGCAATTCAAGAGTGGATTGAAATAAAGGCGATAAGGATGTTTAACCAAAGCGCAAGCGGAATGGCAGACAAAACCTAAATTACACTTTAACCCTTTTTTGATTGATGTTGGCAAATGCAGATAACAGTTGAAGATGCCTCTCTTAGGCATTTGGATAGACTTTACGAAATTGAAATCAAATGCTTCGAAAAGGAGGCATTCACGAAACAGCAAATTGCCAGCCTCCTCGCAAATTATAACGCGGTAGGCTTAATTGCAAAATTGAACGGAGAGATAGTTGGTTTTGTTATTGGCATGCTATATGCAGATGATGGCAGAATTGTTGGGCACATTTTAACCGTGGATGTCTTACCAGAACATCGCCGAAGAGGTATAGGGTTGAGGCTCTTGGAGGAAATTGAAAAGATTTTTAGGGGTAAAGGCGCAAACGTTAGCGTCTTGGAAGTTCGAGAAGACAATATTGCGGCTTTGAGGCTCTATCAGAAACTTGGATACAAGAGGGTTGCAAAGCTAAAATATTATTATGGAGACGTGCACGGCATTTTCTTGCGCAAACCTTTAACTTAGCTTCAAAAGTTTCAGTTTAGTCTTTTCGTCGAATGCTCTTTGGAGAATCATATCTTTAAACTCGATTATTACTAGTTCAGCGGTTGCGCCTACAATTGAGTTTTTCATTAAGTGCCCGCCGAAGGCTTCGCATTTCTCGTTTGAAACAACAATGTGCACGTGAATTACTGTTTCACCATTTTCATCAACAGCGATGTTTCCCATGCAGGAAGCTATTTCAAGAGGTCCATTAATCCTTGTTGGGTAGTATTGTCCATCCTTGTAGAATCCGAGCACGGCTTCCTTTAAACTTCCAATTAGGGTGAACATTCCCGCTTTTACCATGCTTTCTTCGGCTCTTTTCTTGATTGCATCAGTTAAGTCCTCCCCTTCTGAAAGGCGGAAAACGCGAACTTTTCCAACACTTCCTTTTGGCATAATTTGCCCTTCGACATGGTTTGAAACGTAAACTCTAAAAGGCTTGTATGTCAAATATATTTTGTGGTGGAAATTGCGAAGTAAAAAGAAACGTGGAGAATCGCAGAGGCTTGTTAAGGCTATAGTTGTTCTCATTCGAAATACTACGTGGCGATGCGGTAAGCTTGAGAAGTCCATAGTTAGACATCTTTATGCGCGTAAAGCTGGTTTTGGAAAACCAGAGGCTCCAGTCACGGACATGATAAAAAGTTTTAACTTGTCTGGGAAAAAGCGGAACGAATTTTTAGACGCGATTAGGCGATTGGAGAGAAGGAATATAATAAGAATCTTCGTTATGAACTAACCCTTTTAAGGCGATTCCTTAAGCTTGTTCGGTGAGTTTCTTTGCCTCGCTAATCCATCTACTAGTTATTTTCGGCGAAATTTGGAGCTTTGAGGCTAGATCCTTTGCTGAAGCCTTGGCTAGATCTTCAAGTGTGTTTATTCCAAGAGCCTTTAACTGTTCTGAACGTTTTGCCCCTATACCCTTAACCTTTGTAAGTTCAGACGTAAGCGGCATTGCTACTGGAGCAACTTCAACAGACATCTCCTTTTTCTCCTCTTGTACTGTTTCGATGGCTGGTGTTGGCGTAGGCGTTGGCGTCGGTGGTGGCGGCGCTGCTTGAGGTTTTGGTCTTTGAGTGTAGCCTAACCCTATGAATAGGAATCCAAGAACCGTCGTGGTTATTATCCACAGTTCTTTGAGTTCAAGCTGGACGAATACGACCATTAGGGTTATAATGAAAAATATTATTGCTACTGCATAAAGGGCATAGTCTGAACGCATGCCTTTCTTCTCCTTACCCCATCTATGTTTTGTGGAAGAGTTTAAATAATTTTCTGAATATCTGACATAAAAAGGCGGAAAATCGTCGTTTTTTACGCTTCTTTCACCTTAATTTTGGCGTTACTTGAGCAGCTTTTCTTCTGGCGGTGGCTTCTTTATCAACCCATGCTTCATCAGCAGCTGCACAGATTCTCTAGCATTCTGTATTATCGCAGCAGCCCTCTCGTAAAGTTCTTGCCTGCTCAGCTTAACTCTTGCCACACCTTCTTCTATGGACTTCAGCGCGCATGCAACAGCTTCTCTTGGAAAAACTTCCCACTCCTCCATCCTTGGTAGAATGTCCTCCTCGTGCATTCCGCGTTCTTCTGCAAATTTTGCGAGCTCTTGAGCCGCGGCAATGCACATGTCATCTGTAACGGTTTTTGCCTTCACGTCTAAAACTCCACGGAAAATAGCTGGAAAGCCAAGGCTGTTGTTAACCTGATTTGGAAAGTCGCTTCTCCCAGTGGCTACTATGCGGGCTCCAGCCTCTTTTGCCTCCCAAGGCCATATTTCTGGAATCGGGTTTGCGCATGCAAAAATTATTGAGTCGTCAGCCATTGTTGAAACCCACTCCTTTTTGATTGTTCCTGGTCCCGGCTTTGACGCTGCCACTACGGCGTCTGCACCTTTGAAGGCTTCTGCTATGTCGCCTCTTCTGTTTTCGCCGTTAGTTATCTGCGAAAGTTCGTATTTCCATGGGTCATCCTCTTTTCTGATGTCCTCTCTTCCCGGGTAGATTATGCCTTTTGTGTCCACCATGATGATGTTGGCGGGTTTCATTCCCCATCTTATTAGGACGTAGGCTGTCCTTATGTTGGCTGCACCCGCTCCGATTAGGGTTATGAGGCTTTCTTTTGGTTTTTTGCCAACTATTTTAAAGGCGTTTATCAAGCCTGCAAGTATCACTGTTGCTGTGCCTTGCTGGTCGTCATGCCAAACTGGAATTTGTAGGCGTTTTCGTGCCTCTTCAAGCACGTAGAAGCATTTTGGTTTTTCAATGTCTTCTAGATTTATTCCGCCGAACGATGGTTCAATGAGCTCGCATGCACGGATGATTTCTTCTGGATCTTTTGTTTTTAGGCATATTGGAAAGCCGTCCACACCGCCCAGGTACTTGAAGAGTAGGGCTTTTCCTTCCATTACTGGCATGGCTGCTTCTGGTCCGATGTCGCCTAAACCTAGAACGCGTGTGCCGTCTGAAACCACTGCCACATAATTCCACCTGTTTGTCAGTTCGAAGGACTTGTCTGGGTTCGCTTGGATTTCCTTGCATGGTGCGGCGACGCCTGGCGTGTACCATATTGCGAAGTCAGCGGGGCTTGTTATGGCGCATTTCGGCATAACTTGAACTTTTCCTTCGTAAAACTTGTGCATTGGTGGAGCCAGTTGCGAAGGTTTTTTTGCCTTTGCCAACAACTCCTCTACTGTGGGTTTTCTTTCCTCTTTCTTAACTGGACACATTATGATCTTCTCCTTTGTGAGACGTTGTGTCCTTTCTATATATTAGAGCTTTAAGGATTGCGGTTAGCTTTTCTTCGCCTCTTCCATAATTTATGTGAAAAGAAAATTCTGATTTTGGAATATTAAAACGTAAAAAGGCGCAGCTGAAAGAAAGAAGATAAAATAATAAAATGACGGAAAATGTGGCAACGTGTGTGTTGCCTAGTACCTTCTGCGGAACCCGCCTCTTCTCTCGTTTCTGCCGAAGTCTCTTCTTCCGCGTCCTCTGAATGGGCGTCTCTGCTGTTCGTAAACCTTGTTTGACATGTTGTTTTCAGTGTTGACTTCAACGGCTAATGCTTCTTTTGCAACTTCCAATGTGCCGAACCTTCCAACGTTTAGGCGCATGTTACCCTTAAAAAGCGTCACGTAGCCATTGCCTATATTTACCGTGTCGCCTTCATGCACTTTTTCAATGTTGTCGTCCCAAAGCGTCAAGTAAACGCATCCTGTTTCGTCGCCTATCAGTGCGTCGCAGACACGGTGTGGTGCTCCATCCCTTCCAGCGGCTATGTTGCGTATGTCACTTTTTGAAACAACTTTTGCTTTTACGTTAACTGCCCTTGAGGCGGGACTTAACTCGGCTATTTTCACGTCTACTGGTTGTCTACTTCCTGAAAAACTTTCAATAGCCAAACCTTTCAACACCTACATAGTATAACAGACAAAAAATAACGGGCTTAAACACTTAAGGCTTTTGGTCAAGGTTTTGAAATATCGTCTATATTAGGAATTTGCCGTTTTTGTAGAAGAGTTTGCCATCCGCGTAGATTTCGCCATTCCTCTTCATATCCTTGAGAATATCCCAATGAATAGCCGAGACATTTACGCCGCCTGACTCTGGGATTGACATTCCAAGAGCCAAATGCATTGTTCCGCCCATTTTCTCGTCGAAGAGCATGTTCTTCGTAAACCGTGTTATGGCGTAGTTTGTTCCAATTGCGATTTCGCCTATACTGTCTGCGCCTTCAACCTTTAGAATCTCCTTTAAGAATTCTTCGCCTTTAGAAGCTGAAGCCTTGACTACTCTGCCATTCTCAAATGTGAGTCTCACATCTTCGATTTCTCTGCCTCCGTATATTCCTGGAAAAGTAAACCTTATTGTGCCGTTCGCGGAATTTTCAACAGGTCCCGTGAAGACTTCTCCGTCTGGCATGTTCTTTTCTCCGCTGCAGTTTATCCATTTCCTGCCCCTAACGCTCATTTTTAGGTCTGTGTCTTCTCCGACGAAGCGAATTTCCTTTGCCTTGTTCAAGAAATTGCAGATTCTTTCTTGTTCTTCGTGTATGCGTTTCCATTCTGCAACTGGGTCTTCCTTGTCTACTAGGCAGCTGTTATAGACAAAGTCTTCATATTCCGGCAAAGCCATTGCTGCCTCTTGCGCTTGAGCTGGGATTGGGTATGGTAGGAGTGTCCAGCGGAGTTTTCCTTCAGCCTCCCTTCTTATTCGTATTTCCGCTAGTTCTTTTCTTGAGGCTGCGCGTATTCGCATTCTTGCAGGGTCTATGCTTGTAAGCCTCTTTGGGTTTGGTTCGCAGAAAATGCCTATTTGCACATCAATGTTTTCGATTAGGAATTTTTCAAAAGGCGAGATGTATGTTAGCTGGTGCTCTTTCGCGTATTTGTAGAATGTATAGTCTGTTTCCAACTGTGGCATAACCATGGGGTAGGCGTCGCTTAACAAGCACTCCTTGTACAACTCGTTTATCAGAGGCGCGGCTTCCACGCTTCCCATTATTAGCACTTTTTCTTTTGGATTAACCGCAACGCTGTATTGGACACAAAGCTTTGCAAGTTTCGCTATTCTGTGGTCAACCATAAACTTCACCAGTCGAGGAAACATCACAGAGATAAAGTTAAACTTAAAAATCTATTGGTTATCATCTGAAAGCTTGGGTCTCGGTCCTTTTCCCTCAACGTTGTAGGGCAACTTGCTTGCCTTGAAGACGACGAGTTTTTCTCCAAATTCTGATAGATATACCAGAACTAGTCTTTTTCCCTTGTCTGTTAGGGCGTAGACTGGTATGGTTACGCCGAGTTGCATAAGCGCTTTTGGGGCAATTTTTTCTCGAAGTATCCTCGAAGCGCTTGCACATGCAATGTCCGCCTTGGCTATGTGTGGCACGGCTGAATCATTCACACAAGTGTTGCATACGGAAAACACGAGAACATTCGCCTTTGCCTTTTCCTCGAAACGCCTTATCTTGCTTATCGCTTCAGCTTGAAAGCCAGCAATGGTTACTGCAATTCGCCTAAAACCCATATTAAATGCTTGCTTCACCCCTTCAACTTGGTCTATTCGTGCACTCTTTTTGTCTAAAACTTTGCCGCCCTCTGCCTCAATGTGCGCAATCGTTGATTTTATCGGCGAAGTGCACACTATTCCCGTTAACCTCGCGCCAATTGCCTGTACAAGCCTTCCGTTTGACGTTATAACTGTCCCAGCTCCTTCGCAGACAACAACTGCACAGTCCATGAGCTCCTTTTCAAGCCATACCTGCATCATTTCAGAAGCTCCATAAGCCACGACTGGCTCAGCGTTTAATAGCCTATTTTCACAGCAGAAACCATAGCCATTAATCTTCTTTTCTATGGTTTTGCGCACTGCTTCTGCGTCAATTTTCTTTGTTCCATAAAGCGCTTCGTGCAAAGGGCAGTATTCAACTGTTGGCTGCGTCAGCAGTTTTACGCCTTTCTCGGAAATTTGCACTCTTGCCCCGCAACAATAAATTTCGTGTTCACCCTTGACCTTCATAGCAGACTCTCAAGCAAATTTTGGCTCTAAATACACGTGTCGCATTACGGTTCTTTGTTAACCATTTCGTTTATCTGCTGCTCCATCATGTGCCCGCGGCAATAAACCAACGCCTTTTTTACGCCTGCAACGCTCTTCGCGGCGTTTTTCACGTCTGCGGCAAGTTTGAAGGCGATTGGGCAGAATGGACTTGAAGGTATAAAATCAACTTTAACTACGCCAGGCTCTTCTTCCTTGACGTTTGTTATCATGTGCATCTCCGCGAAGCTCAACCCCGTTTCTGGGTCAGTTAGTTTGCCGACAGCCTCTCGCACCTTGTCCTCTAATTCAGTCAAACCCTTTCACATCCACTTTTGAGTGTATAAGGCGTTGAGTGGCAATATAAAATGTTTCTGCGTAATCAGCCTTTTTGTTCCATTCTTTTTTGGTACATGCGCCAGCTCAGAGCCATTGTTCTTGGATGTGAAGCTTTCACCTCGTCTAGGCGTGGAACCGCAGTGTTTTGCGGCGCTTTTAACACGGTTTCTGGGTTGGTATATGCCTCTTCGCTTATTTTACGCATGGCTTCGGCGAAGCGGTCAAGCTCCTCTTTCTCGAAGGTTTCCGTTGGCTCAATCATTAGGGCTTCTTCAACTATTAGTGGAAAATAGATTGTTGGCGCGTGAACTCCATAATCCAAGAGGCGCTTTGCAATGTTTAGGGCTGAAACTCCAGTTTCGCTTTTCATCTGCTTGGCGCTGAAAACACATTCGTGCTTTCTTGGCTTTTCGTTATTGTAGGGAAGCGTTAAGCTCCTAATCTCCTTGAGTTTCTTCATTAAGTAGTTTGCATTCAAAACAGAGACTTCGGCGACTTCTCTTAATCCCTCAAAGCCCAAACTTAAAATGTAAGCGTAAGCCTTCAACAAAACCGCCACATTCCCATAAAAGCTCCTAATTTTCCCAACACTATTGGGTCTATCATAGTCTAGGCGATACCACGCGCCATCAAAAACTATCCTTGGAACTGGCAGAAACTCCGCAAGCTCCTTTGAGACGCCTACTGGTCCAGCGCCTGGTCCCCCGCCACCGTGCGGCGTACCGAATGTTTTGTGTATGTTTATGTGCACTATGTCAAAGCCCATGTCGCCTGGTCTAACCTTGCAGAGCATTGGATTTAGGTTTGCCCCATCATAGTATAGGAGTCCGCCAGCATCGTGAATTATCCGGGCTATTTCATCAATGTTCTTTTCAAATATTCCCAAAGTGTTTGGGTTTGTAAGCATTAAGCCCGCTGTGTGTTCTGAAACTGCAGCTTTTAAGGCGCCTAGGCTCACGCAACCATCATCATCTGAAGGCACTACGACGACGTTGAATCCAGCCATGGCTGCGCTTGCGGGATTTGTGCCATGAGCCGAATCTGGTACAATTATTTCTCTTCTTTTTTCGTGTTCGCCCTTCATTTTGTGGTAAGCTCTAATCAGCAAAGTGCCCAAAAACTCGCCGTGTGCGCCAGCAGCTGGGTGCAAGCAAACCTCGTATGTGCCTGTTATTTCTGCGAGCCAACGTTCAAGCTTGTAGAGTATTTCCAATATTCCCTGTATTGTGCGTTCTTCTTGGTATGGATGTAGCATGTTAAGTTTTGGCAAGTTTGCAAGTTGTTCGGCTATTTTTGGGTTGTACTTCATTGTGCAGCTTCCAAGCGGGTAAAGTCCACAGTCAACCCCATAATTCATTTGCGACAAGCGTATGAAGTGGCGGGCAACTTCAACCTCTGAAAGTTCTGGAAGTTTTGGCGCATTTGTGCGTCTCATTTTCTGTGGTATAAGTTCATTCAAATCACCGACCGCGTTTTTGGCGTGTTTTTCCACTGTTGGTAAGACGTGCCCCCTTCTTCCGCTTCTTCCAAGACTGAATATTACTGGCTCGTTCCAAGATGCTTGCTTGAACATGGCTTTCACCTATTCCTTAAAATCTGGTTTATGTTGTCTGCCAAACGCTCGATTTCCTCGGCGGAGTGAACCTCTGTTACGCAGTAAAGTGCAGTTTCGCCAAGCTCTGGAAACTCCTTTGAAATGTCCTTTCCGCCGTGAATTCCACGTTGCAAAAGCTTCTTATGCACCTCTTTAACGGTTAATCCAGCCCCGTCAAAGTTAACCGTGAACTCTTTAAAATGAGTTGACTTGAAGATTGGCGCTTTTACACCATCTATGCTTGAAAGTAAGCTTATGGCATAATTAGCCTTATACATCACTGTTTCGCCGAGTTCCCTAAAGCCTTGTGGTCCAAGCAGAGCCATGTAAACTGCAGAGGCAACTGCGCACAGAGCCTCGTTTGAACATATGTTGGATGTCGCTTTTTCGCGTCTAATATGTTGTTCGCGTGTCTGCAGTGCCATGCAAAAGCCTTGCCTAGCACCGTCAACGGTTGTTGTTAAGCCAATTATGCGCCCTGGCATCTGCCTAATGAGACTGTTGTCATCACGGCAAGCAAATATCCCCAACAATGGACCGCCAAAGTTCATCGGGTTTCCGAGAGGTTGCGCTTCGCCAATAACGATGTCTGCGCCGTATTCGCCTGGAGGTCGTATTATTCCAAGTGATGTTGGGTCCACGCCGACTATGAATAGGGCGCCGTGCTTGTGCGCTTCTTCCTCTATTTCTTCAACTTGTGTTTCGATAAAACCTAAATATGACGGGTTTTCTATGTAAACGGCTGCTGTCTGCTCAGAAATCTTGCCTTCTAAATCTTCCAAGTCTAGTTCGCCAGTTTCCCTTTCATAAGGAACTTTTTCAACTTTTATTCCAGCTGGTTCAGCGTAGGCTTGCAGTGTTGCCAACCTTTCTGGATGAATAATTCTTGGGACAAGAATTTCTCTGCGACCAGTTACTCGTGCCGCCATTCTCGCGGCTTCGCCTAAGGCTGAAGCCCAATCGTACATTGAGCAGTTGGCAACGTCCATGGCGGTTAACTCGCAAATCATGCTTTGATACTCAAAAAGGGCTTGAAGCATTCCTTGCGAGATTTCAGGCTGGTATGGCGTGTACGCAGTTAGGAACTCGCTGCGTTGTACAATCTCTTTCACAAGGGCTGGTACATAGTGTGGCCAGCATCCAGCACCAAGAAACATGGGCATTTCATTGTATGTTTTGTTTTTTGCGAGTAGGGCTTCAATGTGCCTTTTAACTTCAAGTTCTGACATTGCCTTGGGGAGGTTTAGCGGCTTTTTTAGGCGATATTTTTCTTGCATGTCCGCGTAAAGCTCGTCTATACTTTCGATGCCAATTTCGCGCATCATTTCTTCTTTTATTTTCTGCTGAGAATTTGGAATGTAGGGATGACCTTGCCTACTCAAGGGTTTTTCACCGCTTAGATTTAAACACTCTAACTGCTTTGCTCTTTAAACTTTTCAGCTCTTTGAGAGAATTTCAAATGGCAGTTTTAGTATTGTATTCCTTTTGTTGTTACCATTTCTTTTGGCATTTTTATGTCAACTATCTCGTTTACAAACTCCGCTCTATCAATCAACTCTTTCGGCGCGTACCTTCCAGTCAAAACAACATCCGTCTTTTTTGGAATTTTGTCCAGAAAATCCAAAACTTCTTTTACGTCCAAGAGTTTGCAGTGCAGCGCCAAATTTATCTCGTCTAAAACCAGTAGGTGCGGCTTTTTCTCCTTAACGATTTTTTCGGCGAATTTTAGGGCTTTTCGAGCCAACTTTTTGTCTCTTTCGTCAAGATTGCCTAGTCCATGCCATCCTTTGCGTCCAAACTGGTAAATTTCATAGTACGGCGTAAGCCTATTCCTTATCTTGTATTCTCCAGTGTTTTTCCACCATTTTAGAAACTGTATTATTACGACTTTACGCTTGTGCCCTACGGAGCGGAGAGCTAATCCAAGCGCGTTTGTTGTTTTTCCCGCGCCGGTTCCAGTATAAAGGTATGTGTAACCCATTAAATCATCTTCTGCAATATTCCATTGTGATTACTTGTATTATAAGTTTTAAATAGTATGTTGTGCCATGTTCTTTTTGGAGAAAACACGATGAAATATGACTATGAAGAGTTGCTAAAGAGGGCGCGTTCACAGATTCCAGAAGTAGCACTAAAGCGTGAACGTTTAGAGCTTCCTCCGCTTCGCCACTCAGTAGTTGGAATGCGGACAACAATTCACAATTTCAAGGAGGTTGCTGACGCTTTAAACCGTGACCCGCAGCATCTTTTGAAGTTTTTGACGCGGGAGATGGCTACTGCGGGCATGTTTCAGGAGTCAAGAGCGATTTTTAAGGGGAACTTTTCACGCGAAACCTTTGAAAGGTTGATACAGCGTTACATGGAAATCTTCGTTATCTGTCCAGTTTGTAAGCGTCCAGATACGAAGATTGTGAAGGAAAAACGCCTATCCTTCCTCGTATGCGAGGCTTGTGGGGCAAAGTCCTCTGTGCAACAACTTTAGCATGGTTGTCTAAATTGGAAGTTTACATAAACCTTAGGAAAATCGGGAACAATATGCTTCTGGCTATATGCGACGCTGAAATCCTCGGAAAAACGTTGCGCGAGGGAAAAATTGTCTTTAATGTTAAGGAGGAGTTCTACAAGGGCACAAAGGTTAGCGCTGATGAGGCTGTTGAGATGATAGCCAACTGCACAATAGTGAACATGGTTGGCAAAAACATAGTCCAGAAAGCCATAGAAAAGGGCTACGTGCACCCAGAAGCAGTGTTAAACATCGAAGGCGTTCCACACGCGCAAATCGTGAAAATCTGAGGTTTGCATATCAAAATAAAGAAAAGTGAGTATTGGTGTTTTTAATGCACTTTTTTGCAATGACTATCAATGTTGTGAAGATCATTAATAGTAGTATTAAGGCGGTTTGGAATTCTGGGACTATTATTACTTCTTTTGTCGAGTGTAAGTATTGGAAGTAGATGTATGTCGTAGTGCCTGATGTCCAGTTTCTCATGTAGAGGGGCGCTTGATCGTTTACCAGAACAGTATACCCGCTTGGCCATAAGCCGCCGACTATAACGTTTGGGATGTCCACTCTACAGAATCCTATTCCCGCGTCTCCGCTCACGTTGAAACTTATCGTCCTTTGTGTAGTGTTCATTTGGAATGTAGATATTGAAGAATTACTTATGACTAGGATTTCGTGCTTAGTGGGGGGATATGGGCCAAATAGCACTTCGAAGCGGTTGCAAGGCCCCATAAGTGGATATTTGTCTACGTCATCGCCTTCCACAATGTATGGCGTATCACATATTCCATCGCTTCCAGGCTGATTTTGATATTCCCCGTTAAATATGTCAGTGAGGGAATGACTGCTCCAAAAATTGCCGCCCATCGGCCAGTCTAGATTCCATTTATTGTTGGTAGCAGACATGTGAACATATGCTTGATTAGTGTTATTGATAAAGTTATTATGGTGAATGGTGTTATTCGAGAACTCTATATGAATGCCCCAGTCGCAGTTGCTTACCCAATTATTGCAAATAGTGTTGTTTGGAGAGATAATCCGTATACCTTCCGTCGTTGAGATGCCAGTTATATTGTTGTTGGATATCAGATTATTGATTCCGTAGTAGCTGTCTCCAAGAAGGCTAATCTGAACGCCGACCCACCACGCGTGTATATTATTAGTCAATATGTTATTGTTTGAAGAATTGGTTATTGAGACGCCATAATAGACATTAGTTATGTTGTTGCCAGTTATGTAAATGTTTGATGAACCTTTCTCTGTACCATCAACTAAAATGCCATAATGTACATTTTCTATCCGATTATTTTCCAAGTAACAAAAAGTCCTGCCATCTAAAAAGATCCCATAACCCTCTGGAGCGTTTCGTATTATGAAATTTCTAATAGAAACCCCGTTTACTGTAATATTAACAATTCCCTGCTGGACAATCCCTTCTCCGTCAATAATAGCCTCGCCCTCCCCGACAAGAGACACGGTTTTGTTCACCACAATGCGTGCGTAAGGACCACCGACAACATGAATAACGTCGCCAGAGTTTGCCGCGTTAATAGCCGCTTGTATTGTCGGATAATTATAAGGAACCCAGATGTCGGCAGGATTAGCTTTAACCACACTGATGTTAGGTGTAAAGCTGAACTTGAATGTAGATGTCAAGGCACACAATAGAAGCCCCAATAAAAGCCCAATCAATACAAGCCTTTTCAATTGTTCACAACCTAATCTTAATTTCAAAATATTTTCAGCAATTTTTAACATTTGCGGTAATTTGCACCAAGAATGTTAAAAGGCAATTTTATGTAAAAGTACCCTTTTTGTGGTGAGTATGCTTTTAAGGGAGTTAGACATACCATTAAAGAAGGTTAAGCCGATAAACGTTTGAGGTGGCTGATTGGGTAAAAAGAAGGTGTTAAGTGAAGAAGAATTAAGCGAGATGGTTTACCCGTCTCCAAACGATGTTTTAGGCATAGCCGTTAAACTCTTGGGTTTTGACCGTGTCTTGGTTAAATGTCAAGACGGTCATGAACGCTTATGCCGTATTAGGGGTAAAATGAAGAGGCGAGTTTGGATACGCGTCGGCGATGTTGTTCTCGTTTCTCCGTGGGACTTCCAGTCCGACACGCGTGGCGATTTGATTTGGCGTTACACAAAAGCCCAGGCGGATTTGCTCCGCAAAAAGGGTCTTTTGACAATTTCTTGATGGAGAAGGCAACTTGTCTTTTAGGAAAATTGTCAGGAAAAGGTTGGGCCAAAAAGAGAGGGAATATGAAACTGAACAGCTGATGAAGGAAAAACGCAGCGAAGAATACGAGGTTCTAGAAGAGGTTTTTGACCGTTCAACGTTAATGGTCATATATGACTTCTTGAACAAGGGCGTGATAAACGAGATTTACGGCGTTGTCAAGGCTGGAAAAGAATCTAGGGTTTACTGGGGCAAAGACGCTGAAGGGAATGAATTAGCCATAAAAATATATTTGACGGTTTCAGCGGAGTTCCGCAAGGGCATACTCAAATACATAGAAGGCGACCACCGATTCAAGGGCGTAAAAAGGGACACGCGCTCCCTAATCTTCGCATGGGCGCAGAAAGAGTTCAGAAACCTTGAACAGGCAACAGCCGCAAAAGTGCGCGTGCCAAAACCAATAGCCGTTAAAAACAACGTATTAATAATGGAATTCATAGGCGAAGACGGCGTCCCAGCACCATCAATGAAGGAACTGACGCCGAAAAATCCAGAAAAAGTCTATGCCACGCTTCTCGAGTATCTGCGTAGGCTTTATCTCAAGGCCGAGCTTGTGCACGGAGACCTAAGCGAATATAACATCATGATTTGGCGTGGTCGCCCAGTAATATTTGACATATCGCAGGCAGTTCCAACTTCACATCCGATGGCGGATTTCCTCCTACGCAGGGACCTAACCAATATAAACAAGTATTTTAGTAGGTTAGGCGTTGAAGTGCCATCGGTTGAAGAGTGCTACATGAGGGTTACAGACGTTGGCTAAACCAAGCGCATTTGTTAGAATACCTAAAGACCGTATAGGCGTGTTAGTCGGACCAGAAGGTAAAACAAAAAAAGCCATAGAAGAGAAGCTCGCCGTAACGCTTCAAATAGAAAGCGACTCTGGAGGCGTAACAATAATGCTAGCTGAAAACGCAAACGATCCTGCAATGCTTTTCAAGGCAAAGGACGTGGTAACAGCAATTGGACGCGGCTTCTCGCCTGAACACGCTTTTCGCCTAATCAGAGACGAAGAAGCCGTGCTTGACATAATCGATTTGCGCTTAATCTTTGGAAAATCAGAGTCTGATTTAAGACGCGTGAAGGGACGAATAATTGGGATGGACGGCAAAACGCGGAGAATAATTGAGGAGTTGACGGAAACAAACATATGCGTTTACGGACACACCGTTGGCATAATTGGAAACATCGAACAAGTGCAAGCGGCAAGAGAAGCAATACAAATGCTAATAGAAGGAAGTTCGCATGGCACAGTTTACCGCTACTTACACAAAAAACGCCGCGAACTAAAAAGAAAAATGATGGAACTATGGGAAAAACCAGAAGAGTAAAATGCTGTTGGCGAGCTCTCCGCACTCAAGATCCCAATCATTTTGGTTCAGCGGGGCCAGAGTCGTCATCGCCCGCCAAAAAAACTAAGTTTGGACTTGGATAAAAAGTTATAGGAAACAGCCAAGTGTTGAAGGTTTATGCTTAAAAAAATTCGTGTTGTGCCTTTGGCTGCTGAAAGTTTTGGCGTTAGGTCTATGTGCACTTACGTGGAGACGCCTGACGTGCGGATACTTTTAGACGCTGGTGTTTCGCTATGCCCACGGCGTTTTGGTTTGCCTCCGCATCCGTTGGAGTTTAGGGCTATAATTGAAGCGCGTAGGCATATCGCCGAGGCTGCGGAAAAAGCGGAAGTTGTAACATTAAGCCATTACCATTTTGACCATCACACGCCCTCCTATGAGGATTGGCTTTGCAATTGGACGGCTGAAACTGAAACTGCACGGCAGATTTACGAGGGAAAAACTGTCTTAATGAAAAATCCAAAAGAAAACATAAACTTTAGCCAGCGGCGCCGAGGATGGATTTTCCAAAAAACTGGCGGAAAATTCGCTGCTGAACTTGAAGTTGCAGACGGGAAAGCGTTTCATTTTGGCAAATCCACGACAATAAAATTTTCCAAACCAGTCTTTCATGGACCAGAGGATTCGGCTCTAGGTTGGGTTTTGATGGTCACAATAGCGTGTGAAGATGAAAAGTTCATGTTTGCCCCAGACGTTCAAGGTCCAATGGCGAGGGACACGCTGAGCATAATTGAGGCGGAGAAGCCTCAGCTTTTGATGATTGGTGGACCGCCATTGTATTTGGCTGGATTCAAAGTTAATGATGGACAAGTTCAAGCTGGGTTAAATGGTTTAGAA
This sequence comes from Bathyarchaeia archaeon, assembly GCA_038882955.1. Lineage (GTDB taxonomy): Archaea > Thermoproteota > Bathyarchaeia > Bathyarchaeales > Bathycorpusculaceae > JAVZLQ01. Next base: position 117,190 of record JAVZNC010000004.1, read on the forward strand.
CGCGTTGTTGAAGTCGCAAAAGCTGTCATTTTGGAGCATCACATTTTGAGAGACGCTGGATGGCGCGAAAAAGTGGAAGGCATGTTCAATAAGGCACATGAAAATGGTTGTAAGGTTCTAACTGCTGCCGAGTTCTTGGGCGTGGAAAATGCCTTTCTAGAGGCTTTTAGGCGGAGGCTTTATGCTGAAAATCCGCCTCCAAGCGAGTTTGAAAAGTGGATGCGCTGCAGGAAAGCCGACAAAAAGCATGTTAAACCGCCAATTTAGGGCTATAGCCAAAATTTTGATATTCACTTGATTAACCTTTTAATTTCAGCAACACCTTTTTTTAGGTTTTTTATGTCCACATCACAGAATGGCGCTGAAATCCCAGTTTTATCCAATGCGAAATGCAGTTCTTCTATTAGTATTCCAGAGTTCTTCACACTGCAGCTTGGGCTGCCATCAACGCCCACAACAGCTTTTAGCTTTATCCCATGCTTTTCATATTCGCTAACCTGCCTTACAAGTTCTTCAGCAATCTTTCTGCACAAGCTTCTAAACTCTAAATTGTTATAGTCTTCCCTAGTTTTTGGCGCTCTCGCCAGCCCAGCGTATGCGAGTTCTGGACATGGCATCTGAACCACACCGACGCCATTACGAACAAAAACCTCTACAACTTCGCGTATCACGCCAGCCCTTTCAGCCAGACCAAAAACACGCGAGTTCTGATTTAAAATGCAATGCGCAACCAACACAAGTTTCCCGCCTTTATTATCCTCAAAAACCATGGCAACACCAGCTGCTGAGATTAAAATACGGTATATGGGGCCGAGGCCGGGATTTGAACCCGGGCACTAGGCTTGCTGCCTTGGATTGTGCTCCAGTCCACAGGCCTATAGGCTTCCAGGCTACCTCACCTCGGCCACTTTTTCGGTGATTTCGGTTACTTTTTGTAGCTCTAATCATTTTCGCTTCCTCAGAAATATTAGGTTATCTTTTTGGCATACATAGTCAAATCCGACTTCCAATAAGGCTTTAACTTCCTCAGGCGTTTCAGCCACTTTAACTGTAAACTCATCGCTTCCCTGTTCAAACATTGTTCTTTCAATGTTAATGTAGATTTCCGTATTTCTTAACTCTTTATGTCCTAAGAACTGCTTCACGTAATAGGGATCTTTAGTTTGATGGTAAAGCATTGTAGCCTTCCAATGTCTAAAAGTGTGAAAGCTTATGCTTAACAGTCTCGGATTTTGCAGTTTAGCAGCTAAACGCTTTCGCGCTTTTAGGAATGTTGTTTTCAACGAGTTTATAGGGCCATCTCCGAAAACTCGAACACTTTCTCTAGGCAAAGCGTTAAGCATAGCTGTTAATTTTTGACTTATCTTCCACATTCTCGGGTTAGAACCTTTCTCTGGATCGTTAAGCCTTACGATGCTCTTTTCAAAATCTATATCTATCCATTGAAGCCTTTTCGCTTCTCCACATCTCATAGCTGTTTCTTTAAGCAACTGTAGAAACGTGCTGAGTTTCTTGCCTGTTCCAGATATCAAATCATCAAGTTCTCTTTCAGTCGGTATGAAAGGTATTTTCTGAGTTCGCGCTTTGCAGAATGGTTTATCCCATGTTAGGCCGTTAAATTTAAGGAAGCGGTCATAAGCAACTATAACGTTGCGTTTTCTGTTTTCACTCCATTTTTGTTTTGCTATGATTTCTTTAACATTTTCTGGATCACACAAGTCTGCACCTCTCTGGATTAAGGTTGTTAATGCGGTTCTGTGAAGTCGAATTGTAGCTTCCGCGTAGCCTTTCTTCTGCATATAAAAGCAATATTCAACGATTTTGCCTTTAGCGTCTTTAAGCTGCTCTGTGCCGCCCACACTCGGCCTTTCTAGTTGGGTTTCCACTTCGGCCAAGTTTTTCGCCTCGACTTCCGAGACGCATACTCGGCGTTTACTATTAGAGTAAGGTAAACTATTTAAGCCTTTTTCTGATACAGTAAGGTTATGCGAAGCTACATCTTCACCAAAAAAGAAAGAACCGTTATCAAAAACTTCCTTAACAAAACAGCCCCTAGAGACGATCCGCTTCTCATGGTTATTCTTTCGAGAATTAAAACCTTTAAAGATTTGGCTTCCGACATTGAACTTTATCTTGCGCTCAGAAAAGCGATATCCACATAACTTACATAAATAACGTTGAACTCCAAAACCATTCTTATCATATCTAAAACCATCTTTCCAAAACTCTTTAGAACCACATTCAGGACAACACAGCTCAGTCATTAAGCTTCTACTCCCTTACATAATCAACAATTTCCTCAATCTTCTGCTCAAGCAACGAAACACGATCAATAAGCTCCTCTACCTTCTCCTCAAGATCCGCTACCCGATTCTCTAACTGAAGCAACAACTTCAAACAATCCACATTAACACCTACCACGGCGGCCCCACTCCTAACCCACTCAAAACACCAAAAAACAACCCAAATTCACTTTGATTTAATTCGATTTCATTGAAATTTTCAGAGTTAAAGCCATGCGCACCCGACCCTTCGCGCGGGTCACGTAACATATTAGTTAGGACAGACAGCAAACTCTCAACAAATTCAAACAGTTTAGGCGCTCGGATCTTATATAATTCTAACACGTTCAGCAGAGCTGCTAAAGGATTCGCCTTCCTATTATTGCTTCTGTGCGCGAAGCATTGAATTTCTAAACGACCCACAGGCTCATTTTGCCATGCTTCAACAAAAGGCCGAAATCTTCTTAGAAACTCATGCCTTTTCAGATTAAACCTTCTATTGCGATCATAAAGCACAATATTACCTGAAACAAAATATCGACTATCAGAAAGCACCCTTCCATTAATACCTATGAACCCTAAACCTTTTCTATAATCATATTCGTTTTGCTCGCACACCTCTTCAAACTCTTCTATCCTTTGTTTAATTTCGCTAGGCGGAATATCATAGGCTACGTCAAAACGGCAATACCGCGCATAAGGAATAACTTTCAATTCGACCTTTTGGCTGCAAAGCCATTTAAAAAGAATATTATCGGATTCCTCAACAACAACTTTTAACGCTTTATTCAATTCCGCTTCAAGCAATGCTACATCATCAAAGAAACATTCAATAATTTTAACCAATGTTGAAGGCAACCATAAAGGCAATTCTCGGAAAACAAATTTTCTACGTTTAACCTGCATCCAATTAACCGCATCCCAGCTTATGTGATACCTAACCTTATACGGAAACCTTTGAATCACATAGAACCGTCTTTGAGCAAAAGGCGATCTCTTTCTAGCTTTTCGCGGTAATTTCCACAGCATAGGCTCATGTTCAATTAATTCCTTCTTTTTCACGTCAAGCGTATTAACCGTAAGTTTTACACCATAATTATCGCTATGGCCTAATTTGCCAATAACACGCGCTAGCAACCTCATCTTTTCATTAATCTCAAGCGGAATATGCAAAAGGCCCGCTTGACTGATCTGAGCCTCTAAAAATGTTGTGTCAGGCTTACCTAACAAAGGCGCAAAAACCTTAGCTGGAATATCCTTTTCTAAGTTACTCTTTTCAAATTTGAGATTTGCCGGCGATAACGGCCATAACTTACCTGCTAAATCTTCCAATGGCTCTTTAAGCTTAGACGCGAAATATACTCTTCCGCTTTTAGTAATTTCATAAACAACATCTTCAAAGCCTTCAATTGTTTGCATCATTTCCGCGTTAGTTTGCTCTTCATACATTGATGATAAAATCTGAGCTTCAACAACTGTTAGATCATAGCCTTTCTTATTTCTTATAAGGTTGAAAATTGCTTCCTTGCTGCTATATCCATAAGCGCGTAAATGCTCAAAAAATTCTAAAAACCATTGAGAAGTTGATAATTTCTTTGAAGGCTGCTTATTGAAACCGCACCAATTAGCAAGCTGCTTTATAAAACGGTTAAGCCTTAAAGATTCACCCCATCCGCCCGATTCTAACTCATCAACCAAAGCCTTAATTTCCAAATACCATTCGCGTTCTATTTTCTTAATACGTGCGGAAATAGAGAGAGGATAAGAAAAGTAAAAGCACCATTCGCCTGATTCCGCATCCTTCAATAATTTACGCACAGCAGGAATATTAGGCGTATTTTTCTGTTTTGTCACTTGCCTTATATCATGGATAGGCTGTCTTTCTGAATTTAAAAGAAAAGACTGAATGCGATTTTTCTCTCTTCCAAATCCAGACCGTTCCGCACCTTTAATTATCCACTCTTCATTAGGCAATTTAACTGCATAACGTTTAGTGCGGAAAACCACAAGCTCAACCGCATCCGCATACTCTTTTTTAGCGCCCCAAGGCGCAAGTTTGTTAAGAAGCCTCTTTAACCGCGCCTCCTCCTTTGCAGAACACACATAAGAATCCGTATCATGGTAAATTAAAGAATCCTTCAATTGCGATTCTATAAGCCATGACATTGTTCTCGCAAAAGCTGTCACATGAGCAGCTAAGGCTAAATTTGAAAACGTTTGATCTACATCACATAAGAGACCTGTAACCGCATTTAAAGCGATTTTCAAAGATGTTGATAATTCCTGATTGGCCCTACGCATAGCATAGAATTCAGACCATTTCTTTGACCATTCCTCATCTTTTGCATATAGAAATCCACAAGCATCTAAAATTTGCACACGTTTTAGCTGATTCTTTGACTGCAAAAACAAAAAGTAAAGTGGAAAATTAACAACCATTCCCGCTTTAAAATTAACTAGACCTTCTGCTCGAGCTTGCTCTTCCCTTCGATTTCTATAAACTAATGTATAATACGAAAGTTTTCTAGATTTCTTTTGCTTTTCCTTTAACACCTCAACTTTCCATGTTGAATTTTCCAAAAATTGAATTAGAACCCAAGAGGAAAGCGCTAAAACGGACATTTCTTGATTAACATATAACCGTGAAAATGCTTCCACAGGGCCAACTTTTTTAATCAACTCTAAAATATGATTCGCGACAGATCTAGCTTCCTCTCCATAACAAAGCCTCATTGACCTAGGCGAAAACCTGCTCATAATACTCGGATATTCACTATTCACATCATAAAACACAAAATCTCTAAAACGGCTAACTTGCCACGCTTTAACACGTCCACCCGCATAAAATGCTGGAAAACTCGGAAATTTCGTATATGGTGCAACCAAAATCTTAGCAATCCTCGCACCGCTTTCAAATAATTTAATAGGTGAAATATGACTTTCAATAACCTCATAACGATTCTGTTTCAAAACAAAATTAACAAAATTAGCTTTTTCAAAACCTAAAACTTCTAAAAACATTGCCGCCTTTTCTAAACATCGAGAAAGCAACTCAAAACATGACAAAAGATCATACGCGTTATATTTGCGATTCAAAAAATCTTCCGTTTCTAACTTCTTAAAAAATATGTTTGTTTCAGATTGGCTTTTTAGACTCCGTTTTTTTTCATCAAGCAAATTAGATGACAAACGCATGATATCAATCGCATAACTAACAACCCTCTCTTTTCGGAAAATATAATAACTAACTTTTTGATCTCCAAACCGCGTAAACCTACGCAATAAAATATCTCTAGCATCCTTTGAAAATGCACGGATCAAATCAAATCCATAATTAAAAGCTGCAAAAACAACAATCGAAGCATCCCCCACCAACGTATCAAGCTCAACTTTGGTTAAAGCATGATCATAATGATAAATTTCCAAAGTCGGATAAGATAAAACGCCAACAAGGCGCACATCATCCCTATTACTTACATCCGTCTCCACATCAAAGAGCAGCAATTTAAAATCTTGCATACTAGAACTGAGAAACGGTTTCAATAATTCCGAATATTTTTTCACTTTCTCAGCTAAAACTTGTAAATTTGCTTTTTCTTTATCATTCAAAATGTAAATTTGACCAAAACTTTTATCTCCAAGTCTTAACAAATCTGATAATTGGATTCCCATGCGATCCCTCACATAAAAAAGGGGAGATGAGCCGCATCACCTCAATTTTTAGTAAACGTTGATCCAAGTGATGCGCGCTTTTTTGTTAGGCGCGGGAAGTTTCAGAACAATTTTATTGCCTTCTTTGCGACCCGAAGCTAAAACCTTCTCAATCAGCTCAGGCAAAATGCCATAACGGACTTCTTCACCCGCAACATTAGCCGTTAAGATCAGACATTCTTTGTTTTCTAAGCGACCCATGCGTGCGCTAACGATTTCAGCTTCAACCCGACTGCCTAACAAATCCTCAAGAGTTATAGGCATTCATATCCCTCTTTATGGCTTTGTCTAAACCACTTCGCGCCCCCGACCCCGAGGCCATGCAGGTTTGTAGCTCACATCCGCATCCTAGCAGGCGTGCTAGGCTTTTTAAAGGAAAAATTTTAACTAGAAATTGACATAAAGAATAGCTGGGTGGAAGGCAACCCACCGCATATTCAACATCTACCAGCCTACTTGCGTTCATGGGCCATCTTCCACCCTTTAGCCCTCTTTTTGCTTAACCTTCTTTTTGGCCCTACATCGCCTCTGAGCTTCTCTCCAATATTTACGCAAGATTTCTGGATGTTTGGGTTGTCGAGCCATTCTCAACCACAACAATACTATTAATCAATGACAAGGGTTAAATATGACTTCTGCTCATAGAAAAGTAAGCTAACTGACTTTAAAAGTGACGGAAAAGTAAGTTGTTAGGAATATTTAAAGGGAAAGAAGCGAAATACAACAAACTTATCCTCAAAGCCCTAGTTTACGGCGCTAAAACTACAAACCAAATTGCAGAATTCATCTATCTTAACAAAAAAGCTCAAATCAAGCCTAAAAAGACTAACTTAAACGAAGTTAAGAAAATTGTTTCCATAATTTCGAGGAAGGGAAGCCGACTAAACGAGTTGGAAGCTAAACATTACATTTATCGAGAAAAAGGCTATTGGCATTTAACTGACAAAGGTTTAGCCGTAGCCCTAACACTTTTCAACGATTTAACTGAAGTATATCCATACGTAAGAACCGACTTAACCCTCAAAACAATTGAAAAACTGTTTAAAAAATATGGTGTAAGCGAGACTCTTAGAAAATACGGCTTCAACGATTGGACATCTAAAATCTTCAGTTGGGCCAGAAACCGAAGAAATTTTCTCGGTTTCGTTAGGAATTCTACAAATAAACTGATAAGCCAACTTATAGATTTGGATTCGCTTAGTGAAAATGAATTTCAAAACCTGCTAATTATTCATGGCATTCAAAATTTCTTTAAAATACAGTTAAATGAAATAGAACAAACTATTTCCGAAATAATCTTAAAAGAAAATATCAAGCATTAATAAAAATACACTTATGTAAAAGGATTTAACGTTTCTTTCCATGCATAAAAAAGCGCCCAATACGTTTTACGCCTCTCTTCGCCCTGCAGCTTCCTCTCATCTAAATATTGCTGAACAAACTTTGAGAATTCTTCAATATTCTTACACTTTTTAACATCTTCAAACTCAAGCATTTCCATTTTTCCCTTCCAAAACCTTTGAAGCTTCACGCAGCAATAAAGCCGTTGCCCGCTTAAATTTTGGATAAAGCAGTTGGGAAGCCTCAAGATATTCTTTAAATAAGCCATCATTCACGCCTTCACAGTTTACAGTTTCAGTTTTAGGCTTATCCGCTACGCCTCTCCTCTCTTTCATTTTCCTCAGCAAACTTGTAGGATTCGTTTTAATTCCCATTTCCCTAAGCTTTTCAGCTATACGCCTATAACCTAACCCTTCCTTCTGAAGCTTCTCAATAAGTTGAAACGTCTGCTCATTCCACATGATAGGCTTCAATTCTTTAGGCTGTTCTGAAGGTTCAAGCGTAAGCGTAGCCTCTGTTTGGTTATTACTGTTAGGCTTCTTTAAGAAAAAGAATAGTTTGCCATTATAAGATTGCTGGAAAACCTTAACGCCTTCCGCCTTCAACTGCTCATTCCACTCGGATTTAAAAGCTGAATGCGGAATCAAAAGGCAAGCGCCAAAATCAGTCATTTCCTCTGGATAGGATTCACTTAGGATTTCGTATAAAACCATTTTACCCCTAAAAATAAATATGCAATTCCAAATTTAAATTTTAATATTTATGTTTAAATATGCTTCAGGTATGCTTCAAAGCATATGCGGTATATATTTATGTTAATTAAATAGGTGACAAAAATCGATAAAATTCTGACTTCTTCTTGTTTAATCAACAATTCACTTCCTAAAAGAAAATAAACGGAAATAAAACGATATTTAAACTTAGAGAAGCTCAAAATGAAGAGATTTTCTCCTATAAAAATTAATTAAATTCACATGTGAAATGATGATTTAGGCAACTGTCACGTTTTCTTCGTTTCCCTCTCAATTATGTCTAAAGCGAAACGCCTAAGATAGTTGAAGCCCGTCTGGTAGCTTTCCAAATCTAAACGCCTCTGCACTTTAAAAGCACCTATAATGGTTGAGTCTTGTTTTATGATGTCCGCGGCTACGGTTTCCCTGAACAAGTGCATCCAGATTTTAGGCGATAAACTTCTCACTATGTTGAACAGTTGCCTATCGGATAAATGTTCATTTGGAATTATGACTATGTTTCCAAACACGCTTCTAACCGAAGGGAAAAAATACTGTGGCTTAGGCTGTAAACCGTTCAAGTAGCTAAGATATTCCAATATTGGCTTTGCCAAAGGCTCAGTTAAGGATACGCTTTTAATTGACTGTTTCGTTAAAACCGTCTTCTTCCGTTTCTTCAAAAGCGTGAAGCGGATATGAAGCATACCCTCTTCAACTTCAAAGTCGCTTAACTCAAGCCGCGCTAATTCGCTTCGCCTTTTACCTGTAAGCCTCAAAATGCAAAGTAACGCTTTAGCTCTCAGCTTGAAAAACACGTTTGGTATGGCTTCAGCTTTAGCTAACAATTCGCTAAACTCTTCCTCGCTAATCACAGTTTTTCTCTGTGTTCTATCCAATAGCCCTCTAACATGCGTCATGTTTCATTCTCTCCCTGTAATGTCTAATGAATCTAACAAAAGCGAAGCGAAAAGGCTAGAGCCGTCGATCACAAAGTCATCTGACATAATCACCTACCCTCTTTATTCTACGCTTATCCTTCTCTAAACATTCATTTATCATAACGTTCTCAAGCTGAAGCTGATACAAAACTTCACGGTTAATCTTGTATTCTAAACTACGCTTCCTTCTCCTTTTTTCACTCATTCAAAACACCACTTTCCATAAATTGAAAAACAAAAAAGGAGTTAGTGTGGGTTTTAAGTGGAGAAATCTCCACTCTCAGCCGATTTACCTCACCTCGGCCACTTTCGTTTTGGTTTGTCATTGCTATTTTGTTTTGTAGGCGCTTATTTAGGTTTTTGAGTTCGTCAATTTTACGTTTTATTATGTTGTTAAATTGATAGCCCCCTCTAGTTTTTCTTTGCGGGGCTTGACGTATCTAATTTTGGAATATGGATTATATGAACTTGTGGACATAATGCTAATTGGTGGCCCATCCTTGAATGAGAAGAAGCTTCGCAAGATGCTTGAGAAGATGGTTATTCTAGCAGTGCTGTTGAGGAAATTCTTAAGTGGTACACTTCTAATCCTTCGAAATAATGGGCTTGCGGCTAGTTGCGTTTTTGATTAAAGTTTATATGTGCAGTTTTACGTTTAGATTAAATCAGCGGAAGTGTTTGTATGAGAAAGTTTGGGTCTCTTGCTTTGCTGCTTGTTGTTTTGCTTTCAACGTTTGCTTTGGCATCCTCCACAGTTGTTGCTGAATCGCTTGTACACGAGGAGATTATTGTCGTTTATGCTATCCCACCGCAGGACGACTCCATGAGTAATTCGCATTATGCACTGCTTCCATACCATTGGTATACGACAATTAATTATTGGATAAACCCGAAAAACAAGTATGGCTTTTCCACTTCGGCTGTTGTTGCAGCAATAACAATGTCGGCTGAGACTTGGGATGCTGAAACAAGTTTTGAAGTTTTCGTCTACAAAGGAACAACCACCAGAACGGCTGGGAAACGCGACGGCTACAATGTAGTTTCCTGGGGCGCTTATCAAGCTGGCGTTATCGCGGTAACCTACATATGGGCAAGTGGAAGCCAAATCGTTGAAACTGACTGCCGCATGAACACCTATTACGTGTGGAGTTTGACTGGCGAGGCTGGGAAGATGGATGTGCAGAACATTATGACGCATGAGTTTGGACATTGGTGTGGCTTAAAAGACCTATACAACGACGCTGATTACTGGCTGACAATGTATGGCTACGCAAACTTTGGAGAAACATATAAGCGGACACTTGGACTGGGCGACATCCTAGGACTACAAGCAGTCTACGGTCCATAAAACTAAGCATCCACATTTTCTTTGATTGTGAGCTGCGCTGCTGTTTAAATGTTATATAGGGCTTGTTTGCAAAGTTGTGTTTCGGTGCTTTGTTTGATTGAAAGCGTTTGCATAAACGTTTTGGTTGACGATGTTGCCGGTGCTGAGGGTGGAGCTAGGCTTATTGCCAGACATGGCTTATCAATGTTTGTGCAAGCTAAAGCAGAGGACGCGGATGTTTGTATTCTTTTGGATGTTGGCGCTTCTGCGGAGGCTTTGTTGAATAATGTTGACGTTGTTGGCGTTAATCTTCGAAAGACTGACGCGATAGTGCTTAGCCACGGCCATTACGACCATGTGGACGGTTTGATTCCACTGCTTAGAGCAGTTGGCAAGAGCGTCCCAGTTTTTGCCCATCCAAGCGCGTTTTACCCAAAATTTTCTTACACGAAAAAGCTCAGGTTTATAGGCGCTTCTTTTGCGCTTTCGGATGTTAAGCAGGCTGGGGGCGTTCCGATTTTGACTAGGAATGCTGTTAAGATTGCGGAGGGTTTAATGACCACCGGCGAGGTTGAACGTGTAAATGATTATGAGAAGCCTAAGGGATTTTTAACTTTTGAGGATGGGCGTCTCATTGAGGATGCGCTTGTGGATGACCAAGCGTTAATTATCAATTTGAAGAGTAAGGGTTTGATAATTTTAACTGGCTGTGCACATTCAGGCATAGTCAACACCATTTGTCATGCACAGAGGGTTGCTGGAACAAGGAAAGTTTATGCCGTTCTTGGCGGCTTCCACCTTGCCGACGCAACAAACCAGAGGCTACGTAAAACAATTGACGCCTTGAAGGGTTTCAGCCCAGAATTTTTTGGGCCTTGCCACTGCACTGGAAAGAAGGCCATTCGAAGGCTAACTGAGGCTTTTGGGAGTAAATGTCGCCAAATAAAAACTGGAGACGTTATAAAGTTTTAGTTTAAGCGCCCATAAATGGTGAAAGTATTCTGTAGGCGATTCCGCCGAGTAGTAGAGCTAAGCCAACGTCAACAAAGGCTATTGTCAACGCCTTTTTCCATCCGAATTCTCTTATGCACGCGGCTATTGTGGCTATGCATGGAATGTAAATCATGACCACAAGCGAGAAGACAATCATTTGGACAGCCTCTAAATTCGCTAGTGTCATACCTTGCTGTAGCAAAGCGCTTTCGAGGAGAATTAAGGCCAGTTCCTTGCGTAATACACCGAAGATTAATGGTATGCCCGCTGCCGCTGGAAGCCCAAGCCATCCACCTATGAGTGGCTCTAATGCGTTGACGACGTATACCATAAATCCAGACAAAGCTAAGGCTTCCATGATTAGGCTTCCAGCAACAATTATTGGAAAGGCCACATAAACAAAGTCCTTTGTTCTGCTCCAAGTTTTTATTGCGATTAGTTTTGCTGAAGGCTTTTTGTAGGGCGGCATCTCCATAATTAGGCCCACTGGCTCGCCTGGAAGCGCCTTGAACGCTATTCTGCCCAAGACAAAGACGAGTATGAGGTCAAAGGCGTATAGGGCTAGTGCCGCATGTAAGCCAACATATCTGCCAACTAAGCCGAGGATAACGACGGTTCTTGCTGCGCATGGAATTAGTATAACAACAAACGCCGTTAAGAAACGTTCGCGTTCGGTCTCCATCATCCTACAGCCTATGCATGCGGGGACGCTGCAGCCATAGCCAAGCATTAGCGGGATGAAAGCTTTTCCGTGCAATCCTATTTTGTGCATGATGTTGTCCATTAGGAATGCTGCCCTTGGCAGGTAGCCGCTGTCCTCCAAAAGCGCCAACATCACGTAGAAGGGTATGATGTAGGGCAAGGCTATGGTTATTCCTGCAACTATGCCTCCGACCAGTCCATGATTGATTAGTTCTACTGCCGTTGCAGGAAGGAACCGCGACAAAGCATTTGTAATGTATGCGGTTAGGCTTTCGAAAATTGTGTTCATGGCTTCGGAAAGCATGTTTCCACCGACAAATATTACAGTGAATATTAGCGCTGCTACCGCTGCTAAAATTGGGTAGCCAAGCACCTTATGTGTTGTTATCGCGTCAAGCTTCTGTTCTAGGCTTATTCTTGGCGGAGACTCTATTATGACCGTTTCTTTTGCAATCTTGTTTGCAAGCGAATACCTTTCAGAAGCCAAAACCACGGGCGATGGCTCCCCATGTATTTCTTCAAGTTCCGAAGCTATTTTTTCCGTGTAATTCAGAACATCGCTTCCGTTTTCATAGTTTTTCAGCTTTCCAGCAACGTCAGCGTCTCGCTCCAAAAGTTTTATGGCAATCCACCTTGCAGGATAAACAGTGCACAAGTGGGCAAGCTTTTCTGCAACAATTTTTTCTAAATTTTGGATTTTTTCTTCAATTTCGCCTCCAAACCTAACCTTTAAAGGGTTAAGTTTTATCTCGCCATTTATCACCATAATAACTGTTGAAAGTAGCTCGTTTATTCCGCTTCCAGTTATGGCTACTGTTGGAACGACTGGAACCCCTAAAATCTCGGAAAGCTTTTGTGCGTCGATTCTCATGCCCTTCTTGGCTGCTAGGTCAACCTGATTTAAAGCAACAATTATTGGCGCTTCAAGCTCCAAAAGCTGCAGCGTAAAGTACAAGTTGCGCTCAAGCGCCGAAGCATCCACCACGTTAATTATTATGTCTGGTTTTTCAACAGCAATGTAATCGCGTGAAACGATTTCTTCCATGGAAAACGTGGAAAGTGAATATATCCCAGGCAAATCAATAACGCGGATTTTGTAGCCTTTAAAGTGGAGCGTTCCTTCAGCCCTTTCAACGGTTTTTCCAGGCCAGTTTCCAACAATCTGGTTTAAGCCCGTAAGTTGGTTGAATATGGCGCTTTTTCCAACATTTGCGTTTCCAGCAAGCGCTATCCTTAGGGTTTTTCCTTCTCCAGAATCTTTGCTTTTTGCTTGTATGTGGCAGCTAGCCATTCGACTCTTTCCTCAACGGTTTGACGAAAATTTTTGAGGCTACACCGTAGCCTAGGGCTAGGGCTACGCCTCTGACTTCTACTTCGACTGGACCGCGGAATGGACACTTTTTGGTGAGTTTAACTTCAACTCCTGGGGTTAATCCCATCTCTGCTAGTCTTCTGATTAATCCAAATCCGCCTATGGCATGCGCCACAACGCCTTTTGCTCCTTCTGGAAGACTTGTTAGAGAGACTATTTGCGCATTGTTTTGCTGGTCTTGCTTTCTGTCTTTTGATTCCATGGTGTTCACCTCTTCGCTTTTGCTTTTCTAACCCAGATTCGTGAAACATCCTCGTTGCTTAGGCTGCTTTCTTTCCCGGCAATGCACAAAATCATGCTTGTGGGTTTTCTTTTTACGATGTGTATTGGGGCGCCTGGCTTTATTCCGATGTTTGCGAATTTTGTGAGCGATTGGCGTTTTTCATCTGTTATTTTAGCTACTATGACTGTTTCGTTTATGGCTGTCTCCGCGAGCGGATAGCATGATTCCTCTTCAATCTTTCCGTTTTCTGTGGGTATAGGGTTTCCGTGTGGGCAAAACCTTGGATGTCCAAGTTTCCTTTCGAGAAGCTTTACGATGTCTTTTGAAAGTGCGTGTTCAAGTTTGCAAGCGCTTTCGTGAACCTCGCTCCACTCAGCCTTCAAAATATCTGTTAATAGCCTCTCGGCAAGCCTATGCCTTCTCAAAACGTCCAAAGCCAGCTTTTCGCCTTCGGCTGTGAGCCTAACGCCCTTGTATGGTTCATGCCTAACCAAACCATGCCTTTCCAGATGCTCAATAGTGTTGGTTATGGAGCCCGGCACAACATTAAGCTCCTTGGCTAGTTCAGAAGTTTTAGCAACTCCGCTTCTCTTTTGAAGTCTGTAAATTGCCTCGACGTACTCTTCAGCCTCGCTTGAAAGCTCAACGCTCATTTTCTTGCAGCCTCAAATTACGAGCTCTCGTAAATTTAAATGAAGCGCAGCCCGATAAACCTTTCGCAAGCTCGAAGCAAAACGAAACTTAAATAATCATGAAAACATAAAGCAAAGCAGGACAAGGTTCTATTAAGAAACTATTATATTGTTCGCTAAAAATCCATGCCAAAGAGAAAGTTTGTATCCTGTTTCACGTATATGTTGCTGTGTAAGGATGTAAAAATTCATAAAAAGCGTTTACTTGTGTTTGCGAAAAATAGACGAATCGTTTAAAATTTAATAAAAAATGAAAAATTAGACATCTAAAAACTGTGTTTTTACAAGAATTGTTTGACTGCCAATATAGCATTTTTTTCTATTAAAATAACGAACTGCGAATTTACAGCATAACATGCTTCCAAGCTACATTCCTAGAAAAAATCCAAGAATTTCGGAAATATGATGCCATGCTCACCCATGTTGATGCAATGGTTCAATCGGAAGTAAGGGAGTACCTAGGTAGAATCAATGTTTTCTAGGGGCAATGGTTTCCAATACCATACTTATGAAATCTTTTAAGTGTCAAATTAAGTCCGAGCACTGCAAACAGATTCTTTTTGAATTTACCCTTGTTCTCCTATTACTTGGATTATTACTGTTCGTCTTCTCGGATAAACGTCGGTTTCCACAAAAATGAGTGATTGCCATGTTCCAAATTCTATTCTGCCGTCTATTACTGGAAGCGTTTTGTCTGGTGGCAGTAGCACTGACCTTAGGTGTGCGTGGGCGTTTGATGGATGCGCATATCCGCCATGTTTTGGAACTATTTTTTCCAGGAGGGCTTTTATGTCGTTTAGTAGGCCGTGCTCGTTTTCTGTTAGGATTAGTATTCCAGTTGCATGCGGCGCGAAAACGTGGACTATGCCGTTCTTTATTCCCGACTTTGAAACTGCCTCTTGAACCTTGCTTGTTAAGTCCACGAAGTCTATTTCGCCTTTTGTTGAGAAGCTTACTGTTGTGTTAAAGATTTTGAAGTTAGACAAGCCCCCTTTTCACTCCAGCATTTTCGCCATAATCAACTCGTCTATGTACTCGCCATTCTTGAAAAACTTTTTTGGAACACGCCCAGTAACGGCAAACCCAACTTTCTCGTAAACGTGGATTGCACGCTTGTTGCTCGCGAACACGGATAGCGTCAAAACCTTCAAGCCCATTTCACGCGCCTTCTCGATTAACGTTTTCATTATTTCCGTGCCGATACCAACATCCCTAAAGCCATCCTTAACTATTATACCCAAAACACCAACATGCCTCGCAAAACCGCTGCGCGGATGAATATCAGAAGACGCAACAATTTTTCCGTCAACCTCCGCCACAAGATAAAAAGCCTCGCCCTTCTCTACACTCGCGAGCGTTTTAGAAAGCCAGTCAATCTCCTCATCTCTAGAAACCCTTTCAGTCCTAAGAATATCAGCGCCTTCCTCAACAAGCGAATTAATCAGCTCCAGCAAATCGTCCAAGTCTTCCCAATTAGGAGTTCGTAGAACAACACTCCGCCCGTCCTTGACGTTAAAGGTCCTTATGATTTTACCAGTTTTCATGATAGTAAATTGCGTAGCAAAACCTTTAACACTTTCCAATTTTCAAAAGCTTTCGTCGATGCTTTTGTATACGAAAGCCGAGACTGGTGACTCTGAAAAAGCCATGGTGATACATAAAAGCCAAAGGTATTCCAAATACAACCAACACAACCAAAAAGCAAAACTTAAACATAACAAAACGAAAAATCTAAAACATCACGCCTACACCAAACAAAGTAAACACAAGCATCCGCAGAAATTTCCTGACTGTTAGAATGCTTTACTGGAAACTTCCGTTTTTTTACGATACGATACAAAAATAAGGTTGAAACACTCAGAAGCAGTAGTATACATCCGTACAATGCAACATTTTTCGTCACCTCCACCACCGTGTAATATTCCGAAAACTTTTCTAAACTTCCAGAATAATTAAGTGGTGCTGTTACAGCTGCGTGTCTGTCACTTGCCCCTCCTAAAGCATCTATTTTAAATTCTAGACTTATGTCAATGCTATTCGATTGCGATGGAGATATCCCCCAGTTTATAGATTTGCTTTGTACCAAATATTTGTCATTTTTCTGTTGATCGTAATCCACGTAGCTAACAATGTTGTTACCTATTCGTGCAATCCTACACTCTGTTGAATAGTACCATTCTATGCTCTCATTCTTATAGGGTGAAACAAAATTTATATGATATGTTGGCGTAGATGCGAAATTTGAAATAAACCATTCAGCCGTCTCATTAAAATTCCAGAAGTGATAATTGCGTGTCGTAAGCGTCGTGTTAATCCAATCTAAAATATAACTTGTGATTCCTTCCTCGTAACACCAGTCCCACTCAAACTGAACACAAACATAACCAAAAGGAAAACTTCCTGCCAAACTATTATCAATCATGTTCAAAAAGTAAGTTTTTGCCTTATTAACATCGCCTGAAAAGACGCGCTTAATTAAGTTTAATGGATGCAATTGAATGCTATGAGCATATTTAAAAGAAGCAATCCAATCCCATGAGGCATGAGGCAAAATAATAATGCCCCTTTGGTTTGATGGAATTAGAACATGAGTATCTGAAGCGTAATAAGGCATTTGGAACCCTCCACGCATACTCATGTAATCGATTATCCACTGGTCAAAACAATAACCTTGATAGTAAACGATGCCTTTAGAATAGAGATACCGTGCGGTATAAGTGTCGGGTATATAATCAAAAACTCCTTTAGGAGTGCAACCCAAACTGTTGTTATACTTAACTATTGTCGCGTCAACTTTAGCTTCTCTTTCCGTGGGTGAAAGTTGCTGGACATATGCCAAACGGGGAATTATTTCACCATATTGCTTAAGCTTACTTATTCTCGTGGCATTGCTCAAAATAGAATCTTCAGCGCACTCCCAAATGCAGAATGTAAAGTGGGAAAAGTTCAGCATATCTAACCAAGATGCTAATGCGTCAAAATTAGATGCGTCATCTATTATAACGCTGAAATTTACAACATCCGTTTTTTCACTATTAACCGAAACTTGGTTAAAATTTTGGAAAACCAAAATTGTAAGAACAAAGAAAATTAAGCGCTTATCCAACAATAATTCGCCTCAAGCAGTCTTCGTATAGGGATTAGCCAAAAACGCTTTATAAGAAATACGTTGCGCTGCAGTCAAAATTGGTGCATTGAAAAATAGGCAAAATTTCGAAGCACAGCGAACTACGCAATTCTTTGTTTAGTATGGAGATTTTCGACAGTTTTTATATGAAGCTCCCGTGAAGTCCATGCTTCTGGTTTAACTGGCAAGATGAAAAGCAATAAAAATGCTTCTTTTCCAGTTTTAAGCCTAATTTTGGCTTCTAGAATTTTTGTTCACTCTGACTGTGCATGCAGCCTTTCGCGTGGAAAATATTTCGGATTGAAACAGCCAAAAAATGTAGTTTTAATTTGAAAATGCCGCTTTAATTTTGTCAATTTTTTATGAAGTTTTTAAACGGTTCTCGTTTGTAAGCCTTATAGACTCTGGTTTTGGTATATTGCCGATTTTGAAATAACCGCTATTATACCTCGTGGCGATGTTTATTTTGGAGAGAAGAAGGCTAGGGGTAGATAGTTTGCCAGCAGACCCTTTTGGAAATGATGTGGAAATAATCGAGAAAACCGTAAACGGAAGAAGAGTTAGGGTGAAGTGGGACTGGGGAAAATTCAAAAGCACAGAGGGATTCCCGGTTGACGATAACTTAATAAACTGGGTTATTGGACAAGAGCAAGCGCTAAACGAGTGTTTCCTCTGCCTCGACGAGTGGGTTCATAAGTTAAAATGGCTTGAAAAGACAAACTGGTATGAAAGCTGGAGCGACCCAAACAAGCCGAAACCATCAGCAAAAACAGCCATAAGCCCAGGACCATACCTACTGCTTTTGGGAGACCCTGGAACGGGCAAATCCTTGATTGGAAGGGCTTTAGCTGAAAAACTAACGCAAGTCTACAAGGAGAACGGCATAAAACTTTTTGATGTTTTGTGCTGGAAAAATCCAGTCTTGCCAAGTCAGCCGAAAATTTCGATTCACAAGGCTGGCGAGGGGAAGAAAATCCTAGTTAAAGAGCAGTTAAAAGAGCTTAAGAGGAAATTCGTCACGAAAGTTGGGCTTAAAGCCCTACAAATAATGCTAATAATTATGGGCTTGTTTCTCCTAGGCTTAGGCTTCTACTTCATGTACCAAGCATGGCAAACGTGGGAGATGAATCCCCTCCTCTACGGGCAGGAGCCACTACAAGAGTATTACAACTACAATTTTATGGATTACCTTGTCAACAGGTTCGTCACCATAGTACCAGTAACATTCATCCCAGGCGGGAGCCTAATATTCTTCGGAGTATTCATATGGTGGTTCTCAAAACTTGGCGGAATGGGAAACTTGCGGGGAATCGGCGGCGCCCAACAAACAGAAGTTCCAAAACTGATAGTTGACAACAGCTCTGGACACGCGCCTTTTGTTGATGCAACTGGACACAGAAGCGCCCAATTATTTGGCTCAATCGCGTGGGACCCATACCAAACTGGCGGGTTAGGCACACCAGAACACCAAAGAGTTACAGCTGGAGACGTGCACAGAGCATCGCTTGGAATCCTATACATCGACGAGATTAAAAATTTGGATCCAGAAGAGGCTATTACGCTCTTGACAGTTCTTGAAGATGGACAGTTGCCGATAACCGTGAGGGGTAAGTGGCACGGCGGTGACACAGCGGCGATGGCGGTTTCAACAGAACCCGCTCCAGCCATAACTTTTCTTGTGGGCGCTGGAAACTTTGACAGCATTGGGCAGATTCATCCAGCGTTGATGGATAGAATTTACGGTTATGGCAAAGTGGTGAGAATGAATAATGACATGCCAAACACTGTGGAGAACCGCCGCAAATACGTCCAGTTCATAGCCCAAGAAGTTAAACGCTTCAACCTCATACCATTCAGCCGCGAAGCATGCGAAGAAATAGTTGAGGAAGGAAGAAGACGAAGCAACAAACGGGATGCTCTAACAACAAAGTTTAGACCATTAATTTCAATAATTAAGACTGCGGCAACGCTTGCCATAAACGAAAACTGCAAGATCGTTGAAAGACGCCATGTACTCGAAGCTATAGGACACCACTGCAAAACAATTCAAAGGCAAATACTTGAGCATGAAATGAACGAACGCGGAAAACTTTTGGAGATTTCGCCGAAAGGAGTAAAACTTGGACAGATATATGGCTTAGCGGTTGTAAGAGATCCCTACAGCGGAGAAATGACTGGAAGCGTCCTCTGCGTGAAAGCACACATGGCCAAAAGAAGCGAATTGTCGCGTAACTATCCAATTAAGGGCTATTACAAGGTTACTGGCGTTGCGAAGGGACAAAGCTTCATAGCGGACAGCATAGCCAAAGTTCGCAGCGTAATCCTACAAAAATACGGCATAGACATTGCCCAAGACTATTTAACGCACATAGACTTTGCTCAATCCTACGGCGTCGATGGACCATCAGCAGGAGTGACAATGGCAATACTGCTATGCTCGTTGATTGAGGGCAAGCCGATAAGGCAGGATGTGGCGGTTACTGGCGAGATAAACCTTGGCGTTGGGAACGCTATACAAGTGACGGCTGTCGGCGGAGTTTACGAGAAGATTAAGGCTGCTGAGGCGTGGGGCTTCAAGAAGGTTGTTATTCCACAGAAGAACTTTGAGCATTCAATCGATATTAGAGACTACAAGATTGAGGTTGTGCCAGCCGCAACGCTTGACGATTACTTGAGAGAATGCCTTGTTGAAAAGCCAGAGATAAAGGTTCAAGTCAAAACATTTAAACATAGAAAGCAAGGCTAACCACCGCAAAAATGCAACTTTTCAATGTCCAACCTTTAGTAGCCAGTTGCCACAGTTGACTAGGTATTACCAAACTTATGCATATGCAACCGTAACTTCACCAATACAACCATACTCTCCTCATAGCGAAAAACCCGTATACAAAAGCATCAACAAAAACACGCATTTTTCAATAGTTTTTTATCTTCTATCCATTAATCAGCTTTATAGACGCAAGGCAAACGAGAGGCATTGAATATGAGAAGTGTCGACAAGGCGGAGCTTCGCAGATGGCGAAAGAGAGGCTTTTACAGCGAGAACGTTTTGGTGAAACTCCTAATGAAGAGCGGCTATAACGCCGTGCGCATTCCAGTGAGCAACCCAAGCCTAAGCCCACTTCCAGACATCATTGCAAGAAAAGACGCGCATGTCTACGCCTTTGAGGTTAAAAATGCTGGATATTACGCATACTTTCCCAAACAACAAATAGAGAAGCTGTTCAGGTTCCTAAACGAGCTTGTCCCACTTGAAAACAAACTTAAACACGCTGTTCTCGCTGCGCACTTGGGCAAGAAATGGGTTTTTAGGGAAGTTGACTGGAAGGATTGGGAGAAAGGAAAAATCCCAGAGAAAGTCAGAATTCTAAAGAGAGACAGAGGAAACTTCAACCTAGAAAAGGGAAGCTAACCTTTAAGATGAAACGTCTTCCTCGCTGCTTTAATATCTACTTTGCGAGATTTTATTCCGTGAACTATAGCTTAAATAGAAAGTCTTTTAAGCACAGTTCTGGAAGCCTGATTTTTAAGCATTCTAATGTATAATTTTCGGGGACTAGAAATGAATGTTGAAAGAAACCTGATTATTACAATTCTAAAGTTGACCAGAAATGGACCAATTTTACATAAATTAATCAATAAAGAGGCGAACGTTCCATTGCGAAATTGTAGAAAGTTGCTGTTAAAATTGCAAAATGATGGATTTATTTATGTCAAGGGAGCACTAGTTGAAGCAGATGGGACGCAACGCCTAAAATTGGCTGTTAAAGCGCTAAGCCTAGGCGCAGACATCGAAACCGTAAGCGCCTTTCTGCAGTGGCGAGAATTTGAAGAAATCGCTGCAACAGCTTTGGAGAGAAACGGCTACAGCGTATCAAAGAACATCCATTTCAGTTATGCTGGGCGAAGGTGGGAGATGGATGTTGTCGGATGCCGAAAACCAATAGTCCTATGCATTGACTGTAAGCATTGGCACCGTGCAATTTCGCCTTCTGCTTTAAAAACGGTTGTTGCGGAGCAAACGCAGAGAACATGGGCTTTCGCTGAGGCTCTGCCAACACTTGCGGGCAAGGTTGAATGCGCCATGTGGGATAGTGCATGCTTAGTTCCAACGGTGCTATCGCTTGTTGCTGGAAAATTCAAATTCTACGATAACGTGCCCATCGTTCCAGTCTTGCAGCTTCAAGATTTCATAAATCAGCTTCCGGCATACGTTGAATCTTTAAGGCATTTTAAAAAACCCTAGCCGACAAGCTCGACAATTGTCCCCAAAGCTTGACCCGGCACGCCTCTTCTGAATTTCGCTCTAACCAAACCCTTTTTTCCATGCAAAGCCACAATTTTGCCTACAATCCTGTTTTTTCCATTTTTCCATGCAACCTTTCGTCCAACAAGCCTACACGCTTCAGAAAATGATTTCACGTGGCTAAACTGGATTATGCATTCTTTAGGTCTCTGACTTCTAGGACCAACGCGATAATTGACTATGATTCCACTAGCTTGCTGAGCCAAGCCTCATCACCCAAAATTTTAGACAAAAATAAGGTTTTAAATTCATTTCGGTCTATTGGCCGCCATCGTAAACGTGGAAACAGTAATAAGAAAATTGTGCTGAAACAAGATTCTAACAAGAGAAAGGGAGCTTCAAGATGTTCAACAATTACATTTCTAGAACTGCAAAGTCAAGGGCCTTGTATGAAAGAGCAAAGAGGGTTTTGCCCGCTGGTGTTTCATATGGCATAAGGTTTTTTGAGCCATACCCCTTCTACACAGCCAAAGCGAAGGGAAGCAAACTTTACGACGCTGATGGAAACGAGTACATAGACTTCTGGCTTGGACACACAGCGCTCATACTTGGGCACAGTCCAAAACCAGTAGTTGAAGCTGTTAAGAGGCAGCTTGAAAATGGCACCCATTACGGGACATGCCACGAGTTAGAAATAGCATTGGCAGAACAGGTCATGAAGATGGTTCCAAACGTGGATATGGTGCGCTTCACAAACTCTGGAACAGAGGCAAACATGTACGCAGTTCGCTTGGCAAGAGCCTACGCAAAAAGACAGAAAATCGCAAAGTTTGAAGGCGGATGGCACGGCGGATACGACGCGCTACACGTAGGCGTAAAATATCCATTTGACATGCCAGAATCCGCTGGACTAACAAGTGGAGCCACACGAGACACTGTGCTTTTGCCATTTAACGACATCGACGGCGTGAGAAAAAAATTACAGAATGAAAAGGATGTTGCCGCCATAATAATCGAGCCAGTCCTAGGCGCTGGCGGCGGAATCCCCGCAGAAAAAGAATTTTTGAAGGAACTTAGAGAAATCTGCGATGAAAAAGATATTCTGTTAATCTTTGATGAGGTGATTACTGGATTTAGGTTGGCTCCGGGTGGCGCCCAACAATTCTTCAACGTCAAGTCGGACATCACTGTTCTAGGGAAAATTTTGGGCGGAGGCTTTCCAGTAGGAGCCTTCTGCGGACGAAGGGAAATCATGGAGAAACTTGACACGACAATTTATGAAAGACCAAACTACGCTTTCCACGGCGGGACGTTCACGGCAAACCCGATAACAATGACTGCGGGTTTAGCAACATTGAAAATTTTGGAGGACGGCAAACTGATAAACGAGCTAAACACGCTTGGAGACAAAATAAGGAAAGAGTTAAAGGAAATCTTCGAAAAAAGCGGCGTTAGCGTGCAAATTACTGGTGCAAGCTCAATTTTCAATGTACACTTCACAAAAGAGGAAGTTAAAGATGCAAGAGCTACCTTTAGAGCTGACAGAAAGAAACTTTTAGACTACAACTTGGAACTAATCGCCAATGGAATCTTTTTCTTGCCAACGCATAACGGCACGTTAAGCACGGCTCACACAAAAAATGACATAGAAAAACTTTTCACAGAAACCGAAAAATACGCAAAAACGCAAAAAGGAGCGAAATAAGCCCTAAAGCTTGCCTTTCGCGCGTTTAAGCATAAGCTCAGCCCTTTTCAAATCCAATTGAGTATTCACATTAAAGAATGTCCTAAGCTCCGAATCCAACTGTTGCAGAACAAGGGTTGAAACATAACGTACTTCACGCAGCTCACCAATCATTGACCGCATATTCAAGCCGCCAGCAGCCAAAGCCCTTCCAGCTGCCTCCAAAGCTGGTTTAACACGATAAACAGCTTGTAATGGTTCTATGTAGCCGTTTGGCCACCGTGGAATGGCAGCATTCCTATTTATGCAAAGCTCAAAAAGGAGTGAGACTATTTCGCTTGATATGAATGGAACATCGCATGGAAGTAGTAGGGCATATTCACCGCTTGCCACTCTTAAGCCCGTCAATGTCCCCAAAAGCGGAGTGCGTATTTCCCTTTCGTCAACCGCCAACTTAACATTCGAATTGAGTATTTCCATGTAGTTCTCAAGTTGGATTTTTGAGCTGACAACAACAATCTTTTCTTCGACAACCTTTTCCACAGCATCTAAAACGTGCCTTATTAGGGGCTTGTCTGCAAGTAGCATTAGCCCCTTGTCCTTTCCAAATCTGCTGGAAAATCCTCCAGCGAGGACTATTGCTGACCTATCCAATAACTGCTAGTCTCCAGTTTTCATTTTGACTTTGCCAAGGCACGCGCGGCTTCCGCAATTATAAACAAGCCTATCAGGATTATTACAATGGCATACCATGGTAACATTTGCAAGTAACCCGTCACAGCTAACCCGCCGAGAACGAAGGCTAATATGCCTATGAATAGGCTGAACTTGCTGAGTCCCATCCCTAAGCCGGTTCTGGCAACGTTTAATCCAATTAGAATTATGCCCGTCGCAACGGCAATGTAGGGCAGCATAGCCTCAAAGGTCATTCCATAACCAGTCATGGCTAAGCTGACGCCAATCATCACGAAAAACAGTCCCCATGCAAGAGACGTTAAAGCAACATTTTTGTTCAAAGTTTGCACCACACGAACTGAAACGTTTACTAACAAGCAATATAAGATTATCGCACAAGTTCGACGTATGAAATATTACTAATGCGGAATAGCCTATATTACTGTATCAGGGCAAAGTCTAAGATGAAGAGGCGAAACTAATGAACTCGGAGATTAAAGAGCTCAGCAGAATCATTTGCAAGCAATGCGATGAAAAGGACTATGAGAAATGCAGAAACTGCAAGATATACTGGCTGATCAACAAGATAGCAAACGGAAGCTAAACCAAACCGTCAATTTTTTCCGCTATGTCCTCAAGAATCTTTGCAAACGGGTGTTCGGGTTTTTCCTGTGCGAATATTATGTATTCTTCGCCTTTCAAAACATCGCAGAAGCATGGAATTATGCCTAAAAGCGGTGCTTGATAAACGTCCTTAATTCTGGATTGAAGCTCTTTCCCGCTCCTTAATGAGATGTCATTCAAAACCTTGTTGAGAACAATTTCGGTTTTCTTCTCAAACAACTCGTAAAGTTCCCTAAGCATACGCCTTGTGCCATCAACATCAGACCTGTCAAAGGTTGTTGCCACAATAACAACGTCGGCGCTTACAATCGCGTTTATCGAGGAGTACTGCAGCCCTGGACTAGTGTCAAAAATTATGTAATCAAAACCCCTATCGTTCAAAAGCGAGTTCCGAAGAGACAAAAGCCTACCCAGAGCGCGCATCTCCCACTTCCTATCCTTTGCGGTCATATCCCTAATTGCTTCCGTTGCGGGATTAGCGAAACAAACGAAAAATTTACCATTATTTTTGATTTTGTCGCTTAAGTCCACTAAAACCTTGTCAATTTCACACGTACCATTCAAGTAATCGTTCAGCCAATAATTCACATTTTCAGCCTTAAGAAGCGTTGCAATGCTTGGAGCGCGAAAGTCAAGGTCTAAAAGGCAAACTTTTTTGCCATGTTTGGCAAGTGTTGCCGCTAAATTTATCGATATTATTGTTTTTCCAGTCCCGCCCTTGTAAGAGTGAACAGCAATTATTTTGCCCATACGAATCACCCTTGACTTTCCCTGTCAACGTAGAAGTAGGCTTTACGCCCCTTACGCTCCTTCTTCAAATACCCCATAATCACAAGCTGGTTCAAATAGGCGCTTTCAACAGCCCTAGCCCTGCGGGTCTGCTGGGCTATCTCATCCGCAGTTGCTCTCCCAAGTCTACAAACGGTCATCGCCGTCTTTCTGAGATGGTCTGGCATCGAAAGCAGCGTCATAACATCTAAGGGTGCTTCAGGCAAGGGTTGTAATTCTTTTCTTTCGCGTTTTTGCAGTTCAATTATTATTTCCATTTTCTCGTTTAGCTTCTCAAGGTTTTCTTTAATCTTTTCAAGAATCTGCAGGGGTTTCTTCCCTAAAGCTTCCTCTTTTGCCACCGTCTTTCCCCGTTGTGTATTACACGTGTACAGTTAGTGTAGAAGCCAAGAGCCTTTATTAAGTCTTACGAAACAATCATCATTATTCACAAGACAAACACAAACTACTTACGACAAAAACCAGTTTTACAATAAAAGGCGCCCATAAAAAGGATAAACAATAACATAAAGATAAATAATGCGGCGGTATACTGCGTTGCGAAAACCGCTAGCTTCTCCAACATGGCGCATCATAAGAACGAAAAACTTAGAAAAATAAAAGACGTATTTCACTGTTTGAAATATTATTAGAAATGATGGCTTATTATAGAAAATTTGGAATCTAATATGGCACTAGCGCCTTGTTCCTGGCTTCCTCGACGATTGGCAGTACTTGTTTAAGCTCCCTGAAGTATTTGAGCACAGTTATGCCCTTCTGCGTTATTGCGTAAACAACTCTTCTTTTGCCAACGGTCCTTTCCTCGATTAGGTTTTGTTTAATCAAAAAGTCCAAGTATTCCTTAAGCACGCTACAGTTCACGTTAGCCTTATACATTATATGCGTCAACTTTAATGGACCACGGTGAGCTAACACTTTAAGTATATCTATATACATTTCGAGTTTGGAACGTCTCATCATCCAAACCTCTTGGCGATATTTTCACCCTTTTTATATAAAGCTTTTATGGATTCAAACTACGTCTTTTTCCTATTTAGTCAGCATTAGTAGCTCCTTTTCCTCTGTGCTCGCATTAACACGTTTATTCTATTTTGGAAAGCCGTAACCATGTCATCTAGCAATATTTTTTGCAATTCCGCTGAAAGCCCCTTAATGTTTTCTTTGAGAACTTTAGCCATCTTGGCTTCCAAATCTTTCCTCTGTTTCAAAGTTATGCTTTGTCTCAAAGAGTTTCCTCCACCCATTTACGCACAAGAATAGGCATAGAGTATATAACTAACTTATGAATTCAAAATTCATATTCAAAATAAATGAGCCAATTGGAGAACATTTTTATCTATTTGCTTGATTAATTTTTATTGCCGGATGATGAGAAGGCATTAGATTGACTGGAGGATGAAATCTCAGAGTTACTCGGACGGCAACGAACAAGAAACTTTTCTTAAAATAAGCAGAAAGTAAAAATTAGGGTGTCAATTTACTAACTGAATCTAAACTGAAAAATGAGTGGATAGCACATGAAAACGTTGAACGAGGATGAAGTCGAATATCTGGTCTATGGTGCAACAACTTTGGGCACTGGTGGTGGTGGAAATCCAAAAAAAGGTTTGAAATTACTTATTGAAGATATGCGGAAAGGACGAAGACTTAGAATTGCAGATTTAAATGAGCTATCTGATAATGATATAATTGTCTGTCCTTATTTCTGCGGCACCATTGCTCCCACGACTCAAAAGCATGAAAACATCGTATATAGTGATCCAATAGTTGAATCCTTCAAAAAAATTGAAAAAACTTTAGGTGAAAAAATTTCGGCTGTTGCAACCACCGAACTAGGCGGCTTTAACACAGCAGCAGCTCTGCATGTAGCCTCTGTGATGGATATACCGTTAGTCGATGGAGACTATGTTGGCAGAGCTGCTCCAGAATTACTACAGTCCACAGCCAACATTTTCGGCATCCCCTTGTTACCCAGCGTAATCACAACAGAAACTGGCAATTTAGTTATCATTGAGAAATGCGCCAACTTAGATGAGTATGAGCGCATTGCCAGAACAGTATCTCTGACAAGTGGCAGCGCTGCCGTTGTTGACACCCCAATCAAAGGAAATTTAGCCAAAAAAGTTCTAATCAAAGGTTCTGTTTCGAAATGCATAGAAATTGGAGAAACCGTGAAAAAAGCGAACGCTGTTGGACGAAATCCAATACTTGAACTTATAAAAAGCCTTGGCGGAGTCCTTGTGTTTAAGGGCTCGGTAAAAAATTACTCATGGAATGATACTGGCGGCTTCCTTTATGGAGAGGCCATCTACGAAGGAGTTGACGAATGGAAAAAGCATGAACTTAAAATATGGATTAAAAACGAGAACATAATCGCTTGGGTAGATGGAGAGGTTGCTGTTACTGCACCTGACTTAATAGTTGTTGTGAATGAAAAAGGCTATGGCATTACAAACACGGAGCTAAAGGAAGGGATGAAAGCGTTTGTTATAGGCGTTAAAGCTCCGAATGTGTGGACTACTAAAAAGGGTCTAGAACTTTTCGGTCCAAGACACTTTGGCTTCGAGTTTGACTATAAACCTCTTGAAATTGGAGAGTGCAAATGTTTTGAAACGCGTTTGAAATGAGAAAAAGGAGAAAGTTGACTGAGGCTTGTTATTCTGGCGGTAGTTCTCCGTAAATGCTTGTTGGTGGTATTCCCTTCTTTTGATTTTTATGTGCGTAGTAAGCAAAGTGCAATGCCCCTATGAAGTAAGTTACAGCTATCAACAGGCCGCTGCTCACAGTAATTGCAGACGTACACAGAATGTATAGGTAAAGCATCGAGCTAATAGCGCCTGTAATGGCCACTAAGGGTATGCCTGCTAATCGCCATTTAAGTCCTTTTTCCCATATGTGTGGTTTAGAGAATGGAAATTCAGCTTCTGACCAGTGCTGCCACATACTGGCGAATGCATAAACCCAGCTTATACCCATTATTACAGGTATTAACGCATCGAAGAACACACATAGTACCGCTGTAATCGTCGAAACTGCGAACCACCATATAGTGCCAACGTAGGGGCTGTTCCATCTTGGGTGCACTTTTGCAAAGATTTCAGGACCCATTCTGTCCATTGCCATGGCAAACATTGGACGCGACGTATAAATTGAGTTTATAACCATATCTGCAAAGTTACCCCATTGAGGCGCCCAAGCAACCAATGTTGCGAAGGACGGGTTGTCCGCAACCAATACTGCAGCATATGTGCTTACGCTTGGAGAAAAGTTTTGATTCAGTGTAAATTCGCTAGCATAACCATTTTCCACTATGAAATTGTATCTCAGTGAAAAGTCACCATAGGCGTTCGTGTAGGCCGCTGATAATGAAACATTCACAACTAAAACGATAAACGCGGCGCCCACCATGCCAAGAGGCACGCTTTTAGTGGGTTCTTGCACTTCGCCAACCACGGGCTCCAATACATAAGGCCATGTGTTCGCCACGGGAATCAGCAGTGCAGCGCCTATGGCTTCCCATGTAAACACTGGTGTTTGGTATCCATGAGCATTAGATATACTTATGACTTCGTTGTAGGCGCCTATACCAAAAGTTTGATCCCATTTCGACTGCAAAGTTGCTGGAGAGGTCAAAACAAGCGGCACAAGCACCGTTATATATCCGAACATGGCGAGAATGCCCCAGAACGCCACCCACTTTCCAATTATTCCAGGTCCTAGTCCATCAACAAGTGCACCTATCACTTGCATAAGCACCGTAACTCCAAGCGCAAACATCGGCTGCATTAACGTAGCTCCCGCGTTTAGGAGAGGATCTAACTTGGTGATTGAGCCTACTATTTGAAACAGGGAGCCCATGGATACTGTTCCAAGGTACGCGTTTGCCCCTCTGCTTATTGGGTTTGTAATGTAGCTTCTTGTTGCCTCCATTATTCCAAGCATTGGAGAAACAGTTCTGGAGATTGGAATGTAAGATGAGCCTGATCTGGGCATCGCGACATAAATTAGGGATTCGCTGAAACATGCGAAGGCTACGATTAGGTTAGCAACTCCATATAACAGCGGCAGGTTTATTCCTGGATACCAATTTGGAAGCACCGCCATCAGATAGAAGTGCCACGGCAATGTGCACGAAGTAGCTATGCCAAAGAATATTGCTTGCCAAGGCGTAATAGCACGTCTGAGACCAGAAGCTTTCCTAACAAACAATAGAGGCTTTTCCTTCTCCATAGTCTCACATCAAGACATCCGAAATTTCAAACATAACTATTTAATACTTTGTTAACAGCAACAGTTTTTCTTGATAATTTTGCATCATGTGGTTCATAATGGAAATTTCATAATCAAAGCCTCACACGTATATTGTTAGTAATTCCAACAACTTTAATTCCATCATCCTAAAAAGCTCTTTAACATCACCCTTTCTTTTTAGGTAAAATTATACCGTTACGCTCTAGCTGCTGCGCAACGCTAAGTAAACCAAGCTTTTCCAATGTTTCTCTGTAAGGCCAGCTAGTTTCAGGATCCCACTCGTGAAGTTCATAATACCTATTTAACATGGCGTCTAGCTCCTGCTTCGAATTCGTTAAACCCTTGTATGGTCCAGACAAAACAGGTTCGTTCATCAACCGCCATGGCAAATCGTCAAGTTTTCTGTCTGCGCCTTCTCTGATGTTGAAGCATTTTTCGAGAGTTACTATGCGTCTTCCAGCTGTCATAATTGTTTTCTCGTCCATTGGTATGCCTGTTGCCAAATGGAACATTTGCGCCATATTTTCTGGGTTGACTGCGTATGCGGCGGTTGTTGCGAAGGCGCAGAAGCCCAAACTGTCAGTAACCGCGTAGCAGTCTTCATGCCAACGCACAATTTCAGGACGATATTCAACATAATGTGGTTGAGCCCATTTTTTGTCCCCTGTAATTTTCTCTATTAGGGCCACTGCTTCTGGACTTGCGCCGAATTCTGCAATTGTTTCGGTGTGAAGGTGATCGGGACCACGTGGGTTGACGGCAAACGCTAATGCGTAAGCTTTTGCTGATCTCGTGTCAACATTAGATTGTTCCAGTCCCTTGGAATTGCACACTGCCCATTTCCAACTTTCCTTACCAACTTTTTCAGCGGCGCGTTTTGCCCCATCAGCTAAGAGTTTGCCAAGATTACCCCTTCTAAAAGCAATACGGTGAATGGTTTCAATCATGGCTTCGGCGTTTCCAAATTTTAATTCAATCCCATCTGTGTCCTCTCTTGTTAGAACGCCCCTCTCAAAGCTTTCCATAGCCCAAGAGATAACAGCGCCTGTTGAAATCGTGTCAATCCCATAAATGTTGCACAATTCACTTGCCTTGATTATTGCGTCTGTGTCGATTACAAATGGCTGAGCACCCAACGCCTCAAAAGTTTCAAATTCCGGCCCCCCGGTATATGCGCCGTCATATGGACCGCTCTTTGCTTCCACAAACCGGTGGCAGCTTATTGTACAGCTAAAACATCCGACTCTTCGTAGCAAGTATTCCTTCTCTACTAGATTTTGGCCGGATAAAGGTTTAGGGTCTGGCAGATTGTCGTAAATAAAATTACGATTTGGAAGTCTATGCAGCTCATTATCAAGCTCGAATGAATTTGCAGTTCCGTATTGGTAGAGCGTTTGGGCTCCGCTGTCCTTCGCCACGTTCATTCGCACTGCTAGGGTTAGCTCTCTGAATTCGTCTGGTTTCCACAATTCTATGCTTTTGGTGCCTCTAACGGCTATTGCTTTGACGTTCTTTGAGCCCATCACTGCACCTGCTCCGCCTCTGCCAGCAGCATGATAAACGGAGTTCATGACAGCAGCAAACCTCACAAGGTTCTCTCCAGCCGGTCCGATGCATGCGATCTTGGCCTCCTTGTCGTTTAACTCGTCGGTTAGTGCTTCAGTTGTTTCCCTCACATCTAAACCCCAAACATGTTTGGCATCTCTTATCTCAACATTTTCATCTTGTAGCGCTATGTATACAGGCTTTTCCGCTTTCCCATGAAGAACTAGGTGGTCGTATCCTGCGAACTTTAGTTCGGCGCCCCAGTGCCCACCCATGTTCGTTTTGAGGAAAAGATTTGTCATTGGGCTTTTGCATGTAACTGTTGTTCTACCAGAAGATGGCGCAGTGGTGCCTGTGAGAGTGCCAGTTCCAAATATTAGGACGTTTTCCGGTCCGAGCGGGTCTATGCCAGATTTGGTGATTAGATTCCACAAGAGTTTGGCGTTAATTCCCCTGCCGCCGAGGAAAAGTTCGCATAGTTGCTCGTCCAACCCTTCTGTCCATATTTTGCCTCTCGATAAGTTTATGTGAAGAATCTTCCCTTGCCAGCCGTACATCTTACCTCCAAATGCTTTCACGGTAACCTCCACTCCCTATGCGAAGAACAAGCTGAAACGCGCGCGTTCTATATAACCTATACATATGTTTAAATCACTTCTGTTCATGAATACGCTAGAAAAATAGTTACTTAGAATATAAGTCTTAAGCGCGCTGCACTGCTGTTTGTAATTGTGGTTAGGCTTTTAATTGAAAAGTTCATAATAGAATTGGGTGCCGCCATGTCTAAAGGCGAGTCTAACATGACTTTTCTAGAGTCTGAGTTAAAGGGAAAAACGCTTCTTGTATACTGGTATTTGCTTCAGCAATCCACACATACGGTTGGCGTCCGCGAGGTTCAACGTGCCTTGGGTTTTTCAAGTCCAAGCATAGCGGTGCATCATCTTGAGAAGCTTCAGGATTTGGGTCTTGTTCGTAAGAGGGCGACTGGCGAGTATGTGCTTGAGGAGGAGGTTAAAGTTGGGATTTTGCGTTTTTTCACGCGTATGGGACGTTTTCTTGTTCCGCGATACTTGTTTTATTCTGTTCTTTTTCTCACAATGCTTATCGCTTATTTAATTTTATGCATCATAAACCAGTTGGCTCCAAACTTGTACGCTTTAATTTTTGGCTCTGCTGCAAACATAATACTTTGGTTTGAGACCTTTAGATTGTGGAGGGCGAAGCCCCTATGAGGCTTTTACATGCTGTTCTAAAGTGTAGAATTAAAAGAGCAAGTGCGCTATCTAAACTTGTGAAGGTGTAAGCGAGCCTTGAAGAAGATTGTGCTGTACTGCGTGGCGGCAGCTATCCTTGGAATAATCCTCGTAGTTGGTCCGCTTTTTGCGCTTGCAATGTTCAGAAATGAGTCTTCAGCAGTTCCGGTTTTCCTTCGCTCTGAAGGGTTAAAGGAACTTGAGAAAGAAACGTATGGTTCTGACACTTATTCATATTCAAATTTTGACGTTGGAATCTTGGTGTTATGCTTTTTTATAGCCTTAACCGTTTACTTGATTTTCAAGCGCAGGTCACCATATTCAGAGAATGTTTGGTTTAGGTACCTGTACTAATTTTGGTACAAACGTGTTCTGAAACATAGCATTAAGTCAACTAAACACGCTTGTTATAGGCAGGTGAGTTCGAAATGATTAAGGGAAAAGTTGTATTGTTAACAGTGTTAATCGGCTTAAGCATGTTTCTAGCACTGTGTAGCAACACTGAGTATGGCACAGCCGCACTTAACAAGTTCAGGTCATACGATGAACTTAAAGAGTTTCTACAGAAGCCAAGACCATATTATCCGCCAGACTACGCGTTCTTTTTACCCGATGGAAATGCGCGGGTGCTCTCAGAAAGCTACGGAAGCTACGGCTACTCAAAAACTAACATTCAAGTTGAAGGCGTTGACGAGGCAGACATCGTTAAGACTGACGGCGAGTTCCTTTACGTAATTTCGGGACAAAGCGTAGTCATTGTTAAGGCTTATCCACCAGAAGAAGCTGCTGTCTTGTCCAGAATAAATGTGAATGGCACTTTGAAGCAGCTCTTTATAAACGGCGACAGGCTTGTGATTTTCTATGAAGGAACCGTCCAAACATTCTATCCCGAAGTTATCGGCAAAGCATATTCTGGATATTGCGGTGAACCAAAAACTTTCATTCAAATATACGATGTTTCATTCAGGGAATTTCCAACACTTAGAAGAGAAATAATTGTTGAGGGACACTACTTCAATTCTAGAATGATAGGCAACTATGTATACGCTATTGTCATGCGGAGCGCTTGCATAAACAATGATGAAGTGGAACTTCCAAAAATCTGCTTTGATGGCGAATGGAGAGAGATAGATGCGACTGAAATTTACTACTCAAACGTTTTGGATTACGCCTACATATACACTACGATAGTTGCCGTTAATGTGCAAAGTGATTGGCAAGAACCAACCTATGGACCGTTGCTTTTAGGCGCAACTTCGACGCTGTATGTTTCGTTGAGCAATATTTACTTGGCTATAACAGACCACCACAACACGTATTTGCATAGAATCCACGTTGAAGACGACGAAATAACCTATGTTGCTGATGGACAGGTTCCAGGCGTTGTTCTTAACCAGTTTTCAATGGACGAGTATAACGGATACTTTAGAATTGCCACATGCTATGGTGGAATAAACAGTTTATACGTTTTAAACATGGACTTGGAAATAGTTGGCAGTCTCAAAGACGTAGCCCCGAGAGAGCAGATTCACTCAGCACGGTTCATGGGCGACATTTGCTACCTCGTGACATTCAGAAAAGTTGACCCATTCTTCGTCATAGACTTGGCTGACCCATACAATCCCAAGGTGCTTGGCGAGTTGAAGGTTAGCGGCTACTCGGATTATCTGCACCTTTATGACGCGAATCACGTTATAGGCGTCGGCAAGGAAACAGTTCCAGAGGAAGAAGGCGACTTCTCATGGTATCAAGGCGTAAAAATTTCGCTTTTCGACGTTACAAATGTAAGCAGTCCAGAAGAAATTGCAAAGTACATTATAGGCGAGAGAGGCACACACTCGCCAGTTCTAAGCGACCACAAAGCTTTCCTATTTAACAAGGAAAAGCAGCTTCTAGTAATACCCGTACTTGTTGCGGATATTAACGAAAGCAAATACCCACAGGGTGTTCCGCCATGCGTTTGCGGTGAACCCGTTTGGCAAGGCGCATACGTGTTCGCAGTCTCTCTGGAGCTTGAAGAGAAAATCGTTTTAAGAGGCACTATAACACACATTGAAAACGGCAACGTAATGGACAGCACGCATCACATTACGAGAGCACTGTACATAGGCGACGTCTTATACACAATATCCGAAAGCAAAGTTAAGATGAACTCGCTGCTCGACCTAAGCGAAATAAAAGAACTAAACCTTAAAGCTTGAAGAAGGGAGCATTTATGACTTTAAGTGAACTCATCAGAATGCTTGGAGACTTCGTCGAAGTGGCTATGACCATCCTTTTGGCTTACGTTGCGTACAAAGTTGCTGTTTTGGTGGATGCGCTTAACAACAAGTTAAAGCGAGAAGGCTAGAGGAAGTCTAAAACATGATTAAGAGACAAGAATTGCTCCAACAACACAACATAGAAGAGAAGAAAAAGGAAAACGGTGGTTCCTTAGGAGCTTATCCCAATGCACATAATGGAAAAATCATTGTTCAAATGCAAGTTTGCATCTGCTGCGGTAAAACATTTCCATTCAAGAAGGGACGAAAAACTGTCCTTACTGTCAAGCAACGCTTAAAGTGAGGGCTATGGTGCTTAAAGTTCCATAAAAACCAATTATTTTTTAACCATTTTTCTTGCGAATGTTATGTAGCCAGTATGCCCAACCATCAGCGTCTGTGGGCGGGTTTTTCCCCTTTCAGCTTGAATCCCACGCATTAGGCATTCAACGGTTTCAACATCGACGAAATTGTTTTCTTTTAGGGCTTCCACGGTTTTCACAACTTGGTCTATTGTGGGGCTAAAAGAGACAAGCGTCCCACATGATTTTAAGGCGTTGTAGGCATGCGGAACCACAAGCCAAGGCGTAGCCAAATCCAGAATTACGGTATCCACATCTGACTCGTCTATGCCAGCAGTGACATCTTTATTTTTGAGTTCCACAAAATCTGCCAAGCCTGCCCTCCGCAAGTTTTTCTCCGCAGTTTCCAGAAATTCATTTCTAATCTCGTAGCTGTAGACTTTGCCGTTCGGCTTTACGTAGTGGGCTAGAGCTGTTGTTAGGGCGCCTGTTCCAGTTCCAGCCTCGACAACGCGGCTTCCAGAGCCTATGCCGCTGAACATTATTATTAGGGCGATGTCCTTTGGGTATGTTATCTGCGTTTGCCTAGCCGACTTCATGATGTAATCGCGCAGCAGAGGCTTTAGGGCTACAAATTCAATGCCCATGTTGCTGACAACTGTTGAGCCATACTCTTTTCCAATTAAATCATCAAATTTTATGAAACCCTTATGCGTGTGGAAGTTTTTTCCAGCTTCCACTTTGACAAGATAGGTTTTCCTTGGGCTTAGGTATAGTAGGACGTAGTCGCCTTCAGTTATTTTCTGGTCTGACAATTGTGGTCACTAGGGCGTGTATTTGAATGGATGCTTTGCGCGGTCTTTGTTTTCCATAAGCTCTTCTATGTTTGGTCTGCCTTCTATGGCTTTGCGGATTGCGTGGCGCATAGCCTTATAATTGTTTATGTAAACGCGTTGTCTATCCACGGCTGTTGGGTGAACGAAAACATTTGCGATTATAATCAAGTCTTCAACCGCTTCTTTCGGAATTGTGCCGTCAGCGACGCTGTCCACGACTGCTTTGGCTACGGCTGTTTGGGCTGGTCCGTAAACCATGCTGGCTTGACGCATGCTCGTGATTGTAACCGTTGGCACTATTAGGGTTACAGGTTTAACCGTCAAGTTTGGCTCCAGAATCGCCAACAAGGGCTCGTGTCCAGGCGTCGGTGCAGCCTTAGCCTTTGCAAAGGCTTCGCCTACTGGGCCGTCTTTTTTGCCTATGACTAGGTCTATGTGGGCGACTTCTGCGCCAGACCCGGCTAGGGCTTCGCCTACACGCAGTTTAAAGTCTCTTATGGTTTCTGGTGTTATGTTTATTGCCATGAACCTTTCTTCTATGGGTTTTTCGGCGATTTCGAAGGTTATGGGTTTTGGCGTTATCTTACCTATCTTTTCCAAGTCTAGGCGTAGCTCTTCTCTTGATTCGTAGGTTAATTCTCCGCCAACGCTTAGCGGCTTTCTAACTGGACCAACTTTGATTTTCATCATGTTTAACGCCTCTTTTGCGCCTACCGCGCCGCTTCCAGCTATTATTCTGGCTATTTTCTGCACTTTATACTGGAGTTCACGGGCTTTTTGCAACTCGCCACTTTTTACGTGATTGTAAATTTGAACCCAAATGTCTGGTATCACATTGGCGCTTGCGAGGATGGCGCCGGAACATCCAGCGGCTAATGCGGCTACAACAACTTCGTCGTGTCCGCATAAGACATTGATTTTGTCTCTTACTTTTTCCAGAACCGCCAGAATATAGCGCAGCTGTCCGCTGCTGTCCTTTAAGCCAACAATGTTTGGAATTTGAGCCAAGTCTTCAACCATCTGCCATGTCAATTCTACGCCCGTGCATTGTGGAATATTGTATAGGATTATTGGCAAGTCCACTTTGCTTGCGATTGTATCAAAATGCTCGTATATGCCGCGGTCTGCTGGCTTCAAATAGAAAGGCGTAACGATTAAAGCGGCGTCACAACCCACATCCTTCGCGTACCGCGTCATCTCCAAGGCTTGGTCTGTTCCGCTTGCGCCTGTTCCAGCGATAACTGGAACTTTTCCATTAACCTCGTCAATGACGATTTCTATTACGCGTTTCTTTTCTTCAGTTGTCAAATTAACGAATTCGCCTGTTGTCCCGCATGGAACAACGCCATGCACGCCCAACTCAATACAATGCCTAACCAAAGCGCGAAGCCTTTCCTCGTCAACGGTTTTTCCATCATCCGTGAAAGGTGTAACCAAGGCGGGTGATATCCCTTCAGGTTTAAACATTGTTTGTGTCTCCAACCTTTTAGTTAAGCATACACTTTATATCATTTAAGCTTTGAATATTGAAAGAAGATTCTGATATCATCTACTATTTGTAAAATTGAAGGAGAGCATTGAAAACTTTTAAATCAACAAAAAATAAAATAAGCTCACCATTCGGAGGACACGTTTTGAACGCTGTTAGGGAAAAACTTGAAATTAAAGAAGGAAATCTGAAGGAAATCAACGACTTTCTCCTAAAAAAAGACAATCCCTTGGTTAGTAGACTACTAGAAATTGTCGATAAATATGACGGCGTAAGCAAGATTAACCGCAAGGCTAGAGAGTCTGGAAAGCTTGAAAATCTCATGGCGAGGCTTGAAAGGAAGAAGTCGCCTTTTGTAAAGGATTTGGAGTGGCTTATGAAGCAACGCGACAAAGAAGCATTCATCAGCATACCAGAGTACCGTAGAAAAATCTTGGGGAGAAAGGCTGATTCCATGCGTTTTGACGATTCGTTTGCTGTTACTCTTGAAATTAGCGCGTGCAACTTTTTCCCATGGATAATTGAGGAGGCAAAGCAATCCATAAAGAAAAGCGAACTGATGCCCGCACGTTATATCCGCGTCAGAAACATGAAGGAGCAAGTTGAAGACAATGACATATTAGCCTTCGCTGCTGCCATGCAAATCATGGGCGCGTCTTATGTTCAGACTTTGGATACGAAGGGAACCATGCCCGGACCGGACGGCAATCCCATAAATGTGCATTTGGGTGGACCAGAAACCATAACTGGATATTTTGGCGGTATAGGCATGCCTAACGAATACGCCTTAAAATGGGTTGACGAGTACCTACATTATCACACGGAGTACGGCGTCAAACAAGTTTTGAACTTTAACGCTGGAACTATAATGCTTGGTTATCTGCTTTACAAGCTTGGAA
The DNA here is from genome assembly GCA_038882955.1 of Bathyarchaeia archaeon. GTDB lineage: Archaea > Thermoproteota > Bathyarchaeia > Bathyarchaeales > Bathycorpusculaceae > JAVZLQ01. The sequence continues at coordinate 155,483 of JAVZNC010000004.1, forward strand.
TAGACATTGAATTCAAAATTTCAGTATACGCTGGAAACGACAACCCCTACTTTATCTTATGGACGTTGATGACCGCCAAACTTTTAAGCCGCGAAGACGGCACAACACCGCTTATAGGCTTTAACTTGTCAAACTCAGTGAACAACAAGACAATTGAACTTGCAGCCTACATAAGGAAGGCGTTTGGCTTCGAAGACATCGTGCGCATAGAACATCACATCGTGGAAACGCAAAAGAGCATTGTTAGGCAGCCCTACGATAGGCTAAATGAACTTTTGGAATTGGCAGACCACGTAAAAAACATAAGCGCCAAACACGAGGGTGGAATCCCAGAAATTGACAAGAACAGAGAGCATCCATCAGACATACTTGACTACTTTATGCCGAAAAAAGAAATAATGGCGCAAGGGCTTATGCCGAAACTGCTGCAAAACTACATGGACAAGCACGATGCAGTAAACAGAACAGCTAAAGCACTGACGGAACGCGGACTAACGTTCATTGCAGCCCCAAACCTGCACAAAAAATGAAAGTGGAAAGTGCTTGGGTCACCACTGTTCTTTGGGTTTGCGGAAGAGTAGGTAAACCGTTGACACAAAGAGAATAGCTGTTATCACACCTAAAATGACTGAAACGCTGCGTAAGTTCTCTAGTTCGCTTGCGCTTCCCTTGAGTGCATCATATTTTTGTACGTAATCCCAGTAAGTTTGGTTCAATTGTTCAATATTTTCTTTGGACAGTGACATGTTAAAGCTTTCAAAGAACGTCGCGTTTAGACTTGCAAGCTGCTCTTCTATGCTTTTAAGATAAGTATTTTCAACATAGGTCATGTCAAAGCTAACCTTCAGATTTTCATAAGGCATTATCGTTATTATTATAGGCGTGCCCGGCTGCTCATAAGTGACGTTATATGTCAATGTAATTTCCCCTTGAGTTATACCCCAGACGTTTTCAGGTATCGCGAAAGGCGGAAGAACGCAATTGTATTCGTTAACTAATGATATGTTGCCATCAGTCAAGCTAACAATGAGAATCTTTTCTTTACCATAAACGAAACCAAAAACGCTTACATTGAGGTACCCTATATACACGTCTTTTGGACCGAGTGCTTTGGATAGGCTCAAAGTTAGTGAAACATTCTGACCAGGCACTGCTTCTGCAGTTGCATTTATTTCAATGTTTATTCCAGGGAGATTTAGAAGTTTTGTTATGGTTTCATTTTGTGCTTCTGTTCTTGCGAGTGGTAAGCTGGCAATGGAAAGACAGCATATTAGGATTATCAATTTAAGTTTTTTCAATTTTTCACCTTCCAATAACGAGATGGTGATTTAGATTCAAAGTTTATTTAACAATTTCTCACGGTTCAGAAGCCAGAAAGGCTAATGGGCTATTTCAATGAGCGGATAAAACGCTGATAAATATATATGAAGTAGATGAAGGCAAAAGCTGTCAAAACTATTTCAGTGAACAGTATCGCCGGGTTGTTTTCGATAGCCATAAAATATCCGTGTTGGAGTATATCAGCGAAAACTAGAATTTGGAGGAATATGGCGCCCCCTAAGCAGCTTAAGCCCAAAATGTGGAACAGCGTACGCATTCTGCGGTCAAGCTTTGGTTCGGCCTTCATACTTTATCGTGAATAACAAGAAACCATACTTTGACTTATAGGTTATGAATCCCCACACACTACAAAGCCTTATGATTAAAACTTTTAATTAAAACTTAACATCCCACAAGCAAAAATCTAGAGATGGTACTCAATTTAGCAGTTCAAACACAGTTAAAATTGACTGGGCTAGGCTTCTGTCAGCTTGTCAATGGCTTCTTTGATGGTTGCAACGGACATTTCGAAGCGTTTTTTTGTTTCTGGCTGCAGTTCAAGTTCCAAAATCTTTTCAACTCCGTTTCTGCCGAGGACAACTGGGACGCCTATTGCTACGTCTGAAAAGCCATACTCGCCTTGCAGGTAGGTTGATACGCCCATTACGCGGTTTCTTCCTCTCATAACGGCATCAGCCATCACAGCGATTACGGCTGCTGGCGCGTAGATTGTTGCGCCTTTAAGCCTTATAACATCCGAGCCAGAGCTTACAGTTAAATTAACTATTTTCTCGATTTGCTCTTTGCTTAGTAAACGCGTTATTGGTATGCCAGAAACAGAAGCGTACTCCACAAGCGGAACCATCGAATCGCCATGTTCACCTATGACAAGCGCGCGTATATCCTCCCTCGAAACGTTAAGTTCAGAAGCAATGTAAGACCTAAAACGTAAAGTGTCCAGTATGTTGCCCATGCCGAAAACGCGGTTCCGCTCAAACCCAGACTCCTTGTAGGCAACATAGGTCATCACATCAACTGGGTTCGTAACCATCATAATTTTACAGTCGGGCGCATATTTCGCGATTTCCTTCACTATTGACCTCACTATTTTCGCATTTTTATTCATCAAATCAATCCGCGACATCCCAGGCTTTCTCGCCTCACCAGCCGCCACGATAACAAGTTCAGAATCGCGCATCTCGCTGTAGTTGCTTGTCCCCTTTATTTTTCCGTCAAACTCTATTGCTGGTGCCGCTTGCATCATGTCTAGGGCTTCGCCTTTCGCTAGGTTCTCGTAAACATCTATCAAAACAACATCGCCTATTCGGTATCTCAAAATGTTGAAGGCTGCGGCGCTTCCAACGCGTCCAGCGCCAATTATGGTTATCATAGGTTAGAATAGGCGGCATCAGCCAAAAATAGGTTTTGTTAGATTTCGTATTCCCTTTCTTTTTCAGCCATTAGTACTTTGCCTTTCAAATCTCTTATGAAGTTGGCGAAGAGGTTTGGCTTTTCCGTGTGCACGGGAAAGACTTGTTTTGCGCCTATTTCTTTTAGGATGTTCTTTAGTTGTATTGGCATTATGTGTCCAGAAACATGCGCGTGATACTGCGGCAAACCATAATGCTCAAGCCAGTTAACAAGCCTCTCATAGTCTATCTCCATCTCCTCGTTGAAAGGCTCAGAAGCGGAAAGCACATAACAGCTTCCAGCCTCTGGCTTAATCTCAACAAGCTCCTCCAAGTCGTAGAAGGATAAAGCCAAAACAATTTTGCACTGCTGCTTCGAAACTTCGGATGCACTCTTAACCTTGTCTGGATAACTTTCAATCAGCGCGTTTTCCCACTTGTCTCGCACACGCTTCGATTTTCGAAAAACCAAAATGCCATCATCACTCAAACACGGAATCTCCAAATGCTTGTCCTCGCGCAACGCCTCCATCAAGTAGGCTTGTTTAAGTGAAACGGCGAGACAACGCCCATTATTCTTGGCGGCGCAGTAAAGCGAATTGAGCCTATCAACATCTGTAGAAGCAAAATCAACAAGCACGATGCCGCTTGCATGTCCGACAATCTCATTCAACTTGCCTTTAACCTCTGCTTCAGAAGAAACATGCGCCCCAGTCATGTTCGTGGCTTCAGTGATAACCGCTTCGGGCTCTGCTTCAACAGCTTTTTCAACAAAGTCCCTTGTCATCTCGTGCTTGGCGCCATGCGTTCTGAAATCGCCAGTGTAGGCTATGCTGCCGCTGGAAGTGTGGATTATGAAGCCGTAAGCCCCTGGAACAGAGTGGTCAACGTGAACTGGCTCAACTTCTAGGTTATCCACTCGGATTTTCTTTCCAGTTCTAAAGGTTTGAAATTCTATGCCCTCAACGTTAAATTCCAAGTCTGCCCTACGTATTTCGCCCAGCGCTTGCAAAATGATTTTCATTGTTTCACCGCAGTAAACTGGAATTTCACGTTTTATAAATGACAAGTAAGCAGAATGGTCCATGTGCGCATGCGAAATGAAAACGGCGTCAATTGCACACGGTTCTTCATCAAACTTGTATACGCCCTTTATTTTTGGTAATATACCAAGCTCCTGTAGACTTTTTTCGCTTCTAGGCGACAGGAAAGGCGGCGAATAAAACCGCCTTCTAGCGGCGTATGACAAGCCAAAATCGAAGAGCACTCTGATTTCTCTGTCTTGGATTAGGATTTTGTTTCCGCCGATTTCGTTTACTCCACCGTAAAAGGTTATTGTGGTTTTTGGCTTAACCATGCTGTTCCCTCATTTTATCCGCCCTTTTGCAAGCGTTTGATATTATGAGCATTATATGTGGAAGGGTGAAGACGCTGAAAACTTTTGTGTATTTTGGATTTCCCGCCTTCTTGACCGTTTCTGGGCTTCCTCCAGCTTTCAAGTAGCCTTCGATAAAAGATTTGGCGATATGCTCCGCTAGACTACTTTTTGAGAAGGGCGAAAAATAATGTCCAGCATAGTAGAGGAACTCGGCTATGTCCCATGTCTTATCGCCCTTTCTTGATGCTTGTTCAAAATCTAATAGATAAATTTGGTTGTCCTTGCCTATTATGATGTTTTCTGGTTTTGTATCGCCCAAGGAGACATCAAGCGCGTGAACTTCAGCAAATTTTTCTCCCACTTTCCGTATAATGTCAAGTTCATCTTTAACCTCGTCAGCAGCCCTTGCCTCGGCTATGCGCTTTATTTTTTTCTCAAGGCTCTCGCCTTCAACATATTCCATGAGAACAAGACGTTCGCCATGGTTTATGTGAAGCAGTTTTGGAACGGCAAACCCGCGTGAATGTAGAAACTGGTTTATTGCACATTCACGTTCAAGCCTTGAACGTCCCAAAACGGCGAAAGTTCTTGTTCCAACAGTCCACAATGTAAGCGGAAACCATTTAAAACTTGACCAGTCCTTAAACCTTTTTGCAACAATCTTCTGTTCCATGCCGTTGGCTGAAGCCGTTATCAAATACGTCTCGTTTAAAACGCTTCCAATCTGCGTAACATTTATTTCAGCCTTTTCATCTGCCGACAAAACTTTCCTGGCAAAAGCTTTCAAGTCAAGCCTATTAGCAAAAGAAACAAGACCATTAGCAGTTGGAACAAACAAATATGCTTGCGGGTCCTCAACGAAACAAACATCTCGCGAGTAGCTTTCAGCAAACCTAAACCTTGTGAGTAAATCCCTATTCTGCATGAGAAAACTGAAAATTCTTGGAAAAGTTCCAATTAAAGAATTGAATAAAGCCTTCTGCGCAGTTCTGAAAAGGTTTACAAATCTGATTTTCCGATTCTTAACGCCATCAATGAATTTGGCGGAAATCTTAACAAAACCATTAGAAAAGCTGACTATACCCTCACTTTCAAGCTCCTTCAAGGCTTCCAGATAGCCGGGTAATACGCGGTTCACATTTATGCTTTTCCTATTTTCATGCATGAATTCGATTAGGTCTGGCATCATAAGCGGAAAAAGCCTCGCCCTAGTTAACAAAGTTTCGTACATGAAGTATTCGGGCTTAATGCGGATGTCGTAGGATAGTTCTGGAAAGTCTAGGATGATGTTTTCTAGGATTTCGTGTATTAGGCGTTTCTTCAATTGTACCTCTTGAGCATGCAGATAATTCTCGCTGACAATTGGGATATATGGAAAAATTAGTCCTCCAGCCAAAGCTTCGCCTAGAAATCCCCTGTCAACATCCCTCTCGAAAACCCACTGGTCAACGGCAAAAATAATGAAACTTTTGCTTTCAAAAACATCTAGATAAGTCATTAATCGAGGCTTAAAATCTCTAATTATAAGCAAAGCTTGCGAGGCAGTTTTGGCTTTGAAGGTTAACTCTGAATCGCCGATTATGCATAACGCTGTAATGTCGCACGAGCCGGCAACATACCTACAAAACCTCATAAGACTTTCAGTTATTTCCTTGTCCAAGCGCCTCGTTTGCCTACTCACATTTTCACCTAGGCAAGAACCAAAATAGAATTTAATCCATTTTAGAGATATAAACTAATGTCTCTCAAGAATTTTCCCATACGCTCTCAAAACTTTCAGGGCTTTTGCAGCCTTCTCTGGCAAATTATAAAGTGGAATTTTCGTTTTGCCTAAAACCTTGTAAACTAGCGCGAAGTCTTCGCCTCCAGCTGGCACGTCCACAATGGGCTTTTTCGGGTATTTTGCCGCAACTTTTGGGATTACACGTGCATCTTCTGGTTCAAAGAAGCAGGATTTAAGCATGTTTATGATTAGAACGCCGTCAACATCATCGTCTGCAAGCACCAAATCCAAAACCTTCTCGTACCTTTCGGCTCTTGCATCGGCAATCATATCGATGGGGTTTGTTGCGTCAACACCGGGATATAAGCGCTCAATTTCATTTCTGGTTTTGTTCGACAATGTCGCAAGTTTTAAGCCGTTTTTTGCTATCGCGTCTGCTGCAAGAATTGCTGGTCCGCCGACATTGCTTACTATTGCAACGTTGTCTCCGAGCATTGGCGGTTGCTTTGAAAGGGCGATTGCCGCGTCCATGAGTTCTTCCACGTTTTCTACCCTTATTATTTCAGCCTTTTTTAGTGCCGCGTTAAAAATTTCGTCTGAGCCAGCTATTGAGGCTGTGTGAGACTTTGCTCTATGCGCGGATTCTTCTGTTATTCCACCCTTTAAAACTAGGACTGGCTTTTTCTTGACGGTTCTTTTGGCTTCTTCTATGAAGGTTCTTCCGTCTTTTATTCCTTCCATGTATAGGCATATAACCTTTGTTTCTTTATCCTCGCTTAGATACCTAAGCAAGTCAACGTCGTCAACGTCTATCTTGTCTCCCATGAAGGCGAATTTGCTTACGCCAACATTGTAGAAACACGCCCAGTCCAGTAGGCAAGCGCCGACGCCACCGCTCTGCGAGATAACGGCGATGTTCCCCCTCTTTGGCATCAGATTCCTTTCGAAGGTCGTGTTTAAACCGTTTGAAGTGTTTACCACGCCCATGATCGTGTTTGGACCCAAAATTCTTATGCCATAATCCTCCTTAAGCTTAAGCAGTTTTTGGCGTTGCGCATCCTTGTAGCCGCCAGTAATTATTACAAGGGCTTTTGCGCCTTTCTTTGCAATTTCTTCCGCTTGGATTAACGCGTGCTTAGGTGGAAGCATTATAACTGCGAGTTCTGGAACGCCTAGCAATGCTTTAGTGCTTGCAGATTTTTTCCTTCCATCAACATCCAGAACGTGAACTTTGCCTTTGAAGAACTTTTTCATGTTGTACGTTACACTTTTAAACAGTTGCGGGGAACTCATCCCAACCTTTTCGCGTAGCCTACTCGAACCTATTAGAACAACGCTTTTCGGCTCGAAGATAGCTTCCACTCCACTCATAATTTTACCTTCAAGTAGCACCTTCAACATGACGGAAGGTAAGAAAATACGTTGTTCATATTCATAAATTTAACCATAACTACTTCTGGGTTACCTTCATATAAGCCAATGTGGCAAGCGAAGTGAAAATCAACGCAAACAAGGCTATGTCAACAAGCATAAATGGGTCAAAGGGTGGATTACCTAAAAGAAAAGCTCTTGAGAGGTCGGCGCCGCAGCTTAATGGATTATACTGCGCTATCAACGCCAACTGTGGAATTGCACTTTGTATAAGCGTCATTGGATAAAACACCGTGCTGCAAAAGAAAAGGACATAGTAGACAACTCCTCTCGCAGTTATGTATTTCTCAAAACTTGTCGTTGACACGGCAAGGGCTATGCTCAAACCAGAAGTGCCAATTGATATTAGGAAAAGAGCAAAGATTATTGTTAGAAACTGAAGCGCGTCTGGGAAAACTCCAGTGTAAACATAAGTTATGCCCAGTGTTGTGGCTAAAAGCGGAGCCATGTAAATTACTCCTCTAATGCCTCCAGCCAAAACCCTTCCAAGCGCCAGTTCTAAACGCTTTATTGGAAGGCTCAACATATAATGCGAGATTTCCCGTCGGATTTCCATGTTTATCTCGCGTCCAATCATGAACGCCGCGGCGAAAAGCGCTGTTATTGTTAAGCCTGGAGCGAAGAAGACGAAGTAGTCTGTTATTATGCTCCTATTAACCATGTTTGTGTATACGACTGCCATTATGAAGAGGTCTGCAAGGTTCATGCTTATCATTCCAGCAATCCACCATTTATAGCGGAGGAAATAGCTGAGGTCCCTTTGAATGACGTGCAATATTGGTTTTATTGCCATCCTCCGCCCTCCAGTCTGCGTTCATGCAGAAATATGCCTAGAAAAGTGAATATTGAAAAGAAGGCGACAATCCCAAAAGTTGCCAGCAAAGGCGAAGTGAGCGCTGCAGACTCTAATCCAGCACCCCACCTGAAGAGGTCAGCGGCAAAAGACAGCGGATTTATCGACGCGAGCCCACGGTAGTATTGAGGCATATATGCTACTGGATAGAGCGTAGTGCTCAACCGCACTATTAAGGCGTCAGTTACGCCCATCAAAATGTCAAATCTGTCTGATGACTTTATGGTTACAGCCAAAGTTATGCTGAAACCAGCTACGCCAAAAGTGAAAAGAAAAAGCGACAGCAAAGCTGTTAAAAGCTGTAGGACGCTTGAAACTCCGATTAGGTAGAGGACAAAGAGCATCATTGGACCCACGTATAGAAAGCTTCTCAAGCCTCCGCCGATGGACCTTCCTAGGACAAGCTCCTTTCGTGAAACGGGAACGCTTAATAGGTACTCGATAACGCCGTGGTCAGCCTCTTCATATATGTCGTAGCCTATGAAAACTGCTGTTGAATATAGCATTGTTATTATTATTCCAGCAGCATAATAGTTGAAGTAGCTTCCCCCAACCGCGCTTTGCACGTTAGGGTCGAACATCCTGTTGACAACCAAGCCGAATAGGGCTATTTGCGCCACAAACCATATTGCACGCATTATCAAAAGAAACTTGTAGCGCAGAAACATCTTTATGTCTCTTTCAGCAACAGTCCAAACCCTGCGTAGGCTTATCATTTCCTCTGAGCCTCTTCAATTGTTAAGCCAGTATAATGCGCAAACACATCATCAAGCGAAGGTTCACTCACGCGAATAGACTTTATCTGTACATGCACTTTCATAAAGAACTCCATTATTTTTGGTAGAACCTCCTCAGCATTGTTCAAGTAAATTTTTAGGTAATCCTCATTTATTGGCAAAACATTTACGACGCGCTGGATTCCCTTAAGCTTCTCAACTGTTTCGCTTGAAACGGCTTTTTCCAAGGCTATTTCGACAACGTCTCCGCCTGGTATGCTGTCCTTCAGCTTTTTGGGCTCATCGCAGACAAGCAGTTTTCCTCTATGCATTATGGCGACTCTGTCGGAAAGCACATCAGCCTCGTAAAGTTCATTTGTGGCAAGCAGTATAGTGGAACCTTCATCTTTCAATTCGCGGATCATGTTCCAAATTCTGTGCTTTCCAACAATGTCTATTTGGGCTGTAGGCTCGTCCACTATGGCTATTTTTGGTCTTTGAATGAGAATTTTTGCTATCTCAATCCTTTTGCGCATTCCGCCAGAAAAAGTATGAACGCTCTTAAATCGGTCGCTCCACAATTCCACTTGCTCTAAAACCCAGCGAACCTTTTTTTTACGTTCTTCCGCTGGCAAGCCGCAAACCTTTGCATGCCAATTCAAAATATCCCATGGCGCATCAACCCACAAAAGTTTAGGCTCCTGAAAAGCCATGCCAATCAGCGTCCTAGCCTTGTCTGGCTCACGCGTGACGTCATAAGGACCTACGAAAGCCGTTCCTTCAGTAGGCTTAATGACGGTTGTCAACATCAAAAGCGTCGTCGTTTTCCCAGCGCCGTTCGGACCCAAAATTCCGAGAATTTCTCCCTCTTCAACTTCGAGGTTTAGATGGTCAACTGCCGTGAAATCGCCAAACTTCTTTGTAAGATTGACCATCCGAATTATAGGTGCCATCATTAGCCCAACGCTGAAGCAAATAGAAATAAAAAAACTACTAAATAAGATTAACTATTGTTCATGAAAGCAGATGAAAAGCCCTTTCTTCAGCTTTCCCCATCGCTTCTGCTTCATGAAATGTTTTTATTTGACGTTTCTCCATCAGCATTTTTCCATCAACAATTACCGTGTCCACGTCGCTTCCATGAGCGGAGTAGACAACGCTTGCGAATACGTCATGCAAAGGCTTCAAGTGCGGCTTGCTGAAGTCTATTAAAATTATGTCAGCTTGTTTTCCAACTTCCAGCGAGCCAGCAACGCTTTCCAGTCCAAGGGCTTTTGCGCCGTTTATTGTTGCCATTTCTAAAACTTCGTAGGCTGAAAGAATAGTTGGGTCGCGGTAAGCGTGCTTCTGAAGTAGGGCAGCAAACTTCATGGTTTCAAACATATCTAACGTATTGTTGCTCGCTGGACCATCTGTCCCCAAGCATACATTGACACCCAAACTTTTTAGGTCTTTCACTCTTGCTGCTCCTAAGCCGAGTTTCATGTTAGCCACTGGAACATGCACGACGTTAACTTCCCGCATAAAAAGCGTTTGCATATCTCTTTTTGACAAGTTTATGCAGTGCGATGCCAGCGTGTGCGCATCAAAAAAGCCTATTCTGTCAAGAAAGGCAACTTCCTTCAACATTGATTTTGACTCGGCTAAATGCGTGTGAACGCCAACTTTTAACTCAAGCGCTTTTTCGCGAACCTTCAAAAGCAAGTCTTCGCTGCAACTGTAGGCTGCATGTGGACCGAGCATTGCTTTTATTCTGCCAGAAGCGTAGCCATCAAAATTTTTGGCGAAATCCACGCTTCGAGAAAAAGTTTCTGCGCCTAACTCGCGCCTTCCAGCCTCAATAATACCCTCTGCTAAAATACTTCTCAAACCACTTTCAGCCACAGCTCTTGCAACCATATCCTCATGGAAATACATGTCCGCAAAGCATGTTGTTCCACTTTTAATCATCTCCAAACAGCCCAAAAGCGCCCCAGCATAAACATCGTCAGACTTGAGCTTAGCCTCCAAAGGCCAAATAGTCTTTTTAAGCCACTTCTCCAGCGGCTGGTCTTCAGCTAAACCCCTAAAAAGCGTCATCGGCACATGCGTGTGGCAGTTAATTAGCCCTGGCAAGGCAACCTTTCCACGTCCATCTATCAGCGTTTCTGCTTTCATGCCGCTTGCGCGTGGGGCTCTTCCAACAAAAGTTATTTTCCCATCCTTCACGGCGAGTGCGCCATTTTCTATTATGCGTTTTTCGTCCATCGGCAGAATTGTGCATCCACGGATTAATATGTCAACCTTCTCCAAACTGCCTTCCCAATTATTATGGTGAACGCTGAAGGATAAAAGCGTATTAACAAAATTGTGAAGGGGGGATGTTGATGTTTAAATTATGGTTTTCGGCTCTTCAATTTTCTTCATTAGGGAAGGTCTTATGTGCGCTTGTGGTGGTTGCGAGATTTCCTCCTCAATTCCAGCTTTTGGCAGTCCATTTGTGCCTATTTTTCGGCATATGAAGTTGAGCGAGTCCTCTGCGAAGTTCAGCAGGTTTCGTCCCTCAACAGTCAGCTTGTAGATTTTTCTGGGTCTTTCGCTGTCCATGTTCCACTCGCTTTTCACGTAACCTTTTTTCTCCAAAGTGTTCAACAGCGGATAGATTGTGCTTGGCCCAAAGTATACGCCGAAGTTTTTGCGTATGCGCGTTATTATTTGGTAGCCATGCATTGGTTGGCTGCTTAGGAACTGTAGCACTATTAGGTCTAGTAGGCCCTTCATTAATTTGACCTGAACTTCTTTTGAGCTGTTACCCATTTCCCTTTTCCCTTCCTGTATTTTTGTTGTACACGGATACAATATGTCTATTTTTAGACATATCTCAAGACTCTATAAATCCTAAACAAAAATATAAACGTTCATACTTAAACTAAACATAAAAAAGCATACCACACACATACCGCAATATTCCAAACCCTACATAAACCTAAATAAGCCAAAACATGAACAAGTCCAAAACAGAACAACAAACGGAAAGTGAAAAATTGACAGAAGACATCAAAAAAGAAATTGTTCAACGCATAACCAGAAACTTACTAGACATACAAATACTGAGGCTACTAAGCGCCGAGCCAATGTGGGGATACAAAATAAAAAAGGAAGTAGAAACAAAATTCGGAGTAAAACTAAGACACGGAGCGCTCTACCCACTCCTAAACACAATGGAAAAGAAAGGCCTAATAAAAGGCAAAAAACAGCAGCAAGGAGGAAGAACAAGAAAAGTCTACACAATAGCAGAAAAAGGCAGCGAATACATAGAAACATACTACGACATATTAACAGAGCAAATACAGAGTAAAACATGAGTCCAAGGCAATTCATTCTTCTAACTAAATCTTTTAAATGTCTAAAAAGATAAAATGTAGTATGACTCCGAAAATAGGCAGATTCGTAGTAGCAAATCTTAAGAAAAGAAGCGAAAAAGGAATTAAACTTGCAAAACAAATACTAGAAACAGAGGAAATTAAATATCCTCCTTTGCGTGAAGCTATTAAATACTACATTGAACATTGGAGAGACTTCACACATCCAGGTCTTTTTTCAATAGCATGTGAAGCAGTAGGGGGTAAAACTGATGATACACTATTGCCACAAGCAGCGATAACCATGATGGCAGCGGCATTTGACATACATGATGACATCATAGATGGGTCAAAAGTGAAACATAAAATTCCTACAGTCTACGGCAAATTTGGAGCTAAAATTGCCTTGCTCCTAGGTAACGCGTTTCTGATAGACGGTTTCAAAATTTTAGTTGATTCAACAGCATTATTGTCAGAAGAAAAAAGAAAAGAAACGCTTGAAACAGTTAAGCGGTTAACGTTTGAAGTGGGCAATGCGCATGCCCTTGAAGTAGGCTTGAAAGAAAGGAAAGAACCTGTTCCGGAAAGTTACATGAAGGTCATCGAGATGAAAGCAGCAGGAATAGAGTTGGACATGCATTTAGGTGCATTGTTCGGTGGTGGAAAAGATAAAGAAATTGAATTATTATCCAGATTAGGGAGAGTTCTTGGGATATTAGGCACTCTTCGAGAAGAATTTGTTGACATCTTTGAAATCGAAGAGCTCCGACACCGAGTGACTACACAAGACTTACCCGTACCCCTATTATTCGCAATGCAAGACCATGAAACAAAGAAAAAAGTCACTAAGATTATCCTAAAGTCAAAGATAAAAGAGAGCGATGTTACCAAACTAGTTAACGTCACCTTAAAGTCTAAACCTGTTGTTAGACTGAAAGAGAATATGCAACGCTTAATAAGTGAAGGAACCAAACTAGCAACATATTTTCAACAAGTAGAGAGTGACCTTCAACTTCTGCTGTCGTTTATGCTTGAAGACCTATAACTTTAGAGTGCCATTCGTATAGGCACTTCTTTCTTTTTCGCTCTTTTAACTGCTACCTTCTTCATCCAATTCCCCTCATGTAGTAGTATTGTAGAACATATCTACTAATAAAGTTTGTTGTTGAACACGAATACAGAATAATGATTAACAACAGTTTTATCCTCAAAACAATACTTATTGATGAGTTACTGTATGATTGCCTTGAAGGTGCTAAAAGAAAAAATCGTCTGGAGAGAAACTGCGCCATCGATTCTTCTAGTGCTCAATAGTTTTGTGTGGTTTACATTAATTCATGCAGTTTTTGAGATGTTTTTAAATGAAATAAATTTGCTTGAGACGCAAAAGTTGATCTTGTTCACTACATATTATGTAGGTATCGCAGTTTCGGCAATCTTTGGCTCGAAAATTTTCCCAATGGCGCGGCTAAAGTTTCTATATCTCTGGTTATTTATAGGAACGATTACAACATCGTTTTTAGTTACAGTTCCCATAAATGACATGATGACTAATGTTCTATTCGCCTTTTTTTTGGGCATTTCAATTGGAATAGGAATGCCTTCTTGTTTAAGCTATTTTGCCGATTTAACGTGTGTTGAAAACCGCGGTTTTGTAGGCGGAATAATATGGAGCGGTGTTGGCTTTATCGTTTTGCTTTTAGCTCTTGTAGCTACTATGCTTAAACCATTGGAGACTGTTGCCATATTGACATTTTGGCGGCTTTTTGGTGGTTTAAGTTTTCTTTTACTCACTAAACAGCACAAAATGCTTAATAGCCGAAAATCTCCGAAGTATCTAGAACTTGTTTGTAAAAGAGACGTATTGCTTTACCTGTTTCCATGGATTATGTTTTCTATTATAAATTTTGCAGAATCGCCAATCTTGGAAAGAGTATTCGGTTCGGAATTTTTTGCCTTTATAGAGCTTGCGGTATACATATTCATCGGGATATTTGCGATTGTTGGTGGTTTTATTGCAGATATTGTTGGAAGAAAAAGAGTGGTTATCACTGGTTTTGTGATGCTCGGCATCGAATATGCCGCACTTAGTATTTTTTATGATTCACCAGCTACATCCTACTTATTTTTGGTTTTTGATGGTGTGACATGGGGGTTATTTGCTTCAGTTTTCTTTATGGCCGTTTGGGGAGATCTTGGTGAAGATTTTGAGAAAGAAAAGTATTACGCTTTAGGCGGTCTTCCTTTTCTTCTCGCAAGCTTCGTGTCAGTGCTAATCGAACCCTTTGTTAGTGATATTTCTCCGACGGCAGCTTTTTCTTTTGCGAGCTTCTTTTTGTTTTTGGCTGTTGTTCCCTTGATGTACGCTCCTGAAACTTTGCCTGAGCGTAAAATTCGTGAGAGGGAGCTTAAGAATTATATCGAGAAAGCAAAGAAAATTAAGGAAAAGTATGTTTAAATTGGGCGGTGGAATTCGTGTTTTTTCATTTGTTGTTGACAACTGATTGTAACCTTATGTGCCGTTATTGCTTTGGTGAAGCATCTGAAGACTTTGATGAAAGTTTTCCGGATTTTGATGTTGATTATGCTTTACCAAAAAGAATAGCATACAAAATTGAAGAGTTGGACAACTTTTGTAGGAAAGACGCGGATTGCGTTCTAACCTTTTATGGTGGTGAGCCGCTCTTGTGTGTTGATGATGTTAGGCGTGTTATGGACAGCGTGCACGCCAAGCATTTTCTAATCCAGACTAATGGTTTGCTTTTGGACCGTTTGGAACCAGAATATGTTAATCGTTTGCACACTGTTCTTGTTTCTGTTGATGGCGATGAAGCGTTAACGGACTTTTATAGGGGGGCTGGCACTTTTAGGCGTGTTATCGAAAATCTGCGCCTTATCAGGCGGAATGGTTTTGGCGGCGAGGTCATTGCGCGCATGACTGTTATGGAGCAAACAGACATTTACAAGCAGGTTAGGTGGCTTGTTGAGAACAGCGAGTTTCCATTTTCCTCTGTGCATTGGCAGTTGAATGCTGGCTTTTGGAATGATTTTGAGAGAAGGGATTTTAAGCGCTGGACTGAGCAGAGCTATAATCCTGGAATTCGTAGGCTTGCCCGTTTCTGGGTTGATTACATGGAACAGTTCGGCATTGTTTTGCGGCTTTACCCCTTCCTTGGAATTGCACATTCCATGCTAAATGGCGAAAAGCAAATTCTTCTACGCTGCGGCGGAGGATGGATAAACTACGCGATTCAAACAGACGGCTATATCGTTCCCTGCCCAACCATGTGGGGAATGAAAGACTATTATCTTGGACACATAAGCAATGCAAACCCGTTAAACTTGCGTAAGATTTTCGTCGGCGAACCATGCACAAAATGCGAAATTTACGGCTTATGCGGCGGAAGATGCCTTTACGCAAACATAACAAAACGTTGGAAAGGAGACGCCTACAAGGAAGTCTGCAAGACTGTACGAAACTTGATAGACGCAGTTTCGGCGGAAATTCCAAGAATAAAGGACCTAATAAAAAATGGGAGAATAAGGCTTGAAGACTTCGAATTCATGAAACACAATGGCTGCGAAATAATCCCATAAAACTTTACTGCAGCCACTATACAGCTGCCCCCTTTCTAAAGGCGCAATTAGGCAGAGTTGTCAGCGTTTATTTATGCTTTTGTGTTTCTGGTATAGAAGTTACTTCCAGAAAGTTAAATAATAGCGCGGTTGACTGTTGAGTCTTGGATTAGGCTTTAGCCATGCTAAAGCTGGTGGTTAGGCGCCTAAACCCGTGCTATGCCTTATGCACGCTAAAAATATGGGTGAATAAAAAGGAAGGAGGGGAAAGGAAAATGAAAAGAATATTCACGGTTCTATTAATGATGTCTATGATAATAGCAATGGCGATGCCCGCGGTAGTTCATGCAAATGGACAGGCCGGAACAACCCTCGAGGCGCGTGTGACAGCAACAGCGCACTGGACGATTACGTATGGATGGACAATTGACAAGTCTGTGAGTCCGGACAGTTGGACTTTTTATCCTGGCGAATCTGGTATTTCAACATACACTATTACTGTGGCAAAGGATAATGGCACTGAAGAAGCATGGATCGAAGGTATAGTAACCGTGACTAACGGTGGAGAGCGAGCTACTGAGAACTTGACAATCTTAATTGAACTTAGAAACGGTGTGCCACCACCAAAGGATTTAATCGCAACTGCCATTGTTGATGTGAGCGGCAATCCGGTCCTTGATCCAGGAGAGACAGGGGAATATCCTTACAGAATTGATATCCCGAGTGCGAATGTGCATGCTTGTGGAGAGTACAAGGTTACTGCATGTGTTACTATAACGAACCACTCAGGATATTTAGGTGAGCCTTTCGGTCCTAGCCCAAGCGCGACAACAAATCTGCCAAATAGCCCAACGTTAGTTAATGATGTGATTCATGTCGATGATACTAATGGTGGTTCATGGGAATTCAGTACCAGCAGTTCTGTAACTTATGACGTGCTTTTTGTGTATTGCCAAGAAGGGGAACATGTTAATAGGGCGACTATTCGTGAGACTGGGCAATATGATGAGGCAGTTGTGACAATAACTTGTGTAATACCACCTCAAGCAATTATAAGCGGTGTCAAATTCTTCGATACCGATCTAGACGGACAACGAGACCCTGACGAGGTTGGCATAGAAGACTGGAAAATCGAGCTATACAAATGGAATGAAACCTCAGAGGCCTGGTATCTTTATGATACTACTTTTACGGATGGTATAGGCAACTATGTCTTCACGGCTTCTGAAGTTGGACGCTACAAGATTGTTGAGGTCATGCCTTCTGGAATGTGGATTCAGACAGCTCCGGAAGACGGTTACTATGAATTCGATGTTGCCTTAGGCGAAACTTACACGGATAAAGACTTTGGAAACGTCTGCTTAAAACCTGGCTATGGAGGCAAAACGTTGGGTTTCTGGAGCAACAAAAATGGACAAGCCTTAATAAATTCTAGTGATGTAACAGCACTTAACGGACTGAACCTTTACAAGCCAAGCGGATGGTCATATCCGCCGTTTAGTAGCGATCTTGCAACAGCAAAAACGCAGATTAAAAACTATTTACTATCTGCAACTGCTGTGGATATGCGCTGGATGCTTTCCGCCCAACTGATCGCAACAAAACTGAACGTTCTTCACGGCTTCTTAAGTAGCGGCACAACTGTTTACGTTGGTTCATCGTCATATGTTCCAACAGGATTCATAACAATAGGCGAAATCATAAATAACGCAAATACAGCACTGCACGGAAATGACAGAGCAGAGCAGGAGTATTGGAAGAACCTTCTCGACGGACTTAACAACAACATGCTACCATTTGTCTGCCCAGAACCCTGTTATCCCGTAGTGTATCCATAAGATATACGTAGCAAAACGTTAGTTTCCCAAATTTTTTTGTTTTTTCTATTTAGATACGCAACTGCTGCGTTAAAATTGATTTTGGAAAATCTAGAGGGGGAGGGGGTAGGGAAAATGAAGCTTGGCAATGCCCTATTTTCTAAATTTTAGAGAGGTTTAGCTTTTGTTTAGGATTCGCTTGTTTCTATTTGCGTATCGTTCTTGTCGTAGATCATGTATGTTGTAACATTTGCCTTGTCTATTCCATTCCAGTTGTAAGTGTTCCCTATGGAGACAAGTTTTTGTGTTGGCGCTGCAATGTTGTAGCCTTTGTATTGGATGTTCTGTTCGAAAAGTGCGCCTATAAGCGTTATTGTTTCTGCGCATGGGTTTAATTCGCTGTAAATGTTTGGGCTATTGTCCGTGTAGAACATTCCGCCTATTACGGTGAGTTTGGACATTGGGCGATTTCTTATAAGTATGTTTGGGACGTTGCCGCCGGGTCCATTTTCAACCCAGCAGTTTGTCATTTCAAGTGTTGGCATAAGCGGGTTTTCGCCTGTTCCGCCTTCAACTATTATGTGCGCTTCGAACTCGGCACTCCACATGTTCTTACTTGACAAGAGGCAATTCGACAGTTTAAGCTGGGCAATGTTCTTTGCGAATACGTCTGCCTTCCTATGAAAGCCCATCAAGCAGTGGATTAAGTTTATTTGACCGCCGGTGCGGTAGCCATCACAGAACTCGCCTATTTTCACGCCAAAATCGGTAACCGTTAGCGGTGGCTCGCTTGTGTCCTTTCGCCCATCAATCCAACAGTTAAATATTAGGCTGTCTTCGCATCCAGTAAAATCAATGTTCGCCAGCGTCGCGCCCCAAATTTTGCAGTTGCGGATTTGGTGGACTGGCACTTGGCTTGGAGTGCGTGAGGCATTTATACACTTTTGGGCTAACCCGTTGCCGTTTATGAATAAACCGTCAAAGTGGGCGTATCTAACATTGCGGATATCAAAAACCGTGTTCATGGGTTGAACTGCAACAATTTCAGCGCCGTTTCCAATTATGTAGAAATCCTCTTTCAGTGGAACTATGGGCTCGCTGATTTCAAATCTTTGTCTCTTCAAATAAAGGCACAAGTAGCCGTCATCCAGCGCGTCTTGAATGTTCTCGTAGCGTTCTCCATCGCCAACGACAACTTCAGCAGTAAAAGACTCATTCAGAGAGAATTCGCCATATTGCGCGTAGCCACTTTTTATCCAACTTTCATAATCATTAAAGAAAACAAATTCATTTACGTCATCGCTTTGATTTTCACTTTCGTTTAACGTGAATGGGAGACTGCCAACAACAAGTATAAACGAGAAGGCAAATATTGCAAACATTTTGACAAGGACAAGCGATGAACGCATTTTCAATCAGAATGGCGAATATCACGCTTGAATGGTAAGCCTTTGTATGTAACTCACGTAGACTTACAAGCAGTAAGCGCTCTGGCGTTCAAAAGCAATGCAAAGAAAGGAAAAGGACAAAGGCGTAGCGTTAAAGCTTCTTGTAAACTATGTCCTTTTCTCTTACACGCTGCGCAACCTTCAAACCTATGCTCTGTCCAGCCTCGGCTCTCTGAACATTCTTATGCTCTATCTGCATCGATTCCACAACTTGTTCAAAATCCGTTGTCGGCCCCTTTATAGTTATGCGATCCCCAACGGCCAGTGGCGCGGTAAGCTCAATAACTGCAACGCTTATTTTTGAGAAGAAATGTGTGATACGTCCAACTTCGATAATCTTTTCTTCGCCCAAACTTTCATCTCCAGAAAATAATTGCTGTTTCAGCATAAATAATTTATCAGCAGACAACACCCAGCAGATGAGTACTAAAGGCTTCAACAACCTTCACACGCAAAGTTTTGCCAAGCATACCCACATTACCACCTTTAACAACAATCGGCTTATAAGCAAAGTTGCGCCCAACCCAAGAACCAGAAACCTTACCAACTTCGTCTACGAGAATTTCGCCTACCCAGCCAACCCAACGCTCATTCCTTTCAAAAGCTATTTTTCGGGCAAGACCCGCAGCTAGGCTGCTTCGCCGCTTAATTTCCTTCAAAGACACAAAATCGCTTTCCATGTTTGCGGCTGCTGTTCCTGGTCTTACAAAAAACTTTGAAACGTTAACTATATCTGGCTTAACCTCTTCAATTAGTCGGAGAGTACGCTTGAATGCTTCTTCAGTTTCGCCTGGAAAACCACATATCACATCTGTCGCTATCGTTATTTCTGGAACGCGCTTTCTGAACGCTTTAATGATTTTCGTGAAATCTTCAACCGAATAAAACCTTCTCATACGCTGTAAAACTTCGTTGTCGCCGCTCTGTACGGGTAAATGAAGAAACTTGAATATCTTCTCGTCTGCGAATGCTTCAATTAAACCATCAAGCATATCAATTACCATGTTAGGGGTCATCATACCGACGCGAATCTTAAAGTTTCCTTCGATGGCACATATTGCCTTGAGCAGTTCTGCAGGGTTTGTGCCTAAATCCCGCCCATAACATGCAATGTCTTGCGAGGTAATCCAGAACTCCCTAATGCCCAAAGCTAAATCCCGCTTAACCCTTTCCACAATTTCGTTTATGCCATAGCTTCTCAAACGTCCCCTGGCAAAAACCACACAGCAGTACGCGCATGAACCCAAACAGCCATAGTTTATTGGAATTATGCTCACAACTGGATTTATGGGCTTCCTCGGCAAATCTAAACAAGGTTTACTAGCCAAAGCATTTTCCAGAATTACAACTTTCTCACCGCTTAAAACCCGTCTCACAACACCAACTATTTCTTTACCAAAAGCTGGTCCAACAACACCATCAAAACGCACCTCGTTAGACAACCTCTCAAAATTTATAAGCGGCAAACAACCAGCAACCACAAGCTTCTTGCCGTTTGGCACGCGCCTCAAAACCTCAATCATGCGATTCTCTGTTGGACCCTTAACAGCACAAGTGTTATAGATTATCACATCAGCATCTAAAGGCGAGTTGACAAGCTCATAGCCAGCCTCCGCTAGACAACCAGCCAAAATTTCGCCGTCAGCCAAATTCGACGAACAGCCAAAGCTTTTAACAAAGACACGCATTTACCATCGCAATACATTAAATGCTCCAAAAAGAGATAAAAACATAGGGGTCCCAAACTCACGAAATTTACACAGAACTGAAACGGCATGCACATAAGATTTAAAAGAATAAAAACGAACATAATTAAAACATAATTAAAACATATTATATACAACTATAGGCACACCGAAAGCGATTTTATGCCACCAAAAGGGGGAGATGCAATGAAATTGATTACGCTGTATTTGCCTGAACCTTACATTAAGATGTTAGATCAGCTTGTTAATGAGAAGTACTATCCTAACAGGGCGGAGGCCATTCGTGTGGCTATACGTGACTTAATTAACGGTGAGATTGAACGAAAGAAAAGGGTTGACTAACATGAGTCCAATGGAACATGCGCTTAAGTATGCCCTTCAAAACGCTGGCACCGATGGAGTCGCATTAACGGACACATGTCATATAGCTGTTGTGGGCGTTGGCGGGGCTGGAAACAACACGTTGACAAGGCTTATGGAGATGGGTATATCAGGCGCAGAATGCATTGCCATAAACACGGATGCAATTCACTTGAGGGTTTCAAAGGCGCATAGAAAGGTCCTTATAGGCGAAAAGCTTACGCGCGGTCTTGGTGTTGGTGGAGACCCAAAACTTGGCAGAGCAGCCATTGAGGAGTCTAAGAAGAATATTGAGGAGTTGCTTTCAAACGTGGACATAGTCTTTATAACAGCTGGTTTGGGCGGAGGTACCGGAACCGGCGCAGCGCCAGTTATTGCTGAGATTGCAAGGCGAAAGGGCGCAATTACCGTTGGTGTCGTCACAACACCCTTCAGAATTGAGAAGGGACGCATCGAGTATGCGGCTTTGGCTTTAAATGAAATGCGCAGACACTGTGACACCGTCGTCGTCATAGACAACAACAAGTTGATGCAGCTTGTGCCGCAGCTGCCCATAAACGAGGCTTTCAGGGTTGCAGACCAAGTTTTGGCGAACATGATTAAAGGAATAGTGGAAACAATTTCAGCGCCAAGCCTGATAAACCTTGACTTTGCAGACTTTAAGACGATAGTCAAGCGTGGAGGCGTAGCCGTCATAGGCGTCGGCGAATCGGACGCGCCGAACAGGGCGGAAGAAGCTGTAAGAAATGCCTTAAGGAGTCCGCTTTTGGATGTGGATTATGCTGGTGCGACTGGAGCGCTCATACACGTTACTGGAGACGCGCAAATGACGATTGAAGAGGCGAATCGTGTTGGCGAAATAGTAACGGAAATGATGGACCGCAACGCTCTTGTTATTTGGGGTGCAAGGGTCAATCCGGAAGAAAATGGCAAGCTTAGAGTAACCCTAGTAATGACGGGCGTGAATTCGCCGCACATCCTAAGTGGCTTCGGAACAATTGCGCCGCAACTCTTCAATCTTGAACCATACGCGGAACCGGAAAAACCGCTAAACATTCAGCTTGACCTCTACCAGATGGAGAACCTTTAACAATCCTCAATTTTCCATATTTTTATGCACAACTAGAAACTCTTTTTGAGGCGCAAAATTATTCTCTTAGACCTTAAACTTAACGGTATTGGTTCTCCAAAAGGCTTACAAAAACCTTTAGTTAAGGCTTCAATTATGCTTGTGATTTCAGGCTCAGCGTCAACAACAGTGTACGCATATCCTATTTCTGGACCGTAATGCGCGTCGCTTCCAGCAACTTGCGCAACACCAAGTTCTTTAGCAAGCTCCTTGCTGCGCTCCACTGATTGCTTGAATGGGAATGCTGAAGCGTTTATCACTTCCACAGCATCAAACTTCGCATTCATGTGCTTTCCGAGAGTGCTTTTGAACAAAGTTGTAGGGTGACAAGCGACAGCTAAACCTCCAGTGTCGTGTATTTTGTCAACTGTTTCCTCAACGTTTAAGTCCGTTGGAATACTCTCACAAACATTAAGTCCTACAATATGCCCGCCCATGCTTGAAATTTCGATTCCCGGAATTATCAAAAATTCTGTCTCCTTCGCGATTCTTAATGCGCCTTCAACAGTGTCATGGTCTGTTATGGCAACGCCATCCAATCCACGCTTTTTTGCGTAATAAACGAGTTCTTTCGGCGTGATTAAACCGTCATAGGAGTATTGCGTGTGCACATGCAAGTCGATTTTTAGCTGCAAGTTTCCACAACCAGACTAGGCGCTTTTAATTCCTTCTCTGATTTTCTCTAGCAGTTCGTCCAACTGCTGTGCGTTTGCTTCTATCTTCTTGAAGAGCGGTTTTGCTTTGGCTATTTTGTGTTTTGCGGGTAAGGGTTTTAGGGCTTCTTCCCACGTTTGCTCGTGAACGCTTCTAGGAAGGTTTAGCGTTTTCCAGACTTCTTCTGCCGTGAATGGAACAAATGGTGCGGAGACTATCGCCAAAGCTTTTACTATTTGAGCTGCCACGTATAGGACGTTTGCAGCCTTAGCCCTATCCTTCTTTATGATGTTCCATGGCTCCTTCTCGTTTAGATACTGGTTTCCAATGCGGCTTATGCTTATCAAAGTGTTTGCTGCCGACTGGAGTTTACATTCCTCGATTTCCCTGGCAATGTTTTCCACTTTCTCCTTAAGGATTTCAAGTATGCGCTTGTCATCTTCTTCTAGGTTTGATGGTTCTGGAATTTCGCCGCCGAACTTTGTGTTTATGAATGTTATTGTTCTGTGGATAAAGTTTCCAAATGTGTCGTTTAGGTCCGCGTTTATCTTTTCTGTGAAAAATTCCCAGGTAAAGTTTGAATCTTTTGTTTCTGGTCTCGTCGCCATTAAGAAGTAACGCCAATAATCCGCTGGGAAAAGCTCCAGCGCTTCGTCTATCCATATTCCCTTTCTTAGGCTTTTTGATGCTCTTTCGCCTTTGAATTGGAGAAACTCTGTTGTTGAAACATTCCATGGTAGGATGTAGCCCTCTCGTGCGCCTAAAAGGAGCGCTGGAAAAATTATTGTGTGAAATGGTATGTTGTCCTTGCCTATGAAGAACAGTGTTTTAGCGTCTTTGTTGAACCAAAATTCCCTCCATTTTTCTGGTTCGCCGCGATTTTTGAAATGCTCGATTGTGGCTGAAACATAACCCAAAACAGCTTCAACCCAAACATAAATTGTCTTTTCTTCAGCTCCTGGAAAAGGCGCTGGGATTCCCCATTTGTTGTCTCGTGTGACTGCTCTTGGTTTTAAGCCTTCCTTTATGAGGTTTAGGCTGAAGTTTCTCGCGTTTGTTGGCAACTGCTCGTTATTCTTTATGTAATCTTCAAGTTCCTGTGAGAACTTTAATAGGTCAAAGTAAAAATGTTTAGTCTTTTTCAACACTGGTGTTGTCTTGCATACTGCGCAGTACGGTTCGATGAGAAGCGTTGTTTCTAACAGTCTTCCGCATTCTGGGCATTGGTCTCCCCTTGCTGGAGTGTATCCGCAGTAGGGGCATTTTCCTTCAACGAATCTGTCTGGAAGGAAGCGCTTGCAGTTTTCGCAGTAAAGCATCTCCGTCTCCTTTTCGAATATGTAGCCGTTGTTGTAGAGTTTCATGAAGTGCTTTTGGACAAATTCTTTATGTGTTGGATTTTCTGTGCGCGTGTAGTTGTCGAAGGATATTCCCCACTTCTTGAAAAGTTCAACAACCCTCGCGTGAACCTTGTCAGTCAACTGTTTAGGCTGCACGCCAAGCCTAATCGCTTCAACCTCTATTGGCGTTCCATGCTCATCTGAACCGCTAACCATCACAACATCTTCGCCCTTCAGGCGGTAGTACCTAGCAACAACGTCTGTTGACAAAATCTGCAGCATAGTGCCCAAGTGTGGCGTGTAGTTTACATACGGCCAGGCAGACGCAACCAAAACTTTTCCGAGTTTCACGGCACCTCCAACATCCAACAGTTGCGTACAAGGATTATTGCTTTTCTATTACTTAAGAATTCACTAACGCTTGGTTACTTATGCGCTTTGGCTTTCTTCCTTTTTAATTGCTGACGGCGGCTTGTGTGTTGACAAGAATATTGTTGCCGATATCACTATTGTACAGACTATTAGCAGAACTGCTTGTATCGTGAAAAGCGCGACTATTTGCTCCATGTAAGGCGAATTTTCCGAGACTTTAATTGCTGTAGCATCAAGTTTGGTTTCAAGTCCAAGGCTTGTCCCAATCTCTATGTCAACAGTTGTTTCTTGCGCTCTTCCATCGCTTGGAACATTGAAGGGTATAGCCAAAGTGGCTACACTGCCATCTGTGACGTTTTCGTTAACGCTGAAGGTTTCGTTGCCAACCCACTTGCCATCAATGTATGCCTGCCAAGACTTGTACCTCACAGTTATGTTCTTAATCTCAACCGTGCTTGCCCCGCTGTTGTAAAAGTTCACGTAGAGCGTGCCTCTTTCGCCTGGAACATAAATCTGTTTGTTCGTCCAAGCTGTTATGGTTTTAACATTTGCATCTGCGTGTGCAACTGCAAACAGCATGGGTATAATAAATAACGCTAAGAGTAATGTTTCTTTCCTCAAACTGTCCACCTAGCCTCTTCATGTAAAGCCAAAGTTATTTAAAACTTGCCAGACAAGCGCAAGGTCTCACGTAAAACCTCTTTTAGTCTTGCTGCTGGGGCATCTGACTTTATTCCCCTAGGATGAAAGTGCGTCAAAAGTGCTTGGAAACCTTCACCTCGTAAGCCATCCAGAACAGTTTTTAATGGTGGAACTTGTAAGTTTAAAGCGTCACATAACTTGTCCAAAACATAGTATGTTGGCGGAGCGCCAGCCTCACTTTTTACCAAAGCCAAAAGTTTCTCCACCCTTCCTTTCTGTCCAAGCCTTTTACTTGAAAGTTCCTTCTCCATCAACTCACAGAACTCCTCATCAGCTATTTTGCCAAGCCACAATGGACCGCCAAAGCTAAGCTTTGCTCCGCACTCGGGACATTGGGGCGGCAATACATTTACAAAAAGTCCTTTGTGGGCTTCTCTGTGGAAGCAAGCGAAGCAGTGAAGAATATAACCCATATTTTTTATGCTTTCGTCAGCCATTTTTGCACCGTGCATTACTTTTGCGTAGACTCGTATGTAGTGGTCTGTGCTGTGACTAAATAGAAGTTCTACGCCTATGTCGTATTTTGCCGCCGTTAAAGCCAAGCAACCAGCCAAAAGTCTAACGGCTAACTCGTGGCAATACTCCGTTCTTAAAGGCTTCCCATAATATCGCCTAACACAAGCCTTGGGATAAACTCCACACAAAGGCGCCATATCAGTCGCGGTTAAAGCCAAAAAGCCGCCGTTACGCAGCGCCCTCAACGCCGAATCCATGTAGGGAACTGGCGAACCAAAAGGGTCTATGTCTATTGCATCAAACCTTTTTCTAGGCGCCCCATGCACGCTTAAAATGTAATTTGCATCTTCGTTGGTTAATTTCACACGGTCTTCAAGCCTATTCATTTCAACGTTGCACTTTGCAAGTTTGAACGCTTTGGCGTTTATGTCGTTGATTAAAACTTCCTTCACATCTTCAACTTCAACAGCGAAACGTACGCCCCTAACACCGCAGCCGCCAAGCGGCTCACAAACCACAATTTCACGGTTAACAATCCTCTGATAAGCTTGTAGGGCTAAAACTGCAATGTCACGGTTCAACTCCATAACGGGATTGAAAAAGACAGGCGCCCTAGAAGGCGCATACTCTGACGGCGACTTGACGAAAGCCTTCAACTTTGGAACTAAAACTTTCACTGCACCTTCATTGACAGTTTCTAATGGAAAATCCAAGTCGCAGAGTTTTCCGTTCATCAGCCTGCTTTCTCCAGCAACTAAATCATTATAAAAGTGATATTAGACTTTCTCGCTTATGGAAAAGCGAATAATACTTCTAACTGGAAGTCCAGGAATAGGAAAAACAACGGTGCTAACAAAGATTGTGCAAATTTTGAGAGAGAAAGGCTATACGGTAGGCGGAATGATAAGCCGAGAAGCTCGCTCTTGCGGAACACGCGTCGGCTTTGAAATTCTAGACATAGCCAGCTCAAGGCGCGGTTGGCTTGCCCACATCAATCAGCCCACGGGTCCAAGCGTTGGCAAGTACCGCGTCAACATTGAAGACCTAAACGGTGTTGGCGTAGACGCCATATTGAAGGCTGTTAGGGACGCTGATATAATAGTCATAGACGAGATTGGACCAATGGAGCTTTTCTCTGAAAAATTTAAACAAGCCGTGAAAACCGCTGTGGACAGCAAAAAGCCATTGATTGGCGTTGTCCATTGGAAGGCAAAAGACAAACTTATAGAAGAAATTAAAGCCAGAGAAGACGCGGAAGTTCACGTTGTAAACTTTGAGAACAGAGATGAACTCCACGCGGTTATCGCCGAGAAAATCGCCTACTTGCTTAAAAGTGATAAAGCGTATTAGCTTCAAAATGGAGTATTGTTTAGAAGGCGATTTTAAATGTTAATTGCTGGAGTTGACGATGCTGGACGCGGCTCAGTAATTGGACCGCTTGTTATTGCGGGAGTCCTACTTAAAGAGGAGAACATATCAAAACTTGTTGAATTAAAAGTTAGAGATTCAAAACTTCTTTCACCGCAGAGACGTGAACACCTTGCAGTTGAAATTAAGCGCGTAGCAGAAAAGTACAGCGTTGTGAAGCTTTCGCCAATGGAAATTGACAAGGTTGTCATGTCTGGGAGAAAATTGCATAAGCTGAATAGGCTTGAGGCACAAGCCATGGCAAAGATTATAGAAATATTAAAGCCAGATGTCGCATACGTAGACGCATCGGATGTTTTGGAAGAACGGTTCAAACAGCACATCTTAGAAGAGCTCTCAATTACGGTTCAAGTGATTTCAGAACATAAGGCTGATAGGAAATATCCAATAGTTTCAGCAGCCTCAATAATAGCCAAAGTTGAAAGGGATAGGGAAATAGCGGAAATTGCCAAAAAATATGGGGATATTGGATGCGGCTACCCATCAGACCCCAAAACAATAATGTTCCTGCGAAAATGCCTAGAAGAGTTTGGAGAATACCCCGAGTTTGTTAGGAAGTCATGGAAGCCAGCCAAAAAAACAAAAAGCGAGAATACGCTGCGTCAAGCAAAACTTGTTTAAAATTTGTTGATCAAATCTTCAGGCTTTCTGATTTTTGAGATTTCCTCGCTGCTGACGCAGGGTATATCCTTGTCCACTGGCTTCTGCCTATCTGTGACGAGGATTGGATAGGCTCTTACAACCTTGCTTACGCTTAAGATTTCCTCAACCCTTCTCTCAAGTTTTTGCTCTTTGCCGCTTGCAACTCCGCCTATTATCTGAGTATTTCCTTCTGGAACTGTTATTACAAAGTCGAATGGCGCTTTTCTAACGGTTGTTATGTTGCATCTTGAAAACTTTTTCAAAAATCTTCTCACAACCTTGTTCTTTGCGATTATCCGTTTGGCTTTTGTTAAGAAACATTTGCGCTGATTCCTGGGTTTTTCAAATATGTTTACTGGCTTGGCTATTGGAATCCCCAAGGCGCACATGAGGTTGTACGCGGCGGTTACTGATGCTTTAGCCATTCCACGTTCATAACCATAAAGGGTTCTTCGGGATAAGCCAACCATTTCAGCCATTTCTCCAACGGACAAGCCTAACTCTTGCCTTCTGCGTCTTATAGCCTTGCAGTCTATCTCCACATAATATCCGCCTGGTCCAGCCTGCACGAGGGGACTAATTTTGTTAACAACAAAGTTTTCGAAGGTTTTTGGGGTTACAGCCACAATGTTGTAGCGTGAATAAACCGTGTCGTCCTCGAGTGGTCTTTCACGCATGCTTTCGCTTACAAGAAGTGGCGTTGCCCTAACACAGTTCGAAATTTTTTCAAGTTCGAAAAAGTCGTTTTGAGAGAGAGCATCAATATCGCGGTGGACTTTAACAAAAACTAGAATTTCCTTTTTCCTTGCCGCAAAATCAAAACAGCTTGGACGTATGTAGCACTTTTCTGAAACAGTGAAACCAGCCTCTATCAGCGCGTTTTCTGGCGGTTTCGCCTTCTCCCTCTCCTCGCTAATCATCGCGATGTCACAAAAAATATCAGTGCATTGTCTGATATAAATTATACTTAAAACTGAGCAACTATCATGGCGTGAGCCTTATCATAAGGTTCTAGGTGAACGATTTCCTCTATGCGAAAGCCACGATTTTCCAGAACCTTAACTTCGCCCTTGTAGACTTCTTCCGGCTCCTTTGTCACGTCTATGCTCTGGGCTTTAACAGCAAGCATTATCCACCCAGATTTTTTTAGGAACGCGTCGGCGTTGTCTGCCAAAATTTTTGCTTGTTCTGGCTGTGCAATGTCGCAGTAAACATCGTCAACTTTTCCGCTTATGAAAACCGCGTACTTTTCTGGAAAACGGGCATCCTCAAGTATTGGCAACATATTAACCCTATAAGCGCAAACATTGTTCACAAGCTCCCTCAGGGCTCGAGCTGCAAACTCAACGCAGTACACGTAGCCTTTTTCTCCGACAATGTCTGAAACATGGCTCGCCGTGGTTCCAGAAGCCGCACCCAAATAGAGCACTTTGTGTTCTGGCTTTATTGGAACAGTTCGCAAATTTTTCAATATTGCCGCCGCAAGTTTGCTGCGAAAGGCATCCCAAAGGCGATACTCAACGCCCTCATAACGGATTAGCCTCTCGCCATAAACGTTTCTTCCAAGCGCAAGGTTTCTTGTCGCGAGTCTTTGACTTCCATCCTCCAACGTCGCTTGATATATTGCTGGAAATTGCGGGTGAGGCTTAACTTTTACTTCCACGTTTTTTCTTTCTCCTCTTTTCCTTTTCATGTTTAGGCTTCTTTTCCTTCACCGGCGGAGGTTCGCTGTATTTTTCATGAATTTCTTCTATGCGCTTTTCCAAGTTAGCCTTCAACTCCTCGCCTATGTATCTTCCGCCAAAAGCGTCAGCCCTTGCAGCAATTGCCAGCTTGCCAGCCAAAGCCCTTGCAATTTTGCCTCTATGCCACTTCTTCGCTTCATGCAGATAGGTATGCTGGAAAATTATCCCATGCTTAGGCGGTCTAGTTCCAGTTTTCAATGAACGGAAAAGCGCCTTTTCAGCGCCTATAACTTGTATTGTGCTTGCTGGTATTCTAGCAAGATTTGTTAAATCTCCAGCTAAAGCGATTAGGCGGGCTCCGAGCAAAGCGCCAGTTAAAGCCTTAACGTTCGGTGCAACTTCATCCATTGTTTTGTCTAAATAACTTTCAAGTTCTTGTCTGAGCTGGTACGTGGCAATTACGTTTTTGCATAAGTTTTGAATTTGCATCATGTCCCCATTTGAAAGCGCTGCGCCCATGGAGTTTTCAGCAGCCTTTGCTATTTGTTCAGCCTTTGCTTTTGGGATGCTCTCCATTTCAAGGTTTTCAACCGTGAAGTTTTCTCTGCTTCCAAGTTTTAAGACTAGACGCGCATATGTTTCATGCTTCTCCACTAAACGGTCAAGCTCTGGGAAGTGTATGCCATACCATTCTCGGAGCCTTCCCATGAAAAGGTTTATCGCCTTGTCAAGGTCATCGAGCGTCTGTATCGCTTGAACTATTAACAAGTCTCTTTTTTCCACAGCAACCTTAACTCTCAGTTTGGCAATCTCCATTGTCAAATTGTGCATCCAAACCTTGAACTCTTCAGCGTCTCTAACAAAGCCTGATTCAACGGCAAAGTTCTCCATGTCTTGGCGGACGAACTTGCCAGCCTTTGAAGATTCCAAAAATTCCGTTATAACTTTAAAACGCCTTTTTACTTCTTCTGCAAGAGCAGCATTTTCAAAAACGAAAACGTCAAAACCGTTGCCCTTAAGCCTGTCAATGAGCATCGCAAGCTCTTCAACAACTTTGCCAGATTCAACCCTAAGGAGTGTTTGGGCTGCGTTCTGCGGGTTTTTCGAGAACAAAACCTTGTCTATAAGCCGATTCTCTTCGTTGAAAGCCAAAAAACCGAATGAACAGCCAATAATTGTCACCTTCACGGATTTTCCCTCCATACTTGAAACTTAAGCCCTTACATATTCATCTTATTGTTTCAATAAATAGTTATTGGACACGCCTGTAAAGATGTTTAGCTACAAAAATCTTAAGTGTTTAAAACGGCTAATATTTTATCGCGAGAGCTTCCTTATGAGCAACATAAAGACGGTTATAGAAAAGATAAGAAATTTGGAAAGCGAGAGGAAAAACCTCCTTCTAGAAATTGAGGAACTTAAGAAAATGGCTGACGCAAAGGCAAGAGCCCTGGAAAGCGAGATTAGTATGCTCCGAGAAGAAGTTAAGTCGCTGCGCATACTTTTAGGCGCCGAAGAACCACAACCAGAGGCAACGCCTAAAAAGAAAAAGTGAAATGGAAAACGTCGCCCTTTACAGTGTCCGTTTCCCAACCTTTTAAATAGGCTTAAGTTGCTAAAATTAAAACTCAGCATATGATTTGCAATTAATGCTTACGGTGAAAATGGTTGAAAATAAATTTAAACGTAAATTTAGGCGGCTTAAAAATTGCCAATCCAACAATGCTAGCATCTGGAGTTTTAGGCTACTCGACTGAAACTTTTGAAACAGTTGCTGCTGGAGGCGCTGGAGCCATCGTGACAAAGTCTGTTGGCTTAAAGCCGAGGACTGGCTATCCAAACCCAACAATCGTCCAAGCCAGCTGCGGTTTGATCAACGCTATGGGTCTTCCAAATCCTGGCATAGAAGAATTCGCAACGGAAATCCGTAAGGCAAAAAGCATCTTAAAAGTTCCATTAATTGTGAGCGTTTACGGTTTTACAGCAGAAGAATACGCAGAAGCAGCGAAAAAGGCTGTTGAAGCTGGGGCTGACGCTGTTGAGCTCAATGTCTCATGTCCACACGTTAAGGAGACGGGCGCAGAAATTGGGCAGAACGCGAAAATTCTTGCGGAAGCCGTGAACAAAGTCAAAAAAGCTGTTGATAAGCATGTTATTGTTAAGCTTTCGCCAAATGTTACAGATATCGTTGAAATTGCTGATGTCGCCGTTAAGGCTGGCGCTGATGGACTAACGGCAATAAACACTGTTAGGGCGATGGCAATAGACGTGGAAACAGCAATGCCAATCCTAAGCAACAAGTTCGGCGGCTTATCCGGACCAGCCATAAAGCCGATAGCCCTAAGATGCGTCTACGAAATTTATGAGAATGTCAAAGTGCCCATAGTTGGTTGTGGCGGCATAACCAACTGGCGTGACGCTGTGGAGTTCTTGCTGGCTGGAGCTTCAGCCGTCCAGATAGGCACGGCTATGGCAATAAAAGGCTCAAATGTTTTTGGCTCTGTTGTTAGGGGGATAAGAGCCTACCTGAAAAGGAAGAATTTTAGGAGTGTTGAAGAGATTGTTGGCTTATCGCACCGCCGCTAACAAACATAGGGCTACGCAAATAATAGAAATTGAAGATGTAAGCCCAACGGTTAAGAAGTTCACTTTTAAGGATAGGCTTTGCGCAAAAGCCATGCCTGGACAATTTCTGATGTTGTGGATTCCAAGCGTTGACGAAATTCCATTAAGCATATTAGGAGTTGAAGGAAAGACGGTTTCGGTTGCCGTAAAGAAGGTTGGAGAAGCCACAAAGGCATTGCACATGCTGAAGGTCGGCGCAACAGTTGGCGTCCGCGGACCTTTCGGCAACAGCTTTACGCTGAACTATGGCAGGGTTTTGATGGTTGGCGGTGGAACTGGCATTGCACCGCTGCTTTTTCTAGCAAAAAGGCTTATTAAAAAAGCTGAAAAACTTGTCTTCATCGCAGGCGCAAAGACAAAAGAAGAACTACTTTTCATAAGCGAACTGGAAAAAGTTTGTGGCAAAAACTTAATCGCCACAACAGAGGATGGAAGCCACGGCATAAAAGGCTTGGCGACAGATCCGCTTAAAGAAAATTTGGCTAGGGAAAAATTTGACTTCATTTACACTTGCGGACCAGAGCAAATGATGCGGAAAGTCTTCGATTTAGCCGAAAAACATGGAACCGCCTTGCAAGCAAGCTTGGAACGGCTAATGCGCTGTGCAATCGGCTTATGCGGAAGCTGTGTTGTGGGTAATTATCGCGTTTGCAGAGACGGACCAGTTTTTAATTCCAATCAGCTAAAAAGTGTAAAGAACGAGTTCGGATTTTTGAAGCGTGACTTTTGCGGTAGAAAAGTTCCGCTGGAATAAAATGCCAATAACACCCCTTCATGCACTGTCGCTAATGTTCTTACATTTCAGGGATAAAAGGAGATTCGACCCTCTTGCCTTGGCTGTTTCATCAACATTCGTCGACTTGGAAGCGGCATATTACTTGCTCATCATGGAGCCGTTAGACCATAGGCTTTGGCATGGCTTTGCGCTAGCCCTAACAGTCTATCCCGTACTAACGACGCTTGGAGTTTACGCTGCTGGACGATCATTCGCTTCACAACTGCAATCCACATACAACAAATTGAGGCTCAAAACAAGCCAAGTGCAGTATTCAGCATCAACAATTTATTACTGCAGCTTAGTAGGTGGCTTCACTCACATATTCTTTGACATGTTCACGCATAAAGACATGCCATACGTGCTGTACCCAATTGCCTATGGAAATCCATTCTACATTGGAAACGCTTCATTAATGGTTGAAATTACAGTGATTTTGTTTGCATTTTATTCTCTCTTTGAATGGATTAAAGCGAAATGAAAAGTTTCCAAAATTTTAAATGATTATTATGTTAAGGGAAAATTTAAGCGGAGCCATAACAGTGCCAAACCCGGCTACAGCAGACACAGAAGTCGACTGATATGTAGAAGTTTAAGGTCAATGCATATTAAGATAGAACAATTTTACAAAAAGTTTTTAAGATTTTAACATTAAAGGCTTTGACAAGGGGAGAAAATGAAGGTAGATAAAAAGGTCTTAGCTTTAATAGTAATCATGTGCGTTATAACATTGCCAATAGCTTTTACATTGTACTCTTCCAAAGCCAATTTATCATCAGAAGCAACGCTCTTTATAGATCCACCGCTTTTAAGTTTCGACACGCTTGTTCTGGGGAAACGATTTTCTGTAAACATAACAGTGTTAAACGTTACCGACTTGAAAAGTTATGAGCTTAAGCTAAGTTACAACTCGATGATGCTGGATGTGGTAGGTGTTGCTTTTCTACCCGAAGTAAATCTGCCTGTTGGAAACTTGGCGGTTAACGACACTGAAGGCGTAATATGGATGAGCACCACTTATGAAGGCAACCCGATTACAACAAGCGGTCCTATTGCCTTAGCAACAATAACATTTAAGATGATGAATCATGGAACATGCCCGCTGCACCTGTATGAAACAAAAATGTGGAATTCCACAAGTGGAGAGATCCCTCACTTCACTCAAGACGGAACAATTCTGATACTGCGCCACGATGTAGCAATAACAGACCTAACGCTTTCAACTACAGAAACATATGTTGAAAGAATAGTTGAAATCAACGTTACTGCCAAAAACTTGGGAGACGTGACTGAAAACTTCACAGTTAAATTATACCATAACACCACTCTGCTTGGCTCATTCGACATTAACAATCTAGGTTCGGGCGTAAGCATTGTCATAACATTTGAGTGGAACACCAGCGACGCAGCCGCTGGACACAATTATGAAATAAAGGCTGAAGCCACAACAGTTTCAGGCGAAGCGGACACATCAAACAATCTGCTTGTGGATGGCATAATCAAAGTCAAAATTATTGGAGACATTAACAATGACGATTACGTAGACATAAATGACCTTAACGCTTGGGACGTTGCTTACGGAAGCAAGTCTGGCGATCCAAACTGGAACCCGCAGGCGGACATCAACAACGATGGCATAGTAGACAAGGCCGACGGAATGCTGATAATTGAGAACTATCATAATACTCCATAATAAAGCGATTAGTCAAATATACGCACAAGCAAGATTGAAAAAGAAGAGGATAGGCCAAATCATATTATCTCATTATACCCATAAAATTTATGGGTAAGGTTATTTACGCAAAAAATGGCGCCCTCTCCCACAAAAATTCCCTTTTTTCTATTAACCGCAATTAATGGAAGTTCATTTGCTCAAAATAAAAATTATTGCCGAAATAAATGATAATTTTGGACAGTTGGCCTATAAAGATCATTTGACCATAAACGTTTTCGAAAATCTTAAATGAAAATGATTTGATA
>JAVZNC010000005.1:0-124852 GCA_038882955.1 Bathyarchaeia archaeon
TTGGAAGGCTACCATGGAATATCATAAAACTAAAAACATCAAATGGGTTCAGCAACTTCTTGGGCATAAAAAACTTGAAAACACAGATTTCTATACACAGTTAATAAACTTTGAAAGCGACGAATACCATGTGGCTTACGCCAGAAACTTGGAAGAAGAAAGCAAATTAATAGAAGCTGGCTTCGAATATGTAAGGTATAGTGAGAAAGATGGTGTGGCCATATATCGAAAAAGAAAATAGACTAGTATAGTTCAGGGCTCCGGTAGTATAGTCCGGTCAAGTATAGCGGCCTCTCGAGCCGCGGACCCGGGTTCAAATCCCGGCCGGAGCACCACTTTGTAAACATTTTGTGCTTATGTTATTTGCAAATGAGGTAGGTGAAGTTAGGTGCGCCTAGGTCGGAAGATTCGTGGCTTCAAGTAAACAGGAAGGGAATCTGGAGGTTTGTTCTCGTTGCTCCAGACTTGGAACTTTTGCCCGTATTAAAAACTCGCTTTGCATGTAAAGCGATTTCATGTTTAACGCGTTTCTGTTTGATGTGCTATGAAATACGCTTTGAAGGTATCGGAAGCCTAATTAAGGCGTTGCTATTATGTGCAACTTTTCTGGAGGCGCTGTGTTTATGTCAACCAAGCGAAAGTGGATTTCAAAACGTGCGGACCTTGTTCCGTGGTCTGGCGTGCGGAAGATGTTTAATCTTGCACAGAAATATGAAAACGTTATAAATTTGACTGTTGGAGAGCCCGATTTTGACACGCCTAAGCATGTTGTCGACGCTGCTATAGAAGCTATGCGTAAGGCTTACACCCACTATACGCCTAATGCTGGCTTGATGGCGTTCAGGGAGACTGTTGCTGAAAAGGTTAAAAGAGAAAATGGTATAGATGCTGACTCAGAAACTGAAGTTATGGCAACCGTAGGCGCTATGGGTGCTTTGTCGCTTGCCATGCTAGCAATCATTGATAGGGGTGACGAGGTTTTAATTCCAGACCCAGGATTTCCAAGTTACAAAGCGCAAGTTATTTTGGCTGGTGGGCGCCCAGTCTCGTATCCGCTTAGGGAGGAGTATGGCTTCTCGATAAGAGTGGAGGATATTGAGAAACTTGTGACGAAGAAAACGAAGGCTATCATATTGAATACGCCATCAAACCCAACGGGCACCGTTTTAAGCGAAAAGATTTTGAAGGAAATATCCGAGCTTGCCATAGAAAAAGACCTTGTTGTAATCTCTGATGAGGCTTACGAAGCGATAACATATGACGGTTTTAGGCACGTGAGCATCGCTTCGCTGCCGGACATGAAGGAGCGGACTATAAGCATTTTTACACTTTCTAAAACTTATGCCATGACTGGTTGGCGCATAGGTTTTTCTGTGGCGAATAAGGACGTTATAGGGCAGATGACGAAGCTTCAGGAGCATGTATCAGCGCATCCAAGCTCGATTTCACAGATGGCCGCGGTGGCGGCTTTAAAGGGCGAAAAGAGTCATGTTGAAATGATGGTTAAAGAGTACAGTGAACGGAGAGAGCTTGTGCTTAAAGGTTTGGCGGAAATGCCTAAAATTAAATGCTTAAAGCCTCAAGGCGCATTCTATGTTTTCCCAAACATAAAGGAATTCAATGTTTCTTCTGAAGAGTTTGCCATGCAAATGCTGGAGAAAGCGCGCGTTGTGCTTGTTCCCGGAACAGCGTTCGGCGATAACGGTGAAGGCTATATTCGAATATCTTATGCAACATCTAAGGAGAAGCTTTCTGAAGCCTTAACGCGAATTAAAAACGCGTTATACGCCATGTGAAAAGCCAGTTCAAAGAGGAAATATTGAAATTTTGCTTCCGAAATTTTATATGCGTAACAGCGTGGAAGTCATGATAAAAGTTCATGTGAGGTTTCTAACGCGGTTTAAAGAGGTTACGAAAAGGGATTCAGCTGATGTAAGCATTAACAAGGGCAGCACCATAGATGATTTATTGAGGCATTTGTGTAACTTGTTTGGAGAATCTTTTTGCAGTTTAGTTTTTAGAAGAAACGGCTCCATAGCGGAAAACCTCGTGATTTTTGTTAACGGCAAGAACATTTTAACACTCGAGGGAGGTAAAACAAAGCTTGCCGATGGAGATTATCTAATACTATCGACGCCCGTGGTTGGAGGGTGAACAAAATAGGCTCAAGCTTTTTTATCTATCTAATAAATTGTAACTTCGAGAAGTGATTAAATGGAAAAGTTTGACCTCGTAATTTTGGGTGGCGGCGTTTCTGGTGCGTGCGCAGCTTATGCTGCCGCGTCTAAATCGAGAGATTCAAAGAAGAGGCTCTCGGTTGCGTTGATTTCAGATGAAGAGGCAATTTATTCAAGAGGTGCTCTTCCATCGTTAATAGCGCGTGAAATTAGTTCGCTTAAAGAGATTAGTGTCTATCCAGTTTCTCAACTTAGGAGGCTTGGTGTAAATTTCTATAAGCGGCATGAAATTTTATCAGTTGATTTCGGAGAAAAATCTGTTTCAATTAAGAACCTTGAAAACGAAAGAAAAACAGAAGTTGCTTTTAAAAAGCTTATAATAGCTACTGGAAGTCTACCAAAAGTTCCGCCAGTTAAGGGCGCAAACTTGAAAGGAGTTTATACCGTAAAATGGTTTAAAGATGCGAAAGAGTTATCGAAAAAAGCTAAGCCGAAAATGAAAGCGCTTGTTGTTGGCGCTGGGCTTATTGGTATGGAAACCGCGTATGCGCTTAGGAAACTCAATTTGGATGTCACTCTTATCGAAATGTTGCCAAATATCCTTTCTGGGGTGCTTGAGCCGCGTCTTTCAAGCTATGTTAAGGCAAAGGCTGAAAGCATGGGTGTGAAAGTTAGAGTGAATTGTACGTTAGATGGCATTGAGGGAAAGAGGAAGGTTGAAGCTGCTGTTTTGAATGGTGAAAAGGCTGCGTTTGATTTTGTAGTCTTCTGTGTTGGTGTTAAACCTAACACAAAGATTTTCGCCGAGAGCGATTTAAATGTGGCTGAATATGGCGCAATAAAGATAGATTCGCAGATGCGAACAAGTGTAGAAGATGTTTATGCTATTGGCGACTGTGCTGAAAAAATTGACTTCATAACAAAGCGCCCCGTTCACCGTCCACTTGGAAGCCTCGCTACGAGAACTGCTGAAATAGCTGGAATCAACGCTTTAGGCGCAAATGTGGAATTTGAGGGTAGTATCCGCCACCAATACGATTATGTTTTTGGAACACACATCAGCAGCATGGGATTAAGCAGCACCGAAGCCTCTTCTCTTGGACTTAGCACCGAAACCATAGATGTCAAGTTGTCAAGGAACAGCGCCTTCTACCAAGAGCCTCTCAAAATTCCTCTGGGTACAAAAATGTGCACCATTATCAATAAAAAGGATGATAGGATTGTCGGGTGGCAAAGTGTTGGACCATCTAGACTCGTTAGCTTTTACAACGTTTTCATTGATGAGATCATAAGAAAGGGAGGAAGCGTTAAAGATATTCAGGAAGCTGGGTTAGAGGTTTCCTAAACTGACCGCTTTGGAAGTCTTCCAAGTTTTTCCAGTTCACTTGCAACATCTGTTAACTCTAACTTCTCCAATGTTTCCTTGTAAGGCCAGCTTGTTTTGATGTCCCACTCGTGCAATGCGTAATATTTGTCAAGCATGCTGTCCAGTTCTTGTTGGGAGTTCATCATGCCCTTGGCTGGACCTGATGCTGCGGGTTCGTTCATTAGTCGCCATGGTAGGTTGTCAAGTTTTCTGTCGGCGCCTTCTCTGATGTTGAAACACTTTTCAATTGTTACGATGCGCCTCCCTGCATTCATTATTGTTTTTTCGTCCATCGGTATGCCCGTTGCCAAATGAAACATTTGCGCCATATTTTCTGGATTAACCGCGTATGCGGCGGTTGTTGCGAAGGCACAGAAGCCCAAACTGTCAGTAACCGCGTAGCAGTCTTCATGCCAACGCACAATTTCTGGGCGGTACTCTAGATAGTACGGTGAAGCCCATTTCTTGTCCCCGGTGAGTTTCTCTATTAGCGCTATTGATTCTGGGCTTGCACCAAACTCAGCGAAAGTTTCCGTGTGGAGATGGTCTGGACCGCGTGGGTTAACTGCAAATGCTAATGAATAAGCTTTTGCCGCCCTTGTTTCCACGTTTGACTGTTCAAGACCTTTTGCGTTGCATATTGCCCATTTCCAACTGTCTTTTCCAACTTTTTCAGAGGCGCGTTTAACACCTTCAGCCAGCAAGTTTCCAAGTTTGCCCTTGCGAAAAGCTATTGCCTCAATAGCTTTTATTAACGCGTCGACATTTCCGAAGTTGAGCTCTACTCCATCAGTGTTCTCTTTTGTTAAAACGCCTTTTTCGTAACTTTCCATAGCCCACGCAATCGTAATGCCAGTCGAAATAGTGTCCAAGCCGTAGATGTTGCAAAGTTCATTCGCCTTAATAACCGCGTCAGTGTCAATTATCCATGTTTGCGAACCGAGACCTGCAAACGTTTCGTATTCTGGTCCGCCAGTGTATGTTCCAGCGTATGGTCCGTTTTTGGCTTCAACAAATCTGTGGCAGCTTGTTGTGCAGCTGAAGCAGCCTACTCTCCGCAGCAAATACCCTTTCTCAACAAGGTTTTGCCCAGTTAGCGGAGTTACATCATCAATATGTCCATACTTAAAGTTGCGATTTGGAAAGGCGTGCAAATCATTTACGAAACCTAACGACCCAGAGGTTCCATAATTATAAAGCGATTGCGCACCACTATCTTTTGCCAAATTTTTGCGTACTTCTAGAGCTAGTTCTCTGAACTCGTCTGGTTTCCACAACTCTATGCTTTTCGTGCCTCTTACGGCTATTGCTTTAACGTTTTTTGAACCCATCACCGCGCCTGCTCCGCCTCTGCCAGCTGCGTGATACACAGAGTTCATGACAGCAGCGAATTTTACGAGTTTTTCTCCGGCTGGTCCGATGCATGCAACTTTCGTTTCTTTGTCGCCCATATCCTCTACCAACGCGTTTGTTGTTTCTCTAACGTCTAGTCCCCAGAGGTGTTTTGCATCTCTTATTTCGACGTTGTCGTCTTGTATTGTCACATATATTGGATGCTCCGCCCTTCCATGTAATATCAACTGGTCATAACCTGCAAATTTTAGTTCAGCACCCCAGTGCCCGCCCATGTTTGTTTTGAGGTAGAGGTTTGTTATTGGACCCTTGCACGTGATTGTTGTTCTTCCAGAAGATGGCGCAGTAGTGCCCGTGAGAGCACCTGTTCCAAATATTAGGACATTTTCCGGTCCAAGCGGGTCTATGTTTGGTCTGGCGATTAGGTTCCACAATAGTTTGGCGTTAATTCCTCTACCGCCAAGGAAGAGTTCGCCCAGCTGTCGGCTTAATTCTTCTGTCCATACTCTGCCTCTCGATAAGTCTACGTGAAGAATTTTTCCTTGCCAGCCATACATTTCACTTGCCTCCAACTATTGTTGCTAGGGCTTTGATGCGCTTTTCCAGCGAGTGCCACTTCTTGTCAAACTCTTCCGCTTCTAGGCTTACGTATTGAATTGCTTTTGGAATGCATACTTTTGCACATTCTGGGTCGCCACCGCATAGGTCGCATTTTATTGCCACGCCTTGCCTTACAGTTATAGCGCCAAACGGACAAGCCCAAACACATTCCTTACACCCAATACACTTATTTTGGTCAACGAGAAGCGCGTTGGTTTTAGGGTCTCTTGATATTGCCCTTGTCGGACAAACATTTTGGCAGGGCGCATTCTTGCACTGCTCGCAGATCACTGGCACAGCCAAACATATGCTCTCCTTCTTTGGCACCCACAATCGCGCCACTTTCATGTCAAGCTTCTGCTCTTTTCTAAGGGAGCATGCTACAACACATGATTTGCAACCTGTACAAGCGTCTAGGTCCAAAAATAGTATGGGTTTTTCCATTTTAAACCGCCTTTTTTGACTTGAAGAGGTTATTTGATGTGAGGCTTATGATATAAATTTTGTTCGACATTTCGGGTGTTTTCACCTTTTCTTTATTCGTTCTACTAATGGCTTAGAAAGCGGGTCTTTCTCTAAATAGTCCATGTAGTGAAGTGCACCAGCCTTTATTATTAGGGCTAGCTCTGCGACTCTTTTACCAAGAGTTCTAGCCGATTTCACGGCAACATCAGCATCAAAACTTTTCGCTTCGTACAAGGTCTTTAATGCGTCCTTTTCAACTTTGTTCTCTGTCCAACCAGCACCGCCAATGTAGGATTCCCATGGATCTCCAGAAACTACAATGTTGCCCATGACAATTGCGTGATTTATGATTTCTTTTATTGCGTTTTCTTGTCCAGAAAATATGTGAACGCCTTGGGCTATTGCACCGTAAACTTTTAGATGTCTGCCTGCGCTGCCTTGATAGCTCCATAGACTGTTTCCAAGCCTATCTATGAAACATTTTAGTTGCCCAGGTATGCTCATGTGGTAAACTGGAACCGCCATTATGACTGCGTCCGCGTCTAACCATTTATCCCGAAGTTCGTTAAAATCGTCCTTTTCGCTTCTGATGCATTCTCCAGTTTTTGCGCATGTAAAGCAGCTTATGCATGGAAGATACTCTTTGCCAGCTATTGAGTAGGCTTCTGTTTCAACGTTTTTTGGATTAACAGATTTCGCAGCGTCTAACGCTTGATTCAGCAGAAACTCGGTGTTTGCTTTTTTACGTGGGCTTCCGCTTATGCCAAGAACCTTGATTTTTATTTCGCTTTTCTTTAAACTTTGCATATGCCTCAATTTTGTTTTTCAATTCATTCATGTATTATAAATTTTCTACCAAAATCGCCGTTCAACAGTAATCAAAATCAAAACACTTACGTCAGAATCTTTTAGTATGAAAAGTGGTCGCGTTCAAATTTCACCGTTATATTTATGAGCATGCTACACTCTAACACCATGAACCACCAATCGGGGAAAGCCGCATGAAAAAAGTTGTAACTTTCGGCGAAATAATGCTGCGTCTAGCACCCCCGGGCTTTCTGCGGATTACGCAAGCAAGGTCTTTTGATGCTATTTACGCTGGGGCAGAGGCGAATGTTGCCATAACTTTAGCAAATCTTGGTTTTCCAGCTGATTTTGTTACTAGGCTTCCGTCTAATGATTTGGGTGATGCATGCATAAACTATCTGCGGCAGTTCGGCGTTGGAACCGAAAAAGTAGTTCGCGGCGGAGACCGTTTAGGCATATATTTCTTGGAAGTAGGTGCAGCGCAAAGAGGCAACAAGGTAATATATGATAGGGCTAACTCTTCATTTGCAACGGCAAATCCAAAAGATTTTGATTGGGAGAAAATATTTGCCGATGCGTGCTGGTTCCATTGGACTGGAATAACTCCAGCAATAAGCGAAAGCGCAGCGGACACATGTCTGGACGCCGTCAAAAAGGCAAAGAAAATGGGATTAACGGTTTCATGCGATTTAAATTATAGGGCTATGTTGTGGAAGTGGGGCAAAACCGCAAAAGAGGTTATGTCGCAACTAGCAAAATTCGTCGACGTTATGGTGGCCAACGAGGAAGACGCTGAAAAGGTTTTCGGCGTTAAGGCACCAGGTGTTGATGTCACAAAGGGCGAAGTGAAAGCAGAAAGCTACCAGTATGTTGGACAAAAAATTGTTGAAATGTTCTCAAACATTAAGATTGTTGCTTTTACGCTTAGGGGAAGCATAAGCGCAACCCACAACACATGGTCTGGAGCGCTGTATGATGGCGATAAACTTTACACAGCACCAGTCTACGACATAGACTTCATTGTTGACCGTGTTGGCGCAGGCGACTCATTTTCTGGCGGTTTAATATATGGTCTTTTGAATTTCAAGGATGACAAACAGAAAGCCCTAAACTTTGCAGTTGCAGTTTCATGTCTTAAGCATTCGCTATATGGCGATTCATGCCTAGTTAGGTTAAGCGAAGTGGAAAACCTCATGAAAGGAATAACTTCTGGAAGAATAGTTCGCTAAGCATGGAGGTGTTTACATGGCGAGATTAACGAAATGTGAAGTTACCACGAAAATAACGGAAATAGGGCTTCTTCCAACATTCTATGAGGGAAACGTTGAAACCGCAAAGAAAATCGTGGCAGCATGCGCTGAAGGCGGAGCAAAAGTCGTTGAGTTCACAAATCGCGGAGCCTTGGCCTATCAAGTTTTCAGCGAACTTGTAAAATGGCGCGACAATGAATTTCCAGACGTGATTCTAGGGGCTGGAACAATAATTGAACCGTCAGCTGCGTCGCTTTACATAAACTGCGGAGCAAACTTCATAGTTGGACCAATATTTAATCCAGAAGTGGCAAGAACCTGCAACAGATACAAGGTGGTTTATGTTCCAGGTTGCAGCACACCGTCCGAGATATCCATGGCCGAAGAAATGGGCGCGGACATAATTAAAATATTTCCAGCTGATGTTCTAGGTCCACAGTTCATAAAAGATGTTCTTGGGCCATTTCCATGGGCTAGGCTTATGCCTTCTGGTGGGGTTGACGCTACAAAGGAAAGCATCTCAAGCTGGATTAAGGCTGGAGCGGTCGCGGTGAACATGGGCTCGAATCTCATAGTGAAGGATTTTGTGAAAGCTGGAGATTTCGAGGCAATAAAGAAACGAGTTGAGAGCTGCATACAATGGATACGCGAAGCAAGAGGCATACCATTATTTTTGGGCGTGGAGCATCTAGCAATATACCCAACAGAAAAGGCAAATGCAAACGCAATCGCTGATTGGTACGCGGAAAAGTTCGGCTTTACAAGAAAGGAAGGACAAACGTCAATTATGCTTTCCAGTGTCGGCTCTGGAAAAATAGAAGTCATGAAAGCTCCAGAAAAAGGCGTTCAAGGACACGTGGCAATCTATGTTTCGAACTTTGAAGCAGCGTGCGACTATCTTAAGGAAAAAGGCGTGAAACTTGAAGAACCAACAGTTAAAGCTGGAGTCAAGGCAGTTTACCTAAAAGAAAAAGACCCAGCAGGAAACAAAGTGCACCTAATATACCGCCCTTAACTGCCCTAACCCTCCATTTTTATATTTTTCCCAGTTATTTTGTAGAATGGTGATTTAAGATGCTGATACAAAGCATACGTAAAGTCGAAGGAGCCAAAAAGCACGGTGGCGCCATTTATAGAGACTTGTTCTGCACGAGCATTGAAGAAAGCTCTAACAAGGATAAAAATAGCGAGTGCCTACGGACAATCTGGAAATTTTGGCATACAACGGTTCCTCCAGGAGCCCTCATTGAAACACATTTGCATGACTACCACGAGCAAATATACTTCATACTGAAGGGTTCCGGCATAATCACCATCGGAAACGAAAGCGAAAAAGTTCGAGAAGGCGACGCCATCTACGTGCCAACCAATACGCCCCACGGCTTCCGCAATGACTCAGACGAACCTTGCGAAATGATTTGCGTAGGCGCAAACATATTTCGGACAACTCTTGGAATAAAAGAATAAAATACGCAAAGTGCGTTTAGCGCTTCAATGCTTCTAAAACAAGGCTAGCGATA
The DNA here is from genome assembly GCA_038882955.1 of Bathyarchaeia archaeon. Taxonomy (GTDB): domain Archaea; phylum Thermoproteota; class Bathyarchaeia; order Bathyarchaeales; family Bathycorpusculaceae; genus JAVZLQ01. The sequence goes on from JAVZNC010000005.1 coordinate 9,539, forward strand.
TCTACAACCTTGATTTCAGAGCGCTTTCTCTTGGAAGCTAACTCAAGCATCTGCACGCAAGACGGACATGCCGTAACAAGCGTTTTCGCTCCAGAGTCTTCAGCATGCCTTATCCTTAATTCGCCTACGGACAAAGCTAATCGCGTGTGCACGATGTTAACGCTTCCGCCGCCTCCGCAGCACCAAGAGTTTTCTCTGTTCTTCTCCATCTCCACAAGCTTAAGATTTGGTATACTTTGAATTACATTTCTTGGCTCTTCATATATCCCAGCGTATCTCCCAATCTCACAAGGGTCGTGATAAGTCACTTTGATATTACTCGAACTTTTCAGCTTGACATAACCCTCGTCAATAAGCTTGCTGAGAAATTGTGTTATGTGCACCACTTTAAATGGAAGCTCGCCGAGAATTTTCGGATATTCTTTACTTAACACTTTGTAACATCCAGCGCATGAGGTTAGCACCGTTTTAACGCCTTTAGCCCTTACTCTTTCAACGTTATGCGCAGCGAATTCCTTAGCGTCATCTAACATGCCCATAAACAGGAAGGGGTTCCCACAGCACCACTCCTCTTCGCCAAGCAGAGTGAACTCGACCCCAGCGGAACTCAAAATTTTTAGGGTGTTGTAGGCAATTTGTGGGTACCTAAACGTTATTACGCATCCTGGAAAGTACAGCAAATCAGCTTTTGCACTACTTTTTGGAAGACCCCCTAGCAAAGCGTTTCTCCTTGTTTGCGGTTCACCATAGATATTGCGGCTTTCACTTAATGTTTTAGCTCCTAGAGTTAACTTGTCAAGCAATACTCCAGCTTTTACAGCGTCGGAACGCATAGCCCTCGTTATATCTGTAATTTTGATTTTGGCAGCTTGACCGCATTTGATGTCGCATGCACCGCATAGAAAACATGTAAACAGCATCGACACAAGTTCTTGCGAATAGGACAGTTTCTGCTCAATTAGAGCTCTGGCGATAAGCATTCTTCCCCTTGCTGTTGCAGATTCAAAGCCAGCAATGAACCTTGACGGACACGCGTGCGCCATGTACCCGCCAATGCAGTATCCGCATCGTCCACAACTGTAGATTTGCTCTTTATAACTTTCAATTTGCATAAATCACTCCACCAGAACCCCTGGTTGCAAAATGTTGTTAGGGTCGAGAAAATGCTTCAGTTTCTTAACCAATTCGTAGTAGTCGCCCCACTTGTCCTTGATGAACGGTTGTAAACCGTCGGGTCCGCCTATGCCGTATGGCACGATGTTATCGTTCTCTAGAAATCGTCTGTTAATCTCGTTGGACAGTGAAATTACCTTTTCATGTTCCGTAAGTTCAGAGTAAAGCAAATGCACATATACGGTCCATCCGCGTGGAAAAGCCCATGTGCCGAAAGTGCTCTTGTTGAATTCATGCTTCTCGATTATTTCACGCCAAATTTTCACGTACTTGGAGAGCTCTTTTATGGGGACTGTGCCACACCCAGCAAAATGCCAAACGTCAGAAGCAAAAATGTCTGGCAAGCCCGTAACGACCTTCTTGAATGTTTCTTCTGCAATTTTGGGGTCACCTTCCACTCCGTTATTTGCACGACAAACGTTGGCAATCCAGTTTTTCCGGTAATCAACAACGTGTTTATCATAACCAAAAACGTAGATGCGAACGCTAATTACGCCAATTTTCGATGCTTCTTCGCTGCAGTCTAGGCTGTAAGCTGCCTCATCACCTATACACTTTGTAACAGCATCACCAACCTTGACGACGTCTTCCCAACTCTTGAACTCAAAACATAGGAATTCTTCATGCTCTGGCACGGGTCTAACCCTCAGAGCCACTTTTGTCACTATCCCGAAAATTCCCTCCGAGCCAACAATAAGCCCGGTTAAATCTGGTCCCAATCCTTCTCTGCGGAAAGGCTTACATTGCGGTATTGCCCAAGACCCGGTTCGGACAACTTCGCCAGTTGGCAGCACCACCTCAAATCCTACAACGTCCATTTGTCCATGAAAACCAAATTTGCATGTTCCATAGGGACCGCCTCCAGCCTTCACTATGCTGCCTCCAACAGTCATTGCTGGACCACCCATCTCGCTAGAGAGATATGTAAGTCCCTTCTTGCGCAGTTCTTCCATCAACCTAAACCATGTGCAGCCAGGTTCGACAACCGCAACCAAATTTTCTTCGTCTATTTCCACTACTTTTTCCATGCTTGTCATATCAAGCAAAATTCCACCCTTCACGGGCAACCATGCTGCCCAATGTGAACAGCCACATCCCCTAACATAAATTGGGATTTTATGTCTGTTAGCCAGCTTGACGATCTTCACAATTTCTTCCGTGCTCTTCGGCCTTGCAATAAAAGATGCTAAACGTGGCTTGGCAGGGCTTAAGTCGCGACTGTAAGCATAAAGTTCAAAGTCTGATTTGCTAACCCTTTCCTTCCCTAAAATTTCAATTAATTCATCCCAAACAGCCTCTACAACCAAAACTCCTCTCCTCCTTTCATTCAAGGCGTTAAGAATGCTTTTATAAGGTGTTTAAATAAAAATCTATTTCCAAAGTATAGTGTGGATGTGATGCGGTTGAAGGAGAAAATCCTCGATAAAGACGAGTTGCAATACATGCTTATTGGTGTCGGAATTCTAGGAACAGGCGGTGGTGGAGATCCAGAATTCTTTGGAAAACCATTAGTAGAGTGGGACTTGAAAAAGGGACGCGAATACCGGATAATATCTCCAGAAAAAGTCAAGGATGACGCCTTCATCGTTTCAGGAGGATATGCTGGGTCGGTTAGCGCTTTTATATCTGTCGGAGACATGCTGAATAAATGGGAGAAAAAATACGAGCTGCTTGAAGCGTTAAAAATCACAGAAGAACTTTTTAAAAGAAAAGTTGACCATGTAGTGCCCTTTGAGCTTGGCGGCGTAAATACACCAGTAATACTCTCTTTGGCGGCGCGTGTGGGAATTTCAACGATTGATGGTGATGGACTTGGGAGAGCCGCGCCGGAAACGCAGATGTCAACTTTTCTCGGTCACGAAATATCTTTGACTCCTATGCCCTTTGTGGACAAGGACGGAAATGTCCTTATAGTTAAACATGCGACGACCCCTGTTTATCCAGATGAAATTATGCGGTTGGCTTTGGAGCTTAACGGAAAAATAGGCGCAAACAATCATTATCCGATGAGTGGAAAGCAACTTAAAGAAAGCGTCATCCCAAACACAATCACTTTCTCAATAAAGCTTGGCGAAGCCGTTACAAACGCGATAAGCGCCAAAAAGGACCCAGTAGAGGCTATAATTGCAGTTTCAAAAGGCTTCAAGCTGTTCAATGGAAAAGTTAGGGAGATGACTGGCGCTGATGTGAAGGCGCACTATTTGGCGAAGGCAACGCTGGAAGGAGTTGGAGAATTCTCCAACCGAACCATGGAAATTGTCTTCAAGAATGAGGCTATGCTTGCAAGGATAGATAAAAAGGCAGTTGCTGTTTTTCCAGATCTCATTTGCATGGTGGATCCTAAAACTGGAAAGGGGTTAATGACTGCAAATTTGAAAGCCGGCATGAACATGACAGTTATAGGTATACCTGCGCATGAAAGGTTACGCGAGTGCTTAAAAAGCAAGCTTGGTCAAGAAGCTTTCAGCCCTGCAAGATTTGGAATGCCCGATGTACAATATGAACCTGTAGAAAAATTGGTTAGGCAGGTGTTTTAAGCGATTCTCCGCGAAATAAAATAAATACAAAAAGTTTATTACTGATTCCAATTTTTTATCTTTAAAATTTACTATAACCTTAAAGCATGTTAAAGATGGAGAAAAACGGATGTCACAGAGAGATGAGTTGATAATTAAAAAGGCTTTAAACCTTATTGAGGGGGCTAACACTAAAGGCTTGTACTTGAGAGTTCTGGGCGCCATTGCCTTTAGGCTTCATTGTCCAAAGTTTGGTCATCTTCTTGGAAAGGCGAGGGCTATAACTGACATTGATTTAATGGCGTATAATAGGCAGTTTGGTCAAATAGAGAAGTATCTTTTAGAAAATGGTTACGAGATGCGTGTAACATCAATAGCATCTGTTGCTGCTCGAAGGCGGATTTTTTATGATAAACAGAATGGTTTTTCGATAGACATTTTTCTTGATAGGCTTGAGATGTGCCACGACGTTGATTTTAAAGGAAGGCTTGAACGGGACTATCCGACAATACCGTTGGCGGAGATGCTCCTCGAAAAGCTACAGATTGTTCAGATAAATGAGAAGGATGTTAAGGACGTAATTATCCTTTTGCGCGAGCATGAAATCGGCGATAGAGATGAAGAAACAATTAACGCAAAATACATTGCGAAGTTGTTGGCTAATGATTGGGGCTTTTATTACACAGCAACGATGAACTTGAATAAAATCAAAGACTTGCTTGACCATTATAAAGAACTAGTGGAGAGCGACAAGAAACTTATCGAAGACAGAATTGACAGATTATTAGATATTATTGAGAAAGAACCGAAATCATTAAGTTGGAAGATGCGCGCAAAAATTGGAGCAAAAAAGCAGTGGTACAGAAAGGTAGAAGAAATACAACATTAACTGTTGATGAATCCACTTTTGAGTGAAAGATAAGAAAAAGGGAGAAGATATGCGATTACTCTGGTGGTAGCTCACCGTATATGCTTGATGGGGCTATTCCCTTCTTGAGGTTCTTATTTGCGTAGTAGGCAAAGTGCAATGTTCCAATGAGGTATGTTATGGCTATCATCATGCCGCTGCCAACGACTGCCGCTGAAGTTGTCAGTATGTATAGCATAAACGCTGCGGAAATCGAGCCTGTAATAGCCATAAGTGGTATTCCGCCAATTTTCCATGTGAAACCTTTCTCCCATATATGTGGTTTCGAGAATGGTAGTTCAATTTCTGACCAGTGCTGGAACAATCTAGCGAATGTGTAGGTCCAACCTATCCCTAGAACAACAGACATTAATGCACCAGAGTATACGCATAAGGCTGCAACGACAATTGATATCACCAGCCACCATATTGAACCCATGTAGGGACTGCTCCATCTCGGATGCACCTTAGCGAACAATTCAGGCGCCATACGGTCCATAGCCATTGCGAACATCGGTCTTGAAGTGAACAACACGTTAAGCACCATGTCAGCGAAGTTGCCCCACTGCGGGGCAAGACCAACTATTGCGGCGAATGTAGGATTATCTGATGCCAAAATAGCCGAATACGTGCTTACACTTACTGGCACGCTCTTGTTAAGTGTGAAATCGCCAGAATATCCACTTTCAACTATAAAGTTGTACCTCAATGCAAATTCGCCGTAAGTGTTCGTGTAAGCCATTGATGTCGAGACGTTTACAATCAGCACTATTAAAGCAGCACCAATCAAGCTTAACGGAATGCTCTTTGATGGTTCTTGCACTTCACCGGTAACTGGTACAAGGCAGTATGGCCAAGTGTTTGACACTGGAATTAGAAGCGCTCCACCTATTGCACCCCAGCTGAACTCGTAACTAGCTGGGTTAAACCCATGCGCGTTTGAAACGTTTATGACCTCTTGGTAGGCGCCAGTTCCAAATGCTTGATCCCATTTTGTTTGCAGTTGCGCTGGACCCGTTGTAAACAAGGGTATGAGCACTGTTATCCAGCCGAACATTGCAAGTATGCCCCAGAAGGCTATCCACTTTCCGATGATTCCTGGACCGAGACCATCAATCAACGCGCCTATAACTTGCTGAAGTACTGTGAAGGCTAATGCATACATTGGCTCCACTAAAGTAGTTCCTGCAGCAGTAAAAGCTCCTATTCCCGTTATTGAGCCCAAAACTTGGAATAGCGCACCCATCGACAGCGTTCCTACGTAGGCATTTGCTCCCCTAAATATTGGGTTAGTGAAATAGCTTCTCGTGGCTTCCATTACACCAAGCATCGGAGAAACAGCTCTTGATACTGGTATGTAGATTGAACCAGACCTCGGCATCGCAACATAAATTAGCGACATGCTGAAGTCTTCAAGAATCACTATCAAATTTGCAACAAAGTAAAGCAGTGGTAAACTAATCCCTGGATACCAGTTGGGGAGCACAGCCATCAAGTAAAAGTGCCAAGGCAGCGTACACGAAGTAGCTACACCGAAGAATATTGACTGCCACGGCGTGATTGCCCGTCTGAGACCAGAAGCTTTTCTGACGAACAGTAGAGGTTTTTCCTTCTCCATTATCCCACCCATCTAGAACTTTTGAAATTTCTATTGACGTTCTATAAATAATTTTTTAAAAAAATCAAATTTGAGCTTAAAATTCGGGGACAACTATGTAATATTTTCTAAAAAGGGATGGTTTCTTAACGATTTTCACCCCTCTGTAGTCGGTGTTAAATACTCCAAGCTCGTACTCCTTTCTCTTTTTCACTTCTAAATTGCCATTTTTCACTTCTTGAATGATGCTGTAAATTATTTTTTGGGCAGCGTCCTTAAGCAAAGCATCAGCCATGTTAACAAAATCTTGCCTCTTCTCGTAAAATTTCTCCAATTCTGAGGTTATCTTTCTAGCAATCAATGGAGGACCAGCAACCATTATTACTATTCCAATTATTAATGGTATTAGCGCGTAGGTGAGAATTTCCGGGATCATCTTAGCCCATTCAAAATGGAAGAGGAAAGCCACCATGCTTAACGTGGTTAAAAGCGTTGTTATAGCTGAAATAACTAAACCGAACTGAAGTAGTATTTGTTGAAGTGCCGCAAGGTTAAGTAAATGTTTCTGTGAACCTGCTTCTCTGGCAAATTTTAGCATTACCTCACGTACTCCTTTCCAATCTTGCGAAAACCTTTTGCCCATTTTTCCCTCTTTTACCTCTTTATCCGCCCACGCAAAATCTTCAATGTTGAGTATACGATATCCGTCAATCAACATAAGAACTTTTTTCGCAGTCTTCAAATCTGTTATTTTATAGAACGCACTTCTTGCTTTCGCTTCATCTTTTGGCATCAATAAACCCTATACACGTTCTTCCTTTTAATAAATAAAGGTGGATTGCTAAAAGGCTTTTAACCTTCAACTCTCCAAACCTTTATTTCTTGATCAGCGTCAGAAGGCAGGTCAACAACATAGCCGCGAAGAACTCCAGCTTGATAATCTGATCCAGGATTTACGACAACAGTTCTTCCTATTTTTTGATCTGCAGCAGCTTCATGAATGTGCCCATGCAATCCCAGTCGTGGCTGACGCTTTTCAATGAATGTTTTGACGCTTTTGCTTCCCACATGCACCATTTCTGGAGAACCATCAAGTCTGGTAACTACGTTTAACTTTTTGTCGAGTTTTGGAGCTAAATCTAGTCTGGTGTCATAGGGTGGCGCATGGAAATTGCATACGAGGTATTTTTGCTCTTTAGCATCGACTTTGCTGAATTCTCTTTCAAGCATCTTCATTATATCTGACTCTTGCGCTTCCCTAGGCGTTTCCCATGGTGTTGGGTTTACATACTCGCAGCTTATCATCGGATGTTTTTGATCTATATAAATGACTTTTTTCAGAGGGTAGATTATTCTGTCTTCATGCGCCATTATTACCTCATCAATTTCCACAATGTCGTCGTTCCCAGGCATAACAACAACTTTCACGTCTTTTGGAATCTTCTCCTCAACCATTTCGAGCCAACTTTCCAATCGCTCCTTCATCAGCCTCGCGAATATCGCTTCCACCTTTTTGGGTTCACGTTGTAGTTCCACAATTTCTTCCTTTGTCGTCTCAAAGGAATAGTATCCTTGATTTTCCAGCGTGCTAAGCCGCTCTTTTAGTTTCTCCAGCGAATTGAAGTGTTCCTCTTTTCCAAACGGATTGATAAACCACTCGTTTTCTTTGATCTTCACTGCTGGCACTATCGCCTTGCCCGTTAAATCGCCACATAACAAGATGACTTCAGCCTTATAGGCTGTTGCGGCGTTCAAATATTTCTTCCAGACTACATTGCTTCCATGTGCATCTACGCTGTGAAATATTCTTGTCAACCGTTTTCCTCTCAACTTTTTGGTTTTACGAAAGTAAAAAATAACTATACACATAAATCTTTTGCATCTTATTCACAAAATTTTAATGTCAGATTCCTGTTTGTTTAACGAAAAACATAAATTTAAACATTGCATGTTCGCTTTAGTAAAAGTGATGCAGATGGAAAGCAAGCTTCTAAAAGAACTCTGGAAGATTCCTACTGCTTCTCTTTCGGATGCCCTCGACAGTATTGGGGTGCGTGGTTTTATGGATTATCGCATAAAGCCGCGCACTGTTGAATCCAAGGTTGTTGGTCAAGCAATCACCGTTAAGGACAAAATTTCTAACAAGAAAGCGACGCCGATCAAGGCTCTAGAAGCCATTGAAGCGGCTGAAAAGGGTTGGGTTCTCGTGAGGGTCATAGAGGACGCGAACATTGAGGATGCTTCAAACATTGCACTCTTTGGTGGGATAATGGCTTCTGCAGCCAAAGCCAAAGGGTTGGGCGGGGCAGTACTTGATGGAGGGTTAAGGGATGTAAGCGAATGTAAATCTCTTGGTTTTCCAGTTTTTTCTAGAAGTGCAGTTCCGACAAATTCTGTTGGCAGAACAGAGGTCGTTGATGTGAATGTTCCAATAATTTGTGGCGGCGTACTCGTAAATCCCGGAGACATAATTGTGGGGGATGCTGATGGCGTTGTGGTTATTCCTAAAGAGAAACTTGAAGAGGTTGTGCATCGCGCGTTGAAAATCGAGGATGTTGAAAAGAGAATGGCTGCTGACCTTGGGAAAGGCGCGTCTGTGCTGGAAACTGTTAAGAAATATTCAAGAATGTAAGATGCAAAATTTTTGATTACCAGTTAACGAAAGCTTTAATTTGCCTTTGCTTCGTCATGTGATGTTCTGGAGAAAGCTATGGCTAGGCTTGCCGAGCTTCGGTTTGCCATGGGAACATCCATTTTCCTAGTGGCATTTATATTTGCAGTATTTTTGTTAGCGATAATGGTTGTTTTTAGTTTCCCGTTGGAGTGGGCTGTGGTCGGCACGGTTCTATTCATACTTTTCCAGTATCTTGTAGGTCCAGCAGTCGTTGAAAGTTCAACAAGGCTTCGCTACTTGGAGTCTGGCGAGAACCCTTGGCTTGAGTCAACTGTTAGGGAGTTGGCGGACAAGAGCGGAATTCCGATGCCGCGGTTGGCAATGGTTCCAGACGATACACCTAACGCCTTTGTTTTTGGAAGGACAGCCAAAAGCGCAACCTTGGCTGTTCATGAGGGACTCTTGAAGAAGCTTAACAAGGATGAAGTTAAGGGCGTTATTGGACACGAATTGGGACATATTAAGCATAAGGATTACGTGGTTATGACGGTCCTTTCAGCGCTGCCTCTCCTTGCATATTTAATTGCGAGGGGAACGTGGGAAGTTGCAAGACACGCTGGCTCCTCTAGTAAGAAGGAGGAAGGGAGCATAAAAGCTGCTTTCTTCGCGGTAGCCATAATCTCATACATAGTTTACATAGTTTCACTTTTCTGTGTCATGCGTCTAAGTAGACTTAGAGAACATTATGCAGATGCTTATTCAGCGTATGTTACTGGTTCACCAAGGAGCCTCCAAAGCGCATTAGCGAAAATCACTTATGGTTTGTCTCTTTCGCCTAAACCCACGTCTGGCGCAAGAGCGTTCTATATAGGTGACCCAGCAATGGCTAAGCAGGAAGTGCAGATGATAATGGAAAAAAAGGAGGAATACGACTTGGACAAGGATGGTGTGCTTGATGAGAGAGAGTTGGAAATTGCCATGGAGAAAGAGGCGAAGTCCGCTTGGGTGAAAATAAACACTTGGTTTGCAACGCATCCGCCAACTTTTAAGCGGATATTGCTTTTGCGGGAAATTGAGATGGAGATGGAAAGTGGCAGATACACGAGCGACCGCGTTTACGCGCACATTTAGTATTCGCTAAGGCGTTTGTTTACAAAATTAACTAGGTTGCTTGATGCCTTATTGTCCATGTCAAATTGAAAAACACCATCAGTCCAGCGTTCTGCAAGTTTAATTAAGACTATATCAAAATCTCTGATCAGGTATACAAGTACGCACTTTGCCTTTGGATTCCATTGTTTCAGAAACGCAAATGAGGCTAGTGCTGTTTTTAGGCGTGCAGCATCCAACTCGACTTTTGCTTCAAAAACCATTTTCGGTTCAACAAAATCGTTCAATTTTTTACCTATGGAAACATCAAACTCCATTGCATATTCGTTTTTGCCTTCACGCCAAACTATGCACTTTTCACCCCAAAAAGTTTGGAGATTTTTTGGTATGGCGACTCTTTTGTTTATTAGTCTGTAAACGTATTCTTCGAACGCATATGCACGAAACTTGCCGAAAAATTGTGGAACACCAATCTTGTCTTTGTTTTCTTTTATTGTTTCGAGAAAATGCAGAAAATCTTGCAGATTGAGAGTCGTTGACCACTTGTCATAATGCTGCTTCAACTCTTCGCCGAGTATGCGTTTTGCTTTTTCTTTGCTTGAGCACAAAGCTTCTATGTAGTTGATAGCACGTTTGATTCTTGGCAAGCTTTCTTCCCCAAAACTCTTTTACACAAAGCAAATTTATTACCTTCCGTTTAAAGAGTTGTGAGGCGCAAAGTTTGAAGGTTAAACTTCTCCGCTACACAATGGATGCAGAGCTCCTATGCGGAGCCGCCGCCCTAACATCAACAAAAAGCGGAAGTCCATCCGAAATTTTTGAAAAAATGGACTTGGATGCGGCAAAGCGAATAATTGAAAGGGTGACTGGGTACGGGCACATGTCGGTTATAGAACACGCTTCCTTCACATTTAGCATTGAAGGCGTTTCAAGAGCCATGACACACCAGCTTGTTAGGCACCGCCTCGCCTCTTATACGCAGCAGAGCCAACGTTATGTGGCTTATGACACACTTGAAAAGTTTGTTACACCGCCGAATATCGCAAAAAATGATGCAGCAAAAAGGGTTTTTGACGATGTTTTGGAGAAAATTTCCGAGGCGTACAGGAAACTTTTGGATATGGGCATTCCAAAGGAAGATGCAAGGTTTATTCTTCCAAACGCCGCAAAAACGAACATAATTGTGACCATGAACGCGCGGGAACTGCGACACTTCTTTAACCTGCGCTGTTGCAACCGAGCACAATGGGAAATAAGGGAAGTAGCTATTGAGATGCTGAAACAGGCAAGAAAAGCGGCACCAGCGCTTTTCGAGAATGCTGGACCGACATGCGTCGAGTTGGGCTACTGTCCAGAGGGCAAAATGAAACCTCCGGAATGCAACATTGAAGATATCAAGAAGCAGTTCAAAAGTCTATAGACTTAAAGCAGCGGTTTAAATGCCGAACTATAGGGCTATTGCGATTGCAACGCGTTACTGGAGACCTGGAACAGATTATGTGGATGAAATTGTCAGAAGCGTTAATGGAAGATTGGATGATGGAGATTTTGTTGTAGTATCTGAGAAGGCGATATCTATCGCATCAAAGAACATTGTTGACGAGAGCAAGGTTAAGCCAAGCCTAACGGCGAAAGTGATTGCATGGTTTTGGATGCGTATGGTATGGGGTTACTTTCTGGGTCCAATCTGCAAATTTCGGAAAGGTCTGCTTGCAAATATTCGCGAATATCCATTTAAGGAGGGAAGTCGCCACAAGCAAGTTGCGCTGCAAAATGTTGGGTTTTTGCAGTCTTTGATGTTTGGTTCTGAAGGCGGCATAGACGGAAGCAACCTCGCCTATTCATATGTGAGTTTACCTCTTGGAGACGCAGACAAAATAGCAAGCAAAATAAGAGGACACATACGCTTAAGATTGCAAAAGGATGTTTTGGTCATTATCGCGGATACTGATAAGACGTTCTCCATAAGAAACTTCCATTTCACGCACCGAAAGAAAACAGTCAAAGGTATACGCTGTTTTGGCTTTGCCGCCTACGTCATTGGAAGGATTCTTGAACTTAAGAGGAGGGCAACACCAGTAGCTGTGGCTGGACCGAAAATACCAGTTGAAGTTGCCTTGGACATTGCCGAGTTGGCGAACCGTGCGAGGGGGTTTGGCGCGGGTTCAACTGTTTGGGACATGGCTAGAAGGTTTAAAGTTGGCTTGACTGAAGTTAGTTGGGAGATGCTTGAAACAGTAAAGCATAAACCCATAGTAGTTGTTAAAAGGCAAAAGGTGACCTTGCGTGGAGAAAGCGATTAAGCAGCTAGACGCGTTTTTTAATCCGCGCTCCGTTGCTGTGGTTGGAGCCACAAAGAGAATAAACAAGGCTGGGCACGTAATCTTCAAAAATTTTGTCGAAAACAAGAGGAGAGGCGTTTTCAAGGGAGAAGTTTTTCCAGTAAACCCCAATGAAGATTCCATTCTTGGATTTCAGTGTTACCCGTCAGTTTTGGCCATTCCTAAGAGCTTAGACCTCGTGGTTATTGTTGTCCCCGCGAATATTGTGCCTCAAATAATGGAAGAATCCGCCTCGAAGGGCGTCAAAGCCGTTGTTATAATAAGTTCTGGTTTTGCTGAAATTGGAAATCGCGAATTTGAGAATAAGGTTGTGGACATAGCCAAAAAGGCTGGAATACGCGTTTTAGGTCCAAACTGTTTGGGAGTTTACGATCCCAGAACCGGTGTGGACATGCTTTTCCTCCCAGAAACTAAAGTTTTAACAACTGGAGAGGAGGTTATTGCCACGCCGCGTCCTCTGCCTGGAAAAATCGCGATTGTTACCCAAAGTGGTGCATTCGGTGTTTCGGCGATAGACTATTTGACTGGAAGGCAGATTGGTTTAAGCAAATTTATAAGTTTTGGGAACAAATGTGATGTTGACGAGGCTGAAATGCTCAATTACCTATTGTACGACAAGGAGACAAAGGTGATATTGCTTTATGTCGAGGACATAAAGTCTGGGCGGAGATTCATCGAAACTGCAAGAAAAGTAACAAAGAAAAAGCCCATCGTGGCTCTGAAGGCTGGAAGAACCGAAGCTGGAGCACGGGCTGCAGCGTCGCACACAGGGGCGATTGCTGGCTCCGATAACATTTATGATGCAGCCTTTGCCCAAACTGGAATTTTAAGGATGAGAGACATGGAAGAGTTTTTCGACGTCGGAAAAGCCTTGGCAACACAGCCACCAGCCGCTGGAAAAAATATTGGAATTATCACTGATGCTGGTGGTCCAGGAATAATGGCTGTGGACGAATGTGAGCTTTTGGGTTTGTCTGTGAAGCGTTTTTCCGAAGAGACCGTTCAAAAGTTTGAAGAGTTAAAGGCTGAGGGAAAAATTCCAAAGTTCGCAACAAACCTTAACCCGGTGGATCTGACTGGCTCTGTGACCTCTGAAATGTTTGAGTTGGCGACGGAGATACTCTTTCAAGACCCGCAGATTCATGGTATAATATTGCTTGGTTTACATCACACGCCAGCCTTGCAAGAGGATTATATCGATAGAGTGGCGAAAGTCGCAAGTAAATATGAGAAGCCTATTGTTGCATGCGATATAGGTGAAACGGAAATGGCGTTGCACACGCGTTTTAGGTTTGACAAGCTTGGAATACCCGCCTATTCCTCGCCAGAAGATGCTGCAAGAGCGATGAATGCTCTTGTGAAGTACGGTTTATACCTTAAGAAGAACAACTGCCTAGAAGAGTACGTAAGAAACTTTTTGAAAGGTAAACGCGTGGCAAAGTCTAGTTAAAAATACATCAAATTTTGGTTGCGCGAATACTGCAAAATTGATAGCCCTCTCTAGATTTTTGGTTGCGAATTGGTTGTTATTCGAAATGTTGTCATGTTGAAATTCTTATTTTGATGGTGTCGCCATCTTTTAGTTGAAATTTTTCTCTAAGGTTTATGGGGGCGATTATTTCAATTACATTTTCTGGGTAGCCGTCAACTTCTGGAATGACTATTGCGCATTCTAGTTTGTCCATAAAAGCTGCTTTGAAGAGTTTTCCTTGGCAGAATCCTTCTTGTGGAATTATTTTTATGGCTTCTGCTTTGTTCATGACGCGTCTTTTAAGGGTTAAACCTTTTTTGTCCAGTCTTATGTTTAAGGTTCCATTGTACGGTGTGAAGCCTAACTTTTCGGTTATCTGCCTTTTCACCCATGGAAGGCTAACGAATTCTGCGCCTTTCCCGCTTCCAGAGAAGATTTTGCCTTCAAGTTGCGCCTCTGTTATTTTTGTTCTTTTAGCCAATTTGCAACCTTTCTGAACATGGGGTTAGAGGACATGTCAATAACTGGGACAATTATCTTTTCTCTTGTTTCTATTGTCTGCTGATACTTTGGCATAAACGCATAACCAACAAAGGTCCAGTAAACCCGATTCTCTTCGACAAGCGCTTTTGCAGCGACTTCGGTTGAAGCTGGAAGCGGAAAATAAAGGAAAACCACGCCTTCAGCCCAGTAAAGCCCAGCTGGTTTGCCACCAGCAATTACGGACACAAACCTTGCAATGTCATCTGGAGTGGAGAAAAAGTTGCGCTCCATAATCACAATTTCCTTGAAAGGCTCAAATTTTATTTCCACGTCACCTTCGCTCATACAGACACGTTCCCAAACAGTCTTCTCTTTTAATGTTCCCTTTTAATTTTGCTATACCTCTAGAAAAAGTTAAAGAGGCGTTCGAACCTAAACCATTGACAAAATGTCCTTAAAAAGAGAGTGTTATGTTTGCCAGAAATCCGCGTAGCAATAGTTGGCGTCGGCAACAGCGCCTCAGCCCTAATCCAAGGAGTAGAATACTACAAAAACGCGAAAGAAGACGCAACTGTTCCAGGGCTGATGCACGTTAACTTTGGAGGATACCACATAAGAGACGTGAAGTTCGTCGCGGCGTTTGACGTGAACAAGAACAAAATTGGAAAAGACCTTTCTGAAGCAATATTCACCGAGCCAAACTGTGTGGCGAAATTTGCAGAAGTCCCACATTTAGGCGTGAAAGTTTCTCCTGGACCAATATTGGACGGCGTAGCCGAACACATGAAGGCGCCTTTCAACGTTTACGATGACAGCCAAACCCGAAAAGAGGATGTCATAAAGGTTTTGAAGGAATCAAACGCAGAAATTCTAATAAACTATCTGCCAGTTGGAAGTTGGAACGCCACGCGCTTTTATGCGCAAGCGGCTTTGGATGCTGGATGCGCCCTAATAAACTGTATGCCAGAATTCATAGCTTCAGATCCAGCGTGGAGCAAAAAATTCGAGGAGAAAGGATTGCCAGTTGCTGGAGACGACATCAAAAGCCAACTGGGCGCGACCATACTGCACAGGAACTTGGTTAGGCTTTGCGTTGACAGAGGCGTAATGGTTGACGAAACCTACCAGCTTAACCTTGGAGGCGACACAGACTTTCTGAACATGACCGTTGAGGAACGCCTAAAGACAAAGCGCATAAGCAAAACAGAAGCCGTCAAAAGCCTCGTGCCATACGACTTGCCAACGCGCATAGGACCATCAGACTACGTTTCCTTCTTGGGAAACAAAAAGATATGTTACATATGGCTTAAAGGCAGAAAATTCGGCGACAGACCACTAACAATCTCTGTCAAGCTTGAAGTTGAGGATTCGCCGAACAGCGCAGGAGTCGTAATCGACGTTATAAGAGCCATGAAGCTGGCTTTAAACCGCAAAATTTCAGGACCACTAATAAGCATATCGTCATATGCCTTCAAACACCCGCCAATTCAAGTTCCAGACCCAGAGGCGAAAATTTGGGTTGAAGACTACATAAAGGGAAAAAGAGAAAGATAAAACCACAAATGCCTAACGGTTCTAAAAGCCTATTTTAGCTCAATTATGGCGTAAAGTAACAGTTAATTTTTAATGGTTGAAGCGCGAAAGAATAACAGCTAATTAAGAGGTGAACAAACATGGTGAAGGTTGACGGGTACGATGTGCCAGAAGGCCTCTACTACACAAAGGATTTTGAGTGGGCAAAAATTGAAGGAGACAAAGTGCGCATCGGCATAACAGACTACGCGCAAAAGCAGCTCCGCGAAATAGTCTATGCAGAGCTTCCAAGCGCTGGAACAACAATAAAACAAAACGAGCCCTATGGGACAGTTGAGTCTGTCAAGGCTGTTTCGGACCTTGTTGCGCCGATAAGCGGAACAGTGCTGGAAGTTAACGCGGAGGTTCAGTCAAAACCAGAAATCCTAAACGAAGACCCATACGGGAAGGGCTGGCTACTATTGGTAAAGCCTTCGAATCTTCAGGCTGAACTGGCAAACATAATGGACTTTAATAAGGCGGTCGAGTGGCACAAAAGCTTACTCAAGTAAAGAAGGATTAGACGATGCCAAGACGAATAGTTATAATTGGGGCGCATGCCGCTGGAGTTGACGCAGCCTCGGCGGCGAGAAAAACCGATAGGACTGCAGAGATAACGCTGATAACAGAAGAGAAGTATGCCGGCTATTCACGTTGTGGACTACCCTTCGTCATAGGCGGGCAAATACCAAGCTTCCAAAACCTCATAGTTTTTCCGCCATCCTACTTCCAAATGATGAAGCTAAACCTAAGAACCGAAACAAAAGTTACTGCAATAGACACTGGCAAAAAAACTGTTGAAACTGTGGATAAGGATGGCAAAAGTGAAACCCTCACATACGACAGCCTAATAATAGCGACGGGTGCAAGCAGCTTCATCCCACCAATAAAGGGCAAAGAGAAAGCGGGCATCCACTCACTTCGCACAATAGAAGACGGCGAAGGAATCGCTCAAGCCGTAAAGGAAGGTGCAAGAAAAGCAGTGATTATGGGCGCTGGTTTAATCGGCTTGGAAACAGCCGTAGCCCTAAAGGAAAGAGGCTTGGAGGTGATTGTTGTGGAGTTGCTGCCCCAAATCCTGCCGCAAATGTTGGACGCGGATATGGCTAAAGTTGTCCAAGAGATGCTTCAGCAAAGGGGAATCAACATCCTTATTGGGAAGGGCGTTGAAGAGTTCCTCGGAACAGACAAAGTAATTGGCATCGTCGCTGGAGGCGAGCAGATAAACGCAGACCTATTCATAAGCGCCTTTGGCGTTAGGGCAAACACGCAACTTGCCGTGAATGCGAAAATAGACTTAGGAGAGACAAGAGCCATCAAAACAAATGCTAGAATGGAAACAAGCGCAAAAGACGTTTACGCCGTCGGCGACTGCGCAGAATCAACACACATTGTCACGCAAAAACCTGCCCTTCAACAGTTGGGCACTGTTGCGGTTAGACATGGAAAGGTTGCTGGAATAAATGCGGCTGGAGGATACGCGCTTTTCACTGGAGTTTTAGGCTCCGCTGTGACAAGGCTTTTCGACATGGATATTGGCGCCACAGGCTTAACTGAAAACGCTGCGCAAAGGGCAAGAATTGAAACTGTTACTGGAACGATTTCCTCGAAGACAAAGGCGGATTACTATCCGGGCGCTTTGCCAATAAAAGTGAAGCTGGTCGTTGAAAGGGAGTCTGAAAGGGTTATAGGCGCTCAGATAATTGGCGGAGAAGAGGTGACGCAGCGAATAAATGCCATATCATTAGCTATACAAAAGCAAATGACAGTTAAAGAGTTGGCGAAGGCAGACACAGCCTACGCGCCGCCCCTATGCGAAACTTGGGAACCATTTGTTCTGGCTGCTGAAATGGTTCTAATGAAACTTCGATAGCGTAAAAATTAATTAGCCAAGTTAGACATTTAAAGCAGATATAACATAAGGGTGGTTTAAATGGCGATAAAAGTAGCAATAAACGGTTTTGGAAGAATTGGAAGGCTTCTATACAGGGCGGCAATTGAAAGAAACGCAAACATAGACTTTATGGCAATTAACGACATAACAGACGCTAAAACGCTTGCACACTTGCTGAAGTATGATTCTGTGCATGGAAGATTCGACGCGGACATACAAGTAAAAGACAACAACCTCATAGTAAACGGAAAAGAATTAAAAGTCCTAATGCAGAAAGACCCAGCGCTCTTGCCATGGAAAGATTTAGACGTTTATCTAGCCGTGGAATCCACAGGGCTCTTCACAAAACGAGAAGACGCAGCGAAACATATACAAGCAGGAGCAAAAAAGGTTCTGATTTCGGCTCCAGCTGAAAACCCGGACATAACAATAGTTCTTGGCGTAAACCATGACAAATATGACCACAAAAACCATAACATTCTCTCAAATGCTTCATGCACAACAAACTGCGTAGTGCCATGCGTCAAAGTGCTACATGAGAATTTCGGAATAAAATCGGCATTAATGACAACAGCCCACGCCTACACAAACGACCAAAGAATCCAAGACTTGGTTCACAGGGACTTGCGCCGCGCAAGGGCTGGAGCAATAAACATTATACCAACAACAACTGGAGCCGCGAGGGCTTCAGCACTTGTTTTCCCAGAGCTTAAAGGAAAAATTGACGGAATAGCGCTCCGCGTTCCAGTTCCAAATGTTTCAATAGTAGATTTGACAGCAGTGTTGGAGAAGGATGTAACGAGAGAGGAAGTTAACGAGGCATTTAGAAAGGCTTCAGAGGGACCATTGAAGGGCATAATGGCTTATACAGAAGACCCGATAGTTTCAACGGATGTCAACCACACATCATATTCTGCCATTGTTGACGGTTTATCGACGATGGTTGTCGCTGGAAACCTAGTCAAAGTGTTCGCGTGGTATGACAACGAGTGGGGCTTCTCCTGCCGAATGGTTGAACTAATAGAGCTCATAGGCAAGAAAGCTGGTTTCTAAAGGCTTCAAGGCTTAAATTTAAACAAACTTCCCCGTATTTTTTATTTTGTAAGGTTAGAGGGATGAGAAATGGCAAAATATCTAACTCTGGATGATGTCAAGGTCAAGGACAAAGTTGTGCTTGTTAGAGTTGACTTTAACTCGCCAGTAGACCCGGAAAGCAAAAAAGTTCTGGATGACTCGCGAATCCGAGCACATGGCGAGTCAACAATAAAGGAGTTGGCAGAGAAGGGTGCAAAAGTCGTTGTTTTGGCGCATCAAGGGCGAAAGGGTGACCCAGACTTTATACCGTTGAAGCAGCATGCGGAAATCCTTGGAAAAGTTTTAGGTAAACCAGTCAAGTATGTTGATGATGTTTTCGGAGAAAAAGCCAAAGAAGCAATTAAGGGTTTGAAAAGCGGCGAAATACTTGTTCTAGACAATGTTAGAAACCTCGTCGGAGAAACAAAAGAAGGGACACCAGAACAGCACGCAGAAACGGAACTTGTCAAAAACCTTGCACCACTAGCTAACATCTTCGTAAACGACGCGTTTGCAGCAGCACACAGAGCGCACGCGTCAATCATAGGTTTTACGGCGGTGCTGCCAAGCGTTGCTGGACGCATAATGGAAAGAGAACTCAAATCCTTAAGCAGAGTGCTTGAGAAACCAGAAAAACCATGCGTCTTCATCTTCGGCGGAGCAAAAGGCGACGACTCACTGGAAATATCACGCTATGTTCTAGGCAACAAAATAGCAGACTACGTGCTCACGGGCGGCGTCATCGGTCAACTCTTCTTGGCGGCAAAGGGCGTTAACCTTGGAAAACCCAACATGGAATTCCTAGAAAAGAAGGAGCTTGTGGGCTTGCTGCCGGGAATAAAGGAGCTGATGCAAAAGTATCCAGGCAAGATAAGGACGCCAGTGGATGTTGCCGTTGAGGCTGATGGAAAGAGAAAAGAGATTTCCGTTGACTCGTTGCCGACGAACTATCAGATGTTTGACATTGGGGCAAAAACAGTCGAGGAATACGCGAAAATAATCAGAAACGCGAAATCTATTGTTGTAAGTGGACCTATGGGAGTTTTCGAGAGAAGCGAATTCGTTTTCGGAACAAAAAGGATATTCGAGGAAATTGCAAATTCGAAGGCTTTCTCGCTTGCTGGTGGAGGACACACGATAGCAGCGCTGCAAGAGCTCGGATTATCAAACCGAATATCCTACGTAAGTACGGCTGGAGGCGCACTAATAGAATTTCTAATGGGAAAGAAGTTGCCGGGCGTTGTGGCTCTGGAAAAAGCCGCCGCGAAAAAGGCTTAGCGTATTTTCCCTTTTTTATGTTCTTGTAATTTTTTCCATAAGGTCTACGACGCGGCACTCATCATGTTCTCTGGGATGCTGAAGTTTGCTGTATATTTCAAGTGTTTGCTCTGCGGCTTTTCTCCATGTAAAGTATTGCAGAACGCGTTTTCTACCGTTTTCTCCCCACTTTTTGGCTCTCTCTGAATCACACAGAACTTCCTTTATTCCCCATGCAATGTCTGCTGGGTTTCCCCCGTTAACATGAACTCCGTTCTGATCTGGACCGTATGGAACAACCTGTTCTCTGAAGCCAACGACGCCTTGTGCACCGACAACTATTGGTTTTGCCATTGCCATGGCTTCTAGGCTTACTATTCCAAATGGCTCGTATGTTGATGGGAAAACGCAAACGTCTGAAGCCGCGTAGTGTAGTATGCGTTCTTTTTCTGGAACGAAATCGAATCTGCAGACTATGTTCTTGCTTATTCCAAGCCTATTCGCAGCTTCAACAATGTCGTTTTGTTGTTCACCCTTGCCCAAAATCACAAGCTTGGCGTTTGGATGTTCACTTAAAACCATGGGCACCGCTTGAACAAGGTTTATGACGCCTTTAACCCACGTGAGCCTACCGAGAAAGAGAATCATCTTTTCGTCTGATTTTATGTTATACTTGTTGCGGATGGCTTCAACTTCCTCAGTCTTGCAATTTTTTGGGTTATAACGTTCTGGGTCTACACCGTTCCATACAACGCTTATTCTCGATTTTGGCCATCCATGCCGGACAAGGTCTTCTTGCATGGCATGACTCACAGTTATTATTCTATCGGCTTTTTGGGATGTCTCCCACTCCAAATACGAGACAACCTCGGAGCCGTGTCCCCCGCTTCGACCCCATTCGGTGCTGTGAACGTGGAAGGCGACTGGAACCTTTGTTTCGTTTTTCACTAGGATTCCAGCGATGCTGCTAAGCCAGTCGTGAACACATACAACGTCGTAGTTGCATCCTTCCTTTTTCAACATGCTGTTTATGAATTTTGTTGCGCTCAGAATGTTGTAGATGAAGATGTCGTTGAACAAGCGAATGTTGGTTCCCCACTTCTTCAAGTCGTCAATGACAAACATTGGAAAGACGTTGCTGGCGTTTACGATTAAGGGTCTGTGAACCTCAACGCCCCTAACAATTTCTCGGGTCTTCAAGTTTCCGGGGTTAAGCGTAAAAACAGTTACGTCATGTCCCATGGAAACAAATTCGCGGGTAATATAATCGGCATAGGTGCCCAAACCGCCGACAAGAGCTGGAGGATACTCCCAGACAAAGAATCCAATTCTCAAACAAAAGCCATCCGAGTAAGTAAAAGAGTAAATAAATGGTGCGGCAGATGTTTTAGAACAGCTTTAGCTTCCTTTTCGGCTGCTCTGCTGGTTCTTGTTTAACTGGTTTTTCCTCTTTTGGCTCTGGTGGCGGCGGAAATGGTGGGGACTCCTCTTTTGGTGTTTCTTTCATTGGTGGCGGTGTTGGTTTTGGTTCTTCCTTCTTCTCAACAGTTGGCGGCGCGGGCATAGGCTCCTTCTTTTTTATGGGTTTCGGTTCACGTTTCTTCTCAACTGGTTTTTCCTCTTTCTCCTTTGGTTTCTCTGGCAGCGTCCAAGTAAAAATAGGTTGGAGGTGGAGCCCCTTGTGGTCTCCGAGTTTTAGGTATTCCCACTCATATAGGTCAACGCGTATGCCTTTCATTCCTTCAACGGCAAGGCGCAAAGCATCCGAGAAATGTGGCGCAATAAGTATAAGCCTTGGTTTAGCTTTGTCGTCAATTTTGTGTTTGTTGTATGTTGCTTTCAGGAATGATTTGAACTTGTCAACGTAGTCTATGCTTTGGATTCCATGCAGGAACATGGTGTCGTCCTCTTCGACGCTTATTTGAACTATGACCAGTTGTCCATTATCGTCGTGGCAAAGAATGTCAAGAACTGCTTTCTCGTTTATCGGTATATTGCTGCAGATGACCGTTAGGTTTTTCTCCACCTTATTTATCTCGCTGGTTATCAGCTGTTCCAGTTCATGGCGGTTTTCAACTTTCAGTTTCTCGATTGACAAACGGTTCACCTTTTTGTTATGGAAGTTGCGTGCAACGGATAAATAAATTATGAATTCAAAATCCGAATCAAACATAAAAATTACTGAAACAGCATAAAACTAAACAAATAACTAAAATAAACAGCACACGATAAATGGGAGATAGAGGCTAAGCTTTGACAGACATAGTATTCATATTTGAAGTTCACCAGCCGCATAGGCTAAAGAAGAACTTTTTCTGGGAAAACGAAACTTTTAGGCACGTAAGAAAAAATGAGCTGTTCGATTATTATTTTGATAAAGCTGTTAATAAGGAAGTATTCGAGAGAGCATGCAGAAAATGTTATTTTCCTTCAAACCAGATATTGCTCGAGCTGATAGACGCGTATAAAAGGGAGAAAAAGCAAGCCAAATTTTCGTTCAGCATATCTGGCATTTTCCTAGAACAATGCGAAATGTTCAACAAAGATGTTCTAGAATCCTTTAAACAACTCGCAGAAACTGGATGCGTAGAATTTCTAAGCCAAACGTACTACCACTCGCTTGCAAGCCTATACCCCGAAAGAGGAGAATTTATTGAACAAGTGAAAATGCACAGACAAACAGTGAGGGATTTGCTTGGATATACACCAACGGTTTTCGAGAACACGGAGCTATTGTATAACAATGCCATAGCAAAAACAGCTGAAGAGATGGGATACAAGGGCATATTCACAGAGGGTGTGGAAAAAATACTTCATGAAAAATCGCCAAATTACCTCTACAAACCCAAAAACTGCCAAAAAATCAAAGTTCTGCTGAGAAATTACAAGCTCACAGACGACGTAGGATTTAGGTTCTCGGCAAGATGGTGGAGCGAGTGGCCACTAACAGCAGACAAATACGCTAGCTGGCTTGCGGCAACACCAGGGCAGTGCATAAACATATTTCCAGACTATGAAACTTTCGGCGAGCACCATTGGCCAGAAACTGGCATCCACGAGTTTTTGAGACATTTGCCAAAGGAAATTTTGAAGTGGTGGCACCTGCACATGGCAACACCGTCAGAGGTCGTAGATAAATACGCGGTTTCTGGAGAAATAGACGTTCCAGAGCTCGGCGGAACAGTTTCATGGGCTGACTTGGAAAGAGACGCGAGCTGCTGGCTTGGAAACACCATGCAGTGGGCTTATTACACTGGCATAAGAAGACTTGAACCCTTGATAAGGGAGGCAGAAGACAAAGAGCTTCTGCAGATATGGCGTTACCTACAGACAAGCGACCACTTGTACTATATGTTTACGGCTGGAGGCGGACCAGGAGAGGTTCACTCCTACTTCAGTCCTTTCAACTCGCCCGCAGACGCATTTGTAACCGCGCATGCAGTGGCTTTGGATTTCGAAAACAGAGTAAAACTTGCAACTTCAGCTGCCAACGAGCCATTCCTATTCTATACTGGTGTTGGAAAGGACAAGTTTACGGGTGTTATGGCTTGGAGCCTAAAAGGCTTCATAGGCGCCCTCAAGAAAGTAGATGCAAAATCCATAGAATTTCACTGGCGCCGCGGCGACTTTGAACAGTGGGTTGAAAATTCGCTTCATGATAAACAGTTAGCGGATAAGCTGAAAAAGATTAAGGTTGAAAAACAAAAAGGGGAAGAACTGAGGAAATTATTGATTAAGGCTGCAAGTGAAAGGTTCGCTAAAATTGAAACGCAAGTACAAGAAGCAACAAGATATCTCTGAAACAGCTAAAATGCACGCATTTATTTATAGGCGAAAAGCGCAAAACTATGTTCGGAGCGTCTAAGGTGAGAATTTGAGGGAGGAGCTCCCGACATCAGAAAAAATCCTACAGACTTTGCACAATTTGTGTGCGACTGCCGCTGATTTGGCGAGAAGAAGCGAAGAACTAGCACAAGTTTTACAGCTTGATATCGGCGAGGTTGAGAGGACGCTTGACAACTATAAGATTGAGGGTTTTGTGGAAAGCTTCATGGACAATGAGGGAAAAAAGCGGTATTACTTGACTGGACGTGGAATAATAAAGGTCTGTGCACTTTTCACGTAGTGAAACACAATGCGCGTAATAATCTTTTCATGGGAATATCCCCCGAGAATTGTTGGGCAACTTGCATATTACGTTAAGGAACTTGCAACCCAACTCGCAAAGAGCAATGTGGAAACTCATGTTGCTACATATCATGACTATTTGACTGGAGAATCTGCCGAGCAGAACGGCGTAAAAACTTATAGAGTAACAAATCCCGTGCGCACGCACATAGGCGTTCTCACATGGGTTTTAACATTAAACCAAGAAGTCGAAAGAGCAGCCGCGGACGTGTACTATACGGCAAATAAAAAAGTGGATTTGATAGATGCACATGATTGGCATTTCATCCCAGCGGCTGTAACTCTAAAAAAGGCGCTTGGCATACCATTCATCTATTCTGTTGAAAGCCTTGAAGAACACCGCTCACATGGGGCGGACTCGCCATTTAACATGGCTATAAAAAGCATTGAGTGGCTTGGAATGTATGAAGCAAAAAGGCTTATCGTTAAATCGGAGTGGATGCGAGACGAAGTTTTTAGAATCTACAAGGTTCCAATGGAAAAGATAAGCGTAGTAAAGCCGAAATCACAAGGATGGCTTAAAAATATTTTGGAGATATACTGCGAAGTAGCTGGAGGAAAAGCAACTACATGAAAGACCTAACAGTTATGATGCTTACATGGGAGTTCCCGCCGCGAATAATCGGCGGAATCTCACCACACGTTTACAATTTATCCAAAAGTTTAGCTAAGAAAGGCGTCAAAGTTTATGTGGTTACATGCGATTTTCCAGGAGCACCGCAGCACGAGGTTTTAGACGGAGTTGATGTTTTTAGGGTTGATTCCTACAAGAATCCATCTCCAGACTTCGCCACTTGGGTTTACTTGATGAACGTTAACATGCAGAAGGAAGCAGCGGCGATAGTCCGCAGTTTAGGCGGGAAAGTTGACATTTTCCACGCGCATGATTGGCTTGTGGCAGACGCTGGAATAGGCTTAAAACACGTTTTTAGGAAACCGCTCTTGGCTACGATACATTCAACAGAAATTGGACGCAGAAACGGTATACATTTTGACTATGAACGGATGATTCACGAAACCGAGGCTTGGCTGACCTATGAAGCTTGGAAGGTTATATGCTGCAGCAACTTCATGGTTTCACATGTTAAATGGGCTTTTGGGCTTCCAGAAGACAAGCTTGTAATGGTTCCAAACGGCGTGAACGTCGACGTTTACGCGGGAAACGAAGTAGAAGACTTGCAGCAGTTCAGAAGCAAATTTGCCTTACCAGAAGAGAAAATTGTGCTCTTTGTCGGGAGGCTCGTTTATGAAAAGGGCGTTCACGTGCTTGTGAATGCTGTTCCAAAAGTTTTGGAAAAAGTTAACGCGAAGTTCGTAATTGTGGGCAATGGTTACATGAAAGAGCAACTTTCAAGCTTAATCAGTAACATGGGCTTGTCCCACAAAGTGCTTTTCACGGGATTTGTTGACGACGAAACGCTGAGAAAACTGCAGAAATGCGCAGACGTTTCAGTTGTACCGTCGCTTTTCGAGCCTTTCGGCATAGTAGCCCTAGAAGCCATGGCAGCCAAAAGCCCAGTTGTAGTCTCGGACACTGGAGGCTTATCCGAAATTGTTGAGTATGACGTTGACGGAGTAAAAGTCTACGTGAACAACCCAGAATCGCTGGCTTGGGGAATAACAAGGGTTTTAACAGACGAAAAATATGCAGATTGGATAAGGAATAACGCCTTCAAAAAGGTTAAGGAAAAATACAACTGGGACGAAATAGCTAACCAAACAAGAAGAGTGTACGAAAACGTTTTAGAAGAATATTCGCGGAGCGCTTGGACTTAACCTACGGATACTTCACCTTTATCGCGCCGTATGGGCATGCGTCAACGCACTTCAAACAGTAAATGCACTCTGGGTCGCTGAACTTTTCCCATGGCAAATCCAAAATTTTAACGCGCATGGGACAAGCTTCAACACAAAGGCGACAAGAACCCTTGGCACATTTAGCTGGGTCTCTGCGCAGACCGATGAAGCTAAACTTATTCATTATAGCCATAATCGCCCCATGTGGACAGAAATACTTGCACCAACTTCTCGGAACATAAACTGCGAAAATTAGAACACCTACCATGATGAAGATTTGAACCCAGAAAAGCGCCGGCAAGTTTCCTATTTGAGAAAGCACATCCAAAGTGCTTGTGCGAAAATCGTGAATTACGCGCGGTATCGTCCCAAAAAGAGTTTCCGCTGGGCTTATAGTGGTGAATGGTGCCTTGGCAAAAACGCCAAAAGCACTTTCATAGCTCTGATAAGCGCCAACAAGCCTTGATGCAGAAAATGTTAGGCTAATAAACAAGGCTATGGCAAGAACAAAGTATTTCATGTAAAGCATGCTTTCGTGGGTGCGCGGCGAAACTTCCCCCTTCTTACGTTTTATGAAACTTAACAGGTCTTGGATAAAGCCGAAGGGACAAATCCAACCGCATAAGGATTTGCCAAGCACCACGCCTACAACTAGAAACGAGGCGAAGGCTAACCATGGAAAAACAACATCATAAAGCATCAACTGTATGGCAGTGAAAGCGTCGCCCACAACGTTTTGTTGAAGTCCCCAAGTCCAGAGAATTGGAAGCAAAAGTGCCGTGCCAACATTAAAGATTGCAGCGCTAAACAGTATGAAGGAGACAAACTGGACAATTCTGCGTAAAGTATTAAACTTCAGTAAGCCTTGCTTGATTTTGCCGCTCACATTCTTCGCCCCTTTTCAATGCGGATAACAAAAGACTCCGTTATTTATTTTCCTATAGCTTTAACGTTTTCCACAAGCACCCACGGCGCAACAAGCTGACCAACCTTCCGCTCGTTATTCGCCAAACCAGAAATATTCTTTAACACGTCAAAAACGTTGCCAGCCAACATAACCCCCCTAACGGCATGCGCAACAGCACCGCCCTTGATTCTCCATGCGGGAGTAGCTACAACAGAAAACTCCCCGCTTGCAGGATTACTACTATGAGCCCCCTGCAAAGAATAAACAAGCAAGCCATCATCAACTTCGCCTAACAGCTCTTCTGGAGATTTCCTCCCGGGCATGAAGTGGAAGTTCGTTGTATCCACATATGGTGTTGATAGGTATCCTGCTCTGAAGGAGTTTCCAGTGCTTTCTCGTCCCTCCTTTTTCGCCGTGTAGTTGTCATAGATGAAGCTGCGTAAAACGCCTTTCTCTACTATTGGCGTTTTTTGCTGTGGGACGCCTTCGCCGTCGAATCCCCATGTGCGAAGACCACCACTTAATAAGCCATCGTCATAAACCGTCACAATTTCGGAAGCCACTTTTTCGCCAATTTTGCCCTTTAATGCTGACTGGTCTCTTTGAACGTAATCCGCTTTAACAGCATTCATCAACGTGAAATAAAGAAGTTCGTGAAACGCAGCATGTGCAAACACAACATTCGTGCTTTTGGTTTCAAATTTTTTGGCTTTTAAAGCTGAACCTGCAAGTCTCGCTGCTTCTTTCCCAACCCATTCTGGGTCTATTTTATAGCTTCGTTCAGCATTAAACTCGAAGCATATCGGCGTTACTTCGCCGCTTTCCTGCCCAACTGTGGCTAAACTGCATTCAATTATTGTCCCTTTTTCAAAGCATGAAACACCATTTGAGTTTGCAACAGCCCTTACCAGTTCTGAGGCGCCAACTCCGCCTTCCACTGGGAAAACGCGTTTATCTGTTTCTTCAGCAGCATTCAACATTAATGAGGCTAGTTTCACCAAATCTTCGGATTGCAGTTCAGCAACTCTTCGGTCATAAACGTTCTCAACCAAAGCTTGAGGCTTTTTTGATGTGAGGCCACGCCAATTCTTGTCTGGCTTACTTGCCTTCGCAGCTTTCAAGGCATTCTGAACAGTCTTTTCGATTGCTTCCTTGCTTTCCAGAATATTCGTGTAAGCGAAGCCCAAAGCCTTGTTAACTATGGCTCTAACGCCTATTCCTTGGTCTATAATGCGCGAGTTACGCGCAACTTGTCCCCGCTCTATAATCACGTTTGTCGTCAAGCCTTGATACGCAAAAGCCTCAGCTTCATCAGCGCCAGCTTTTAAGGCTAACTGAACGGCACTCTCGATTGGGCTTAAGGTTTCATCTTTTTTAAGCGCTGCCACCAACAAGCACCTCCCTCACTCTAATGTGTGGGCCACCATCGCAAACGAAGGCTGTCTGCCCTTTCCCGCATCTTCCAGGCCAAAGTTCAAAGTCTTTTCCAACAGCGTCAACTTTCAAAAGGGTTTCAAGTGTGTTTCCGCTTATTGAAGCGTTGCGAACAGCCTCACCCAATTCACCGTTAACGATTTCGTAGGCTTCTTGAATGCCCACTTGAAAAGTGCCATCCAAGTTTGCTTGACCGCCCCTGAAACTTTTGAGGTAATAACCAAACTTTATATTTTCAATTAGTTCTTCGAGCGAGTGATCTTTTGGCTCCATGTAGGTGTTGCGCATGCGGATTATGGGTTCAGCGCGGAAATCTTCAGCCCTCATATTTCCGGTTGGTTGCATGTCAAATTTCTGTGCAGTTTCTCTGCTGTGCATGAGGCCGACTACAACGCCCTTGTTCACGAGAAGCGTTTTCTGCGCTGGAACACCCTCATCATCATATTTAAATGAACCGAAAGCGCCTCCTATTGTGCCATCATCATACAATGTGACAATATCGGATGCTATTTTCTTTCCAATTTTTCCCAACAGCACCGAGCCGGACAGTGTGAGGTCTGCTTCAGCTAGATGCCCAAATGCCTCGTGGACAAATACGCCTACAACATTTGGCCCTATAACTGCCGGGAAAGAGCCGCCTTTCGGAGTTTTTGCTTTAAGCTGTTCAACTGCACGTTTTGCGACTCTTTCGCCAACAACTTCTGGAGTTTCCACATCAAATATTTCATAGCCAGAGGTTGAACCTATTTCTTCTCGGCTGAAAGAGAATGTTTCTCCCATTTTCGCTGTGGCTGTTATCCTTGACCAAACATAAAGCTTGTCTTGTTCAATGTATGTGCCCTCATTGTTTATGAAGTAGTTTTTTCCAGTCATGTCTAGATAATCTATCGTGCAGCTTTTTACGCTCTTGTCATAATTTAAAATGTTGTTGTTTATGGCTAGAGTCAAATTTATTTTGTCTTCAACCGGAATTTCTGATGGGTCTTTCCGCGGTTTGACTATAACCTTGTCCTCGACAGCCTTGACCTTTGCCAGCTTTATTGGGTTTCGCAGTTTAGAACTTGCGGTTTTAGCCATCTTACACGCAGACGAAACCGCTTCAAGCAAACTTTTGGTTTCAAAACTTCCGACAGAAGCAAAACCCCAAGCACCGTTCACAAGAACCCTCAATGCCACGCCATTTTCTATTCCCTGTCGTGCAGCCTCAACGTGTCCTTCTTTAACAGTTAACGTTGTCTTAAAAATTTCCTGCGCCCGAGCCTCAGCATAATCGGCGCCAAGTTCTTGGGCTTTGTTTACAAATTTGAGCAGAGCATCTTTCAAGTAGAGCCTTCCCTTCCAAACTGGTTTAGGGAAGGAATATTTGAAAACAAGTTATAAAAGTTGTTGTGAAACAGCCTTAAACCTTGCAAAATTAAGTTTAAATGACTGCTTATGCATTTCGCATTAGAAGCTTAACGTGGCTTACGAAGTCATATTCCTCATTTACCTTTTCCAGTTCTAGTCTGCGCAGCAAACCATAGCTTGAGTATATGTCCTCCAAGATTTTACGTTCAACAACGTATGCTCCAGTGCTTAGAAAATCTTCAAGACCACGTGCGAAAACATCAATTTTTTCAGCTATTTCATCCCTTTTGACATTGTAGTTTGATTCCAAATACTTGTATATTAGGAGAGTTGCCTCTTCACCGAACACCTGCTTGAGGACGCGGTCTACAATCTTTGATATTTTGTTTACTTTTTTGTTTTCCATGGTGTGCACCACGCTATTATCGTGTATATTACGACTTTATAAGTCTTGTCGTATACTCGCTCGACACACATACACAACAAAAACATGAAAGAAGAGGCTTACATGAAGTCTGTAAGATTCATCTGTTGAACTCTTTGAGAAGCAGTTCTCTCTTGCGCAGTTTCATCAAAAATCACGAGTTGTCCGTAAACCCCATCATATCCAGGTATAACCTTTACATTTCCTTCTCTTACGCGGACTATTGCCTCGGCGATGCTTGTGTCAGTAACTTCCTTTAGGAGCTCCTTCGGTGCATCAATTAACACGCAGTACTCGTCCCCAAACTTTTCTACAAGCTTGTTGTAGATGCTCCAAACCTGCTGCGCAGAAGGAGAATCAACTCCTAGCACAGTTGCAATAATCTCGGAAAGCGGTAGCAAATGTTTAAAGCCAATGGCGCCGTCTGGTCTAAATCCATAAGGGCGGTCAGCAAGCTCCTCCACACGTTGTTCAACGCCCTTCGTGAGCTTTCTACGGCAGACAGGGCAAGTGTTGCCTAGTTTTATTGCTTCTTGTGGGGCTAGGGATACTCTGCAGTTTCTGTGTCCGGTCCAATGGTACTTCCCGTAGGCGGGGTCTGTTTCAATCGTAAACTTGAAGCGTTTGGCATCCTTCATTCGTATAGCGTCTAAAATCTCATGGTAGCTTGGTTTTTCAATTTCGAAGACATTGGCTTCTCTGCCTATTCGCCATGGCCAAAAACTGTGGCTGTCGCTGTTTGATACTAGAGCGAACTTGTCGAGTTTGCTTAGACGCCAGTTCATCGGCGGGTCTGAAGATAATCCCGTTTCCAAAGCGTGAATGTGTCTTGTCATGTCTTGGTAGCATTCTTCGATGCTGTTGAAGCCGCTAAAGGCGCCGAATACGCTGAACCACGGTGTCCAAGCGTGCGCTGGAAAGACCATGTTTTCGCTTGATATTTCCATAACTTCTTCTACTAAATGCGGCGCATCCATGTTCAGTGTTGGTCTGCCGTCAATGGCCAAGTCGCCGTAATTCGCTAGTCTGTCGTTGATTTGGGTGGCTGTTTCGATGTTCGGCGTTAGAATTACATGGTGAACCTTTTTGACTTCATTTTCGTACATGAATATTGTGCTTACTTCAGTTGTTATCATGAAGTATACTGGAAACTCGGGGTTTTTTGCAACTCTGTACAAGCTTGTGTCAGGTTCGGGAGTCAACGCTTCTCGAAGTTCTTCCAGCCATTTCGGGTGTGTAAAGTCACCTGTTCCCACAAGGTTTAAACCTTTTATTTTCGCGAATTTTGCAATCTCTTCGATGCACATTCTTTGGCTTGTAGCGCGGCTATATCTGCCGTGAATGTGTAGGTCAGCTATAATTCTCATGTTTCCGATTAACTCCATATCTTTTAAGGTATTAATTTTACTTGCGCTTGGCGCGAATCAGAAACTTTTTATGTGCTTTGAACTGCTTTTCTTTTGATTACTGCTTCAGTCCAGTTTCCATATTTTATCCAGAGCATTGCTATTGCTCCCCCAACAATATTGCTTAGGGATATGGCTAGCCACGCTCCAATTGAACCCATTTCAAAGGTGAAAGCCATCAAATAGCCCAAGGCGAGCCTTATTCCCCAAAGGCGCGTTACTCCTAGTGTTGTTGGGAAAAGTGTGTGTCCGGAGCCTCTTCCAGTGGACATGGCGACTATGAATAGTCCGAAAAATGGAAGTGTGGGCAGCAATGTCTGCAAGAAAAGGTCGGTTTCATTTAGCATGCTCGGGTCTTCTGTGAAGGCGTCAGCCACATTCCTTCTGATAGGGTACAGAATGCTTGCGCTTACCAACATAACTGTGAAGATTACTAGGGCTGTTTTTAAGGCGACTTCCCTAGCCCTTTTGCGGTTATCAGCTCCTAAGCTTTGTCCAACCATTATTGCCGTA
Organism: Bathyarchaeia archaeon; assembly: GCA_038882955.1. Lineage (GTDB taxonomy): Archaea > Thermoproteota > Bathyarchaeia > Bathyarchaeales > Bathycorpusculaceae > JAVZLQ01. The sequence continues at coordinate 41,565 of JAVZNC010000005.1, forward strand.
GCTCCGCTTAAGCCCCAAAGTGCAGCATCGACAATATCCATTATTACGAAGCCTATGGAGAAAGCTGTAGCTGCCACTATGCCAAGCATGTTAATAATCTTGAGCTGTATCAGAAAGGCGAAGCCGTTTGTTAAACCCAAAGCCAAAACTGGCAAGCATATGCGAAGTACTAAGCGAATCCAGCTGGCACTTATGTCTCTGGTGAATTTCACTTTGATGTCTGGATAATGCTCTCTGAGGATGTATGCCAAAGCGCTTGCTGAAATTATTTTTCCCATAACATCTGTTATGGATGCGCCTACAACGCCAAGCTTTGGGAATGGACCTATGCCTAGCACGAGGAACGGGTCGAGAATTAGGTTTATGCCGACGGCAATGCCGTTTACAATTGCTGGTCTTCTGGTGTCTCCTACGCTCTGCAGCAGTGTTGTGAAGGTTAGAGATATGTAATTGAAGAAGATGTCAAATGCGATTATGCCAGAATACGTCATCAAATCATCAAAAATATCCGCTGGTGTGGACATAAAAGTGAAAATAGCACCTCTAAACGCTAGAAGTGAGAAGCTTAGGACTGCCCCAGAAATAAAAGATAATGTGAAAAAGCGTGAAGCAGCTCTACTTGCATCATCGTAATCCTTGTTTCCAACATACTGCGAAACTATGCCCAGGCTCGCGGCTGTTAAAGCCATCAAAAGCGCTTGAAAAAGCACTATAACAGGCCACATCTGCCTTGGAATAGCCACCGCTACGTCACTGTAAACGCTTAGCCAGTAGGCATCGGCAAGATTGTAAGCCACAACTATGATTTGATTTATAAGCGGGGGGACACCCAACCAAAAGAAAGTGCGGATTATGGGGCCATTTACAATTTTGTCTCTGTACTTGCTTATTGGGCGAATCTCTGGCAGCTCTTCAGCTTCTTCAGACATAGAACCTTCTGGATTTTAAACACAACCATAAAAGCTTTTCTTAAGGTACATCATCTACTAGGCTGCTCGGTTTCTTTCGTTTTACGTCTCTTGAAGATTAGGGTTATATCAACTTTCAACAGCAAAACCGTTACTATTATTGTGAATATTATTGAGGCGATTACCAGCGCTTCTTGGCTTATAAAAGGCGCAAGTTGTTCTTGAGCCGTATTTCCAAGGTAGGCTCCAATCACGGATATTAGCAGCTTTCCAATAAAGTATGGCACAAAAAACTTGACTGGATTATATTTCAAAAGTCCTAATGGTACAATAACGGGCTCGTCTGGAAGCGGTGATGCGGCAACAATAAAAAGCGCCAGAAAAGCCCAGTGTTTAATTTTTGTTCCAGTTGTGTTGAGGCGTGTTCTTCGTTCTTCGCCTATGAAGCCGCTGATGAAAAATGTTACAGCGTAATGGATGGACTTTGCTAGGGCTGAGCCCAGGGCGACAAGAAAGCCTATGGTAAACGGGTCAGCGTTTACAAGTAAAGCCATGTTTGCGGCGATCAGCATGTTGGATGGTCCAGTGAAGGGTATAATGTTCAAAACGAATGAGGTGGCTAGTATGCCTAGAAGCTCGTACAGAGCAGCCAACAGTTCTACCTCATCTCTTAACAAACAAAAATTATAAATCATCATTTAAAGATGTAGGTATTCCGTATCTGCCTAACAGAAATGTAACCATTAAGGGGCGTTAATTTGTCAACTAAAAAAGAGCAGATTTGGATAGCCCGAGACCTATCAAAGTGTAGCGGCTGTAGAAGATGCGAAATCGTCTGTTCGCTTTTCCATGAAAAACGCATTTGGCCTGAAGCTTCCAGAATAAGGGTTTTTATGCTTGTTCCGGGCACTGATTTTCCACATTTCTGTGTGCAATGTGAGGATTATCCATGTGTGCAAGCTTGTCCAGTTAAGGCGTTGTCGGTGAGCGAACAAACTGGCGCTGTTTTGGTTGATAGAGAATCTTGCATTGCTTGTGGGCAGTGTTTTGAGGCTTGTCCTGGAAGGATTCCGCACATGCATCCCACAGAAGATTACATACTCATCTGTGATTTATGTGGTGGAGATCCTCAATGCGTTAAGGTTTGCCAAGAAGGTTCGTGGAACGTTCTGCGCGTTGTTTCCAGAGGGGATTACGCATATAGGCTTTATGCTCGCAAGCCAGAAGAAATAGCGCGAAGCTTAGCTGTCAAAATTTATGGGGAGAAGGGGGAAAGGTTCCTATGATTTTGGGTTATGCTGGAAAATTTTTGGAAGTCAACCTTTCAACTGGAGAAATTAAAGAAACAAGGTTTAGCGACGATGTTTTAAGGGATTACGTTGGCGGTAGAGGCTTAGCGGCAAAAATTTTGTGGGATAGGTTGGGCGGCAAATGGGAAACCGTTAACCCGCTTGGACAAGAAAACATTTTGCTATTTTTAACTGGACCGCTTACGGGTCTCTTCCCAGGCGGTAGAATCTGCGTTTCTGGGAAGTCTCCCCAAAGCAATGGCGTTGTTGGTTCAACAGTCGGCGGAGAGTTTGGCGTTGAGTTAAAATGTGCCGGTTATGACGGTATAATAGTGGCTGGGGAAGCGGAAAAACCCTCCTACTTATTCGTTAAGGACGGAGACGCTGAGATTAGGGACGCATCTCATGTTTGGGGCAAAGACGCGAAGCAAACAGTCGCAATCTTAACAAGGGAATGCAGAGGGCTTTTGAATAAGCGTTTTCCAAAGAAGGGCGAATGGAAAGAACCAGCCATCCTATACATTGGTCCAGCTGGAGAAAACAAGGTTCGCACAGCTGTTGTTGCGGCTAAATGGACGCATGCAGCGGGTTATGGCGGTTATGGCGCAGTTATGGGTTCCAAAAAACTTAAGGCAATAGCTGTTAAGGGCAGTGGACCGCTTCCAGAAGTTGCGGACATGGAAAAAGTAAAGGAGCTAATGCAAGCAGTGTGCAATGATGTTTATGAGAGTGAGCTTTGGAGGCGATGGGGAACTGGTTCAGCCGGCTACGAGGTTGGTGCAAAAACAAGTTCAGAGCCTGTTAGAAATTGGCAGGAGGAGTGGCATGACGAGAAAAGCTTTGGCGTTGACCAGTTTGAGAGCCGTGTTTGGGTTAAGCCTTACTGGGGAGATTTTGGGTGTCCAACAACATGTCTGAAACTTGCCGTAGTGAAAACTGGAAAGTTTAAGGACGCGATAACAGATAATCCAGACTACGAGTTGCAAGCCTATCTTGGTCCAAACTTGGGCATTTTCACTCCAGAAGAAAACGTGTTTTTGGCTTCGCTTATTGATGATTTGGGACTTTGTGGAATACAAACTGGAAATGTCATGGGATTTGCGGCAGAGCTTTTCCAGAGGGGCATATTAACAAAGGATGACTTGAATGGCTTAGAGCTTAAGTGGGGCGACGCCGAAGCCTTCGCAGCTTTAGCCAAGAAAATTGCTTTTCGAGAAGGTATAGGCGGCCTGCTGGCTGAGGGAACCTATCGCGCAGCATTGAAAATTCAAGAAATGAAAGGAACTGATGTTTTACGGTATGCTGTTCAATGTAAGGGCATAGGTATAGGCGCTCATGGAATCCGAAGCGGAAAGGATTATCCAGAAAGCTATTCTTACGCGTGTTCAGTTCAGGGAGGAGACCACACATCAACCGCTTGTCTTCCGCTGGAGGATTTCAGAAGCGAGCTTGCAATGACATTTAACGATTCTGCAGTGTACTGCTACTTCAACATTTTCGGAATACCACGCGGCTTAAAATTCGAATTTTACAAGGCAGTCACAGGCATAGAACTAACACAAGAAGAATGGATTAACACGAAAGCCTTGCGAATACTTCAACTGCAAAGGGCAATGCTGCTTCTCGGCGGACCAGACCTAAAATGGAACCCGAAAATACATGATTTAAACCCGCCAAGATTCTATGAACCGCTGCCGTCTGGACCATACAAAGGAAAAGCCGCTGGCAAGGCGGAGGTTGATGCGGAAATTAAGCGATATTATGAGGCTGTCGGCTGGGACGAGAACGGCATTCCAAAAAGCGAAACGCTTAGAAAACTTGGCTTGGACGATGTTGACAAGGCTTTGGAAAAACTGCGCTGAAAATCACACTTTTGGAGTAAAAATCAACCCTGCCCTCTGGGTTTTCAACAGTCAATTTATGCTGGTGAATTGTGTTAAATTCGATACCCCCTCTAGATTTTCAGTTGCAAAAGTTAGGTGGTTATGCGAATAACTCTTGTAGGCGTAACAATTAGCGATACTTTCTCGTCTTTTTCCTCGAATGGAACAGCTTCAACAACTTGTATGTCGTGTACGGTTGTTGCTATTGGGATTTCTCCAAACATCCTTTTTAGGATGGCTATTTCTGTGTCGCCGTAGCCATGTCCCTTCCCAAGCCTATGCCCATACACGTCAACAGCCACTGAACCCTCAACTATCAGGTCTGGTTTTGGAAAAGATTGTGTTTCTACGCCGAGCTCGAATGCGCCTTTGATGGTTGAGGCGAAACGCTCCTTTCCTCGCACTTTCGCTGGTTCGATTAGGATGAAGCCTCGTGCAAGCCTCGGGGAAGCCATTATCAGCGTTTTCCCGTCCAGCAGCGCGTTTTCTCTAACCTTCTGTTGAGGCGAATCTGGATTTGCGAATATCACTTTTGCTTTTTTCCACTCGCTCACTTGGCACAGTTTTTCAGCCGCTGCTGACGCGCCTAAAAAGTTTGGGATTCGTCCCCTACAAGGTTTGGGGAAGGTGGCTATTCCTCTACGTTCCATTTCACTCCAAATTTTCTCGCGTAACTGCTGTTTTTTCTGGGCTATGCTCATTAGTGAACATCTGAAAAAATGAGGGATTTTAGATTATTCCCAGTTTTTTGCCGCCTTCTTTGAATGCGTCTAGGGCTCTGTCAAGCTGTTCGCGTGTGTGTTTCGTGCAGACTTGAACTCTTATTCTGGCTTTGTCTCTTGCCACCATTGGATAGAAGATTGGCAGTACGAATATGCCCTTAGACCATAAGTAATCCGCCAAGTCCTTCGCCGCTTTGCTTCGCCCACACATCACTGGAATTATGGGCGTCTCAGTGTTTCCAGTGTCAAAGCCAGCGTCCTGCAATCCCTCAAGAAGGTGGTTGCGGTTCTCCCACACGCGTCTAACATGTTGCGGTTCCGTTTCCAAAACGTCTATAGCTGCGATGCATGCGGCGGCAACGCCAGGCGGGACGGCGCCGCTTAGAAGCCAGCTTCTGGCTTTGTTGTAGGCAAAGTTGCGTAAGTCTTCGCCTCCAGTTATGTGTCCGCCTATGACGCCGAAGGCTTTTGAGAAAGTGCCCATTTCAACGTGAACCTCATCGCGTGAGAGTTTATAATGGTTGACTATGCCTCTTCCGCCTTCTCCTAATACTCCTTCTCCATGTGCGTCGTCAACGTAAACTCCAGCGCCGTGTTCTTTGGCGACTTTCGCTATTTCCCGCAAAGGCGCAGTGTCGCCGTCCATGCTGAAAACTCCGTCTGTCAATATCCAAATTTGCTTGTACGGCGGGTCGTGTTTTTCAGCCTCTTCTAAAACGCGGGCTAGGTCTTCAACGTCCTTATGCTTGTATATTGCCCTATCAGCGTGGCTTAGGCGTACACCATCAATTATTGAGCCGTGGTTCAATTCGTCTGAAACGAAGAGGTCTCCCTTGTCGGCGAGTTGCGGTATAACCCCCTCATTAGCCATAAAACCCGTCTGAAAAGTTAACGATGCTGGAGCATTCTTGAATTTTGCAAGTCTGCGGTCAAGCTCCTCGTGGAGGCTCATGTTGCCCGCAATTGAGCGGTCGCTTCCTGCACCTGCGCCGTATTTTCTTGTTGCTTCTATCATTGCTTCAACAACTTTTGGATGTGTTGCCAAGTTTAGGTAGTTGTTTGCGCAGAGCATCAGAACCTCTTTGCCGTCGACTATGCATATTGGCTCGCTTGCGCTTTCCAAAACTTTGAGTTCCCAGTTTAGGTTTTCGCGAACCAAGCGCTGGTATTCTTCGCCTAAATATTTTGTTGGATGACGCTTAATCATAACATGTTCACCTTACAAAAGAGAGTTTGCACAGAAGCTCTTTTAACGTTTCCTATGCGGCGAACAACGTTTCACTATGCCAAATTTGCGGCTAGCTTCTTTGACAACTTCTCAATCATATCCCTAGTCATAGAAGCCAAATCATACTTTGGGTTCCAACCCCAATCCCTACGGGCTAGGCTATCATCAATAGTCATGGGCCAAGAGTCCGCAATTTTCTGCCTAAAGTCTGGTTTGTACTCGCATTCGAATTCTGGAATATGCTTCTTAATTTCCGCTGCAAGCTCCCCAGCAGAAAAACTCATAGCCGTCACGTTGTAGCTTGTGCGGCAACTAATCCTTTCATGTTCTGTTTCCATAAGCTTGATTGCGGCGTTTATGCAGTCTGGCATATACATCATGGGCAAAATGGTGTCTTTACGCACAAAACACGTGTAGCGCTTATGCCTAATCGCCTCATAAAAAATCTCCACAGCATAGTCCGTTGTTCCGCCTCCTGGAGGTGTTTCGCTGCTTATGATGCCTGGATAACGCACACTGCGCACATCCAAGCCGAAACGTTGAAAATAATAGTTGCATAAAAGCTCGCCCGCAACTTTCGAAACTCCATAAATTGTTCTTGGAATCAGAATGGTGTTTTGCGGAGTTTTTATTCGTGGAGCTTCTGGACCGAAAACCGCGATTGAGCTTGGCCAGAAAACTTGTAGGCGGAATTCCCTTGCAACTTCAAGTATGTTATAAAGTCCGTCCATGTTTATGTGCCATGCAAGCTGCGGGTTTTCCTCACCAGTCGCCGAAAGAACAGCCGCCAAATGATAAACCGTGTCTATGTCATATTCTTTTACGACTTTTTTTATGTTTTCCCTATCTGTAACGTCAGCATAAACGAATGGTCCAGAAGACAAGAGCTTATCGCTTGGCTTTCGCCTATGTCCAACAGCCACGACGTTTTCGTTGCCATATCTTTCACGAAGCGCCTCTGTAAGTTCGGAGCCTATTTGCCCAGTTGCCCCAGTGACCAAAACCCTTTTAGTGCCCTTTTTTGTCATTGGTTTACCTCGCATTTAGACGGGAGAACAAGTTTAAAATTTCAATGCATATAAGAATTTTCAGAGAAAATCACGGTTTGGCATGCTCTAGTTGGCGAAGCAGTTCATCAATTGGCTTCTGGTGAAAGTCAACCTTCAAGCTCAAAACCACTTGCTTAGCATTTACAACAATAATTGCCGCGGAGCGCTCCCCACGCTTGTCTCCGCCAGCCTCGCTTCCAGCTTTTAATGCTTCAACAAGCCTTAAAGCGAAAGCGCTTTGAGAATTCTCAAAGCTTTCAATCATCTTGTTCACCACTTCGCTCTTTGCGAGCAGGTTTCCAATAGCAACGCAATTCTCTTTAACAATTTCAGCCCAGCATTCTGGAACATCTTTTCCAGTGAAAACTGCCTTCCGCTTTTGAAAGTCAATGATCGCCACTTGCCGCAAATCCCGTTCTGCATCTTTAGCCAAAAGGGCATCTAACGCCTCTTTTGGAGAAAAACCCCTCGCGAGCAAATCTAGCCCCTTAACACCATATATGACATTCGTGTATGCTTGAGTGGCAATTACGCCTATGCTGGGCTTTGCGTGTGGAACTCTGTCGCCAACAGACGTTGAACCCGAAGCAACAGCCACGCCCATAAGTTTTTCGTCACTTGACATTGCAAGAATCGAAAATGTCCCATTAATTTTTTTGGAACTGGAATTTGTTGTCTGCAACTTTATTTTCGGCTCTCCCAGATTGTCTTAAACGTGGATATGCTAAAATAGTTTGCAGCGTAAACCAAACATGAGTTTTGGGGTGGTTGAAGAGAAACATGAAGCTGGGCTTCATCGTTAACCCGATTGCGGGCATGGGTGGCAGAGTTGGACTTAAAGGGACAGACGGCGTTTTAAAAGAGGCTATCGCGAGAGGCGCTAAACCAGTAGCTCCAGAAAGGGCAGCAGAGTTTCTGAAAAAACTAAAAGAAAGCCGTGGAAACCTAGAAATTGAAATTTTAACGTGTCCAGAAGTCATGGGCGAAGAAGAAGCGAGAAGCGCCAACATCAGCGTTAAACTTTTGCCGATGAAACTGGGAATCGAAACAAGCGCTGAAGACACGAAGATTGCGATCAAGATGCTTGTCGAAGCTAATGTTGACCTAATCGTTTTTGTTGGCGGAGACGGAACAGCCAAAGACATTTTTGACGCTATGAAAGGTTGCAGCGCGGCTGTTCCAGTTTTAGGCGTTCCATCAGGCGTGAAAATGTACAGCGGAATCTTCGCGGTTAACCCCGCTGACGCCGTCGATGTGGTTTTGGCTTTTGCTGAAAACCAAGCTGAAATTGCGGACTTCGAAATTATGGATGCTGACGAGAAGGCTATTCGCAGTGACACGTTCGCTGTGAAGCTTCACGGTTTCTTGAAAGGTCCATTTCTTCCAATGCGAATCCAAGGAAGCAAGCAGGTCAGCCCAGAAACTGTTGATGAAAAGGAGAATCAAACAGCAATAGCAAAATCCATAATTGAAGATATGCATCCAGACGCTACATACATACTTGGTCCGGGAACAACGGTCAAGCGTATAGCCGAACTTTTGGGCGTCGAAAAAACAGTTCTTGGCGTGGACATCTACAAAAATGGCAAAGTGATTCTTGATGTTGACGAAAGGCGAATATTGGAGGAAGTTAGGGATTGGCAAAAAGCATGGATTATTCTCTCGCCAATTGGGCATCAAGGAATGCTTTTGGGAAGGGGCAACCAGCAGATAAGCCCAGAAATAGTCAAACGCGTAACAAAGCAGCGGATAATAGTTGCCGCGACAAAGAGCAAACTACAAAGCATAGAGGGAAACGTTTTGCGGGTTGACACTGGCGATGCTGAAGTGGACAAGATGCTCCGCGGATACATAAAAGTCATCACGGATTATAGGGAATGGCGCCTCATGCCAGTTCAATAAACGCGCTTTTAAGCGCCAAACTGCTTTGTCTTACCAAGCAAACCCATGAGAATGGGCATTAGGTCAACGCCTCTAATCCTATTAAGCCCGCCCCTAGCACAAGAACGCTCATCAAATTCTTCCACGTCATCGCTGCGCACATAAGGACCAGTGATTGCCACTGGAACCGGGTCGCCCTCATGTTTTCCAGTTAAAATTGATGTTGTGTGGTCCGCAGTTACAGCCACATATGTTGAATCCATATCCGCCTTGTCAAGTATGAAGGCGAGCATCCCGTCGATTTCCTCGATAACCGCAATCTTCTGTTTGACGTTTCCGTCGTGGCTGGCAACATCCGTAGCCTTAACATGCACGAACACAAAATCATAATGCTTTAACGCTTCAACGGCGGATTTCGCCTTAGCCATAAAATCCGTCTGAACCGTGCCAGTGGCGCCCTTAACGTCTATTATGTTCATTCCAGCGACTTTGCAAACACCCCTAATTAACGGTACAGCGGCTATGCACGCGGCTTTCACGCCGTAGATTTCCGAGAAAGCCTTAACTTTCGGGATTGTACCAGCGCCCCTACACAAAATCACATTTGCCTGCGGTAAACCGCGCTTAACCCGCGCCTTATTAACTGGATGATTCTTCAAAACTTCGTGAAACTTTGCCATAAGCTCGTTCAAAATTTCAGCCGTAAACCGCGCTTCTGCACTATCATCTAAAGGTTTTACTTCTCGAACTCTCTCTCCAACCTTTTCTGGGTCAGAATCACTAACATTTGGGGAAAGCCCGCGCCCGCGAAGAACAAGCACTGCTCTATGCTGAACAGTGTTTTTGAAAAAGAACTTGACAGCGCGATTTTCAAGCCTAACATCCTGCAAACTTTCAGTCAGCAGCGCCGCGTCCTCGTTGGCTATTCTCCCAGCACGCCTATCCAAAACAACAAAATCCTCACCAACAGTTGCAAAATTACACCTAAAAGCAACATCTCCTGGCTCCACACTTATGCCAAAGCCAGCTGCTTCCAAGGCGCCCCTTCCAGAATAAACCTTGAACGGGTCATAACCAAGCAAAGCAAGCGTAGCCGTGTCGCTTCCAGGAGGGATACCAGGCGATATTGGGTCGATTATTCCGCAGACGCCGTTTTTTGCTATGTGGTTCAGCGTTGGCTTTTTTGCAACTTCCAGTGGCGTTTTCCAGCCTAGTTCTTTTATTGGTCTGTCTGCCATTCCGTCTCCGATGACAAGTATTGCCTTCAATGCTTCACACCCGCTTTAATAACGCGCAATTGAAGTAGGCGCGCATAGTTACATTACTTATGTAGGAAATGTTTAATAGTTTCCTTTGTTATTGTTTTGGAGAGTGGTTGCAATGGGCGATTGCGTTCCACGTTGCTGAATTCTGCCTTCACTTATTTGACATTAGAATTAGTTTTACACTAGAAATATATTCTTCAACAAACGAAAACAAAGGGAGAGATGAAAATGTCTGACATAGGCGTGACTGTGAAAAAGAATGAAGACTTTTCAGAGTGGTACACCCAGGTAGTCGTGAAGTCTGGACTTGCGGACTACGCTCCAGTAAAGGGCTGCATGATATTCCGCGAGCTTTCCTACGCCATATGGGAAAAAATCCAAGAAATCTTCAACGCAAAAATAAAAGCAACTGGACACAAGAACGTCTATTTTCCAATGTTTATACCCGAAAGCTTCCTAAAGAAAGAGGCGGAGCACTTCGAAGGCTTCGTTCCAGAAGTTGCATGGGTTACAATAGGTGGAAGCACACCGCTTGAAGAGAGACTTGCCATAAGACCAACTTCTGAAACGATAATGTACGCCACATACGCGAAGTGGATTAGAAGCTGGCGAGAATTGCCATTAAAGCTTAACCAGTGGAACAGTGTTGTACGATGGGAAACGAAAGCAACAAAGCTTTTCCTACGCACAAGAGAATTCCTATGGCAAGAGGGACACACAGCCCACGCCACAAAAGAAGAGGCAGACTGCGAAGTCATGGAAATTCTCGGCATGTACAGAGACTTGATGGAAAACTACTTGGCTATTCCAGTTCTCGCTGGGAGAAAAACAGAAAACGAAAAGTTCGCTGGAGCCCTCTACACAACAACGCTAGAAGCAATAATGCCAGACGGAAAAGCACTGCAGATGGGAACATCCCACCAGCTAGGCCAAAACTTTGCAAAGGTCTTCGATATAAAGTTCATAGGCGAAGACGAGAAGGAGCATTATGTTTGGCAAACTTCTTGGGGGTTCTCAACGCGGATAATAGGCGCATTGGTCATGGTTCACGGCGACGATAAAGGATTAGTTCTGCCACCCAAAATAGCGCCAACACAAGTCGTCATAATTCCAATACCCTACAAGGAAGCTGATGAAAAGACTATAATGGAAAAGGCTAAGGAGACGCTTGAGAAACTGCGGGAGAGAGGCATATCCGCAATACTTGATGATAGGAAAGAGTACACTCCAGGATGGAAGTTCAACGACTGGGAGCTTAAGGGAGCACCGCTGAGAATAGAGATTGGACCAAGAGACATAAAGCATGGACAGTTAACGCTCGCACGAAGAGACACATTCGAAAAGGTTGTGGTGAAAGAAGAGGATGTTGTTGTCGCAGTTGAAAGGCTGCTTGACGAAATCCAGAGAAACCTTTTCAACCGAGCCAAAAAACTCCTCGAAGAAAACATAACCACAGTTAAAACTTATGATGAATTCAAAAAAGTGCTGAAAGAAAAGGGCGGATTCTTAAGGGCTTGTTGGTGTGGCAGCTCAAGCTGCGAAGAAAAAGTCAAGGAGGAAACTGGGGCAACCATCAGAGTTGTGCCCTTCGAAAAGGAAGAAACATTCGCAAACTGTATATACTGCGGAGAAAAGGCAAAAGAGGTTGTTTACTTCGCAAAATCTTATTAGACAAGCACTGGCACGCTAATCATAGAGTTTCACGCGCTTCTGAAGCTGCTTTGCAACGTTTTCCAGTCCAAGCTTCTTCAAAGTTGTCTTTTTCGGTATTCCGCGTTCGTCCCATCCGCGCTTTTTATAATATCTCTGCAGCAGAATGTCATACCGTGTTCTGTCAAGTCTTCCGCCCTTCAATGGACCCTTTGTTATTGGTTCCTCAAACCATCTTGTTGGTGGAACATCGAATTCTTTGCTCCAGTTTTTTCCGTACTCGCGAATCCAGAAGGCGCGTATCAAATTGAAGATGCGGTCTGCAATCACGTTAAAGTTGTCCCAGCTTACTTCCCAGCCAGTAGCGGCATACATGAGCTTCGTATACCATTCAAGTTCGAAACCAAGCTCAATCCATGGAAGCCTACAAACAGTCAAAGATTCGAAGATTCCTCCACGGATGCGCTGAAACTCTATAACCTTGTCAACTTTTTCTTCACCGTAGCTCTCGCGTCCAAACTTAACCTCCCAAGAGATAACCCACGCATCCTTGTGATGCGCGCCTATGGAGCTTGTTCCATAGGCTAAAGCCATAGCTGGCGCTGTGTGGCAGTCATAAGCTGAAATTTCCAATCCCTTAACGTGCATAGCCCAGCGCTGCGAATCGCCACCAAACTTTTCAGCTGCAAAGCGGACGCCCTCCGCCAACGTGTTGCCCAAGCCACGTCTGTAGGCTATATCCTCGATTAAGGCTTGTGTTTCCTTAAATTTGCCCCACTGGATTTTTTCTTGAATTAGCTTCTTTTCTGAAGCTTCCATCGCAAATCCTATGACGTTGCCAAGCGAAATTGTGTCCAATCCAAACTCGTCTGCAGCCCTGTTAAGTGCAGCTACTTGTTTTAGGTTGCCTATTCCTATGTTTGACCCCAACATGGCAACATTTTCATAGTCAAGTTCAGACTCTCTGCGGGTTGAGTCTTTTACAACGTTTCCACACGTCATGTTACATTGTGGGCAACCCCTATTTGCAATTTTGATTTTCTCCATTGAAAACCCGCCTATGGCTTCAGCCTTTTCGAAGACGCCTTCACTGTAATTATATGTTGGCAAGACGCTGTTTTCTTGGCTCCACTCGATGGTCATCATCGTTCCTTGACGCTTCCAAAAAGCATAGTTTGGCTTCGTCAGAACTTCACGGTAAGCTTCCGCGCCCAACTCCTTCATAACCTTCGGATAGGCAGCAGACAATTCGCCAGAACCAACGAAAACAACAGCCTTCAACTTCTTTGAACCCATAACCGCGCCCATGCCCGGCCTGCCGCCAGCACGACCTCCCTCACAAACGACGTTTGCAAATTTTACAAGGTTCTCGCCGCCTTGACCTATCGTCAAGATGCCAGCAGTCCGACCATAAAACTCCCGTAACTTCTTTTCGGTATCAAAGGAGTTTAAACCCCAAATGTCCTTTGCATCCAGAAACTCAACGCTTCTATCTTGGACAAGCAGCACAATGGGCTTTTCAGCTCTACCCTCAACGATGACAGCATCGTAGCCCGCCTTACGCATTTGAACAGCTGCTTGAGAACCAACGTTGCCATCACCATAACCATTGGTTAACGGACTTTTTGCAGCCACAACAAGCTTTCCGCTGCTGGGCAAGGCAAAACCAGTTAAAGGTCCAGCGGCAAAAACCAGTTTGTTCTGTGGCGATAACGGGTCTACTCCAGATTTGAGCTCATCCCACAAAATTTTAGCTGCAAAGCCTCTACCGCCAAGAAAACTTTTCGCAACATGCGCATCGTAAGGCTCTGCTACGGCTTTGCCCTTGCTCAAGTTCACGCGGAGAAAATTTCCAGTCCACCCAAACATAGGTTAACCATCCTGAAACATTGCATATTTATATTGCGTGAAAAGTAAATAAGATTAATGATTCATCGCAACGGCAAAGCCTAGAAAGCTAAATTATCAACTTTTCAGGTTCAACTTTTCTCTCTTTTAGGCTTAAGTCGCTAACCTTAAACTTTCTACCATTATACAATGTGGCGTATTCCTCGCCATTATAAAGTGCGGCGGCAACGCGTCCTATAGCATCAGCCTTCATTATCCCGCTTCCGCTGGCGCCACCAACAACAATCAAATCATTCTCCTCAAAAACGATGGGCAGCCCGTCCAAAGTATTAATTTCATATAAACCAGCAAAAGCATTTGTTGGACGGCAATCCCTAAACTGAGGAAAATACTTCACCAAAACCTGGTATATCCCATACTGATAAAAGTTCTTTTCAGGTTGGGGTTCATCCTCCAATTTGAAGGCTCTTGGAAAATCATCGGCATAACCAAGCCAAAATACGCCCTCATTCGGGAAGGGGCGAATCAAAACTTTCGGTTCTGGCAAAATCGTAAATGGAATGCAACCCACAGAGTTAAACCCTTTTGTGAAAAGCAATTGTTTCAAGGCTGGACTTTTCGCTGGTACCGTAAAAAGTTGCCTCTTTTTGGGTTTAATAAAACATTCGATTCCAACAGCGTCCAAAAGTTGCGGAATCCAAGCTCCAGCAGCCAAAACCGTCTTTTTCGCCTTAATAACGCCCCTGTTCGTGTTTACGCCAGCAATTCTGGCTTCTTGCCAAAAATACGGCTCTTGAGGAATACCCAATGGCTCACATGGCTCGACAATGAGGTTTTCCACGTTCACGCCATACTCAATTCTTCCGCCCAACTTCAAAAATTCATCCTCATAAAACTTGACAAGACAATCAGCGTCCATTGTGCCAGCCTTTGGAATGAAAATTCCCTTGTGAACATTTCCCAGACGCATCAAGCAAGCCTCATCATCGCCACTCAAATCTGTCCGCAAACATAGCCTACGCGCCAAATCCTCAGCATCATGCTCCTCATACACGAAACCTTTGTCCGTCAACCCCTTCAAAACAGGAAAAACCTCACCATAACTCTTCTCGTCCAAAAGCCACAAGTAACCAGCCCACAAGAGCTTCAAATCAACTTTCAAATCTTCTTGCACGTGACGGTAAAACTCGACAGAGGAATCAGCAAGCACATAATTAGTGTAGGAAGAAAACAAGCATCGAAAGGCGGAAGCGCTTTTGGCTGTGCTGCCCTGACCAGCAGCATTAAACTTGTCAACCACAAGAACACGCAGGCTAGGATTCGCAGTTTTTATGTGATAGGCGGTTGACAAACCAATAACGCCCGCACCAACGACGAGAACATCGCATTCCGCCATACTTCCACCTCAAGCAGACAGAAGTTAAAAGGACATAAGCATTACTATAAAACTTTGGCGTCTATCAGATGTCAAAGTGCACTTACATTTTCAAAGAGAATACTTATTTATCTCTATGAAATATGAAATACAGCATCAACCACTTCCCACGAGGAAACAAACATGCGACTTAAAAACGATGTTAAGGCAATATCAACCATTATGGTAATAATTTTAATGATTATATCTGCAATTTTCGGCGGTATAACAACCTACATGTTCGCGATATACCCATTCATAGCAGTGCCAGAAAAAACCACCATAACAATAACGGGCTTTTATTTTGACCCAGCAAATGCTTCAACATTCAAGATTAGCGTTTTAAACCCGTCCTATTCGCCGACAAACGCAACTATAACAGGAATAGCCCTAAGCGTAAAGGGAGAATCACAACTTTACGACGTTACCGAAACAAATCCGTCGATAGCCAATGGCATAGTAATCCAAAGTGGAGAAACATTGAACATAACATGCACAAAAGTTTACAAAGATTCCGGCAACATAAGTTGGGGGAGATTAGCCGGAGAACTCGCTGGAAAAACCATAATAGTTCATGTATTTTCATCAGATTCATCAGCTGCAAATATTGAGGCCACATTACCATTTGTTGAACTTGACATAGGCGCAAATTTTGACCCCGCTGTTTCGTTTAAAAACTTTAGCATAACTCTAACCAATAACCCCAACTCAACAGTTAACCTAACGGTAAACAACATTTGGGGATTCCCATTTGATGTAACTTTTGAGTCACCGCTGCCGCAAATGATTCAAAATGGTGCATCAGTACAATTCAATTGCACTGGAAATTGGCATGGAATAATGAGTTTTAATCTAATTGTTAACACGGAAGAGGGATACAGTTTCATTAAAAACGTCACAACTTCGCAAGTTTTTTGTTCAATTCAATCTGTAAACTTCAATGAGGACTATACTGATCATTTCAATGTTACAATATCCAACGATGAAAAATCGGCTAGTTATGCCAATATAAGTAGGATTGAATGCCTCCTTGAAAATGGTACGCTTATTAAAAGAAGCTTCACCGGAGAAAGCATATTGCCAAATTCTTCACAAACTCTCAAGTTTGATTGGAATTGGACCGCGTACAGAGAAAAGGAAATTAATGTGACGGTCTTTTTCACGCAAGACTTTGAAACAAGCACGGTTGTAACTACGCCCTCGCCAATAATAATTAAAGTTTTGAATGTTGAGAATACATTTAGGCTGCAAGATACGACTCACTTTAACATTACATTACAGAATCATCCATCTTCATTAGACGATGTAAATGTAACAAAAATCTTGGTCAACGAAACTGGAGAAATAATTAACGGAACTCTTGCCAGTCCAGAGTTGCCCTATCTGCTTCGTAAAGGACAACAAGAATCCTTTTACTGTAATATCAGTGACTGGACGGCAAACTGGACCGAAAAAGTTGAGAGAAAACTAACGTTAACGGTTTATGCTGTAACAAGCAATTCCAGTGAATATTTATTTAATTTTACGTTTACGCTCCCAGCAGCAGAATTGAAGATTATCAGCGTTGAACAATTGGAAATTTGTGGAACAAAATACTTGAATGTGACAATCCAGAATATGGATTATTCCGTTTGGAACCTAACAATTTCTAAATTGAAAATAATCATCGGGGACGATATGCAATCGCTGGAACAGATATTTCCAAGCGACCAGACAATACTTACGAGAGGACAGAGTGCTACATTGTTCTGTTTGTTCGATTGGAGCAAATACTCAGGGAAAAATATAACCATAAAAGTTGTGACAACAGAGGGAATAGAAACGGCACCATATACGTATAACATTTACTAGATTTTCCATAAGCTTTATTTCTTTTTCCTCGCAAAGCAATGATTCTCGGATGGGTAAACTTGGCTAATATAAAAGTTACAGAACGTGTGCGCACCATAGAATATGCCATTCGTGACGTCATTGTTTATGCGCGGGAATTAGCAAAGACTGGGAAAAAGATTTACTACTTAAACATTGGCGACCCAGTCGCGTTTGATTTTGATACACCTAAGCATATTAAACGGGCTTTGTTTGAGGCTGTTGAAAGCGGCGCGAATGCTTATTCGCCTTCTGAGGGTTTGCCTGAGCTTAGGCAAGCTATATGCGACAAGGAAAAGCGTGTTAACGGCGTTGATGTTTCCGCTGAGGATGTTATTGTTACTTCTGGAATTTCTGAGGGTATTCAGATGGTTATGGCTGCACTTATCGATAGCGGGGATGAAATTCTTCTTCCAGGTCCCACTTATCCGCCATACATTTCTTATGCCAAGTTTTTCGGCGGTAAGCCCGTAACTTACGAGACCGTTGAGGACAATGGCTGGCAGCCTAACATTGAAGATTTGAGGCGCAAAATCTCAAAGAGGACTCGTGGAATAGTTGTTATAAATCCCAACAATCCATGTGGCGCACTTTATGAAGAGAAAACCATAAAGCAAATTTTGGATTTGGCTGGCGAGTTTGGACTCCCAGTATTGTCAGATGAAATCTATGACCAGTTAACTTTTGAAAAACGTTTTGTCAGCACTGCGCGCTTGGCTAATAGTATTCCAGTTGTTGGGCTTAATGGTTTTTCAAAGGCTTATCTTATGACTGGGTGGAGGCTCGGCTACATTTACTTTCACGATGAGAATGGCGAACTGGAAGAGCTAAAGCAGTGCATCGAAAAAGAAGCGAGAATAAGGCTATGCGCAAACACGCCCGTCCAGAAAGCTGGAGTAGCAGCGTTAAACGGACCGCAAGACCACATCAGAGAGCTTGTTGGTAAGCTTAGACAGAGAAGAGACTATGTGTTGAAAAGGTTAAGCCAGATAGAGGGCATGAGTTGCGCGAAGCCTGAAGGCGCCTTTTACGTTTTCCCGAAGATTCATGGTGTGGGACAAAAGTGGAAAAGTGATGCAGAGTTTGTCCTTGAGCTTTTAAAGGAGACTGGCGTGCTTTTCGTGCATGGTTCTGGTTTTGACCCAGTTTACGGTGCTGATCACTTTAGAAGCGTTTTCCTT
Organism: Bathyarchaeia archaeon; assembly: GCA_038882955.1. Classification (GTDB taxonomy): domain Archaea; phylum Thermoproteota; class Bathyarchaeia; order Bathyarchaeales; family Bathycorpusculaceae; genus JAVZLQ01. The sequence continues at coordinate 59,752 of JAVZNC010000005.1, forward strand.
CCGCCGATTGACGTGCTTGAGCAAGCCTTTAACGAAGTTGAGCGTTTCATGGAGAAGAATAAATAGGGAGAATAGGGCTAAGCGCTATACTAGCTGTATATTGGTGTTCCTTCCTTCGGGTCTTGAACCATCTTCATAAATTCTTCCATAAGCCTTCTCGTCACTGGTCCAGGCTTGCCTTCGCCGATAACTCTTTTGTTTATTTCCTTGACTGGCACAATTTCTGCGGCTGTTCCCGTGAAGAAAACCTCGTCCGCGTTAAACAACTCGTAAGGCGTTATGTTCTTCTCCACGACTTCGTATCCGAGTTTTTTGGCGAGGTTAATTACTGCTTCGGCGGTTATTCCTGGAAGCGCTCCAGTATAGCTTGGAGGTGTGAAGATTTTGCGTCCTTTTACTATGAATATGTTTTCTGCCACGCCTTCGCAGATGAAGCCGTTTTTGTCGAGGCATATGGCTTCGTCTACGCCGCTTATGTTTGCTTCGATTTTTGCGAGTATGCTGTTTAGGTAGTTGAGCGATTTTATTTCGTGTGTCGTTGCGTCTACAGGGTCTCTTTTAACCCATGAAATCATGGCTGTTATTCCGTTTTCTTTGGCTTCTGTTTTCAGTAGCTTTATCGTGTCTGCTATGACTATTATTGTTGGTTTTTGGCATTTTCTCGGGTCTAGTCCCAAGTCGCCAATGCCTCTCGTGACTATTAGGCGTATGTAGGCGTCCTTTAGCTTGTTTTTGCGCAGTGTTTCTAAGACGATTTTCATCATTTCCTCTTTTGGTGCTGGAATTTGCAGCATTATGGTGTGTGCGGAGCGGTAAAGCCTATCTATGTGCTCTTTAAGTTTAAAGACAACGCCGTTGTATGCGCGGATTCCTTCGAATATTCCGTCGCCGTAAAGGAGACCGTGGTCGTAAACTGAGATTTTTGCTTGAGACTTTGGGTAGTATTCACCGTCGATATAAACGAGAAGTTCTCTTTCCAATTGGTGTCTCCCCTAGACTAGAAGATTAGCTATCGACTTTTGGGTTTGATATATTTTTTGCAAAAATTTGCCTTTTCACAATATTGTTAGCCGTAGAACTGCGGTCTCTTCGAAAGGTATGTTGGAAGCGGCAGCGGCTTAAAGGGTTTAGCTCCAACCTCCCTTTCAATTTCCTTTACTAGTTCTTCAAGTTTCATGTTTCGTATTTCTCCAGCTTTTCTGTCCCTAACTGGGAGCGTTTCTGATTGCGCTTCCTTTTGTCCCAAAACGATTATGTACGGAACCCACTCCATTTCGGCTTCGCGAATTCTCTTCTGCAATGTCATTGCCCTATCATCTATGTCATAGCGTATACAATGTGCCTCCAATTTTTTCCCAAGTTTTTCTGCGTGTTCAAGGTGGCTTGTTGACATTGGGATTATGCGAACTTGTGTCGGCGAAAGCCAAAGCGGAAGCATTGGCGGTTTGCCGTTTTGTTGGTCTTTGTAGGCTTTTTCGAGCAATGCGTACACGCATCTTTCGATGGCTCCGCTTGGTGAACAATGCAAAATCAGCGGATAACGCCTTTCGCCCTTCTCGTCGACGAATGTTATGTCGTATCTTTTGGCGTTTTCTATGTCGATTTGGTCTGTTGAAAGGGCTGCAGCCTTGTCTTGGTTATCAACAAAGTTGAAGTCCCATTTTAGTGTGAAGTAGAAGAAGCGTTCCTCCCACATCTCCACAAGCGCGGGTTTGCCGAAAATTTTCACCAGAGACTCCACAAAATTCCTGTTTTCCTTGTAAAAGTCCTTTGTGAAACGTATTGCCACTTCGTAAGCCTCTTTCGGCAAGCCTATTGCTTCCAAAACTTCTATGCAAAGCTTAAACCTAACAATGAATTCGCTTTTAGCTTGTTCGAGGTCTTTGCAGAAGGCGTGGCAGTCTGGCATTGTGAAGGCTCTTAGGCGTCTTAAGCCCACAACCTCGCCGCTTTTTTCGCGTCTAAAGCTGTAGCGTGTCAGTTCGTAAACTTTTAGGGGCATATGCCTATAAGAGAACTGTGTGTCATGAACCATGAGGAACTGCCCAAAGCACGCAGCGAAACGCAGGAAAAGCTCTTTGTCTTCCGATTTTAGCAGGTACTGTCTTGCTGGAAAACGGTTTATGTAGTCGGCTAGGCTTGGATGTTGAAAATCGTACATTACTGGAGTTTCAACTTCCATGGCGCCGTACTCTATCATTTTGGCTGTCACAAACTGCTCAAGAAGCGACTTGATTAATCGTCCCTTCGGATACCACCTTATGTTTCCAGGGTCGCTTCCAAACTCGTAATCCGCTATTTCAAGCCTCTTCATTAAAGGAACATGCGGAGGCATCTGCTGACTTGCCCTAACCTTCGAAACTTCATACTTCATGAACTTTTCAAGGTTTTCATGCCCCTTAAAATCGAATTCTTCAACTGGAACCATTTTGCCGTCTGGCTGAAGAATATACCAATATGACTTCAGCTTTTCTTCAGCTTTCACTGCTTCGGATACACGTTCTTCCTTCTCCGCCTTTTCCGCTTCTGGGAGGAAAACACGCGACTGTTCTGCAAGTGGGTGCCCTTTTATCGCAATTGTGAACTGTTTGTTCCAGCCGAAAGGTGCACGGTAAGTTTCTAAACCCTTTTCTTTCGCGTATGCCTCCATGGCTTTAATTACTTTTAACGCTTCTGAGGGTTTTGCGAGGTTGCTGCTTAAGTGGGCGTATGGATAAATCAATATGCGGTTCACTTTGAGTTTTTCGAGGAAGGCGTAAACTTCGTCTATTGCCTTTTTCGCTAAGGCGGTGTTGTCGCCCTCTTCAACCGCCGTGAAAAGAACAACTATTTCTTCTAGGCGTGTTTTCTTCTTTTCTGCCTCTTCAGCCATGGCTATTTCTTTTTGTATTGGCTGAAACTCGATGAAGTCGGAGTGCAACTGTAATATCCGCATTTCACAATCACCCTGCTTTAGCCCATGTGCCGCCACTTTTCAAGCTGCTTATCCTTCTTTGTACGCTTTTTATACTCCTTATAATGTTCCTTACAAAGATAAGCGCGTCTACCCTCAGCATTCACATTCAAGCCAGAAGACCTTACCTTATCTAGGGAAAGCGAGCGAACCGCCTCCTTGCCGCATCCAGAAACGTTGCATTTTACGCCTTTGTCGATACGCCCCAACGCTAGCGTCTCCTTTTCTGAGTACTAATGCAGTTCATTCTTAATTTCTTTTTCACAGAGTACATGCGCCCTTCTATAAATTTCGGTTGTGCAATCAGCGAAAGTCGGACCAACAGCTTCAACAGCAACTGAAGCCGCTGCGGAGCCCACGCACGCACACCATAATGCTTCTTTGCCTTTGACGTATTCTGCGAGAAAAGCGCCTATGAAAACGTCTCCAGCGCCCGTTGGGTCAACAACCTTCGCTGCGTTGTATGCCGGAATGTTGTATTCTGCTCCTTCAACCGAGAGCAAGGCGCCCTTCATGCCCAAAGTGACTATGACTATTTCTACGCCAAAATCATGGACTGCTCTTACAGCTGCGTTAACATCGTTTAGGCTTGTTGCATACATGATTTCTTCAGAAGAAGACTTGTATATGTTAACGTGTTCAAAAATTTGTTTGTTTGGCAAGTTGCGATAAGCCACATTTCCGTTTTCGTCGAAAGTTCGCAGAAAACCTTGAGGGTCTAAAGATAGGCAATCTGTATGCGCATGGAGTTTTTTCACAACTTCGTTTTCGATTTCATCTGCAATTGGCGCTATGTGTATTGCCTTTGCCCTCAAAGAGTTTGGTACATCGCCAACAGTTATTTGTGGGGCTTTATTTGCAAGGCGCAAACCCCTACTTGATAGGTCTTGGCTGTAATTTAATTCGAAACGTGTTGTAAACGCGTCTTCAATTTTATACACGCCAGAAAGGTTTATGCCCTCTTGCCTAAGCCACCACATATAGGCTTCTGGAAAGTCGCCGCCAACCTTAGATATGACAGAAACGTTTGCGCCTAAACGTTGGGCTGAAAGCGCTACATAAGCCACTGAACCGCCCAAAATGATGTATGGCTTTTGATTTGATGGGAGAAGGATGGAGTCTATTGAGAATTGTCCGACTGCTGCTACATCAGCCAACGTTGGTGAATTGCCTCCAAATAGGTTAGTATACAGACGAAACGAATATAACTTTAATTTGTAAACATGAACAAGACAGCCTAGCTAGATTTTTGATTGAAGTAAGAGAATTGCCTTTGCTAGATCGCCTCCACACTCTTCTAGGGCTTTTCTTGCTTCTTCAAGGCTTTTTCCAGTTTGGTCCGCCACAAGCCGTGCATCCTCGTCTGGAATCGCCAATTTACGCTCAAGAGCCTTTTCCGTTACTTTTCCGCCAGTTATTTGGAAAATTTTTTGTCCTTGCATGTCCAGTATGGCTACTTCTGGCTCTTGAATAGTTATTTCCTTAGCGCTTGTTTTGATTATTACTTGTTCAACGTCTGGTATTGCGTCCATGTTTAAGCCCATGCGCTGCATCATGCGCCTCGCTTCTCTGGGGCTTATACGTCTATGCATAACCTTTCCCTTCCACCATACTTCACTATTTGATAGGCGCTTCAAATACTTAACTTTCTTCCAAGCATCCACGCCTAACCTTAACGGCGACGCCGCACTTGAAGGCGCGCATCTCCGCGCCGGACAATACGGCTTTACCAACAGCCAAAACATTTCCACGCTCATCCAAAATAATAACCTCGTCCTTTGGGCGAATGGCATCATCAGCCTTAACAACGTGCGCGGCGAAAACGTCTCCGCCATCAGCAATAAAACTTGAAACATCATCGCGAACAAAAACTAGGCATTTTGCTTGGCAAGCGCCTTCGATGATTCTTTTTGCGCCAGCAATGCTTAAGGAAAACAGTCCATCAGTTGGGCGCAGGGTTGCAAGCCTTTTGCCTCCTAAATAGACATAGCGGATTCTGCCAGTGCGCTTTGAATAAGCGACTTCCACGTTTTCTGGAAAAAGTTCTGCGCCTACGCCCTTTCCAAACTGGTAGTCTGCCACGCTTCTAATCCTTTTAAGGTCTTCTTTCACGCTTTATGCACTCCAACCGCCTTTACAATTCGACAACTATAAACACTAGCAGTAAAATAAAAACAGTAGGTGCGTGAACACGTGCGGTGCGAAGTCTGCGGACGCAAAATCCACGGAAAACCATACAACGTCATAATTGAAGGCGCAAAACTGACAGTGTGCAGCGAATGCTCAAAACATGGAAAGCTAATTTTGGAAGAAGAAAAGCCGAAGGCGCCCATGCAAAAGATAATGCCCACAACGCCTAAAACAGCCACAACATTAAAAATGCAACAGAAAAGACCGCAAGAGACAAAGTTAGCTTCATTCGAACTTATTGAAGATTTCAACGTGAAAATAAAGCAGGCAAGAGAAAAACTTGGATTGTCCCACAAGGATTTAGGCAAAAAATTGAACGAGAAAGTTTCTGTTTTAAGGAAAATCGAAACAGGCAAGATGACTCCAGACGACATTCTCGCAAAAAAGCTGGAGCATGAGTTGAAAATTAAGCTGCTTGTTCCAGTTGCTGAAGAAACTGTTTCTCAAGCGAAAATTCCGAAACTGGAAAAGCGTGAACTAACATTGGGCGACATTATCCAACTTGGCAAAAAAGAGAAAGATGCGGAGAAGGGGGAAACTTCCGAACGAAAGCAATCATAGTTCAACGCAGACGCCCAAATGAACCGTCAAGTCTAGAAGAACTCAAAAGCCTAGCAGAATCAGCGGGATACACCGTAGTCGGAAAAATTGAGCAAATTAGGGAACCAGACTCGCGCTATCAAATAGGCGCTGGAAAAGTTAAGGAACTCGCCGAACTCGTAAAGGAAACCGGCGCCCAAAAAATAATTTTTGACAACCAATTAAAGCCAGTGCAAGCATACAACATTGCAAAGGCAACGGGCGTCGAAGCCATAGACAGGTTTCAGCTAATCCTTGAAATTTTCACGAGAAGAGCCACAACAACAGAAGCGAAACTGCAGATTCAATTGGCAAAACTGCAATACGAACTTGCACATGCAAAAGAGAGAGTAAGACTTGCAAAGATGGGAGAGCAGCCTGGCTTTATGGGACTTGGAGCCTACGAAGTTGACGTTTACTATGAGGCTGTTAAGAGGCAAGTTCACGCCATAAGGCGGAAGCTCAAGAAAATCCGTGGGAAAAGGCAATTGCACCGCGAAAGAAGAGCGGAACTTGGTTTTTCATCAATTTCTTTGGCTGGATACACAAACGCTGGAAAAAGCTCACTTTTTAACGCGCTAACAGAGGAGGATGTGCCAGTTGATACTGCACTGTTTACGACGCTGTCAACAACAACGCGGCTCGTGAAAATTGCTAGAAAAAAATTCTTGTTAACGGATACCGTTGGCTTCATAGACCGCTTGTCACTGACGCTTATAGAGGCTTTCCATTCAACACTTGAAGAAACCATTTACGCAGACTTAATACTGCTTGTCGTTGACGTAAGCGAGCCAGTAAGCATGGTTGAAAAGAAGCTTAACGTGTGCCTAGAAACAATAGAACGCATAGGAGCGTCGGGAATTCCGCTAATTACTGCTTTAAACAAAATAGACCTTCTGCAAGAGGAAGAAATTAACTTGAGGCTGGAGGCAATAAAGGATAAGGCGCCAAACCCTATACCAACATCTGCGCTGCGTGGAACAAACATTGAACTGCTAAAACAGGCGATTATTAAGCAAATGCAGAACTACGTTAAAATGTCGTTCACAATACCATCAACAAACGAAACAATGCAGTTCATATCATGGCTTTTCCAAAGAGCAGACGTGCAACACATAGAATATAATGGTGACTCAGCCCACATCATCTTAGAGGCAAACCCAAGCTTCGCGGAAAAAGTTAAAAATCAAGTGGAAAACTTTAATGGAAAAATCGAAAGAATCCGCTAGTGAAGATGCAATGCCAAAAGTTTTCGTTTTAAGATGGGGACACAGACCAAAAAGAGACGCAAGACTCACAACCCACGTGGCGCTCACAGCCCGAGCACTAGGCGCAGATGGCTTCATACTATCAGACGTAGAAGACCAGAAAATCGCTGAAACAGTCAAAAAAGTTGTGGAAAACTGGGGTGGTCCATTCCATTTTGAAATGGGAACTCCGTGGCGAAAAGCCGTTGAAGAATGGAGGGCTAAAGGCGGAACAGTGGTGCACTTAACAGCCTACGGTGAAAACATCCAAACAGGTGACGTGCTGCAAAGAATCAAAAACTCTGAAAAAGACATTCTGATAATCGTTGGAAGCCAAAAAGTTCCAGGCGAATTTTTCTCCAAAAAAGTTTCAGACTTCAACGTCGCCATAGGTAATCAACCGCACTCCGAATGCGCCAGCCTAGCCATTTTCCTCGACAGATTATTTGAAGGAAAAACATTGACTAAAAGTTTTGAAAACGCGAAGGTGCGAATAATCCCTCAAAAACGCGGGAAAAAAGTTTTGAGAGGCAACATAAAATCTGATTCCGATTCACAAAGAAATTTAAATTAAAGCTTTACAATATATATTATAAAAGAAGCATTTGTTCAACAATTAGGCAGAAGCGATTGTCATGTCAGCAATAAACGAAGCCACACTAATAAAAGTTGCACAAGCGCTGGGCGAAGAGGAAGCCGTTAAACTAATCGAAATATTAAAGAATTCAGACGAAATAACGGACGACGAAATAGCCAACAAGACAGGAATAAGGCTAAACACTGTGCGCAAAATACTCTACAAGCTTTATGACCATTCACTTGTAAGCCTAAGGAGAACACGCGACCCAAAAACCGGATGGTTCATATTCCACTGGAAACTCCAGCCAAACCAGCTTGAAGGCTTTATACTGAGCCAAAAACGTCGTGTGCTGGAAAAATTGAACATAAGGCTGGAGTACGAGAAGAATCATGACTTCTACTATTGTTCAACAGTGGGATGCAGAAGAATACCGTTTGAAGAAGCTGTCGAGCTTGTTTTTCGCTGTCCAACATGTGGAAAACCGTTGATGTACTATGACAACGATAAAATAGTTGACGCCTTAACGAGGAAAGTTGAGCAGTTAAGGAAGGAACTTGGTGAGTGAAAAACTCCCGTCAAGAGAAGAGGCAATACAACTTCTCATCCAAGCTGGATGCTCAAACAAAGTTATAAGACACTGCGAGGCAGTGGCTGAACTAGCCCTGGAAATCGCAAAAACATGCAGAGAAAAAGGGTTAAACGTTGACCTTAATCTAGTGGAAATCGGCGCTTTACTTCATGATATTGGAAGAGCAAAAACCCACAGCGTCCACCACGCAGTAATAGGCGCAGAAATCGCAAAAGCGATGTCCCTTCCAGAACCAATAATAGCAATAATTAAGAGGCATGTGGGCGGTGGAATAACACCAAAAGAAGCGGAAAAACTCGGATGGCCAAAGGACATTTATGTTCCAAAAACTCTGGAAGAAAAAATTGTTGCCTACAGCGACAAATTAATTGAGGGAGCCCAAAGGGTGCCAATAGAAAAAACCATAGAAAGTTTTTCGAAAAAATTGCCTAAAGCAGCTGTTATGCGTATACTAAAGTTGCATGAGGAAATGACGCGTTTAATAGGCGACTGCAAGTGCCCACAATAACCCTAACCATAAAAACCTACAACAAAAGCCACCTCGAAGTTGTGGATGAATTCTTAAAACTAAAACTTAAGGGGTTAAATGTCAAAGTTCAAGTTTGTGGAACACGGAACAGCTGGGTTCAAGCATCAATTTCGGGCGAAGACGAAAACGTAGCCTTACGCTACATAAGCGAAGAAATAGGCGTATGCCCAAGCACCATCGAAGAAATCAGACGGTTTTCGACGCTAAAAGGATACATAGCAGCATTAAACAAAGACCAAATAGTAATTGACATAGGAGTTTTTTTCCCACAAAAAACGGAAGCCACATTAACGCTTCAGCATCTACAGGCGCAATTGACTGATGGAAGAAAACTGGCACTTGCGAAACTGGCTGAACTGTATGGTTTTTGTGAGAACCTCCCATTAACAGTTAAAGCCCTAAACATAAAAGTGGAAGAGGGCATTGTAGAAACAATATTTTCGGAAAGGCAGCTCAAAATTTATAAAGATTGGCTGAAATCGCTTCTTGACAGGCTGATAGTTCTTGGGGCAACGCGCGAAGAAATAATGTCCAGTTTAAAGATTGCACGGTGCCTACGAGACACGGTTGATGTTGAATCCTTGGGGCTTTTTGAAAACGCCGTAGCATGTAAGCTTGGGACGGATGCTGCTGGGCTGATTCCAAAAATTGGCAGACAACTTAATGCTGCAATCACGGTTTTTAGTCCAAGGAAGATTTTGGAATTTTTTGGGGAAAATATGCTGCTGGAAAAATGGACATAAAGCAATTTAACTTTGAAATCCCGTTAGCATTTCATGTATGGCTTTTCCAATGATTTCGCCGTTGTAGCCGCCTTCCAAAACAAAGAACGTGGGCTTCATTAAACCTTTGATGAGTTTGCCGATTTCTCTGTAAGCCTTTTCAGTTAAGCCAAGCGATGCAAGGTCTCCAGCATAAGCGTCAAAACCAGCTGAAACCGCAACCACCTCAAACTTGTTCGCATCAACTTTCCGCATGGCTTTAGCCAACGTTTCCAAGTAAACCTTTTCTCCGCAATCAGCTTGCAAAGGAAAGTTTAGGCAGTTGCCCTCAGAAAAGCTTCCAGTGCCAGGATAATGGGGGTATCTGTGGAGAGAAATGTACATCACATTTTTGTCTCCTTGGAAGATTTCTTGTGTTCCGTTTCCATGATGCCCGTCAATATCCAAGATTAAAGCTGGCTTGTCTAAGTTCTTGACGGCTATGGCTATATTGTTTAGGTAGCAGAAACCCCGTGTATAGGCGCCTAATGCCCTTCCGCTTTTTCCAGCGTGATGCCCAGGCGGTCTCATAAGCGAAAATCCATTAACTTTTGCTGCTAATATTGCGCCGCCAGCCGCAAGTCTCGCGTACTCGTAAATGTTTTCGTAGGCTGGTGTGTCCGCATCCTCGATGAATCCTTTTTTCAAGTTCCAAACGTATTCTGCGTCATGAACTTTAAGGATTTCTTCTTCGGATGCTGGCTCGGGTTCTAGGAACGTGTAGCCTTTTGCTTTTAGAATTTCATAGGCTTTTCTAACTCTTTCTGGACTTTCGATATGCCAAGACCCGTAGCCGAGGCACTTTTCTGAAAAGATTATTTTTGTTTCCATTTAACCGCGCCTACGTTGTGGTGTGCTGTTGCAAATTAAAATATAACCTCAACCCTAAAAGGTTTAAGAAAAGCCCTATAGCAAATGGAGAAAGCCTTGATGGTTTCGGAAAGCCCGTTTGCCGACTTCCGCGCGGAATGCAAGAAGCTTTTAGAAGAAGCCTTGAAGAAGCGTTTTCCAGAGGTTGAAAAGCCAGTTTTAACGTTGGAAAAGCCGCCGAACATAGAGTTTGGACAGTTAGCATCGTCGCTTTGTTTCGAGTTCGCCAAGAAAATCGGCGTAAAACCAGTTAAATTGGCTGAAAGTTTAATTGAGGCTATGGATAAGATGCAGTTTTCTCTTGTAGACAATGTTTCCCAAGCGGGCGGTGGCTACATAAACTTTCACGCGAATTTTGCAAAACTTTCAAGCTTAACCATCGAGTCGGCTATGCAACTTGACGCGGATTACGGTTTTGTTAAGGTTGAAAAGCCCTTAAAGATTATTGTTGAGCACACAAGCGTGAATCCTCTGCATCCAATACATATTGGGCAAGCCAGAAACCCCATGCTTGGCGACGCCGTTGCGCGAATGTTGAAGGTGAGGGGACACACGGTTTTTCGCCATTACTACATTGACGATGTTGGAAGGCAAAGCGCCGTTATCGCCTATGGGTACAAAAAGCTGGGTAAGCCTAAACCAGAGGGAAAGCCAGACCATTTTATTGGAAAAATCTACACTATAACCAGCTGCATAATTGAAATAAACCGACTAAAAAGGGAGTTGGAGCGCGCAAAGGCTGTTTCTGCAGTGGACGAGATTGCGAGGATAAACAGGGAACTTGATGATTGGATGTCTGTGGCTGTGGAGCTTAAGGAAAAGTTTCCAGAACTGTTCGAAAAGCTTCTTGACAAAATAGGCGGGGATGAAGACCCAGAAGGCGAAGTTGCGGCGATTAACCAAGCTTACGAAGCGGGGGAGGAATGGGCTAAACAGCTTGTAAGAGAAGTTAGCGAGCTGTGCCTTCAAGGTTTTAGGGAGACTTTGAGCCGCGCAGATGTTTCTTATGATTCTTGGGATTGGGAAAGCGACTTCGTCTGGAGCAACAGAGTTTCCGAAGTCCTACAGAGGTTGAAGGCAACACCATACGTTTACAGAATTGGCGCAGTCTTGGAGTTTGATGCCGAAAAGGTTGTCCAAGACCTCAATTTAAAAGGGAAACTTGGATTGAGGGAAGACTATGAAGTTCCGCCACTGACCCTTGTGCGCGCCGACGGAACAACATTGTACACAACAAGGGATATGGCATACACTTTGTGGAAGTTTGAGAAGGCTGAAAAATGCATTAATGTCATAGGTATGGAGCAAAGCCTAGCGCAACTACAGCTGAAAATCGCGCTTTACGCTTTGGGCTATGGCAAACAAGCAGACAACCTCGTGCACTTCGCTTACAACCTTGTCTCTCTTCCAGGGTATAGAATGGCAAGCCGCAGGGGACGCTACATAACATTTGACGAAGTTGTAGACGAGGCTGTTGAAAGAGCTTACAGCGAAGTTTCTAAGCGTTCTCCACAACTTTCTGAAGCGGAGAAAAGGGAAATCGCAAATTTTGTTGGCATAGGTGCTGTGCGTTATGCCTTGGCGAGCGTTGACCCCTCAAAGCCGGTGGTTTTCACGTGGGACAAGGTGCTGAACTTTGAGAGAAACAGCGCGCCTTATCTACAGTATACACATGCAAGGGCATGTAGCATATTGCGGAAAGCCGCCAAAAAACCAGAGGAGCCATCATACGATTTATTGAAGGAAAAGATTGAGCGTGAAATAGTTTTGGATTTAGCAGTTTTTCCAGAAACTTTTATGGAAGCTGTAGAGCTTCTTAAGCCCAACATGATTGCGGATTTTGCGAATGCTTTGGCTGATAAGTTTAACACTTTTTACAATGCGCTGCCAGTGATAAAGGCTGAGCCTCAAGGGCTTAGCGATGCAAGGCTGGCGCTTGTTGACGCTGTTAGGATTGTGCTTAGAAACGCGCTTAACTTGATTGGTGTTGTTGCGCCAGAAAGAATGTAGAAAGCGTATAGTCCATGCTTATTGTGGAGCGCCCTTAATTATTGCAACGGCGGTGCTTGTTCCCAAGCGGTTGGCTCCAGCCTCAATCATGGCAACGGCATCAGCATAGGTTCTAATGCCACCAGCTGCCTTGACGCCCATCTCTTTTCCAACAACCTGCCGCATCAATTTAACGTCTTCAATGGTTGCGCCTTTGCCAAACAAGCCCGTAGAAGTTTTCGCAAAATCAGCTCCAACTTCCTTCACAATTTTGCATGCGGCAATCTTCTCTTCGTTTGTCAAACTTGGCGTTTCAATAATAACCTTAACAATGACATCTTTTGCGACGCGTTTCACGTCCACAACAGCCTTTATGTCTTGCTTGACAAGCTTGTAATCGCCAGATTTCAGCGCGCCAAGGTTTATCACCATGTCAAGTTCCTGTGCGCCATCCTCAACAGCCTTAATCGCCTCTAAAGCCTTTATTTCTGGCAGCGATGCGCCGAATGGGAAACCAACGGTTGAGCACACTTTCACATCGGTGCCTTCAAGGATTTTTGCGGCGAGCTTCACGTAGCACGGGTTTACAACCACGCATCTAAAGCCGTATTTAACAGAGTCTGCGCATAGTTGTTCAATTTCCTTTTTTGTGGCTGTAGCCTTGACATTCGTAGAATCAATAATTTTCGCTAATTTGCTTTTTGAAACTTGCAACTATGTTCGCCTCGCTTACCTTCCCTCAAAGTAAGCTTTTAGCCTTTCTGCAAAAACTTCGGGTTCTTCTACGGCTTCGCCGTCCCATAACAAGTACGGAAGCGCCCAAGCATCCGTGAAACACGTTTGCTGTATGCCAGCTCTGCTGATAATTCGGATGTTCACGTCGAAGTAATCCAAATGCACATTTACTGGTCCAGAAAGCAGTATGGCGTTAAAGCTAGTGTATCCTTCTTTATGGTAAAAGCTTAACACTTTCACCATTCCTTCGGCGATTCCACACCAATCCGCTTCTTCAAGCTCTAATAGGTTGGATTTACCTCTAACAATTGCTTGAACCTCGTTTAGTCCCCGTAAAGGCGCGAAGGGAACAAGCCACTCCACGCCATGCGCTTCGAAAACGTGTCTTCCGCTCTTCTTTTCTGCTGAAACAAGGTCCTCCCAAAAGCTTAAATCATGTTTTTGATGGTACTCCATGCTTTTTTCCAGCATTAGCTGCACGAGATAGAATGGTCTGTCTCTTGCCAAGACTTGCATGTGTGGATGAAAAATTGATGAGCCAGCGGGAGGCAGATAATTGAAGATTAATGTTGGAAAGCTTATCGATGGCTCCTTTTCCTTAAGCCTTCTTAAATAAACACATGCGCCTTTGAAGCCGTCGAGAAGCATTTTTGGCGCGAACTCGCTAAGCTGCAAGTAATGTTCCCTCGACAAGACAACGAGAACGCTTCTTTCTGCATGCCCAAGAAGGTTTGGAACAGCAACAGCATCGCCGACGAAAATTCTTCCTTCTTCCAGAAAGTCTGGGTGAAACATCGGCGTCTTCGTTTTCACGTTTTCCGGGCAGAAGGGGCAGTTTGCCTTTGTCTTTTCTGCAAGAGCCTTGAGCTGTTCTTTGTCCGACGTTAGGAATCTGCTAATATAGTTCAACATCCCTCGAATTACCGTTGTGTTTCTCCCAGTGAGTGGGTCAGCCCTATACTCGAATGTTAACGTGTCCTCGGTAAAATTTTTTAAAGGGTTCAAAATTTTCGCGTGCTTAACAGTCTTTTCAAACTTCATGGCAACTCACATCGCAATCTCTATTTTAGATGTGCAAGTTAATTGTTTTCGCCTCAAATGCCAATGCAAGTAACATCAAATTTAGGAAGTTTTCAATTGCTAAATTTTAGACCCTCTATCTATTTTTCGTCGTCGTCAAAACGCGTTTTTATTCCAGAAATTTATTATACTGGTGCATTAACCTAAAAGGAAGGCGATTAAAATGACAAATGTATACTTTAAAAGAAAAGTTGAAGCCATAGAAGTTAAGGAAAAAACCATATCCCAACTTTTGGCTGAAATGGCAAAAACAGCCTATCAAGGTAGAAAACTCGGAGAGGCTGTTGAAGTTTGGGAAGCTATGCTAAAAGAGAAGGATTTAACAATAATTATGGGTTTTGCGGGTTCGATGAGCACGGCGGGGCAATGGAAAATTGTGAACTGGCTTATAGAAAACCGCTTCATCGACGTTCTCGTTTCAACAGGTGCAAACGTTTCAGAAGACATTGTTGACGCGATGGGTTTCGGCTATTGGCAAGGTTCCCCATCCGTCAACGACGCGGAATTGCTCAAGGCGGACATAAACAGGTACTATGACGTTTACGGGCGAGAAGCAGACTATAGGAAGATGGAAGAGCTGATGACGGAGTTTCTACTTACGTTGAAGACGGACTTTACGTACTCTTCCATGGAGTTTCTACACTTGTTTGGCAAGTGGCTCAGCAAAAAGGGAATAAAGAGCATAGCCGCAGTAGCCGCGGAAAACAATGTGCCAATATTTTGTCCAGCAATTTCAGATAGCGCCTACGGCGAAGCGTTCTTGATGGCTAAAAACATGGGACACAAAATCCTATTAGACCAGGTTAAGGAGTTCGACCAGTTCGTTGGAATAGGCGAGAAAGTGAAGGACATAGGCGTAGTTTACATAGGCGGCGGGGTCCCAAAAGACTTCACACAACTAATTGCAATTTCAGTTTCGCCAAAAACCATGGACAAAGGCGTGCCTGGAAGAGAAGGCTACATGCGCAAATCCGTTAAAGAGTATTACTATCCACACAAATACGCCATTCAAATAACCACTGATTCGCCGCAGTGGGGAGGCTTGTCCGGCTGCACGTTGGAAGAAGCCATAAGCTGGGGCAAAATTCACAGTGAAGGAAAACGCGTAACAGTGTACTGTGACGCGACGATTGCGCTGCCACTGATAGCACATGCACTGAACGAAAGGGTGAAAATAAAGCGTAAGGCGTCAGACCTTTCATGGCTTTTTAGCGAAATCACTTAATCCTTCAACCTTGTTATTAACGCGCTCACCATTATTGGCAATATTATGGAGGCGTCGCCCTCAACCATTACGCGGCTAGCCCGCCTGTTTATTTTTCCCCATGAAACCGCCTCTCGCGGCTTTGCGCCAGAAAGGCTTCCATCCCACTCCACTGCAGTGCTGACGTAAACAGCATAGTTCAGTCCTTCTCTGAACTGGTTCCACCAAAGCGTATGATGCTTTGATATGCCGCCGCCAATTATCAAGGCGCCAGTCTTCTTCGCCGTGAAAACAATGTCGCTTAACTCTCCAGAATCCTTTAATAGGTTAATTCTGAAGTCGCGGTGTTCCTGCGAGAAAAGCCACAGTTGATAGCCCACAGCCCCGTCGGTTATTCCAGGCACATATACGGGTATGTTGTTTTTGGCTGCCCAGTAGAGAATCGACGTTTCGTTGCATATGCGCTTCCCAATTTCATTGCACAGTTGCCTTGTCGAGATTTCTTTTACGTCTTCCCGCCACAAAGCATCAAGAAGCGTCTGCATTTTCTCCTCGATTATGGCGCCGTAGCTGCTGTTTGGAACGAGAACGTTGCCCAAACGGTTTACCCCGCCCTCTCGAAGTTTGGCATCATCCATCAAAAATGAGCCCTTGTAATAGTTTTTCCAGCACCTCGCAATGTCGTGGTCAAGGGTTCCACAGGTAGTAATTACAACGTCAACAAGCTTTCTTTGTACAAGCTCCTTCAGGGCTCCGCGTGTTCCAGTTGCCACGAGGTTTCCAGTAAAAGAAAGAAATTTGACGCAATTTTTCTCCCGCATCATCTTCTCGAGAATGCGCACTGCCACTGCTAGTTTGCCCGCGGTAAAACCCCAAGCCTTCTCCATCTGCAGAACAAGCTCGTTAACAGACATTTTCTCAAAAAGGCGGTAATCTTCAACCGTTTCTTTACGCATGCCCTAATCCTCCAACGTTCAACGCGTACAATTTGTTGTTAAAGAATAAATAAATTGGCTTTTAAACCCCGCCCTAGTTAGTTAGATATGCGATTATTTTGCTGTAAATATCCTTATTTCTAAGGTCTTCATAACCAGCGTAGATGCTTGGATTATCGTTCACTTCAACCACGACAAAGTTGCCGTTGAACTCTTTAATGTCAACTCCATAAAGTCCATTGCCGACTAGAGCGCACGCCTTTAAGGCTGTTTCTTTAAGTTTTTCGGGCGCGTTTTCCCTTTTAAGCGAAACTGTTCTTCCCCAAACAAATGTTGGCTTGCCTCTCCTTTTTACGCCGTGTTTCCATCTGCCTTTTGGAACCATGTACTTGCAAACATATAAAACCTCATTGTTTAGGACGCCTACACGCCAGTCGAAGGCTGTTGGCATGAACTTCTGAACAACTAAAATGTCCGAGCGCCTAAAGAAGCGTTTGGCTACTTCTCTAAAACTTGTTTCGCATGCAACTTTCTCCACGTACCGCGAGAAACTCGTGTAAGGCGCCTTCAAAACGACTGGTCTCCCGAAAGCGTTGAAGATTTCCAGTATCTTTTTATGGTGAAACTCATCCTTGTTCAAGAAGATTGTTGGAATGTGCGGAACATCGTGTTTTTCGAACAGTTCGTATAGGTGAACCTTGTTTCCGCACACTTGTATCGACTTAGGGTCATCAACAACTTTCAAGCCGAGTTCCCAAGCTGTTTTTGAAACAACATAAGCCGTGTAAAGCGGGTCTGTTGTTGCCCTAATGAAAACAGCATCATACTTAGGAATTTCCGCAAGGTTTTCCCTAAAAACAAAGTTGAACCTATGCCCCATGCTCTCCGCTGTCAGCTTAAAGTTTTGGAGAGCCCCAACTTCCCTTGGGTCGGTGAAATTGTATCTTTCAACAAAGCAAGCTATATTACCCAACTAGGCATTCACCATCTCCGAGAAGACGAGAAACTTCGCTACGCAGAAGCTTCAAGTCCAACTGCGTCAACTCATCCTTCCGTAATTGCTGGAGACCGCACAAAAAGGCTTCCCTTCCAACAAGCTGAACGTGTAACTTGCAAAGTGGAATCCTAAAGAGATTGTAAACTTTTTCCGCAATCTTCTGTGCTGGTTCTTTCACCTCGCATCTTCCAAAAATGGACTTGAACGAGACTATTTCGCCTAAAAGTGGCTGCGCACAAACAGCAAACTTGTAGTTCATACTCAAACTTTTGACAGCCTTATAGAGGGCATTTCTGTTCTTCGCGGTTCTAAAACCTTCAAAAGAGAATGGATTTACTGCAAAAACAACCACTGGAAAGTCAAAGTTTGGCATTATCTGTTTAACAGAGTCCGTAACAACAAATGGCATCGTTGGAATCCCAACTTTTGAAGCGCGCAACAGCAGTATAGGCGTCCTATAAGCGTCAATAATGTTCTCTGTGGATGGGATGACGCGGTTCCCCAAAACTTCAGCATGCAGAGAAACATAGTATCCAGTCTTCAAATAGCGGTAGTCATTGTTAATGTTGAGAGTAAAATCTTTAATCGAAGATTCAAGAAAGGCTGAAGGTTTCATTGTCGGCGTTTCTAAAGTTAGGTCGATGTTTGAGACGACCAACACCCATGTAACACCAGATGATTAAAACCTCGGTATTGCATCAGTAATATTTAAAATTAACTACGCGCTTTGCAGTTGCGCTTTTATATATGAGCCAGAAACCAGAATATTAAGCGGTAGGAAGAGGAGCAATAACGTACAAAACCCTAGAAGTTCTAGGTCCAGAACACGAGTACGCCATTGTCAACGAGGAATTAAAAGCTCTGCCAATCGTTGACAAGATTATAAAGGATTTCAAGGGACGCATCGTAAACTTCGTCGAGCAAACCAGCTTCACTTTTGGAAAGGAACTTCAAATGCACGTTTTGGAGCTTAAACCAAACGAGCCCTTCGAATCGCCAATAGACTTTGAAGAAACAATGCAAAATGCCGTTTTAACACTAACAGAATTTCTTGAACACAAATACAAGGCAAACCTTCTAGGAACTGGAATGCATCCAACGCTTAGACTTGAGGAAACTGGCGTTTGGCCGCACCGTCACAGACAAATTTACCACTTTTACGGCAAAGTCTTCAACCTAAAACAGCACGGTTGGCTTAACATCCAAAGCTTCCAACTCAACCTACCCTATGCGAACGAAAAAGACGCAATCCAAATACATAACACACTGGCGGAAATCTGCGCTTATCTCCCAGCAGTCGCTGCTTCATCCCCAATATACGAGGGAAAAATCGGGGAGTATGTTGACAATCGCCTACACTTTTACATGCTCAATCAGAAAGAGGTGCCATCAGTCACAGGCAATGTTATCCCAGAATACATCACCTCGTTTAAACAGTACAAAACAGAGATTATAGGACGCTATTCGAACGACTTAATCAAGGCTGGCGTGAAAGATTGCCTACCCTACAAGGACTGGGTAAACTCCAGAGGTGCAATCTTTAGATTTGACAGAAAAGCCATAGAAATCCGCGTCATGGACGAACAGGAATGCATCAAATCCGATGTTGCATTAAGCTGCTTTGTAAGGACCGCCCTTAAGGGGATTATTAAAGAGAATAGGGCGCTCATACCGCGAGAAACGCTAATCAAAGATTTTAACTCTGTAGTGCGAGAGGGCTTAAACGCGAAGGTTACGCATCCTTTTGGGCGGACAGCCCGCCAAGTATGCAAGCGTCTCCTGAAAATTGCTTGGGAAAATGCCTCGGAAGAAGAGCGCAAATATCTTTCATTTGTGGAGAAAAGAATTGAGTGCGGAAGTCTCTCCGAACTCATTAGAAGCCATGTAATGCAGAGAGCGCAGAAAACCGACTTAAAAGAAGCCATAACAAGCGTCTACTCAAAACTTATAAAAAACCTCGTAAACAATGAACCATACTCCTAATAGAAAGGGGTGCATAAAATGACTGAAGAGCCGAGGCAAAACGACTTCTTTAACGTTTGCGGCGAATGCAAAATTAGTTGCTGTCAAAATGCGAGACCACCAATAACAAATGAACGAAGAAAAACGATAGAGGAATTCTTGAAAAGACAGGGACTTTCTGTTGAAAACTTGTTTGAGCAGAGCGCCTACACTTTTCCGAAGGAAGATGCTGAAGGCTACTGCATTTTCTACGACAAGAAAACAAGGCGATGCAAAGTCCACCCGGTGAAACCGGAAACATGCGTTGCAGGACCAATAACATTTGACGTAAACGCAAAAACTGGGATGGTGGAATGGTATTTAAAGATGGAGAAAATATGTCCGCTTGCCGGCGCCATGTACAAAAACAAGGAAGTTCTCGAAAAGCATCTGAAATCAGCAAAAAGAGAAATACGCCGACTCCTACGCGAATTGGACGCTAACGCCTTGAGAACTATTTTGAAAATTGAGGAGCCGGAAACATTCAAGATAGGCGAAGAAAAAGCTGAAAAGGAAATTCTACATAAACTGACAAGCGTTTAACATTGTTGATGTAGTTGCCCAACTTTATTTTACATTTTGCTTTTTAAGGCGGGCCCGAGGGGATTTGAACCCCTGTTCTCCGGCTCCGGAGGCTTGCGCACCTTTCGAGTTTTTGGTTCGGCGCCTTAATCCATACTGGGCTACGGGCCCACACCCCAAAATAAAAGATGTGCGTTTGTTTGATTAATGTTGTTATGCCTCAATGAGTTCTTCGTTTATCCACCATGCTTTTTTCTTTCCCATTTTTTCTCCCGGATAATATTCGATTATTGGTTTTCCAAGCTGCTTCTTCGAGAGTTTTTCTATTCTTTTTAGCCTGTTCAATACTAGCCATCTGTTTGTTTTTAGGTAGTCTGCCAGTTCTGGTGTTGTTGCGCCTTTGTAGTGTATGAGGTAGTCTACTATTTTGTGGTCTGTTTCGTCAGTGCAAAAGTTGTGTGGATTTGTTTTTCCCCTTTCGTAGGTTAAAAGTTCCAAATCTGCAAGGTATTTTCTTACTTCTGCAAACTCCTTTTCTATGCGGCTAATTCGTTCTTCGAGTTCTAGGATTTTGTCTGGTTTTGGTGTTTTTTGCAGCTTTTCCATTATTGCGTCTCGGATGAAGTCGCTTCTTTCGCCTTCTGGAACGCGGATGAGCATCTCCTTGTAGACTTCTTCTGGGATTTTAACGGAAATTACCCTTAACTTCTCCACGTTACTCCCGCCAAGGTTAATGTTTATAATCCTGAGTATTTCATGGTTTCTTCTTTAGGGTTTCTTTCGGAAATTTTTTAAAAGCTACAGCTTAACTCTAAACCGAGGTTGAAGTGATTAAGAAATGCCGAGAAAAACCACAATTTCGCTAATCAAATGTGATGTAGGCTCTTTAGCTGGACACCATGTTGCGCCGAAACCCCTTCTTGCTGTAGCTGAAAAAAACCTTAAAAAAGCGGCAGAGGAAGGTTTGATTAACGGTTACTACGTGTTCAATGTTGGAGATGACATTCAGCTTTTAATGGTTCATGAAAGGGGCGAATCAAACCCAGATGTGCATAAACTTGCCTTTGAAACCTTTAAAGAAGCAACAAAAAAGGCGTTAGAGCTTAAACTCTATGGCGCTGGACAAGACCTTCTAAAAAACGCTTTTAGCGGAAACATCCGCGGCATGGGACCAGGTGTCGCAGAGATGGAAATTGAAGAGAGAGGTTCAGACCCGATGGTTGTTTTCGCAGCGGACAAAACATCTGCGGGTTCATTTAACTATCCGCTTTTCCGGATTTTTGCTGATCCCATGAATACGGCTGGGCTTGTTATCGACACGAACATGGCTGGAGGCTTTAGGTTTGAGGTTATGGACACGGCGGAAAACAAGAAGGTTGTTCTCAAATGTCCAGAAGAGATGTACGATTTGTTGGCTTTGATTGGCACAGTCCAGCGCTACATGATTTCTCGTGTGTGGAGAGCGCGAGACAACCTAATATGTGCTGTTGGCAGTGTAACCAAACTTTCGCAGATTGCTGGAAAGTATGTTGGAAAGGATGATCCAGTGATGATTGTGCGCGCGCAGCATGGGCTTCCAGCTGTCGGAGAAATTTTGGTGCCTTTCTTGCACAGTTATCTTGTTGAGGGGTGGATGCGTGGAAGCCACTGGGGACCAATAATGCCAGTAAGCCTGAAAGATGCGAAATGCACGCTTTTCGATGGACCCCCAAGGATTGTGGCATTAGGGTTTCAAGTTTCAAATGGCAAGATTGCATGCGACGACAATGGTAGACCAATGATTGCAGACCTGTTTGATGATCTAGCCTTTGCTTTGGCTAGGCGCGAGGCTTTAACGTACGCCGCGATGCTTAGACGTATGGGCGAATTTGAACCAGCGCGTTTGGGACCAGAAGAGATGGAGTACACTACGCTGCAGCAGATATTGGATAGGCTTAAGGAACGCTTCGAACCAGCCTAGAAAGGCGTGTGCTTAGGCGAGCTTTGCTTCGTTTTTCCTTATGCTAGCTAATTCCTCGCATCTGTTCTTGACAATTTCGTAAAGCCTTTTGCGTAAGTCTTCGCCGAAGAGCTTCTGTTCTTTTAATAGGAAAACCTTTCTTGCAAGTTCAACGTCGCCCAGTCCGGTGAACCATGCTTCAAAGTCTCCACGGTTCACGTGAAACTCGATTGACTCCAAACTGACCTTTAAGAGTTTGTCGCAGAAGTCGTTTAGGCTTGCAGCGTGAATGTTTAACGGCTTTCCAATGTCAACGTAAAAATGAAAAGACTTTTCAAGTGGCAAGTAAGCCAAAATTTCGGCTGCCTTCCCATAATCTATTTCTGGAAAGCCAAGTGCTTTACGTCCCTTCTCTGTTAGGAGGTAACTCCCGTTCTCCATGGCTTTTAAGTAACCCATCCGCGCAAGCTGCATTATATGCATCCGCACTGAACGCGGGTCAAGCCCAACCTCTTTTGTTATTTCCGTGACTTTCACTGGTTTCTCTGAAACCCACATGGTTTCGAGAATCAGTCTTTTAACTGGCGATATACTCATCGTAATCACTTACAGTTCTATTATCTTGTGCTTATAGCCTTTTCAAATTTTCGCATCCACGCCGCGAGGAAACGTAAATAAGGGATGTTTTAATAAGCAATAGCACCGTTTAGACTGGAGAACTGGTGAAGGCTATGAAGATGGCTGTGCTTGTCTACGAGTATCCGCCAAAAATAGTTGGAGGTTTAGGCACATACGCGGCTGAAATTACGCGTAAATTCGTCTTAATGGACCATGACGTGACTGTTTTCACGATGAATGATGATGAGGGCAGCCTTCCAACAAGGGAGATTTGGCGCGGAATCGAAATTCACCGTCCACTACACATCGACATATCCGACTCGCTGCCAGACGTGGTTGCCGAAGACGTTAAGAAGTGGGGCAGGGGCATCCACCTATTCTCGAAAATACTTGTCTACAATTACCTTAGCGCCTCAAAACTCGTTAACGAATTAATCAAAAAGGAGAATTTCAAATACGACATCGTGATTGCGCATGACTGGCTCTCGGCGATAAGCGGCATAACAATAAAAAAGGAGGCTGGGCTGCCATTCGTTTTCCATGTGCATTCAACAGAGAAGGGGCGCACTCTTGGAAACGGGTCAGAAGTCGTAAGCAACATTGAACTGCATGGCGCAAAGGCAGCGGACATGATAATAACTGTTTCTTATGCGATGAAAGACGAGCTTACAAAACTTGGCTTCCCACAAGAGAAAATCCAAGTCTGCTACAACGGCGTTGACCCGCAAAAGTATAATCCAGAAGCAGCGAACCCTGAACAAGCCAAGAAAGTTAGAGAGTTTTATGGGATAAAGGATGACGAGCAGATGATTCTTTTCCTCGGAAGACTTGTAGGAGTTAAAGGCGTGGACAGGCTTATTATGGCTATGCCGCATGTGCTGCAGAAAATTCCAAAAGCGAAACTCGTCATCGTTGGCGTTGGAGACTTGCAAGACTACCTTGTAAATCTCGTCAAAACCATGAGGCTTCAAGACGTTGTCAAACTAAACTATGACTTTATCTCAGAAGAAGAGCGAATCCTACATTACGCGGCATGCGACGTCGCGGTTTTCCCAAGCCTTTACGAACCATTTGGAATAGTGGCGCTTGAAGCAATGAGCATGGAACGTCCAGTTGTTGTTGGAGCAGCAGGCGTAAGCGGAATGCGAGAAGTGGTTATATGCTGCGGCGAAGAACAATGCGGCTTTCACATAAACCCAAACAGTCCAGTTGACATCGCGTGGGGCATAACAAGCGCCTTGGAAAGTCCAGAAAAGAAAAAATGGCTTGGAAAAAACGGCAGACGCAGAGTTCTCGAAGAGTTCACTTGGGACAAGGTGGCTGAAAGAACCATTGAACTTTACGAGCAAGTGTTAAAGCGCTAGAAAACGTTATTAAAATTTTAGGTGAACCGTTGAAAGCGAGCCGCGCAGAAAAGCGCAAGAAAGTTGCGAGGGAGGCAGCCAACCTAATCTATTTTGGCATGGAAAAGGAGTTTAAACAAGCCAAAGTTAAGGCTGCAGATGCGCTTGGCGTGAAGTTTCTCCCAACAAACATTGAGGTAGCCATCGAACTTGACAAAATAGCCGACGAGTACGAGGGAAAAGCCAGACAAGAGCGACTAAACAAAATGCGGCGGGAAGCCCTTGAAGTGATGAAGCTTTTAGCGAAGTATCATCCAACAGTTGTCGGAAGCGTCTGGCGCGGAACAATACACCATCAAAGCGACATAGACATAATAGCTTTCCACGACAAACCAGAAGAAGTGCAAGAGACTCTGGAAAAAAGCGGCTTAAAAATTGTTCACGCGCAATCAATAACAGCTATGGAGAAAGAAGAGAAACGCACGACATTCCACATTTTTCTCGAGTCGCCAACAAAAGAGGAAATCGAGGTTATTGTGCACAGTCCAGAAGAACGCTCAAGAAAAGAGAAGTGCGACGTCTACGGCGACATCATAACTGGTCTAGACGTGGAAGAGCTTGAAAAACTGTTAAAAGAGAACCCGACAAAACGTTTCGTGCCTTTTTAGCGTATTTCACCCCGTAGAGATTTAAATACACGATTTCCAAATTATATCTTAAAGATGGACAATAAAGGCTGAAGGTGCAAGCTTGGAGTTCGACAAAGAAACTTTCAAGAAGATGTTTCCAAACCTAGCTAAAGAACTGGAATCTGACGAGCACAAACTCTCAATAGACTCCGTGCGGACGGAAGCCGAGGCTGGAGAAAAGAGGGCTTCTTCAAAGAAAAACTTCACAAATTACATGCCAGACGTCATTGACTTTATACGCAGATGCGACAATGAAGAGCAAGCAGAAGAAATAATCGCATACATGGAAAGAAGGGGTGAAATAGGAAAGGATTATGCCGCCCAGCTTAGAAGGCAGCTAAAGGCGAAAGGCGTAAGAAGCTTTGGTCCAAAAAAGGAAGAAAACTATTACCTTAAACATGGCGAGTTATAAGCAACGCATAAAACTTAAACTTGTTCTGGTGGAACTTTGTCTGGCGCGTAACCCGTAAAATGTTTTAAACCATACTTCTCCAAGCGTCTCGTCACGTGCGGGTAGAGAGTAAGCTCTTCGATTTCTAATTCTCCAGCCAATTCTGGACCTATCCGCCTAAGCCTACGCTTCAACACTTGAATATTTTCTTTGGTTGAAAAAGAGGACATCACTGAAGGGTGACAGCTAACGCCATTTTCCACGAGCAACTGCAAGGCTTTTAACTGGAGCGTGAAGCCTTCTGGCTTGGCGCCAGTTAACCTCGCAAACTCTTCTTCGCAGCAGCCCTTTAAAGAAACTCTCACGTGAACAAACTTGTGTTTTGCTAGGCTTTCAGCGTAACTTTCATCAATGGCTATTGGTATGCCGTTTGTTTCGAGAATAAAACGGTAGCCTTTTCCCTCTAATGCCTCGAGAAGACCGAGCAGATGGGTCTTTCCTATTGTTGGTTCTCCGCCGCTTACTCTTAAAAGCTTTAAGCCGCATTTCTTGGCTAAGGCAACTAAACCCTCAGCAACTTCACGCGGCGTGTAAAACTTTCCAACGTCTGCGGGGCGAAGCATAACTGCGTCTGCAACCCAACAAAATCTACATAATAAGCCGCATCCAACACAGTCGGCTGTTACAATTCCCCCATACCACCTTGCTGGTCTAACGCGGTAATATTTTCGCTCAAGACCATCTGAACCTAAACGTGTAACTAGCTCTTCGATGGCTAGATGCCTCTGAACAGCATCGTAAAGCAAGTCCAGCGTCTCCAAAACGATTTTGGCGCAAACCCTTATTACCATTATGCACTTCAATAACTCATTTGAGTGCCCTAAGCATAAAGCCTTTCTTGGGCAATACAACGTTGTAAATGTACGAAAGGGGTTCAAGTGGACGCGGAAGGCAAGGAAATGGATGTTTTCATTTTTGAACTTTCACAAGTTCATGAAAGGGGCAGCTGCAAACGCGGCGGTGAGGGGTAAGTATATACGAAACCTTGGCGTGTATTCTAAAAGTAAATAAATAAGCCAATAAATAATAGAAAGCCAACAACTTCAAATTCGTGGAGGACAAGCTTTGAAAAAAGCTGCAACAGTAACATTCGTCATCATGCTCATCATGGCTATTGCCATGCAATTCTCGTTTCAAATTAAATCAGCAGAAGCTCAAGGCAGCTTTGGTGTAAGCAGCGTGTACCATAACATAGGGATAATGCGCAACGGCTATGTTGTAATAAACGACACCATTGAATTTTCTGGGCAGCCGCCAAGCAATTTCCTTGTAGGGTTTCCATACAAGTACGGCGCATACGTCCAGAAATGCGTAGCCTACAACGAAACAACACTTTTTCCAGCAACACTCGACGTGCCTCTAGGCGAACGCGCAGGATTCTACGCTGTTAACGTGACCTTCTTGGATGTGTCGCCACAAAAGTTTACGGTTTTGTTCATACTTTCAAACGCGCTTCTAAATTATTCTGGAACAACGTACACGTTAGATTTTCCCGCGTACCCAAGCCTAACAGAAAATGTTGAAAATTGTAGTGTTAAAATCGGTTTGCCCTCTGGCGCGGGAAGCATAAGCATTTCAAAAGACGGCGAAACATCGAACAAAACAGAATTTTACATGGAAAACTTGCCCGCCTACACATATTCAACAGCAACGGTTGCGTTCTCATTAACAGGCGATGAAATTCAAATGTTGGACATTAAGGAGCTAAACCGTGAGATATCCATAAGCGGAACAGGCGAAATCCAATGTTCAGACAGCTACTATATAACAAATGAAGCCCCTTCAGACATGGGTTACATGATAATAGTTCTTCCGCCAAACGCCTCCAATCCAATAGCTTATGACCAGTTTGGAAGAAGCATAAGCTCAAGTTGGGTGAACCAAGCGGCGGGGCTATACAAAGTTAATTTTGCTTTGCCGCTTAAAAGTTACGAGTCGGGTAGGTTTAACATAGGATATGCCTTACCAAGCCAAGATTATTTTGCAGCGCAAGACACTTTTAATGCAACTTCGCTTTTATTCCAGAACGTTGACTACTATGTGGAAAGCGCTTCTTTGACTCTGACGCTGCCAGAAGGCGCCAAGATAACAAATCTCGAAAACACCTTTACCGAAAGCATAAGCGAAATTTCAAAAGGCGTTTTTCAAGAAACGTTAACGATTAATTTAGACTATGCAAGCTACGTGGACGGCGTGATTCCGCCAGTGAAAGTTTTGCAGGTTGGCTACGAATATAATCCATTATGGTTGGCGTTCCGTCCAACATTGTGGATTTGGGCTTTGTCTCTTGTTGGTTGCGCGGTAGCAGTTGTTTGGAAGAGACCGAAGGCTGCTGCTCCAGTTCAAGTTGCAGTTGTGGCTGCGAAACTGCAGCTCGAGTACGTTAAATCTTTTGTGCGGATGTATGAGGAAAAGCGTAAAATACTTTTCGAGTTAGACTCTTTGGAAGACAGAGTTCGCAGGGGAAAGATTCCGAGAAGACGCTACAAGGTGCAGAAAAGAACGTTTGAGATGAGGCTTAACACCTTGGATAGAAGCTTGGCGGAGTTCAAGGAGAGAATGCGCAAGGCTGGAGGCTTATATGCGGATTTGATGCGGCAACTTGAAATTGCAGAAACAGAAATTAACGAGGCAGACACAAACATAAGAAGCATTGAAGTGCGCCACAGTCAAGGAACCCTATCGCTAGAAGCTTACAGAAAGCTTTTGGCTGATTACCAGCAGAGGAAAGAGAAAGCGCAAACATCAATTAATGGAATTCTGTTAAGATTACGTGAAGAAACTCGCTGATCAACCTAAAGGCTTTTATTCCACTAGTTTTCTTTCAATGAGAATCTAACTGTGAGGGGTAAGGAAAATGGTGAAAATAGTGGTTGATAATGACAAGTGCAGTGGATGTGGAACATGTGTTGACACATGCCCCGTAGGCGTTTACGAATTGAAAAATGGAAAATCTGTTCCAGTGAAACCCGAAGAATGCCTCGTCTGCAGAGCATGCGAAGTCCAATGTCCAGAAGGCGCAATCCAAGTCATCGAATAAATCAGCAGCAACCCTTGCTTTCACCCTATTTTAGGTTCTCATTTCAAATTCCAAAAAGGCTCTTGAGCTTTCTTATTTTCCCTCAAAACTTTTTCACCCAGCTTTCTTGCGTGTGCACTTGAAGCCACAACAGAGTCGTCAACAATATAGTTTAAGCCGCCCATTTTTGCGATGGCTAAGGCTGCCAGTTTTCCAACAAGCTTTAGGCTGTAGCCTCCTTCTAAAACGAAAACAAGTTTCTCATCGCACAGTTTAGATGCCAGCTTAACAATTTCTTCATAAATTCTTCCGTAGCAATGGGCCGATAGGGAGAGGTTTGCAATTGGGTCTGTGTATTGTCCGTCAAGACCAGCTGAAACAAGCATAAATTGGGGTTTGTACTGGCTTATTATTGGAACAGCTATTTCATTAAATGCCTTAAGGTATAGCGGGTCATTCGTCCCAAAAGGCAATGGAACATTAACGTTGAAGCCTAATCCCTCGCCTTCTCCGATTTCATCTACAAAACCTGTTCCTGGAAAACTCCTTGGGTCTTCATGTAAACTAATGTACAGAACCTTGTCTGTTCCATAGAATATTTCTTGCGTGCCATTCCCGTGGTGCGCGTCAATATCCAAAATTAAAACGCGGTTTAAGCCAAAATCTTTCAGCAAGTGTTGAGCGGCTACAGCAACATTGTTGAAGATGCAGAAGCCGGCAGCGCTAAATTTTCCAGCGTGATGTCCAGGAGGTCTAACAAGTGCAAAGGCATTTTCAAATTGCCTTTTCATCACTAGATCAACAGCTTTAAGCGCGCCGCCAACAGCGTAAGTGGCAACTTCAAAGCTCTCAGTTGAAACAACAGTGTCTCCAGAATCCAGTATCCCTCCACCAGCCTTGCAAACGTTTTTAACAAAGCGAATGTACTCTGGGTCGTGGACAAGCTGAATCTCGTCTAGGCTTGCTCTTTCTGGTTCTACAAACTGCCAATTCCTACTTTTCGAGATTACGCCCGTCCTCAATTCCTTTATGATTGCGCTGAGGCGCCTTGCAGATTCGGGATGCCCCTTACCAGTGTTATGCCGATAATACTTTGGTGAAAAGATAACCGCCGTTTTAGTCATCCTCAACCATCTTCTTGAAGACGCTGCGGAAGTTCCGTACTAAATACTCTTTTGTGGATAAATTTTCTTGTTTGGCAAGTTTCTTAATTGCCTTGTCCACTCCAGTCGCGTATTGTATTGCCCTTTTAGGTCTTTCTATCACGGTCTTTGGTAAGCCAAGTTTTTTGGCTGCCGCCCTTAACACGAGCTTGCGTATATCACCGTTCTGCAATTTGATTTTGAATCTTAAAGGCAGACTGATAGCAAATTCTGCTATTTTATGCGTTAAGTATGGAAGGCGCAATTCAACGTTGTGAAAGTTGCAGATTTTATAGTCTCTCTCGATGTTTGCTTCATGGACTTTTAAAACGTCGTTGAACAGCATTTCTTCAACTTTCCTTTTTCCATAAGTTGCATAGGTGGTTAAGTAGCGCTTATATCCGCCAAAAAGCTCATCCGCCCCTTGCCCCGCTAACAAAACCTTTACACCCATTTCGGCGGCTTTCTCTGCTGCCCAGCACATCGGTACGCCTATGCCAACCTTTATTGGGTCTGATTCTTCCATGAGCCAAAGAACTTTCGGCAACGTTTCTTTAACGTCATCAACTGTGTAGGTGTAAACGTGAATTGGAAGTTTCAACTCCTCAGCCACTTTTATCGCGTGCGTTGTTTCCGGCTGATTCTTTAGGCTGACATGAACTAGATGCACATTCACTCCAGCGTTTTTTGCTAGAAGGGCAATTAGGCTGCTGTCCAGCCCTCCTGAAAATGCAACAGCGGTATCTCGTAGCCCAGCTACGGCTTCCAAGATAGAGTTTTGAAAAAGAACCGAGAGCGTTTCACTTGCGCTCTGCATTGTTACGCTGCCTATTTTTTCACGAGACAGCCTTCTTACATGCTTGAATTTGAGGCCGCTTTTATTCGCAATTAGCAATGTTCCAGGCGGAAAAGAGCGTGCATCTGCCATTCCAATTTTCCATAAGGCTTTTTTCTCGGAGGCAAGCGCAAATAACCGTTCGTTCTCGCCGAAATACAACGGGCATAAGCCAATTGCGTCTCTACTTGCGATAAGCCTATTCTCTTCGGCGACAATAAACGCGAAACCGCCTTCTTTTTCCCTTACAAAACTTTCAGCGTCATTAACAGAGTCTTTCCGTACCTTTTCGGCGAAAATTTCAGCGTCCGAACTTTCCATAGATGTTGGATAAATTCTTCCTTCAAATACGCATGCCGCGTTTTCAAGTTTTATTGGTTGCGGCTTGTCTGTTTCGATTATTCTTGAGAAGGCATGCCCCACAATAATTGGCGAGTTTGCATTAGAACCCAACAACTTCTCAACAGCATCTTCTATTTTCATAGTGGACGGCGAAGCTAACCCAAACTTCTCTACGCCCTCATGTGACAGAACTTTTAGCATTTTCACTGCATATTCGGCAGCGTTTTCTCCGCTTTTGTTTATAACTGCGACGATTGCGCCCATACACTTGACTCTTCATTAGAGGGCTGTTATCATTTAATCTTCGGTAAAACATTAATCCTTAATTGTCTTATCTCTCTGGCGAGGGATAAAATTGCCCATCCTACCAATAGACACGGGGCGCTACGGCACTCCCGAAATGCGGCGAATATTTGAAGAGGAAACGCGAATCCAGAAAATGCTTGATGTGGAGGCTGCATTGGCTTGGGCGCACGCTGAAGTTGGCAACATCCCGTGCAAGGACGCGGACAAAATAATCAGCATGGCTTCCACAAAATACGTTAAGCTTAGTAGGATAAAGGAGATTGAACGCGAAATAAAACATGATGTTATGGCTATTGTTAGGGCTTTGGCTGAAGTTTGCGGAAAAAGTGGCGCATACGTGCACTTCGGCGCAACAAGCTACGACATCGTGGACACGGCAAACGCCCTCCAACTGAAAGAGGCTTTAGAACTAATTGAGAAGAGGCTTAACAGCCTTGAAGAGGTTTTGATGGAAAAAGCCGTACAGTATAGGGATACTATTATGATTGGAAGAACTCATGGACAACACGCCCTGCCAATAACCTTAGGCTTCAAATTTGCGGTTTGGATGCGGGGAATCTCAAGGCACATTGAAAGGCTTAGGCAATGCAAAGAACGCGCCTTAGTTGGCAAAATGAGCGGCGCCGTGGGAACACAGGCTGGTTTGGGCGCAAACGCCATGAAAGTTCAGGAGCTTGTCATGCAAAGGTTGGGAATTAAACCCGCTGACATTTCAACGCAGATTGTGCAGCGCGACCACCACGCTGAAGTTGTATGTCTTCTCGCGCTTATTGCTTCTTCTCTTGAGAATTTCGCCACTGAAATTCGGGAGCTTCAGAGACCAGAAATAGGCGAGTTGGCGGAACCTTTTGAGGTTGAGAGGCAAGTTGGCAGTTCAACCATGCCGCATAAGCGTAATCCAGAAACATGTGAGAGAATCTGCGGCTTAGCCAGAATAGTGCGAAGTCTAGTTGTTCCAGCCTTGGAGAACATTATCACATGGCATGAACGCGATTTAACACAGTCTTCTGCGGAGCGCTTCATTTTCCCAGAAGCATGCATAATAGCGGATTACATGCTTTTCCTGATGGCGAATATAATTGCGAATCTGCATGTTAATGAGAAGCGTATGCGGGAAAATTTGGGGCTAACGCAGGGGCGCGCAATGTCAGAGGCTGTCATGATAGCGTTAACGAGAAAAGGCATTAGCCGCCAAGAGGCGCATGAACTTCTCAGAAAGTTGGCGGTGAAAAGCGAGTCTGAAGGGCGACATTTCAAAGAAGTTCTCCTTGAAGATAAGACTGTAAGTTCCCAGCTTAGTGCGGAAGAGATTGACGCGGCATTGAATCCTTCGAATTATCTTGGCACAGCAATAGAACAAGTCAACCTTATGGTTGAGAAGACGAGGAAAGAGCGAAAAGCCCGCGGCATCTAATATTCCGTTAGTGCCTTTTGTTTCCAAACGTTTTCCTTTTCAAGTTTTTCCCAAGTTTCCTTTTTTACGAAGCCGCCGACCTGCTCCTTTATTTTCTTCGCTAGTCTCGGTCCGATGAGTGGCAAGTTCATAAGGTCTTCGATGGCTGCCAATTTTATGTCTTCTATTGTTTTGTATCCAGCGTTGTAGAGTATGCGCCCGCGCACTCTGCCGACGCCTTCCAACTTCACGATGGGCAGCAACTCCTTCTTAACGCCTTTTTCCACGCGTTCCATAAGCTCAAGAGCCAGTGGCAAAATTTCCTTGTTGCCAAAAAGCACGCCCAACTCGTGTGTTGCGTAAAGGAGCCATTTGGCGTTTTCCACGGTTCTATACAAGTCGCCTGGCTGTGTCCTAAACCGTTCTATTATTTCGTCTTCGCTTTTCTCTTCTATCCAAGCGTTTAGAACCATCGCCGTTTTAACTTCGCCCAAAAACTGCTCGTAGGCGATGCGATCTTCCCACTCGTCTGGCACATCAACAAGCAACTCGTCTCTGTGCTGTTCCATGAAGACTGCAATTTCGTCCAGTTCACGGGAAAACGGCCTCAGTATTGGTCCCATGTCTGGCGTGTGCGAGATTAGGTGGAGGAGGCTGAACTCTGTTAGGTATGCGGGTTTCTGCCTTAACGCGTTGCGTATGATAACCGCCGAAACTGGGTCTATGTAGAGTTCGCTTACGCGTTTTCCGAACGTTGTTGCATAGATGTTTTCGCCTGCAACGTCAATCATTTCCTCGTCGTAAAGGTACTTGAGAATCTTGGCGATTATGCTCTTCATCGCGCCCGTTTCGTATTGGTAAGCGTAGAATGTTTTGCCGAAAAACTCGTAGATTCCACGTTCAGTGTGGGCGAAATCCGCGGCAATCGTAGCCAAAACATGAGACCTTAATATGCGTTCTACCGCCAGTCTAGACCATATGCGTTCTGGACTTGCCAAAATGTAGCTTTCCATGAGATAATCGGCTTCATCACTAGTTTTAGCAATGAGAATAGCCTCACCAACCTTGTCGTATTTTGGTCTTCCAGCTCTACCAGCCATCTGCTTATACTCCAAAACGCTAATTGGGTAATAGCCATAACCAGGTTCATACCGCCTATAATCTTGGATAACCACTGTTCTTGCGGGCAAGTTCACACCGAAAGCCAACGTAGGCGTGGCAGTCAAAACCTTAATCTTCCCTTCGCGAAACGCGTCCTCTATTAGTTTTCGATGTGCGCCGCCCAGACCTGCATGATGAAAAGCTGTTCCACGCTTAACGAGTTCCGCCAATGTTTCACTTATGCGCGTTTTTTCTCCAGCAGCCAAAATCTTCTCTGCTTCGTGCTCGAGAGAACGCTTTATAGGCTTTGACAGAACTTCCTCGATTTCGCCAGCAACTTTCTTCGCTAACACAACGGCGTTTTTCCGTGTCGAAGCAAAAATTAACGCTTGACCGCCCGCTTTAACGGTGCTTAATGCCAAGTTTATCGTTGAATTCCTTGTTTTCCTCTCAATTTTGTGTGCGTCTCCATCTTTAAATTGAACTTCATCGTGCAGGAGAACGCCTTCTTTTAGGAGTATTGGACGCCACTCCGTTGTGATATAGCCCGCTTTAAGCCAAGCCGCAATTTCCTCAACATTGTTTATTGTGGCGCTTAAAGCCAAAATCTGCACATCCGGGTTTATTTGCATAAACCTAGCCAAAACAACCTCAAGCGTTGGTCCCCTTTCCGCATCGTTAAGCAAGTGCACCTCGTCAGCTACTATAAGCGAAATTTCATCCATCCACTTGGCTCTATGCCTCAAAAGCGAATCCGCCTTCTCGTTGGTTGTCACTATTACGTCGTATCTTTCCAGCCACGGGTCGCTACTATCAAAGTCGCCGGTGCTTATGCCAACACGCACCCTTCCGCCGCTGGATTTCCTAAGCGAAATGTACTTCTTGAACTCCTCAAACTTCTCGTTAGCCAAAGCCCTCAAAGGTGTTAGGTAAATAACCTTCCCATTCTTCTCCAAAACATGCTTTAAGGCGCATAACTCGGCAACCAAAGTTTTGCCAGAAGCAGTTGGACTAGCCAAAACAAGGTTACGCCCATCCAAAGCCCCAGCTCTAACAGCTTCTTCCTGCGGCGGATAAAGTTCAACAATTCCGCATTTAATGAGCACTTCTTTAACTGACTCTGGAACCGGCAATTCTGTTATTCTCAAATTTACACGCCTATTCTCCTATGCAAACTCTAAAAGAGTAACGCGAATTTAAAACATTATTGAAAATTCTAGAGGGGAGGGGGTAGAGAAAATAAAACTGAAAAACCGTCCAAATTCTATAAGAGAATGGAACGATGTTTAATCACTCGTGGAGCCAAATACCTTTTTCTATAAGCTGAAACCTAATAAGTTATGGTTAGCGCAAGGACTTGAAAAAATGATTGAAAACGTTAGAGAACTCCTAAAAGCACATGAGGGAATAAAAAGGGAAGTCTACCTAGACATTGAAAACTCCAGCTTCGTCCCAGAAGAAGTTGTTGAAGCGATGCTCCCATATTATAATAGGCGGGCGTATGGCAACCCAACATTAACGCATAAGCCAGGATGGGAAGCCCTCGAAACAATAATGGAACAAACGCAAAAAATCGCAAACTTCCTCGGATGCAAAACACTCGAGGAAATCACTTTTACGCCAGGTGAAACAGAAGCCAACAACTTGGCGCTGATGGGCGCCGCGTTTCCCATGCGAAGCAAAGGCAAGAAAATTGTCATTTCAGAAATAGAGCCAATAAGCATAATACACGTTACAGAGATGCTTCAAAAATACGGCTTCTCCACAGTGAAAGTGCCAGTCGACGAAGAAGGCTTCATAAAACTTGAAAAGCTGAAGGAAGCCGTTGACAAAGAGACAGTCCTAGCAAGCTTCGCGTTGGTAAACAATGAAATTGGAACAATACAGCCAATAAAAGAAGCAATAGAAATAGTTAAAGACAAAAACCCAGAAGCGCTTTTCCATACAGACGCGTCGGACACCTACGGAAAAATAAACTTCAACGTTAAAAGCCTAAACGTCGACTTAGCCACAATAAGCAGCTACAAAATCTTGGGTCCACGCGGAATAGGCGCGCTATACGTGAAAGAGGGCGTTAACATCGAAAAGATTCTGGAAGGACAAATTGGAACACAAAAGTTATGGCCAGGCGTCGAAAATACTCCGCTTATAGTTGGTTTTGCAAAGGCTTCCGAGCTTGCATTTCAAAATTTTAACGAAAACGTGCGTTACATGCGGGGATTACGAGACAGACTATTGAATGGCATAATGGAAAGAGTTTCAGATGTCAAGCTTAATGGGCCTATGGGCGACAGGCGGGCGCCAGACAACTTGAACATAAGCTTTCTCAAATGCGAAGGCGAGGCCCTAACGATAGAGCTTAGCCTAAACGGTGTTTATGTTTCAAGTGGAAGCGCATGCACGAGAAGGCTTCTTCAGCCCAGCCATGTTCTTGTTGCCATCGGAAGAAAGTTTGAGGAAGCCCACGGAAGCATATTAATGAAGGTTACGCGTTACCATAAGGAAGAGGATATAAACCATGTTTTGGACGTTATTCCAAATGCTGTTCAAAGGATAAGGGGGATAACTGGTTCAACAGGAGTTGAGAAATGATGTCGCGGATGCCCCTGCCATACAACCCAAAGGTTCTTGAGTTGTTTAGGAACCCAAAGAATCTTGGCAAGATGGAAGATGCCACCGTAACGGCGGTTGCTGGAAATCCAGCATGCGGAGACATGATAACCTTTTACCTAAAAATAAACGAGCAAGACATCATCGAAAAGGCTACATTTGAAAGTTACGGATGCGCCGCAAACATAGCCACATCAAGCATAGTTACAGAAATGGTTAAAGGCATGAAACTTGAAGACGCTTGGAAAATCTCATGGAAAAGCGTGGCAGAAGCAGTCGGTGGACTGCCAAGCATAAAGTTCCACTGTGGCATTCTCGCCGTTGGCGCATTGAAAAGAGCCATACGAAAATACTACAAAGAGAAAGGCGCAGCGCCAAGCTGGATTCAAGAAGAACTAAGCTTTGAAGAGAAACAGGCACTTGAAGAGGAAGAATTAGCGCGGATTCTATCAAAGAGAATGAAATTGGCTGAGGGAAAATAATGTTTGACCCCTACAAGATTCGCGAGGATTTCCCAATTTTAAAGCGCAAAGTAAACGGTCACCCGCTGATTTATTTTGATAATGCCGCTACATCGCAAAAGCCGAAACAAGTAATCGAAGCAGTAAAAAACTTTTACGAGATGCACAACGCAAACGTCCACAGAGCAGTTCACACACTATCGCAGGAAGCATCTGAACTTTATGAAAGGGCACATGAGGAAGTTGCAAATTTCATAAACGCGAAAGGCATGGAAGAAATAGTCTTTGTTCGAGGCAC
Source organism: Bathyarchaeia archaeon (assembly GCA_038882955.1). Taxonomy (GTDB): domain Archaea; phylum Thermoproteota; class Bathyarchaeia; order Bathyarchaeales; family Bathycorpusculaceae; genus JAVZLQ01. Next base: position 96,060 of record JAVZNC010000005.1, read on the forward strand.
AACTGAAGCCATAAACCTCGTCGCTTATGCATGGGGGCTCTACAACCTAAAGAGGGAAGACGAGGTTATTGTAACGCTGATGGAGCATCACAGCAACATTGTGCCCTGGGAGATTCTCTCAAAGGTGAACGGGTTTAAGGTCAAATATGTGGAGGTTAACAGCGACGGAACCCTAAACTATGAATCGTTAGAGAATTTAATCTCCAAAAAAACCAAAATCGTCTGCGTCTCACATGTTTCAAACGTTAACGGCGTAGTAAACGACGTAAAAAGGATAGCGAAAATCGCCCATGAGTATAACGCTTTAGCGCTCGTTGATGGCGCCCAGTCCGTTCCACACTTGCCAATAAATGTTAAAGATTTAGAAGCGGATTTCCTAGCCTTCTCTGGACACAAGATGCTCGGCCCAACGGGCATAGGCGTACTCTACGGCAAAAGCGAAATTCTCGAGGAGATGGCGCCTTACCAAGGCGGAGGCGAAATGATAAAGGAGGTTTCATACAACAAAACGACAAAGCACTGCGACATAACGTGGAACGAGTTGCCATGGAAATTCGAGGCTGGAACGCCAAATGTCTGCGGCGGCATAGGCTTAATGGAGGCGGTGAGATATCTCCGCAAAATTGGGATGGAGAATGTTAAGGCGCATGAATGCCAACTAACGGCGTATGCCATGCAGCGCATGCAAGAATGCAAAAAAGTTAGAGTTTATGGACCTGAAGATGCCGCAGTCAAATGTGGGATAATCCCGTTTAATGTGGATGGGTTAAGCTCTCACGATGTTGCTCTCTTCCTTGACAGTTATGGAATTATGATTCGAAGTGGTTTTCACTGCGCCCAACCGCTCCACCAAGTTTTCAAGCTGCAGTCTTCAGCGAGAATAAGCTTCTACATTTACAACACGCGCGAAGAAGTTGACAAATTCATAGAAGTTTTGAAGGAGATTGAGCAAGCCTAATGGGTTCAGTTGAAGATTACGTTGCCAGAATAGAGGAAACATGCGGCGAAGAAAAAGCGTTCATTGTAATATTCAAATACGACAAAAAGGAGCAAGTGGTTGCGAAAATTTTGGGAAAGGCCAAGGTGGAGAAGTCAATTTCTAACATAATTTTCGAATTAACCTTTAAAGGGGTTTCCTTTAGGCTTTATAGTACTGGAAAGGCTATTTTTAGGAATTTGAAGGATAAAGACGCGCTTAATGGTGTTTTAGGTGAGCTTTTGTTGTAATTTGTGGGATTAATTGAGTGTATTGAATCGCGAGAAGTAAGATTTAAATCGGCTCCCGCCAATAGCATTCATGAAAAAGCGAGGGGCAATTTTGTCAAACAACAAACAAAAACCAACAGAAAAACCAGTGGCGGTAGCGAGCGCCGTCGGCTTCGGATTCCAAGGTGGAAAAAAGGAGAAGAGCAACGCAGTCTACGTTGTCGAAAAACAAATAAAAACAGCCGTAAAAGACACAAAACTATCAGTTTCAATAACAAAATCAGCAAACATAGATTCGCCAACATATGCAGAACTCCGCAAAAAATACCGCATAGAAAAATATGATTTACATCCAGGGTATGTTTTTCCAGAAAACGTGCAATCGCTTATACCGCGCAACACCCCAGAATACATAGACAAAGGCTTCAACTACGTCGAAAGAATAGTGCGCGCCCTATACTACTTCAAACAATGCGCCCTAATCGGTCCGAGCGGAACAGGAAAAACACATATAGTCTACTTAATCGCTGAACTTTGCGGCTTACCAATGTGGGAAATTAACTGCGGACTGCAAACATCGGCATACGACCTTTTCGGAAGATACATAGGATTAGGCAAGGAAAACTGGATTGACGGACAAATAGTCATGTGGTGCAGGCAAGGAGGCATCCTATACCTTGACGAGGCAAACATGATGAAACAGGACATAGCAACAAGACTAAACCCAGTCTTGGACACGAGAGGGCACATTGTTCTGACGGAGAAGGACAACGAAATAGTGCAGAGACACCCATACGGCTACTTGGTAATATCAATGAACCCATTTTCAGCAGAATTCGTTGGAACAAAACCGTTAAACGCTGCTTTAAGGCGAAGAATGGCAGTTTGGATAAACTTTGACTATCTAAGCGTAGGCGACAAAATATCCCGCGACGAAATAGAACTCATAATAAAAAGAAGCGGCGTAGACGAAAAAACAGCTGAAAAAATAGTTAAGGCAGGAGCAGAGCTAAGGAGACAGTATAAAAATGGCGACTTACCCTATGGGCCTTCGCCAGGAGACCTAATCAACTGGGCAACATTGATTGCTGATGGCTGCGACCCGATAGAGGCGGCTGCTGAAACCATTGTTGGAACAACAAGCGACGACGTTGAGGTGCAAGCAGCTGTAAAGCGCATTATCGAGTCTATGTTCGGATAAGTAAAACTGGGTTTAAACCTTGAACTTTTTTGATTTTTGCTGGTCAACTGCGCATCAAATAACACGCAAAACGTATAGTGAAATGAAAATCCTCTTACATGATGAGTTAAGGTATCCATACCTTGGAAGGGGTAGTAATGGCTATGTTCTCCACCTTATAAAACCAAGAAAACTGAATGAGAAATACGCCTTTTTCCAAGGGCTAAAATTTAACCTTCAAAACCCAACGCATAAGAAGATTATCTGGTTTTTGTTCAAGGCTTCAGTTTATCACCTCTGCATGCACTTGCAATTGTCAAATTTTGCAGCGTATTCAAAATGGGGGCGCGGCAAAAATCCGCATGTTGCAACTTTTGTCTTAAGCCTAGTTGAAGACGCAATAATAAACAAGCGAATGGCAAACACTTTTCCATGGATGCAGCCAGAAATAGCATATGCAAACGCCATCTCGTTTCTCCGAATGAAAGAAGTTGATGCGCTACCAAACGATTCATCACGGATTATGGCCTCGCTATTACAGAATTACAGTCTGGGAAAAGTTAAAGGAAAACTCGAAGATGACATGCTTACAGACGTTGAAGCAGCAACATCCATTCTCAAGAGACTGGAAGAAAACGCAACCTTTGAAGGACGCTTGGATGCCGCTACAAAAGTTTATGATGCAATAAACGTTTACGGAGAAACATTCGAAGTCCCGTCGCTATTGTACACGGAAAGTCATGGGACAAACGACATGTTCTATGAACCGCTGATACCTAAAGAGGAGGAAATCCAACAAATTTTAAGTGAGGCGCTACGCGCTCTAAGCACAGAAGCGCTCGGTGAAGAAAAATTAAATGTTGCTTTGCAAAGTTTGAAGGAAAGCGAGGCGCATCAAGCCCTAACCACTTGGTGCGAATATGAAAAAGCAAAATCAAAAATTTTAAGCAATTACGTTGAAATTGGAAAAGGCACAAAGTTTGACGATTACGTTTTTCCAATAGAGGATTACGCCGAGTTTCAGAGAAAACGAGAACTATTAAGCAGTCCGATAAGGCGAATACTGCATCAGTTAAGGATTCTTAAGAACGTTGGAGGAGATGATTTTAGACAAGAAAGCGGGTTCGTCGACTTACAAGAGGCTATACAGGTTATTGCAAGCAAAAGCCAGCGAACCGACATATTCGTTAGAGAAGAACTTCAAACAAGAGAAGACACGTGGTCAATTCTCGTAGATGCAAGCCACAGTCTAAGCCTGTTCAAAGGAGAGGTTCAAGGAATAGCCTTGTGCCTAGCCGAAGTTGCCAGAATGCTAATCCTAGATCAAAACTCTTGGGGGTTGTACGCTTTCAACAATAAGTTTTATGTTGTAAAAGATTTTTCGGAAAAGTATGACTCTCACGTGAAAGCCAGAATAGGAGGACTAGTTCACGGAGGCTTAACGTATCTACCGGACGCCGTTCTGTTAGCTGCGCAAGCACTTACGAAACGCCTTGAAGAATCAAAAATCTTAGTAATTGTTTCAGACTTCTTTCCAGCGGGCTACGATGGCGCAGAAGAAAAGCTGAAGGAAACCATCAAAAATATCGAGAAGAGGGGCATAGGCATGATAGGCATAGGCGTCAACAGCCGCGCAGTTAGGAATTATGTGCGTGTAAACTGCGTTGTTGAAGAGCCGTATGATCTTATGAAGAAGTTTACAAAGGCTTTTATGGAGTATAACTCTAGCTAGGCTGTTCTACGACGGAAAAGTTGGCTTCAAACTCGAACTTTTCCACAGTGCCAACATCTTTCTTTGGCTTGAAAACTATTTTCTCTGGCACACCATCATGAATGTAGGTTATGAAAAGCAAATCTTTTCCCAATCCATAACGCTCAAGGTCTGCTATGGAGCTTTTCGCTTTCTCAAGCCTTTCAATCTTACTTTTAAGCTCTTCAGTAGCCTCAAACAATATTTCAGCCTCGCCAACATCGTCAGCGCAAACCATTAAATCCTTAAACTGCGCCCACTCCGATGAAAAACCCACGTTCTTTTCCTCCTTTTTCCCGCCTTTTCTACCACCAGTTTTCAAAACTTTCTGCAGTTCGGCAATTCTCTTGGCTTTTTCCTGATCCTTTGCGGATTCAGGATTCCTTAGGAGACTCCCTAGCCATTGGCTATAGTCTTCCAATAACATTTTGTATTGGCTCATTTGCGTTTCTATTGCCTCGCGAATTTCTTTAAGGGAATAAAAAGTTCGAATTTCAGTCATAAGCCCATCCAAGGGTCGACCTCTCCCATAATGATGGTTCTTAACCTTGACCGCCTTCTTCCGCCACTGCTTCTTTAACAACATCCATCGTTTGTTCTTCCGCTGTGCTTTTTTCAACTTCCTTGCCGCCAACTATGGCTTTGGCGATATTCTTTAGCTCTCTCTTCACCTTTCCAAAGAAGTTGACGCGCGTACTTATCTTCTTTCTATAAAGCATTACCACTTTCGCGAGTTCCGGCATTATAGCCAACAAGACTGCCATGACAATTTCTGGCGGGTACTCTGCAAGCGAAGCAGAGTTAACCTCGCCTTTCTCGTGAACTATTATTAGGTGGCACTCCTCATTCAAAATTACCTTTTTAACTTGCCTCTTCAGTGGCAGACTTTTAGGCGGTATGTTAAAGGAGACGTTAAGTTTCTTTAAAATCTGTTTTAGTGAAGCGTGAAGTTCCTGCACAAGGTTGTTTTCTTCCATTAAAAATTCGCTCAGCTGGAGTGTTTCCTCACTTATTGTTTTTAAAAGTTCCTGCAGTTTCTGCTCGACTTCGACTCTTGATTTTTCTATTTGCTCTTCGCTTAGAACCTCAGCGCTTTCATCCGAGATTTGGATGGGATGAAAGAAGTAAGTTTCTTCAGTCGCCTCATTGTCTTGGTTTTCCGTCTTTGGCGGCTGTTCAGCATTCACTTTTGGTTTAGCTGGTTTTTCAGCCATAAACATCTTCTCTTTATATTCTTCGCTAAATTGGACCCAACAACAAATCAGCGGCGCTCAAGATAATAGGGTTAGTATGTTGCCAATTGTTACGCACTAAACGAGGGTTAATAGCGATTAATCATCATAGCTTGGCTTGTGCGGTTTAATCATCAGAAAAGCTAAAATGACGTACAGAAAAGCGCCAAACACTTGCCTAACAATGTCTGGTGCTTGCCAAAACCAGCTTGTTCCTCCATGAAAATGCAGCCCAGCGATAAACCAGGCAAAGACAAAATCAACACATGTTTCTACGCCAGCAGCAACTTCGGCAGTCTAAAAACATGCGAGTTAAAGCTTAGCAGCGTATAGACTGGTATGTTTATAACGAAGACGAACAGCGTTAAACCAGCTGGTACGCCAAGGTTTTTCAACCAGTGATTGTTTTTTGGAAGTAGAAAACTTTTGAGGGTTATGTTTAAACCTAGCCTCTGCATCCTTTCTCCTCCTCTGCAGTTTTATTATATTGCTATGTTAGTGTTTAAAGCGTTTTTGAAGGTTGATTTCTAATCCATATTTTGAATTCAGAAGTATAAAATATGGCGAAAGCCGATTCGATTTCTGAATCGGACAAAAAAGAGGAGTAAGGCTACAAGTGGTGCAAATGGAATTATCAATAGAAAAACCCGAAAACATCATGAAACTCTATGATGAAACAACAGGCTTATGGAGGTTCGTAAAAACAGATGCTGGCCCATCCAAAGCCATGGAAACAATTGAAAAAACCCTACACAGGCTTGGGCTTTCAAAAAACGAGGTTAAAGTTTACGTTTACATCGCGCGAACTGGTGAGCATAAGGCAAGCGAGATTTCTGAGGCTTTGTCGCTTCATAGAACCGAAACTTATAGGATACTGCGCGATTTGGAGAAAAGAGGACTTGTTTCATCCGTTTTTGAGAAACCGCTAAAATTCATAGCCACACCATTCGAAAAGGCTTTGGACATACTCATAGAAACCAAAAAAATGAAGATCAGCCTTCTAGAAAAGAGAAAGAAAAACCTGGTAGACTTGTGGTTGACTCTCCCAAAGCCAGAAGCCGAGAACGAGAGGAAAGAGGTTTTCCAGATACTTGAAGGAGAAGAACAGATAAGTCTAAAAGCGGATGAAATCGTAAGCAATTCATCCAAGGAAATATTCGTTTTCACGTCTGAACATGACATACCGAACCTCTATCATTCTGGGCTTCTGGACAAGCTTGAAAGAAAGTCGAAAGACAACACAAACGTTCAACTGTTAACCAACTATTCGCCAAAAAGCTGCTTCTTCATTGAAAAAATAAAACTGAAAAAGGCAAAGTACTCACTTTCAGACGCTGAAGGACTGCCAACATTCATACTCGCAGACAGCGAGCAACTACTCATGTTCATTAGAAAGAACAACGGGAAGAAACGCGTCGCAGCACTATGGACAAACTATGACGCTTTTGTAAAAGCTTTCAAAACGCTCTTCGGCGAATTGTGGAACAAAGAAGCCTAAGCCTCTCTACGCATCCTCTTTTTAAATTCTCTAAAAATTGTGAAGGTCAGGTTGCGGGCCTCAGCATCAATTACCAACAAAATTAGCACATAAATTATTCCGCCGATGGCCGTCGTAATTAACGTGAGCATTATTGTTGTTGGATGTGGAATTAAACGCAAAACAATCGCCATAACAGCAGAAGCAAATATGTATTTTGCAATGTTTTTGTATGGCACAATCACTTTGGCGGCTCTGCGTACGATTGCATATAGAACTATGAACATGGCAAAATGCGCCGCCGTATTGATTAGCACGACGGATGTTGTTATGAACAAAGGATTGTTTTGTGCAATGTTGTTTATGACGTAAAATGTTGTTGGCAACGTTATTGCCGAATGCGCGTATGGCAGCGAAAAAACGATGAAGAGTTTGCTTTTGGCAACCTGTCTAAAAGGAATTTCAGCCTTCTCGTCCACCTTCTCAATTCCAAGCAGTATATAATAGTATATGGACGATAGCGTGAGAATTAAAGAGTCAACAGCCAAAGTTATTATGACTGGTTCTGCAACAGCATATCTAACATCTTGTATTATGAGGTAGGAGTCCGCCAACCCTATAATCCCCGCAGTCATGGGAACTGCAAACATCAAAACCATTTTAAGCGAGGTTGTGGCATCTTCTAGGTTATTTTCTGCTAGAAGTTTTGGGTATAACGCGAAGGCCAACATTGAAGAGTATGTAACGACAGTCGCGACAAACGTTGACGCCGTATAATAGCCCTGCGCTGATTGCCCGCCATAATGGGACATCATAAGAAAAACCGAAGCAGCTATTCTGTCGCCCAAAATGTTGTACAAATTGAAAGCTGAACCTTTTAACCATTCCTTTACATAGCCAAAGTTTATTTTTTGCTTAAATTCGGTTATTAACACCTTGAAATAGAACATTATCCTAACCGCGAAAGTCATCACAACGCTTAAAATTGCACCAAAGAGCGATTGCTGAAGAACAATCATAAAAATAAAGCCAAGGAAAACTTTGGCGATATCTCCGACAAACAAGCCATAACCCACATACTGCGGTTGCTGAGCTTGTAGGCAAGATTCTAAAACGTTTATCAGATATGTTTCAACTATCTGCAACGCGGCAATTGCATAGACAAGCGTGTAGGCTTCTGCATTAAAAATGGATGTAAGCAATGGAATCAGCGCGACGTAAATTATTGTTGCGACAATCGCCACAAGCGTGTTCGCTAATATGCCAGTCTTTACGGCTCCCTCTTTTTCTCTTGCTACAAAACGCATAGCCCAGAAGGGGATAACCCCAGAAACCAACGTGAAATAGGGTAGCAAAATTTGGTTCAAGTTTCCCCATACGCCATACTCATCAATGGTGGGAGTTATCACTACAGAACGCACCACAATAAGGTTAAAGGCAAGTCCGGTGATTACGCTGACAAGTTTAGCTGCGAAAACTACGAATCCAGAATACTGCAAGGCGATTTTTTTCTTAGCCAACAATTCACCCTTTAAATGTTTAGAGTTTGAGATGAACCTTAATCCTCATTTTTGCGCGGCTCACCCAATTGTAAACTGGAATCAGCGGATACTTCACCTTCTGAGGCAGCATATCCTTTATTTCCCTATGTAGCCCTAACTTTACAGCGATTCTACCCTTTCTTGTTAACGGTATATAATACCGGTTTAACTGAAACTGTGTAAACCCATTGTTTTGTTTAAACCTGTCAAGTGACGGGTGATTTCCCATTCTGCCATACATTATCCAAGGAACGTTTTCCTTTGCGCAAAATTCAACAGTTTTTGCTATTAACGCATTGTTTACAGCTTTATCCCAATGCGCTTGCAGAGAAAGAATCTGAGCTATAACAGCGATTTTATCACCGTGAACAAGCTGCACAAAACCAACAAGCTCATCTTGCAAGTAAGCGCCTATAAATGTGGAACTTTTCGATGAAAACACCATGTTTTTAACTGCTTCTAGCGGCATTCCATAATGGGGAAAACCCCTCTCCTGCCTTATTGGAGTTTCATTGTAAATTTTCCATATTCCCTCAGCAAGCCTTTCATCAGCCTCCACGACTTGTGTTTTTATCCCGCTTTTTTCAGCCTTTCGAATCATGTTACGGGTTTTCTTACCTATGTTTTTCCACCAATCCTCGAACGATGTAACCCGCAAAATTGCGATATTATCCGTTCCAACCACCCAGTTGCTCGGCTTGTTCGGTAATTTTGAGCACCATCCTCTTTCTATGAAAGTGAGTATGTCAACGCCTCTCTGCAGTAATTTTTCTAAAAATTCGTCTGTTAGAACGATGTCCCTCTCATATTCCTTGTTGTCTCTCGCGATTGTGAAGAATACTTTTTTGCGTAATGTCAACGTCTCAAGTTCCTTTTCCACTTCCAAAATTCTCCTCAGCGTCTCATAAAATGGTCCTCTATAATTTATTTTTCCTCTTTGAAAAAGCCATATTGGATGGATATGCAGGACATGCCCACATGAGACCGCTTTTTCCGCAATTTTTACAGCTTGTTCTGGAGGGTAAGAGTGGCATATGATGTCCAAACCCAATGTTTTAAACTGGTAAAAAGATTGCAGTGGAAAATCTTTGGGGATTGGCGGCGCCTTATATTTCCATCGTCGCCACATCACTCTTGCGAATAAGCGTGCAGTTCCATGAACAGTGTAATAATTTATTTTTCTTCCAGTCTTTTCCTCAAGAAGCCTCAGCTCTCCATATGGGTTGTTTGCTATGTGTAACGCAATTTCATGCTTACTATTATCAAGCATTTTTAGCAATTCCGCGTCGGGAATAGTCTTTGGGGTGAAAAACCAGTACGCCTTAACATCCCTCGGCGATTCATTAATCATCCTTGCAATTATCTTCGAGTTTTTAAGGTAGTCCCTTCCAAAGTTTATGCCAAAGGCTGTGTAAAGGAAGCTTCTTATCCTCGAAGGGTAAGGGTAGTCAACATCTATTCTAATTGTTAACAATGTTTTCTCCTTTACCATTCTACGAAATGTAATCAAGAAAATATTTAAGTGTAAGCTGCGCCCGTCTTATTCAAAATTTCCAATTGCCTCAAGATATGTTTGGTAAATCGCCCTTGCTGCCTCTTTTATAACCGTCTTTTCGGCTTCAGAAAGCTTCCCATACAAGGACGAGCCAATAGCGCTTCCAAGCTTGACGGGCATTCCAACAAAAACTGGTTCGGATATTCCCTCAAACTTCATGGGCGTAGCTACGGATAAAATTTCGCCAGTATTTTTTACAATAGCTCTTACGATATCCCTAAATGAGGCAGCTGGACCATACTCTGTTCCACCAATATAGTCTATTATCATCTTCGAAACAGATTTCACATAAACCTCTATTTCCTCCTTGTTCAACTCTTTATTTCTTGAACGAACATATTTATCCACGGACGTATCGCCAATCTCAACCGTTGACCACAAAATTACTGCGGCAACGCCATGTTCCCCTCCAACCCACCCCCTAACGTCGGAAACGGGTACCTTCAGTCTTTCCGCCAGTTTAGACCTAAACCTTAAAGATTCAAGGTTTGTTCCAGTGCTGATCACGAATTCTGCCTTTGAATATTTTTTGCAGACCATCGCCATGGCATCAACGGGATTCGTGATTACAACATATTTTGCGCCAGGATTTCTTGGAGCTGTAACTTCTGCAATATACCTCACCATGTTCGCGTTTTGAACAGCCAAATCCCGTCTACTCATCTTAACGCCTGGAATCCTAGGGTTACCAGCAGATATCAGAATTATATCTGCGTTGCAAACGTCTTCGTCGCGCTCACAAGAATTTATTTCCACGTCGGTTCCCAAACTCGCCGTAACATGTTTCAGTTCTTCGGCAAAGGCTGCCGCAAGCCCAGGTTTTGTGTCGCATACCGTTATCGTGTCCGCTAGTCCCGTGCACATTATTGTGTAGATTGTTGGTCTTCCTACCCGTCCTGTTCCAATTTGGGCTATGTGCAAGCGGCTTCCTCGCGTTTATATATGTCCTTTCTCGGTTAGGTATTCGCGGAGGGCGTCTTTCCAACTGCGCATTACTATTCCATACCGTGGAAGCCTTGTGCTTTTTAGGGCTGAGAATTGCGGTCTCTTTGCCTTCATTTGTAATTGCTGGGTTTTTATTGGCTCCAGGTTTGGGTTTAACCCGGTAATTTTGAAGATTTCTTTGGCGAACTCGAACCATGAGCAGTAGTCGCTGTTTGTTGCGTGATAAACCCCGTATGGAACTTTTAACTCTATCACTTTTTTGATTGTTTCCGCGGCGTCTCTTGTGTATGTAGGAGACATCCACATGTCGTCAACAACTTTTATGGGCTCGTTTGCCTTGGCTTTTGCAATCATTGTTTCAACGAAGTTACCACCCTTGCCGCTTGCCCCAGCCGCACCGAACAAGCTTGCAACACGAATAATGTAGTGTTTTGGATTTTGTTTTGTGTAGAGTTCTCCAGCCAATTTCGCGATTCCATAAGTGTTTATGGGATTTGGAGCATCGTCTTCAGTGTACGGTTCGCCTTTAGAACCATCAAACACATAGTCTGTACTTATAAAAACTGTTGCTGCTCCAACATCTTTTGAAACTGCAGCTACGTTTTTTGCACCTATCGCGTTTACCGCAAAAGTTTTTAAGGGCTCTTCTTCGCATTGGTCAACTTTAATGAATGCAGCAGTGTTGATGACAACATCTGGGTAATGTTCTCTTATGCTTTGGCAGCTTTTATAGTCTGTTACCTCAATTTCTTTATGTGTTAAACCTATAGTTTCGTGTTCCCGCTTTAACATTTTCATGAGGTCTGTGCCAAGTTGTCCAGTTGAACCTATGACAATTATTTTCATGGATCCTGTCCACTCAAACATTTTTTACCGTATTTAATCGGTTTCTCGTCCTGCAAGGATTACGTGAATTTCTGATAAAAATCAATTTCTTGTCTTTCAGTTATTGGTCTCCACCACCATTCGTTAGTTTTATACCATTCAATTGTTTTTCTTATTCCCTCCTCAAATCTGATTTTTGGCTTCCACCCAAGTTTTTCAATTTTTGAAATATCCAAGGAATATCGTAGGTCATGACCAGGTCTATCTTTAACAAATTGTATTAGGCTTTCAGGTTTACCCATAATTTTTAGGATGGTTTTGACGACTTGAATGTTTTCCAGTTCTTGTTTCCCAGCAATATTATAAATTTCTCCGTTCTCACCATGATGTAGAACCAAATCTATAGCCTCACAATTATCCTTAACAAAAATCCAGTCTCTAATGTTTTTTCCCTCACCGTAGACGGGAATATTTTTGTTCAGTAAAGCGTAAATGATTGTTTTAGGAATCAGTTTTTCTGGGTGTTGATAATAACCATAATTGTTCGTTGATCTAGTGATGACAACAGGCAAGTCATAAGTTTCAAAAAAGGCTTTGCAAAGTAAATCCGCTGAAGCCTTTGAAGCGGCGTACGGGTTTCTGGGAGATAAGTTGTCCTCTTCATTAAAACTACCTTTCAGAATGTGTCCGTAGACTTCGTCTGTGCTTATTTGTACAAGCTTTTTTACCTCGAATTTTCTGCAAGCTTCTAGCAAGTTGTAAGTTCCAAAAACGTCTGTTAGGACGAAAGTTCCCGCCTCAATTATGCTTCGATCTACATGTGTTTCTGCAGCAAAATTCACAACAAAATCGCATCCTTTCACAACTTTCTTCACGTCTTCTTTTTTGCTAATATCACCTTTAACGAATGTTATTCTATCAAAAAGTCCTTGCAAATTCTCTTTTCTTCCAGCGTAGGTTAACTTATCTAAAACAACAACTTTATAGTCATGGTACTTTTCAATCATGTGGCGAACAAAATTGCTTCCAATAAACCCTGCTCCGCCTATAACAAGCACTTTCATTGTCCTTTTCCTCTTATTTGTGTGGCGGGTGGAACCAGTCCCAGGGTTTTCCAACTCTCGGATCGTCTTTTTTTCCGTTTATTTCTGTTGGAACGATGTTTGGATCATTCCACGGTCTACGGATTTCATCTGGGTTCTTGCAGTCGTAAAGTTTTGTGACAAAATACACTGTAAGGGACGGTGTGCTGCTGACTGTTTTTGTTCCATGAAGGTATTTTCCTGGTATCCGCACTATGGAGGGTTTTTCTCCGCTTGCTATGATTTCAACCATTTTTCCAGTTTTCTCCTCGTAAGCGCAAATTTTCATTGCACCTTTTAAGACGAGAAAGTAATCTACTTGTCCCCTTTCGTGTTTGTGCCATGCTCTGACAACGTTTGGGTAACTGTAGCTTATGTTTGCCTGTACAATCCATTCTTCTTCGGTTAGGTCTTTCCAGTCTTGTCTTAAGGCTTCTGCGAAGAATCCTCTTTCGTCTGGTATTATGTTTATTTCTTGAACTTTCACTCCCTTAAGCGGGTATTCTTTCATATTTCTACCTCTGAGTAGTCGCCTATGTTTAGTTTTAGGGTTTTGTGTTTTTGATTCCTTATAATTTTCGCGTTTCTCCCTATCAAACTTTCTTCCAGTCTCTCAACACCTTTTATAACTGAATCTTCAAGTATTACGCTGTACTCTATTGAGCTTTCTGTTATTTGGGTGTTGTTTCCAATGCTCGTGTACGGTCCTATGAAGGAGTTTTGTATAGTGCAGTTTTCGCCGATTATTGTGGGTCCCCTTATAATGCTGTTTATTATTTTTGTGCTCGCGTTTATTGTAACTCTCCCTTCAACCTTGCTTTCGATTATTTCTCCATCAATTTTCTGTGCAATGTACTCATCTAGGATTTTCGCATTCGCATATAATATATCGTCTTTTTTCCCAGTGTCGAGCCACCACGTGTCAAGTTTTTCAGCTCTTACGCGGTATCCCATGTTAACCATTTCTTGGATGGCGTCCGTTATTTCTAGTTCGCCGCGCCACGAAGGCTTTATCCGTTCTATGGCTTTGTGAACCTTGTTTGAGAACACGTAGACTCCTACAAGCGCCAAATTACTTGGGGGAGTTTTCGGTTTTTCGATTAGTTTTACAATGTTGTTTTTGTTGTCTAGCACTGCTATGCCGAATCGCGTTGGATCTTCAACCTCTTTTAAAAGCACAAGCGCATCCAATTTTTCGCTTTCAAACTTTTTGAGGAGCGCGTTGAACCCTTTCCCTATGAGGTTGTCGCCCAAACACATTATGAAATTGTCTTCGCCGAGGAAATTTTTCGCTGTTTTCACGGCATGCGCCAGTCCCAAAGGCTCTTGAGGGATGTATGTAACGTTAATGTTCCACGCTGAACCGTCCCCAACATAGTTTTTGACATCTTGTCCAGTTTCAGGCGCAATTATTATGCCAACATCTCTTATCCCAGTTTTAGCCACATGATCAAGAACGTAACCCAAAATTGGCTTGTTGGCAACTGGTATTAGCTGCTTCGCTGTTGTGAAGGTTAATGGTCTAAGCCTAGTACCCTTACCACCACTCAAGACTAAAGCTTTCATAAGATAATGTTAAGCCAAACTCATTTATTATTTTTCTTAGTTAGAAAAGTATTTTACATTATATGACAAACTGGCTTAATATTAAAAAATGTACCGCGTACAGTCTTGCGCGGTAATTGATTAAAACATTTAGTTTGTTTATGCTGTGTTTTTAGCGCTCTGTCTGGTTTGCCTTGCGTTATTAAGAGGAGTAGACTTGTAACTATTACAAAACCATAATGGCAAAAGGAATTTCCGCTTCCAAAAATGGACAGGCTTTCAAGCGCTTTTGTGTTCAGTTTTTATTCCGCTTGAAAACTGCAGAAACAATTAGAACGCTTAAATTGAATATCTCTTTTATTATTGATGGTCAGGGTATTGATGAAATCGCTGAATATTGGCTGTGGCTTAGATCTGTAGGGCGATGTGCGTGTAGATGTTTCGAAAGAGTTTCTATCGTGGCGTTTTAAACCTACGGTTTTGGCTGATGCGCACTATTTGCCTTTTAGGGACCGAAGTTTCGATGTGGTTAAGGCATCGCATGTTCTTGAACATTTAAAAAATCCTTGGAAAGCCTTAGACGAAATGATGCGAGTGTCTTCAAAGGAGATTACCATTAAGTTTCCAACAGAGTTGGATGTTAAACCATGGCTCTTCAGCATATCTTCTTTTTCTAGTTTGCGGATGGCTATTTCAACAAGGAAAAGACGGCTACACTTATGGCTAATCAAACCAGAAAAAGTCCTGGCATACCTAAAATCTAGAGGATGGAATGGTACATATACGAAAAACACTATATGCTTGTTTCATATCTTCGAGTGTGGCAGAAAAGCAAAGTATTTCAAGTGGTTGACAAAACATTTTAGAATACCTTTTGAATACGAACTTAAAGCGAAGAGAAACTGCCGAGAAGCGAATAGAAAGCGCACGCGACGTAAACTGATAAAAGAGGTTTTATGATAATTTCATCGCTTCTACAACAGACAAATATTCAGGAATTTTTGTATTTCGAAATATCTGTTTGTCTGAAACCTTTCTAAGCTTCTGGATACGTCTTCTCTCCTTTAGTACTGGTTTTATTGCTTTAAAGAATTCAAGTATCCCTTTTAAAATCGGAAACATTTCTCTGTTCTTAATCACTAGCAAGGCTTCTCTCAACACCGCTAAGCTAAAGAGTATAGGAAAGCGTAAAAGCAGGTTTTTTGTTTCATAATTTTTTAGGTATGTGAGCAATCTGTTGCGGAATATGCGCACTTTTCGCTCTTTGCTAAGCCCCAGAGTGAGTCCTCCGCCTAGATGAAGGACCATAGTTTCTGGAGTGTAAACTGATTTATATCCTGCCAAGTTTATTCTATATCCCAAATCGTGGTCTTCCCAGTCTGCCCAAAAAAGAGGGTCAAAACCGCCTATTTTGTCGATAACCGACTTTCGATAAAGAGCCGCACATCCACAATTTGCCAAATTAACCGTAAATTTTTCGTATGTCTGTCTTTGGCGGGCGTGAACTATGAGGCCATACGCCATGTACTTTGGTCCGTAACGAACGCTTCCGTCTGACTGTACAATTTTGCATCCTACACTTCCTATTGATTCGTCGGACTCCGCAACTCTGACAAGCGTTTCAATAAAGTTCTTTTGAACTTCCGTGTCGTTATTTAGAACTATGACGTATTTCGCCTTTGACCTTTCAAACCCAATGTTGTTTCCAACAGAAAAACCTAGATTCTTAGCATTCCTGATGATTGTTAGGCGTGGGTTGGAACCAAATAACTTTTCAGCTAAATTAGCGCTGCCATCCGTAGAGTTGTTATCAATAAACAAAACCTCAAAATTGGGGTAGCTGTTCCACAAAACAGATCCCAGACATCGTTTAACGTAAGAAGCACCGTTGTAATTGAGAATAATAACTGTAACTGGCGGTCCTATCTTTAGCAATTTATATCCAATCCTTATATAACTCCCGGTCTTCTATTCTAATACTAAAATAAAATTCCTTCGGGATGTCATTGTCTGATAAAGTTGATTTGGTGATGTGGACTAAAAATGGCGCTGAAACATTGCCGCTTGTGTTAAAGCGAATAAGCGAAGTTATACCCGTCGAGGCGGTTAACCAGCGCATAATTGTAGATGATCGAAGCACTGATGATACACGAGAAATAGCCGAATCATTTGGTTGGACCGTTATTTTTAACGAGGGAAAAGGCATAAGCGACGGTGCCAACACCGCATTGAAACACGTAACATCGGAATACTTCATAAGCTTTGAACAGGACTTACTATTAGCCCGAGACTGGTGGGAAAAAATTCCGCCCTACCTTGAAAATCCAAAAGTTGCCGTAGCCTCTGGAATGCGCTTCGCCAGCAAGCCAGAAGGCGTAAGGAAACTACAACAGTACGTAGCTAAAAAATACCGAGGCGAATCACAACTTGCGCCATGGCTCAGAACAAGGGAGCGAGCTGCTTTCACTTTAGGTAAGACCTTAGACAACACCATCTACAAAACAAGGGTTATCAAGGTAGTTGGAGGTTTTCCAAAACTACAAGTAAATGCTGGTGTCGATACAATTTTGGCTTACAAAATTGAGCAGACTGGTTATCATTGGGTCGTTGATTACAACGTTCAATCTATACACTTACGTAGCGGCTTAAAGCAAGAACTTCAACATCAATACTGGTATGCGACTCAACTAAACGAAATTTGGAAAAGGGTCAGAACAGAAACGAATAAACCTCCACCAGTTACAAAGTATACAGTGTTATCGCGCTTCTTTATGTCTCCGTTCACGGGATTATTTATGGCGATGAAAACAAGAGAACCCACGGTGACAATTATCCATCCGTTAATAAGATTATACTATTTAAAGGGTTTTTTGGAATCAACAAGATGATTACTTCGATTCTCTTAAACACATCATAACTTTCTGCGTAGTTATCGGAATAGGATTCTCAAGTTGCCTCAGAATATCTCCAGCATCAATTCTACGTTTATGCTTCAAAATTCTTCGTGCAACTCTAATAATTTTCTTCACATCAGTCATATGGCGAATTGGAAAGCCTTTTCTAAACAAGTATTTTGCTATTGCATCCCAGAAGTGAAAGTTTATTGTTGGTATTCCCATGAGCGCGGACTCGCGACATATTGTACCTCCGCTTCCCACCACCAAATTGACGTATGGAAGTATTTGGAATGTTAACAGTGGCTTATCGGGAACAAGCACATTCTTTAATCCTTCAAGTTTCTCTTTTTCCTCATGATACCTCGGAATATAAACGACTGTGGCTATCTTTGAAAGTTCTTTAACAAGCTTCCAAGCATCCACTTTTACGTCTTTACAGTAACTCGCCTTGTACTCAACGTTCCTAAACAGGATAATCTGCTCCTTTCCACTTAACGCCTCTAAAAAGTCTGGCTTTTCCTCGGGTATTTTCGCCAGCCACGCTACTTCCTCAACACCATCATACAGAACTATTTTAGATTTTGGAATTCCAAACTTGCTCCATGATTTGCCGAAGCATGCTGGAGCCACAAGCCAATCAACAAGCGGACAAACAAGCCTAGCCACATGAACGGCGTGTGGCGTATCATTAGAATACACGATTGGAATCTGCAGCCCAAAAGCAGTTCGAATAGCACTAACATCGCCGTGAGTCCATAAAACCTTCGGCAAGCCTACACTATCAAAAAGCTTTACAAACCCTAAAGTTCGCTTCTGCTCTTCGATTAGTTTTTCTCGCAGCGTTTCACCATATTTGCCAACACAAGTGTATGGTATGCCCAGTAGTTCCAGAACATCTGTTGTTTGTGTCTGCTTTTTAGCAGTCACGAGGATATCGTAGCCTTTCTCCTTTAACGCGGGCAACAACGCGTAAATTAGAAGCGAATCTTTTGGTGTTACAGCGTCAAGCCAAACGTCAACCATGCTGCGCTAACATCCAATCAATCGTCTTCTTTAACCCCTCTGAAATATCATATTTTGGCTTAAAGCCCAACGTCTTCAATTTCTCAACAGTTGAATACAGATAGAATGGGTGCTCGTTTGGTCTCGGTGGAAGCAACTCAACCTTTGAAGGCAAAAACTTGCTTATGGCTTTCGCAAACTCCTCATAAGTGTACGCCTTACCAGAACCAACATTGAAGATTTTGCCAATGGCACTCTCGTCGCGTAATACTATTTCCATGGCTTGGCAAAGGTCATCCACATACGTGAAGTCAGTTTTCTGTTTTCCATAGCAATACAACTGCATAGGTTCCTTGTTCACCGCTCTATCCAACAATTTCCTAACAATAGACGGAATCGTGAGATTTGGACCGTAAATTTCGAAGCCTCTAAATATTGTTATTGGAAGATTTTCAGCTTCAAAGTACTGTTTCGCCATCAACTCAGCCATAAGCTTCGCCTTTCCATAGGTTCCCTTCGGGTTTGGCTTCTCATCCTCGTCAACAGGCTTGTCGATTGTTCTTAAGCCATAAACTGTTGAGCTACTCATGAGAATAAACCTTTCAACACGTTGTCTGCATGCAGCATTCAGCATGTTCAATGTGATTTTGGCATCGTCCATGAATTCGCTGTAAACGTCTTTGCGGTGGGTGACAAAGGCTAGGTGAATAACGAATTTTGGGTTATGCTCTTTGAAAGCGTTTAAGACTGCGTCCCTATCCGTTAAGTCACATTTATGAAAAGTAAAGAATTTTTTTGGGAAATTAACCGATGGACTTGCGAGGTCTAAGCCAACCACTTTTTCGCCTTTATCGATAAAGTACCGCGTCACGTTTGTTCCGATAAACCCTGAACTTCCAGTGACAAGTATCAACATTTATCCTCCTTATGAAGGGGATTCTCGATTTTACGTTTTATTTAAAAGTTTTGTTGCTAAAATGCCTTTATACAAACACAAACAAACAAAACCCGTCTCATCGATACATTTCGCCAAGAACTTTCCCATCCTTAACGAGTTTTGCTGGCGCGTCGATATGGCGTATCCAATAAACGTTTTCAGGCAAAACATCGTATTTTGGCACTTTAGGAATTCTTTCGCCATAAGCAAGCTTCACGTACAAGTAAGGAATATTCGCGCAGTAATCATTGCGTAATACTTTGCTCGCATATGAGAAGAAAAACGATGTCGTAAACATTCTTCCAGCGTTTATCTCCGTAACGCATGGCACACCATCAATATTCTCCTTCAAATCCACACACGCAATCCCGCTGAAATTTGGGTCTATAGCCAAAACCGCCTTTGTTCCGGTTTCATTTATGGCGTCGCTGTGGATTGTTCGCTGGACAGAAGGGGTGCCAGTGACACCCGAAGGCGCAAGGTTTGGATAAATATATTCTACGCGCTCCCTAGCCATGGAAACAACCAGTTCGCCATTCTTCCACAAGCTATGGAAACCAAAATTTCTTCCAGGCAAATATTCCTGTGCGATAAATTCCCAGTCCATTTTGCGGGATTTCCAATAACTAATCCAAGCTAAAGCAGTTTCTTTATTGTACGCTGGTGTGCTTCCTCTTCCGCCCGCGCCGTGCCTAGCCCTTATCCAGATTGGACTTCCAAACTCTTCAAATGCTCTATCAATGTCAGATTCGCTACGTAATTCCTTGGCTCGCGCAACTGGTATGCCTTTTTTCTGCCATATTTGCGCTGATTCTAACTTGTCCTGGCACTTGCGCACAGCATCTTTTGAAGGCAGAAAAGTGACCGCATTAAGCTTTTCACGTTTTTCGGATATTACCGCAACTTCCACATCTGGCTGGGCATGCACAAACTCGATTTTCTCCTTCCTTATAATCTCGTTCAGCCTTTCAATGTAATCGGTGTCAGACGCCTTTGGAACCAGAAACCGCGAGTCAACAGGAGCCAAATAAAGATAGTGCTCGTTTGCCTCTGTCCCAACTATTCGCATTTTTTCAGGCGCAAGCCTAAGTGACATAACAAAATTCACGCCAGCAGGCCCACCGGCGCCAGTAACTAAAATCCTCTTCAAACTCCAAACCACCGATTGTGCTTTATTTTTGTTTCAATCTCTGCAATATAAATGCAGCACCTTAATATCTATTCCCAGCTCAACCAAACTTTAATAAAACGACAAAACTCTTCTAGATAAGTGCAGAATAGGGCCGGTCGTCTAGCCTGGTTAGGACACCCGCAAAAGCCTGAAGCAGCCCTTACGAGGCTGAGGTCGCCGGTTCAACTCCGGCCCGGCCCACTCGAGAACTTTTTCATTCCAAAAAGAGACTTAGTTTTTCAGCTTCTAAAATTCGGAAGAGTTTAAGTTAGCCTAAAAACATTACCGCCTGGCTCTTAAAGATAGAGACAATTAGGGAAAGGGTTCATACGAAAATTGTGAAGTGGTTTCTGTCAATGTTTCAATAACGATATAAAGGCTACAGCCAAGAAAGCCACGCCAGCCAAGAAAAGGCTGCCGGTGAGAAACCATACAACGGCTGCGATTATGGCGGCGGGGAGGATGAATAGCAAAATTTTGACGATCAACATAATGATGGCAATTCCTATGATAAGCAAAAATAGAAGCAAAACTAGCTCATAAATAGAAGGAAGTTGAAAAGGCAATGTGGACAACGAACCAATCAAGTTTTGAACACCACTTATGAATAAGCGAATACTATTTTTAAAGCAATCGCATCCATGCCAACTTCAATTTTGTTTTTAGGCATCCCGTATAACCCTCTTTTGGCACCTCCCCCACTTCTTTATACTCTTCACATAATATTTTGCAACTTGAGCTTTAAAGAGGTCGCGTAAAATTAACCATGCTGAAATGGCAATGTTATATTCATTGCGAATCTCACATAAACTTTAAACATTCGCAGCAATAAGGCAGTTCAGTTAATTGCAACTAACGGAACATTAGGTGAAGATGTTGGATGCACTCTTATGTGTGAAACTTTGAGCATTTCTGATAAAATTTAAATCTTGCCGTTTGTTTCCATGAGTGCAATAAAGAGCAGGTATAACTTCATGTTTCGCGTGTGCTACAAAGCGTATGTGTTGTCGTAGCACTTGGTTAAAGAAGGTGGTTTAAGCGCAAGGGGTGAAGCATAATTATCGGGTTTAAGGAGGTAAGCCTATGATTATTGAGCTGGCTGTTGCCTTTGTTTTGATTCTGGCTGTATCGTCTACAATTTATTTGCTTGGGCGTTTGTTGTCCGCTAAATCTGTGTGTAGTGAAAATGGTAAATCTGCTTATGCTTGTGGTGAGAAGGTGAATTTTGGTAAATTGAAAATCAGCGTTTCTCATTATAGATACCTCATATACTTTGTGATTTTGGACTCGTCGGTGCTGTTGATGGCTTTTGCTGCATTGGCTATTCGCATGGCAAATGTTTTGTTCTTCGTAATTTACTTATTCATTGTTATTTTGTCTGGCTTGTTGCTTTTAGATGGAGGCGATAGTTAACGAGAAGAGCCAGCCTTTTAAAGTGGGCGAGGCTAAAATCACCTTGGGTTCTTCATTTTAATTCTGGGGCATGCAACGCTTGCGATATTGAAGTTGTTGCACTTTTAACGCCCAGATATGATGTTGAACGTTTTGGAATATTACTTGAACCTTCGCCAAGACATGCTGATGTTCTATTAACCACTGGTGCTGCCACCCGCCAATGTGCGGATAGGTTGAGGCGTATTTATGAGCAGATGCCTGAGCCGAAATTTGTTGTTGCCATAGGTGCTTGTGCTTGTTCAGGCGGAGTTTTTGAAGGAAATTACAATGTAATTGGCGGCGTTGATAAGGTCATTCCAGTTAACGTTTACATTCCGGGCTGTCCACCGAAGCCAGAGGCGATAATTGACGGCATTTTAAAACTGCTTAATTCAATTAAGGAGGCAAGGCATGTCGATAAACATTAATGAAATTTTGAAAGCCTTAAGTGACGCAATTGGAGATAGGATACTCCAAACTAAAACTCTGCGTCCCGAAAAAGCATATATTCAAGTTAAAGCTGGAGCCCACAGAGACGCTGTAAAAGTTCTACTCAAACAGGATGGAAATACGGGTATTTCTGCAATTACAGGCATTGACCTCGGCGAAACGATTGAGTTAATGTATCACATTCGCATCTGTGGCACAATAATTACCATCGGAACAATTGTTTCAAAGGAAAATGCAAAAATTGAAAGCATAACCGACCTAATTCCAGGAGCGAATTTCCATGAAAGGGAAGTATCTGACCTTTTTGGCGTAACATTCGAGGGACACCCAAACCCGAAGAGACTTATTCTCCCAGAAGACTGGCCGGAAAATGTTTTCCCGCTGAGAAAGGATGTCACGACGGAGGCAAATTTTCAGAGCAAAACACAAATTTCTGGGGCTTCAAAGGATAATGAAGTTTCCAACGGTGAAAAGCTTGTGAACATTGTGTTGGGGCCTCAGCATCCTGCCTTGATAGAACCTGAAAAGTTTTCTTTGGGAGTTGATGGGGAAATTGTGAAGGCCGTTGAGCCTAGGATTGGTTATGTGCACAGGGGAGTTGAGAAGGCTGCTGAAAGTCGCACTTACTTGCAGGACATTTACTTGGTTGAGAGAATATGTGGCATCTGCAATGCTTGTCATGCTGCCTGTTTTTGTCAGACGGTTGAGGCAATAATGGGTGTGAATGTACCGCTTAGGGCTAGGTATCTGCGCACAATAATTTTGGAGTTGAATAGGATTCATAGTCACATGCTGCTTTTGGGTCATGCTGGTTTGGAAATTGGATATGAAACATTGTTTCACTATATGTGGCGGGATCGAGAACCAATATTGGACATTGTTGAGGGGCTCACTGGCAACAGGATTATAGCGTCTTTTGTTACCATCGGCGGCGTCAGGAGGGACTTGAAAGAGGAAACCATTCCAAAAATTAACGCACAATTGGAAACTTTAAAGGAGAAGATGAACTTTTATAGACAGCTTTTCGGGAATGATTCAACATTAAAAATGCGAACAAAGAATGTGGGGGTTCTCAGCAAAGAGGATGCATTGAAATTGTGTGTTGTTGGTCCTGTAGCGCGGGGGTCTGGCGTGAACATGGATGTTAGAAGGGATGAGCCATACGCAGCATATAACGAAATACCTTTTAGGGTTATCACTTATGATGAAGGTGACGCTTGGGCTAGGCTTATGGTTCGTTTAGATGAAATAATTGAAAGCATCAACATAATACAATATGCTCTAGAACATTTGCCAGGCGGTCCCTACAGAATTAGGGTGCCAAGGATTGTGCCAGCAGGCGAAGCTATCGGACGTGTTGAAGCACCTCGAGGTGAGTTGTTTTATTACATAAAGAGTAATGGAACGGCTTTTCCAGAGCGCGTTAAGGTGCGCACCCCAACTTTCGCTAATATCCCATCCTTCGTTAAAATCGCTGAAGGCGGCAATATTGCGGATGTGCCAGCAAGCTTTGTCAGTCTCGATCCATGTTTCTCCTGCACAGATAGATAGTGGGATGCAGAATGAGTTTTGATTTTGAGTTTTTGTTTCGTGTGTTGATTTTTCCAGGCTTCACTTTCATTTTATTTTTCACAATGTTTTGCGATTGGATTGAAAGAAAGATTGAGGCGCGGATGCAGAATAGGATGGGGCCCACATATACTGGTCCACTTGGCGTTTTTCAACCATTTGCTGACTTTGTCAAACTTTTGACTAAGGAGGACATTGTTCCATTTAACGTAAAAGATTTCGCTTTCAAATTCACTCCGATTTTCTCTTTCTCGATTCTTGTCTTCTCATTTGTCTTCTTGCCAATCGATGGGGCAAACATTATTTTTAATTCAAACTTTGAAGGCGACTTAATTATTGTTCTAACATTAGTTTCAATTGCCAATTTCTTTCTTTTCCTTTCAGGGTGGTCTTCATTTAACCCTTACAGTGCGACAGGTGCTGCGCGGATTTTAACTCAGTTTTTGGGTTATGATATTCCTCTTTTCATTCTTGCATTGGCTCCTGCCTTTTTGGCTAAAAGTCTTAGTTTTTCAGTTATTGCCGCTGATCAGGATGTGCCATTTGCCTTTATAATTCCATGGGCTTTCGTTTTGTTTATTATTACGCTTCAAGCGGAGTTGGAGAAAGATCCGTTTGATGTTCCGCATGCTGAGACGGAGATAGTTGGTGGATACGAAACTGAATATACGGGTAGAAGATTGGCTTTTCTTAAACTTGCTAAAGACGTGCAAATAGTGCTTGGTGCAGCCATAGTCGTTGAACTTTTCTTAGGCGGCCCCTATGGGCCAACTTTTTATGGTCCATCTGCTCTGTGGTATACGTTGTGGTTTACGCTTAAACTACTCGTGGTTGTGGCACTTACAGAGTATTTGACATGTGTTTTTGCGAGGTTGCGTATTGATCAAGTGCTTGTTGTCAACTGGAAAGTGCTTCTGCCTTTAGCGTTTCTTTCTCTTGCTGCGGCTGTTGGCGTGGGCTTGTGGTTTAACCTGTTAAGGTGAAAGTGAATGGCTAAGTTATCGCCAATTTTGAAGGAAGCGTTGGTTCATCTTTTTAAGAAGCCTGCAACTCAGAAATATCCAGAAGAGAAGCCGCGTGTTCCCGCCGGTTTCCGCGGCAGACAAGTATTTGATATAAATCTCTGCATTAGTTGTGGCTTGTGCGCTAGGGATTGCCCCGCAAAAGCTATTGAAATGGTTGAGGTTGATGGAAAGTCGAGGCCGCTTTTTCATTTAGACCGCTGTATATTCTGTTATCAGTGTGCTGAAAGTTGTCCCAGAAACGCTATTAAAGGTTCGGAGATTTTTGAGTTGGCCTCAACAAATAAATCTGATTTGGTTGTAACGCCTAAAGCAAACTATTCAGTGGAGGCGCTTAAAACATGATTGTTGAATTGTTTGCTGTTGGATTAATTGTTTCGGCCTGTTTGGCAATCTACCTTGATGAGGCAGTGTATTCTGTTGCTTCTTTGGCTTGCATGCTTGTTTTAATGGCTGTTTTGTATGCCTTAAATGATGCTTTTTTTGTGGCTATTTTTCAGTTGGCTGTTGGCGCTGGAGCTTTGGCTGTTCTCTTCTTGGCTGGCGAAATGCTAAGTGAGAAACCAGAAAAGGAGAAGTCCTTAAAGAAAATTTCTCTTATTGCTTTGCTTGCGGTTGTTTTGTCTCTTCCGTCAATTTTTTTGTCTGTCGCGGTTACGCCAGCTAATGTTTCTCCAAGTCTTTCTTTTGCTGATGCGCTCTGGAATTTGAGAGCCATCGACGTAATACTACAGGGTTTGGTTATAATGACCGTTGCTCTAGGCATTGCGATAGTCCTACATGAGCGAAATGATGGTGAAAGCTGATGGATTACATGATTTTGTCGGTTATCTTGCTCGCCGTTGGCATTTACGGCCTGTTGACTAAGCGTCACATTGTTAAAGTGTTAATCTCCATCGAAATCATTGGGGTGGCGGCGTCAATGAATTTTGTGCTGTTAGCCTCTTCTTTGAATAGGGCTTTAGGCGAAACATTTCTAATACTTGCTTTTTCCACGGACACATGCGTAACCGCCATAGTATTGGCTTTGCTGGTTATAGCCGTCAAAAAATATGGAACATGCGACATTAGAAAACTGGCAGAAATAGAGCGAAGCGCAGATGAGGAGCAGACAAATTTTGAAGCTGAACCGTGAAAAATCTTCGAATTTGTGTAATGCTAAGGTTAAATGTTCAAGTTTAAATTTAAGAAAGCAATTTCAAACCATAAAACCAAGGATGCCACGGTAACCTCAATAATTGACACGACCGACCCGATTTTCAAATAGTCCTTAAGCCTTATTTTAACGCCTTTTCGGCGCATTGTTTCAAGCCACATTAAAATTGCTAAAGACCCGAGAGGGAAAAAGTGTGGGCCCAAGTTGTTTCCAATGATGTTTGAGAAGACCAGGCTTGTGAGGTTCTGCGAGTTTAGGCTGACGCTGTTTGCTGCTTGCCTTATCGATAAAAGACCGAGGATAGTCATCGGCCAGTTGTTCATGGCGCTTGCGCCGATTGTTACGACCATGCTTGGTGCAAGCACGGATAGAAACTGCGGCAATGAGAGAGTTTTTGTGAAGAGGTATGCAAAGAATTCTACAGCGCCAGTATGCCTTAGTCCTTGAACAACTAAGAATATGCCTATCATGAAGAACAGAATGTCCCAGTTGATTTCCTTTGCTAGGCTTTTTACGCCTTTGCGCTCTTCTTTCAACATTGAAGGTTTGTTTAAGGTTGCTACATAAACTCCTAGAAGAAACAGTGCGCCGGAGCATATGACAATTGAAACTGGAAGCCTGTTCAGAGAAGCTAAAACATAGCCAATGTCGATTATAATCAGGGTTGCTATGCTTATCCTCAAAAGCGTAGGAGTTATCAACTGTCCTCCAGAGTTTAAGGCTTCCACAAGCTCCATCGAATAGGATTTTGGAACATTTTTTCTAAAGAAGACGTAAACCAGAAGGAGACTGCTAATTATGGTGGCTATGGCTACTGGTCCCATAAAGATTAGGTGGTCGATGAAGCTGTATTTGAAAAAGTCTGCGCTCACAATATTTATTGGATTGCTTGTGATTAGTGGCATTGCAGCGGTGTCAGCAATAAGTCCAGCAGAGAAAAGGTAGGCTAATCTGCCTTTAGCATCTATCTTAAGCTGAGTGATGATTTCAAGAACTATTGGCGTTAGTATAAGCACGGCGCTGTCGTTTGCAAAAAGTATGCTTACACAAGCAGTGAGCAAGGAAATGTAAAAGTAAAGTTTTAAGCCGCTTCCACCAGCCAACTTGACCACTTTTATGGCTGCCCACTTGAAAAATCCTATAGCATCTAATGTCACCGACAAAGTTACAATTCCAATGAAGGCTAATGCGGCATCCCAAATGTCCTTAAAAGCCTCAGCTGCATCGCTTAACGTCACTGTGCCGAGCAGAAGAGAAGCTACAGCGCCTATCCCAGCAGCTAAACCCAGACTTATACCATGCGGGCGTTTAATCATCAAGAAAAGCGTTATTACGAAAATTGCCAATGCAGTCACTGAATGGTAGTCCATTGTTATCAGCGATGCAGACTTTATTGCTCATAATAAAACTGTTTCGTTAATAATTATGCAATTTCATGAGTAAAACTGCTTAATCGCCGCCTTACGCCAGACAAAATTTAAATTGCTGACTTTATATCTCAAAAGGCTAGTCCAAAATGGGCTAAGAAGGCGTAAAACACGAGAGGCACACAAGAGAAACTGAACATCATCTTTAAAGAAGTGAGGCGATGAATTTGTTTCAATATGCGCCTTGGCTCGTTTGGGCGTTTCCAATTGTTTCCAGTCTGCTAGTCCCATTAATTGCACGTTTCAGCAAGAAGGCTAGAGATTACTTCGCCGTAACCGTGTGTTCAATCGCTGTAGCATTTGCTTTTTCCATGGTTCCAGACCTTTACTATAACGCTTTAGGAAATCCCAGTTTAACAACATCTTGGATTCCGTCATTAAACATTAGTGCAGGCGTATTTGTTGACCCGTTAAGTGTTTTGCTTGCTTGTTTGGTTACTTTCTTCGGTCTTGTGATAACAGTTTATTCTTTGGGTTACATGGCTGGCGAAGAAGGCTTGACACGATACTACTTCTTCATGCTTCTCTTTATAGGCTCGATGACGGGCTTAGTTATGTCGGACAACTTCCTTCAAATGTTCATATTCTGGGAGATGGTTGGACTCTGTTCCTATTCGCTTATTTCCTTCTGGTATAAACGCCCCGAAACAGTTCATTCAGCCACCAAAGTTTTCCTCATGACCCGTGTAGGCGACGCTTGCCTCTTAGCGGGAATATGCATCCTCTACGTAAACTTGGGCTCATTTTCCTTCAGCTATATTGCCGCGAACATTGGAAAAGTGCCAATGCACTATTTAACGGCGGCAGCCTTTCTAATGCTTGCCGGAGCCGTCGCAAAGTCGGCACAGCTTCCGCTTCACACATGGCTTTACAGCGCCATGGAAGCACCTACATCCGTAAGTGCGCTTCTGCACTCTGCGACAATGGTTAAAGCAGGAGTTTACTTGATTGCCAGATTAATGCTCTTGTTTGGCGCTTTAACTGCTTTAATTCCAATGTGGTTGCCATCCGTTCTTTGGATTGGCGCAATAACAGCGTTTATCGGCGCTACTTTGGCTTTATCTGCAACAGACATTAAGGGTGTGGCTGCTTACTCCACAATAAGCCAAATAGGTTTTATGTTTGCAGCTTTAGGCACAGCATCTTTCGTTCCATCGGCTGGCTGGTTTGCAAGCTTACTTCATCTAGTAAGTCATGCGCTCTTTCAAGGTCTTGACTTTCTCTTGATAGGCGGAATCATCCATGCAACAAAAACACGCGATATACGGTTGATGGGCGGATTGCGAAAAGCAATGCCCATAACATTTGCATTCACTATTATTGTGTTATTAGCTCGTGCTGGCATTCCCCCCTTCATAAGTTTTTTTAGCAAAGAACTAATTTTCCAAAG
>JAVZNC010000006.1:0-80441 GCA_038882955.1 Bathyarchaeia archaeon
TTGGAATAGTTAAGGGAGAAAGTGCAACGATCATATGAACCAACCGTCGATCTGACATTACCAATTCTTCATTACACATCGACGAAAACATCCCCCCTATAAAAAGCCGAAAAAAGCTATAAAACAGAAAAATAACCAATTTTACCAAGGGTTCCGAGAATACCTATAAGGGCTTGAAACTTTAAAGTGAAGGGGCAAAAACGATGAGTAAAGTTGTGTTCCGAGAATACCTATAAGGGCTTGAAACGTCCCTTCTTTGGAGTGTATTTTTCAATTAAATATTGTTCCGAGAATACCTATAAGGGCTTGAAACGCACTTCAGCCATGGCGTGTTCTCTGGCTAAAGCAGCGTTCCGAGAATACCTATAAGGGCTTGAAACCTGTACACGTACGCAGCTAAGACTGCGCCCACAAAAGTTCCGAGAATACCTATAAGGGCTTGAAACACACCTTCAGGGGCACATTACGCAGCTGTTGATGACGTTCCGAGAATACCTATAAGGGCTTGAAACGTTTAACGTCGTTTCGCAACAGGTTAAATTGGAACCGTTCCGAGAATACCTATAAGGGCTTGAAACTTCCATGCCAAAAGACGGTGTAAACGTATGTTGTGTGTTCCGAGAATACCTATAAGGGCTTGAAACAACTCTTTGTTTACATCAACCATCAATCGCTTTCCGGTTCCGAGAATACCTATAAGGGCTTGAAACGGAGTTAATTCGCCTGGCGGCAGTTCCACGGTAACGGGTTCCGAGAATACCTATAAGGGCTTGAAACACACTTCAGCCATGGCGTGTTCTCTGGCTAAAGCAGGTTCCGAGAATACCTATAAGGGCTTGAAACCGTTTTCAGTCCATGCACATCGCCTTCTGGAGCGTGGTTCCGAGAATACCTATAAGGGCTTGAAACCGAACAGAAAGCTCAAACTTAAAGAAGCAAATTTGGGTTCCGAGAATACCTATAAGGGCTTGAAACCCCTATTTCAAAGGAGATTTTCTACAAAACCTACGAGTTCCGAGAATACCTATAAGGGCTTGAAACGATGTTAACCAACATGCCTGCCGACATACTTATTCCGTTCCGAGAATACCTATAAGGGCTTGAAACTGTCCAGCTAAACGTGACGTGCTTTCCGAATATTTTGTTCCGAGAATACCTATAAGGGCTTGAAACCAGTTGGATGGTTAAGTTATTGGGTTTTGCTTATAATGTTCCGAGAATACCTATAAGGGCTTGAAACTAGGGTCTTCGTCATAGTCCAACCATTTTGTTTCGCGTGTTCCGAGAATACCTATAAGGGCTTGAAACTCAACTCCTAAAACATCATTTCCTAAATGGCGACTTATGTTCCGAGAATACCTATAAGGGCTTGAAACTTTGATGCTGGCGACGACAAATGGCAGCTTATCGTATTACAAGAATTACCTTCAGTTGATGAATTTCCATAAAGTTGCAATCAGCATCTTCTGTTAGTTGCAGTTAATCGAAAAAGCCTCAAATTGGCTAGAAAACAGAAAAAGAGGGGGATCTGCGGGAGATTTCGCCATGAATCTTGAGTTCAAACCCGGCCCTCGGCACTCGACTTTCTTTCTGAAAATTTCGACTTAGCTTGTTTGTACTGGTGACGCTACAATTTCCATGTGCTTTTGCATATATTTTGTATTGCATGCAAAGCCGTTGAATTTTTGTTTTTTAGTGGGGTTTCCCCGCGCATTTCTGCTTCAGCCACTGTTGAATCGAAGGGCACTATGCCTACAAGTTTTAGGTTATGTTCTTCAGCAAATTTTTCGATTGTTTCTTTTTGTCTATCATTTTCAACTTTGTTTCCTACGAGTAGCGTTTGTTTTATGCGCGTTTGTGATGCCAGTTCGTTGATGCGCTTTGCCGTTTCAAGAGCCTTCAAATTTGCATCAGCAACAATGAGCATGGCGTCCACGTGTTGGGCTGTTCCTCTTCCCATGTGTTCAACACCAGCCTCCATGTCTAACACCACAGCCTCGTTGCGTTCAACAACCAAATGGCGAAGCAAGGCGCGGACAACGGCGTTTGCTGGGCAAGTGCATCCGGAACCCATTGATTTAACTGTGCCCATAACGATTAGTTTCACGCCTAGAGGTGTGTCAACAGCGTAGTCGCGGATTATGTCGTTGACGCTGAATGATAAGCGAAAAACGCCGGCATACCCCGTGCCCGTTTTTGACTCGATTAAATCTTTGTTTTCGGATAATGGCAATATTTTTCTGGCCTCTTCTTGTGATAAGCCCAAAGTTAAAGCGAGGTTAGGCGACGGGTCGGCGTCGATGGCTATGGTCTTTAGTCCCTTGTTCGCGAAACAATAGGCTAAGCTGCCAGCAATAAATGTCTTGCCCACGCCGCCCTTGCCAGAAACAGCAACCTTCACTTATGATTCCTCTTCTTTTTGGCTAACACTTGCATACTTATTTACATTTCCTAGTTTACGCTTCAGCTACAGTAATGCGTTTCTGGCAAGTTCCACTCCTAAAACCATGTTTTTAAGTTTTGCAAAGCTTATTTCCCATGTCCTTGTTCTTAAGCCGCAGTCTGTGCTCACATATATTCTGCTCGGGTCGCCTACGACGCTTACGGCGTGGAGTATTCTATCTCTTACCAGTTCTGGTGATTCAACGAAGTCTGTATGGACGTCCACCACGCCCAACCCGTATCTTCCATTGAAACCGTGATCTTCAAAAAGTTTTAGCTCCTTATAGCCTATTCGCGTTTCTCCTACTCCTGCTTGTTTGCTGTCTCTGTTGGCGAACTCGAGGGATAGCTGACTGCAATTATGCAGTTGACTGGCATATTTCGCAAGTATTTTGTAGTTGCTGTAGCAGTTGTGAAGGCTGAAGGTGCAGTTAAAACCCTTAACGGTTTCGTTAAAAGCTTCAACAAATAGTTCCATTTCTTCAGCAGAGGGGTTCGTCGTCGCCGCGGGCTCGTCTATCTGAATCCACTTTGCTCCGGCCTCTATTAAGCGGTTTATTTCTGGTCTTATAACCGCTTTTATCAAGTCGAAGAGGAAATCCCTTCTCGCTGCGACTTTTCTCTGTTTAAATTCCCTTATTTTGCCCATTGCCTTTCGCTCATAATACTCGTTAAATGTCCAGTCGACAAGCGTGTATGGTCCGGTGAAGGGTACTTTTATCGTTTTTTTGGTGTTTTCTTTCACGAAAATGAATTCTTCAGTGTAGAAGGGTTTCGAATATTTTGGCTTGTCTGTGCACGCGGCTTTGTTAAAGTATCTGTAATCGAAGGATTTTACGTAACCCAGAAACTCGAATCCTTCAATATTTCTTATGACGTGTTCATACATTTCCGAGCGCCATTGTTCTCCATCAAAAACCACATCCAGTCCTGCAGTTTCAAAAAAGCGTATGGCAAACTTCGCTGACCATTGAAGCAAAGCCTTTCTATCCGCTGGAGTTCGCGCCTTGCTCGTCAAGATTTTAACTAGTTCTTCGGGTTTTTCTATGCCCAGCTCCTGTCCCCAGCGTATTGCTTCTGCTATTTCCTCTTTTGAAAGGGGTTCCCCTCTGTAGCCTTTAACCCTCCAAGCTGGCTTGGCAAGGCTTCCTATCTCTTGTGTAGGAAAAAGTTTTTCCATTCTAGCTCAACTCACTTTGGAGGCATTTTGACACGTTGGCTATGACCTTCATTTTTCCTTCAGCCCTTTCCCATGGGAGAAATTCCAGATCGCAGTTTGGACAAATGAAAACGTCGCAAGTTTTTGATGGATAAATTGCTTCTATCAGCTTCTTGGCAAAAATCGCAAGTTCTCTTTCATCTTCCACCAGTGAACTGCGGGCATCCACAAGTCCTAAGGCAACACCTTTATCAAAAGAGTATTCCTTCAGTTTTTCTAAACTCGCCTCGTACAAATCTATGCCCAAATCGTCAACTGGAAAATCTAATGCTTCGGGTAAAATCTGAATAAAATCCCCGAAAAATGTTTGCAAACACACTCTTGCTTTTGCATCCTTAACGGCCACTTCTAAAGCATCACCAACATCAACAAGCGTATCCTTCGATATTGGTTTTTTAAGGGGGTTGTAGACAAGTGCTGGGTCGCTTAGCTGAATATATTTGAAACCGCTTTCTGTGAGGCTTCTAATTTCGTCTCGCAGAATCTCAGCATATTTAAACATTAATTCTGTCTCACTTTTGTAAAAATTGTTTTCAGATAACTTTGTAAGTGTGTAAGGTGCAGGTAAAATGGCTTTCCACGGAACATTTTTTGGCAGACACTCCATACTCAACATTTCAATAGCTATGCTCTTTTCTCGCTGCAGTTCCCCCAAAACTATAGGCTTCCTATAGAACGTGTTATTATTGAACCATCTAGCAAGACCTCCAACTTTCACGCCCTCCAAGTTTTCGGTGAAAGGTCTCAAAAGGTCTTGCCACCTGAGCATACCGTCGGTGATGTAACTAAACCCTGCAGAGGTTTGCGTCTTCACAACTTTAACTGTAGCCTCTTTGAAGGCTTTTTCCAGCACTTCTTTACTAATTCTTTTTCTATCGTATTCTCTAGTTGCCTCGATAAGTTGCTTTGGTCTTGGAAGGATACCCGTAACGTAGCAGCCAATCATACAATCAACTCTGTGCATGTCTTAATTTCGCATGGCACGTATAAAATCTGAAGTAGAGATATTAAACCTTGCACTCATCTGCGCGTGCATGAAAAATTTTAATTATTATAAGTTACAGATGAGTCATAATTCTGTTAAATGCGAGATGATGAGCAAATGAGAATATTACACGAGTTTGTTCCAACACGCAAATTCCTCAAGCTTGCCGAAGAAGTTAAGGACTTAGTCGACGGATGGAACATAACCGACAGCGCTGCTGGGATGCCTGCGCCAAGCGGCACGGCTGTGGGCTGCGTCCTTAAAGCCAAATATCCAGACAAAATAGTGATACCAATATTTATACTCCATTACAAGGGACCAGTCGAAGTTGGAGGCTTGGCTTTGGCTGCAGATGCCGTAGCCCTTGATGGACTTGTGCTTACAATGGGAGATATTCCCAAATACGGCGAACCCATAAAAATGTTGAAATCCTCCGAGGAAGCCCGAGACTTTTTACGCACAACAATACGCCTAAAAAACGTTAAATTAGGATGCTTGCTCACCGCACGCCGAACTGTTGAGGAAACAATTGCCCGCGCAAAAGAACCATGGGACTTCGTGTTTTTCATGCGCCTTGAAGATAAGACATTCCCAACACTAGAGCAGGTGGCAAAGGAATGCAAACGCCTAAACAAGCCCATATACACGTACTTCCTCGTCGGAACACCCAAAAACGCTGAAATGGTCAAGATGATAGGGTGGCCTGTCACAGCAGCCATGGATCACCTTGAAGAGGTTGCAGGCAAACTTGATGGGCTCGTGGATGGCATAATAGCGACATGCGCTGGAGACTATGAAGGAGATAAAGAGCTGTTAACACGGCTTCAAAAGTTCAGAAGCTGACAACACACAAATCCTTTTTCCTTCATGCTTTGTTGGAAAACGAGCCTGAATTATATTTCTCGAATTTCGCATTGAAGCCTCTTTACAACCTCTTCAGCCTTTGAAGGCTCAACCTTCAATGTATAAAGCTTCTTCGCAGTTCGAAGCTTAAGCTTAACAACATCACGCAAACGCTTAACAGCACAATACTCAGCACGCCCACTAATCTCAACAAACTTCTCAATATCAAAGACCTCCGAAGGCAAACAAACCACCACCCACAATCTGGTTAAAACACGCGCTTTTATCCGTTTTGGTGGGCCGGACCGGATTTGAACCGGTGACCTTCCGCACGTCAAGCGGATGTCCTAACCGAGCTAGACTACCGGCCCATTGTTTTCCGTAGTCTTTAATTGACAAATTTCTTTTTGAATAGGTTTTCGGTTTAGCCCTCTTGGCATGCTTCCTCTTCTTCTCCTTTTAGGTTTTCTAGGTATTCTTTTATCGGCTGGAGGGTTAGGCACCTATATTGTTCTGTGGCTTTTAGACTTGCGAGGAAGTTGCCTATGACTTCCGTGTTTACTGTTTCTGTTTTCAGTTCTCTCATGAATTGGGTGAAGCTTGCGAAGTCCTTGTGAAGAGAGACGATTATTCCGTCTGCACCCATGCCTTCACCTCGGAGGGCGAGTATTATGTTTGAGTGGTTTTTGAGGAATTCTTCTGTTTTTCTTCGAATTTCGCTGAGGGTTTCTTTTGTGGCTCCTACGCGGATCTTGAAGAATGTGAAGGCTATTATTTCAAGTCCAACCTTTGAAAACTTGGGGATAATCGTGTATTCTCTTATGAAGTTGTTCTTTTCAAGCCATGTGCGCACGCGCGTAACTGTTGGCTGGGAAATATCCAGCGCTTTTGCAAGCTCCCTGTCGCTTCGCTTACAATTACCTATTAGCTCCATGAGCACTCTCTTTTGAATCTCTTTCAACTTAACACACCACTAAGCGCACTATGAATCATTAATACATGTTGCTTATTTAAATTTCCGAATGAAACGGAAACATTTTAGAATAAAAAAGCCTAATTTTCAAACGAGCCGGGATGGCGGAGTGGATAACGCGCAGGCCTTGAGAGCCTGTGGTCCTTCGGGGCCGCGTGGGTTCGAGTCCCACTCCCGGCGCTTATTTGTTGGTGAAGAGAAAAAGAGAGTATTTACGTGATAGCCTCAATTGGATGTAATTTTTAATAAAAAGAGGTTGGGTTAAAAGGGCTTATAGGCCTAACAATTTTAGCAGGTTATAATTCACAATTAGTGTTGCGAATAGTGTGGCGATTAATGACATTACTGTGATCATTGTGTTGAGTGAAGGGCCAGCAGTATCCTTGAATGGGTCGCCAACAGTGTCGCCTACTACGGCAGCCTTGTGTGCTTCTGAACCCTTTCCGCCGTGTTTTCCCGACTCAATTAGCTTTTTGGCGTTGTCCCAGAGACCGCCAGCATTGCTCATCAAAAGAGCGAGCAGCAAGCTTGAGAATATAGCGCCCGCAAGGAAGCCTCCGAGTGCTTTTATTCCACCGACAAAGCCGATAATCAAGGTTGCAACAATTATTGTTATACTTGCTGGCATGAGTTCACGTAATGCTCCAACGGTAGCGATGTCAACGCATTTTGCATAGTCAGGTTTAACACCTTGCTTTCCTTCTCTGAGACCTGGAATTTCTCTAAATTGTCTTCTTATTTCAGCAACCATTCGCTCAGCATTCCTTCCGACGCCAAGCATAACCATAGCTGAGAAAACCGCAGGAATAGCTACTCCTATTATTGCACCGAGCAGAACAATGGGATCCATGATGTCAAAATTAACAGTGTAGCCAGCTCTTGAAGCAGTTTCCTGAAATGCTGCTAACAATGCAATTACGGTTAGTCCTGCTGCGCCTATTGCAAAGCCTTTAGTTATCGCTTTTGCAGTGTTCCCCGCAGAATCAAGCTCATCTGTAATGGCTATTACTTCTTCGCTGAGCCCAGACTGTTCAGCTATGCCTTTGGAATTATCAACGATTGGACCATAGGCATCGTTTGAAACTGTTAATCCAACAATTGAAAGCATACCAAGAGCTGCGAGAGCTATTCCATATAAAGCGTATTTTATACCTAAAGGCTCGCATACTTTATATGAGATTACTGCTGCTACGGCTATGCCAATCAACGGAAAGATTGTGCTGCGTAGACCATAGGAGAATCCGGTTATAATATTCAGTGCTGGTCCAGTTTCGGATGCTTCTGCCGTCTTTAAAACTGGAGCTTTATCTTCTGAAGTGAAGTAGTCACTTGTGACGCCGATTATTATTCCAGCCACTAGGCCTACGACTACTGCTCCCCAAAAAGCCCACTCGTATCCAAGATACCATGTAGCTAAGGCGGTTAAAATTCCGAAGACTGTGCATGTTATGTATGTGCCGCGATTTAATGCTGCACCGGGGTCGCCCTTAGGTCCAACTCTAACTAATAAGGCGCCTATGACGGCGGATAATATACCTAATCCAGCGAACACTAGTGGTATTTGTACATACTTGCTTGGGACATCAAGCCCTACGCCTAAAATCATGGCGGCTACAACGCTTGCGACATACGAGTCGAAGAGGTCTGCTCCCATGCCAGCAACATCTCCAACGTTGTCGCCTACGTTGTCGGCTATGACGGCTGGGTTTCGCGGATCATCTTCTGGAATTCCCAGTTCCACTTTGCCAACAAGGTCTGCGCTGATGTCTGCAGTTTTTGTGTAAATGCCTCCTCCGGCTTTGGCGAAAAGTGAAAGTGAGCTTGCTCCGAAGCTGTAGGCTAACACTCCAGGAACGGCTTGTTCAGCGGACATTCCGGTGATTGCGTAAACTATGCTTATTCCAAGCAAGCCTAAACCTACAACGGCTAAGCCCATCACTGCTCCTCCTCGGAAACCTATTGGAAAAGCCTTATTCAATCCCTTTTGAGCTGCATTAGCCACTTTGGCATTCGCTTTTGTTGCAACATTTAATCCCAAATAACCAGCCAACGCCGAACAGAAGGAACCGAACATGTACGCTACTGCCAGTTGAATGTTAAGCAGTAGATCGTGCGTTTCCCATAATGGTTGTGGCAAGAATATGCATATTATTACT
Source organism: Bathyarchaeia archaeon (assembly GCA_038882955.1). GTDB lineage: Archaea > Thermoproteota > Bathyarchaeia > Bathyarchaeales > Bathycorpusculaceae > JAVZLQ01. Next base: position 8,619 of record JAVZNC010000006.1, read on the forward strand.
GCTACAACCATCACAAACATTGCCAGCACTGTGTATTCTCGCCTTAGAAAAGCGTCTGCGCCTTCTTTTATGGCAGCAGCAATTTCCTGCATACGTTCTGTCCCATGGTCTTGTTTGTTTACATAATGATAGAAGTACAACCCGACGATTACCGAAATTAAAGCGGACAGCGGTGCTACGAACCACGGTTCAAACATGCTTGCTTCCTCCAACTCTCCTACATTCTTTTTAATACTCTTAGAGTTGAGTGGGGAATATCTTAATAAACTTATTTGGAGAACTTTCCAAAAACCATGAGAAAAGAATATAACCCGAATATGTTAACAAGTTAGCTCTGTGCTTAATTGACGAGTGGAGTGGGGAAAAATGTCGAAACCTTGGCATGCGATGGAGATTGAAGAAACTTTGAAGATTCTAAATACGAAGGAAACGGGTTTAAGTCAAGAAGAAGCGCAGAAACGCCTAGCAGAGTATGGACCCAACGAGCTTAAAAAGGAGAAGGGAATATCGCCAATTAGGCTTTTCCTAGAACAGTTTGCAGACATACTTATAATAATACTTTTAATTGCAACAGGCCTGTCAATCTATTTAGGTGAAATTACTGACGCCATTGTCATAATCGCCATAGTTTTAGCATGCGCCATCTTGGGTTTTGTGGAGGAGTATCGTTCAGAAAAGGCTTTAGAAGCATTAAAGAAGATGACGGCGCCAACAGCCATGGTGTTGCGTGATGGGAAAGAAGTTAAGGTTCAAGCAAGCGAAATTGTTCCGGGCGACATCATCCTATTGTACACTGGCGATAAGGTTCCAGCAGACGCCAGACTCATTGAAGCTATCAATCTAAAAATGGATGAGGCTCCATTAACAGGAGAATCCACGCCGGTGAATAAGACTGTGGATCCGTTACCTGAAGGAATCGGGATTCCCGAAAGGCGAAATATTGTTTTTACTGGAACTGCTGTTGTTTATGGGCGTGGAAAGGCTGTTGTCACTTCAACTGGGATGAACACGGAGTTTGGCAAAATAGCTAAAATGGTTCAAGTGGCAGAGGAGGAAGAGACTCCTCTTGAAAAGCGTATGGCTTCTGTTGGGAAATGGATTGGAATATTATGCATATCAGTCTGTCTAGCAGTTGCAGCCATAGGCATAGCGGAAGGACGCAATCCACTTGACATGATTTTGTGGGGAGTAAGCCTCGCCGTTGCTGCTGTCCCAGAAGCATTACCCGCCATAGTAACAGGCGCCCTCGCTGTTGGCATGTACCGTATGGCTAAGGTTAATACCATAGTTAGGAGACTTCCAGCCGTTGAAACACTGGGATGCACAAGCGTCATCTGCGCCGACAAAACTGGAACAATGACTAAAGGTGAAATGACTGTTCAAAGGATATACGTGAATGACAAAACAATCAAAGTTTCAGGAGTAGGCTACGAGCCACAAGGCGAATTCATATTTGAAGACAAAAAATTGGATCCAGCACAAGAAGAAGAGCTTGTGACGCTTTTAAAGATTTCAGCTTTGTGTAATGATGCAAAGTTAGAAAAGGAAAAAGAAAGTGGGAGATGGATAATTAAAGGCGATCCCACAGAAGGCGCTTTGGTTGTTGCTGCAGCTAAGGCTGGATTATGGAAAGAAGAACTAGAAAAGGAAAATCCACGCATAGGTGAGGTGCCATTTTCTTCTGAAAGAAAACGCATGACCACCGTTCACTTAGCATCTAAGAAGAAAATGGCTTTCATGAAAGGAGCGCCTGAAATAGTCTTGGAAAGATGCACAAGGATTCTTTCAAAGGGAAAAGTGCGCAAAATAACAAAAGAAGACAAAGAAAAAATACTGGAAGTAAACGAAGCGATGGCAATGCAAGCACTGAGAAATTTAGGCTTCGCTTACAAAGAACTGCCAGAATCCACAACAAATTTTGACGAGAAAATTGAGAATGAAATGACCTTTGTTGGAATAATGGGAATGATTGACCCTCCAAGGGAGGAAGTCAAAGATGCAATTTCACTTTGCAGAAAAGCTGGAATCAGAGTTGTCATGGTAACGGGCGACCACAAACTTACGGCGGTTGCTGTGGCAAAAGAACTTAACTTAATTGGCGAAAATGAAGCGCCGAGTCAAGTGCTCACTGGCGAAGAGTTGGACAAAATAAATGACGAACAGCTAACCCAAATGGTTGAGAATGTTGTGATTTATGCTCGTGTTTCGCCTGAACATAAAATGCGGATTGTTAAGGCTTGGAAGGCAAAGGGATATGTTGTTGCAATGACTGGTGATGGAGTTAATGATGCGCCAGCCCTCAAATTGTCAGACATAGGCGTCGCCATGGGAATCACTGGCACAGAAGTGACAAAAGAAGCTTCAGATATGGTTTTAACAGATGACAACTTCGCGTCCATTGTTAAGGCAGTCAAAGAAGGACGCGAAATCTATGATAACATAAAGAAATACTTAACCTATCTGCTGCGCTGCAATGTCATGGAAATCCTTGTAATGTTCATAGTAATGATAAGCGTTCCATACTTGGCGGGTTCAGCCTATCAGTCAGGTGGAGATCCGAAACTTTCTCCAACAGTTGCTTTAACTGCAATACAGCTTTTATGGGTTAATTTGACAACGGATGGTTTACCAGCCTTAGCCTTGGGGATAGATCCAGGCGATCCGGATTTGATGGAAAGGAAACCTAGAGATCCAAATGAGAGTGTGTTCACGCGCGATGTCAAACTCTATTTGACATTAGTGCCTATTATGATGACTGTTCTTCTTCTGTATGGCTATTTTATGCATCAACCATGGTTAAGCGAATACAACTTGCTTGAGGCTAGGACACAGTTGCTGACGGCTATGATTCTAATGGAGTTGGCAAACGCCATATCTGCCCGTTCATTAAGATACACGGTTTTCAAAGTTGGCGTCTTCAAAAACAAATTCCTCTGGGTTGCAATTCTTTCGTCATTAGGTCTTCAACTGATGGTGCTCTACACGCCGTTTCTCCAAGACTTGTTTGATGTGCATGCACCGGAGCTTATCGACTGGGAAATCGCAATACTATTTACAGCAATAGTCTTCGGCTCGTTAGAGTTAGGAAAGTATATTGCAAGTAAGAAACGAAAGGCATGACCAGAAAAACATATATCCCAACCCATTTTTATGTAAGGTTTTCCCAACAAAAGAAGGATGAAATGATATGAGTGAAAAAACTGCAAATCCAGCCCCCCTTGGGCTTTTAGGCTTCGGAATAACCACAGTTCTGCTAAACTTTGTTCACAACGCTCAGCTTGGACCGCTGGACACGATGATTTTGGCGATGGGCATAGCTTACGGAGGACTAGCCCAAATAATAGCTGGGGTAATGGAGTACAAGAAGGGCAACACATTCGGCACAGTTGCGTTCACATCCTACGGCTTGTTCTGGTGGTCATTCGTAGCCCTAACGCTGTTGCCGAAAATCACGTTTTTCAACGGGCTTGCTGCGCCTTCGTACGAAGCTCAAGCAGCATACTTCTTCATGTGGGGCCTGTTCACGCTGGCAATGTTTTTTGGCACGCTGAAAACAAACCGCGCACTACAATTCGTATTCATAAGCCTAGCAACACTGTTCTTCCTGCTCGCGGCAAAATCAGCGCTGCTAGCGTACACGTCAATGACGACGGTGGATCTTGAACTTTTCACACGCATAATAGGCGTTGAGGGAATAATCTGCGGATTAAGTGCAGTCTACCTCGCAATCGCGGAAGTGTTAAACGAAGCTCACGGAAAAACAGTTTTGCCAATATGTCCAGTAAGCTGAAACTCAATTTTCTTTCTTTTTATAGAAGGGCCTATATCTTCGGGGCGAAAGTCAACAATAATTCCGCTCTAAACAACCTAAACCTATAAATATAATTACACATTTTTGTAAAGAAAATCTTGGGTGAAATGGTAATGTCCAAGGAAGGAGTGGAATTATATAAAGAATTTGAAGCCGACATAATTCCACCAAGCTGGAAAGACAAGGCATGGGACAAAAATGACTTCAAAAAATGGTACGAAAGCACGGTGAAAGACAAAAGAGCAGTAGAAGAATGGTGGGGTAAGTGGGCAAACGAGATTTTCTGGTTTAAAAAATGGGACAAAGTACTGGATGACAGCAATCCTCCGTTTTACAGATGGTTTGTAGGAGGAGAAACAAACCTAGCGTATCTCGACACAGATTGGCAGATTGAGCAAGGAAGAAAGAACAAGTTGGCGTTAATTTGGGAAGGCGAACCATGGGATGAGACGCTTGAACAGCCGAAAGAGGTTAGAAAGTTCACGTATTACGACCTCTACAGAGAATCGAACGTAATTAGCTACGCTCTAAAAGAGAAACTTGGCGTCAAAAAGGGCGAAATAGTGACATTATACCTTCCAATGATTCCAGAATTACCCTTCTACATGCTTGCCCTCCAAAGATTAGGAGCAAAACACAGCGCAGTCTACAGCGGTTTCAGTGCTGATGCCTTGGCCACAAGAGCCATGGATGCAGGTTCAAGAATAATCGTCACCGCCGACGGTTTCTATAGAAGAGGAAGAATAATTAGCCTCAAACCTATAGTGGACGAAGCCATAAAAATATGCGCCCAAAGCGGTGTTAAAATAGAGAAAGTCATAGTGGTTAGGAGGGCTGGCAATGAAATACCTTGGAACAGCCAAATAGACGTTTGGCATCATGAATTAACAAGAGACGTGCCGAAAAATGTGAAGGTTCCAGCTGAAAGATGCGGTTCAGAAGACTTCTCATACATACTCTACACGTCGGGAACAACAGCCGCCCCAAAGGGAGCACAAATCCCCATAGGTGGATATGCAGTCGGATTGTACGCTACCATGAAATTAATATTCGATGTAAAAGAAGATGACATCTACTGGTGCACAGCAGACATCGGATGGGTTACTGGGCACTCTTACATAGTTTACGGTCCACTTCTAACGGGTTTAACATCAATAATGTATGAGGGAGCACCAGATTTTCCAAATCCTGAAAGATGGTGGAACATAATTCAACGCTATGGTGTTACACTGTTCTATACAACGCCAACGGCAATAAGAATGCTTATGAAGTTTCCAGAAGAACTTGTCCGAAAATACGACTTGTCCACGGTCAGAATCTGCCATTCAGTAGGTGAACCAATAAACCCAGAAGCATTTAAATGGTACTTCAAAAACATTGGAAAAGAAGACATCGTAGCCTCAAGCACATGGTGGATGACTGAAACAGGACAAATGTTGACGGGGCACTATCCAGGACTAGGAAAAATATTCCCACTTAAACCTGGAACGAATGGTTATCCGTTTCCAGGCGTCACATTAGAAGTCCTTGACGACGATGGAAATCCATGTCCGCCAGGCGTTAGAGGATACTTGGCTATAACTTCGCCATGGCCTGCAATGTTAATGACGCTTTTCAAAAATCCACAAAGGTACGTGGACGTTTATTGGTCAAGGTTCAAAGGTAAAACATACTTCTACACTGGAGATTTTGCCATAAAAGACAAGGACGGATATCTATGGGTGTTAGGAAGGGCAGATGACGTTCTAAAAGTTGCAGGACACAGAATCGGAACCGCAGAAATCGAATCCGCAATGATCAAGCATCCGGCGGTTGCAGAATCAGCATGCATAGGCAAGACTGACCCTGTCAAGGGAGAAATTCCATTTATCTTCACAGTGCTTAAACAAGGATACAAGCCAGACCCGAACCTTACAAACGAAATAAAAATGCACCTAAGGGCAACAATCGGACCGCTTGTGGCTTCAGACGCGGTGATAGCCTTCGTTGACTCTGTGCCCAAAACAAGAAGCGGCAAAATCATGAGGAGGCTGTTAAAGGCGATTGTAAGCGGAGCAGCCATAGGCGACGTTACCACATTGGAAGATGGAGTGGCAGTTGAAGAGGCAAAGAAGGCTTACGAGAGCGTGAAAGAAGCCCTAGAGCGCGGCAAAAGTTAAGCCGTCAAATTTTATTTTTCTTCTTTTCATTAAGAGAATTCCATGGATACCACCTTGGTTTCGCTGTCAACAGGCTCAATTTTGAAACCCTTTTTCGTGCACAAATTAATCATTCTCACATTGTCTGAAAATACAAAACCGTAAATTTTTTTCATCCTCATCTCCTTGCTAACCTCGATTATGTGATCGACAAGTTTCGAACCAAGACCAAGCCCTTGCCATTGGTCGCCAACAACAACGGCGAATTCTCCACAGTTCCGTCCAGGTTCTGAAACAATCCTTGCAACACCGATTATTTGCTTTCTATCCCGTTGAATTTCGGCAACTATAGCCATTTCGCGGTCATAGTCCAAATTGCAATATCTTGTTAGGGTTTCATGCGGCATATCCCTAATAACTCGGAAAAACCGCAAACGCATGGTTTCTTCTGAAAGGGACTTGAAAAGCTCTGCTAGGAGCATCTCATCTTCTGGTCTAATTGGTCGAAGTGTCACGCAAACCCCATTTTTTAGTTGCCAATTTGTGACGTACTTTCTTGGGTATGGCGCTATAACCAAGTGCTCATGTGACTGAACGTCCTTTGTAATTCTTTCAATGTCTATTACTATGCGGGCGTCAACAGCCACGGCATTGTTTCCATCAAAAATCAGCGGGTTTACGTCTATCTCCTTTATCTCTGGAAAGTCTATGACAAGCTGTGAAAACTTTACCAAAATTTCCTCGAGAACTTTCGCACCAGACTTGGACTCGCTTGACAACCGCGAATATATTTTGGTTCCTTCCATAAGACGCCTTGCAAGAACCAAATTTAGGGGCGGAAAACCTATGCTTATGTCTCTTGCAACTTCCGTCGCTACACCACCCATGCCAAATGCAATAACTGAACCAAACTGTGAATCCTTCTTTGCGCCTATCAACAATTCATAACCTCCCTTCTGAATCATGGGTTGAATGACGACGCCTTGAAATTCCGCTCCTGGACTGTAATTCTTGACTCTTTCAGCCAGCTCGTTAAAGAATGTTTTTACTTCTGTTGGAGACCAAATGTTTAGGATTATCCCCTCAGCTTTTGACTTGTGGGTTATCTGCGGCGAAACAGCTTTCATAACCACTGGATACCCAACTTGAGAAGCAGCAGCCTCCGCCTCTTCCGAAGACTTTGCAAACAAAGTCTTTATCGTTGGAATTTTATAGGCTTCAAGAAACTGCAGGGACTCGTAAACGTTAAGGATCTGCCTTCCCTCATCAAAAGCCTTCTTCAAGACTTCCTTAAGGAAAGCTGGAATTGAAAATTCTATTGGAAGTTCCTCTGGGGTCTGATATAGTAGTTCAAGGTTCTGCGTGTAACTGTACATATACATAAAAGTGAAGACGGCTTGCTCTGGAGTTGTGAATGCTGGAATGCGATTTTTCTGTAGCATGCGTCTAGCAATTCGGCAACCATCCTCGCCAAGAAGCGAAGCCAAAACTGGTTTAGAAGTCCTTTTAGAAGCTTCAACAATTATCCTTGCAATGGTCATTGGGTCTGTTGCTCCTTGGGGAGTATAAATAATCAAGAAACCGTCGCTGTTCGGGTCTTGCAGACAAATTTCGATGACTTTTCTGAACCTTTCTGGCATTGCTTCTTCGAAAACGTCGATGGGGTTGGATATGCTGCAGTATGGCGGCAAGATCTCCTTTAAAGCCTTAACCGTTTCGTTGCTTAAGCGTGCAAGTTTTCCGCCCTTAGCGATTAACGTATCGGTTGCAATTATTCCAGGTCCTCCAGCATTTGTTATTATTGTAAGGTTTGGACCATTTGGGTTGGGCTGCATCGCCAAGGCTTCTGCGCAGTTGAAAAGGTCGTTCAGTGCTTCCACGCGTACTATTCCAGCACGCCTAAATGCGGCGTCATAAACAGCGTCGTCTCCGCACAACTCTCCAGTGTGAGAGAGAGTTGCTTCTGCGCTTTCGCTGAAGCGTCCAGCCTTTACAACGACTATTGGTTTTGCTCTTGCAAAGCCTCTCGCTGCGCTCATGAATTTCCGCGCATCTTTTATGCATTCTAGGTAAAGTACTATGCTTCTTGTTTGGGCGTCTGCTCCAAAATAGTCTATCAAGTCTCCAAGGTCAACATCGAGCATGGAACCCGTGGATACAACAGCGCTGAAGCCTATGTGCGCGTCGGAAGCCCAGTCCAGAGCAGATGCGCATAAGGCTGCGCTCTGCGAGATGAACGCTATTTTTCCTGGAAGCGCTGCTTTGTTCGCGAAAGTTGCGTTTAATCCTATTTTTGGTCGCATAACCCCAAAACTGTTTGGTCCAATCACGCGCATTCCATACTCGCTCTTACATTTTATAATCTGCTTTTCAATAGCATCTCCGTTCTTCCCAGTCTCTTTATATATGGCTGAGATTATGACAACTCCTGAAACTCCGGCTTTTCCGCATTCCTCCATGATTTGTGGAATTGTGTGTGCTGGAGTTGCTATTATTGCAAGGTCTACATGCCATGGAATCTTTAAAATGCTTGGGTAGGCTTTTATTCCCTGCACTGTGGATTTGAATGGGTTAACGGGGTAGACGACGCCTTGATAGCCAACACCAACAAGGTTTCGCAGAAGCCTAGCGCCTACAGAGCCTTCTTTGCTGCTTGCGCCTATAACTGCAACACTTTTTGGATTAAAAATTTTGTCGAAGTTTTCTGTGCCCACTCTTTAGTGCTCCTCCCTCCAAAGAAGACACTTTCAGTATGTAGTATATACATTACATACTTTTTAATGTTCTGAAAATGTTACGCCTTGCCTACCACTCTGTGGCTTTAAGGATAAAATCTTCTTATCGTCCTCGGGAATGGTATGGCGTCTATTATGTTTTCGAGGTCAAGCATCCATGTTAGGAGTCTCTCCAACCCCATTCCAAAACCAACATGTGGAACAGTTCCATAACGTCGTAGGTCAATGTACCAGTCATAATCTTCCTCTTTTAATCCCATTTCTCTTATCCTTGCGATTAAAACGTCCTTGTCGTCTTCTCTTGCGCCGCCAGTTGAGATTTCTCCTATGCGCGGGACAAGTATGTCCGTGGACAATGCTATTTCGGGCTTGTCCCTACGCGTTTTGCAGTAGAAAGCCTTTATTTGCTTTGGATAGTCGTATATGAAGAACGGTTGTCCAATTTGTTCGGCTATTGTCTTTTCCTCATCATAGCCCATGTCCTCACCCCACTTTATCGAGAAGCCTTTCGCGTTCAATCTTTCAATAGCCTCTGTGTACGTTATTCTTGGAAGTGGCGTTTTGATGGAGGTCAGTTTGGAAATGTCTGCACCCAACTCTTCGATTTCTTTTCTGCATCTTTCGGCTGCGCCGTGGCAGATGTGGGCTAAAAGTTCTTCTTCTAGATGCATGAGGTCATCCATGTCCGTGAATGCTTGTTCAGCCTCTATATGCCAGTATTCTGTCAAGTGTCTTATGGTTCGGCTTTTTTCAGCCCTAAAAGAGGGGGCGATGCAATACACCTTTTCAAGGGAATAAATCAAAACTTCGAGGTAGAGCTGAGCACTTTGTGTTAGGTATAGGTTTCTGTCGAAATATTTTAAGCCGAAAAGCGTTGAGCCGCCTTCACACGCGCTTGTTATAAACATTGGTGGTGAAACTTCAATGAAGCCAGATTGTTTGAAGAATTCGTGTGTAAGCCTCAAAACTTCGCTTCGCACCCTCATTATCAAGTTCATGCGTCGGCTGCGAAGCCAAAGGTGGCGAACATCTCGTAAGAATTCTTCACTTTTGTCCTTTGTTATTGGGAAGACTTCAGCCAACCCAATTATTGAGAGGTTTTCAACAGAAATCTCGTAGCCTCCTGGTGCGCGTTTGTCATGTTTGACTGTGCCTTCAAGTGTGAGCGATGATTCTATTGTTATTTTTTTGGCGTTTTCCCACGCTGACGCTTCCTTTTTAACTGTGCATTGTATTATGCCACTTGCGTCGCGTACGACAAGGAATATTGTCTGTTTTTCTTCGCGTTTGCGGTAAACCCATCCTCTTATTACAATTTTCTCGCCTACATGTTTTCCTTCCAAGATTTGCTGTATTGGAACAAACTCCATGTGCATCAGTCTCTTTTTGGTTTTAGACAGCCTGAAGCCTATTTGTAGGTTAAAGATTTAAGCATAAATAAATGTGTAGCGCCAACGCGCAACTCTTAAATCTTGCGGGTTTATGCGATATAAACGAAGAATAATGCAAAACCCCTTAGAAAAAAGCCATAAATTGAGGGTTCTTAAACTTTCAACAATCGCCATATCGAGCGTTGTTCTTGTTGAAATTGTCCTAGGCTTAATAGTTTCTAGCTTAGCCATCCTAAGCGATGGATTCCATGCGCTACTTGACGCGTTAGCCACTTTCGGGCTTTTCTTTGCAACACGTGAAGCCTTAAAGCCGCCAGACGCCGAACACACCTACGGGCATGAAAAATTTGAGTCCCTAGGCGGACTTGCCGGCGGCATGGTTCTTGTTGGAATAGCGTTATGGATAATGTACGAGGCTGTAGAGCGCATAATTGGAAATCAGCCATACTTAAACTTGGAATTCAAGCTTGCGGGTTTCTTTGCGATAGGATACACCTTCTGCATAGACATCGTCAGAGTTAGCCTGTTCTCAAAGTTCATTCACGCGGAGAGCTCCACGGTGAAAGTTGGATTTTACCATGCCATCGCAGATTTAGCATCGACCATAATAGCACTGATTGGATTTGGACTTGCAACACAAGGAATTTACAATGGAGACGCTCTAGCTTCGATGTTCCTAAGTGCGATGCTGGTTTATCTAAGCGTGAAGACGATTTGGAGTAGCGGAATGGAACTAAGCGACGCCATCTCAAAAGACATTGTTGAAAAGGTGCGAAAAGAAGTTTTGGGGACAAGCGGTGTGTGCGGATGTGAAGGACTAAGGGTTAGAAGAGCTGGCGCAAAAACTTTCATCGAAGCCACGGTGAAGGTTCCAGAGGACATGAGTCTCGAAGAGGCACATGCATTGGCATCAAAAATTGAAGAGAACATTAAAACTTCCATCGGCGAAGCGGAAACGACAATCCATGTTGAACCTTTAAGGGAGAAAATCAAAACCGAAAGCCTTGTGGAAAAGTTGGCATCGGAAGTAGAAGGTGTTAAAGAAGCACATAGGGTAAATGCAGTGCACATGGATGGAAGACTTTACATAACTCTACATGCAAGGGTCGACCCGAAACTTTCAGTTAAAGAGGCTCATGAGATAGCTGAAAAAATTGAGGATAAAATAGATGGGGAAATAAGCGATGTTGAAAACGTAACAGTCCATATAGAACCCTACAGCATGAAAAAGGGCAGGGCATCAGAGGTCAGCGAGAAGGAAATTAGAAAAATAATCGATGATGCTGTGGAGGAGTTTCCACAGGCTTTACGCTGTAGAAGAATAGTGACGTATGTTGCTGACAATAGGCGTTACATAAGCATAGACTGTAGCTTCGCAAGTCAAATCTCGATAGAAGAGGCGCATAAAATTGCTTCAAAAATAGAAAGGAACGTGAAAAAACGCTTTAGGAAAGCGACAGTAACGGTTCACACAGAACCAGATTAAGAATGCTTAAATGCAGGTTTAACTCTTAAGCACTTTCAAAATTTCTTCATGTAAATACTCAATTGGCTTGTCCGCATCCAATATTTTCCAATTGTCTGCAAAGGCTAGCGTGAGCGCTTTACGCCTAATCTTTTCAAGTTCTTCCAAACTTTCGAACATTTCGCGCCTCTTGCGCGACTGTAATATTCGTTTGTGTGCTTCCTGTGGGCTTACGTCTAAGAAGAACATGAAGTTTGATTTTGGTACCCACAAGGCGAAAAAGTGGTAGGCTATTTTATGCATTGGCGATGGTAAATAGGCAGTTCCCATAAGGTATCTGACGAAGATTATGTAATCGTATTTTTGCCATGAGTAAAGCATTATTGAACGTAACACGTCGAGCATGTAAAAAATTGCGGAGGCAAAGTGAGCGCTCTTTCCATGTTGATAAAGGAACTGCCTAGTTTTCACACCGAAAAAATTGTCGTTTGATGGGTGAATGCGAAGGAAAACAGACTTTTCAGATGCTTTCAAAAAATTGTAGAGCATGACCGCTTGTGTGCTTTTGCCGGACGCGTCAAGTCCATCGATAACTATGAAAACCAATCTAGGCATTCCACCCCAAAAGCACAAGTGTTAAAACACTAAAGGCTGGAACTGTCAAGTTGTCAAAACCCAGCGGTGAAACGCCTTCAACAACAGTCGCAACCAAAGCTACAACACCAGCGCTAAAAAGTTTATCAAAGAAGTAAAAATTATAAAGCGTTGAAAAAAAGGCTAGGCTTAGAGCGTAACTGGAAAAACTGAAAATGAACATTGCAGCCGAACCCTCAACGCTTTTATTCGCAAAAAGCCTAAACTTCTTCTTGCCATACTTTTCGCCGATAATTGAGGCGAAGGCGTCGCCGTAAGCCATTGGCAAGATGCCAGCAGCCATGACGTAGGGCTTTGAAGCGAAGAAAAAAGCTAGGACAGTGTAGGAGATTGCGTAAAAAACAAGTCCTAGACTGTGTCCCTCTTCTGTTATGCCCACAAGTCCCCTCATTTTTTCGCCTGCAGACTTGAGTGGAGAATATGGCGAAGCCAAAAACGTCACGAGTATAAAGGGCGCTGCAACAAGTGTCGGATAAATGTTTGATGTGAAAAGCGGAATTATGAAGGGCAAGTTTCCAATCATTATGTGTAGAAACTTTCGGGAAGCCTTACGTGATACATGCAAGAAATCATTCAGTTTGCTGGAGATTGCGATTACAAGCACAATGTAAGCGTAGCAAACTGCCATCAGAAGGATGTTCCACAAAACTTCATCAAACATCAGCTCACCCCAAAGCGCCAACAAGAAAAGCCAAAAGTCCAACAATAAACCACAGAAGAACGGCGTTCTTGATTTTCCTCGCGTTTTCTCGAGAGTAATCCCGCAGAAGCATGGCTGAAGATGCCAAAAGCCCAAGGTCAGTAACAGCCACAAGAGGGATAAACCAGAAAGAAACTTTCATCAAAAGCGGAGGCAACGGGCTTAAAGCAACAGCAGAAACATAGAATAGGGAAGCAGCCAACGCCGCCTTTCTCGCGCCATGACGCACAGCCAAAGTTTTAACGCCCCTAGCTTCGTCTCCTTGAACATCAACAATTCCCTTTGTTATTTCTCTGCCAGTATTTGACAAGAAAACCATGAAAACGAAGATCAAGACATTCGGCATAATCTCGCCGACAAAAGCCAAACTTCCATAAATGAACGGGATCACCACACAAGCACTGACAAGGAAGTTGCCTGGCAATCCGCTTCGTTTGCCAATTGTAGTGTATACTGTAAAAATTGTCCACGCCAACAAGGCTGTGAAAAGGCAAGCGTAATTTGTCAAGTAAGCAGACGCAAAACCAATAATTGTTAAAACAGATGCGAAGATTAACGCCTCTTTTGGTTTTACTGTACCGCTTGGAATTGGTCGGTTCGGCTCGTTTACTGCGTCAATCTCCCTATCATAATAGTCATTTATAGCCATTGAAGCTGCAGTCAACATGAAACCAGTAACAAAGCCATAGATGAGGACTTGCCATTTCACGCCTAAAACATTCGGGTTTGCAAGGGCAGCGCCAACAATCACAGCGAAGCCCATCATTAGGCAGTTGACTGGACGCATCAAACGCAAATAGCCGCCAATTTTCTTCATTGCACCAAGCCTTTGCATAACCATAAACCAGCATCAAAGTTATAAAATTCACTTTTCGACTAGAAAGTTTAATTACGTTTAATGGTTTATCCATTAGTAAAAAGTTTGTAGGGTGCAAACTTTTGAATGACAATTACGCTTCAGAAAGGCTCCGAGTGATAATTCCAGTCGGCGGAAAAGCGAAGCGCTTGTTACCGTTAACCGCAGAAACAAGCAAGGCGTGTTTGCGCATCCTGAACAGACCGTTAATAGAATTTTCGCTGTTGTCTCTTGCGCGTCAAGGCATAAGAAACTTCATTTTCGGAGTGAAAGGCTACACAAACTATAGGGACTTACACGACTATTTCGAGTCTGGTTACGGGTTTTCCGCAAAATACGGAATAAAGCCACGCGTCCACATAAAATATCAGCCAAACGTGGAAGACTATGGCAGCGCAGACTCCGCTAGGATAAACATGGAATACTACAACGTTAGAGACCCAGTTTTTGCGGTTCAAGGTGACAACATTTTTGATGTAGACCTAAAAGAACTTGTGGAGTTCCACGAGAAAAAAGAAGCCATGATGACGATAGCACTGAGAGAAGTTGAAGATGTTGAAGGCTACGGAATAGCAGACATAAACAAGGACATGCGCATTTCACGTTTCGTGGAAAAGCCAACGCCGAAGGAGGCGCCTTCGAACTTGGCGAACACGGGCTTGTACATGGTTTCGCCGGAAATAAGGAAAATATTCAAGGAGAAAGGCGTCAAACAAATAATCAAGGAGAAGAAGCGTCTAGACTTTGGCTACGATTTCATTCCATACATAATAAAGACGGGTAGACCAGTTTACGGTTACACGCTCAAAGGATGCTGGTACGACGTTGGTACGCCAAAACGCTATTTGGAAGCAATGCAAGACATGCTTAATGGACGCTTTTCCTCACTTAGGGATTTTGGCGGAAGAATAGATGAAGAAGCAAAAGTTTGGGTTCAAGGCGAAAGCGTGGAATCGCAAAGGCGACGTAAAGAAATCATAAGGAAGATTAAGCAAGGAAAAATTGAAGTTGAAGGTGCTGTTCTAATTGGGAGACACTGCCAAATAAGCGATGGCACAAGAATAGTGAACTCGTGCATCGATAATTACACGAAAGTTGGAAGGAACGTTGTAATCGAGAATTCTGCTGTTATGGACCGAGCCATAATCGGAGAAAAGGCGGAAATAAGAGAAAGCATAATCGGCAGACACGTAACCGTGCGCTCAAGCTCAAGAAAACAAACGAAGATAGACGCTGTGTCGGTTGTTGCCGATGATGTTGTAATAGCTGAAGGATGCATACTTTCATCAACTAAAATTTATCCACACCAGTATGTTAGGGGAGAGTTCTTCAACCAAACTCTTATGCCGGGATGAAAATGAAGGCGAATTTAGCGGAGATTAGAGGGAAAACTGTCACAGTAAGCGATTACATAGAAAAGCTTGAAGGCGATTTTCGGGAGAGATTCCTAACAAGAAAGACGAATTATCAACTCAAACAAGGAGTTGTGGATAAGCTTAGACAGTTTGCGAAGAAGTATTTTGTGGTTGCATTTTCGGCAGAGTGGTGTAAGGACTGTGCAGCAAACATTCCAGTGTTAGCCCTGATATCTGAAGCAACAGGCTTGGAAGTTAGAATTTTCGGTGGTTTGAAGAAAGACCCGCTGAGCGGAACCAAGAAGTGGCGTGTTCCACCTTCACCGCCAGAAGTTGAAACATTCGGCGTCGACAAAATCCCCTTAATAATAGTGTTCAACACGGAAGGAAATGAGGTTGGAAGAGTTGTTGAAAACCCGAAAGAGCCAACGTTGGAGGAAGAACTGCTCAAGGTGATTTTAGGCAGTACATGGTAGGTTTACGCCTTAAACCACTTGAAAATTAGATAGCGCACTTTTCCCCTTTCAAGGTCTGGCACGGCAATTATAAACCTCTTGCGGACTGTTGTTGCGAGTCTTCCAGCCTTGACTATTTCTGTGGCGGTTATTTCGGATTTGGCGCTTTTAACAGAAACCATGTAGGGCGCGTGTTCAATGCCTGGTCCATGCTTATAAACTGCGAAGTCGCATCCAAACTTTATTCCAGGAGTAACGACAAGCCCGCTGTCGCGAAGGTCGCGGTAAACAATGTACTTTTCATCAAACTCCCCATATAGGCGTCGGGCTCTTTGCCTCAAAGTTTTGAGGTTAACTTTTCGCTTTTCTTCGCCCTCATAAATTTTTATAATCTTTTTCTCGGCTAAGTATACGCCTTCCATTAGGTCTAAGATTAGCGGCACCTTGAATTCTGGAACCTTTGGCTTTGGTATGCCAACTGGTTTCCCGTAAAACCCCATTTTGTAGAGTTCAGACCCTTCCGTGGGATTCCATACAACAAGGAAGTTTTCGATGAACTCCACTTCTATCTTTTTTGGCATTTCGGTTTGTCGCCTTTTCTCACATGATAAAGGATAGAATTCGCGCTGCGTCAGCGGCATCCTCAGCTTTGTCAGCGGCATCCTCCAGAAGCTGCAAAATATCCCTAAGCAATATTAACGCTGGAAACTCGAGTTTACTGTTTAAGAGTTTAATTTCAAGTTCCCGATAAAGTTCGTCAACAGTTCGTTCTGCAATTTCAACGTCCTTGGCTTTTTCCATAGCCTTGGAAGACCCGTACGTTAAGACCATGGTTGTTTCCCTAAGCTTAATCACAGCGTCCAAAACAGCTTCTGAAAGCTTTAACAAGTCTTTCTTGATTTCCGATGGAACGTTCCACCCGTGCTCCATTATTTCGACAAGGCGGAAGGCAATTCCCTCAGAGAAGTCGGCAATTTCGCTTGTCAAATTTGTAAACCTTAGGAAGTCCTCTCGGCTTATGAGAATTGCTCCTATTTCGGCAAGCTCTTGCGAAACGAGACGCCTTGCATCGTCAACTTCATCCTCATTTTTCCTGATTTCTATGAAAAGCTTTTTTGCCCTTTCCCTATCATTTTTTATGAAGCAGTCCATTATCTGCGGGA
Organism: Bathyarchaeia archaeon; assembly: GCA_038882955.1. Taxonomy (GTDB): domain Archaea; phylum Thermoproteota; class Bathyarchaeia; order Bathyarchaeales; family Bathycorpusculaceae; genus JAVZLQ01. The sequence continues at coordinate 25,342 of JAVZNC010000006.1, forward strand.
CTTTTCTGGCAACTTCTAAGACCTTTCTGAGGTGTTCTTGGCAAGTGTTTAGAGCCCTTCGTTTTACACGCTCTTCGGTTTCCGCTGGTAGCATCAAGCTTTCCCGCCCAACAATTTATAGGAGTTTCCTCAACATATGATGTGCTTAAGTGTTAAAAAAGCTAGCGTCGACTTACGATTCTAGAGGCTTGCCTAAATCCTCAAAATTTATTTTCCACCTAAAATATTCATGCAAAAGTTTGGGCAAATTCCTGATTGCTGTTCTGACTTGTTTCCAAGTGTCTCTGTCGCGAATTGTAACAGTGTCTTCTTTTAGCGTTTCATAATCAACAGTTATGCCCAATGGTATGCCAACTTCGTCGGCGCGTGCATACCGTCTACCAATAGAACCTGCATCATCATATTCCGCGGTGAAGCCCTCGTCCACCAAAAATTTATGCAGCTCCAACGCCTTTTCGGGTATTCCATCCTTGTTGACTAGTGGATAAACGCCAAGCTGTATTGGCGTTATGTCTCTTGGAAAACTTAAAATTGTTCTATCATCCTTCACGCAATAAGCGTATTCAAGTGTCACGTAAAAAAGCCTATCCGAGCCGAAACTTGGTTCAACAACGTGCGGAATAAAGCGTTTCCCACGTTCAACAACTTTTTGGCGAACTATTTCCACATGTTCAGGCAGAATCTTGTATTTTCCGATGTCGTAGTAGCCGTTTTTGCTTAATGCTGCCTCAACCTCTCTTGGGTCGGCTTTTGAAAGCATTTCCAAAACCTTTGCAGTTTCATCTTTGTAGATTGGTCCAAGCTTCGCCACCAACGGTTTTATTATAAGCTGCTCTTTCTCTACTGGTTTTTCATATTCCTTGTAGATGCGCATGTCTTCGCCACTGAATTCCATGTGCCTCTTCAAATCATAATCCGTTCTATAAGCGTGCCCAGAAACTTCAACCCATCCCCAACGTTCAACGTAGACTTGCTGGTCGAAACTTTGAAGCGAGTAGTGGGCTCTTTCCCATGGAAGCTTCTCTATGAAACGTTGCTTTTCTTCTGGAACACCCAAATCGCATAGAAGCCTCTTCGCGTAAGCCATGAAAACTGCTTGCCACTCCGCTTTAATGTAGCTTTTAGCCAACGCATCCTTTACGGCTAATTCTGTTATTTGCTCCGAGCCCTTCAGTTTGTGTTCGGCCAAGACCAGTCTTAACTTTTCATTTTCTACTTCCTTTAGCAAGTGGCAGTTTGGCTCTTCTGGATCGAAGAAGAACTCCAAATCGGCTATTGTGAACTCTCTCAGCCTTATTAGGCTCTGTCTTGGTGATATCTCGTTCCGCAACGCATGACCAATCTGCAAAACGCCGAATGGAATTTTCTCCCTAGCCATCTCGTAGAGGCGTTTAAATTCTACGAATATTCCCTGTGCTGCTTCTGGTCTGCCATAACCCACGGTTTCAGAGTACGGACCTATAGTGGTTTGGAACATCGTTAGAAAATGTTTTGGCTCGCCCAGTTCTCCATTACATTCTGGACATCGAACGTTATTCTTTTCAATAGCCGCTTGTATCTCCTTTAAGCTCATTTTCTCCGTTTCAGTTTCACCCATCCCAGCGAACTCTTGAAGCAAATGGTCGGCGCGAAATTTTTTCTTGCATTTTAAACATTCAACCATCGGCTCTTTGAAGTGCTCAACATGTCCAGAAGCCTCGAAAACCTCGCTTGGAGCAATTATTGGAGACTCGATTTCCAAAACTCCAAGCTTATTCACAAAGAGTTCCCGAAGTTTCTTCTCAATGTTCTGTTTGAGCTTTGCCCCAATCGGCCCGTAGGTTGCGAAACCTCCAACTCCACCATATATTTCATAAGATTGCCAGAAAAAGCCTCTTCTACGTGCTAGCTCGCTGATCAAAGTGAATTTGTCTTGCCGTTTTATCTCATTTGCCAATTCAGTTCAGCCTCTCTAAGCTCTTTAAGCCTAAGCCTTACCCACAGCATAAGTGTTATTCTAGCTTTAAATGTTCAGCTATTTTCGCTTTCCTCATTTTGCCATTTTCGTCGACTTGAAACTCAAGCATAACTCTATCCGTTGCATTCTTTTTGCTGTTAAATTCTGCTCCGCAGCATCCACACTCAATGTCAGACTCCATTTCAACAATGTACCATGAAGCATCAACATAAAAGCGTCCACAATTTGGACAACGCAAAACAGCCACGTCCAAGTAGGCTTTCATTTCTAACATCCCCTTATGCATTAAAGAGCAAAATTAATAGTAAAGTTTTAGTTTGAACCGAATTACGCTGCTATTTTTAGCTAAACGTGATGGGCGCCAAGTTATAATACATGTGCCTATTGAAAAACTAGCACTCCAGCCATTTCAATCTTAACCTTGAGCCGTGTTGAAGCATAGTGTTTTATAAAGCGGTCGTGAAATATGAAATGCAAGTTTGGAGGCGTCAAAATTGTCGAAGATAAAAGTGGCCATAGTGGGTGTTGGAAACTGTGCATCCGCTTTAATTCAGGGCTTAAGATATTATTGCAACTGTGAAAGAGCGGAAGAAAGCCTGGGATTGCGCCACCTTTTTTTGGGAGGCTTTCATCCTAGAGACATACAAGTTGTTGCGGCATTCGACATAGACAGCCGAAAAGTTGGAACAGACTTGGCTCAGGCAATATTTGCGCATCCAAATAACGCTCCAAAAATACTTGATGTTCCACTGACGGGCATAATGGTGCAAAAGGGTCCAGTTTTGGATGGAGTTGGCGAATACACAAAGAAAGTGATTCAAATAAGCAGTCAGCCAGAAGCAAATGTTAAAAGGGCTCTTGAAGAAAGCGGTGCCGAGGTTCTGTTAAACTTGCTTCCGAGCGGAGCCTTTAAAGCCTCGCAGTGGTATGCTGAGCAAGCATTAAGCGCCGGATGCGCCTTCATCAACGCAACACCAGTCTTTATAGCAAGCGACAAAGCGTGGGCTGGAAAGTTTGAGAATGCTGGACTTCCAGTTGTGGGTGACGATTTAGTCGACCAAGTTGGAGCGACAACTTTGCATAAGACTCTGTTGAGGCTCTTATCAATGCATGGTGTTCGCATAACTGAAACTTATCAACTTGATGTTGGCGGAGGAACAGAATCATTGGATACTTTGGAGCGTACAAGAGAGGTTAAGCGCACTGTTAAAACGCGTTCTGTTGAGGCTGCCTTGCCATATAAGGCAGAGGTTGTTGCCGGTTCAATGGACTATGTTGATTTTCTAGACAACAGAAGGGACAGTTACTTCTGGATTAGGGGTGTGTACTTCTGCGGCACGCCCATGCAAATAGACTTAAAACTTTCAACGATTGACGCGCCCAACGCTGGTTCGGTTCTCTTCGACGTAATAAGAGCTGTGAAAATCTCCCTAGAGAGGGGAGTAAAAGGGGCTGTGCTGCCGGTTTGCGCCTATGCCTTCAAAAATCCGCCTAAACTCCTGCCAATCGAAGAAGCTGAAAAAATGTTTTACGATTTTGTCTCTGGAAACATTTAGCTATTAGTATTTACAAGTTTCTGCAGTTCACTTATCACTTTTTCTTTAACGCCAACGCTCTTCATTTTTTCCTTCAAAAATGCTATAGTTTTGACTGGCGTTGGGTCTAAACCGCGAAGTATGGCTAAGTAAACTGACACGAAGTCGCCTACGCAGATGGCGGATAGCATCCTAGCCAAAACGCTTTTGCCGACGCCGTGCATCTCAAAAGTTTTGACAGATGCCCTGCTCATCAGTTCTTGTGTGGTTATAATTCTTTCGCGTATGGCTTCTGGTTCATAGGCGTCTCTGAGGAAAATAACTGAGAAAAGCTTTGCAAGTTCAAGTGCGGATTCCCAGCCGACAATTTCGTTATGGTTAAGTTCTGGGAAAGTTTCCCATTTTGACGGAATCTTGCTGTTTTCGTTAAATTGTTGTTTAAGGCGTTGGGCAACTGCACGGTAGATGCCAAAGCCGTAAATTACTGGAACTGTTCCGCAAATGTCTAAGGCGAGTTTCTTGGAAAAGTTCTCTTTTAAAGGCTTGTCTGGAGCATTTGCAGCGCCTATGTCCTTCAACAAACTCAGGGTTTCCGAAATTTCAGAGTAGACTCCAGAAACCAAGTCAATCTTCTCCATAAGTATCGGTAAGGGTATGAACAAGTAGGGAAGCGCTGCCCTCGGGGCGATGCCAGAAGGAACAGTTAAATGTGGCACTTCCATTTTTTCCGCGAATTTTTGCAGAGTGCCGCCAGAGCTTATGCATACAGTCATACACTTCTTTTTGATGGCGTCCAAGTAGGCGCTTAGCGACTCTTCTGTTTCTCCAGAATAGCTAATGACAAAGACAAGTGTTTTGCGGCTTGCATATGCTGGTAGGAAATATTCGCGGCAAACTTCGATTGGAACAGCGATTTTCTCCCTAGCCCAGTCCTTCAGCAGTTCGCCGCCTATGGCGGAGCCACCCATACCAGCAACAATTATCGTTTCAGGTTTTGGATAGCTTAACTTCATGTTCTTCGCTAGTTTTGCTGCTTCTGTACAGTGCTTTGCGAAGTTAACGCAGAAGGAAAGCATATCTTTTTTGTCAATTTTCCTAATCTCGTTTGGGTCGTCAAGAACGGTGGTTCTTGTCAATTTGTTTCACCCTTTAAACTTCGCTGCATAACCTATTATGTTTTAGGCTATTTATCAAATCTTTTAAGCAAAATCAACCAATTATCATATTTCATTAGGAGAGCAAGCTTTGAAGAAAAAATTTTCCATAGCTATACCAGCATCCGTTGTTTCCGACACTCCGCATTTACGCGAAAAAACAGCAAAGGTGGGATTAATTGGAAGGGCAGCAGCAATCTTTAGGGTTGACGAAATCATAATTTACATGGACAATCCGAATGTTAGACAAGCGGCAGACATGGACTTGGTTGCCACTCTGCTCGCTTATATGGAAACTCCGCAGTACTTGAGAAAACGGCTTTTCAAGCTGAAGCCGCAATTGAAGTATGCTGGAGTGTTGCCGCCGCTTAGAACGCCACATCATCCGTTGAACCGCAGAATAAGGGACTTGAGGGTTGGCGAATACCGTGAAGGCGTAACAGTGTCAAGCGACAAGGACGGTACAAGAGTTGACATCGGCGTGGAGAAGACAGCGCTAATTCCTAATAGGCAAATAGCCAAAAACCAACGCCTAACAGTCAAAGTTACGAGGATTGATGGGCAAGTTGAAGTAGCCGTTGCAAGTCGCGAAGAGATACCCTGTTATTGGGGTTACGATGTTGTTGCTGAAAGGAAAACTCTTGGAAAACTGTTGAAAGAAAAAGATTTCGACTTGATAATTGCAACCTCAAAATATGGTGTCCCATTTTCAGACACCGCTGAGGATATGGGCAGACGATGGGAAAAAGCCGAAAGCATGCTGTTGATTTTTGGAGCCCCAACGCAAGGACTGTACGAAATAGCGAGGTTGGAGGGACTCGCCCTAGACGACATTGTGGATTTTGTTGTTAATACAATTCCTATGCAAGGAACGGAAACCGTCAGAACAGAGGAGGCGATAATGGCTACTTTGGCGATTTTTAACATCACATTCGCTTCTAAGGTTTAAATGTTTGTTTTCATATTTTGCATCTATGCGATTCGACATCGCCATGCCCCTAACGTTATTCGCGGTTACACTGATAGCAGTGATGCTTAACGAGAGAAGCGAGGGAAAACTGAAAAAGTCTTTGGAAGAGAGAAAATTCGGCACTAAAGATGCTGTCCTGTTAGTAGCAGCAATAAGCATAACAGTTTCCCTAATCGTTTTTGTTCCACAAACCGCCGTTATGACAGTGTTCCTATTCTCTTATTCCATGCTCCTTTTCCTATTCACCTACATCTTCTCAGACATTTCAAAGCCAAAAGCAAAAGCATTCTTCCTAACATTTTTCGTCGTTTCCCTAGTAGCCGCCATAACAAGCCTTTTCAAATTCGGCGCAAACATCATGGTGGCTTACGGCGGATTAGCCCTAATATGTCTATCAAGTTTCGCCTTCGTTGCTTTCTTGTACGAAAATGTGCGGGAAAGCACGAAAGAAAGGTTTTATATGGCGGTATTGCCGCCAGCACTTTTCCTCTGCCTATACTTGTTTTTCAGCGGAACTCCCGCATGGTTTCCCTACCTTATAAACGCTTATGGAGTGATATTCGCAGTACTCGTAATAATCTACATTGGAAGCGTGTTTACGTGGAAAACGACACTAATCTTTGTTGGATTGTTAACACTTATGGACGTAATCCTAGTCCTATTCACTGGCACAATGGTTTCCGCGGCAAGACACGTTTCAAGTTTAAGGCTACCCATACTAGTAACAATACCAATAGTCCCAACAATCATGGTTAACGGCAGCACACTTTACATGTCTTTAGGCTTAGGAGACTTCTTCTTCGCCGGAATAATCGGAATACAAACAGCGAAGAAATTCGGCAAAAAAACAATGCTATGGTCAATAGCCGCCATGTGCTTATCCTTCTTTGCATTTGAAACATTCATACTTAACACTGAACTGAGAGCCTTTCCAGGCACATTAATGATTGTGTGCGGTTGGATACCAATCGCAGTTTGGAAAAGCATCAAAAGTGAAGAGAAACACACCAAAGGTTTAACCGAACAATGCTCCTAATCCTTCTAGGGCTTCTTCCTCTTTGGCTTTTTCTTCCTCGGTCTTTTTCTTCTTCTCTTCCTCTTTCGGTTTAGCCTCCGCCGGCTGCGCCGCTGCAGCAGTTGGCGCCGTCACTGGAGCCATCATTGTTGGAGCTGATTTTATTGCTTCTTCAATGTTGACTTCTGCTAGGGAGGCGACAAGCGCTTTAACGCGAACTGCATCAACATTTATTCCCGCGGCTGACAAAACCTGTGTTAGGTTTTCTTCATTTATGGGTTTTCCAGCCTTGTGGAGGAGCATTGCAGCGTAAATGTACTCCATATCTTTTCACCTCTTCATTCCAAATACTTTCAACCTTTTTAAGGCTTTTCACTCGAAACGGCTTTTTCCTCTAAATTTGGCAGTCTACTACTTAAACTTAACATCTGCATGTTCGCCTTTCTAATCAAATCCCCTATCGTTTCCTTTGTCGGTATAGCAGCGTTCATTGCAAGAGCGTATGCCTTTTGATGGGCAATTTGCAAAAGGACTATGACGTTTTCTCGGGTTGGATAAGCCACGCTTAAGGACAATGCAAAAGCGTCGCAATGCGCCCTTTCAATGTCTTGTTTTACGCCATTAATGTCTAGTTGGAGATGCTCCTGAGTTATTATTAAGCCATCGTCGTATACCACTTTCATTGAAAGTCCAGCTTCAACAGGCTTTATTCCAAGCTTCGACAATACGCTTGCCAACCGCTCATCAATAACCTCGCCTTTCCTTACAACTAACGTGTCCTTGCTAATCCAGACACTTCCAGATTCGATTCGCGTAGGCAAACCAACAGCGTTCAACTGGCTTATGATTGGACCTGGAGGCTGTCCAGTGTTTCCAGCTGGCACTATAACGTCGAAGGCTGCTATGTCGCCTGCTTTGGCTGTTGTTTTAACTTTGCTCTTTTCGAGGATGAGCGCTAACGTGAATGGATTTAAGTCGGTGAACAAGTACACGTTTGAGTTTGTTAAATGTTCGCAGAGTTTCTTTAGTTCCGGCTTTTCCTTGCAGTTTTCAATTGCAATCTTTATCAACGTGTTCTTTATAACTTTCATGTAAACTTTGTCTGCCAAGCTTTTCTTGAGTTCTTGAAGTTGTGAAGCCCTAACCTTCTGCAGTCCAGCAACGCCGATAACCCTATATCGCGTTAGAAGTTGCTTTATCCTCTCAACTTCGTCGACCTTTTCTTGTAGTACTTGTTGAGACGGCATTGCTTTCATCTCTTTATGGCTTAATTTTAACGGGGGAGCCCATTGTCGTTTTTATGTAGGCGAACTTGATGTTCTTAATTCCCTTTTTAAGTTTTCCCTCAACAGCCCTCAAAATAGCCAGAATGTTTTCGGCTATTTCTTCTTCCTTCATATTTTCCGTGCCAACGCAACATTGCAAAACCGGCTGGTTGCGCATCCTAACAACAACAGTTTTACGATGTTTCGCCAGCAAACTTTCAATATCCGCTGTAGGCGGAACGGGAATCGGCATTTTGCCGCGCGGACCCAAAACTGGACCCAAAACCTTGCCCACGAGAGGCATTAATGGGGCCTCGGCAATGAAGAAGTCATAATCGTTTGCAATTTTCCGCAGTTCCTTTTTCTTACCAGCCAGTCCCTCAAGTTCTGGCTTTTCAATAACAAGGTCGGCATTCGCCCTTTTCGCTTTAAGTGCAAGCTCACCAGAAGCTATGACGCATATTTTATTCTGCTTTTCTGACGAGTGGGGCAGTTCAATTATTTCTTGAAGTTTTCCTTCAGAGGATTTCATGTCAATGTCTTTTAGGCTTAGAACAAGCTCTATTGATTGGGAGAAATTCCTTTTCTTCGACTTCTCCTTTGCTTCTTTAACTGCACTTAAAATTGTTTTCTGGTCTAGAGGCATTTCAGCGACCCCGCGCCAAAAAGGAAATGTAAAGCGCTTATAAAAGTGTTCTTATCCCTCACTTTTGCTAAGTACTTGGTCATACTTGCCCTCATCGATTTCCGCCTGAACCTCTTTGGGGTCTTTGCCCTCGACGGTTACACCCATGCTGACGCAACTGCCCAAAACTTCTTTAACAGCACCCTTCAAAGTTTTTGCCAGCAGCTCATGGCGCTTAATCTTAGCTATACGTATAACTTGCTCCATAGTCAAATTCCCAACCTTCTGCGTCTTGGGAGCACCAGAACCCTTCTCAATCTTAAGCTCGCTCACAATCAAAGCCGAAGTCGTCGGCGTTCCAACACTCACTTCAAAGGCTTTGGTTTCAGGGTCAACTGCAACCTTCACTGGAACCTTCATTCCAGCATAATCCTTCGTAAGCTCGTTTATCTTGTTCACAATAGCCATAACGTTAACGCCCAAAGGTCCCAAAGCTGGACCGAGTGGCGGTCCGGCGGTGGCTTGTCCTCCGCTGACGAGCAGCTCAACAACCTTTTTCTCGCCCATTTCCTATTCCTCACCTTTTGTTTCTGCTTCTGCTTTTGCAACAAGCTTCACATAGTCAGAATGCACGGTTATAGGCAAGGTGAATGTGGCTTCAAGCAGTTCTAATGTAACTTCCTCCTTTGCCTTGTCTACGCGGGTTATTTTTGCACGCATGCCCTTGAATGGCCCGCCTGTGATTTCTACAATTTGGTTTTCGCTTAATTCCTCAATAATTGGCTTTCTGACAATGTATTTTTCGATTTCAGCGAAGTTCACAAACTCTGTTCGCATTCCACGTACGTGCCTTACGCCTTCTATTGCCCTCTGCACAATATGTGGGCCTTCAGCCTCTATGAAGATGAATCCCCGCAAAGTTTCTGGTACAAGGATTGCTTTTACTGGAATTTTGTTCATTTCGACCTTTGCAGCCACAAGTTTGGCTACGTTTCTCTCTTGTCCAGTTGTTGTCTTTACAGCGAAAATTTTTGTTGGTGTTTCTTCGACTTTCTTCTCCATTGTTTTCTCCTTCTTACGCTCCGCCCATTAGGGCTGAAGCCAACATTTTAATTATAAATCCTAGTACGCCTATTACGCCTAAACCTAGAAAGCATATTTTTATTGATAGCCAAAGCTCGCTTTTATCTGGTTTTATTGCGAGTTTTAATGTTCTCGCGCATTGGGATAGGAATGACCTTAAGCCCATGGTTCTTCCCAAACTCAACACTTTAAATCTGATATAAAGGTTACTGTAAATCCAAGCATTAATAATTATTTAAGCCCATTTCTATTAAATTTTCCCGTTCTAAACTTTCTCATACCTAAGCCCAACCTCATCAAGCAGTTGAACTACTTTCGGCTTATCCTCGCCCTTTATCCCCTTCCAGTCCAAAACAGCATATTCAGCCTTCTCAAAGGTTTTCTCTACGCATTGCTTAAGAATTTCAGAGTCCACCTGTGGAATGGCGTACTTTGGAATTATGTGGCCGAAGGCTATTTCGCTTTCGATGGCTATCCTCGTAAACTTCGCATTATAGTGCGGTCCGCCTATTCCAAGAACTGCCTTAGCCTTAGACACGCCAAAATTTGCTATTGCATTCATTACTGCGTTGGCAACTGCTTCTGCTGCCCTCAAATCAGACCATTGTTTTGGAGAGCTGCCCAGTTCAGCAAACATTGTTGGCACATTTAATGATGGTCCATGATGGGTGCATTCATAGCAAACATCGTACTGCAGCTGCATTTTCTCTTTAAGTTGCGCCATACTCAGCAGAGTATCTCTCATGGTGTTGGCTGGCGAAACAGAAACGTTTCTTGGAAGTCCGCCAAATTCCGCTTTGCCCAAATTTCCTGGAGTGTGCACAGAAAGCGTTGGGGTTCCGCTTTCGCTGCTGTGCCTCGAAATAAAAATCGCAAGTTCTGGATTCGCGAAAAAATCTGTGAGGTTTTGGGCGTAAATAGACTCTTGGTTTAAAGTTACAAGTTTAACAGCAAAACTGTTAATTTTGGTTTCGTAAACTGGATTTTCGTCGAAGATTTCGCTTTTCCTTTTAAAAGGATAGCGTTTTAGGATTTGTTTTGCTATGTTCAAGCTCGCAATGTCCTTGTTTGACGCAATAATTAAGATTATTTTTCTGCCCCCTCCTACAATTATATGATTGTTATTGGTCGATTATGAAGTTACCGCCCAAAACTTAAATTGAATTGTCAAAAGATTTGTAAAAGGGCGCTCTAGTAATGAAGGATGAATTTGCTTTTGAGGCGAAGTTTTACGACAAGATTTGGGGAAGGTATGACTATGATACCGACGTGAAATTTCTGGACGCTTTATTTCGCAGATATAAATGCCAAAGTGTTCTTGATGTAGGTTGCGGAACCGGGAATCATGCGATGAGGCTAAGCCGAATTGGATATGAAGTAACAGGTGTTGATATAAGTACGTCGATGCTTAAAATAGCCAAAGGAAAGGATGAAGAAGGGAAAATTAGATTTCTGCAAGGTGACATGAGAAAACTTGAGAAAATCATCCCAAAGGGACAGAGATTCGACGCAGCAATATGTTTAGGACAAGTTTTTTCTAACCTAACCACCGAAGAAGATGTACGCACATTTCTAAAGCAGCTACATAACGTATTAAAGGAAAATGGAATATTCGTTTTTAACGTCAAAAACGCAAAGACGATTAGGACTGAATATCTGGATAAGCTTTGCTTGGACCATATGATAAATGAGGAAGGATTGCAGCTTTTGATACTGACGTATAATACTCTTGATTCAGAAGATCCGGACATAATCGTTTGGAGGCCTATCTACCTAATCAACGAGAATGGTAAAGTGAATTTCCAGATAAGGGAACATAAACTTAAGCGGTTTAGATTTTCGAGGCTTAAGGAAATAATGTCTGGAAGTGGTTTTAACATACTGGCGATTTATTCTGGTCCACGGAAAGAGGAATTTAGGGAAAATGAAGATGATACGATGTGGTTTGTGACGGAAAAACGATAAAGCAATGTTCAAACTTTCTCCATATAATCGGAAAATTTTATAATCTGAACATAATGGTGTTGTCTGGAAGTGGTGAAATCATGCATTTAATCAACTTTAAAGAGTTGTCTGGTAAACAGTTAATGAAAATCATTAATAAGGGAATCGAAGTTAAGCGTAATCCAGAAAAGTTTAAGGATGCTTTGGCTGGAAAGTCTTTAGCCATGATTTTCCAGAAAACTTCCACGAGGACGCGTGTTTCATTTGAGGTTGCTATGACGCAGCTTGGTGGTCACGCGCTTTACATTGATTGGAGAACGACAAACTTCGCTCTGGCGGATGTTTATGATGAGACGCAATATTTGTCGCGTAATGTGGATTATATAATGGCTAGGCTGCTTCGAAACGCCGATTTGCAAGTCATGGCTAAAGCCTCACGTGTCCCGGTGATTAATGGATGCGATGAGAAATATCATCCAAGCCAAGCCATTGCAGACCTAATTACAATGAAAGAGAAGGAGGGAAAGCTTAAGGGACTAAAGCTCGTATACATTGGCATTCACAACAACGTTTGCAACTCACTTATAGAAGGATGCACAAAAACAGGAGTTAAAATAACAACCGTAACGCCAATATTCAACGAGCCATCACAGGATGACGAGCTTCTGGAAAACGCGAGGAAAACTGGACTTTGGGAAACAACATTAAACGTTAAAGAGGCAGTTAAAGACGCAGATTTTGTTTACACAGACACTTGGGTTGACATGGAATTTTTCTTAGACCCGAAGTACGCGGCAGAAAAGGAGAAGCGCATCAAAACCATGATGCCGTACCAAATAAACAAGGAACTGCTAAAGGGTAGCAACGCCTACATAATGCATGACATGCCGATACACCGCGGCTACGAAATAAGCGAGGACATGATCGAAAGCCCAAGATCGATAATATATGAACAAAGCGAAAACAGATTATACTCTGCAGAAGCAATATTGCTGGGACTGCTGGAAAAATAGGAAACAGCAACAATAAGCTACATGAAAAGAAAAAGTTGATAATAAGGGGCTCTGTGCATTAAGCGGTTGGTGGAGGCGGCGTAGCAACTTTACCTTCTTTTAGTAACGTGGCAATTATCATTATTATCGCAGAAATCAAGGCTAGCCAAAAGCCAAATGAAAGATAGGCTGAATAATTCCATGAGATTTCCAAACCTCCAAAGGAGCCACTTGAAAACAGCCCCAGTTCGGTTATTCCCAACTCGTAGGATAACTGTGGAAGGTCCATTTGCAAGCCAACAGCAAAGACTATTATCGAAAGTAATGCAAGTGCTCCGGCAATAATTAGCATATATTTCCCTTTGATAATTATGCTTGCTAGAATCCCCAATACGCCCGCTATAATAATTAGGGCTAGTGCTGCCCAACCGTACCAGAAACTCGTATCAAATGTAATGCCAGAAACTTGATATGGATACACTGAAATGTCCATTGATAGTCCATTGTACGATAATATCAACGTCCACCATGGCAGAACTAGACTGATAAAAGCCAGTATTGCCCCAACAAGGCCGATTATGTTTACTTTCAAACCATTTTTCTCCTAATGCCTACCCTTTCAAGGCAGATAATATATAATGTTTGCCATATTCAACATCTAAAAAACACTGTTTTGATTCATTACTTCAATATTAGTTGTACGAATTTTTCTGGGTCAAAGTCTTCTAGGTCGTCGTATGTCTGTCCTGTTCCAATGAAGAGTATTGGCTTTTTTGTTACGTATGTTACGCTTATGGCTGAGCCACCCTTTATGTCCGCGTCCACTTTGGTCAGTATCGTCGCGTCTATGCCCACGCTTTTGTGGAATTCTTCTGCTTGCATGACTGCGTCATTTCCCGTAAGTGAATCAACTGTTAAGACTGTTAGGTCTGGGTTTACTACACGTTTTATTTTTGCAAGTTCGTTCATCAAGTTTCTGTTCGTCTGGATTCTTCCAGCAGTGTCTATTAAAACAACGTTTATTCCATGTGCTTTCGCGTGGCTTATTGTGTCGTAGGCTACTGCGGCTGGGTCCGCGCCGTACTTGTGCTTAACCATCTTTATTCCCAAGCGCTTTGAATGCTCTTCCAGTTGTTCTATTGAGCCCGCCCTGTAAGTGTCGCTGCACGCAAGCACGACTGAATAGCCCTTTTTTGTTAGGAGGTTAGCCACCTTAGCAATTGTTGTTGTTTTTCCAGTGCCATTTATCCCAACAAAAATTATGACGAAGGGCTCACCCTTTTTGCGCTTTTCCTCTATAGCTTTGAAAAGGTCTATTTTGTTGTTTATAAGCATGACTTCGAGAAGAATTTCCCGAAGGTTTTTTTCAACAATTTTCTTGCGGTCTTCAAGCCTTTTAACTTGCACGCCATCCAATCGCTTTTCCATTTCGTCACAGATTCTCTCCGCCACTGGGAAAGCCACATCGTTTTCCACAAGGCTTATTTTAAATTCGGAAAGTATTGGGCGAAGATTTTCAGCTTTAAGCTCTGTTGTCGTGACCTTGTTTACTAGCCCCTTTAAGCCAGACTTAAGCTTCTCAAACATTTATGGAGTTTTCTCCTCTCGGAGCTGGGCAACTAAACTCTCAAATTTTTCGCGGTCTTCATTGATTTTTTGCATAACTTGGACAAGTTGGTTTTGAAGCGAACCCCGCGTTTTCTCCAGGTTTTCAAGCCTACTCTTTATTATCTCTTTAGCCTCTTGTAAGGTCTTTTCAATTGAGACTCCAGCGCCCATGCCCACTATAACCTTGTCTGAGTTGCCAAGCTTCACCTTTATGTAGGAGCTACCGCCGATTGGAACAAGCAGTTCAGCGTTTTCCTTTTCCTTCTCTAATCCTTCCAAAGACATGTTTGCGTATGTTAGGTCTGTTATTACGGCGTTCACCATGTTAATTCTGGATTGAATGGTTTCAGCTGTCTGTTCCAAAAACCGCATTTCCAAGTTCAGCTTACGAAGTTCATCTTCAATTTTACTCTCCAACGTGACCTTCTCCAACAACAAGTTTTTTGAGGATAGGATTTTCTATCTCTTCGGGCTTTATCTCCTCGACACTTAATATTTTTATCTGGAAACGTTTAGCCCTATGCCTACTCCCCAACTCCGCATAAACCTTTTCAATGGCATGTTCTGGCTTTACGGCTACAACCTCCTTCGCGAATGACGTTTCCAAGTTTGGCTTTCGAATTTCACCCTTTATTCTGAAGACTTTCAACGTGTTCATCTTCCCTCACCACATCCAATGCATTCCCAATTATAAACATCTCGGGTCCAGTTGTCAAGGCTCCAGCAACAGCCGCATGGCTGTTGCAGATTAACCCAGTCCCAACGTAGGGTATTCCACAGTTAATCGTGCCAACATCAACTGGAACTTTCAACACTTCTTCTAAAAGTTTTCTCTCTGAATCCTTCAGAAGCGGGTGGGCTAATACGCCCTTGTTTGTGGCAACAGCCAAGGCTCCGACATATGGCAAACCAGCAATCTCTCCCTGAACAGCTTCCACGCCCAAAGTTTCAGATATTAGTTTTACTTCAGGCGCTTTTAACCTTGGGTCAACAAGTGCTCCATGGTCATTTGCTAAAACCATGTTGCCGTAGGCTGTTTTCCGCGTTTCCATAACGGTTATTTTTCCATCGAAGTTGGCGCTTATTGCTTCAAGTTCCTCATCGCGGATTATGTGTGGAAGAATGATGCCGTTCGAGTTTGCAGATGCCAAAGCGCCAACCAAAATGGAGCCGCCGATTGTTGTGTGTATTAGCTTAACTTTTAGCCATTCTTCAAACCGATTTGCCTTCTTAAGCGGAACAAGACTCGGGACAACAGCGATTTTGTCTGTTGCTAATGCGTAAACTCCTATGCTTGCGCTTCCAAAAAGACTGGCGAAGTAAACTGGCAAGCACTAATCTCCTTCAGCCAAATAGACAGTTACGTTGCCATCCTTATCCTTTGCGGCTCTCACTCGAATCTTTCTAGGAGGCTTCTCGATGCCTCTACTCCAAATTCTCTCATTAACCTCATTAGTGATAATAAGTCTCTTGGGTTCCCCCTCTTCCTCGCCTTCCTCGCGAGCCTCAAGCTTCATGTGCTTTTTCAAAAAGTCTCTCAATATCCTAATGGCTCTTGCTGCTCGCTTGTTAGGCGGCATAATCCAAGCCTTGCCAAGAGGAACAGTGTAAATCCGCTCTTCAACAATATCTTCTTCTTTAACCTTCTCCCCACGCTTCGGCTTGGCTTCCTCCTCCAAAACCTCTTCCTCAACTGGTTTTTCCTCAGCTTCAACAGTCTCTTCAGAAATTTCTTCCCCTTCTTTTTCCTCAGCCTCGACTTCGGCTTCGGCTTTCATTTCAGCTTCTTCTGCTTCCTTCTCAACTTCCTTGGTCAGCTCTTCAGTCTCCTCTCCGCTTTCTGACTCCTCTTTCTTGACATCTTTCTCTTCTTCCATATGTAGGCACCCTTAAGCCTTTATCTTTCTGATGCGCCATTGCCTCCTCTTTGGATGAGTCCTAAATTTTCCTCCCGTTTTAGCAATGACCCATGTTGGAACAGCCTTCTTTTGTTTTCCAGCCTTTGCAAGTCTCCTTTTTTTGGCTGTGGGTTTATTTCTCGCCAATTTCATATTCTCCTTATTCTTGTTTCGCGTCTCTGAGACTGAAGTTGTATAAGTATCTGTTTAAGCTGCTCATCACTTAACGGTATTGGAAGCTTTCCTTGCTGCGCCAACTGGATTAACTGCAATTCTAAGGCTTCTGTGAACTCTGGCTTAACCATTTTTAGGTTCGCGAGTCTCTGCCTAGCATCAGGCGTTAGAATCTTTCTCAGAATTGCCTGTTTCTGCAGCTCCATCTGCTGCTGAATTTGGGCTTGCTTCTGCTCTTCGGCTAGTTTCTGCTGTAAAGCCAAGAGCTTTCTCTTACGAATTTCTTCAAGCTCCTCCTCAGACATCACTCGCCCTTCCCATACTTGGCCAATTGCGGGAACTCCTTCGCAAGTCCATTATGCACTTCTTCAGCTATTTCACACATGAGCTTTCTGCCCTCTCGCGTCACAACTCTTCCATTGGGCTTGACGGTTTCAATTAAACCAGCAGCCTCCAACTGTTGTAGGGCTTTCCTAATAATGGCTCCGCCAGCCTTGACTGCGTGTTCTGGTCTAACACCGAAATCCTTTCGTCCGCCATACTCAGCTCTTAGTTTTTCTGTGCCTATTGGTCCGTGAACATAAATTTTCCTTAAAAGCGAGGCACAGCGCGTGTACCACCAGTCGGGGTCTTGTGGTTGCTTCTGAACATGCGAGCCCGTCTTCGACATGCTAGCCCATTGGGGCGGATTCACTTCGTCCACGTTCTCCTTTAGATATTTAGCTAATTTTTCGATGAATGCTTGTGCTGGAACATCATGCGGGGTTATCAAGACTATTTATTCCTCTCAGCTTTCCTTCAGTAAAACATGAAGCCAAATATAAAGGCTTTCACTTTTACCCTACATTTTGTCATTAAGCAAACATGCTGAAAATGTTTACATTTCTACTTTTTCGGAGCAACCTTGCTCTTGCGCTTGTAAAGGATGAATGTGTGTCCCCTAACCTCTATTAGCGACGCTTCTGCCATACCAGCAATTTTGGACGCAATCTGCTTTGCGGTTCCTTTTTCTAGAGCGCTTTTCAAGATTTTAACCTTGACCATCTCATTCTTATCTAGCTGTTTCCCAATCTCCATAATAATTTCAGACGAAGCACCACCCTTGCCAATCCATATGGTCGGTTTCTCCATGCTCAATTCCCGCTTGATTCGTCGCTTCATTCCAACAGTAAGCTTACTCAAGAAATGTCTCCCTTCTTCTACTTCTTAATGGAATTCGCATATGCTTACCACATTCGAGGCATGTTATGACCACGTGTGGTTCTCTCCACTGCCTTATCCGCACACGACAATTTACGCCTGGCAAGATAAAGCTTTTACAGTGGCGACAAACTTGGCGCCTATACTCTTTTGGCAAACGCACCTTTGCAGCCATGGCTATCCTTCGTGCAATGTCCACGTAACGCTGTGCTAGGGCATGATCTTCGCGGTAAGTTTCCTTTGCCAAACGAAATAGTGTGTGGATTCTCTGCATGGCGATGCGTTTGGTTTCGGCGTCCACCTTATTTACACGTCACCCTTTTTTAGTTCGCAATGAGCTTCTCTCGAATCTCATTACATTTTTTAGTTGCCTCTTCGACAGCCTTCATTAAGCCTTGGCGAATTTGGCTGCCCTCAAGCTCAAAAATTGCCTCGATGGTTGTGCCGCCTGGAGTGGTCACCATATCCTTTATTTTCGCTGGGTGTTCCCGCGTTTCAAGGATGAGCTTTCCAGTTCCTAGGACTGTTTGTGCAGAACTGTAGAGGGCAAGGTCCCTTGGCAAGCCTACCTTTAATCCTGCATACATTAGGGCTTCAATGATTATTGAGATGTATCCTGGTCCGCTTCCGCTTAGGGCTGTTATGGCATCCATGTATTTTTCTTCAACCTCCTCGGATATGCCCATCATGTCCAAAATTTCCTTGACTTTTCGCTTTTCTTTTGCGTTTAAGCTGTCATCACAGCAGTATGCAGTAAAGGACTCTTGGACCAATACGGCGATGTTCGGCATAGTCCTGACAAACTTGGCTTTCGGCGCAATTTTCTTATAAAATCCCAAAGGAATGGTTGCAGCCGTGGAAATTACAAGTTTACCATCGATTTCTTTGCTTATTTCCTTCAAAACCTTTTCAACATCATTAGGCTTAACGCATAAGAAAATTATGTTAGCTTCCCGTGCCGCTCGCCTATTGTCCGCATAAACAGAAGCGCCCAGCTTCTCGATTTCCCTTAGCTTTTCTACATCACGCCTCGTAGCAACAACCCTACCCTTATAACCCCTCTTCAAAAGACTCTTAACTATGGCTCCACCAATTACCCCAGCGCCGATAACTGAAATGCACTCCATAAACCCAGCCTCAATCCACAATATTATATTTAACTAACAGAATAACAAGCTGATGCGCTATAAAAATAGATTACCTTTCAAAATTTCATGAGTGATGTTGGTGGCGCCGGGGGTGGGATTTGAACCCACGCGGCCCGTTATGGGCCACAGGCTTAATGGCGTTTATGCGTTTTGTCTCCAGGCCTGCTCCCTACCTGACTAGGAGACCCCGGCTTTAATTTGGTGCTTAAGTTTAATTTGATTTTTTGTTTATTATGGCTTTTGTGTTTATTGCGTGTTCAATGTTTTGTTGGTTTGTGTCTGAAAAGGTTTATATTTAGGGTTCTTGATGTGTGTGGGAAACCGGGCTGCATATGGAGCCTTTGATTTTAGGCGCCGTTGCATTTGCAGCGAGTTTATTGCTCCTATATGTTGGCGCCAAGAAAACGTTGCAGGGAGCCGTTTGCTTAGCTAACAGCATGTGCATTAACAAGGTTGTTGCGGGCACTGTCGTTGTGGCGTCTATTACCGCTTTGCCGGAGTTGATGAGTTCGCTCATGGCTGTTTTTTGGGGGTCATCCCATTTGGCGCTTGGGAATCTTATAGGCTCAAACATTTACAATATACCCTTGATTATTGGATTGTGCGGTTTAATTAGGGAGTTTAAAATGAAAAATTCGTCTGTTGTGACTGAAAGCGCTTTTATGATTGTTTTAAGTTCGATTTTCGCCGTAATCATAATCCTAACTGGTCAAGTGACTTGGTGGCTTGGTCTAATTTTTCTTTTCGCGTATCTGCTGTTCATTTATTATTCAATTCGAAAGTCAAACAACAATCATGAGGGTGATGGGAATGGAAGTTCAAGAAAAGCTTTGGCGTATGTTATTCTTGGTGGTGCTGCGCTTTTGGGCGGCACGGCGTTGCTTGTGCGTAGTGCTTTGCTTATTAGCGAAGTTTTTGGTTTAAGGGAGTTTTATGTTGGACTTACGATTACTGCTTTGGGCTGTATTATTCCAGAGGCTGCGGTCTCCATATTTGCCGCTTTAGAAGGGGAGGAGGAAATATCAATTGGCAACGTTATAGGCGACAACATTATCACAATCTCTCTTGTTTTCGGGCTTGTTGCAATAATAGTTCCATTTAGGGGGCGTTCTTTTGAAGTGGCGCCTCAAGAAATCCTTACAACCGTGCCCTTCATGGTTCTTGTCACGGTTATGCTACTTGTTATGAGTAAGAAGCATCAAAGAATTACTAGACCATTAAGCGTTTTAATGTTAATTGTTGCCGCAGTAAGTTTTATAGTTCAAACGCTATTTCTAGCTTAAACGTGCATAAAGCGGTGCGAGTGAACATTTTGAGGATTGATAAAGGGTATTTAACGGTTTTGTTTAGTGTTCTTATGTAGCTGTGTATGTCGTTCTCGCACTCTCTGGTCATTAGCATAATAAATTTGAGGGCTTTTATCTTGAAAGATGGCTTTTTGCGTTTGCGGTAGGATTTGCGGTGAGTATTTAACGTCTTTGGCTGTAATCCCGGTTGTAAGAAGAATTGTTAGGTTAACTGGCTAAATGCCTTCTACTGAATTCTTTATTCTTTTTCTGCGATTAAAACTCGGTATCCGCTTTTTCTTGCGTGCACCTTAACGTTTCCAAAAGCTTCTTTGAAAATGTTTTGCATTCTTTCTCCACAGATTTTTGATTTTAGAACCATTTGGAAAGTAGCTCCATGCGTTATGTGTTCTGGTGCTTTGGAAACTATTGCCTTGACGGTTTTTATTCCAGCACTTACTGGTGGGTTTGAGAGAATACAATTGAATTTTAAGTTTTTAACTGGCTCGTATAGGATGCCGCGTTTAACCGTGGCATTGTAGACTTTGTTTACTTGTATATTTTGTCTTGCAAGCCAAACAGCCCTCTCATTTACGTCGACCATTACCACGTGTAATTTTGGATTGAGTTTGGCTGCTGCTATTCCAACGGCGCCGTAACCGCATCCGACATCCAACACGTGTCCTTCTTCTGGAAGAGACATAGACTCGATTAGTAATCTAGTGCCCAAATCCACGCGTTTCTTTGAAAAAACGCCAGACGCTGTTAAAAATTCGAATTGTTTTCCTCGAAGATATGTGCGTACAAGTCCAAGCTTTATCTTTGACCTTTGTTCAGCAGTGAAATAGTGGCTGAAGGCATTTGCTTTATTATGCGTCATATTTCTCCGCTTTTCCAACATTTGGGGTAAGTGCCCCTTGGCATGAGCACCCTTTCAGTTTTAGCTACAATACCATGATTCATGTTCAAGATTTCCTCTGCGGATGCAACGGCTTTAGCTAAGGCTACGGCTTCGCCCTTCAATGTGAATATAGCCACAACTGAGCCTAGGTCTATTCCAGTTTCAAGCGATAACACGCCTGGTGCTGTTAGGCTTGCACCGTGGCAGATTGCCTCAACGGCTGAATCTCTAACGTAAATTTTTGGGATAAGCGCCAAAGCCTTTTCCATTGGCTGTATGAATTTTCTCAAGATTTCGTCGTCTTTTCTTTCTTGCCATTCCCTAAACCAGTATGCAACCTCGTGCAGTGTGGCTATTCCCTCGTTTTCGATGAAAGGTCCCGCCCTTGTTCTGCGTAGTTCTTGCATGTGCGCCCCGCATCCGAGAACTTCTCCGATGTCGTAGCATAGTTTACGTATGTATGTTCCGCCTTCACAACCAACCTTGAAAAGAACGTTTCGCCCACTCATTTCCAAAAACTCGTTGTAATAGATTTTCCTTGTCCTAAGCCTCCGCTTCACAGAAGCTCTTACAGGCGGTTTCTGATAAATCGTGTCCTCAAATTCACTCAAGACTTCTCTAACACGGTCTTCAGATACATCGGCGTGCAGCTTCATTAGGCAAACGTATTCTTTTCCACTGTAGAGCAGAGCCTGAACAACCCTTCTTGATTCCTCAAGTGTTATTGGCAGTACACCGGTCACGTTGGGGTTTCTCTGGCGTTTATCGCGCCCCTAGAGTCCCGCCGTGACCGACTTGCTTTAGGTTTAGGATGCGTTTGACCCAAGCAGCAATTTCGTGGCTTGTTGGGCCGGCTGGTTTGTCAAGGTTTATTACGCCGTAGCGTATGTATTCTTCGGCTGGTCTTTCTTCTGGTTTGTGTCCGTACTTCGGATCTGTTTTGTCTTCGGCTTTAACTATTGTTTTGCGTTCAATTTCCCATGGCGGAATGCTTCTTGGCATGAGTTGATGCATCACTCCCTTATTTTATACTGAGAAGTAAGAGGTATAATAGTTTAAACTGGAGTTATTTTTGGCTTAATAACTTGCGTCATCTCCTCGATTTTGCCAACTTCCTTAAGTGCCTCCATAACTTCCTCGTCTGTTGCGCCTCTCTTAATGTTTATCTTTTCTTGTAATGGCTCAACGTGGTTTACGTTTGCCCTTCGCCTTTTCACGCCAGTCAAATTTTTGGGTCCTGTGATTAAAACGAAGCTTTTGTCTATAACGTCAACTATTACACATTTTCTTCCAGCCTCTCGCCCAGTAAGTTTAAGGCATATTCTACCAACTTCTATTGCTGGCATTTCCAAATCACCTCTAGAATTGTATAGAAACCGTTTAAAGACATATATTTAATGATTGCTCAATTATAGGTTAGGCTTGGATTAGAATGGCAAAAAGCAAAACATGGTTTGAAAAACTTGTGAGTAGCAAGGATTTGCCGAAGGTGCAGAAGATTAGTGGAAAAATGAGTAAACGTTGGGGCGAGGGCACAATGGTTATTCCAGCGCCAATTGAAGTTGACGAGATTATGAGAAAAGTGCCCAAGGGAAAGTTGATGACCATAAACGAAATTCGCATAGCCCTAGCTAAAAAACACAAAGCAACAATTGCTTGTCTCATGACTACTGGTATGTTCGCATGGATTGCTGCAAACGCTGCAGAAGAGCAGAGGCAAAAAGGCGAGAGGAATTTTACTCCTTACTGGCGCACATTAAAGGTTGGCGGAGTAATAAACGAGAAATATCCTGGCGGGGTTGAAGAGCAGAAGCGGCTTTTAGAGAATGAGGGACACAAGGTGATAAAGAAGGGAAAGAACTTCATCGTTGCTGATTATGAAAATTTTCTGGTTAAGCCATGAACTTTTCAACAACGTTGTAGAGGACGCTTGTTCCGAAAATTAAATTTTGTATTGATATGTGCTCATCTATTCCGTGAACCATTTTCAATATTTCCCCGTAGGGTAAGTCTGCTTGCATTGGTTGAAAACCATAGCACACGCTGCCCAATGCTCTGAAAAATCTGGAATCCGTTCCGCCAGTTAACATGAGCGGTGCCGCCAAGCAGTTTGGCTCAAACTCTCTTAGGGTTTCCACAATGCTCTTGTACAACGGGGTGTTCATGGGTGATTCTGAAGGTTCGTTGGCTTGGATTTTTTCAAATTCAAGTTTTTCCAAGTTAACGTCTTTCAGCAACTCTTTGATTTCTTCCATAGCTTGTGCTGTTGTTTTTCCTGGCAAAATTCTGCAGTCAAATACTGCCTCGCATTCCGATGGTATTATGTTTTCTTTTACGCCACCGTGAATCATTGTTGGCGCTATTGTCATCCTCAACATTGCACGGATGTCCTCGGCTACTGCCCTATCCATTTTGGAAAGCTCATCAAGCACCTTGTCGGCTTCAGCTGGTTTTTTGAGGATGGATGAAAGGTACGGTTTTAATTGCTTGTTTCCTTCCGCAATTGCCTCCAAATAATATTTAGTTGTTGATGTAAGCGATATCGCTGAGCGATAATTGCCAAGCTTATCCACAACTTTGTTAATGCGTATTATAGCGTTGTCCGCCAAACCAGGTTTTGAGCCGTGTCCTGGTCTACCCTTCGCCTTGATTTTCAGCCACAAAATTCCCTTTTCAGACGTTTGAATCGTGTAGATGTTTCTGCCGTCATCGGCTGGTATTGCAAAACCGCCGCCCTCGTTTATAACGTAGCCTGCCCGAACCTTTTCTGGGTAATTGCGCACAAGCCATCCAGCTCCAGCTTCTCCGCCCTTTTCTTCGTCTGCTGTCGCTGCCAATATTACGTCTCCCTTGAGTTTCACACGGTTCCTTTTCAGAAGTTTCATAACCATAATTTCGATGGCGGTCATGGACTTCATGTCTAGTGCACCTCTTCCCCAAACGAAACCGTCATTAACCATCCCAGAGAATGGGTCAACGCTCCATTCCTTTGGGTTTGCTGCTACAACGTCTAGATGCGAAAGTAGCAATAAGCTTGGTTTTTCGCCGCTTCCTTTTAGGCGTGTGATCACGCTGCCTCTTCCAGGGGCCGACTCAAAGAGCTCACATTTGAATCCGTCTTTCTCCAAAGTTTTTGCCACGTATTTTGCGGCTTCAGTCTCGTTTCCAGGAGGGTTTGTCGTGTTTATACGAATTAAGCCGCTGAGAAGGCTTGTAACTTCCTTCTCAACCTCTTTAATTAGTCGCATTTGTAGGCATCTCGCTTTTCTTTATCTGTCCTAACGTTTAAGCTGGTCTAACCGTTTAAGCTTTACATTTAGCATGTCAAATGGAAGGCGCCGACCACGCACTTTTTTGATTTTAGAAGTTTGTTGAATGTTT
Organism: Bathyarchaeia archaeon; assembly: GCA_038882955.1. Lineage (GTDB taxonomy): Archaea > Thermoproteota > Bathyarchaeia > Bathyarchaeales > Bathycorpusculaceae > JAVZLQ01. The sequence goes on from JAVZNC010000006.1 coordinate 49,478, forward strand.
GGCAAGCTTCCTTTGTCGGCTGAGTTATTAACGTGATTCCTTGAGATTTTAAGGCGTTTTCGACTTCTGGCAAAATTTTCACTATACCATAATAGCCAGTTCCGATTACAAGGGTTTCTGGTTTTGACTCGCTGTTAAGAACTTCCTTTAAATCTTCTAGACAAACTTTGTGTCCTTCCCTTCTCCACCAACCGTCAAAACTCTCTCTGGAAAAATTATAACATCGCTTGTGTACCTTTTGCCGTTGACAACTATAACGCCGAAATCGTAGGAATCTATCAACGTGTTTCCTCCAGCAAAGATTTTAGGATAACAGAAGCTTAAATTTCTTAACCGCCACCATCATTCCTTATCAAAAGGGAAAATGGCAATGCGCGTGCTAAAGCGAAGTTTTTACGAAAGAGATCCCGCATGCGTCGCAAAAGAACTTTTGGGAAAAAGGTTAATTAGAAGGCTGAATTCGGAGACTCTTTCTGGAAGAATTGTTGAAACAGAAGCCTACTACGGCGAAAAAGACCCAGCCTCAAAGGCGTATAAAGGTAGGAAAAATTTTAATGAACCCATGTTTCTCGATGTCGGCAAAGCGTTTATTTACATGGTTCATGGGAATTGGCTTCTAAACATAGTTGCGCATCCGAAAGGCGATGTTGGAGCAGTTTTAATAAGAGCTTTAGAGCCATTAGACGGTATAGAAATCATGCAAACCAACCGAAACATAAAGATCTTGTATAAGCTAACAAGTGGTCCTGGGATGCTAACCAGGTCTTTGGCAATAACCAAGGCGCTCAATGGTATTGATGTAACCGAAGCGGACAGCCCTTTGCTTATAGTTGCGGATGACAAGGGGATTTTTGAGATTGGTTCTTCTCGCAGAGTAGGCGTCAAGGCTGATTTGCCTCGAAACTTAAGATTTTTCATTAAAGAGAACAAGTTTGTTTCGAGAGTTCCGTAAAATGGTTTAGAAGCACTTTTATTTTCAGTATTATACAAGATTCTTGAGGACTCTGGATGGCTGTCCAGCAACCCCAACATTTTCAGCTCCGCGAATCCACACCAGCAAAAATTGTTGGGTTAATTTCTGACACGCATATACCAGTTAGAGCCAGAAGCATTCCAAAAAAGGTTTTTGAGGTTTTTGAAAAAGCAGATTTCATAGTTCATGCTGGAGACTTGGTTGACATGTCCGTCTTGGACGAGTTGGAGCAACTTGCGCCAGTTTTGGCTGTTTACGGAAACATGGATGGACCAGAAGTTCGAGGAAAACTGCCAAAAATGAACTCCTTCAAAATTTTTGAGTGGAAAATTGGGGTTATGCATGACCCTGGAGCGCTTTTTGGGATGAGTAAGATGCGTGAGATTGTTAAGCAGAACGGCTTTAACGTTTTGGTTTATGGGCATACGCATAATCCCAGCATAAAGTGGGAAGCCGAACTCTTATTCATAAATCCTGGAAGTCCAACGAACCCTATTCCGCCATTTATAATAAAGCCTAGTGTGGGTTTGTTGAGGGTGACGAAGGAGAAGATTATGCCAGAAATAATCCAAATATAAAGGTATATGTGAATCAGGTCTTTGCGAATAAGCGCCTATATTCTTGCATCATGCACTTATCCATGATAACAATCAAGCCTGCTTCTTCTGCGGTTTTGGCTGCCTTCTCGTTTATGATTCCAAGCTGCATCCAAATCACGTTCGGCTTCCCAAACTTCTCCTTTAACCGAACTGCCTCATGAACTATTGGCAAAACTTCCTCCGCTGGTCGGAAAATGTCAACAATTTCAATTGTTTTTTGAACTTCCTCTGGCATTTCTAATAGGCTCTTATAGCATTTCTCGCCCAAAATCTCTTCAGCAAACGGATTTACTGGTATAATCTTAAAGCCTTCCCTTTTCAAGCGTTCAGCCACCAAATAACTGTCCTTCGATGGATCACGGGACAACCCCACAACAGCAACAGTTCTATAAAGTGAAAGAATTTTTTGCATTTCAGCGTCTTGAGGCATTTTCACTTTAACTCAACTCTCTCCACTGCCAATGAATGTCGTATCACGAACAGCCTTAAAAGCAAACTATGCGCAAACCACAAATTAAGGCTTGTTAGAGGAGGTTCGCTTAATGGAACGTTGCAGAAACCCTTGGAATAGGGAATGCAAGAGCGACGACATAGAAGTTTACATAATGTTTAGAGGCGAAAAACTTCCCATATGTCGGCGCTGTTGGAGTAAAATTGCAGTTAAAGACTTGGAGTGGTAGTGGATGGAACGATTCAACCTTAACATAGCGAAAACGTTCTTAGGCAAAAACGTTAACCTTCACCTGAAAGACGGTTCGGTCATAGTTAACGTACAATTTTTAGAGTTTATGAAGGACAAGTTTGGGAAAGAAACTTTTGTTAGGTGTGTTCCTTATGGGAAGAGGAACGAGCTTAAAGTGCCGCTTAGGAGTATAGCGTGGGCTGAGCAGTTAAACCTAAACTTGATACTGCCAAAAAGCGAGGATTAAAACGACTTTTGTTCAAGAAGCCTTTTTACACGAACGTGGCAAACAACCTTAAATAAATCTGCAATAATTTTCACAACGGTGATATGCGTGCCGTGCATGGTTATTGCTGGAGCTTTCTGGGGAGACGAGGGTAAGGGCAAAATAATCTCCTATTTGGCTTTGAAGGATAAACTGGATGTTTGTGTTAGAACTGGTTCTGTCAATGCTGCGCACACGGTTTGGTTTGAGGGGAAACGTTACGCCTTGCACATGGTTCCAGCAGCGTTTGTATATGAGAAATGCCGCCTACTGATAGGTGCAGGCTCAAATGTTCACGTTGCACAATTTCTCAAGGAAGTTGAGGAGACAAACGTCAAAAACAGGATAGGCGTGGATGCGCAAGCCTCCATAATTGAGGAGAAACATTCGACGCAGGACAAGACAAGCGCGCACCTAAAGGGAATCGGGACAACTGGTTGGGGTGTAGGTCCAGCAATAGAAGAACGTGTACGCAGAACAGCAAAGCTCGCAAAGGACATACCCGAACTAAAGCCATACATAACAGACGCCGCAGAAGAAGCAAACAACGCAATAGACGCAAACAAAAAGGTTTTGCTTGAAGGGACACAGGGCTTGATGCTTTCACTTTTCCATGGAACATACCCCTACGTTACTGGAAGAGACACAAGCGCTGCAGCAATATGCTCCGAAGCGGGCGTCGGACCAACAAGAGTCAACGAAGTCCTAATAGTTTTCAAGTCTTTCATGACCCGTGTTGGAGCTGGTCCGCTTCCAGGAGAACTTACGAAAGAGGAAGCCATAAAACGGGGATGGTTTGAAACTGCCGCTGGAACTGGACGCGACAGGCGTTCAGCCCCCTTTAATTTTGAGATTGCCAAGAAAGCCGTAAAAATTAACGGCGCAACGCAAGCAGCACTGACAAAGCTTGACAGTGTATACCCGCAATGTAAGGGCGCAAGAAGCTTTGATGAACTTCCAAGCAATGCGAAGGAGTTTTTGAGGGAAATCGAGCGTCAAGTTGGCATTCCAGTTGTGCTTATCGGCACTGGACCAGAAGCCCTAGACATAATTGACCGAAGAAAATGATGGTGAAACTCTAACTTAAAGGTTAAAAGTATTTAACGGCATCTTCTGGAAATTGTGAGAGAGGAGTTTTTACCTTGGCATCCAACATTTGGGCAAAGCCGCAAACACATAGAATAGAGTATTCGCCGAAGCTGAAGTCTATGCTTAAGAGGGCTTTAGAGAACACTGAAGATTTTTGGGGAGAAATCGCCGCGGAACTGCACTGGTTTAGGCGTTGGGACAAGGTTTTCGAGTGGAACTATCCAAACTTCTCATGGTTTAAGGGCGGAATAACAAACATAGCCTACAACTGCCTAGAAAACAACATCGCAAAAGGCAGAGGCAATAACGCAGCAATAATATACGAGAATGGCGAAGGCTTACCAACACGCGTCATAACATACAGCCAACTTTTACACGAGGCTAAACGTTTCGCCTCAGCCCTCAAGGCTTTAGAGGTTAACAAGGGCGACAGAATAACAATTTACATGCCAATGGTTCCAGAAGCCGCCATTGCAATGCTCGCATCAGCCCGTATCGGCGCTATTCACTCTGTTGTCTTTGGAGGATTTGGTTATGGCGCCCTGGCAGATAGGATTGAAGATGCTGCGCCAAAAGTTGTTGTAACTGCAGATGTTGGTTATAGACGTGGCGGAACAGTCAACCTCAAAGAAGTTGTTGACGAAGCCTTAAAGGCGGCGGGAAAAAGCGTGGAAAAAGTTGTCGTTTTAAAGCGAAGCCAAAAAGACTTGCCTCTAATTTCTGGTAGAGATTTACTTTGGGAAGACGCGGTCGAAAAGGGCAGCAACGTTAGCGCTGAAGTTGAAAAAATGGGTGCTGATGAACCGCTTTTCATTCTGTACACTTCTGGCACCATGGCTAAACCAAAAGGAACGGTTCAAACGCACGGAGGCTATCAAGTTTACATTTACGCCATGGGCAAGTGGGTTTACGACATGCGCGAAAACGACGTTTGGTGGTCAACATCAGACATAGGATGGATAGTTGGACACAGCTATGTTGTTTATGCGCCATTACTTTTCGGCTGCACAACAATAATGTATGAAGGTACGCCAGACCACCCAGCGCCAGACGTTTGGTGGCAAATAGTCGAGAGAAACCGCGTTACAAAACTTTGGCTTTCACCGACAAGCGCGAGAGCCCTAATGAAATACGGCGAAGAATGGCCCAAAAAACACGATTTAAGCTCAGTTAAAGCTGTATTCTGCGCTGGAGAAGTTTTAAATCCGCCAGCTTGGGAGTGGCTCCAAAAGAAAGTCTTCGGGGATAAGGTTCCAGTAATAGACCATATGTGGCAAACAGAAAGCAGCGGACCCATGGTGGGCAACCCCTACGGCATAGAGCTACTGCCAATAAAACCAAGCTCAGCTGGGATTTCGCTTCCTGGTATAGACGCGGAGATAGTTGATGATGACGGTAAACCCGTTTCGGTTGGTGTTGAAGGAGCATTTGTGTGTAAAAGGCCGTTTCCGGGCTTGGCGCCTACGCTTTGGAGGGACCATGAACGTTACGTGCAGGATTATTGGAATAGGATTCCGGGTTTTTATTATACTGGTGATGCAGCCTTCAGGGATGAGGATGGCTACATCTGGTTTTTGGGGAGAAGAGACGAGGTTATCAAGATTTCAGCCCACAGAATCGGCACTATAGAAATTGAAAGTGCGTTGCTTCAGCATTCTGCTGTTGCAGAGGCGGCTGTTGTTGGGCGTCCAGACCAAGTAAAGGGCGAAACGGCATGTGCCCTAATTGTTTTGAAGGGCGGGTATAAGCCAACTGACGCGCTTAAGCGTGAATTGGCAGATTCGGTTAAGAAAACCCTTGGTCCAATAGTTGTTATAAGCGAAATATTCTTTGTGGATAAGCTTCCAAAAACCAGAAGCGGCAAGATAATGCGCAGACTGATAAAGGCGCTGATAACTGGCTCGCCCCTTGGCGATTATTCGACAATAGATGATGAAACGGCGATTGAAGAAGTGAAGAAAGCCTTAAAAAAAGCATAAGCGCCAAAAGCCATAATAATTTTATCTTAACTGTTTATCGGAGCCTCGAGGCTTCAAGCTTGACCAAAAACAGCAGCACAAAGATCTCTGGAATATTCGCCCCATTTAAATTCTTAAACAGGGATTTAAGGCTAATTTTCGCATGCAACCTGGTTGGCTCTTTTGGAGATGGCCTTTACGCGTACACATTGCCAAAGTATTTAACGGGGAGGCTTGGTGCAAATTCCGTTGAGCTTGGGATACTTTACGCCATAATGAGCCTTGTCGCAGCGATAACACTTTTCGCGGCTGGAATGCTGGCTGACAGATATGACCGAAAAAAGATTATGGTTGCAGGTTGGATTGCGTGGATTCCAGCGCCAATAATTTTTTCCATAGCCACAAACTGGGTTCACGCTTTGCCAGGGATGCTTCTGTGGGGCTTCTGGCTTGGAGGTCCAACAACCACAGCTTATGTTGTAACATCCGCAGACAAGAGTAGGCTATCTTCAAGTTTTATGGTGCTTTCAGCAGCATGGTCCATTGGATACATTTTTTCTCCAGGTATTGGCGGGTATCTATCCGAAGTTGTCAGTTATGAAATTGTCTTCTATTCAGCTGCAATTCTCTACGCTTTGGCAGCTTTAATTCTAGCCTTCACAAGCAGCCAGAAGGCACAACGGTACAAGGTGGAAAATTCTCGTGAAGATGTCCTACCCCTACGCAGGCTCATTCGATTTAGAAGGCTCCTTGTTTTTTCAGCTTTTTTCGCTTCAGTAATGTTCACCTTAATGCTCTTTAGACCCTTCGTCCCAAGCTTCCTTTCAGACATCTACAACTATCAAGAGTTTGAAATAGGCGTTTTTGGTTCAATTTCCTTTTTCGGCTCAGCCGTTCTGGGCATACTTTTGGGCAAGGTTGGCGATAGATGGAAGAAAGCCTACGCGCTTGCCATTTCACTGGTTCTTTGCAGCGTTTCGCTTGTTCTGCTTTTGCTGTTTGGCAACTTCCACATATTAACACTTGTTTTCTTCTTAACCGGCGGCTCCTACATGACATGGTCATTGATGAGCGCAATCATTGGACCATCAGCTCCTGAATCAAGCAGAGCCAGATGGGTGGCAATCCCGCAAACAGTAAGCATGTTTGTCTCTGTTTTGGCGCCGTACATTGGCGGTTTTCTGTACTCAATTTCGCCATATCATCCATTCATCATAGCCATAACAGCCTCGCTTTTACTAGCCGCATTAGCATTATGGCTGTTGAAAGAATAGCAGTTTTGGGTGCTTACTGTCTTTCTGCAGAACTTTTATTTTTGGGATTATCTTCTCTCTTCACGAATGTGAGGTGAATTAGTTGGGCGATGAATTTGCAAGGCATTATGTTCGGTCTTCCACATCTTTTATCATGGCGGTTTTTCTGCTTGGGCTTATCGTTGGAAGCGTGGCAACCTATTACCTCGTTTCCACGCAGATTAACAGTTTGAAAAACGATGTTGCAAATCTTCGAAGCCAAATTTCAGCGATACTTGGAAACCAGACAGTCATTTACGAGTACATTAATATAACGCAGGATGGCGTAGACCTTTCAGAACTATACGCGAGAGTGAAAGATTCCGTCGTTATGATTCGCGGAACATTCGCAAACGGCACAACCGTCCAAGGTTCAGGTTTTGTTTATAACTTCTCTGGTTTAATGGTTGTCATAACGAATTACCATGTTGTGCATGACACAGTGAGTAGAAGCGTAACCTTTTCTAGTGGAAATGGATACGCCGCAATAATAAATGGAACAGACCCCTACGCGGATTTAGCAGTGCTAATATTGCCCGATGCTCCAGAAAGCGAATTCAAACCGCTGGAAATCGTAAGTTCATCAACATTAAAGGTTGGCGAATCAGTCATAGCAATAGGCAACCCATACGGCCTCGTAGGTTCGATGACGACTGGCGTTGTAAGCGCCCTAAACAGGACAATACAGGAAACTTACACTGGAGGGTTCAGCATAGCGGGCATAATACAGACAAGCGCACCCATAAACCCTGGAAACTCTGGTGGTCCGCTTCTGAACTTTAACGGCAAGGTCGTTGGAATAACAACAGCCATAATTCAGGACTCGCAGGGTCTAGGCTTCGCCATACCCTCCAACACCATACTTAGGGAAATAGCCTCCCTGGTATGGAACGGCTCATATGAGGGGCACTCCTACTTGGGCTTGCAGTTGAGGGATATGAGTTATGAACTGGCACAGCAAATAGGCGCAAGCGTCACATACGGTGTCCGAGTAGAAGGTTTCTTGGACCCAAGTCCAGCGAGGGATGCTGACATCCAGATGGGCGATATAATAATCGCCCTAAACGGCACGCGAATTATAAGCGTGGACGATTTGGCATCCTACCTTGAGGAAAACACCTTGCCTGGAGAAACACTGTCGGTAACAGTTGTCAGGGGAAGCGAACAGAAGAATTTGCCGGTGGTTTTGGGAAGAAGAGCGCCACCACAGCCATAATAGTGTTGTATGTTGCTAATGAGCAGCTACAATTCAAGTAACTGCAAATATTAGCATACCATCCATTGTCAATTTTCTAACATTGTGATGGGGCTGCCCGGATTTGAACCGGGGTCTAGAGCGCCCGAGGCTCCAAGCCTAGACCAAGCTAGCCGACAGCCCCTCTTTTTGGAAAGCATTTTAAATAGAGGGAGTCTTAACCTTTAAACCCTTACTCTGCAACTTTGCGTTTGAGGGGTTGATTGGAGTGTCTGTTGGTCAGCGTGTGCGTGGAGTTAAGGTGCTCAAGGCTGTTTCTTCGCCTGTCCGACTGCAGATTTTAAACTTACTTTTTGATAAGGGTTCGCTTTCTTATACTGAGCTTATGAGCGCGCTTAAGATGAGCCCAAGCAGAGACGCGGGCAGATTTGCTTATCACTTGAAGTTTTTGCTTAAGGCGGATTTGGTTGAGGCTGATGTTGAATCAAAGAAATATTGCCTAACAGATTTGGGGAAAATGGTTCTTGACGTCGCGGAAAGAATTGAGAAGAGGGCAATAAAACCAAGAGGATTAGTTGTCCGCACTTCACGTTTAGCCCTAGAAGAGTTTGACGCAAACAAAATTGCAAACTCGCTTGTGAAGGAGGCGAAGATGCCAGACGACTTAGCTCAAAAGATTGCAAAAGAAGCTGAAAAACGTTTGCTAAAGTCAAAAACGAAGTATCTAACGGCGCCGTTGGTTAGGGAATTTGTCAACGCAATCCTAATAGAAAAGGGTCTAGAAGAGTATCGCCATAGGCTTACACGGTTGGGATTGCCAGTCTACGACGTAACAAACCTAATAGAGTCAAAAAGCAAGGGTTCACAGAAAACGGCTTCAATACATGAAAGTGCAGGCGCGGTGGTTTTTGAGGAGTATATGCTTTTACATGTTTTTCCAAGGGACATTGCAGATGCGCACTTGTCTGGGGCGCTGCACATTAAAAGTTTAAGCTCATGGACTTTAAAGCCAAGCGAAGTCATGCATGATTTAAGATTCTTCTTTCAAAACGGCGTAAACCTTGAAAAAATAGACGCGCATAGATTTTCTTATTCACCACCAAAAAATCTGAATGAAGCCTTATCCCTAACGCTTAACGTAATTCAAAATTCAGCCAAGGAAACAGCCGAAAGCCAAACAATCGATTACTTCAACGTTTTCCTAGCACCATTTGCGACGGGCATGAACCCGCAAGATGTTAAGGAAGCGCTTAGACTTTTCGTTTTAAATGCAAGTCAGGTGGAAAATTTTTCTTTAGGCTTGGAACTTACGATTCCAGAATTTGTGAAGGAGAAGCCAGCGGTTAGCCCAAATGGAAAACAAGCGGGTAAGTATGGCGACTTTGCAGTAGAAAGTCAACTTTTGGCTTCGCTTTTAATGGAAGTATTCGCCGAAGAGAGCGCCCAAAAACCACTGCTTAACCCAAAATTGATAGTGAAGCTGCGTTCAGAAACATTTGCAAACGAGAAAGCACGCGAATTGCTATTTAAGGCTCACAAGCTCGCATTGGAGCGCAGCCTACCCTACTTCGCAAACAACTTCGCAAAAAACCTAGAAGCCTCCGTGTTCTCGCATTCTGGTTTTAGATTGAACGTGGACATGAAGGGCGACTGGGAAATTGACACGTTGCGCACTGGATGCCTAGGATATGTCAACGTGAACATGCCGCGCATAGTAAACGAGTCTGAAGGAGACAAGCGAAAATTCTTGGAAATTCTTAAAGAAAGGCTTGAGATGGCAGCAAGAGCTCTTGAAATTAAGGATAAGGCTTTAAGACAGAGGTGCAGCGGCTTGCTGCCTTTCCTAATGCAGAACATTGATGGAGACCATTATTTTAGGCTGGAAGGATGCTCGCGCATAATAAACATGGTTGGACTGAAAGAGGCAGCGGAAGCATTCTGTAAAAGCCCGTTCACAGACGAAAAGACTTTAGGATTCGCCGCAGAAGTTTTACAAGCTGCAGCAGATTACATGGCTAAAATTGGAAGACGCAAAAGACGCCTTTTTACTGCGCTGCTTCCAGATTTTGAGGCTTCAGAGCGCCTCGTGCAGTTGGACATTGAAAGATATGGCATCGCGAGGGTGCGATTTTCTGGAGCTAGGGAAAATCCATTCTATTCCACAGTAAGTCGAATGAGCCTTGATGGCGAAAAGTTCGTTGAAGCGTCTATGAGGTTCAAAAGTGTTTCTGGCAAACTTAATGGTGGAAACATAATCGTAATAGAAATTGAAGATTTCAAGGGAGGCGCCGAAGAGTTAATGGCATTAACCAGAGATATAGTAGAAAAGAAAATCCATGAATTCTTTACGTACAACCGCAAACTAACCTATTGTGCGCGCTGTAAGAAAAGCTGGTATGGAATTAGGCACAAATGCCCATCATGTGAAACCACAGGCACATTAACGGTCTTTGACAGATTCGTACAAGTCTAGAGACTATTTCACTGCTCCCAATATTAGGGCTAGAAGCGCCATTCTCGTGACTATGCCGTTCCAAACCTGCTGGAAATACCGTGCATGCGGAGTATTGTCAACTTCTGCGGCTATCTCGTCGACTCTTGGAAGCGGATGGAGTATTATTAAATCCTTTTTTGCTTCGCTTAGGGTTTTCAAGTCTATTTTGTATGAACCCTTAACTTTGATGTATTCCGCTGGGTCTGGGAAGCGCTCCCTCTGTATTCGTGTAACGTATAAGACGTCAACTTGTGAAACAACGTTTTCAAGGCTTGTTTTTTCCGTGACTGGAATTCGCTCCTTTATCGTTTGGAGCACTTCCCTGCGCATTTTCAGAGTTTCTGGAGAAATTAAAAACAGTTCAACATCGTATAGGCTTAATGCATAAGCCAACGAATGCACGGTTCTCCCATATCTCAAATCGCCAACAAAGGCTATTTTTAACCCGTCAATCTTGCCCTTCTCTTTAACAATAGTGTATAAGTCCAGAAGCGCTTGTGTTGGGTGTTCTTCAGCTCCGCTTCCACCGTTGATTATTGGAACTTTTGCGAATTCTGCTGCAAGCCGCGCTGCGCCCTCAAGTGGATGCCTTATGGCGATTATGTCAGCGTAATTCTCAACTGTTCGCACAGTGTCTGCCAGATTTTCACCTTTTCTAACAGAGGCTATTTCTGCTTCTGCAAAGCCTATTGTTGAACCACCAAGCTTGTGCATCGCTGCCTCAAAACTTAAGCGTGTCCGCGTGCTTGGTTCGAAAAAAAGCGTGGCTAGAATTTTTCCTTTAAGCGTGTCTGAACCTTTCTGGGCTAGCGGCTCCATGGTTTGGGAAACTCTCAAAACATAATCTATTTCTTCTCTTGAAAAATCCTTAATTGAAATTATGTCTCTGCCTTCAAACTCCATCTTCGCACCCAAAACAGATTTGCGCAACTCCTAAATAACCTTTTTATTTTGATGCAAAATGGCGTTTACATTAAATTAAAATCTTTTATCCTTGTTCTGATATAGCGTTTCCCGAGAAGAGGAATCTGCATGAGTGAAACTGTGTTGCATGTTTCAAAAATTAAGGATGGAACAGTCATAGACCATATTACTGGCGGACATGCGTTGGATGTTGTCAAGATTTTGGGTATAACTGGGCGTGAAAAGCGTGTAATAACCATAGCGATTAATGTTCCTAGTAAGCGTTTCAAGGTTAAGGACATTGTGAAGGTTGAGGGCAGAGCGTTAAATCCGCAGGAAGTGCATAAGATTGCTTTGGTTGCTCCGCACGCGACGATAAACATAATACGTGATTATAATGTTGTTGAGAAGCAGCGTGTTCAGCTTCCAAAAGTAATCGAAAACATTATTAAATGTGCGAACCCCGCGTGTATAAGCAACAGCAACGAGCCTGTTCAAGCGAAGTTTTATGTTGAGAGTGAGGAGCCTTTGCTTTTGAAGTGTCATTATTGTGGTTATATTATGGAGAAGAAGGATGTTTTGGCGCAGTTTTAGGCTTTTAGGCGTTGTTGACTATTCGGTTTTTTAGATAATGCTTATATCGTAAGAAAGAATATTCCAAGAATAGATATGTCCCACCGTGGACATAATGTACACGTGTAGAACACAAATACGCAAGGCGAAAACACATGTGGGAAATAATCACGTCCACAATATGGGCATGCTTCGCAGCCTACGCAACATGGTACTTTACATACGCAAAACACTTCGCCCCAATAACCTACAATGAAGCAAGAATCCTATGGAAAATCCACAAACAAAACACAAACTGTAATGGACGAAGGTGGAGAGAAATCAAACGCAAAGAAGCAATAGTAGGCTTTGAATGCGAATGCGGATACAAACACATACAAAGACGCCCAATAGTAAGCGAACTACCAAACACTAAAACCACGCTGGGAGACACAAGAAACATGGCAATCAAAAAACTCCACACAACATACGAATCAACATAAAATCCTAAACAAAAACAAGATGAAGCACCATCCCCTACTTATATCAAATAAAGAACTATAATTAAAAAGGGGAGAGAGTCAAGCAGCTTTCGGCTGCTTGTTCTTTGTCTTATAGATCTTGGCTAGCATTAGCGTCGCGACATGAACAATGGCAGAATTGTCATGTTGCAAATTCTGGTATAGCCTCGGTGGCGATAATTTCTATTATGTGTGCGCTATGTGTGTAGTTAACGAGGAGTGTGTTGTGGGTTCCGTTGTAAAACCGCGTGTAATTCACGTCTTCTACTACGACAGAACCGTCGGTGCAGAGTGAAAAGATGTCCCATAACAGTGTTTCAGGTATTGTAATGTTACATGCGCCATATGTTCTAATGGGACCGGAAATGTTTAGGCTTATTTTCTTGCTTTTTCGCTAAAAAGAACGTCTGTCACAGTTGAATTGCTTAGTGTACTGACACGGTGATAAGTTCCACATGCATTAATGTAGAAGTTTGCTGGTATATACGCTTCCAGTATCTCAGTTGCATAGAAGCCGAAAGGTATGTTGTTCCTGCCATGGCTTGTTTAGTCTGTGTGAACAAGTATTCTTCGAATTTTTGGTCATCACCAGTTTGAGGAGTGTCTGGAAAGTCATGTAGAATATTCTATTTTGTGGTCAGGGCCCCAGCTTTCAAGCAATGGGTACTCCCAATTTTTTACGTATCCGAGCACATTGTGGCGTTGACCATTTGGTGAAGTATACGTGCCAATTAGGTTTGGAGCTGCTTCTACATAATTGTCTATTGATGCTTTGAGAGTGAGTGTGCCCTCCCAACAGTCATGAACCATTTATACGTGCCTACCAAAATCTTGTTTCTGTATGCTGGGCACTCCTTTGATTCTGAGTGAGGGTCTCCGAAAAGGTGAAACTTCGGTTGTTATGGTTTAAAGAACGCTGTCACAAAAATTTATTTTACTTGACTGCTATTCATATATTAGGAGGATACGAAGGGTTCAACTGTGATTATTGAGGTGCTTATTGCAAGCGAGTTCGTTTCAACTGTGCTGACTTTAATTCTTGTCTATTTTTTCTTCAGGGTTTATAGGTTTACGCGCCATCTTTATTTGCTTGGGCTTATAGTTGGCTTCTTACTTTTAGCATCTTCTTATATCCTCCTTGGGGTTTTCCTCTTTTATAAAACCGATGTGGCGATTTCTGAAACGGTTCTCTGGGCACGATTAATTGTTCAAGGCTATGGATATGCCTTTATCGCTTTTGCCTATTATTTTTCCGGAAAAAGCGAGAAAGCAACAATGTTTTATTTTGTGCTAATTTCTATATTCTGTCTCCTTTCTATCAGTTTGTTCTTTGCAATTTTAATTGTTGTTCCGCCTTTTTTGGAACTTCCGTCAGTAATGGTTGCTGACGAATGCTTTAGGGTAGCAAATCTCATCTTTCTGGGATATGTTATTTATTATGTTGTTAAACATTTTGAATCTTCTCTTAAGGTAATTTCTGGCTTGAGGTGGACCGTTTTAGCGTTTTCCCTGCTTTGGTTGGCTCAATATTCTATGCTGATTTGGGGGGTTGATGGCAGTCAAACGGCGTTCGCCTTAGCACATTTGGCTAGATTGGTTTCTCTGACTCTTTTTATTTTTATTTATCGCTCTTCTAGGAGAGTTAAAAATGAAAGTGGAGAAGCGTAGCAAAGTTCAAATTTACTTTGACATTCTTCAAATCTTATGTGATGAGGCGAAGAACGAAAAGCCGAGTCTTACAAAGGTTGCGCACTTAGCTAATCTGCCATATGACAGATTCCAAAAATGCTTGCATCAACTTGTTCAACTTGGCATGGTTAGCTGTGCTGAGGGTGGGAAAATTTTTGTGACCGAAAAAGGTTTAGAGTATATTGATGAGTGTATGAAATTCAACAATTTTCTTAAGAAAATGGGCCTTTTGCCTTGAATTCAGTTTTCATTAATACGAGCTAATTCTTCTAATATGGTTTGTTTACTACTTTAGGCTTTTTGTCCGGACGAAGTTCATAATCGGGGAGAAAGGAGAGTTTCCAAGAAATGTGATTTGCTTCGCCCGGAAAGTTTTGTTGTCTGTACTGAAGTATCTTACTCACTGCACGTTCATTTTCTTATGTTCTTTATTCAAACACTAGTGATATAATGCCCATTGCACTTGAGTTTAACTTAAATTTTTTGTGTGCTAGGATAGCTCAACCAAGTGTAACATGGGCTGATGCAGCTGAACAAGTCGCCTGCATGGAAACTAATCACTCACTGGATGTTCATTAACTTTAATAGCTAGTTATAAATCAAAATATAATTGCGGCGCTGCGCGGAGAGGGGAGTGGCATTGAAAAAACTGTTTCTTATAGTCGTTGTTCTATTAATGACCACTTTCGTGTTTACCCCTTTTGCAAGGGCAGATGAAGCGAGAATCTGGACGGATAAAGATGATTATAGCCCAAGTGAAACTGTGACAATTTTTGGTGAAGGTTTCCTGCCGAATGAGCAGGTTACGATTATGATTAAGGCTCCAGATTTGAGTGTTGACATAATTTATGCTTGGACTAATAGGTCTGGCGCTTTCTCTGCGCAATATGTCTTGGATGGAAAGCAAGGAACATACATGGTGACAGCTTCAGACGGAACTAACATTGCAACAACGACATTTACTGATAGGGTGTGGTCCGTCAGCGTTTCGCCTACCTCAGCTGCTGTACCACTAGGAGGTTCAGCTACGGCAACTGTGAGTGTTACCGCAAATCCAGCGGGAGGTCCAGAAGTGGATTTGTGGGCTGCTGGCCAGCCGGACGGCGTCACTGTTAGCTTCTCCCCATCTAAGGGTGTACCTCCCTTCACTTCCATAATGAGTGTTAATGTTAGTCCATCGGCTAATCTTGGCACACACTTGATTAACATCGTCGTTTTCACAGGCGTTCCTGGGAATCCAAGTTATTCTGAGAAAGCACGAACCAGCTTCACACTTACTATAACTGGCATTCCGCCTTCAACTGTTTCAATTACAGTAACTTCAAGCCCTGTTACAGGCGAAGGTTTTGTCAAGGTTGACAGTGTGCTGGTTACAACTCCAGCAACCTTCAGCTGGACTGTGGGCTCTACTCACACTCTTGAGGCGCTTTCTCCGGTTCCGAGTTCAACAGGCATGAGATATGTTTGGACAAGTTGGAGTGATGGTGGCGCTCAAACTCATACCTATGTGGTTCAAGACTTTGACCAGACGATAACAGCCTACTATAAAACGCAATACTATTTGACGGTGTCTTCTGCTTACGGTACAACAGGCGGAGAGGGATGGTATGATTCTGGCCAAACTGCATATGCTGAAGTAAACGCCTTAATAGTTTCTGGTTCGGCAGGTACACGTTACGTCTTCATTAATTGGAGTGGCGATGCATCGGGTAACACCTCGCCTTCCAACCCGATAGTCATGGATGCTCCTAAAACGGCAGTGGCCAACTGGAAGACTCAATACGAGATTACAGTTACTGCCAGCCCGAGCGGTGCTTTAGGAGGAACATTTAAAGTTACATATACTCAATGCGGGACTACGTATGCAAATGTTCAGAAAACTACTCCATGGACAGAGTGGACTGACGCGGACACGGTGGTAGCTGTATCTGAACCTCAAAACATTGTTAATGGGTATCAATTTAACCAATATAGTCCTTCATCTAGTGCTACAATGACCCAGCCTAAAACGATCATACTTGTATATGTTCAAGTTGGAGCCTTATCTGTTTCTATTAGTCCCTCTACAGCTAAAATTAAGGTTGGGGAGTCCATGGCTTTCACGTCTTCTGTTTCTGGCGGCTTGCCTTCATACTCTTATCAATGGTATCTTAATGGAAGCGCTGTTTCGGGTGCAACATCTCAGTCTTGGACTTTTACGCCGACCACAACCGGATACTTCATTGTTTATTTGAAAGTTACAGATAGCGCTTCTCAAACCGTGAATTCAAATGAGGCCTCTGTGACCGTGGCGCCGCAACTAGTGGTTTCGATTTCCCCGATGTCAGCCTCAATTCTGGTGGGTCAGTCTGTGGATTTCAGCTCAACTGTTTCAGGGGGATATTTGCCATACAGTTATCAATGGTATTTGAATGATGCACCAGTTTCAGGCGCAACCTCAAGCAGTTGGAATTTCACTCCAGCGACAAGTGGCATATACTATGTATACTTGAAAGTGACAGACGCCAACAATAATGTTGTCCAATCAGCGACAGCCAGAATATCAGTGGCATCTGTTTCAGTGGGAGGATACTCAATATCACTTGCTAAAACAACACCAGTGTCTCAAATGGCTGCGTATGCTATGCTAATTGTCTTTTTTGCTGCTTTGTTAAGCGTGGTAAAGCGCGGGAGAAAACTGTTCTAAGCGTTGGATTTTAGATGCAGCCTTCACGATTGCTTAGGTTACTGTTGGTTTGAGTTAAGACTTTTAGAAAGCCTTTTAGGACAATAGATAAATGTGCTGGAGCTTTGTGTGGAGTGTTAGTTTATTTTTTGTTTGAGACGTAGACGTTTATGCTTGTTTGGGCGGTGTTGCCTGCGTTGTCGTAGGCTTTCGCTGTGATTGTGTGCCATCCATCTTTGACTGATCTTGTGTTCCAGCGGTATGTGTAGGGTTCCGTGTTGTCTGTGGCTACTAGTCTGTCATCTATGTAGAATTCTACTTTGCTTATTCCTGATTCGTCGGTTGCTTCGGCTTTTATGTCAATTATTTTTGAGACTGTTGAGCCGCTTTGGGGTTGAATGATTTTTAGCATTGGTGGATTTGTGTCTATAGTTCTTGTTACAGTGTTGTTGATGGTGACGGAGACTGTGTTTGACTCGCCGATGTTGCCTGCTTTGTCGTAAGCCTTCGCTTGAAGCATGTATATTCCGTTTGTTTCGCTAGTTGTGTCCCAATAGAATTCGTATGGAGCTTCTGTGTCTGTGGCGAATAGTGTTCCGTTTTTGTATAGTTCAACTTTTGAGACGGCTGTGTTGTCGTTTGCTTGGACTGTGACTGTTATGTTTCCTGATATTGTTGTTCCGTTTTCTGGATACGTTATTGTGACGTTTGGCGGTGTTGTGTCTGGGGGTGGTGGAGAAACGCCTATGGCTTGTTGTAGGGCTTTTGAGGCGTTTATTCTTCCCCATCCGTAGTGTATGTCGTAGCCTTGTTCGCCTAGGTCTACGGCTGTTGTTTTGAGTATTTGTTCCACTTGCTGCGGTGTTAGTGATGGGTTGGCTGAGAAAATTAGGGCTATTAGGCCTGCGGTTAGGGGTGTGGAGAAAGATGTCCCAGATACACTTCCATAACCTCCTCCTCGCAATGTTGTGTATATGCCTGAGCCTGGTGCGGCTAAGTCTATGAATGGACCATAAGTGGACCAAGAGGCTATGGTGTCACTGCCAGTAGTTGCACTTACCGAGATGATGTATGGATTGTCTGGATCATCACAGTATGTACCGGAGTTTCCTCCAGCTCCTACAGCTAAACCACCTTTCTCCATAAAGTATTTAGCGGCACTGGAGAGGGCAGAGCCTCCATATATTGCGAAACTCATCGTTGCGGTCTTTGCCCCTTTGTCTGCAGCATACACTAAGCCCTTAGACAACAGCGAATAGGAAGTGTACCCGCTCGGGTCGGTTGCTCTTATTGGAAGGATTAGGCATTGCCATGCCATTCCAGCCACGCCTAAAGCATTGCTCGTTATGGCTGCTGCTACGCCTGCAACTGCTGTTCCGTGACCGTAAACGTCGCTTGTGTTGTAGCTGTTGTCATAGAAGTTGTATCCGGATAGTAGTTTGGCGGCTAGGTCTGGGTGGTTGGGGTCTACGCCGCTGTCGAGAACAGCCACTATAATGTTGCTGTTTCCTGTTGAGATGTCCCATGCTGCTGGCGCCTCAATTTTTGTTAGGTGCCACTGTTTTGTGTAGTAGGGGTCATTTGGTATTGCTTCTGGCGGTATTTGGCGGTTTTCCTCTACAAAGTCTATCATTGGGTTATGTGACAACGCGTTTATAACTTGTGTTAGGGCTTTTTCGGGAACTCTTATAATTAGGGTTTGGATTTGCGGGATTTCGTCGACGACTTCGAGCTCTAGTGCTGTTAGGAGTTTTCTTTTGGAGTTTTCATTTACTCCTGATTTGAATCTTAATAGTAGTTCGCTTTTTTCTGTATTTTCTGATGCAGGGTTTGTGGCATAAACTGTTATGGTTGCTGTGAGGGCTAATGTTAGTATAAGGATTAGGGTGGTCATATTTTTAATTTGGTTTTGTTTTGTCATCTTACAACCTCTTTATATTGTTTATTAATATTTAATATTCTAACTCATAATTACAAGCGATTATTACAACTTAATAAAACTTACCGTTTACTTGTCAAACACAGATACACCAGAATATAATTAACAAATTCAACATGGGTTGAGAATGGTTTAGACAATTACTGATAGAAAACTCATACACACTTGTTGTGCATTAAGTTTTAATAACCGTTCTCCTCACAATAATACTGTTGCTCAGTATACTGAGTAGGAGAAAGGAAAATGAAAAAGTTGGCAATAGCGCTATTGTTGGTTGCAATGCTGATGATTTCAACAACGCTCATAGCGATTCCAATTACAAGATGCGAAGAAGAAGACCCAATACACATATACTACCAAGGAAACAAGATTTCAGATGGGCCAGGTCCAATTGTTTGGACGGGACCATGCACAACAGAATCGTTTACATTTACCGTTGTGATCCAGTGGGATTCTTTGCCTGACCCGGATAAAGTTAATTGGTGTACGGTTCAAATGGTTGAGAAATCAGGCTTCGGAATAACCTTTGTTCCATCAAGCACTAAATTGTATAACCCGTCGCCAAACTCCATATCGGTAGAGGTGACAGTTCCTGTTGCGGGCCTTCCATCAGGAACTTATTATGCACAGATATATGCAGACGTTACCGGCCAAGGCCCTAAATCACAGCCCGCGGTTGCTGGAACAAATGGATACTTCAGATTCGTGAAAGAAGTTTGTGTTCCTCCAGCACAATACTTTAACTTGGTTGTTCAAACAGACCCGCTTGGCATTGTGGAGATTCCAGGCTCAGGCACCTATGAGAAGTGTACCTATGTTGAGTTAACAGCGCCCGAGTTTGTTGAGGTAAGCGATTGTTTCCGCTACAGGTTTGACTACTGGGATGTTGACGGAACACCCGTGGAGGGCAACCCAATAACCGTTCATATGGACGCCGATCACACTGTCACAGCCCACTACGTCGAACAATACTACTTGACAGTGAAGACAGACCCAGAAGGCTTGGTAACGATTCCTGGCGAAGGCTGGTACGACAAAGGCACTGATGTAGGGTTAACTGCGCCCGAAGTCGCTGGCTACATATTTGTCTATTGGGATGTTGACGGAACACCCGTGGAGGGCAACCCAATAACGGTTACGATGGACACTTGTCACGCTGCCACAGCCCACTACTGGCCAGAACTCGAATACAAACAGTTTGTAACAGACAGCAGCTTCAACGTAATTGAAAGATTCGACACCGTTTGGACGCCAAAAGACATGAAGAAGACCACGTTTAAGTTGGCTTCAACTAACCCAGGACAATTCATGCTCAACATAGTAATCCACAACACATGGCCAGAGGCAATCAGCCCAGTAACAATAACCTTCACCATCGACCCAGACTTCATACTCAAAGGCGCAGACCCAATACAAGTGCATGATGGCTACGGAAAAACAGGAAACAGGATACCTGCAACAGTAAACTTCGACCCAGTAACCAGAGTTGGCACAGTGACAATTGAAAATATAGACCCGTGCACAACATACTACATAACAGTCCACATGGAATACGGACCAGCACGAGAATACTTCACAAAAACAGAAATGCTAGAGTGGAAACTATATCACGCATCTAACACCTTCTACTGCGGCTATAGGGTGATAGTTCCAGGACCATTCCCATTCATAATCACAAGCACAACGTCAACAACAATCCACGACCCAGTAGTAGTCCTAGGCTTAGAAGACTAAACAAAACCTAATCTCCCACCTTTTTTATCTTTAAAACACCATTGTCAGAGGCATAAATATGCCCCATAACCCAAAACACATAGATGATTCTTCGATAATCCATAAATCACAGCCCAAAAATATATTATATATGAAAACGGAGAGGGGAGAGACTTATAAAAACATGAAGAATAAAATGCTGCCCCACATAATGTTAACAATTCTTCTAATCAGTCTAATCACCTTAACTTTTAACCTAAAAACAGTCCAAGCGGAAGATACAATTTACATTCGCCCAGACGGCTCAGTCGACCCCCCAACAGCTCCAATCAGCCGCTCTGGAAACATTTACACATTCACAGCAAACATTAACGAATCAATAGTAATAGAAAAAGACAACATAATAATAAATGGAAACGGCTACACGCTTCAAGGCGCACCTCCAAGCTACGGGTTCACACTAAATAACCGAAACAATGTAACCATAAGAAACGTTTTCATAATAGGATTCCGCTACGGCATATTCCTAAATTTCACAACAAGCAACATCATAGAACTTAACGCCATGACAAACTGCGACAGAGGAGGCATATGGCTACAAAACTCAACAGGAAACACGATAGCCAAAAACGCCATAACAAACAGCTACTGCGGAATCCTACTAACATGGTCCAACACCACAAACACCATCACAAACAACACTGTGAGAAACAACCCCTTCGGCATCATGCTAATAGGCTCAACCAACAACATAATCACAGAAAACACAATCGCCAACAACACCGTAGCAGGCATATACCTAGACCGATCCGACAACAACCAAATCTACCACAACAACATAATCGCCAATACGCCACAAGCAACAATATCAGAATCAACATGCACATGGGACAACGGCTACCCATCAGGCGGGAACTACTGGAGCGACTACACGGGAACAGACAACAACCACGACGGTATAGGCGACACGCCATACACTATAGACGAAAACAACACAGACAGATACCCACTAATGAACACACGAGGAACACATGATCTAGCAGTCACCAACACAACTATTTCAAAAACAGTCATAGGCCAAGGATACACGGCAGAAATAAGCATCACCATCCAAAACCAAGGCACCCAAACCCAAATCTTCGACCTAACAATCTACGCCAACACAAGCGTCATCCAAACACTCACGCTCTATTTACTAAGCGGAAACACAACCACCCACACAATCACATGGAACACAACAGGCTGGACAAAAGGCTCCTACACACTAAGAACTTCAGTCACCATAATTCCAGCTGAAACAGACACAGCCGACAACACCTTCACCTACGGAACCGTAAAAATTACAGTTCCAGGCGACATAGACGGAGACCGCGACATAGACATATACGACATAGTAAAAATAGCCTCGGCATACGGCGCCAAAATAGGCGAACAACGATACCTCCCAAACGCAGACATAGATAGCAACGGCGAAATAAACATTTACGACGTTGTAATCGCCACATCACGCTACGGATACATAGAATAAGAGGAGGATAACCACTCAAAATAGGAGATATGAAGGATGAAGAGAAACACAATGACAACAATGTTACTTTCTCTCCTCTTATTCAGCTTGTTATCTTTAACATTTAACATACACCTAGCCAAAACAGAACCTGTAACAATAATAGTCCCAGACAATTACCCGACCATACAAGAAGCCATAAACGCAGCAAACCCAGGAGACACCATACTAGTATTAGAAGGCACTTATATCGAAAACATAATCGTAAACAAGACAATAACACTTGTTGGAGAAAATCTTCAAAACACAATCATCGACGGCAACGCGACCGGAACCGTAGTCCAAGTGACAGCAGACAACGTTTCCATCAGCGGATTTACAATAAAAAACAGCAACTTCACCTACCTTTATTGCGGCGTTTACTTGGAAGCAGTTGCAAATTGCAATGTTTCAGATAATATTATAATGAACAACTGGTTTGGTATGCGACTAAATAATTCTTCAAACAATATATTGTCAAATAACACGGTAATTTACAACAAATATGGCATAGAAATATTTTATTCTTGCAACAACACTTTACTAGCCAATAACATGACCAACAACCAGTACAGCTTCGGCATCTGGGGATCAAATATCGACCATTACATTCAAACCATAGACACATCAAACATTATTAATAGTAAGCCAGTCTATTACTTGGTTAACATACAAAAGGCTGAGGTTCCAATAGATATAGGTTGCATCATACTTGTAAACTGCACAGAAATTACAATCAAAAACCTCAGCATAACAAATAACGGCGCAGGAATACAACTAGCCTACACACGAAACTCTTCTGTAATCAATTGCAATTTTGCAAACAATTTACATGGCATATGGCTCTTCAACAGTTCAGATAACCTAATTTTAAGCAACACCGTAACAGAAAACCAATACGGCATCTGGCTTTTTTACTCGTTAAACAACACTTTAGCAAACAATACATTAACAAATAACCACTACGGTATTGGGCTAGAAGATTCATTTAACAATCTAGTCTACCACAATAAATTCGTCAATGAACGCCAAAGATCAGTCTTGAGGTCAGCCAATGTTTGGGATAACGGCTATCCCTCCGGCGGAAACTATTGGAGCGATTACACTGGCATCGACCAAAAAAGCGGACCTAACCAAGACCAGCCTGGCAGCGATGGTATAGGCGACACGCCATACACTATAGACGAAAACAACACAGACAGATACCCACTAATGGAACCCGCGGCAGTTCATGATGTTGCCATCACAAACATAATCCCTTCTAGAACAGTCGTAGGTCAAGGCTTCAACTTCAACATAAACATTCAAGCGACAAACAATGGCAACCGCCTAGAAACCGTCAATATCACCATATACATCAACGCCACACCCATCACACAAACAATCAACCTAACACTCGGAACAACAAACATAACCTTCACAATAAACACAACAGGTTGGAATAAAGGCAACTACACCATAAACGCTTATGCCTCGCCAGTCCCAGAAGAAAACAACGAAGACAACGCCCTCACATACAACGGCACAATCATAATCACAGTTCCAGGAGACACAGACGGCGACGCAGACATAGACATATACGACATCGTAAAACTAGCCTCAGCTTACGGCTCAAAAATAGGCGAACCCCGCTTCAAACCCAACTGCGACATAGACGGCAACGGCGAAATAAACATTTACGACGTTGTAATCGCCACATCACGCTACGGATACAAAGAACAGTAGACGCCAAAACAAATCAGCAAATAAACTCTAGAAAAAACTTACTCACTTTAAGTTCATACAACTTATATTAATGAGTCCCACTTATTATTATCAAAGAGTAGAAAGGAGAACCTAACAAAATGGAAAAAACCAAATTAGCAGTAGCATTAAGCATCTTAATTCTAATTTCAAGCCTAACCATCTTCATAAAACCAGCAACAAGCCAACAAACAACAGTAAAAGTGGACCCATCCCTAACTGAATACTACACAAAAGCAACAGGACAGCAATTTACAATCGCAGTGGAAATAGTCGACGTAGAAAACCTTTACGGCTTCGACATAAAACTAAGGTGGAACACAACATGCCTAGAATACGTCAGCCACTCCATACGCATACCAAAAAACACTTACCTCGACGGCGTTCTCTGGAACCCGATACTTCCGTTAGAAGATGTGGTTGACACAGACGCCGGAACCTACTGGATAGCCTACAGCTCCCTTGCTCCCGCACCATCCTTCAGCGGTTCAGGCACAGTTTTCACAATAACATTTGAAGTAAAATATCAACCGGTGCAGCCTGAACCAGACGCAAACATAATGCTGGAACTGTACTCCGCTGATCTCGCAGCCGAAGGCGGTGCACCAATAGATCACACAACTGAAAACGGCACAGTAATACTGCACGCTCTTCCACCAGTATCAACATACTTATTTGTACAGCCAACAGTATTCCGAAAATCACAAGGCGTCACATTCACAGCTAACGTATCAATAGAAAACGTCACAGACTTATACGCATTTGACATAAGCCTTTACTACAACACAACCCTGCTTGACGCCCTAAGCGTGGCTGAAGGACCATTCCTCAAGTCAGTCGGAGACACCATAACAGTAATAAGCGAAGTAAACGATACAGAAGGACGAGTGCGCATGGCAATTGCGCTTTTAGGCGCACCAGCCGGAGCAGACGGAAGTGGAACACTATTCACAATAACATTCAAATCCTCCACGGAAACAGTGGGGCCATCATCCCTCAGTTTACAAAACACTGAGCTTTCAAACTATAATGCCGAACTAATTGACCACGCTGTCATAGACGGCCAGGTCACTATACTGTTGGTTGAAATACTCACTCACATTGTTGAGGTGGAAGGAGTAGAATACATGTTTGTCACAGCCAGCAGTTCAGCAATAACAGACTTCAAATACAACCACACCCAGAAAATCATAAACTTTAACGCAACAGGACCAGAAGACATTCTCGGCTTCACCAACATCACAATACCAAAAGCTTTGCTAATTCTACCAGCAAACGACACCTTCATTGTCATATACGACGAAAAAGCAATATACCACACTAGAACAGAGAATGAAACCCACTACTTCCTATACTTCACATACGCTCACACTGCTCGCCCAATTGAAACTGAAATTAAGCGTACGCTCATCGGCGACCTCAACGGGGACAGAATCGTAAACATATATGACGTCGTAATCGTAGCCATAGCCTACGACGCGACTCCCGCTGACGCCCGCTGGAATCCCTTAGCCGACCTCGCAGCGCCATGGAACAAAATAACCATAACCGACGTGGTCATGGTAACTAGAGTCTACAACAAAGCATGGACACCATAAACTCTGACAATAATTACCTAAAAACCGACGAAAACAAGAAGTAGCTAAAGTGCCAAATAATAGCTAGTGTTAACTATGGCTGAAGCTAACGGAGGATTTTATGTTTGCGGCCAACTAGCAAGAAAATTTTTAGCTGTGACACTAACGCTAACTCTTGCATCTATGATAATGAGCATATTGTCTTTACCAAGCTCTTCCACATCGACGAACACTATTATTAAGGTAGAGCCTTTACTAACCGAATTCGGCAACTCTGTCGGTGACCCAATTCCGATACCAGGAACCCAATTTAATGTAACTGTAAAAATTTACAACGTAACCGATCTTTATGGTTTTGACCTAAAGTTCAGATGGAACACAACGTTTCTGCGTTATGTGAACCACTTTGTTTACGTTCCAAGGAACACTTATCCCGATGGCGTTCTCTGGAATCCAATATTCAGCCTAGCAGACGAAGTTAACACATCCGCCGGAACCTACTGGATTGCCTACGCTTCAATGGCTCCTGCACCGTCTTTCAACGGCACTGGCACAGTATTCACTATGATATTTGAAATTTTGAACCAGCCTTATGATTATGAAACAGGCGGACACGGCGTAGACCCTATTAACATTACTTTAGACTTTTTGTCAACAGACTTGGCAGCCTTGGGCGGTGAACCAATACCACACATGACTGAAGGCGCCATCATTATATTATGGGAAAAGCTTTCCCAGTTGCCTTCCTACCCAATCTTGAAAGTTATGCCCACAAAAGTTGGAAACCTACCCGTAGGTAACACTTTTTACATTGACGTTTGGATACTAGGCATAAATCAATCCTACGATATAGCAAACTTTAGCATCACCTTAAACTTTAACTCAACACTCATAGAGGGCATCGAAATCGCTGAAGGTTCATGGCCAAAAAGTTACGCTGAAGACTCCATACCCATCCTGAAGCAAATTAATAACACTAGAGGAACAGCAATTTACGCTGTTGAACTTGTTCCTCCTAGAAAACCCGAACCGCCAACAACTGGCATATTATTTACAGTCACTTTCCATGTCATTTACGAGTCATCAACTTATCCACCACCATCTTGCGAACTCACGCTAAGTCCAACAGAAATATTTGACAGAAATTCCGGATTCATCCTGCACACAACCGATAATGGCACATTCACAGCTTATATACCCCCACCCGTTGCTAAGTTCACATGGACTCCAAGCGGCAACATTCTGCCACGAGGTCAAATCATAACATTCAATGCTTCAGAAAGCTATCTTCCGCTAGGCATAAAGCGTTACATATGGGACTTCGGGGACGGAAACATAACAGCTGTTGAAACCGTGATCATAACCCACATCTACCAAGCGACTGGTACAGTAATAGTGGTTCTGAATGTAACAGACGATGAAAATTTCTGGGCTGTCGCAAACGCAACGCTCTATATAATTGATGAACCACAAACTCCTCCAACAGTATCCGTTGTTAACCCACTAACTGGAGACGGAAACTTCGAGTTCTTCACAAACATCACCTTCGCTGGCTCACGTTTCAACGTTACCATACACGCCTACAATGTGGCAGACCTCCAAGCCTATCAAATCCACCTTGAATACAATTCGACATTTCTAAACTCTACTAGGGCATGGCTACCCACATGGAACACAACATGGGTCTTCTACGGCAAAGCAACAACTGCCCCTCAACCGACATTTGGGCATGGCTACTTACGAATAGCCGACTTCATTAAAGGCAATTATCCATCCTTCAGCGGAACAGGAATATTATATATAATCGAATTCGAAATCATCTACGCTCCTACAGCAGGAGAAATATCCTGCAGTTTAAACATCAACAATACGGATACGCTTCTATTGGACTCGAATTGGAATGAAATTTCATCAGTAATTAAAAAGAATGGCGATTATATTTACATATATAAGAAACTCAGTAGCGCAATATCGATTACAATATCCCCTTCAATTATAAATTTTGGCGAAAGTGTAACAATAAGCGGTGTCATCGATCCTCCTCGCTCAACAAACATAACACTTCTCTATAGGCTCCAAGGAGAAACCGAATGGACTCAGCTTGCAACAGTCCAAACCGACACTCTCGGACACTACTCTTACGTTTGGACACCAGACAAGGAAGGCATATACGAACTCAAAGCCATATGGTTAGGCGACGAAAATACGAACCCAGCAGAAAGTGAACCTAAAACGGTCAAAGTTGTGGCTCAGCCAATAGAGACACTTCCATATATATTAGGTGGAATAACAGCAGTAGCAATTATAGTCGCATTAGGAATATACTTCGCGAAAATAAGAAAACGCAAATAAATGGGCTAGAGCACAAAATATGCGCTAACATGTAAACAACTGGCAGAAGCTTTCCAAATATTCCCACCTAAAAGGTTTTTATGTAGATGAATATTACTCACTTGTTGTTCATTGAGTTTATATTTTTGCTCGAACATAATAAACAATAGAGTATCTCTACAAAAAGAGGGGCGAAATGAACAAAAACCTGGTTGTACTTTCGGTTTTCATATTACTCTCAAGTTTAAACGTTGCAACACGCGCGGTAGCCAATGGTCCAACGGTTGTTAAAGTAGATCCCTCCCTAATTGAATATCACACAAATGCTACAGGCCAACAGTTTACCATCGCAGTGAAAATAGTCGATGTAACGAACCTCTATGGCTTCGACATAAAATTCGGATGGAACACAACATACCTCGAATACGTAAACCATTCCATCCGCATCCCCAAAGACACCTACCCCGACGGCGTTCTCTGGAACCCAATTATTCCAATAATAGACCAAGTCAACATTACATCTGGAACTTACTGGATCGCCTATACGTCAAGGTGGCCTGCTCCCTCCTTCAACGGTTCAGGAACGGTGTTCACAATAACATTCAAAATAAAAAGCCATCCAGTCGTGTCGACCGCACAAATAATATTGGAACTCTATTCAACAGACCTAAGCGATAATGGAGCTAACCCAATACCTCACATCATACAAAACGGAAAAGTAATATTGTACGCGTTAGCCCCACCTGTGGGTGGTGTTCAGATTCCGATTGACAAGATTGCTTTGCTTGCACCATACGTCGCATATGCATCCGTGGTTTTAATTGGAGTCGTTGCCATGATCTTTAAGCGCAGAAAGATGGCACGTTGATAATTCCACGTCCTCTCTTGAGAAAGAAGTGACTCGAATGGCGCATAATAGGAAACATCGAGGAACAAAAAGCATAATACGTGCAGAAAAAGAAAGAGAGAGACGCATCGTAACAGTCGTAATGGCGTTGGCATTAATCGTTATAATGGTTGCCTCCAGTTTCGGTGTTTATCAATCTATAAAATCAACATCAAATCAAAATATTGAATCAAAAGTTCTCAAAGCAGCTATAGTGGATCAGTTGAGTCTTTCAATTCCAAACCAAACTTTCATAGAAACAGCCACAAAAATCCTAAAACAAGCAAACTACACAATAGACTATTATCCAGGCGAAAAAGTAACGGTGGAATTCTACAGAAATCTACCAACACACGAATATAAAATAATAATCCTAAGAGTGCATTCCTCCGCTGCTGAACTGCAAGGTGAAGAATTCATTGAAACACCAGTCAGCTTTTTCACCTCAGAACCCTACAGCCAAACGAAATACATCTATGAACAACTCACAGATCAATTGGTTATAGCCTCTTATACAATGCCTCAACCCCCATACTACTTTGCAATAGTCCCAAAATTTGTCACATCAACCATGAAAGGCATATTCCAAGACACAGTAACAATAATGATGGGCTGCGAAGGACTGAACAACACAAAAATGGCAGAAGTCTTCATCCAAAAAGGAGCCAAAGCATACATAGGCTGGAAAGGCTCAGTATCCGCCTCTCACACAGACGCTGCAACCACAATCTTGCTCCAACACTTAATCACTCATAAACAAACAATAAAACAGGCAGTGGAAAACACAAATAAAGAGGCGGGACCTGACCCAGCGTGCAATAGCGTGTTAGCCTACTACCCACCAACAACAGCAGACCAAACCATATAAACCATCAAAAAAGCCCCACCGAAGTGTTTTTCACAAAAAGAAGCCTTTCTTGACGCTTGGTTTTATCAATGTTCTGTTAGTAACGTTTAACGGAATACATTTTCAGTGTTGTTTGTTTGCTGAGTGGTTGTGGCGGTTTGTAGTCTTGTTTCTTCCAGTTTCTTTTCTATGGCCTTTTTCTTTTTGCCCGTTTCAAGCAAAGTTATGAACAGGTGTGCGCTTGTTTTGCGCCCTTCCCAGTTTTTGAGCAGTTGGGCTCCGACTTCCTCGACGTTAGATAGAGTGTCGAAGTCTAAGCCTAAGTCTTTAGCCATATTCCTTAACTCTTCGTATACTCCCATGTTTCTGAGAGTTTTGGTTAGGCGCATTGTCTCTTCTGAAAGCTTTATGTGCTGACGCTTAAGGGCTTCGTAATCCGCAGCCACTTGCAAGGGCTGTCCTTCAGAGCCTTCCAACTCAGCTAGGCGTTTTCGCAGAAGCTCGTTAACTTCTTCGCTTATAGACTTGCCTTGAACAGCTAAATCAGCCTTAAGACGCGTGTAAACTTCTCTTTCTATGCTGAAGGATTTGACAACCATGTCCGCATACTTTCTTGGCCTAGGCATATGACTTTCACATAGGAAAAATAATAACTAACTAAACTATTCTGATACCCTCCCCCTTCCGCTCCTCTATAATAATGGAAATATACTTATACTCTCTCTTTTTTCGCATTTTTAATTAATTAGCAAAATATTCTAACAGAAAACCCTCGGCTTAGGTTTTTGGTTTATGGAGAATTATGTTCTTTTAATAAATGTTAACAGAAACCCGCAAACCGTAAACTAATAACAAAAATTTTGAAAAAGCTTGAAAATGGCTTATACAGCGTCTTTTTTGCTTATACTTTTTAGTTTGAATTTTTGTATGGTTTCTTCAAACCATCCTACAAATTGCAGTTCTTCATTTTTATAGTTTAGAGTTTCTGCTTCATTTGGAACTTTAATCTGGAGCTTTTCTAAAGCATGTTTAACAATTGTATCTGCCAGTCTTGTTGAGACTTTAATCTGAGCTATTAAGGAGAATGCTACAATTTTTCTTGCCAAGTTTCCTGTGTAGTCGGCTATTTCATGGTTGCCACGCATCCCAAACCTATCTAATAATATGGATATGCGTGTTAGTATGCGCCTAAGTTGTGGCGGGTCCTCCATTTGCGTTAAAAACTTGATGTGTTGGGCTCTAACGCCCAAATCTTCGCCTCTTGCTGGGGCTAAGGCTAAAATCCGCATTAAGCCTCTTCCCCCGCCATTTTGGACTGCTGGGTCGCCGATGCCCTTTAGGAAGCATAGGCTGCTTCCAGGCTGCCAGTGCCCCTCAAAATATGCGTCTGCCTGTCCATCTTCTGGAAAGGGGATATTTTCGTCAACGTTTTCTTCGCCCCAAACGCGCCCACATTTTCTACATACAACCTCGCCCTCAACAATCATTAGTGAGCCGCCGCATTC
>JAVZNC010000007.1:0-60965 GCA_038882955.1 Bathyarchaeia archaeon
AAACGTCCAAGTCACATTGGACAACCAGCCCATAAACTTCCAAATAACGCAAGTCGGCAGCAACGCCCAAATCTATGTGGAATACCATCACAGCTTCCACGAGTTAACAGCGCATCTGCAAGGCGGCGGTGGCAGTGGCATCGGCGGCGTGGACTTAACGGGTTTCATGAATTACTGGTGGATAATACTGTCAGTTGTCATCGTAGCGGTTGCATCTGTGATAGCTGCAATAATCGTGAAACGCGGATGATGGAGGGTCAACGTTATGAGTAAGGCAGTTGCTCTGGGAACAATTATCATCCTTTTTCTGCTCTGTTTAAGTTCGGTTTACGCTGCTGCGCAGTTAGGCGTTGAAGCAGGCGACTGGATAAAATGTGACTATGTTTCGGGCAATAATTTGCCAAGCGACTTCATCCAATGGGTTAAAGTGGAGTGCCTATCAGCAACTGGAACAACCGCAACATTACGCGTGACAACACACTTCAGCAATGGTGCAGAACAGACTGAAATCATGACGTGTGATGTTGCCAGCGGCACTGGAAACGCGACTTTCCAAGCGCTTATACCAGCAAACTCGAAAGCCGGAGACACCATTCAAGCGGTGGAAGGAAGCAGCGTAACTATTGCTGGTGAAAGAACAGGAACCTATGCCGGAGCAAGCAGAAACGTTGTCTACGCAAGCTTAACGCAAGGAGATATGCAGTTCAGCTACTGTTGGGACAAGGAAACAGGAATCATCGTGGAAGTAACCTTAACCCAAGGCTCCATGTCAGCTACTTTCAAAGCAACAAGCACAAACATTTGGCAAGCATCATCGTCAAACCCGCTGCCAATGCCAAGCCTACCAATAGAAATGCTCTCCATCAGCGTCTCAGTAATAGTGGCAATAGCCATAGTGGCAACAGCATTAATCTACACCAAGCATAAGAGAAGCTAAAACTTAAACTCGGAAAAACCAAAAATCCCGTCTTTTTATCATGCCCATGCTAGAAAGAACACGAAGTTCCTAAAAAAGAATAGTTCATAAGAAGACTTCCATTAGTCATCGTTAACAGAATAATGAAAGAGAATATTTAACGTTGAGATTTGTATGCAGAAAAAAGAGGGTGATGAAAGAAAATGGGATTGGATGCTGTTTTACATTTTATACATGTTGCATCCTTCGATTGTGAAGATGTAGCCGTTTATTTGGCTTGTTGGGTATGGCATTATGAATGTTAAGTCTATTGTTTCTAGTAGAAGTATTTGCGCTTTAACGTCGTCGCTTAGTAGTAGCTGTGGCAGAACATTTCCAAGTCTGCTGTGTTCAGCCTTAACTAACGGGCATAAATAGCGATTTCCATTGCTGTCAACAGCATAAAGCTTCGCTTGGTCTATGACTGATTCTGAGAAGTTTAAGCCAAGCCAGCCTTCTTGCAATCGAATTTTTGCCTTGAAGTCTTTAACCGCTAGGTCTTGCTTTGCTATGGGGACCTCCCTTGTAATATCTTCGCCTGTCGAGTTGTGAATGTCTATGACGCCGTAGTCCACCCATAATGAGCCGTTCCAAACAAAAAGCGTTGGGCACGGCAGGTCTCCGCCTCCACCACCGCCACCATTAATGCCAAAATACGCTGTTAAAGTGTGGTCAGAATCCATTTTAATGGTTATTGGGTTTTGATAGTAGACGGTTCCGTCTAAAATCCAGAAGTCAAAATGCCAACCTGAGTATGAAATTGCGGTAACAGTCACGGAAGAGCCCTTTTCATAAGCGTAGGTTCCAGGAGCAGGATTGGTGGTGCCGCCTGCAGAAGACGATATGGAAAGCTTGGAACCTATGTGCATTTCTAGAGTTGCAGACGTGGAAAGTGTGTAGATTCCATCATTAGTCAAGTCCCTGTACCATGCCTCCGCAGTTATCGTGAGAACATGATCCCTATTGTTAGCATCGATTAGCGACCATTCGATGGTTGCTGCCAGTGTGCTGTCGAAGGGTTTACAGTAGATTATGGAGCGATTCTCAAGCCAGCATTGGGCCCAAACATAAGCCTCATTATCGCTTTCCCAAGCGTCCTTAACACCTCCCCATGAACCATCTGTGTATGGTCGTGAAAGATCATTCGCTAATACCCAAGCAAAGTCTGCGCCGATGAGTAAAACATTCCACATTATGCCCGCCTTAAGCAGCGCCAAACTTGCGGCGGCGCTTATAGCAGCCTCATAAGTGTCTCCAAAAGGATTTTGGTATTCCTTTAATATGACGTTATAACCTCCTATGTACGTTCTAAGAAAATCGATCTTGGCATAGTTATCCGATTTTGTTAGTTTTATGTATAGCCTTTCTAGTCTATATCCTTTAGTTGGATATGTGAATTCGAGGCAGGCTTGGTTGTGTAGGTTGTTGTAGTCGTAGGCTGTGCCTTTCCTGCCGACTTGGTCCTCGACTCCCACTACGGTTGGGTAACTCTTTGTTATGCTCTTATACTGAAAAACTATCGCGTTATGGAAATCGCTGCTGCCCCATCCTTGACGGATCTGTATGAGTAGCTGGAAGGTTTGGGGGTCACCATTGTCGTCTGGAACGTTGTTCCAGCTTACAACAAAGTAGTATCGTCCTCTCCAGTAGACATTGCGCCCATAAGTTATTGATCCGCCCAACTCTGGATGTAGATTTCTCCAGAAAACCGCTATAACAGGATTGGGCTCACTAATGCTCGGAATACTCTGCGGGTTCGGATTTATAGCAGTTTTATTTAGGGTTATAAAGCCGTTGCTACAAACCCAAATGCTCTCATACTCAACACCATAATATAGGAAAATGAACCCTAATGGAATCTCAACACCACCATCATCAACAGTTATCCCAGTCGGCTCAAAAACATCAACCCACTGATAATTATAATCCTCATAATAAACATCATATTGGATACCCACTCGGGTATTCGCAGAAACACTAACCTCAAATGAAAGATGATCATTATAATTATAAGCAGGATCATTTTCAGAGTATTGACCAATATGTACACCCATATCTACATCAGCTAAACCATCATTCATGCTTTTCCCAATAGTTTCATCATACATTGTATATGTGGGTGGTCTGACTTAGACCAGTCATAGGAGGCCGCCCTTGCTGGAAGAATAAGGAAACCGCATAATAGCATGGCAATCAAAATTATGCTAAAAAAAGCATTTTTCCTTTTCATGCTCCAGTCCCGACCATGTTGAGTTGGAAGGGCTGAACAACCTTGTTGTATGCCGTGCCATTGTAATAGATCATTTCAAAAGTTATGTCGAGCCGATGTGATTGAGTATTAACAGTTAATAAACTCCACTCTACTGCTGATTCAGCGTGGATGTTATTTTTTTGGTTTATGCTCTTCAATTTAATGTAAGCTTGAGTTTTCCATTCATGGCCATCTTCCAAAGCTTCAAGAGAAAGGTTTTCAAGCTTAAAATATGTCCTCATCCAACATACTTTAGATAGGAAATCTTTTTGAAATAGGATGTAAATGTTCTCTATGTGGCCGGGATACTTAGCCATGGCATCGATCACTAAGGCCATGGAAAGGTGATCATTACCATTATAGGCTGAATCATTCTCATGATAGATCCCGAAAATAATGGTCATATTTGCGAGGAGCTCGTCATCGATATACGACGCGTTTAGCCTATTATCTATATAGACAGATGTACTGGGTCTTTGAAATGTCCATGTTATTGGTTTTAAGGTTGTGTTCTCTGCGATTTTTATCTCCTTTGTGTTCAGCGCAAGTATCAAAAGTATAATTAACAAAACAGCACCAATAAAACCAAAGGATACCTTCTTATCCCACTCAAGCCTCTTCATCGGTTTTCTTCTTTTTTTAATTTTATCCAACTATAAATGTATTTAAATTAAAATTTAAAATTTTCCATGCATTCTTCGCGCCCAACTTAGTTTTAACGCATCCATAAAACTCTTCTTTACTGTTAGTCGCTGTTAACGGAAAAACAGCTTGAAATTCAGGGATATGTGAAAAGTATTTAATGGTAAGGTTTTGTATAAAGTCTTAAGTGCATAATATAACTCTTCGAGTTTGATTTGGTATGGGTTGGGAAGCTGAGGTCGAGAGCAAGCTTCATCATTATATTTTTAGTGTTTTGGAGAAGAGGGGCTTTACTGTTGACGGTGTGAGGTTTGAAGAGCCTAAAACTCAGTTTCCTGTTAATGGGCGTAGGGCGGATTTAGCGGTTATTTTGGCTGAGGGCAAAAAGCCGCTTTTGATTATTGAGACTAAGAGGAAATATGAGGAGAAGGGCTATTACCGTGCTGTCCGCAACATAATGCCCACGAACCGTGTCGTTATTGACCAGGCTTTGTGGTATGCCATCTATTCTGGTGCGCTCTATTTTGCAACTACGAATGGCAGAGTTTTCGCCTTATTTAGAAGGCCTGAGGCTGGCGAAAAGTTTTCTTTTGATACTCATCGGATTTTGGTTAGAGAACGTATAACCATCAATGAGGAGTTTGCTGAGGAGATTCTTGTTACTGTTGCAAGGCTTTATAGGCAGGTTCCTGTGGCTGTTACTCCGCTTGACTGGTCTTTTATTGTTGTGCTTAGGGATTTTGTGACATGGCTTTCGGAGGCTATTGAACCATTAATTCGTAAGAAGCTTAAGACGGATGAGGAGTTTAAGGCTCAATATGAAAAGTTTGCGGAAGAGGTCGGCTACAAGCCTGATGCGACGCAGTTGGCTAAGGAAATGGCTTACGTTTTTATGAACAAGATTGTCTTTTACAAAGTTTTGGAGAGGCATTTCAAAGAGCTGGGCGAACGTAAGCTTAAGCCTATTACGGCGCCTGATGCTAAAGCCTATTTGGATTTGCTGTATCGTTATTTTGCTAAGGCTGTTGAGGTTACTGGCGATTTTGAGCCTGTGTTTTATACGGGGATTTATGATGAGATTGAGCTTCCAGACGACCCGTTTGTGCTTGAGGGCATTAATGCGTTTATTGAGGATATGGAGCATCATAGGCTTGAGGATTTAGGCTCGGATATTGTCGGCTTTATCTACGAGGAGCTTATTCCAGCCGCTGAAAGACACGCTCTTGGACAGTTTTACACACCGCCAGCTATAGCGGAGCTTATTACGAAGTGGGCTGTGCGTAATGCTGAAGACAATATTTTAGACCCTGGCTGTGGTTCCGGAACGTTCCTCGTTAAGGCTTATAAACATCTGTTGGAGTTGAAGGGTTACCGAGAACCTACGGAAAGGGTGCATAAGGAAATTCTACGCCAACTTTATGCTTTTGATATTAACTCATTTCCATTGCATTTGACCGCATTAAACTTGTCTTCGCGTTATATTAGAGCACCTTCAACGGAAGTGAATACCATTCATACTGATTTTTTTAGAGTCGAGGCTGAACAGAAAGTTGTCACCCCATATGCTGTTAAGACACTTGCAGGAGAAGTAAAGCGCGAAATACCAATTCCAAAGTTTGACGCTGTTATTGCAAATCCACCATACACAAGGTGGGTGGAAATGCCAAGAAAAACTAAGGACGCAATAATCGATGCTATTGGTGAGTGGCTGAAAAGGTATGGTTTAAGCGGTGGGATTGCGAACGAGACTGGAATTTATGTTCATTTTATAATGCATGCCTACAAATTTCTAAAAAAGAATGGTAAACTTGGGATGATAATTTCTAACAGTTGGCTACAATCAGATTATGGAATAAATTTCGCAAACTTTTTGCTAGATAATTTCAAGGTTAAGGCTATTATCGACTTTAACCAAAGGCTCTTTAGAATACCATTAATAGCTACTTGCGTTTTGCTGCTTGAAAAAGAAGACGACCAAAAAGAAAGAGAACATAACCAAGCCACATTTATCTATGTAGACAGAGAGGCACAAGTGGAAGAAATTCTTCAAGCAATTGAAAACCCAAACAGATGGAAAGAGAGTTTTCTAATAAACGTAGTGGAGCAAAAAAGTCTTCCAAGAGGAGAAAAATGGATAAAACTACTGTTTAAAACGGATGAATTGGAAAAAGCCCTTTTAACTTTACCCTTAATAACACGAATGGAAGCCTTGTTTATTCCTCGCTACGGAAACATATCTGGCGTTTCAGCACGAGGCGGAACCGGAGCTGACAAATTCTTTTATTTAACCAAAGAAGACGCTCAAAAATGGGGATTAACAAAGGATTACTTGTATCCACTCCTTATAAGCCCACGTTACAGCAAATACTTTACATTTTCAGAAAAAGACTGGAGAAAAGTAAACCTTGAAAATAAGCCTTGCTACGTATTTATCTGTCACAAGCCGAAGTCAAAACTGCCTAAAAATATAGTCTCATTTATCGAATGGGGCGAGACAACACCCCTTGTGCGAGTCAAAGAAGGAGAAAAGTCCAAAACAGCAAATCAATCTACAGCATCAAAAATGAGGGAGAAAAACAAAAGCCTCTTCGGATGGTTTGATCTAGGAGAAATTATAGATACAAACATTTTCACAATGCGCCGAGCTCAATATTTCCACAGGTTCATTTCAACACATATGCCCATAGCATTTGATGATAGCCTAATAACTTTAGTCGCTAAGGACAAAACCAACTTAACACAGGATAAGATTGACGCTCTACTCGCATACCTCAATTCTGACTTCACGCGTTTCTTCATCGAGATTTACGGAAGATCCACAGGAGGAGGAGTAATAGAACTAGATATCAACTCTCTCGCCCGACTTCCTATATTAAATGTCAACGCACTAGAAAAAGGACAGCTGAAAAAATTAAGTGAATTATTTAAAGAACTAGAACTAGAGGCAAGGAAAACTAAAGGTGTCGACACTCAGGAAAATCTCGAATACGTACAGAAGATTATAGATAAGATAGATAATAGCATTGCCCGCGTCCTCGGTCTTGAAGAGAAATTTGTAGAACATTTACGAATAATTGTCAAAATCATGGCGGAAAGAAGAATTGCTAGAACTTTGGAAGCCAAACCAGAAGCCGTGAAAGGCGAGGAAGAGCCACGAATAAGACCGCCAAAAAAGCTTGAGAAGGAACCCTCGAAAGAACCCACTGTCCCGTTAGATAAATTCCTTACTTAACTGAAAATTTCTTCTGTTAGTTGCAGTTAATCGAAAGGTTGAAAATAAGACAAAAATTTAATTCTGTTAAAAAACAGAAAAAATTGGGGTGCGCGGGAGAAATCACCAGTAAAATTTGAAGCTAGGGCAACCCCGCCTTGTTTTTCATCAACCTCGCAGGGTTTTGTGAGGTTTTTCATGGTTGTTTTTGCTTGGTTTTCTTGACCCCGTAGTTTTGTGTATTTTCTTTCTTATTTGCGTTTTCGGAAGAATAGTATGTCGTCTTTCTGGCAGACGTATTCGAAGCCCACTGCGAGCAGCTGTTTGATTTCTTCTTTGTTGTTTGTGGCTGTTACGTTGTATTCGTCGTCGTTGGTTAGTCCGAATATGGCTTGTTCGACTTGTATGCAGAGGAGTGTGTTTTCGAGGCTTGCGTGTCCGAGGTATTCTTTTACGAGGAGTATGTTTTTTGTTTGGTGGTATAGTGTTGTTGCTTTCTTCGTCCAGGTCTGTTCATTTGAGTTTGGTTGCTTCTCCTCGTGTACCTCGACGAGGAAACTCGCGCCTAATGGAATGTATTGTAGCTTAGTGGAATACCAAATCATTAATTAAATTCTTTTTCTCTAGCTTCTCAAAGGTTAAACAGCCAAGAGAAGGTTCAACTTGAAAATTGGAATAGCAACAAGAAATAGGAATTCTTGGAGTTCAGCCCAGATCAGAGAAGCCCTAACAAGGCGTGGTATACAGCATATCTGTTTTAGTTTTCCGCGATTGGCTGCGCGTGTTGCATACACACCAAAACTAAGTGTGGGCAATGTCAATCTCCTAGAGGATTTGGATGCTTTGATAATTCGCCCGATTGGGAGGGGCTCCCTAGAAGAAATAGTCTTCAGAATGGATGCGCTTTACAAAATTGAACGCAACGGCATTTACGTTGTAAATCCGCCTGAAGCCATAGAACATTGCGTTGACAAATACGACATTTTGGCAATTCTCGAGGAGAAAGGCGTACCCGTGCCAAAAACCGCGGTAACGGAAAACGTTGAACAAGCCATAAGGGCTTTCCATGAACTAGGCGGAGACGTTGTCGTAAAACCCTTATTTGGCTCACGCGGAATTGGTTCAACACGCATAAGAGACGCCGAAGTCGCGTCAACAATTTTTAGGGCGCTAAACTTTCACCACAATGTGCTGTACATACAAGAGTTCGTGCCCCACGGCTTTTCCGATATCCGTGCACTGGTAGTTGGCAACAACGTTGTCGCTGCCATGCGCCGCGTTGCAAACAGTTGGAAAACAAACTACAGCCAAGGAGCCCGCCCAGAACCAGCCAAACTCGAAAGTGCATTAGAGGAATTAGCCATAAAATCTGCTGAGCTTATAGGCTGCAAAATCGCGGGAGTCGACATACTGGAGGGAAAAAATGGACCATTAATTGTTGACGTTAACAGTCAGCCTGGATGGAGAGGCTTGCAATCTGTTACGGATTTTAACATCGCCGATAAAATCGTTGACTTTATCCTTTCAGATATGAGAAGGTAGAAGATGGAGCGCCCCCCGATTGAAGCGGGTAAAAATTGTTAAATTTGACCTTTCAACTGGAAATGTACAGAAAAAATTTGATTATGTGGCAGAAGAAAAGCCTCTGCACATCTACATAAACAGAAAGCATTACGCAACAATTCCGTGTTCGCCATCAAAACTCAAGGAGCTAGCCGTAGGGCACCTGCTATCACAAGGCATAGTAAAAGCTGTAGACGAAATCGAAGAAATAAACCTGAAAAATCATGGAGTATGCCAAGTAAAGCTAAGACCAAAAATCAACTTGAAAAGTAGGCTAAAGCTTGCAAAGCTCTATTCACGCGTAACCTCATCTGCTTGTGGAAGCGCTTTGCCCTACACTTTTGTGGGTAAAACGCCAAAAGTCGCGTCAAACCTTAAAGTGAAAGCGCAAATAATCAAAGAAAGCGCAAAAAACCTAAACATTATCGCTGAAACTTTTAGAAAAACAGGCGGCGTTCACGCAGCAGCCATACACAAAAGCGACGGTGCAATTGTGGCTTTCGCCGAAGATGTTGGAAGGCATAACGCCGTGGACAAAGTCATTGGAACTGCCGTTCTAAACAGAGTAGACTTTAACAATTGTTTTCTCACGTTAAGCGGGAGACTAACAGCAGACATCGTGACAAAAGCGGCAAGAACAAACATTCCAATAGTAGCCTCAATAGCCGCCGCGCTGGACTCGGGAATAGCTATTGCAAAAAAAGCAAACATTACGCTTGTCGGGTTTGTCCGCGGAAACCGCATGAACGTCTATAACGCGCCTGAAAGAATTCTTCCATGAATTAGTTTATCTTAATTGTTAAGTCCATGAGAGCGGCTAACCTTTCAGTTAGTTGCTTCTCCCTTTTGCTTATTCCAGTTCCAAAATCTCTTGAAAGTCTCTCGCCATAATATGCTGTGGCTAAAAATGTTTTAGCCAATTTTGCGCATTCCAAGATTTTTTCCAACGCGCCTAAATGAAGGTATATTGTGACATCGTTTATGATGAGGGTTTCCGTTGGTTTTTTAATGTACTCGTCGAGTAGCGGTTCAATAGCCTTCTTGTTCGCCTCTGCATAATGGAGAATTTCATCCCGCGATTTCCCAGTTAACCTTGGCGTGTAAATTTTCGATGGTGAAAGATAATGGATTCCATGGGCTAAATTCACATAGTCTTTTATTTTTCCGCCCGCTCCCTCAGTTCTTTCTGGGGCTAAATCGATAATAGTTATCTTCTCCGGGTTTGTGAGAAGCGTTAGTTCTTGAAGAAGTTTGGCTGCCAGTCTAGTCTTTCCAGAGCCAACTTCACCCAGTATCAGCACTCTTTTCCCGATAATGTCTTTGCCGTTCAACTTTGCCTCGCGTTTGTTATTCTCCAAAAAGGACATCCCTACTTATCCCAATCTTTCTCAAAACTAACAATATTGAAAATCCCATGATACTTCCTGGGATGCAGCTTAAAGCCCATCCTAAACCGAATGTTAGAAAGGCTGAAAGCAAACCTTGATTTGATATTAGACTTAGGGATTTTTGGTCACCTATCCAAGGCGCAATTAGAAAAAGCGCAAGCGGCGCACCAATAAGTATCGTGCCAATGGGTTCTGTGAGAGCAGCGGCGAGACGCTTACTTTCACTGATTTTTAATCGCTTTAGAATCCAATAGGTTAAGCCAACAACCAAGCCGCCTGGAATTCCGCCTGGAAAAGCGTATATCGTGCCTACGCCAAGCATGTTCCTTATTGCTCCAATGAAGACTGCGGCTGTTACTGCCCAAAATGGTCCAGCGAGAACTCCTAAAATCGCGTTTACCATGTGCTGCGTCGGGTTAGCTTTTGTTCCATAAACGTAAAACCACGTGTACGGTGATACGGCTACTCCAAGAGCGGAGAAAACCATCACCAAAGCGAGCTTCTTTACGTGCACAGTCCTACTTTTCATTTTTCATCTCCCACGCAAGTTTCACGACAAGCTCAGCCAAATCGTAGGCGCTTCTCCCAAAAAGCACAATCATGGGTTCTTTGCCCACGTCTCCCCTATGATATATAACGTCAGGAGCCTTTCCAACCCTCTCAATGGCTTCCTTTACACCCCAGGGAATGGTTTTCCCTTCAACAAATTTAATTTCTAAAGGCTCTTTGCTTCTATCATAAGAGGAAATGAGCATTCCGTGCTTTTCTAGGATTTTTAGGGTTTTCTCTGAAAATTTTATGTTAACTGCAGCCGCCTTTGTCTCGTCATGCCCTTTCATTTCAAGTATGTATTTGGCAAGATGTGAAGAGCAGCCAAATTTCACGTTGCCAACAGCTCTAACACCGCCAATTGTCTTTACGATTCTGCCTTCAATTGCGGCTATGTCGCTAACGTTTTCCGAGTATGGAATTGCCATGGCTATGTTCATGCCAACTTCAGGGACAAGCAAAGAAACCTCGGGAGACTTTTCAATCAATTCCTTGGCTTTGTCAACATTCACCAGCACAGCGTAGCGTGAAGATTCCCTGTAGAGGCTAGCCATCGGATTAACGGGTCCATAGCCCTTACCGACATTTAACCCAAACTTTATTCCAAGAGTGACTATCTCCTTAGCTTTTTCAACGGCAGCGGGTATGGGCTTTCCCTTAGCTAGTTCAGCCGCTATGGCTGCTGAGAAGCTGCATCCGGTTCCATGGGTAGATTTAACATTCAGCCTTGGGGCGCTGAACTTTTTTGTTTTTCCGTTGAAGTATAAGATGTCAATGACGTCCTCTTCTTCTAAGTGTCCACCTTTAACAACGACGGCTTTTGGTCCAAGTTCAGAAATTTTTTTAGCCGCCGTTTCCGCGTCCTTTAAATTTTGAATTTTCATGTCTGCCAGTTTTTCCGCCTCAAACTTGTTTGGCGTTATAACCGTGGCTTTTGGCAGAAGATGCTTCTTAAAGGCGTCAATAGCTTCGGCTTTCAACAATGGCGCTCCAGACTTCGCAATCATCACCGGGTCGACAACCAATGAAAAATCGTATTTTGCAACTTCAGAGGCTACAGCGCCTATTATTTCTTCGGTGTGGAGCATACCCGTTTTTCCAGCGTCTATGCCTAAATCTTCAGCGACAACCCTAATCTGTTCAAGGATAATTTCTGGTTTCAAATCTTCAATGGCTCTAACAGTACACGTGTTTTGTGCGGTGACAGACGTTATTGCCGTTGCGCCGTGAACGCCCAAAGCTGCAAACGTTTTGAGGTCAGCTTGGATTCCCGCGCCTCCTCCAGAGTCGCTTCCAGCAATTGTTATTGCCACTGGAATTTTGCCCTTAACCTTATTTATTTCAAACATTCCAAATTCCCTTTTTCTAAAATGTAAAGCGTGACGGCTGAAATTATGAAGGACGGTATGCTTGAACCCCATGATGTATAATTGTAGAATATGAAGTACACAAATACTCCCACAATCCAAGAAATTATTGGTTTGCCCCTTAAGCCTTTAGCCTTAGAATAAAATTCTTCTATGTCGTAGGCTTTTTTCCTGACTAGGTAAAAGTCCACTGCAAGAACGCCTAACAGAGGCACGAAAACCGCGCCTATATACAGTAAGAAGCCTTCATAGGCTGCTTGCCATTCGGTGGGCATTAAAGCCGCCAATAAAACGCTTATAACGGTTATTGCGGCGACAATTTTTAGTTGCTTGGTTTTTGGCGAAATGTTTTGTATGGAAACCGCTCCAGAATATATGTCGGCAAAACAATTGTCGGTTTCATCAACCAAAAGCAAAGTTAAAGCGAGACCTCCAAAGGTTATTGAGGCTATTGAATGGATTATGCTCTCTCCAGGGTAAGCCAAAACCAGCAAAGCGCCTAAAGAGTAGAACCAAGAGTTTGCAAATGTATATCCAGAGAGGGTTCCCAGAAAAGCATCCTTTTCACTTTTTGAAAACCTGTTATAGTCCGATATTAGTGGCCACCATGAAATTGGCATTGCTATAACAAGGTCTAAGGCTAGCGGTATGGGCAGTGAGCCCTCTCCTGTTGATGCCAAGATCTGGGGGAATTTTGAAAGAACCACGTAGGTTATGTAGATTGCTGTTCCAT
Organism: Bathyarchaeia archaeon; assembly: GCA_038882955.1. Lineage (GTDB taxonomy): Archaea > Thermoproteota > Bathyarchaeia > Bathyarchaeales > Bathycorpusculaceae > JAVZLQ01. The sequence continues at coordinate 12,660 of JAVZNC010000007.1, forward strand.
AGGTGAACCATATGGCGAATTTTTCTAGCCAGTGCCTCACGACAACTAATGGTCCTCCAATGCATAAGAGGAAGCACCAAACTGCAAAAACTATAATCCAAAAGTATAGGGTGTACGAACCTAGAAACGCGCCTGTGAGGCTTAGGGCTGAATTCGCCATTATTATTATTTCGAAGGATGCCCACCCAATAAGCTGAATAACATTAAGTATTGTGGGGGCAAAAGAGCCTTTCAACCCCAAAACCGCCCTCAAACTCACCATGGTTGGTATTCCATATCTGCTTCCTAAACCACCTGCCAAAGCCAACATCAACGAACCAATAACGGAACCCAAAACGGTCACGATGACTGCTTCGCTCAGAGACAAGCCTGGAACAAGCAAACCGCCAGCCTGAAGCACAAGCAAACCAACAGCTAAACTAGACCATAAAATGAAATAGTCAAAAGATCCCAAAATCTTCTTTTCCGCTGGTACTGGATCCGCCCCCCATTCCGGAGGCAGTTTAAAGCCAAATTTTCTTTTACTCTCTTTCACGGTTTTCCCTCCGCCGGCATTACCCGGATCAGGTTCTAGGGGTCGACGGCGTTTAGCCGTCCTCTCAGCCGGGTCACCGCCCAGCTCCCCCAAACCTTTGGGTGGGATAATCGTTATTTACTCGTATATTTATTTTTCCTAGAGTTGGCGTTTGCTGGGATGTTGCGTATGAAGTCTTTGCCTAAGGAGTTTGATCCTATCGAGGTTGAGCGTAGGTGGCAGAAGGCTTGGGAGGAGCTTGGCGTTTACCGTTTCGATTGGGAAGACAAAACGCGTCCAGTTTTTAGTATTGATACTCCTCCGCCTTATCCTTCCGGCGAATTTCACATGGGAAACGTCCTAAACTGGACTTACTTTGACATAGTCGCCAGATACAAGCGCATGAGAGGCTACAACGTTTATTTTCCGCAGGGCTGGGACTGCCACGGCTTAAGCATCGAGGTTCAGGTTGAACGCGAACGCAATGTTAGAAAGCGCGAGGTTCCACCTGACAAGTTTCGCAAGTGGTGTGAAGAGCTTGTTGAAAAGTACATTGCCATGATGAAGGAAAGCGTTATTAGGCTGGGCTGCAGCGTTGACTGGACAACAGAGTACCGCACGATGGACCCTGATTATTGGCGTAAAACCCAGCTCAGCTTCATAATTTTGTACAAGAAGGGTTTCATTTATCAGGGCACGCATCCAGTTAATTGGTGTCCAAGATGTGAAACGGCTATTGCTGACGCTGAAGTGGACTATGAGGAACGCGAGGGCACGCTTCACTACATTAGGTTTCCGCTGGAAAACAGCGAGGAATTTCTGCGCATTGCAACAACCCGTCCAGAGTTTATCCCAGCATGCGTAGCCGTTGCGGTTAACCCGGATGACGATAGGTTTAGGAGCTACATTGGCAAGCGAATAATTGTTCCCATAGTGAACCGCAGCGCCGAAATAATCCCAGACGAGAACGTTGACCCATCCTTCGGAACGGGCGTGGTTATGATATGCACTTACGGCGACAAGGAAGACGTAAAAACAGTGATTAAGCACAAGCTTCCAGTAATCACGCTTTTGACGGAAAGCGGGCTGATAAACGAGAACGGGGGAAAATACAAGGGCTTAACCACAGAAGAGGCGAAAAAGGCAATTGTTAAAGACTTGAAGGCTGCTGGGCTTCTCGAGAAAACAGAAAGGCTGAAGCAGGAAATAGGCGTCTGCGACAGATGCGGCGCGACAGTTGAAATTCTTGAGCGTAAACAGTGGTTTATGAAGACGCGCATACTGACTGACAATGTTGAGAAGGCAGCCAACGAAGTGGTTTGGTATCCAGACTACATGAAAATTCGTCTTATAGACTGGGCGCGTTCGCTAGACTGGGATTGGGTGATAAGTCGCCAACGCGTTTTTGGAACGCCAATACCCATATGGTACTGCAAAGAATGCGGCGAAATCATCCTCGCAAAAGAGGAATGGGTACCAATCGACCCAAAACTCGAAAAGCCTAGAATAGACGCTTGTCCAAAATGCGGATGCACAGAATTCATTCCAGAAAGAGACGTTTTCGACACTTGGATGGACTCATCCATATCCTGCGCGGTTCACGCTGGCTGGCCTGACCGCGAAGATTGGCGTAGGCTTTTCCCAGCGGATTTGCATCCCTCTGGCATAGACATCATTAGGACTTGGGCTTACTATTTGATGGTTAGGCACTTGGCGCTTTTTGACGAGAAGCCATACAAGAGTTGCCTAATCAACGGTATGGTTTTGGGTTCAGATGGCAGAAAGATGAGTAAATCTCTTAAGAATTATGTTCCAGCGCCAGACGTGCTTGACAAGTACGGAACAGACGCAACTAGACAGTGGGCTGCTGGCGGCGGAGCTACTGGCTCGGATATTCCATTCAGATGGCAAGATGTGGAGTATAGCAGACGCTTTTTGACGAAGCTTTGGAACGCCGCGAGGTTCGTAAGCGCCCAGCTTAAGGACTACAAGGGCGGCGAAAAGTTTGATTTGCAGCTTTTAGATAAGTGGATTTTAAGCAAGGCTGAAAGGGCAACGCAGAAGATTACAGAAGCCTTTGAAAACTACCAGTTCAACATTGCCCTAGAGGAAATCCGCAACTTTACTTGGCACGTTTTCTGCGACGAGTACATAGAGGCCGTTAAGGATAGGCTTTACAAGCTGGAAGTTTACGGAGAGGAAAAGCGGAGGGCTGTGCAATACACGCTCTACGAGGTTTTGTACCGCGTAATCCAACTTCTAGCGCCAATCTCGCCACACATGACAGAAGAAATCTATCAGGCGGTGTATGCCGAAAGAGTAGGCAAGAAAAGCCTACAAATAACGCCTTGGCCAGCCGTAGATACGAGTCGCATCAACGAAGAGGTTGAAAAGAAAGGCGACTTGGTGATAGCCGTAATAGGTGAGATTAGACGCGAAAAGGCTGAAAGGCGAAAGCCGCTAAACGCCACTGTAAAGCGTCTGCGCATATACGCTGGAAGCAGCAAAAATGCAAGCATCCTAAGTGAGAGTAAAGAGGACATTATTGGCACATGCAAAATTGCACATTTAGAAATTCTGTCCGAAAAAGGAAAGGGCAGGGCTGTCGCAGACTTTCCAGAAATAACCTTCATAAGTGAATATTAGTCTTTGGCTATCTGCATTTTTGGATTTCTTCTATTAGTTTGTCGATTTCTTCTTCCGTGTTGTAAAAGTGTGGCGAAACTCTTATTCCATTAGCCCTTGCAGAAACAACTATGCCATTTTGGCTTAAACGCTGCACTGCTTCTTTTGGCTTGTCAATTTTGAAGTTAACTATTCCAGAGCGGTATTGCCTTTCCTCTGGCGTCTGAAGTTGCAAGCCTAAATTCTTTAAAGCTTCCATTAGGTGGTCGGTAAGCGCAATTATTCGCCGTTCAACGTTTTCTATGTCAAATTCTAAAAGCATTTTCATGGCTTCTGTGGCGCCGAGAAAGCTTATGAAACTTGGAGAACCAATCTCAAAGCGGCTGGCAGTGGGCGACAAATCCAAGCGCCATATGTCCCAAAAATCAACAGTTTCAAAAATCTCTTGTTTCACGCTTGCCCAGCCGACAAACGGCGGCTCAAACTCTTCGATAAGCTCCTTCTTAACGTAGAAGTAACCGCATCCAGGCGGGCTTAGAAGCCATTTGTAACATGCAGTTGAAAGAAAATCCACATCGTCTCTTTTCACGTCCACCTTTAAGGCGCCAACAGACTGTATTGCGTCAACGATTAAGTATGCGCCATGCTTGTGTGCTATTTCGCTTAAAGCCCGCAAGTCATTCCGAAAGCCATTTGCATATTCAACATGGCTAACCGCAACAGCCACAGTTCCATCGTCAACAGCCCTCTCCACATCCTCAAGCAAAACTTTCCCATCAACATTCTTTACATATTCAACCTTAACGCCTAAACCCTTGCGCAGCCAAGGATAAACCACAGAGGGGTACTCCAAATCCGTCGTTACGATTTTTGAGCCGCTTGGATACTTTAGAACGTTTGCGGCAATGTTCAAGCCAACAGAAGTGTTCTCAACAAGAGCTATTTCTTCTGGCTTTGCGCCAATAAGCCTTGCAAATAATGGTTTTCCGCCGTCGTTCCATACAATCGCCGTGTTTCCAAAATTCGAAAAGTCTTCAACGCACTTGTGCATGACGCCCGCAACAGGTTTTGGAAGCGGGGACTGTGCAGCATGATTCAAAAACACTTTATTTTTCGTTATTGGAAACAGTTCGCGCATTTTTTCAATGTTTTGCATAGGCATCTCTTCCACATTCATTTCTATTTAAAGCTAGGGTACAACGTTAAGCGAAAAACATCCAAAACAAGACCAATACTTCCGCAGTAACCTTTTCAACTCATCAATTGTCTTCTCGACGGTTCTGCGGCACTGCGGCGACTCCCCCGGCGGTTCATAAGGCTCTTCAACGCTTATATCCTTCAAGCCTGCAACACCAGCGACCAGCGCATACCAGCAAAGCGGCAAGACCTTCGGGTTATAACCGCTCCCAGGCATAAGAACAAGCTTTCCGCCGCAAACGGCATCAGCAGTTTCCCTAATAAGTTTTGCAACTTCAAAGAAGCCTTTAGCCGTTAGGCTTAAATCTCCAAGGGAATCAGCAAAGTGGGAATCGCTCCCACCATTAGCAATTATGATTTCTGGCTTAAACTCATCAGCCATGGGAACAAAAACCTCTTTCAAAGCGTAAAGGTAAGTATCATCGCCAGTGCCAGGTGGAAGGGGAACATTAACATTGTAGCCTTCTCCAGCACCTTCGCCAATCTGCCAAATAAACCCAGTTCCAGGATAAAGTGTACGCGGGTCCTGATGAAGCGATATGAATAATACGTTTGGGTCTTTGTAGTAGATGTCGCTTGTGCCATTTCCAAAATGCACATCATAATCCAAAATCAAAAATCGCTTAACGTTGCGTTTACTCCTCAAATATTCAATCAAAATGGCGATGTCGTTGAAGATGCAGAAGCCTCCGCCATAACTTTTACCAGCATGATGGTAACCGCCACCTATGGAAACCGCCCTTTTCACCGCGCCGTTAAAAACAAGCTTTCCACATTCTATTGCGCCGCCAATAATAAGTAAGGCTGCTTCTAGAATCTGGGGAGAAACTGGCGTCTCAATGTCGTACGGTCTATTCTTTTCGGCTAAGTGGAAAACTAGGTTAACATAGTCTTCTGAATGAACCCTAAGCAAATCCTCCCTAGAAGCGGGTTTAGGTTCAATCAGTGCAACTTCAGAAAGCCCAAACAAACCTTGACTCTCAAAAAACTTAAACGCATTTTCGAATCTGTCGCCTCTAAATGGATGTCCCTCACCGAGGTCATACTGCTTAAACTTCTCGTGAAAAGTCATCGCGATTTTCTCGGTTTTTTCTGACAATGGCAATCCTCTTGTATACGGTAGTGCATGTTAAGAAACTAGGCTTTAGTATAAAATCCTTATCCGCGGCAAGTGTAAATAGAAAAAGGGAAAAAGTGCTTTTTATTGTTGAACTTGTTGCTCATCAGCATTCGCTGTTGTCTGCTGTTGTGGTTCTTCAGTCTTCGCCTCTACAACATCCACCTCAACTTTTGCTTCTTGCTGCTGTGCGGGCGTGGGCGCGGGTTCGCTTACGTTTTGAATTACGTTTGCTTCTGGAATTTCGATGCCGCTTGAAATTTGATTCATAGCCTCTTTTATTATGTTCAACTCGTTTCTTGCAGTTTCAAGCCCCACGGAGAGGACGCCAATTTCACGCTGGTAGGTTTCATCGTCAACTTCTCCCGTCACATGTTGAATTTCAAAGTTCGCAAGCAGCATCTCCAAAGTCTTAACTTGTCCCTCAAGCTCATTCACCTTCAAGTTCATCTTTTCCAGCAAAGCCTTCTGCTGCTTCTCTATTTCTGCCATGGCTTGGCTTATCTCCTCGTTGAACAGGTCGTATGTTTGCCTCGAAATTTTGCCCGCGCCCAACAAGTTGTCTAACGCTTGCCTCTTTTTCTTTGAAATCGCGTATTCTTCGTTCAACCTCTTAAAGGAGTGCTTCCAAGAAATCAAATTTTTACACCGCCAATTTTTAGCCCTAAAAATGAAAATAACATTTGTTAATATGCCCGTATATCGCTGAATATTTAAAGCGTTATCCAATGCGCTTGAAAGTGGAAAAATGCATTTAAAAACAGAAGCGCAAAAGCGCCCATAATACAAGTTAAATGTTAAAATTCAACGCGCAGCAATGCTTTTAAGACGCTGTCCAAACGGTTGGATGAGCGTCTTTGATGTTGAGTTGTTGTTTAAACATGTTCTATTCAATTTCAACTTCTAATTCGGAATTAGAATAAAATTTAAATATTTATATCCAACCTAAAATGTTAAAATGTGATTAAACATGACTGCTTTGACGATAATCGTTGGCGGTGAAAGATTGGAAGGAAAAATACTGAAAAAGATGCATGAACGCATAATCAAAAACTTCATGGACATAATAATCCTCGCAGAACTAAGAAACGGACCGATGAGCGGCTACGACGTAATCTCATTCATCCACAACAAATTCCACCTACTAGTCAGCTCAGGCACAGTATACTCGCTTCTATACTCGCTAGAAAGAAATGGACTAATAGAGGGAACATGGAACGAAAGAAAACGCGTCTACAAACTAACAGACAAAGGAAACAAAACAATAGAAACAATACTAAGCGCAAACGACAAAATAAAAAACTTCATAACAGGACTCCTAAAAGTCCAATATAACCCCTAAACCCTCAATTTTTTAAAACAAAACAGAAACACTAAAAAACAACTTTTAACCTAAAAGCCAAAAGAGGGCCCGTAGCTCAGTAAGGATAGAGCACCGGGCTTTTAAGCCAACAAAAGCGCAGAGAAACCCGGGGGTCACGGGTTCAATTCCCGTCGGGCCCGCCACCCGGAGATGAATGGGATTGTTACTTCGCTCAGCGTCCTTTTCTAGGTTAAACGGCGCTAGCTTCCTGAAAAATTTTGCAAAAAAATTTAAAAGGGCCTATAGAGTTAACTATTTGTTGAAGAGGAGGTGCATCTCTGCATTTTTTGTTTGTATATGCGCTTTGTCTGAAAAATGAAGTTGAAAATGGATGTGAAAACAGGTGATGGTAACGGTGCTTTTGATGAACATGTTAACATCTGTGCTTAACATTGGACATGCTACAGCGCAGCTTGGAATACTAATTCCTGACCATATATTTTATGCGAAAAAGGGAGAAAAGAAGAAATGAATCGAAGAATTTTAGTTATTGCAGTGTTTGCTTTAACGGCGAGTTTGCTGTTGCCAACATCCCTTGTTGGCAACGTTAATGTTCCAAACCCGGATAGAGCCATCTTCGTCACTATCGGTATGCCTGAGACTGTTGATCCTCACTGGGCTTACGATACAGCTAGTGGTACACTCATTCAGAACATTTATGAGCCATTATGCATCTTCAATGTGACTGATGCTGCTTCGTTCCTTCCTGCGATTGCTGATGACTGGCCTGGTCTTGGCACTGCGCCTGGAAACGCCATAATACCGTCTCCTCCGGATCCAGCTCCCGCTGGGCGTAACAGTTGGACGCCACTACGAAAGAACATGGATCAGCGGATGGAAGGATAGTTGGAACTCAAACGCAATATCACCAGGCTTATACTTCTACACAATAAGCAAGCAGCCCACACCAACAGGCGACATCAACGCTGATGGAATAGTTGATATATTCGACGCCATACGGTTAGCTGTAGCTTTCGGAAGTAAGGAAGGCGAATATTGTTGGGATCCCAATGCTGACATAAATAATGACGGAATAATTGACATTTTTGATGCCATCATCTTAACCACACATTTCGGAGAAAGGATTGTTTCCTAGACCCTTATTGATCAAAAAATATTATGGAAGCCTTCTCCTTTCTCCGCTTCTGGCTAAGCAGTAAAAGGTTCAATGTTTATAAATTGATTGCTACTTGGGCGGGCATATTCCGCTCTTGAAAATATGTTTGCTCACGTGCTCATTTCGATTTTGGAAATTTCGCTTTATAAGTTGTGAGTGAATACTTATCTTGAGGGGAAGGCAAGATGTTGGAGGAAACAGTTTCTGGCGCCGTCCAGATGCTAATATTATTCTTCTGGATTAGCCTAGCCTTTATAATGTTGTATGGCGCTCTATGGGTGCGCTCCCAAAAGAAAATCAAGTGAAAAACCTACGAAACGCATAAATCCAATTTTTACGCTTAAAAATTTGATTTCGGGCGGTAGCTCAGCCTGGTAGAGCTTCCGAGCCTGCTGAGCCTCTTCAGCAGACGGAGACGCTGTAGACGTCTACCAACGGTGGGCGTTCCACTTCAGCCTACCAGGCATACAACAGAAACCGGAGTGTCGCAGGTTCAAATCCTGCCCGCCCGACCATTAAAACTAGTTTAGAAGCAGTCCTTTGGTTATTGCTTCTTTTATGTTTTCTATGTGGTGACCTATAACAGTGTCTTCCTTTATCATTGGTGTTATGCTTCTTATTTTTTTGTAGGTTTCTTTTGTTCCTTTTCCGAGTTTTTCTGGTCCGCGTAAGTCTATGGCTTGGGCTGCGCAGAGCAGCTCTATTGCTATTATGTATTGTGTGTTTTGTAGTATTTTTGCGGCTTTTTGGGCGGCTGCTGTTCCCATGCTTACGAAGTCTTCGAAGTTTGCTGATGTTGGTATTGAGTCTACGCATGCTGGATGTGCGAGAACCTTGTTTTCTGAGGCTAGGGCTGCGGCTGTGTACTGTGTTGTCATTAGGCCGCTGTTTAATCCTGCTTTTGCTTGTGGCGGGATTAGGAATGCTGGCAATCCATTACTTAGTTTTTCATCTAGCAGTCTGGCTACTCTTCTTTCGGAGATATTTCCAACAATTGCAAGTGCCATTCCCAAGAGGTCCATTGCTATTGATAAGGGTTGTCCGTGAAAGTTTCCGCCCGAGAGGCATACGCCTTCTTCTGGAAAAACAAGCGGGTTGTCCGTGGCTGAGTTTATTTCTGTTTCCACAACTTTTCTTGCGTAAGCTATTGCGTCTCTTGCCGCGCCTAAAACTTGTGGCGTACACCTTAAACTGTATGGGTCGTGTGGGCGCCCCGTCTTCTTCATCGCCTCTTTTCCAGTTTGGACGAGTTTGCTTCCAGCTATCATTTCCCTGATGTTTTTTGCCGTTGTGGCTTGTCCCGGATGCGGTCTTACCTTGTGGATTTTTTCGTTGTAGGCATCTGCAACGCCTAAAAGTGCTTCGAGTGAAAGGGCGGCTGCGGCTTCTGCTACTTTCATTAGGTTTTCGGCGTCGTGGAGCGTTAAAGCTGCGATTGCCGTTATAAGTTGGGTGCCGTTGTTTAGGGCTACGCCTTCTTTGAATTCGAGTTGGACTGGTTTTATTCCAGTCTTTTCCATTGCCTTTTTTCCATCCATGATTTCGCCTTTGTATTCGGCTTTTCCCTCGCCTATAAGCACCAGAACCATGTGGGAGAGCGGTGCCAAGTCTCCGCTTGCGCCTACAGAGCCCTTGGATGGGATTATTGGGTGCACTCCCTTGTTCAACATTTCAACAAGCGTCTCTAACGTTTCTAGGCGTATGCCAGAATAGCCCTTAGCCAAAGTGTTTGCACGTAGAAGCATCACCGCGCGAACAATGTCTGTGCTTAACGGTTCTCCAACGCTTGTTGAGTGGCTTCTTATTAGGTTTAGTTGAAGCGCCTTTGCCTCTTCTGGTGGGATTGTTATGTTGCTTAGCGCCCCGAAGGCTGTGTTCACTCCATAAATGACTTCGTTTTTCTTAGCTAGTTCTTCGAGGAAGCTGCGGCATCTTTTTACACGGTTTTTAATCTTTTCTGGTATTGCGACTTTTGCGTTTTCTCTTGCAACTTTAACGACGTCTTCTATTGTTAGGTTTTCTCCGTCAATTTGGACTTCATACATAAGCGTTTTCTCCCGTTATGCATTACGCATTTAAAGTTTTAAATTTTAGTGCTTGTATCGATTTCTGCCGATTATTTTGGAAAATTTTTGTTATAGAGATTTATTTTGGAAATCTTTTTCATAAAACTTTTATATTTGATGGATTGTGGATACAGTAATTGACTTAAACTCTGGTGTTCGCATGGAACCTAGCAAGAAACCGTTAAACGTCCTTGTTAAGCAGTTAAACGCAAACATTTCCGTCGTCCTAAAAAACGGATGCGAATATAAGGGTAAAATGATTAAGTGCGATGGGCACATGAATATTCTCCTTGAAGGCGCAACAGAATGCAGAGACGAGCAACTAATCACGAACTATGGGAATGTCCTGCTACGTGGAAACAACATACTCTACATAGTTTTGGATTCACTGAAAAGCAGTTAACTTTCCAGCTCCGCAAACATAATCTACGGCATCCTTTAGTTTGATGTTTAGGTCATACTTTCTTCTAAAATAGTCTAAAATGTTTTTGACATCTCTTGTTAAAAGTTGCTGGGCGTTCGGATGACTGGATGTCACGTACTGAGGCCAATCAATAATGAGAATATGCATGTCTGGTTTTAGGATGACATTGTATTCGCTTAGGTCCGCGTGGATTACGCCCGCTTTTAAATAGGCTTTTCGAATGTTAAACATTATTTCTTTCAAAACTTTTTTTGGATTTGGGATTTCACGCCATTCCGCGAGTTCTGCGCCTTCTATCATCCCCATGACAAGAGTATGGCGGTTTTGGCTTATGGGCTCTGGAACGGCAACCTTTTTTGGAAAAACAAGCTTTAACGCTTGAAACTCCTTTTCCGCTGCAAGTCGCGACTGGAGGAGCCAGCTGGCATGTTCAGCCTTTGCAACGTAGTCCCTTTTTCTTCGTGTCTGCCTAAAACTGATTCTTCCAAGCCTATGAAATTTTACGGCGATGCGTTCGCCCTTTGGATTCAGCGCATCATAAACGTCTGCCTCTTTTCCAACGCCGAGCGATTTTCCGAAAGATTCTAAAACTCCAGCCTTTACGAGGGCGTTTATTGCCAAACAGTCGTATCCCGCGTAATTCAGCGTATAGCCCACGTATGGTCCGCGCATCTGACGTATCAGGCGCATTTTGTGCAGGCGACTCAGTCTAAAGCTTGTCTCTTCAAGCGTGAACTTTGCATATTTTGAGATTAGCTCTTTTGGCACGTACTCGTGTTTTACCATTGCCGCCTCTATAACTTGTAATACTCTGAAATCTTTGTTTTCAAGAGTGCGAAACACTTGGACCGCAATTTCGGCTGAAGACATAACTAAACATTGTTAGGCTTTCTGCCTAATTAAATGATGAGGTTCGGGCCGTTAAACTTCAACGGTTTCCGTTTTCTCGATGCTTTCTTTGATGGCTTCTTCTAGATGTAGTTTGGATTCAATTGTCTCCACAACCTCTTGTTTAGCCTTTGTCACTGGATGTTTGGCAATGAAAAGCGAGCAACAATCCTTGTAGGGTTTTACTGAAACCTCAAATGTTCCAATCTGCTTGGCTAAGTTAACCGTTTCATTTTTCTCATAAGTCAGCAGTGGTCTGAGGATAGGCATAGAAGTGGCACTGTTTATTACGGCTATGTTCTCTAATGTTTGTGATGAAACTTGCGCCAGGTTTTCGCCGCTTCCTAAAGCGCTTATGCCATGTGCCTTGGCAATTTTTTCTGCAACCCTAACCATGAACCTTCTGAATAGTATTAGGCGGTATCGCATTGGCACTTCAACGGCTTCGGCTTCGAAAGGGTAGAACGGCACGAAAAACACTTTCGCCTTGAAACAGTATTTTTTTAGGACTTTTGCCAAATCAAGAATTTTCGCGTTTCGTTTTTCGTCAAACTTCTCGAAGGCGTGAAAATGCAGAAAGTCAACATCGCATCCGCGTTTCATTAGGAGCCAAGCGGCAACCGGCGAGTCTATACCCCCAGATAAAAGGTGCAAGACTTTTCCAGAAACGCCGACTGGCAGGCCATATAACCCTTTGATTTGCCTAGTGGAGATGTAGGCTTTTCCATTAACTAGTTCAACGAAGATTTCTTTTTGCGGCTCCTTCATGGAAACTTTTACATTAAAGTTCTCAACAAGATATTCGCCGAGTTCGCGGTTCAGGTCCATTGACGTGAAGGGCAATGTTTTATCTGCTCTTGTTGTTGAAACCTTTACCTTTTCGCCATCCGCAAACGCGACTTTTTCTTTTATGCATTTTTTTATGCTTTCTTTTTCAGCTTCTGTTATGTGGCAAAATGCGAACCGCGCTATGCCGAATACTCTTTTTAGGACTTCTTCGATTTCGTTAATGTTCGACTTTTCATTTAGTTCTATTAGGATTCTTCCTTGAAGCTTCCTTATCTTGCCATACTCTTGTCCGGCAAGCGCCTTACCCATGTTTTCGATTAGGTTTCTCTCAAAGTATGGTCTATTCAACCCTTTTAGCGCAAGTTCGCCATAGTGGACTAAAATGCAGTCGAACACATTTGGAAAATGTTAAAAATTGGTTTTAAAGGTTTTTATTTTGCGCTTTAAGTTTTGTAGCCTCCGAAGCTCACTACTAGGAACACGAAGTACATGAATAGTAGAACGGCGCTTTCTCGCCAGCTTACTTTTTCGCTTGACAGGAAATACCATAGGAAGAGGTTGACTATGAGGGAGAACATCGCCAGTTTTGAGAAAGCCGCCATATTTACTACGAAGTTTGATGTTACTAGGCTTACGCCTAAAATGCATGTTATGTTTATGAAGCAGCTGCCTACGATGTTTCCTAAAGCCAAGTCCAAATGTCCCTTTTTCGTCGCGTCTATTGATGTTGCAAGCTCTGGCAGGCTTGTGCCAAAAGCCACTATTGTTGAGCCTATAACTACTGGTGGTATGCCAACGCTATCTGCGATGAATTTTGCTGATGAAACTATGAAGTTTGAGCTTATTATTACGCCAGCAACACCTACAAGAGCCAAAAACACGTATAAGTGCAGCTTTCGCCTTTCTTCTCCTAACGCGCCTTCCTCTTTCACTTTCCTTATTTTTGAGAGCTGGTAAACGTAGAAAATGAAGATTGCAAGGAGGACTGCACCTATAAACCTGCTTGCGTATCCGAGGTAAAGCAAAATCAGCGGAACAACTGAAGCCACGAAGATGCCGAAGTATAGGCTTCCAATCTCCTCTTTCGCCATGTTCGAGTAGAAACTTGTGTAGTTTGGACATTTTATCACTGCCAGCAAGAAGCAGACGCCGAGGATTAGGCATATGTTAACTACGTTTGAGCCTAAAACGTTGCCTATCGCCACGCCTATAGATTCTTGTCCAATCGCGGCGAAAATAGCGACGAAAAGTTCTGGAAGTGAAGTTGAAAAGGCGACAAGTATGAAGCCAACTGTTGTTTTGCCCATGCCAGTTATGTCAGCAACTCTAACAGAATTTTTAATCGTCAAATCGCTTGACTCATTCAAAACCACCAATGAAACAACAAGAATTAACACGTTGATTAGCAAGTCCTCGAACAACCGTTTTCCTCCTTTTATGCATTCTTCTGATAGGCACATTGGCAACAAATAAGCTTAGTGGACTTTCAACGCAAATATAACGTTACATATGAGAACAAATACAAGGCAACAAATAATACCCCAGCTTTTTTGTCAACCTTTTCCCTAAGCGCAAGCGTCGCCAAAACAATAGCGGAGACAAAAAGCGCATAAAGCCCAGTGGTTTCCGCAATTCTCCCAGACACGTTTACTGGCGCAAAGAATAATGGACCAATTCCTATGGAGAAGCCAGCGTCAACTATGCAGCTTCCTATGGCGTCTCCTATCGCAATTTCATACTGCTTCTTGCGCACTGCTGTTAAGTCAACTGCCAACTCTGGAAGTGATGTTCCAATTGCTACTATGAAGAAGCTAATAATGTACTCATGAATGTTTAGCTCTGAAGAAAGCGCTATAACAGATTCAACAACCACATAAGAGCCTACGGCGACGCCAGTATAACCCAAAGCAACTATCATTAGGTGGTAAAATAATCCTCTAGTCTTGTTGACTGTTGGCGGCGGCTCCTGTCTGATAGTTCTTCTAACGATCAGCATTAGAAGCGGCCAGCTTGCCACCAAGAAGACGGCGTTCATCCATGAAATATAACCTTTCTCGACCATTGCAATTGAGGCTATAAGCGCCAGAATTTCGCACGCACCTATGACGATTATTTCGTCTCTCCTGACCTTGAAGGACTCTCTTGCAAGGATTGCGTAAAGTCCAAGCATCAACGAGATTTGGGCGAGAACAGACCCAAATGAGTCTCCGACATTTATGTCACCATGCGCCCTAAACGATGAGAATATCGAGTTTGCAATTTCTGGGAGATCTGTGCCCAAAGACACTATTAGAAGCCCAATCATCAATGGCGAAACCCTCAATATCGAGGCTACATTTATGGAGTGCTCAACCGCCTTGTCGCTTGCAAAAATCAAAAGTGCAAGCCCCGAAATCAGCGCAGCAGCGGCGAGTACAAAGTCAAGCATAGACAAGCCTCTAAAAAAGGTTAATTTCTAATCAATAAAAGTTTTGGTTATTTAAAATACAGAGTAGACGTAAAGCAAAAATCATCTCGCGAAAATAAGATGTATTATGAGCAAAGTCGAAATCGTCCTGCTTGGAACTGGCGGGGGAAGATTCGCAACAATCACGCAAAAAAGGCGAACCGCTGGAATCCGCATAATTGGCGAAGGCTTAAATCTGCATTTGGACCCTGGACCTGGCGCACTTGTGCATTCGATTAATGAGGGGTTAGACCCGCAAAAGATTAACGCAATTTTTGTTTCACATTGTCATCCAGACCATTACACTGACGCCGAAGTTTTGATTGAAGCAATGACCCATGGAATGACTAAAAAACGCGGAATAATAGCTGCTTCAAAAAGCGTTTTAAGTGGAAGCAGCGTCTGCGAACCATCGATCTCGAAGTATCACCAGCAAATGCCAGAACAGAAAATCGAAGCCACGCCAAACATGAAGTTCCAAACATACGACCTCAACGTTTCAGTAACAGAGGCGAGGCACACGGACCCGGATGCTGTTGGATTTAGGTTTGAAACAAAAGAGTTTGGAGACTTCGCCTACACAAGCGACACAGAATACTTTGAGGGCATAGGAAAATACTATGCGGGCGTGAGGCTGCTTATGTTGTGCATTATGCGACCAGCCGGAAAACCTTGGAAGGGACACATGACAACAAACGACGCAATAAAAATACTTGAAGAGACACGCCCAGAAATGGCTGTTTTAACGCATTTTGGAATGCAGATGATATTCAAAGGACCAGCAAGTGAGGCTAAGGAAATCGAAGAGAAAACTGGAGTGTCGACAATCGCTGCTGTGGATGGCATGCGGATAGAATTCGGAGAAAAAATAAATGTGCACGCTCCAAAGAAGGTTCAGCAGGGACTGAATAGGTTCCTATAAAGCTTTAAACCGAAACCCTTCTGATATATGCCCTTGAAGGAGCAAAGCCGATGCGAATCGTGCTGAGAATAGGCGGTTCCGTAATAGCCTCGCCAATTAATCCAGCCTTGATAAGCAGGTATGTGGAAGTTTTGAAGGAAATAAAAAGCGAAAATCATGATGTGGCGGTTGTTGTTGGCGGCGGAGCCCCAGCAAGAGAATTCATTAAAACCGCAAGGGATTTGGGACTTGAGGAAAAAGACCAAGATGATGTGGCAATTTCCATATCAAGAATTTTTGCTCAACTTTTTCTCACGAAACTCGGCGGAATCTCCTGCAAAACTGTTCCCTTAACTATTAAAGATGCTGTTAAATGCCTTTCGAGTGGAAAAATTGTGGTTATGGGCGGTTTGAAACCTGGCATGACCACGGATACTGTTGCCGCGATGATCGCCGAAAAAGTGAATGCTGACCTGCTTGTTAAGGCAACTGATCAAGAGGGAATTTATGACAAAGACCCTAGAAAATATGCTGATGCTGTTAAGCTTGAAAGTTTGCGTTATGAGGATTTACACCGCATTTTTGCCGAGAACAAGCATAAGGCTGGAATACACCAAATTCTTGACCCAAAAGCGATTAAGATCTTAAAGCGTAAACGAGTCAAAGTTGTGGTTGTGAACGGGTTCAAGCCAGAAAATGTTTTTGCTGCTGTGAAGGGCGAAAACGTCGGAACAACTATTTACTAAGTGTGTTAAGAAGGTCTGCTCGGCGATAAGCTTAAATAATTCTTTATCATTGTCGATATCAAATTTGATATCGACGGTGATATTATGTTTGAAGAATTTCCACCGCCTCCTCCACCGTTTAGGCATTGGCTTAGGCACATGGCAGCCGTACCGAAAGGGTTCTTGCGCTATCAAGTGCTTGAGCTTTTGAACGAAAAGCCCTTGTCTGGCTCGGAGATAATGAGCGAAATCGAGAAGCGCACTAACGGTTGCTGGAAGCCTAGTCCTGGTTCTGTTTATCCGCTTTTGGCTTGGCTTCAGGATAATGGCTACATTAAAGAGGTGCCTGCTGAAGAAAGTGGGACAAAGCGGTACACGCTTACTGGTAAGGGAAAGCAGCTTCTTGAGGAACAGCGTAAGGTGCGCGCGCATTTCCGCACTGGTAGAAAACTTGTTGTGCCGCCATTTTTCGGCTCGTTTTTGCTTCGCATGCCACCAGAAGAGGCTGACGAAATTCGGGAAGCCTTCAGGCGTTTGTTCAAGGTTTTCTTTAGCCTCGGCATGAGCCTTGAAGAGAAATTTTCAGAGCAAGCCATAAAAGACACTTTGAAAGTTTTAAATGAAACTTCCCAGAGGCTTGAGGAAATAGAAAAAAAATTGCGGGGTGAAAAGGCTTGACGGAAGAAGTGATTAAGGCTGAAGGTTTGACAAAAGTTTTTAACAAGAGCCTCGTGGCTGTTGACCGCGTTAACTTCAGCGTCAAGAACGGCGAAATTTTCGGTTTTCTTGGACCAAACGGCGCAGGCAAAACAACAACAATAAACATGCTCATAACGGTTTTGAAGCCAACAGAAGGCAAAGCATCCGTCTTGGGCTATGACATCGTCAAGCAAGCACGCGAAGTGCGAAGCGTCATAGGTGTTGTGCCTCAAGAGTACACTGCAGACGAGGATTTAACCGGATACGAAAACATAATTTTATGCGCGGATTTGTATGGCATTCCACGCGAAGTTTCAAAGAAACGCGCCCTTGAACTTCTGGAGCTTGTTGAACTTACAGCCTTCAAAGACAAGAGGGTTGAAACTTACTCTGGTGGAATGCGTCGAAGACTTGAACTTGCGTGCGGGTTGATTAACCGACCTAAAGTGTTCTTCCTAGATGAGCCAACTTTGGGTTTAGATGTTCAAACTAGGACTGCTACATGGGATTATATTAGGCGTTTGAAGAAGGAGTATGGCATGACGCTTTTCATGACAACGCATTATTTGGAGGAGGCAGACGCTCTATGCGACCGCATAGCCATAATTGACCATGGCAAAATTGTTGTAACCGGCACGCCTGAAGAGTTGAAGCACAGTTTGGGCGGCGACATAATAACCATAAGCATAAAGGAAAATGCGGATGTAAGTGGACTTATCAGCGGCGTTGAGCACGTTAGAGAAGTTAAAAATGAAAACGGTGCATATAGGATTAAAGCTGAATCTGGAGAAGTAACAGCTCCTTTAATAATCGAGGCTCTGCGAAAAAAGGGTTACACTGTAACAAGACTTTCGCTAACTGAGCCTACTTTAAACGAGGTTTATTTGGAATATACTGGTAGAGCATTGCGAGACACGGAAGAATCAAAAGAAGCATTTATAGCGCAGAGAATAACCCTGAGGAGGGCTAGAGGAGGATGAGCAGGACAAACGAGTTCCATCCAAGCCTAACTCGAGGTTTGTGGGCTTTAACAGTCAGGGAACTTAAAAAGTGGCTTAAAGACCCGGTTATGCTCTTAATGTTTGTGCTTCAACCAGTAATATGGATGGGTCTTTTAGGCAAATCAATGAACATAAACGCGATGTTCTCGGCAAACAACTTGGGCAACCTACCAATACCTGAAGTAATACAGATACCTGGGAATTATGTTATTCCCCAGACCAATGGGAGCGTATATGTTAGCGGTGCATGGATTTCGCAGGCACTTCAGCAAATGTTTTCCGGCATTGGCAACAGCGTTATGCAGAACACGTTTGGCGTTTCTGATTATTTTAGCTATATGGCTGTCGGCATGATTTCCATGATTGTCATGACAACGACTATGTTCAGTGGCATGTCAATAGTTTGGGATAGACGTTTAGGATTCTTGGATAAAGTGTTAAGCACTCCAGTATCGCGTGGAGCAATAATATTCGCGAAGGTTCTTAACGCAACCTTGAGGGCGATGTTTCAAGCAACAGTAATCCTAGCGCTAGCATACCTATTTGGGTTACAGTTAAGCTCAACCTTCACTTTGCTCAACGTACTCGGAATTTATGCTGCAATATTCCTGCTCGGCGTTGGACTTTCATCGGTGTTTCTCGCATTTTCTTTAAGGTCTACTAGAATGGAGAGACCTATGCAAATCGTAAGCCTAATCACAATACCGCTGATGTTTGCAAGCAACACCTTCTTTCCAATATCTTTGATGCCAGACTGGATACAAGCCATAGCACGTGTGAACCCGCTATCATATCTTACAGACGCCGTTAGGCAGCTTACCATACTATCATTGGACACTTCAGCCTTAATTACAGACTTCACTTACCTAACAATATTCGCTGTAGTTCTAGCCACAATAGGCATAGTGCTTTCGTGGCGATACCTAACAAAATAAATATGAATTAGGGAACCCAAATGGCGGCAATTGTTCAAACAATAAACCTAAAAAAGACCTATTTGCTTGGCAAGGTTCCAGTTGAAGCCCTCCGCGGCGTAAACCTAAAAGTAGAGAAAGGCGAACTCCTCGCTGTCTTGGGACCTTCTGGAAGTGGAAAGTCTACGCTCTTGAACCTTCTTGGCGCATTGGACAAGCCGACTGACGGCACAGTGCTAATTGACGGCGTTGACATTTCAAAGCTTAATGAAAATCAACTTGCTGATTTGAGGCGTAGGATAGGCTTCGTCTTCCAATTTTTCAACTTGATTCCGCGGTTGACGGCACGGCAGAATGTCGAGTTGCCAATGGCGATTGCTGGTTTAAGCAAAGAAGAACGAAGAAAGCGCGCAGAAGAACTCCTCGAAACAGTTGGACTAAAAGAGCGAATGGACCACAAGCCCACAGAGCTCAGCGGAGGCGAGCAGCAGCGCGTGGCAATTGCAAGGGCTTTAGCCAACAACCCAAGCTTTCTTTTGATGGATGAGCCGACTGGCAACATAGACTCCAAAAACGCCACGGAAATAATCCAGCTTATTAAGGAGGTAAACGCAAGCAAAGGCGTAACAGTTATTATGGTTACTCATGACCAGCGTTTGGCAAATGAAGCCAAGCGAACCGTGAAGATGCTTGACGGCTTAATCGTTGGGGACGTGGTGAACTAAAGATGAACGTTGCTGATGTCTTATCTTACGCTTTCGGCGCCATAAAACTTCGTAAACTCCGCGCCGCGCTAACAACACTTGGAGTAATAATTGGCATAGCGGCCATAGTGGCGCTCTTATCATTCAGCCAAGGCTTCCAAAACACTATAACAGCGCAACTGCAAAAGGGCTTCGCAACAAACACGCTAATAGTTTCGCCTAGTGGCGGATTGGGCGGCGGAGCGCAAACGCCCTTACTAGTTTCTGATGTGGACAAGATTGACTCAATAGAAAACGTGAGCACAGCCGTGGCAATAATGCAGAAAACATGCTTCATAAATGTAAGCGACAGAATCGTAACGCTGACCGTGGTAGGCGTAGACTTCGAAAAATACGAGAGCATCTACGAAAGCACTTTTGTCCCAGCAAACGGCACTATCCCCACAAACCCGCAAAACGACTCCATAGTCATTGGCGCAAGAATACACGACCCATGGCAAAACGGCGCAGTTCTCGCTGATGTTGGCGACGCCCTCAACATCACATGGACAAAAAGAAGCGACGGATCTTTCCAAAACAAAACCTACACTGGACACGTAATTGCTGTATTAAAGGAGATAGGAGGTTTCAGCGTCGGCGGACCATCGGACTTTGGTGTATACATTCCAATTGCGCAGGCTCAAGAGTTCTTCGAAACAAACGAATGCAACGCGATTGTCGTACTATTAGATAATACTGATAAGGCTACAATTGAAAGCGTTTCCAACGCGATAAAAGAGGCTTTTAGCAACCAAGTTTCAGTTACTTCCGCAACAGCCGTGCTTGACATAATTTCAACAGTGTTCTCAAGCGTTGAGTTCTTTTTGGCTGGCATTGCTGGCATTTCGCTTCTGGTTGCTGGAGTTGGCATAATGAACATTATGATTGTCTCTTTGATGGAGAGAACCCGCGAAATAGGCATACTAAAGGCTTTAGGCATGAAAAATCGTACGGTGCTAACGATTTTCTTAAGCGAAGCAATAATAATAGGCTTGTTAGGTGCTGTCATAGGCATATTCTCCGGTTGGGGACTAGCAAACATCGTCGCGAGATTAGGAATCTTCGGTGGAAGGCTTCAAGGAGCAAACCAAATTGCAACAGCGCAAATTTCAATCATGCCGGTCTTAACGCCAACAGTCCTGATTGGTGCACTCGCCTTCGGAGTAATCGTAAGCGTCGTTTTTGGTTTGTACCCTGCTTGGCGCGCCTCAAAACTCAAGCCAGTTGACGCATTAAGATATGAATAACAAATTATATAGCGTTGCAGCAGAATTTTAGCAGAGAGGCAACGCAAATTTGATGAATAATCTGAAGAGAAGCATCGGCTTTCCAATGGGAGACGCAACCCGCCTAAAAAAGAGACCAATAGCCACTTTGGTTATAATAGCGCTTAACATTGCAGTGTACGCCATAACATCCTACATGAACTACTTTCTTGAAACAAGCGAATACTGGGTAAGCGCTGGCGGCTTCGTCCCGTCCTTAATCGTTAACCAATCCCAGCTGTACAGAATTTTTTCGTCAATGTTTCTTCACGCAGATTTTTTCCACATACTCTTCAACATGCTCTTTCTATACGTATTCGGAAGAGCAGTAGAAAACGCGCTTGGCAAGTTAAGATATTTGACGCTATATTTTGTTTCCGGAGTTGCGGCAGCCGTATTCCACACAGCCTTCAGCTTTCTAGGGGGATTCACAGCCTATGTGATTTCAGCCATAGGCGCTTCAGGAGCCATAAGCGGAATATTAGGCGCGTACCTAATGCTTTTTCCCGGCACATCGCTTGTCATGGGCTGGTTTTTCTTCATGTTCCCAGTGTTCTTTAGAATGAAGGCAGCTTACTACCTAATCTTCTGGTTTGCAATCCAACTGATTTATGGTTATGCTAGACTGGAGGGAAGCACAGCCGTGTTCGCTCATGCTGGTGGATTCATTGTGGGCATCGCCATGCTCGCGGTAGTCGCCAACAAAGAGCGGATGAGCCAAATTAGAATTGCGCAGCAAGTCACGCCATATACGCATTTGACTTTTATGCCGCCAAAACATAGGGGATTAAGCCGCATTTCAAAGTTAATAATCACGGCTCTCTTGGCACTATTACTTGTTGGAACAGCTTACGCTTCAACCGGAATGACTAATCAGGGCAACATAAAAGCGGCAACAATCCAATACACTTGCGATGGAACACCATACATGGATTATCTTGGCGTTCAATTGCCAGACATCGCATCTCAACTCAACAGCATATCACTAGACACAACAAGAATACTTGTAAGCAGATTATACTTTGTCAAATTGCTTTTTGATGTCTCTAAAGTTAATGAAGAAGAAAGCATCAGTGATTGGAGCATAATATTGCGAATGAACGTTTACGGAGAGAGCGTTGACGTAAATCTAACAATACGCGATTTCAGAGGACTCTATGATGATGAAGGTTTTTTAAGCTATTGCGAGGGGAAGCTGACAACACAAGTTGTGCACATTTATCAGTACGGCTATGGATATAGTGTAGAGGCTGACGGTTTCATAAGCTACACTTTTAGAATCAATTCACAAACAGTAAACCTCACGAATGTCACGCAATTCACGGCGCTACCATCACTGTTCGCAACCGTTGCGGCGCTCGCTGTAGTCGTCAAAAAGGATAAAGATCTGGTGCTTATTGCGGAAGAGCGCGAAACTTTTTGGCAACGTTTTGAGCCAACCATATAAGTGAGTTAATCACAAATTTTGGGTGAAATGAGCAGGTCAGTTGGTGCTTAGTTTGGTTAAGAGGCTTTACCCAAAACAGCCAGTTGTAGGCGTCGGCGCAGTAATAATCCAAAACAGAAAAATTCTGCTTGAAAAGCGAAAAAGCGAGCCTGGACGCGGCAAATGGAGCATCCCAGGCGGTTTGGTTGAACTCGGCGAAAGCGTCAGCCAAACTGTTGTGAGGGAAGTAGCCGAAGAAACAGGTTTAGAAGTCTGCGAGCCAGAACTCATAGACATTGTTGACAACGTTGTTCGCGACGCGAATGGTGAGGTAAAATACCACTTTGTCATAATAGATTTTTTCGTCAAACTTAAAGGCGGAGAACTAAAAGCCCAAAGCGACGCAGAAGAACTGTGTTGGGTTCAGCTTAGCGAAGTAGAAAAATACGATTTAACAAAAACTTTTAGAGCATTCCTTCATCGAAACTATCAAAAGTTGTTTGAAATTTCCTCGAGATCCTGAACTTATTGAGACTTTTGCCAATATCCACTGGTTGCAGTAAAAATTGCCAACGAAAGAAGAAGAAAAACACCAACAAGCCAGCTTATGAACGATATACCAGATACATTCCAGTGATTGCACAAAATCCATCCGGACAACGATCCAATTACAAGACTAAAAATACCTGCCAAAAACGAAGCAAGATATGCCCACCCTTCCCTGTCTGTTACATAAAGCCAAACATCATAAACTTCACTGAACCAAAAGTCTGGCTCATCCATCTCTTCTATTCCAGGATTGGCGGCTGTTTGAATTTCAGCTCCGATCAACAATGCAAGAAACATGCCTAAGAAACATAGGATAAATGTTGATGGATAAATTAAGATAGCTGTTCCTAAAAAGAAGCAAACTATTAAGGTTACAATCACAGAACTTGATAAAAGTAAAACTCTTAGGCTCATCATTTCTAGAACTAACTTGAAAAACTGCAAAAATAAAAAGTTTTTGCTTAGCTATTAGAGGCAACTGTTAAAAAATAGGCGCGTTTCGCCCATTGTTTTTACGTCTAGCGCTCTAACCTTCACGACCATTGGGAAATCTCTGACAACCTTCCCAAGCACTAGACAATGATGTGGTGGCAAGTCGCGGGCTATGGATTTCACTGTTTCCGCGTCTACGCGGGCTGCACGTGAAACCACTTCTAGGTCATGTTCATTTGTGAAGTTGAATAGAAATATGTTGTCCGCCTGGCGGTAAATGTTTTCGCGTATGGTGTCAGGCTGGTTCGTGATGAAAGTGGTGAATATGCCGAAATGGCGCATTCGCGTTACGATGTCGTCCCAGTAGGTTTCGCGCAAGTACAAGTGCGCCTCTTCAGCGAACAGGAAGACAGCCTTAAGCTTCCAGCTTGTTAACAGTTCGACGAGTTTTCCTAGGAGGTACTCGACAACTATTTGTCTATCAATAGGCGAAGTGTTCCGCAGGTTTATTATTATGGCGCCGCCCTGCTCCTTAGCCTTAAATAGACATTCTTCTAGAAGTGTTGCTTCTGCCACGTTGTCCGTGAAGAAGCCAGAGTTTACAAGTGCATAATACCGCGAAAAGAGTGCATCGCGAACGTGTTGATTGCAGTGCCAATTGCGTATAGCTTCGCCCAAATCATGAAGTGTCAGCATGTTCCGCTCTTTGAGCGACTGCCAAATTCGCCTAAACTCGCGGGCTGACGTGCCTGGCAAATGCAGCGCGTGTATTAGAATTTCCAGTAAAACGTGTAGGTTTAGCTGTTTTAGGGCTACTTTGAAGTTTTGGGCTGGAGTCAAAACGTGGATTTTATCGTAAAGCGCGTTTTTCTTTCCGTCGGTGGTCATTCCTAGGCTTAGGTATTCGCCGTTCAAATCGAAAACGACTACTGTCGCCTTATAGCCCACAAGACTAGAGATTAGAAGTTTTGAAAGGTGCGATTTCCCAGTTTCCTTCTTTCCAGTGATAATGTTTAATCTTCCGTCAAGAGATGAAGCGTCTATTGTTAAAAGTGAGGCGTCCTTTGTGCCGCCCAAAACTATGGGGAGTTCACCGTTTATTTTTGCCAGCTTAAGCAGTGTTGGCACTGAAAGCTTCTTTATCGTTGACTGCGAGCGAGATGGAAGCCAAGCGCTTGTTGGGCTTAGGTTTTCGCCGTTCTCTATCGTGGCGCGTATCTTACATACTAATAAACTCGCGTCTTGAATGTAGGTGATGTGGGGCGCAATTTCAAGCGGGTCAAAGTTCTCGCCTTGCATTATTTCGCCTCCGTCTGGAAGGCTTCTAAGCAGTTCTTCTAAAACGCCTGGTATACTCGCGAATTGCACGTCTATTACTTGGGCGATTAAGGCTTTTCCCGCGTCCGCATCCTCTACTAGGAGGTAGTCGCCCTTCTCAGCTGTTTCGTTTGGAAAGCTCAAAATCTGGACAATGTTTCCTTCTTTTTTGTAAAGTTTCATGCGCCCGCCTCTCCTTTCCCGAATGGTCCGAAAAGCAGCTTGTGCATGTCGGGTCTGTTGATTATCTTTAGCCCGTAGCGCCGCGTTATAAAGTGTTGCATGGCTATTACCTCGTTTGCCGTAAACGTGCAGAGTATGTGCGCTAAACGCAATGTTTCCGGATAGCCTTGCACTAGCAAGTCGTTTCCAACAAGCCTTTCAACGGCTTCCACTTTTTCTTGGCTTGGCAGTTCACGGTCGATGTCCAGTCTGAAGGCGCAGTTTCCATTTGAAAGTCTAGCCACATAGATGTCGCCCAAGGAGATCAGCGGCGGTTTTGCCCTTAACCCTGAAAGTTCAAGTAGGAATGGCGGAGTGACGTTTGGCAGAACATCCGTGATTAGGTTTCCGTTAAGCCTCATCGTGGTCATCTTTGAAAATGCCAACACGGCGTTTCCGGTTTTTCTTGCGCTTTCTAGTATTTCTCTCATGACACTTGCGGGGGTGTCTGGCGTTCCAGCCGTTAGTGAACCGTCGAGTAGGATTAGGCTGTTTGTCATTGTTTTTGCTGTGGCGAGTTGTAGCCATCTTTCGAGCAACGCCGCCAAGCGTGTTGGCATCTGCACCATGTTTGGCGCGTACTGGTGATTTTGTATGCGTTGTTGTCCGAGGTATGCACTTTGCAGCGCGTCGTAAACTTCTGTTTTGTTTTCTTCTGTTATGTGGAATATGAATGGTCCTAGGCGAATGTACCTATAGCGCTTGTTTTGTTTCCAGATTGTTGCTCCTCTTATGGCGATTAGGATGCCTGTTTTTGTCTCGCCGATTTTTATGCTTGAAGTGTCTATTGCTGCAACGAGCGTTTCTTGAGTTTTTGGTTTTATCTGCATGATTGTTGGTTTTAGGTTTAGGTTTGGCACTTGCAGTTGCGTGTCTATTTTGCCGTCTTGCGGTGTTGCCTGCGGGTTTAGTTGAATTTGCTTGCTTTGGATATGCTTAAGCGAGTGTATGCTTAGTTCTAGTAGTCTTTGCGGTAGCGTCGTTTCGGTGGGTTTTTGTGGAAAATTATATTTTGGTGTTGTTGTTATAGTGTATTGTTCAATCACCAAGATTCACCAATAGCCAATTGTTCGCGGAAGGCTTATTTAAATGTTGCGCATGAACAAGATGCACAATTCAATATTCAACAAGGTGAAAAATTGACAGAAACAAGCGCAAAACCGCCAATAAGAGTAAAAATGCGAATAGGCGAAATAGAATTCGAAATAGAATGCCAAGAAGACCAACTGCAGGCGGCGGTGGACCGCATACTATCGACGGTAACCCAAAAACTAAAAGAAACACCGCAAATAACGGAACGTGCAGCGGCGCCGCCACGTGCAGAAACGTGCAAAAGCCTAATACAAAAACTATGGGAAGAAGGCTGGTTCGCCGCGCCCAAAAGCCTAAGCGAAGTCCACAACGAGATGGCAAAACGCGGATTCCACTACGACCGCACAGCAGTAGCTCACGCACTTATAGATTTGGTTAAGGATGGCATATTGACACGGGAAGGAAAACCGAGAAGGTATCAGTATGCCCAGAAAAGACCGCCATAAATCATGTATAAAAGCTGTGACTTTTGACCTATGGGAAACTTTACTCTTTGAAAGAGACGGCTACAGCGCAAGAAGGTCATCTATTCGTTGCAGAAATCTTGCAAATGCTTTGGGAAAACTTGGAGCGGAAGTTTCTGTTGAAAAAGTGGATTCTGCTTTAAAGAAAACAATTTCTTCGCTCTTAAAAATTTGGGACACTAACAGAGATGTTGCTCATTCGGAACAGATTCAGCTCCTTATGAAAAATTTGTTTGAAAATTCTGTCTCTGTAAAAGATGTGGCTTGGCTTGATTCATTAAGTTCGGCTTACGTTTCAGCTCTTTTTGAAGTTCCTCCTTACTTGAACCCAGGCACATGAAATTTTGCAGTGGCTAAAAAGCCAAAACAAACACGTTGGAGTTATATGTAATACTGGGTTGACACCTGGGTTCGGATTAAGGCGCTTTCTTGAAAAAGAAGGTGTTGCAAAGTATTTTGATGTTATGA
The DNA here is from genome assembly GCA_038882955.1 of Bathyarchaeia archaeon. GTDB lineage: Archaea > Thermoproteota > Bathyarchaeia > Bathyarchaeales > Bathycorpusculaceae > JAVZLQ01. Next base: position 39,424 of record JAVZNC010000007.1, read on the forward strand.
TTTTTTCTGAGGAGGTTGGCGTCCGCAAGCCTGACCCAAGAATATTTCATTTAGTCTCTGAGAAGTTGAAAGTGAAGCCATGCGAAGTGGTTCATCTGGGCGACAATTTGAGTAGCGATGTTTGGGGTGCAAAAAACGCGGGGTTCAAGGCTATACATTTTCTATGTGAGGTCGGGCGAGATAGAATGGCGGAGTCTGACCCTACATCGCTTGTTTCGCTTTCGAGAAAGCTTGACAGTTTAAAAGAAGAAGACATTGTTCCCAATGCAACTATTAGTTCACTTACAATGCTTAAAAAAGTTATCGCGAAATTGGATAATACAGTTTGATAAAGCGTGGTGTACATGTATGAGTTTGAGGTCTTACATTCGCTTCCGTAAAGTGCCTGTAATGATGCTTTCTCTTTTCCTCATATTCTTTGCAGTTTTATTAGCGGTTTTTAGAACCAACAATTGGATATTAATTATAGCTTTTGTCATGTTTTTGTTAGGTGTCGCCGCATCATGGTATGGCATTAAGTTTTTCATGGATAACTGATCAATTAAATTATGCGAAAAAATCTGTAGGAGGGCTATCTGTATTGGTCAAGAATTGTGCCAAAAATACATTAAACTTCGTCATCGAACATCTGGAGCCGGAAATTGGCACATGGCTAAACATAGAATACATTTACGCTTCAGAAATTGTCGGCAAAAGCCGTCTAATGTTCACGAACGTTAAAGACGAAGGAGACAAAGCCAAGCTCTCAAGCCTCGGAACGGTGAAAGAACAAAGCTTTGCCGAAATCTACAGTCCAAATGAAATTGTAATTTTAGACCCGAAAGCGAATTCAAAGCTTAAGTCAGAAGATTTGGCATGCAAAAAGGCTGTGGTTATTGGTGGCATTTTGGGCGACAGTCCGCCAAAGGGGAGAACAAAACTGTTGATGACCAGTCGTCTTCAGGGGGCGGTGGCGCGTAACATTGGAAGAGGCCAGTTTGCAATTGATGGGGCAGTTTACGTAGCTAAGCTCGTAAGCGAAGGGTTTAGGCTTGAAGAAATTCCGGTGAAGAAGGGATTAACCATAAAATTAGGTGAACGCCATTCAATTTACTTGCCGTATACTTATCCTTTAAAAAATGGTAAACCGCTAATTCACAGGGCATTAATAGAATATTTGTGCACATGCCCAGTTTAATGAAAGGGCTAAAATTCGTCAAGTCTTCGCACTTTATTTCTTCTTCTTAAAATCCAAATGGAAATCTCAAAGATAACGGCGAAGAACCATAAGGCAAGAATCGAAGGAATAGCGATACCTGGGGCAACAGAAAAGACCAGATACATGAGGGCTCCAGTTGCAGGAAGGGGCACAACGATAGCGAGAATAGCAAACAGCTGAATAAGTGTCTGATTATGAATTATGCGTCTAGGTTTTCTTCTCACCCAAGCTTCGGCTTCAGGCTTTGTATCGTCCAAACCTTTCGCCAAGTTGGGCGATTACGAAAGTCGCATCATTTAAAAGTTATGAATCCAGAATAAGCATTTCACCATTTAACATTCAAATTTTAGCTTTAACCTTGGGCAAAATTTCTCTCTGCATTTGCATTATACCAAAAGGCGTTATTCGATATGTACCACCAGCGGTTTTCGTAACCATCTGACTTTTAACAAGCTCCCCCAAACGTGTACTGACAATCTTTGAACTTTTACAAAGCCTTGCCTGCAAATCCTCCTTAGAAACAGAATGGCTGCCAACTAAGCCAAGCTGAAAACCGACATAGTATGCTAAAAGCCACAACAAAAGAGTTTCATTATCCGTAAGCCTATCCTTCGAAACAAGCAGATTCGCACCTTCATTTGAGAAGGCAATGATTCCCTCGCAGTCTTTAACAAGTGCCTGCAAATCAACGCTCAACCTAAGTTTTTTGGAAATCTCGAAGGAGGGAAGAAAATCGCTGAAGAACTTGTTTATGCTAAGCCAAACATCCTCTAAATTGCCAACAAACGTCTTTTCCAAGTCGCCATATTTCACATGAACTGTTAACGTTTTATTTTCTCCGCTCAACTCATCTTACCCCGAAGCCTAGCCAAAACCTCATCCTCAATCCATCTTTCACCTTGAACTGTAAGCTTGAATTCTGGCTTGCTCGGGTCTGGCTTATACACTTGACCACGCTTGGTCATCTCATTAAGCCTTGCTGGAACCATGCACTTGATTCCGCTGGACTCTAGAAGTTTGGTTATCTGCGCCGCCGTGTTCCGCCTATCATCAGACGCATATAGCACAAGTCCAATAGCCTCATAATGAGTTAGGTTTTCACGCGCAACAATAACCGGACCCTCAGTCGTGAACTCAACAATGCCCTTCAACTGCGACTTTGAAGGAACAATCTTGCTCACAACAAGCGTTGAGATTTTATCCATAAAATTTTCTGGAATAGCCTCAAGCATTTCGAGAATTTCCTGTGGACTATCGCCTTCAATGACTATTTCGCCGAACTGCGTTTTTATGCGCGCCTCAATTCTCTTCAATCAGCCTTCGCCTCCTCCACTACGGGCTAATGCCTCCTTCTCGGCGAGAATATAAACGTAACCAGCATCCGTTTTCCAGCGCCTAACAACTCCTTTCCTAACAAGTCCAAAAAGCGCTCCGCTTAAAACCTTTCCAGAAAAGCTTAACCCGTTAGCTTCTAAGGCATCGCGCAGCTCATTTACAGTACGTGGACGCCACTTCCCCCAGTCAGACTCAAGAATTTTTAAAATTGCTTCGTCGCACTTTTCGATCCGCGCAATTTTTGGAAACTTCTGTATCGTTGGTTCCTCTTTTGCTTCTGCCTTCACTGTGAGTTTAGCCACTGTTTTGGGTTTTAATCCCTCAAAAGCTTTTTGGACATTAACTATTAGCGTTGGCAAGTCCTCGATTGTTTCTAGGACTTCTTTGCGTGTGCCGCTGACCTCAACCTCGTACTCGCCGATTCTAAAGCGTAACGCAAAAAAGCCTTGGCTATCTTTTTCTTTGCAATGCAACTCTCATCCCCACGCTCTATAGTGATGTTCGCAACTGCATTTAGATTTTACGTATCGGGTTTTGATATATGTCGTGGAAGGAAATACCATATTAAATATTAAGATATGCTAATTCTATTTAGCGCACCTCATCCAAAACCAGAGGAATGAGCTTGGTTAAAAAGGCAGTTCTTGTCTGGATTTTCAGTTCAATAACAATCGTCGCCTCGGCGCATTTGATCGAAGCGATAACAGTTCTACTTTTCAACAACGAAATTAGGCTGTTAAGCCTTTACCCATTTATAGGCGAAAAACTGCAGATGATAACTCCCGCAGCATATTTCTGGATAAGCCTTTTATCAGCTTTCACTCTTTGGGGAATAACATGCGCGGTAGCCTTCGAAAATCCAGTTGAAGCCTTCCTAAACAAGATTCTTTCAGACGCAAAAAAGCAGGGCGCTGTTGAAACGCAGCTTATTGAAGATAAAAGTGAAGTTATAGATCTGATGAACGAGACGATTGAGGCAAATAACGAAGTGCTCTTGCAGGTTAAGGATTTAATTTACAACATAAGGGCTGAGGTTAAGGAAATCCAGCCTTTAAAGGAACTTTTGGAAAAAGTCAAAGCGGAAATTGGAACTTTAAAGCGTGAGGTTAAGAGGATAGAGGAGAAGGTCAAATTTCCAATACTTTGCCCTGCATGCGGTAAGCCACTTCTTCCAGAATTTAAAATGTGCCCATACTGTGGTGAGCAAATAAAGGCGCAGTATCCAGCGGTAATCGAAGTGAAAGACATCAAGTGAAAAGCGCGTTTTACTCCAATTTTTCCTCAAGTTTTTCCCTCAATATTTTGCTTAGCTGCGCAGCGTCAACTTTGCCCCTCAAGTTTTGCATTAATATGCCCATTAGAGCACCGAAGCTTTCTTGACCCTTTTCCTGAATGAGCTTTGTGTTTTCCGCTATCGCCTTTTCGACAAGCGCCGCCAGTTCGGCTTCCGAAAGCGTTTTGAAGCCAAGCGCTTTTATGGCTTCTTCTACGGTTTTTTCTTCGTTTTTTGAAAGCCAGATGAACGTGTCGCTTATTGCTTCTTTTGTTAGTTTTCCCGCGCCAACAAGCTTAAAGATTTCTTTTATTTTGTTTTCTGGGACTTTTTCTGTTTCGAAGCCGTCGCGTTTTAACGCTTTTAAGGTTTCTGTTAGGAAAACTGCGACTGTTGTTGGCGTGACGTTGCTTTCTTTGACTATTGTTTCGAAGAGTTCACTGTGCTCTGAATCCATTATTTGCTTTGCGAGTTTCTGGTTAAGCTTGTATTGCTTCATTAGGCGGTCAAACTTTTGTTCTGGAAGTTCCGGCAATGCGGCGCGGATTTTTTCTAGCATCTCGCTTGTTATTTGTGTTGGCGGTATGTCTGTTTCTGGGTACATTCTTGCTGCTCCTGGTCTTGGGCGCATGTAGCGTGTTGTTCCGTCTGGGTTTGCGGCTCTTGTTTCTTCTGGCACGCCTTTTATTGCTTCTTTTGCCCTTTCCACAACTGCTTTTAGGGCGTCTCTGGCGTTTTCTGACGTGTCTGCCACGAAGACTATGGCATCTTCATTGTTGGCTTTTACCGTGTTTTTTAGGGTTTCTATCTCCTCGCTTGTTATTCCGTATGCTGGCATTTCGTCTGTGTGAAATATTCCGCCTACCCTGCCCCAGAACCGCGCTCTGTCAGCCATTTCCGTGCCTAAGCGGAAGTTTGGTAGTAGTTCGCGTTTTAGTAATCCGCTGAATTTTGGCAGTTTCACAGCGAGGACTTGATGTTTTTTGTCTAGGGCTTTGCGGATGACTTTGCATTTTGTTTTTTCGAAAACTTTTGTTACGTCGAAGAATTCCTCGTTTATCGCCTCTGCCTTTGCGCCTCTTTTTTGTAGTTCTTTGCTTATTTCTATTAGGTTTAGTTGGCGTTGAACCTCGTACTCCACGACAAGCGGCAGCAGTTCGAGTTCTTGTACGCCTTTTATTTCTGTTAGTGCGCCTTCGGCTATGGAAATGTTTAGGTCTTGCCTTATCGTTCCTAGTCCGCGTTTAACTTTGCCCGTTGCTCTAAGGATTCTTCCTATTGCGAGTGCGACTTCGCCGGCTTCTTTTGGCGTGTTTATTGCGGGGGCTGTTGCAATTTCTATTAGTGGTATGCCCAAGCGGTCTATGCGGTAGCGTATTGTGTTGTCTTCTTCGCCCATTTTTCGGGCTGCGTCTTCTTCTAGGCTTACGTGTTCTATTGGAATTGTTTTTTCGCCAATGGCTATTTCGCCTTTTAGGGCTATGACGCATGTGCGTTGGAAACCCGTGGTGTTTGAGCCGTCTATGACTGTTTTGCGCATTACGTGGATTTCGTCTACTGGCTTCGCCTTCAGCATTAGAGCCACTGTTAAGGCTATTTCTACCGCTTCTGTGTTTAATGGGTGTGGCGGCTCCTCGTCCATTTCGACTAGGCAGGAGGTTTCGCGGTTTGCTTCGTAGAGGATTTTTACTCCTTTTTGGAATTCGAAGTAGGCTGCTGGGTCGATTTGTCCGAGTTCGCTTTGTGTTGGTCTTAAACGTCTTATGAAGGTGATTTCTGGTTCGCCTTTGAAGAGTTCTGTTCTGCACTGGCAGAAGAGCTTAGCTTTAGTGTCTAGTTGCTGGTGGATTTCCAAGCCTACTTTTAACCCAACTTTGCCATAGTCTATTTCCATGTTTCTGGCGGCACCCTCCCTACGATGCGTTTTCTTCTGGCAGTGTTCGCGGCGAGAACTCGCCTGCTATGTTTGTTTTTAAAAGCTGTTTTGCTTCTTCCGGGTTTTGGGTTTGCCCGAAAATCCACATGAGTTTTACTAGGGCTGTTTCTGGGAGCATGTCTTCGAGTGGTATGACGCCTAGTGCTTGTAGGTCTCTGCCAGTGTCGTATACGTTCATGTTTACGCGTCCCCAAATGCACTGGGATGCCATCGCGACGATTACGCCTTTGTCCACAGCCTTTTTTATTGCGTTGTAGCATGCGCTGCTCACGTGTCCTAGTCCCGTCCCTTCTAGGACTATGCCCAAGTAGCCGTTTTCCACGTGCCATTCTATTATTGCTGGGTTCATGTTTGGATAAAACTTGATTAGGGCTACTTTTTCGTTGAAGTGTGGCTTTAGCGTAAGCTTTCGAGTCTTGTCTCGTGGCGTATAATCATCTGTCAGCATTGTTACCTGTTGGTTTTGTATGCGGGCTATTGGCGTGGCGTTTACGCTTTTGAAAGTGTCTCTTCTGCTTGTGTGACATTTGCGCACTTTTGTTCCGCGGTGTACGGCGATTGTTGTGTCTGATGGCGTTTCGTGCATGGCAATGGCGACTTCTGCGAATGGAGCTTTCGCTGCGGCTATAGATGCGCCTATTAGGTTTGTGGCGGCGTCTGAGCTTGGGCGGTCTGCTGAACGCTGCGAGCCTACGAGGATTACTGGGACGGGTAGGTTTTGCAGTGCGAAGCTTAGGGCTGCAGCCGTATAAGCCATCGTGTCTGTTCCATGCGCGATTATTACGCCGTCTACGCCTTCGGCTATTTTTTGGGCTGTTGTTTGGGCTATTTGCGTCCAGTGTTTTGCGTTTATGTTTTCGCTGAACACGCTGAAGAGAATTTGGGCGTCTATTTGGGCTATTTCGGCAAGTTCTGGAACTACGCTGTACAAGTCGCTTGCCGACAAGGCGGGACGAACAGCGCCAGTACGATAATCAACGCGGCTTGCAATTGTGCCGCCAGTGCTTATTATGGCGATGCGTGGAAGCGTTGGGTTCTGCCTTGGAAGGGGTTGCGGAACAAAAATTGGTTTTGCACCTTCGCCGATGCGCTCTATACGCGTGTCGGGTGTTATGCGGACGCCGATGTTGTAGCCGCTCTTCAATTTGATGACAATGTGCTTTTCATCGCCATATTCAGAACGAGGAATAAGAATTCCCTCAAAAACCTCGCCATCCTTTGTAATACGCACCAAATCGCCAATTTCCGCTCTAGCCCTCTTAATAGCCTCTAACGCCTCACCACGATAACCAGAAAATCCTTCTTTTGCATTCATTTTAAACTCTCAAACATCTGAAGCTTAAGAAAGCTAATATGCTTTTTTATTTGATTGGTTTAAGTGAGGTTCGGTTAAAAATGGATGTAGGTGAGTTTGTCGGGTCTGCAATTATGATAGTAGTTGGCGCATACGTTCTTTATGTTGCAATTCAAGCATTGTCCCAAACTGATCCTGGTTTTGCTCAATACGGTTGGTATCTTTTTGGAGCATACATAGTCGGCGCAGCGCTATTCCTCAGATACGCCTTGAATCAACATAAAAGTTAACTTGCAACCAACATACTAATGGCAAAATTTACCTATAAGAACAGCCATAGTCAAATTTTGATGGCATATGCCTCAATGTGAGCATTGTGGAAAAGAGGTTATTCTTCCCTACAAATGCGGTTTCTGTGGACACTATTTTTGTGTTGAGCATAGACTTCCAGAAAATCACAACTGCCCAAATCTTTCATTCAAATTCCAGCGGGAAGAAAAAGTTGAAGAACAAACAATTGAAAAAGAGAGAATAGCCTCTGAAGGAGAATTGCACTTTGTTAAAGAACCTATTGAGAGGCAAAGAACTGAAGAGCCTAAACCAAAAGGAAAAATGAAGCATATTGCCCCTATTTTCTGCATACTCTTAATCCTTGCAGGCTATGCGATCTATAGTTTCGGTTATAACACCGGTTCTAACACTTCATTTAATACCGGCTACGATTTAGGATACGCCCAAGGATACGTCAGCGGCAACTTGACAGGCTTTGAACTAGGTTATAGAAATGGCAATTCAAGCGGTTACATTGAAGGCTACAATAAAGGCTACCTTGATGGAGTAAAAGACGGAGCGAGAACGGGCTATAATATCAGAGACCCAACCTATCAAGAGATGCTCGACTTTATTGCTTTAGATAAAACAGACGAAAATGAATATTCTGAAAACTATACATGCCTTCACTTTACAGCAGACGTAAAAAATAATGCGTTTAAAGCCGGATACAGATGTGAATTCGTTTATATTGAACTCACTTTAGGGGCTCATGCAATAGTATGCTTTAACACCACAGATAGAGGAATAATTTTTATTGAACCGCAAACCGACGAAATAGTCAACGTGGCAGTAGGAGAGTTCTATGAATCAATTGAATTTTGGTATTGAACAGTTAAAAGTTATGTTATAATTTGGTAATGTTTTTGGATGATAATCTCACGAATTTTTTATCTCTTTATGACATTTCTGAGTATGAAACTATTTCTATAATAGTCTTTCAGTTTAGGGTATTCTGCTTTTGTTTTATGTTGTTGTTATTGTTTTTGCTATTTGTGTTTCCAGTTCAGCGTATTGTCTTCTAATCTCGCTCTTGACAACATCGATTTCTGTGCGTAGCCGCTTCTTGGATTCTGGCGCCAAATCCTTCGACTTCGTTATTTCCTCCTCCATCTTCAACGTTTCACGTTCAATGTCATGCTTCGTTTCCTTCGTCTTCTTCAGCAAATCCACCTTGGCTTTCTCGATTTTTTCAAACTCGCCCCTTATGTCCTTCGCCTTTTTGCCAATCTTCTCCTTTATCTTGTTCAACTTCTCCATATACTCACGTTCAGAAGGACCGCCCACAATGAAGCACCAATACATCGTTTATAGCAATAGTTAATAAGCTTTGTTAATTAGCAGTACAAACACACAAAACCACTAGGGCGGTTCAAAGCGCCTTCGCCACGTAAGGACCATCATACGCATAACCAAAACGCATGTAATAACGCTTTGTGCCCAAAGCACTAATAACCAAAATCTTTTCCAAACCATAATCTTCACGCGCTACACGTTCAGCCTCACTTAACAGAACAGCACCAAAACCCTTATGCTGCCAAGCCTTTGGCAAGCGTTTGCCAACGGGCACCAAAGGACCATAAACATGCAACTCCCTAACAATAGCGCACGGTTTCTCCTTAACCTCTGGTCGATGTGCTTTAGCAGATGGCACACGCAAACGCAGATACCCAATCAAAACATCGTTCTCCACGTCCTCAGCCGAAATGAATATTTCAGTGCCCTCAGAAGCCTCATAACGCGTATTGCGAATTTCCACACACTCCATGTCTGGCTTGACGCCTTCAGCCAAAAGCCTATGCCCAACCTCCCTACAACGAATACACCTACACCGAACGCCTCGTTCCTTCAGCCTCTGCTGAACAAGCTGGCGCAGATTGCTACGGTTAACGCCAGCAACTATAAGCGGCGCTGGAATATCGCGTTGCACACGCATGATGCGAACCCAAGGCGGAATGATACGCTTGACTTCAACAATCAAGTCCGCTGCTTCCTCATTCGAATAAGGCTTGTAATCGCCACGCAAAAACCACTCATACGCTTTTGTGCCCTTCAAAACAAGGCAAGGATAAATCTTAATCATGTCGGGCTTAAAGGCGGAATTCTCAAAAATCATCCTAAACGCTTCCAAATCCCGCCCAAAATCGGAACCAGGCAGTCCGGGCATCATGTGATAAACGATTTTAAATCCAGCATCCTTCGCGATGCGTGTAGCTTCAACCACATCCGCCACGCTGTGCGTCCTACCAACCAAACCATAAATCTCATCGCTTGGATTTTGCACACCCAACTCCACACGCGTAACACCCATATCCAGCATGTGGTCCACATGCTTTTCCTTAGCCCAGTCCGGACGTGTTTCGACAGTTATACCCACATTACGGATTTTGCTAGTTTCAGCGTTCTTTTTCGCCTCTTCAAGCGTCGCCGATTCTTTCTCCGTAATGGCGTCCAAACAACGCTTAACAAACCAATGCTGATAATCAACAGGCGTAGCTGGAAAAGTCCCACCCATAACAATAAGCTCAACCTTATCCACGCTATGCCCAATCGCCCGCAACTGCTCAATACGACTCTTCACCTGCCCATAAGGGTCAAACTCATGCTGCAAACCACGCATCGCAGCAGGTTCAAAACCAGTATAGCTCTGCGGAACACCAAAAGGCGGACCACCAGGACAGTAAGCACATGGACTTGGCTGAGGACAAGGATAAGGCTTAGTCATAACCGCCACTACTGTCACGCCAGAAATTGTACGCGTGGCTTTCCTACGCAAAACTGGCAAAAGCCTACGCTTCTCATCCGCTTTAAGAGCACTTATTATTTCAGCGTTTGACGGAACACGCTTCAACTTGTATTTGGCTGCAACCCGCAACTTAACGCGATTAACATGCTCTTGGCTAGGCAAAGGAACACGCATCAAATAGTCAATGATTTCTCTTACCGCTTGGTTTTCGTTCAAGCCAACGCCAGCCAAAATAGCTAGAGTGTAAAGGGGCTAAATAAACGCTAACCGTTCAAAGCGCGTGTTTCCTTTTCGTAAACAATCTTGCCGCCAACAATAACCATCTCGACGTCGACATCCCTCATCTTTTCAGGCGGTATCCTATCCAAATCCTCGGACAAAACAACCATGTCAGCAAGCTTCCCCGCTTCGATGCTTCCCTTCAAGTTTTCCTCAAAAGAAGCGTAAGCAGCATTCAAAGTATAAGTCCTAAGCGCCTCGTCCAAACTAAGCCTTTCCTCGGCGAAGTTTGCCTTCGCAACAGCAGCCCAAACTCCCAAAAGCGGATTAATAGGCTCAACAGGCGAATCAGAACCAGAAGCCACCACTATGCCTTCACGCATGAGCGTCTTAAAAGGGTAAACCCAACGTCCACGCTTTTCGCCGACACGTTGAAAAACCCAAAAGTCAGAAACAACAAAATGAGGCTGAACAGAGGCAATTAACCCCAAACGTTTTATGCGCTTAATCAACCGCGGATTCAAAACAGAACAATGCTCAATCCTATGCCTATGATCAGCACGCGGAAAAGCCTTAAACGCCTTCTCATAAGCCTTCAAAACAGCCTCAACTGCGCGATCACCAATGGCATGAACAGCCAACTGCAAACCAGCCTTGTGCGCTTTCAAAACAAGCTTGTTAAGGCTACGCTGCGTGTAAAGCAGCATCCCACTCGTCTTGGGGTCGTCAGAATAAGGCTCTTTTAATGCGGCTGTCCGCGCGCCAAGCGAACCATCAGCGAAAACCTTAACAAAACCAAGCCTAAGCATGTTGTTGCCAAAGCCCGTAAGCAAACCCAAACCAACAAGCGAATCCAAAAGCCTAGCGGGAACACCAAGATAAACCCTTAATGGCAGTTTTCCCTCAAAACAGAGCATCTGAATAACACGGATCTCATCAACCGAATCGGCAACCCAATGGACGCCAGTAAGCCCAACCTTTACAGCCTCTTGACAAGCGCGAATGCAAGATTCCTCCATACTCTTTAAGTCTGGTTTAGGGACAACCCTCCAGACAAGTTCTAAAGCGTTTTCACGCAAAACCCCAGTAGGCTCGCCACTAGCATCCAAATCCACTTTTCCACCGTCAACCACCGTTTCCCGCGTTATGCCAGCCAACTTCAACGCGCTACTGTTGGCAACGCCAATGTGCCCACAAACACGCACCAAAAAAACTGGCTTATCCCCAACAGCGGCATCCAAATCCCAACGGTTCGGAAGACGCTTCTCAACAAACCGCTCATAGTCCCATCTTCCGCCCAAAATCCATGGCTTACCGGGATTTTTCGCTACAAAATCGCGGATTCTCTGCTGCACTTCCACAATTGATTTTGCATCCCTCAAATCAACAGTTTGCAAAAAACTCCCAAAACCAGCCATATGCACATGGCAATCGACAAACCCTGGAATAATGCTCTTGCCTTTTGCATCAACAACCCTTGTCTCGCCTGACACGTACCTGCGAACCGCATTGTCAGAGCCTACAGCCACTATCCTATCGCCAAAAATGGCAATCGCTTCAGCACGCGGTCTACGCTCATCCAAAGTAACGACGTTAGCATTCAAAATGACGAGGCTAGCGCCAAACATGCACATACAATATCAAACAAACAAGATAAAAACTTTAAACCCAATTCTGCCCAGGCTTACGCTGCAAAAGCAAACGCTTCTCATAATTACGCTTATTCCTAAACCTAGGCGAGGGGCTTTTCTTCCCCAAAGGCTGAACCTTAGGAGTCTGAGACCTAACCTTACCAGCCTTCGAAAGCGAACCATGCGTAGGCATACGCTAATCACCAACAACAATAAAAAACCACAGTAACTCTTAAACCTTTTCCACACAAAAATCACACATCGAAAAGCGGGGGTCGCCGAGCCTGGTCAAAGGCGCAGGCTTCAGGAGCCTGTCCCATAGGGGTTCGTGGGTTCAAATCCCACCCCCCGCACTAATTTACTGGTAAATTTTAAATACATGAAACGTTATTTTATTATTGGTGGGTTTAGTGAAGCCGGATAGAGGCAAGACGAAGACAATTAAGGATCGGGCTGTTTATGTTTATTTGCCTTCTTTGGAGATGGTTGAGGATTGGAAGCGGCGGGCTGAAAAATCTGGAGTCTCAATTTCAAAGTTTGTTATAGAGCGTGTTGAAGAGTCTATTAGGCGGGAGGAAGGGGAAGAGAGTTATGTTAGCCGTGCTGAGCTTGTTAAGAGGCTGAGGAATGCTGAGGAGGAATTGAAAAAGCTACGGGACGAGAATAGGCTTTTGAAAAGGCTTGCCGAGAATCTCGACAATGAGCTTAAGCGGTATAGGGCTCAGCCTTTCCTTGAAGAAACTTTTGAAGGCATTAGAAGATTCGATAAAGACCTTATAGAGCTGTTGAGAAAAGGCGGATCTTACACCCAAGAGAACATTCTGTCACATCTAAATATAGATCCTTCTGATGCTGATTTGGTGAATGCCGTAAGTAAACAGCTTGAGGCTCTGGAAGCCTACGGATTAGTCGAATATAAGGGAAGAGGATGGAAATGGAAAGGCTAACTTTGAGAACACTTCAGAGCCCGCAACGCTTCATCGAGAATTTTTGCAGAGACTGCGAACTAAGAGGGATGACAGAAGAAAGCATAAGAAGATACAAATCCAGCCTCAAAATATTCACACGATTCCTAAACCGGAATGGCTTAAACATAAATGATGTTAACGCCTACACGCTGAGGGACTTCCTACAACATATTATCTATGAGAGAAAGAACAAGCATAAAACCGTTGAAAACTATTTTTCGGCTTTATCAGCCTTCTACGACTACCTAACCTTTGAAGGAATAGCAAACACAAACATCATACTCCCCTTTAGGAAAAGGTACCTGCGACGCTACAAGAATGGATTTGACGATCCTGAGCGTAAACTCCTCAGCATAGAAGAAATGAGCAAACTCGTGAACTCAATAATGGATCCACGAGACAAAGCCATTGCCGTGTTCCTAGCTAAAACTGGAATAAGAAGAGGCGAGCTCTTAAGGCTTGACGTTGATGACATAAACTGGGAAGAATATTCCATAACATTAAAGCCCACACCCAAAAGAAGCAACAGAATCGTCTTCTTCGACGACGAATGCGCACTCGCCTTAATAAGGTGGCTTAAGGTTAGAGAAAAGCTAAACCCGCCCACAAAAGCCCTATTCATAAGCTACCAAAGCCTAAAAAGGTTAGACAGAAACAGCATCTACACAGCCATAACAAAATACGCCAAACGCCTAGGCTACCACAACCCAAAATCGCCAAAACTAGAAGACCACTTTGGACCACATTGCTTCAGACACTGGTTCACAACATGGCTCCTAAGAAACGGCATGCCCCGCGAATACGTAAAAGAACTAAGAGGAGACAAAAGAAAGGAAGCAATAGACATATACTATCACATAGACAAACAAGAATTAAGAAGAGCCTATCTTGCATGTATACCAAAACTAGGAATCTAAAAATAAAGATTTTTACATGTAAAAGCGGTATTCAGGGCGCGGGATAACTTCTTCCGGGATGTACGCAAGAATTCTGCCTACTTGGCGGGAGTAGGCAAGAGTCACTGGTTCGCTTATGCAGAAATCTGCGCTGTTCCAGTTTAGTTTAGTTAATGCAAAAATTTCTTTGCAGATTGTCTCTATAGGAGAGTCACCGTAATGTTCCACGATTTCGAGGGGAACGGGCACTCTAAGTCCCGGATAAGTTTTGTAATAGGGTATCCAGCCTCGGGTGAAAAGAACGTAATTTTTTTCTCCTATCTTTATCACAGTCCCTCTTATCGGCGGATAGATTCCTTTTTTCCGCATAAATCTTATGCCTCTACTCTGGATTGCAACATAATCTTTTATTTTTACGTCTTTTGCAGCTTCGTTAAAGCCAGAAAGTTCTTCTGACCAATACCTCGAACTTTTGTGGACAACCAATCGAATTGGTGGTTGTCCCATTTGCCTCTGGTATAATTGAATAATATCTTTCATGAGCTGGAATGCAGCCTTTTTGGATAAATGCGGTGATCGTGTTTTTTCTTCAACTATTGCTCTTCCGCCTCTAAGCACAAGTCCTTCTCCAGTGTGAGTAAACACTTGAGCCATGCTTGTCTTCATGGTTCCTTGCGGGTCAGAGAGATCTTTATAAAATGTAATACCGGCGTAGCACGTACCCGGTGACATTTCTGTTAATTTCCAAGGATAGCCTTCTGCTTTGTAGTAAATTGCCACAGAGAAGTTCCACGCTCTTGTTGCATCATCTTGAAGCGACCTATCTTTTGATTGACCTGTGAATGTTTGTGGTTTTGCTATTTGCGTTGGAATACCAATTTGCATCGCCTCTGCTTTTATGATGCATCTTAAGTCGCTAGCTTCTGGTATAAAGTCCAGAGTGCTTTCGTCAAAAGGTATTAGCGTCGTCTGTCCGATTCTGCGATGATGCTTAATTATTTTTAGTATCTCTTTTTCTTGTTTAGTGAGTCTGCCACGAGTCAAAAGTGGGCCCTTCTTTCTGGTTGCACATTTATCAACGATTTCCTGGGGTAAGGCGCATATAACAACATGGGGCCTAGGCTCGCGTACCTGTAGATTTCGAAGCTTTTCAACAAATAATTTGGCCGCGTTCTTTACGCGTCTATGAAAGTCCGTTATTTTTAGAACTCTTCCAATCTCTGCTTCCGTTAAAACTTCTATGCATTGGCTAAGAACACGAAGTTCGCTGCCGAATATTCTTCTAAAGCCTGGGAACGATTGAAAAAGTCGCGGGTTTTCTGGTTTACCCGGAATTTTGCTTTGGCACTTCTTTATCCATTGTTGTGCAAGGTCTATAGTTTCTCCAGAGCCAATGATGCCTATACGTATGGAAGATGATATGGCTTTTCTGCCAGGTAACATGCATGGACCGTAAGCAAGTAGCCCCATTTTGGGATCAATGTAATGTTTGTTCTCTCCGAAAGTTAACAATGGTTCTTCAATGAATAGGCTCTGGAAAGGCGTAGTCATTGTTTAATCTCCTTAGCAGTGTCATTTTTGTTTTTCCGTAGTTTGCTTGAAGGGATTGTTTCTTTTGCTATGCCTATTTCAATAGGCACTGCCATGGGAGTTGTAGCGATTTCTATTTTTTGATCTCCAGCGGGAATGGATATTGTTACGTCAAGTTTTGAGAGATATTTTGCCCAGAACCTTACTAGGAGAAGATATGTGTTGTTATATTGTTTTGGTAGCCATCGGCTCATTAGTGAGGCGAGTTTATCTAGGCGAAAGGGGTTATATCCGTCGCTGGTAAAGGTTATGGTTGGCTCGATTTTCAGGAATATGTTATCGTCGAGGAACATGAATCTTAGTTCCGCGGCGTAGTGTCGACAGTATAGAAGACCGCCTTGTTTGCTGTAAACTTTTTTTGCGATGGTTCTATGCACGAATTTTGAGCCTGCCCTCCAAGAGAAAATGTTGTCTTTTCCGTCTTCTTTTAAGAGGCAAGTATACCTGCGGTGCTTTTTATCATAGCGCATACCTCGTTCTTGGCAATACACTCTGAGGGTTAGATTGAGAAGGCGTATCAAATCGTTTCTTTTAGCGCCGTTTTTTATCCATTCATATGTAAGTTCTTCTAAAATCTCGTTGGTTAAGATGATGGGTTTAAATGGTGATGATGGACTTTTCAGGTTGTGAAATGTGTATAGTCTTTTGCTTTTTAGGATGAAGGGATATCGGCTGATCTCATCGCCTAGGTTTTTAAATACCTCTGGTTCTGTTTTGATGTCCGTTGGCGAGCTGAAAATTGTTGAAGGGTACTTTATGACTGGGAAAAGATTGGACATTAGTAGTTCTTGCTTTTTGTCTGGGCTAGGGGCTTCGGGTGGGATGATTTCTTTTGTTGGAGTTTTGCCTTCTGATTGAGCTTGGTCGATGAGACCGAGAACGATGTTTTTAAATTCTGTTTCTATATATTTTGTGTCTTCTAGTATTTTTGCGCCGTTGATTAGTTCTCCATACATTGTTATGCCTTTTCTTCGTTCTGATATGGCGACTTTGGAGAAATCGCGTTGGTAGTCTTCGTTAGCTAGTATTTCTGGGCTTGCAATAAGGAGTTTTATGTTCGCGTCAGATTGTTGGATAAGGCTGAGGTCTCTATAAAAGTTTTGTTTTGTAGGAGACCATATTATTTCTATGCAAATGCTGATGCCGTTAGGGGTCACAGCGAAGATGTCAAGTTCGTGACCGGCAGAAAGGTATTCTTCTAGGCTGGCACCTGTCCACTCTTGCAGCTTGCTGGAGATTATGTTTTTTATTTCTTTATGTTCTGTGGATTCTGAAAGTGGCACGAAGAGAACACTCCTGTGAGTTTACAGTAGTAATACTTACGTTCTAGTCTTTTAGCAATTGTGAATAACCTTTTTGCAATGCGTTATAGGATGTCGTTTAGTTCTAGGAGGCTTGCGAGGATTTTTCTTTCCAGCCCTTTTGCTTCTACATCATTCACTTTCTCGTGTAGTTGTTTGTAGAAGTCGCCGTTGTGATATTTGCTTTTGAGTTTGTAATGCGCGAGTTCATGGAGTATTAGGTATTTAATACATTCTTGATCTAAGCTTGGAAGTATGTTCTTGTTTATTCGTATGATGTTTCTTTTGAGGGATATGGATGCTGCTTTTGTTTTCATGGGTTTTAGTTCTATTTTTATTTTTTCGGAGATATTGAAGTCTTGTTTGATTTCGTTTAGGATTTCGTTTAGTTGTTCTTTGTTCAAGCGGCGATGCCTCCTGTTTTTCTGGCTTTTTCGATTTCTTCTATTATGTATTCTTTTGTGACTATTTCTGCGAAGTTTTTTAGTTCTGGAAGAATTTGTTTTATTTCTCCTTTTTCTTTTTTCATTTCTTTGAATAGATCTTTCATTAGGGCTGTCCTGAGTGTGTTTTCGTGGTATGTGACGATTTTTGTGGCTTTTATTGCTTCTGGAAGGGTTTTTCTGAGTTCTGTTAGTTTGAAGGTTAGTTCTTTTTTGTCTGCAAATTGTTGGTTTATTAGAAGGTTCACGGTCTCAGTTATTCTTTCAATTATTGGTTTGTTTGCGATTTTTTCGTCGTATTTTATTTTTTCTTCCATTGATTCTGAGAGTATTTTGATGAATAGTGCGGTGTCTATGTTTCTTGTGGTCCATGCTTCTCTTGCTTTTTCTATTCTTTCGTGTATTGCTTTGTATACGGGGTTGGCTAGGTCTGTTTCGAGGAGGCTTCTTAGGATTCTGTATGCGTCTGCTACTGTTTGTTCTTGGATTATTTCTTTGGCTGAGATTTTCTCTCTGAGTTTTTGCAGGGTGGTTTTTAGCATTTCGTTGCTTATTTCGGTCTTTATTATTGTGCGGAATTCATCTACCAGGGTTTTTTCGTGTATGAGTTCTATTAGTCCTTCCCAGAATTCTTTGGGAACTTTGCCTCCTTTGATGTAGTAAAGTATTTTTCCGTAAATGTAGGATAGGAGTTCTATTTCTTCGACGTAGTGGATTTTTTCTATGTGTGAGCTTAGTGCTTTGAATTGGTCTATTGTTTCTTTTAGCATATTTAGTAGGGTTTGGGTTTCTGGTGTGTTCCAGAATGCGGCTATTATTCTTGTTTTTGGGTCTATTGTTTCTTTGAGGGTTTCTAGGGCTTTTGTTTTGTTGGTTTTTATTTCTGTTTTTATTTTGTCGATGTCTATGCTTAGATCTCTTTCTTCTATTGTTAATGTTTTCATGAATCGTTTTAGGTTGTTTAGGTTTTGTTTGAATTCTTCGACTTTCTTTTCTATTATGCCGAGCACGTTTTCTTCTATGTCTGCGGCTATTCTGTTGTCTGCGATTAGTTCGAATTTTCTTAGGCTTTCTTTGACATGTCTTAGTAGGCCTATGGAGTCGACGATTAGCCCGTATTTTTTCTCGGTTATTTCGTTTTTGTAGGGTCTGTTTACTCTTGCTATTGCTTGTAGGAGTCGGTGTTCATATAGTGGTTTGTCGAGATACATGACTTTTAGTTTTGGTGCGTCGAAGCCTGTTATTAGCATGTCTGTGACTATTAGGATTCTTGGATTTTCCTCTTCTTTGAATTCTCGTTGTATGTCTAGGTTTATTTCGTTTGTATCGTTTTTTCCTCTTTTTTTGGTTATTTGTTCTTTGTAGTCTAGGATTGCTCCTCTGTCGTTGTGTTGGTAGGTCATTACGATTTCTGTCCATTTTTTGACTTCTTCGCCGTAGCGTTTGGTGTAGAGTTTTTGGAGTTCGTTGTCTAGGTATTTTTTCATGTGGACGCATGCTTCTCGGTTTGCTGTTACTATCATGGCTTTGTATTGGAAGTTTTCTGTGTCGGCTTGTATTCTTTGGGCTATGTGTTGGGCTAGTTTTTGTAGTCTTTTTTCGTTTGTTAGGAAGACTCTTACTTTGGTTAGGTGTTGTCTTATTTCGCTTTTGGTTATGATGAGGCTTTGGGGTGGCAGGGTTTCTGCTGGTTGGCCTGTTTCTAGGAAGGTTTCCATGTCGTCGGCTGGGCTTCCCTGTTCGGAGGTTTCGAGCCAGTATTCTATGTATTTTTTGACGTCTTCGTCGTTTAGGAGGATTTTGATGCCTTCTGTGACGGGTTTTCCTTCTTGGATTACGTCGTAGACTATGGGTAGGGTGAAGTTGTCGTCTATTGAGTCTTTTATGAAGTAGACGTCTAGGTAGTATTCTTTTGGTGGGTGGGCGAATTCTATGAAGGTGTTTCTTTCGAATTTGAAGACTGGTGTGCCGGTGAAGGCGAATCTCATGGCGTTTAGGAATACGTTTTTCATCATTGATGCGAGTAGGCCATATTGGCTTCTGTGGGCTTCGTCTATTAGGAGGAGGATTTCTCTTTTGTGGATGCCGCCTAGCTCAATGAGTTTCTTTCTTTTCTCGTCTTGTGGGAGGCTGGCAAGTTCTTTTTGTATTTTTTCGTATTCTTTTTTGTTCGTTTGTTTTGTGTGTTCTATTTGTTCGTTTGCTAGGTTTATGAGGAGGTTTTCGAAGTCTTCTCTTTGGAATTTTTGGATTAGTACTATGTTGATTCCTTTTGTTATGATTCCTTGTTTGTATTCGCTTCTTTTTATTGTGGTTATTTCTTGTTTTAGTTGTTCGATGTTTTCGATGGTTTTGAGGTAGCTTTTGAATCTTGGTGCTTTTAGGGCTTCTAGGAAGTCTTTGAGTTGTCTTTGTAGGTCTATGCGGTCTATTATGAAGAAGATGAGGGGGTTTCTTTCAAAGTGTTCTTCGAAGTATTTGTTTGCGATGTAGAACATTGTGTAGGTTTTTCCGCTTCCCTGCCAGTGCCACACTAGACCGTTTTGGGTTTCTTCGCCTTTTAGGTATTCGGCTATTCTTTGTAGGGCTTTTTCTGTTGCAGAGTATTGGTTGTATCTTCCGATTACTTTGTCTGTTTTTCCGTTTTTTCCTCTGAAGAATGTGAACCATCTTATGATGTTTAGGAGGACGGTTGGTTGTAGTAGGTGGTCTATGGATTCTATTTTTATGGTGTTTTCTCCTTGTTGTTTTTCTGTTTTCCATGTTTGGGCTGGCGTTAGTCTTGTTTCTTTGTTCCAGTTTGGGTATGTTGGGAGGAAGAGTTTTTTGTGGGCGTAGGCTATGGCGAGTTGGGTGTATCTGAATAGTTCTGGGGATTCTTGTTCGTATCTTCTTATTTGGTCTATGGCTTCTTCTTCGGAGTCTATTCTTGTTGAGGGTTTTACTTCTATTATTGCGATGGGTATTCCGTTTATGAATAGGGTGAAGTCTGGTTTGGTGTTTCTGGGCTTGCCTGGATATTTTATTTCTCCGGCGTAGATTAGGCTGTTGTTTTGGAGGTTTGTGAAGTCTATGAGGCGGTAGGTTCTTTTTTCTCTTCTTTTTACTGTGTATTCCACGCCATATTTTAGATAGTCTAGGAGAGAGTCTTCGGGGGCATTTTTTAGTATGTTTTTGACATGATCTAAAACTTCTTTTCTTTCAGCTTCGGTCAGGTCTTCTAGGATGGACTTGTTTAGTTCGTTAAATTTTTGTTCGAAAAGCGTGTCATGGATAAAGTTTTCTAGAAGCAGGTTTTCAGTTAGACCGTATTTTTCACCGTTCTCCCAATCTAAATTTTCCAGTTTACGTTTTAATTCTTCAACATCGGCCCATTCAGGAATTAGAGAGCTGGAAAATTCTGAAAAATCGTTCATACGCTCACCCTAACCTTACCCGTTAAAAGTAAGTCCATTACGCGCCTTTTCATTCGAACAAGTTTCTCTCTTTTTTCTTTCTTGAAACGCAGAATGTTATCGATGTTGGAAAGAATTTCGGCAATCCGTTGTTGTTCATTCAATGGCGGAAGTGGAAATTCAAATTTTTGAAAATCTTTCTGAAACAAGTGGGAAAGTGTTGAGCCAGCCTTGAGGACGTTTATGAATTTTTCAAAGAATTCGGACTGCATTACATAAAACATATACTTTGGAAGGTATGTATTTTCTAAAGGTCTAATGACGAATACGCCCGTGCCGAGTGTGGCTTTTTTCGGCAATTTATCTACAAAAGCAACTTTCCCTATAGATCCATCTTTTGTGATTAAAACATCATTTTCTCTTAATTGGATGTATGGATCTTGCTGATATCTTTCTCTGGATATGTAAACGCATTTTTCCCAGACTACTTTTCCATCTTCGAATTCGGTGCCTCTCACGAGGTAATACTCGCCGTTTTTTAAGTATTCTTCTGCCTTTAGTCCATGCCATCCTATTCTGCCCTTGATCATTGAAGTTTCTAATAGATTTTTAACTCGCCATTCAGTTGGTATAACGTACTCCTTAAATGCAATTTTTACACGTTTGAATTCTTTGTGTCCTATTCCTTTTGTTAGTAGCTGTTGCATTAGTCCCTTCTTTAAACGTTCAGCCCTCGCAATAGCCTCATCAACCTTCTGAACCGCCAAATCAACCGCAAAAAGAACCTCAACAATCCTCTCTTGTTCAGGAAGCCGCGGTTTAGGAACTTTGATATTTTCAAGCATAGTTTTGGAAAGTTCTTTAAACGTGCTTCCTCCACTTAAGTTTTGAAGCATCTCTTTTTTGAGTAGAAAGTAGTAGGCATAAAACAACGAGTGGACTTCTTTATTTCTTGGAATTAAGCCTTTACAACCTTGATTAAAGGTT
>JAVZNC010000008.1:0-38906 GCA_038882955.1 Bathyarchaeia archaeon
ATACATTTATGAAACCCATCGCCATACATTCTTCCGTGGTGCGAATGATGAAAAAAGCGTTAAAATATGAAGAAGATGAAATGGAACCGGAACTTTCAGAAAAAGTAATAGAGAAAATAAGCGTTATACAAGGCTTTAAATTATTGTTTCTAAATGGAAACAAAAGCATTCACCAGGTGGAAGTTAGAAGAATCAACTTTCAAGATTTAATGCGCCATTTGCAACAGGGAGAATCCATTCTGATTACTCCAAAGCTTCAGAAAGACTTTTCAGCAACCATAATGAAGCGCGAGGAACAAGCTCCTTGGTACTTTACGCATCTTTGACAGAAACTAAATGTTTGAAGGAAGGTCGAATGAACACCAGTTTAATTTCA
Organism: Bathyarchaeia archaeon; assembly: GCA_038882955.1. Taxonomy (GTDB): domain Archaea; phylum Thermoproteota; class Bathyarchaeia; order Bathyarchaeales; family Bathycorpusculaceae; genus JAVZLQ01. Next base: position 377 of record JAVZNC010000008.1, read on the forward strand.
AACTTGTTAAATTTTATGAAAACGGAAAAAATCAAAATGAGATTAAAGAAAATTAGTGATTCAGAATTTTGGCTTGAGAGTCCAGAAGGATCTTTAACCACCAAATTCGCCATAGACGATAATGCGCATGAAGTTTTTTACGATGTTTTCTCAACCGAACAAGATGTACATCTGAAAGAGGAAACCATCAAGGATGTGGAAAGAATAGATTTCATTGCAGAAGAACATAAAGAATGGAAACTTGCTAAGGCTGCCGAAGACATGTGGTTAATCCTAGATAGGGTCAAGCTTTGGGCGCAACAAAACAACTATGAGCTTAAAGAACACGAGATGATATAGATTAAGCAAAAGGAGGTGACTTAAAATGTCAGAAAAAAGCGTATTAGTTGAGATTGACAAGCCTCATTTCACAGTTAGACTTTATGAGAAAGCGCTCATAATAGACGTAAAGGGAACACTCAAAGACGAAATTGAGGAAGCCCTTGAAAATAAGCCGATTCTTAGAGAGACTTTAGGTCGCATCATTGGCATATTTGCTCCATTACATATACGTCTGAGCGACATAGGTTCAGTAAGCATGGACAAGATGGGGAGCGTCAAAATACACCTTCCTCATCACAGAGACGTAGTCATTTCACTTGAACCAAAAGAAGCAAAAAGACTCGTAAACAAACTGAATGAATTGATTCCAGAGGCAAAAGAGGCTGAGCTAGAACGCATCATGAGAGAAAACAAACTCCAAAAAATTGCAGAAGAAAAACTTGAATTAGGACATGCTGCTGGTCCCGCTGTTCTGCAGTCCCCTGCACTTGAGACTCCTGAGTTGTCAGAGGAAGTGGAAAAAGCAGAAGAGAAAGAGGAGCAAAAAGAACAAGACTAAACACCAGTGTTTCTAAAGTCGAACGGCGATTTCGATTTGCACTCATTAAATTGTTGAGTTGAATAGAAGGAGTGAAATATAATGAATAAAAAGGTAATAATTACACTTGCAGGGATCTTTCTTGCAATAGCTTTAGCACTTCCGTCATATGCATTAATTGAGACAACAACTGAAGATCTCAGACAATTCACCAAGTTCTTACAAGAAAATCAGCTTCCACTCGATGACACTGATGTTGAACAGCTCATGTACGGTACAAGAATCAGACATCAAACGCTCTTAACAATACTATTACTACTTGAATTAGTTTTTACAATTCTCTTTGCAATCGCAGTGTGGCTAAGCTTAAAGCCATAATTTTTTATTTGCAATTTTTTGCGGAGTATCTTTGGTCAATAAAACATGCACTATTTGAATTTAGGAAAGATTACGTGCACGCAAATTTATATTTGTTTAAGGAAACCAATTAGTTTTGGCATGAGTTCAGTGCCACTGTTTAAAATACCCAGGCTTCCCTTTTTACATTCTCTCTCAGAAAATTTTGAGATGTTGTCGCCTTTGATTTTGTTGCCCGATATAAGTAGGGGAACAGGATCATCGCTATGAGCTTTCAATTTACATGGTGTAGAGTGGTCTGCCGTAGCGCAAATCACAAAGTTTTCTAGCTTAATTTTTTGTAGTAACTTCGCAAAGAAGTATTTGTCTATAATGGAAATTATGTGTTTTTTAGCGTCAAAATTTCCATCATGTCCAGGCTCGTCTGGACCCTTAATGTGTATGTAAAAACAATCATAAGCTGGCAAATGTTCAATTAGTTTCTTAACCCTAATCACGCAGTCCTTCCTAATATCCCGCGAAGGCGGTGGAAGAATTACAATATCCATGCCTGCCAATTTAGAAATTCCTCTTTCAACAGGCATATCGGTTAAAGAAACAAAACGAACTCCATAGTGTTCATTAATGTTAAAGAATTTTGGCAATTTATGACCAGCATCCCGTGTGAGTATAACGTTTGCCTTAAGCTTCCCCTCAGCTTCGCGTTTCTTGTTGATCTCATGTTTATCTAGAACTCCATGACTTTTTTCGACAAATTCGTTCACAAGGTCTGCGGAAATTTTTGCCTCTTCGCTACCATCTGTAGGCTCACATTTTTTCAGGAACATGTTAATTTTGGCTTCTGCTATTCCAAGCTCTTTTATCCTTGCGTAGCCTGGGTCAGTATTTGTTATTTTGCTTGAAAGAGATTTCTGGCGGCTTCTTATGACTAAAACTCCTCTATAACCAACAGTGTTCTTAAACTCGAAATCCGCAGGATGAGATTCAAGCTTCACATTTTCATTAATAGCTTCACACAACATCGTAGCCTCTTTAGTGGTTAAGTTTCTTCCTGCACGTCTATCAATGAGCTCACCTTTTTCGCCTAAGGTTGCAAAGTTGCATCTTAAAGCAAGATTACCATCTTTCACTTCAATGCCAGCGCCAACAGCTTCAAGGATTCCCCTACCAGTGCCATACTTGAATGGATCATATCCCAAAATTGAAATTACCGCTACGTCGCTTTCTGGAGCGATGCCTTTCCTAACAGTGTACATTAACCCCGTTTTTCCATGCGAAGCAAGAAAGTCCATATTAGGCGTGTCTGCGGCTTCAAGCGGGGTCTTATTGCCTAATTCTTCAATTGGCAAGTCGCCCATCCCGTCAATGACAACGTAAATCAGTTTTAGAATTTTATCCACCTCTTTTATAGCTTGAAAACTGCAATATAGTAGCTATTTCACTATTATCACTGGACAATGTGCTTCGTCTGCAACTCTGTCAGCGACGCTTCCTAAGAAAAACTCTTTAACTCTGCCTAATCCCCTATGCCCCATTACTATGAGGTCAAAGTTTCCTTCTTTGGCAGTTTCAACAATCTTATCTGCCGGTCGACCTTCCTCCAACACATTTGAAATTTTTAAGTTAGGCTTCAGATCCTTAGCCCTTTTGAGAGCATTGGACAATATTTTTTCATGAGCGACTTTCACTTCTTTAGTAAACTCGTCCCAAGTAGCAGGATAAGCAAACGGTTCTCCTGGATACTCGACCATTGGGTAGATGACCCTCGGTACCTGAAAAACATTTATTATCGTGACGGTTGCAGAATATTTTTCCGCTAGATCAAGTGCAAAATCCAACGCCTTATCAGCGTGTTCAGAACCATCAATTGCCACCAAAATTTTTTTAATCAAATCCATCCTATCCATTCAAGTTTTTCGCTTTTCTAACTCATAGATTTTTCGCATAAGATCAAGACAAGAAGTACGTCCTTTACAGCTTTGATTCTTTATACTCCTTTAAAAATCGTTCAACAGCTTTTCGATTTGGTAAGGCTCTAGCCCCAACTCTTGTTATCTTTAAATTAGCTGTAGCGTTAGCAAACTCAACAGAGTCTTCAAGGCTTTTACCCTCCAATTGGGCAGTGATAAATCCGGCCGAAAATGCGTCGCCTGCTCCAGTCGTGTCAACAACCTTAACGGGATAAGCGGGAACGCTAAAACTTTTGGAGTGATCCATTGCAAATACGCCATTTGGACCCCTTTTAACTATGACTATTTTCGGTCCAGATGAGAGAAGAGTCTTCGCTACTTTTTCAAGTTCAATTAAGCCTGTAAGCTCTTGAGCTTCCTCTTGATTCAGAAGAATCTGGTCAACGTAACGTAAGAGAGGCAGCAAGCTTTTCAGTCCTATCCTCGACATAAGTCTTCCAGGATCAAAAGAAACAGTAACATTTGCTTTCTTTGCTATTTTTGCAGCGGCTAAAGCGGTGTCAAATGAAAGCCCAGTGATGTGAACATGTTCACTAGTTGAAATGTAATCTTTATCCAAATCGGATGGAAATAACTTGTCGCTTGCTCCAGCGTATCCAAACATCATTACTTGTCCCTTCATGTTAATAGCAATCACTGTTAACCCCGAACTTGTTGCAGTATCAACTTTAACATGAGTTACGTCGACGCCATCATGTTCAAGTTCTTCTAAAAGCACTCGTCCAAACGTGTCAAAACCAATGGATCCTATGAAACCGGATTTAACGCCGAGTCGTGATGCGCCCACAGCCACATTTGCAGCAGAACCTCCACCACCTAGGCTTAACTTGTCAGTCTTTGCTTCCCCATCAGCTACGGGAAATTCGTCCACAAAAATGCGGATATCCATCAAAACATGACCAATAGCAACAAGGTCAGGCAAGACAAACACTTCCTTTCTTACATCATGGTTTATTGCTTGCATTTAGTATTTCTCTGATTTTCTGTTGAGTCTCTTGTGGAGGAGCAATGGTATTGACCAAGTAAATGTTCGTCTGCTCAAAGTATCTACGGAAGAAATCCTTTCGTAATTCGAGTTTTCTCTGATCTTTCACAAGCTGATGAGGATTGCAGAAGTCATTTGCAATAATATACTCCAAGGCTTCATTTGCACTCAATTTAGTAACCATCGTTTTGTCTGCGGAGTCTCTCTTCAACAAAATTATATCCATCATCGTAGTTAGAGGTATAACGCCTCCACTTCCGACAATCCATCTGACGTTCACCACCGCTCTGCCTTCCTTATCAAAATGCGCCTTATCTACAAGCCGTTCATACTCATTCCAAATTTTCCCAATATCTGCCTCAATATAACAATTCTTTTCCGAACCAAACGCAAGCGGTTCTCTACTGGACAACCTCACGAAATACCAATCATCAGAAACAAGCCTCGCATCTTTAAGACGCAGCAGTCCCCAAGAATGTGTTGTTTTACCAGTTCCCGAAGGTGCTATTAGCGATACGCCATGACCGTGGATATCTATAGCCGCGCCATGAACCGAATAAATTCGATGCTCATCTTCCAAAACGTCTCCAGCAACAGCCAAGGCTATACTTTTTATCCATCCATAATAGTCAACATTTACTAGAAAGGCCGTTTTAGTATAAGGATCGTATTTTACAGTCATCTGTTGGCCGGGCTCTTCAAGAACTATTAATCTTCCATGAGACCTTACATCTTCACTCATTGTGTAGAAATTGTCTTCCCATCGGTCTTTGACATACTCTATTTCTGTAAGCAGTTTTATGCAACAACCATATATCTCTGCCTTTGCCGTGTACAAAAATCTCCCTTCATATTGTTGATAGAGTTCCTCCTTCTCTTCTGGACTGATTAGTTGAACAGAATACCGTGTTCCAAATTCCATACTAAAACCTACCCTTTCATCTTACATTAAATTATATGGCTACAAAAAGGTTTGCTGTTCTCCTCGTAGGCTTTGGATAAAAATAATATAGTGCACACGCAATTTAGGATTGGTGGTCGCTGATGGACTGGTTTGTTTTAGCGATTCTAGATGCATTTTTTGCTGCGCTTGTTGCGATTTTTGCAAAGGTTGGGTTACAAGGCGTTGATTCCAACGTTGCTACTGCAATAAGAACCATTGTTATGATGGTTTTCACACTAGGCTTCGTAGTAGCCATAGGTAAGGGTCCTCAACTAACGCAACTAACCAGTAAGGATATGCTTTTCATAGTGCTTTCCGGAATAGCCGGCGCCGTATCTTGGCTGCTCTATTTTGCCGCTTTAAAATTGACTGACGCTTCGAAAGTTGCGCCAATAGACAGAGCAAGCGTATTATTCGTGTTAGTCTTATCCGCCCTTATTCTGGGCGAAAAAATAACACTCAAAACGGCAATGGCTGGAGTCCTCATTTTCATTGGGGTTCTATTGCTTGCAATTTAAACGATACGGATGCAGATCCATGTTTCTGTAGCACAGTGTTAATGCCTTTACAGTTCCGCAATCTATAAATTTTAACCACTACAAACACTTACTTTTGATGAGTGATTAATATGCCAGATGTTTCGTTAACTAAGGTTGAGTTCCTGCCAAAACGTGATTTAGATGAATTAGAGAAAAAAATTATTGACGTTCTAAAAGACTTTGAGAAAAAACATAAAGGAATTTTCACCTACGCTGAAGTAGAAATAATAAAAAAGGGTCAAGGAACAGAATAGATTGTTCATTTAATAAGAGACATTTGTGAACTAGGGGCGCTAAGCCTGTTTAATCATTGCTCTAGCAATAAGCTTTCTTCCCTCTTCCAGCATTTCCTTTAACTTCTCCTTGGTAGTTGACTCTCCGTATATCCTTAAAAGGGGTTCTGTACCAGAAGGGCGAATAAGCAACCATCCATCATCTTTCAGCAGAAACTTTAATCCATCCATTCTATTAACATTTGATATTTCTATGCCAGCGATTCTATTTGGAACGTTTGATGAAAGCTTTTCCATAACTGTCTGTTTTAGTTCATCCGGACACGATACATCGCCTCGCCCATTAAACAATATTCCATACTCCTTTTCTAAATCCTTAAGCAGTTCAGACAAACGCTTTCCCGTTTTAGCCACCATTTCCGCTATCTTAACTCCTGTGAAAATGCCATCCTTGTCAGGAATATGTCCTTTAAAACTTACGCCGCCGCTTTCTTCCCCTCCTAAAATCACATCTCTCTCACGCAAATACTGTCCCACATATTTGAACCCCACAGGCACCTCATACACGGGGAGCCCATGCTTTTCAGCTATTCTGTCGAGAAGATGAGTTGTAGCTACAGTCCGTACAACACCTCCCAACTTTCCGCTTTTGATAGTGTAGTCAAACAGTAGCGGAAGAAGCTGATCTGCAGCAAAAAAGGCGCCATTATTATCATATACTGCTAGACGATCAGCATCGCCGTCGGTTGCCAACCCTAGGTCTGCCCTAAGGCTGATGACCCTATTTTTAAGATCTGTTAGAAACTCTGGAAGTGGTTCAGGACGCCCTCCACCAAAGTTGGAATCAACTTCATTATGAATAACTACAACTTTGCAGCCAAGACTTCGCAAAATACGATCCAAATAGCCCCTCGCAGTTCCATACATTGCATCAAAAACCACTTTAAGCCTCTTCTTTCTGAAAGCTTCTAAATCTAACTGTTTTTTAACAAATCCTATGTAAGGCGCTGTCGGATCAATCCAATTTAATAAACCGCGTTGCATCCCAGTTCTGATTGAGATTTCCTTTATTTTACGTTCCATAAAAATTCTGCTAACGTTATTGGTTATCTCTTCAGTAGTTTCCGGCAATGCGGGACCTGCATATTCTGGAATGTATTTAATACCATTCCATTCTGGCGGGTTATGCGAGGCTGTAATCATCACTGCGCCAGCAGCTTTCCTGTGTAAAACTTCAAAGGCTGCGACGGGAGTAGGCACATCTCTTTTTGTAACGTATGTTGGGATATCATTGCCTAACATTATTTCGCATACGCTTTCTGCAAAGCGGCGTGACCATTTGCGTGTATCATATCCGACCACAATGCCTCTTTCTTTTAATCCGTGAGATTGAATATAGCCAGCTATACCTTGAGCCACGACTTTTACATTTTCAAAAGTAAACTCTCTACCTATGACGCCGCGCCAACCGTCTGTGCCAAAACTAATCTTCACTATCAGCCCTCAACAGTTATTATGTTAAACTCAAAGCAAAACCTTTTCCTTAAGCGCAAAATGCAAATACACTCCACATCAACTTTTTATCAGAATAAATTCTGATTTTCTCCACTATACCATAACCAAAGGTAAAGATATAGACATCCTTTAATACAAACTTATGAAATTATAATTTGAAGCGAGGAGTAAAATGCGAATTGGGTTCTTTGTTTGGGAATATCCACCGAAGCTTGTAGGCGGTTTAGGAACATACGCAGAATATATAACTCACGAGTTCGTTGAGTTAGGCCACGATGTAACAGTTTTTACCCTTAATCCTGGAGATTTGAATACGCGGGAGATTTTTAAGGGAGTGGAAGTTCACCGGCCACTTATTGCTGATGCAAGCAATGTTTTTCCAATGTTTGTTACGGAGGACTTGCGAAAATGGGGAACAAACATCCGCTTCTTTAACGACATCTTCATTTACAACGTTCTAAGTGCAACTAAATTCATTAACGGACTAATCAGAAAGGAAGGTTATAAATTTGACATTGTTTGTGTGCACGACTGGTTGAGCAGCATAGCTGGCTTAATAGTCAAGAACGAAACCAAAATCCCGGCTGTTTTTCACGTTCACAGCACTGAATGGGGAAGAAGCGGCGGGCAAGGCTCAGAGGTTGTTTCACATCTTGAATGGGCAACTGCCCAAGCGGCTGACAAGATAATAACCGTCAGTCATGCGATGAAGGACGACCTTGCACGTCACGGTTGGCCTCAGCAAAAGATAAGCGTTGTATGGAATGGTGTAGACCCTATACGCTATAATCCACAGAACTGCAAACCTGAAGATGTTGAGAAGATCCGAGAAAAGTACGGAATTCCAGATGATTGGAAAATGCTCCTCTTCCTTGGAAGATTAACTTGGGTGAAAGGCGTTAAAAACTTGATACAAGCAATGCCCATAGTTTTGAGAGATTATCAGCATACGAAACTGGTGATTTTGGGCAAAGGTGAAGAAGAAAGGGATATAACGGAAACGGCAACTAGACTTGGAATAAAAGATAACCTTTTTTGTCGTTTTGACTTTGTCCCAGAAGAGGAACGAATTCTACACTATGCCGCTGCAGACGCGTGCGTCTTCCCGTCAATATACGAACCTTTCGGCATAGTAAGCTTAGAAGCGATGGCGATGGCAAAACCAGTAGTCGTTGGCGCTCGCGGAGTGGTAGGCTTCAGGGAACAAGTAGTTTCCTCCGGTCCAGAACAAAATGGTATTCACGTCAACGGCGAAGACCCAGCCGACATAGCATGGGGAATAAAAGAAACCCTTAAAGATTCACAAAATGCCAAAACATGGGGAGAAAACGGACGAAAAAGAGTCTTACAATACTTCACATGGAGAAAAACAGCAGAACAGACAATAGAAATCTACGAAGCACTTCTCTAGGGGTAATCATCTGACCAAAGCGACGGCCGATTTAATATTATGCTGAAAGTTTAGAACTTAATTTCTGAGGCAATATTTTTCTTAGCTGTTACATTCAGAGACATTAACAGAAGGCTTAAAAAGTTTAAATTGTTCTGGTACGTTCCTTTTTGGTTTTCTTCTGCATTTTAGGACTGAGACGGATGTTATGATGTTGGTTATTATTATTAAATTTGTGATAATAACCGTATAAAGGTTTGAGTTGGGCAAGTTATATTGTAGGGGCATTAGGCTAAGTAAGGCGGGGGTTAATCCAAGCGCGCACATGCCCGTTATTATCTTTCTGTCAGAGAACATGGGGCTTTTCCATGTTGATATTGAAGCAACTAGATAGCGTATAGTCAAGAGAATGCCAATAATAGGCAAATCGTAAGTTAATGCTGTAAAGAGGTTCAACTGTGAAATTTCAAACATTAAACCTAACAACACGAAAAAGAATGTCCTAAAAATAAAGGAAATTTCGGCTTGGAAACGCTCCAAATACCTCTTAACTTCAGAAAAAGTTGCAGGAGGCGGACTTATTCTAAGTATTCTGAGAATTTCCTTATCGTTACCTAAGATTATGCCAATGGTGAGGACTGAGAGGACTCCGCTGCCTCGCGATATTTCCGACATAACATAGCCAAGTAGAATTATTCCAACTGTAGCCATATACGTGAGCTCTTCCTTCTGAAGACTGAAGAGGATTCGTAAACAAATTAAGCCTACAACTGCTCCTATCACTATTCCCACGGAGAATTTTGCTGCAATGTAGGTTAAAGCTTCTACAAAGTCTAGAATCCCGCCAAGTCGTGTTTCAAGGAAAGCGGAAAAGAAAACTATGTTGAATATGCTTGTCACTGTTGCTTCAATAGACAATAAAATCGCCGACTCTGCTTGAAAACCGACCCTCATAGCCAAGGGCACAATAACAACCGCTCCAGTTTGGCTGACTATGGATCCAAGCATGAAGCTGTCAATCCACTCCCAGCCCATAACAAAATGGAGGAAGACAGCCGTCCACACCATTCCAGCGGCGAAGTAGGCGCTTGCTTGAAATAAGGCCCGAAAGCTTCCCGATACAACATCAAAAAAGTTTAATTCCATTCCCCCACGGAAAAGTATCATAAGAAGAGTGAATGTTGAAACAATGGGCAGGAACGGGAGAAAACCGCTTTTGGAAAAAATATTCAAAACTGGACCTATGATTATGCCGGCTGCGATAAGAAATAGTAGGTCAGGCCAGCCTGTTTTCTTAAAGAAAATGTTTCCTAGAAAACCGATGAAAAGTACGGCGGCAATTATGGAAAAGAAAAGTAAGGGATCTATCACTATGAAGCCTCCACGTGGATCCAAAATTTAACGCTTAATATTTTAAAATGGTTAGACATTTAATCACCATTAATTGGTGTTTCTCCACTTTCTAGTGTTATCAAATATCCTTCTACTCTCCTCAACAGCTAAACATATAGTTGGTAGAGTTATCATCTAAGCAACAACCCTTCATTTAATGTCTGAGGTAGCCCTTGAAATAATCCTTACTTTCTGCAGTTTCTTATAAAGCTCATCTGAGCTGAAGTATAAATGTCCCCAGCCTCAACAACGTCTCCTTCAGAACTATCTGTTTGCTAATTATCCTCTGCACCTCAGTTCAAGATTGTCGCTTGCAGTACATGTGAAATTGAAATGCAAAATTTAGGTTTGCTGAGAAAATGTTTATATCTACTTTTTGGAGCTTGTAAGTTTAAGGCGATGAAGCTCGCCTTTAACCGCCCTCGCTTCTTTGTGTGCGAGGGCTGACAGCTTCTACCAGTGTTAAAATGCGTAGGTGTATTGGGTTGGGGGAAGCGGGGCGGTTAGCTCTTGATAAAGAAGAATATTTTAACCATGACAGTTCTTGAAGGGAGAAAATTATGGCAAATCGAGATAAAAATGTGAAAATTACAGAAATTCGCACTTATGTCCCTTTAAGCCATGATTACGCCGATTTATTGGCGAATCTGGTTGCTGCTTTGGAGCTATGCGCAACAACAACAGAGCTTTTAGAAATATGGAGAAATAAATTGAAAGATGAGAATTCCAAGCAGCTTGTGCAACGTATGATCATTAGTCTCTCTCGATATTTAGGATATCCTGAAGGAAGAGCTTTCAGTCTATACCAGCATAGAGGGAAACGTGAATTTCTTGAAATGACATAGGAAATCCGCGACATTAAAAAAGAACTGGAGACTATTTCCATTAGCAAACAAGGCCTTAAAAGGCTGGAAAAAATCGAAAGGAGACTGAATCAGTTGGCTAAGAACATGCGCATGGAGATTGAGCGTTTAGCAAAGATGGAGGTCATCGAGTATAGCGGATAGGTTGTGAGTAAATGTATCAGATTTTTGAGATTAAACTGAAGCCTAAAGAAATTGATTTGCGGCAGAAGTTTGACGACGTCAATAGATTGAATTGGTATTTAAACTGTGGAAAACTTGTCAGGGACGATGATGAACTGGAGCATGTTTTGGATTTTTCAAATTCTAGGATGAAATGCCTTGTCAGCAGCTTGTTTCCCATAGAGAAAGATGAGTGGTCTCCGAGCGATTACCCATCCAGAAAGGAAATGGTAAATACTGCGATAAAAGAGTTAGAAAGGCTTCCTTTCCACTTAGAAGTAGTTAAAGTCAAGAGGTTTGTTAAAAATGAAAAGTAAATCGAACAAGCAAAACGGTAAAAAGTGGCTGAACAGAAATGTGGCGGCAATGGGATTCACGAGCTTGTTCAGCGACGCAAGCCATGAGATGGCTACTTCCATTCTTGCTCAATTCTTAACAGTCGAGTTGCATGGTTCAGCCGAAATCTTGGGCTTAATAGAGGGGCTAGCGGACTTCTCCTCAAGCTTCATTAAGACATACTCTGGTTGGCTAAGCGATAAACTGGGCAGGAGAAAACCTCTTGCAACATTAGGCTACACGCTTACAGGCGTATTTATATCTCTATTTGCCTTTGCATCTAACTTCCTTCAAGTATTATTTTATAGAACAGTTGGATGGATTGGAAGAGGCGTAAGAGAACCGCCGAGAGACGCCCTCCTAGCCGATTCGGTTGAGCCTGAAAGCTACGGTCACGCGTTTGGTTTTCATCGAATGATGGACACGTTAGGCGCCATCATAGGCCCAAGCATAGCTTTTATTCTACTACCCCTTATAGGGTTTAGGAACGTTTTCCTAGTTGCACTTTTGCCAGGCATCTTAGCGATATTGGTTTTCGCGCTTTTCACAAAGGAAAAGGTTTGTAGACAAAAGGTTGAAGAAAAGAGAAAACTATTAGGCGACATAAGAGGGTTGCCAACTAAATTCAAACATTACTTGTTAGCTGTAGGCGTATTTGGTGTTGGAAATTTCGCCAACACATTTCTAGTGTTAAGGGCTACAGACGCTTTAACACCAAGTCTCGGAGCTATAGTCGCCAGCAGCATCAGCGCCTTCCTTTACGTGCTGCTTAACGTAGGTGCTGCAGTTTTCGCTTACATTTTTGGCTCATTGGGAGACAAATTCAGCAAAAAGAAGCTATTAGCCCTAGGATACCTAATTTTCAGCATATACTGCATCGGCTTCATCTTCTCACCTCCAAATCTCTGGATTTACGCTTTTCTTTTCCTCTTGGCAGGCGTAGAAACAGGAGCCATAGACGCAACTGAAAGGTCATATGCAGCTGAACTGCTAGAAGAAAACAGAAGAGGAACAGGCTTCGGCATACTCAGCACAATCAACGGCATAGGAGACTTCACATCAAGCATCACCGCAGGAATCTTATGGACACTAACATCAGCTAGCGCATCTTTCACATTCGGAGCAATACTAGCACTAGCGGCAACAGTGATCTTAATAATTCGCAAGTAAGCAATTCCTTCTGTTTATAACGGTTAATCGAAAATTAGATTCTTCGGCGATTATATTTCATTTTACTAGTAAATTTGTGCGTAAATTCACCCCCCACATCTGAAATAGAGCATTATACTGGATTATTTTGGATAAAGAAGCTTATTTTTCTGGATTTGAGGTGGGGGGCTGAAATTTCAGCACAAAATTACCAGTAAAAAGCTAGTATTTTACGCTGAGGTATAGTAGAACAATGAGTGCTGCGAATGTGAATAGGTCTGGTAGTAGGGCGAATGGTCCTAGTCCAAATATTCTGAAGCCGAAGATTGATATTACTATTGGGTTGGAGGCAAGGGCGTAGAGGAGTAATGTTGCTGAGAATATTATTAGTCCGATTGTGAATTCTGATTTTGTTTTTCTGTATATGTCGGCGTATAGAATTATTAGAAATATTAGCATAGTTATGTTGATCGTGGAAACGACTGTTTTTGCTATGTAATAAAATTCTATATCTCCAGGGATTTCGGATGAGGGGCGGGGTTGCCATGGAGGGCGCGGATACCAGAAGGTTGAAGTTGCCCATGTTGCTGCTAATATTGCTACCGCTATTAAGATGGGTAAAAGTATCAGCAGTGGCCAAGTCCTCGATTTCTGATCCATTTCATGTGTCATCTGCTTTACCTCCTTTTCTACTTTTTCCAAATTTTCTTCAAAATTTCCTCAAACAAGGCGTAATTTTCCTCCATAATGGGGGATAGGAAATATGTGGTGCCATATCCTTCACCTGCAGATACTATTAACTTGTTTTTCTCGAGAACTTCAAGATGATGCCTTATTGTCCTATAATCCAGTTTAAGATTGGTAGCTAACTGATTCGCGTTTTGCGGAGTCTCCTTTAGAGCTATGATTATTTTTGCACGGGTCAAGCCACCTCTCGTACCTGCAATTAACCATCCAAGCAGGTACTTAAGGGGACGCATGCTAGCGGACATTTACAGGGCTCCGAATTTGGCTAAACTTATTTTTAATTAGCAATAAAAATGTGTCTTCCAAAAATTATCAAAGATTAGGGTTAAAATTGGGCTTAATCTTGAAAAACTCTTTAGTATTCATCAAGCCATTAAATTGAATGGTTGGTGGAGGCAAAATTTCAAATTCTCCTCTCCTTTCTCCCTATTTTTTAATCCTCCCCAACCAAAATTTAACGGTGTCAAAGCTTGACAAGAAATATCGGTGATGCAAGGTTTAAAAAAGAAGGTTGGAAAGGCGCTTATTTGATTAGGTATAGAATTGGGGTTAATTCTGAAAAATCCTTTAATAATTTTACCAGTTTGGCGTGTGTGAAGTGCGCGAGGCACTTCGTGAGAAAATGGAGGTGTTGAAAATAGACAAAAGGAAAGCCCTAATTTTACTATCCATAGTGGTTGCAGTTGCAATCATAAGCGGAATTGTTTTAAATGCATATTCCACTGCTAACGCACAAGCCACTGTTAACAGCGAACAAGGCTGGAATTTCGGCGCTGGATGGTTCATCGGAAATATGAGCATGGGAATGCGAGGCATGCCTTATGGAGGGATGCGTGGACGAGGATGCTTTGGCTATGGATCTGTCGAAGTCAGCGAAGAATTCAAACAGAACGTGATTAACATAGCCAAAAACGATACAGATGTGCAGAACCTACTAAATGAAGGATACAACATAACGGCAGTAAAGCCAATTATAAAAACCATAGTTGAAGGAGACGGAACAGTCATCACTAAGGCAACAAGCGCTATCCTAATACTAGAGAAGGATACAACAGGCCGCGCTTTCGTATGGGTTAATTTAGAACAAGCAAAAGTGACAAGGATAGAAATCCTAACTAGAACTGTAATCGAAAAACCCTAAATTATTTAAGTCTCTAAAAACTCCCCTTTCTTTCTAATATTTAAAACATACCAAATTTTCAATTTCTTTACGGTAGTGCGCATAAAGATAAGGAATAGATTTTGGCATAATTCTGGAAAATTCTTTAATAGCTCATATTCTTGCTCAGAACATAGGCGGTTTCAAAATGGGAATTTATCAAAAACACAAAGCCGCATATTCTTCATTCATCATATTAATCATTATTATTGCTAGCTTGTTTGGAGGAGGATTATTCGGTTATTTAATAGACCATTGGGCCATGTCAGAAAAACTGGATAGTCTGGAAAATCAACTTTCAACGCTTCAAGAACAAATGTCAAACCTACAACAAACACAGAACATCATAAACCAAAATAACACCTACATATTAGGCGAAAATGTTTCGCTTTCAGAATTATACGAGCAGGTCAAAGAGTCCGTTGTCATAATTCGTGGGGTAATGGTGCAATACGATATTTTCCACCGTCCCTACTACACTCAAGTTCAAGGTTCAGGCTTCGTCTACAACTTTACCGGAGAAATGGTGATAATCACAAACTACCACGTGATCGAAAGTACGATCAACATTACCGTGACATTTATAAATGGAGATGGATATGCAGCAACGGTGCTCGGTTCAGATCCTTACGCGGACCTAGCAGTGCTTTCAACGGACGCGCCAACAAGCGAGTTCAAACCTCTTGAAATTGCCAGTTCATCCACATTAAAAGTTGGCGATGTTGTTGTTGCTGTAGGCAATCCATATGGATTATCTGGCTCCATGAGCATTGGCATAGTAAGCGCATTAGGAAGAACCATAACTGAAGAAACAGGCGGATATCCAATAGCAAACGTCATCCAAACAACAGCACCACTTAACCCAGGAAATTCTGGCGGACCCCTCCTAAATCTTCAAGGTCAAGTTGTAGGCATAACAACAGCCATAATAAGCGACTCCCAAGGATTGGGTTTTGCCATCCCATCAAACACGATATTAAGAGAAATTGCTTCACTAGTGACAACTGGTTCCTACAATAATCATCCATGGTTAGGCGCGTCGGGAATAGACATGACCTATGAAATTGCAAAAGCCATTAGCGCAAACATAACATATGGATGGCTAATAACTCAAGTGGTAAGCGGAGGCCCAGCAGCTAACGCAGGACTAAAGGGCGGAACAAAACAAGTTTTGATTGCAGGAGAATACGTTACAGTCGGCGGAGACATCATAATAGCAATAAATGGAACAAGAATAACCAGCGTAGATACTTTATCTACTTACCTTGAAGAAAACACTTCGCCAGGACAAACAATAGAAGTAACAATAATGAGAGAAAACCAAACAATGAATGTTGCAGTAACGCTAGGAACACGTCCATAACGCCTCATATAGAACAGCAATGCACTTACCTACATTTTTACTGGTAAATTTGTGTGTAAATCCCACTCACGCACCATCTATGGGAAAACTCTCGGGGGTTTGTCCGGGTAATGTTGGCTGTGCTGGAGGCTTCAGTTTCATTTTTTGCACTTTTGAGATGTATTCCCGTTGGTCTTTGAATAGTTCCTTGAAGAGTTGGACGTTAAATGAGGGTGTTTTTGATGTTTTATGCCTAGAGGAGGGAGTAGGGAAAATAAAAACTAACAAAATGCCATTTTCCAAAAATCTAGATGGACTAAACTTCTAAAAATTGGTGGTACACCAACGTTTATGGTGGTGGACGGGGCGGGATTTGAACCCGCGGCCTCCACGATGCCAACGTGGCGATCATTCCAGACTGATCTACCCGCCCTTTTTCATGGTATTTCGCTTTTTAATAGGCTATAAGTGTTTCTTTAGCCATGGTGGATGTATTGTTGTATTAGTTTTTCGATTTTTTCTGGTTTTTCTGCCATGTTTTTCCATAAGTCCTTGTCCTTGTAAGCCCTCAGTTTTTCAATTGTTTTTTCGATTAGCTTTTTGGGGAATATGCCGTTTGCCTCGTAAAGCTTTCTGTTCTTCCAGAGGTTTTTGGCTGATTCGTGGCATGATTTTGGCAGCATCTTAAGTCTCTTGCCTTTGCCTTTTCCGTTTATGTGCAGTTTTTCAGCTGTTTTTATCGCTTCATCTGGATTTTCCATCGCGTGGTTTATAGCTACGACCAGTCCAGCAAAAAGCAGAAAAGCGTTTGCAAGCGGATCTGGTGCTCTGTACTCGATTGTTTTTCTCGTATTTTCCAATTCAGTTTGTGCGCTTAAAAAGCTCCACCATAAAGGTATACGTATTAACGCCAAACGGTTTCTTTCACTCCAGCAAATGTGCATCGGCGATTCCTTTCGCGCAATAAAACGCAAATATGAGATTGGCGTTGGATTTCCAAAAGCCGTTAGACTCGGCGTAAAGTCCAATATTCCACCAATAATTTTCAAGCCGTCTTCGCTTAGGGTGCCATTTGGATTTGCAATCACGTTAGAGCCATCTTTAATTGCACAGAAGTGAATGTGCATGCCGTTTCCAGCGTGTTCCAAGGATACTTTTGGAGAAAATGAAACTGAAACTCCGTTCTTTGCACAAACGTTTCTAATAATCCATTTGGCAACCGCAATGTTTTCCGCCATGTCCACCAAGTCTTGCGGCAGAAACTCCACTTCATGCTGCTCCATCAAAACACCATCCTTACGCCTTAACTGTCCAACTTCGCTATGCGCATATTTTGTTGCAATGCCAACTTCAGAAAGCGAAACCAAAATTTCACTTCTTAAACCCTCAAAGATTGAAAAAGGTGAGGATTCATGGTAATTCCTATCGGGCATATTTGGAAAAAGCGCTTCGCTTGTCTCCTTTGCAATTATGTAAAATTCAAGTTCAGCCAACGCTTTTACGCTAATTCCCTTCGATGATAAAAGCCTCTCCTCTGCCCTTTTAAGAACAAACTTCGGAGCTACATCCAAGGGCTTGCCATTCTCATCCAAATAATCGCACAAAACGTTTAGCGTAGGCGTGTTTGAGAACGGGTTTATGAAGGCTTTTTTGATGTTTGGCTTTATGTAGATGTCGCTTTTCTCTGATTCGATGAACGAGAATAAGTTTGAACCGTCAACCCTTTCGCCAAATTCAAGTATCTCAGAAACTCTACCCTTGTCTGATGCGGAGAAACTCAGCGTTTTGAGCCTGCCATCTTCTGGGATATGGCATAAATCCAGAATTTTTATGCCTTTTTCGGAGATAAATTTGGCAATTTCCTCTTTTTCAGCAAAACCTATTCTCTGCATAGAGGGCTCATCTCTGCTTGGGGCACTCTATTCATTTTATTAACTGATATTTTAACTCTCCCACAAAAGTCCACATTAGTAATAAGTAGGTGTAGCCTTTCACTAGGATATGTCTTAGGGATTCGCTACGTTTATTTACAAAGAGCTTCATTTATAAGGTTGAAAAGCACGAGCAAGAAGGATGAATGTTAATGTCTAAAAAGAACCCAACGAAGGATGAAGCCCTAGAGGCTTTAGACTTTATAGTCAATGTTCTGAAGGAACATGAGAAGGATTTGGACAAGCTGATAAATGAGTTGGGCAACATAACCGAAAGACTGGGCGACACAGGCGAATTAAGCAGCAAAATCGAAAAGGTTGAAGAAAGGCTTACTACGCTACAGAATGAAATAACAAACCTAATCACCTACTTATCAGCTCCACGCGAAACAACACAAACACTAGCACATCCAATCGCAGAACAAAAAACAACAGTTATGGAAGCAAGAGAGCTGCGCGGTCCACCAGTGATTTTGCGCTGTAAACAATGGGAAGATTTTCAAGCGTTAGCCCACCAAGCGCAAACAGTTTCCTTCCTCTACCGAGAAGCTGAAAAAAGCTTCCAAGTTGACGCCCTAAAAAACAACCAAATAGTAACATACAGCGGCGAACTACCAAAACCCACATCACTCCTAAAATCCTGGCTAGCCAAACAACTAGACATCGACGAAAAAAAGATTCTAGAAGGCATTTTAGCAATAGGTTAAAAGCCATCAGTTTGTATATTCTTGGTATTCAGCAAAGCTTTTATAAGAGAAGCGTATATTAAGTCTTACGATGCAGTATTGGAGGGCTAAGGTTGAAGGCGAAGCCAGCAGCCAAGAATTGTTTTTCCGTTTTTCGAAGCCTTCTCCTTTCTCCTCGATGACGGAAATGGCTGCATGGTTAGCCAACACACAATGAACGCCCTCCAAAACATGGTGAACCACAATGAGCGCGGATGAAAAGCATGCAAAGAAAATTCTTGAAGAGTTTGCGCGTTTTAAAATGACGATGGAGGAGTTGCATTTTCTTAGGCAGGTTTCAAATGACTTGAAGAGTTTTAGAGAGATGCTTAAGCTTAAAAAGTATGATTGACGTGGATGAATCCTTAAATATTTTCCATCCATAATCTTTTAGGCGAATTGGAATGGCGTCTAAAACAGCGGAAATATGGCTATTTAACACTTTAACGCGTAGGAAGGAAAGGTTCGTCCCTATAGAAAATGGAAAAGTCAAAATGTACTGCTGTGGACCAACTGTTTACTGGTATGCACACATTGGAAATTTTCGCACATACATCTTCGAAGACTTGCTTAGGCGAGTTTTCGAGTTTAACGGCTTCAAAGTGGAGCATGTAATGAACATTACTGATGTTGGACATTTAACATCAGACGCTGACACTGGCGAGGACAAAATTGAGGTTGGAGCGAAGAGGGAGCGCAAAACTGCTTTGGAAATCGCCGAATTTTATGCAAAAGCCTTCTTTGAAGATGCTGAAAGGCTTAACATATTGAAGCCGACGATTGTGTGCAAGGCGACAGATCACATACAAGACATGATAGCGCTTATAAAGAGGATTGAGGAAAACGGCTACACGTACATAATTGACACTGGAGTTTACTTTGACACTTCAAAGTTGAAGGATTATGGAATACTAACTGGAATGGATTTTGAAAGGCTAAACGAGTCGCTGAAGGCTGGGGCACGCGTGGAGTTTAATCCTCAAAAGCGAAACATAACGGACTTCGGGCTTTGGCTCTTCTCGCCGAAGGACAAGAAGAGGCAGATGGAATGGAATTCGCCATGGGGCGTCGGCTTTCCAGGATGGCACATAGAATGCAGCGCGATGAGCATGAAATATCTCGGCGAAAACTTTGACATACACTGCGGGGGAATAGACCACATACCGATCCACCACACAAACGAGATTGCACAGGCGGAAGCGGCAACTGGAAAGAAACTAGCTAACTATTGGTTGCACGGCGCCTTTCTTGTTTTTGGCAAGTCAATGCGCATGGCTAAATCGGCTGGAGAAATAATAACCGTCAAGAACCTGGTTGAGGAGGGCTATGATCCACTTGCTTTTAGGTACCTATGCCTAACAGCCCATTATAGGTCAGAACTTGTCTTCACTTGGGAAAGCTTAGATGCAGCGCAGAAAGCTCTATCCACGTTAAGGGAGCACATGCGCAGATTTAAGGAAAACTTTAAGGACAAAGTGAAGGAGACCGCGAAGTCTGATGAATACAGAAGAACTTTTCTTGAAGCGATAAACGACGACTTAAACATGCCAAAAGCGTTAACAATCGTTTGGAAGCTTGTGAGAGAGGAGAAAGACCTAAACGAAGGCGAAAAATACCTGCTGTTACGCGAGTTTGATAAGGTTCTTGCTCTAGATTTGGAGAAGGAGGAGGTTTTGGAGAAGTTGCCAGAAGAGGCTGAAATTCTCATTAAAAAGCGGGAGGAAGCCAGAAAAGCTAAGGACTGGAAAACGGCGGACAGAATTAGGGAGCAGCTTAGGGCTATGGGCATAATTGTTGAGGACACGCCTCAAGGAGTGAAATGGCGAATAGAAAAACGTTAGGGCTTATGCCTCCAACATGCTTTTCCCATAAAAATTCCATTTGTCAGTAGCGTATTTTTCTCTGCAAAGTTTTTCCGCCAACTCTTTTTCATACAGTGTCAATTCTTCTTCTATCAACTGGATTTTTAGGGCTTCTTGGAAACCCTCAACCAATGCCTTATGCACTTTTTCAGGCGAGATTGTTTCTCCAAGTTCAGCTTTTATTGATGTTAACTTGTTTTTTGCGATGCCCACAACTTCCATGCACGTGTTCGCCCAGGGCACTTTAAGAAATGTAAACATCTTCTCCAAATTTACGTCCAGAAGAATTGTGCCGTGCTGCAACACTGTTCCAGCTTTATGGCATTGGGCGCTGCCAGAAATTTTCCGTCCAGCTATCGTTAGGTTTGGACATGTCCTGGTATCTCCTTCATTAAAATCTGCCTTTAAGCCCAAAATCTTTAGGGCTTTGACTATTCCGCCGTAAATTGTTGTGTAAACTTTAGATATGTCTTTGGCGCCTATGTCTTCTTTGCTTGCGATTATGCTGTACGTGATTTCGCCTTCTGCGTCATGGTATACTGTGCCTCCGCCTGTTATTCGCCTAACAATGTCTACGCCGTGTTTGCGGCAACTCTCCAGGTGAACTTCGTTTTCTATTTTTTGGAATTTTCCTATTGAGACTGCTGATGGGCGCCACTTGTAAAAGCGTATCGTGTTGGGTACAAGCCTCTTTGTTCTTGCGTTTAGTATCGCTTCGTCTATTGCCATATTCGCGAAGGCGTTGTTGGTTTCAAGTTTTAATAGTCTCCATTGGTTCATTTTGGATGGGCTCCGCGTTAAACTAGGCTTGCGTTGGAATTTTTGCTTTTTGCTGAAAATCGATGCGATTTGGAACTTTTTCAAGCCAATAGTGACCTAGCCCTCTAGATTTTTGGGTTTCACGCCTCGTTCAGTTTAAATATTAGATTTGTGATTAGTCGTAGCGAGAGGATAAACGAACTATGAGTTCGAAATCTCCAAGAGGCGAGTTCGCCGCTAGGAAATTAGTTGAGAAGCGGAAGAGATTCCGTTGGAGTAGCATGTACTATAAAAGGCGGATGCTGATGCTTGACGTGAAGGCGGACCCGCTTGAAGGCGCTCCAATGGCAAGGGGCATAGTCTTGGAAAAGGTCGGCGTTGAAAGCAAACAGCCTAACAGTGCCATACGTAAATGCGTTAGAACCCAGCTGATAAAAAATGGTAGGGTCATAACGGCGTTTTTGCCTGGAGACGGCGCCCTAAACGTTGTTGATGAACATGACGAGGTTGTCGTTGAGGGCATCGGCGGCTCGCGTGGAAGAAGCATGGGCGACATTCCAGGCGTACGCTGGAAGGTCATAATGGTGAACGGCGTTTCGCTGAATGAGCTTGTTTATGGTAGAAAGCAGAAACCGGCAAGGTGAAATTTTTGAGCGAGAAAACGGAGAAGCCTGAAATTAAACTTTTCAACAAGTGGAGCTTTAATGAAGTGCAGGTTAAGGACTTGGGATTGCAGAGGTACGTATCGCTCAAGGCCATAGTTATTCCACACAGTATGGGAAGGCATGAGCATAAGCGTTTTCATAAGGCGAACGTGAACATTGTTGAGAGACTCGTGAACAATCTTATGCGCCCTGGAAAAAATGCGGGTAAGAAGGCTAAAGCCATAAACATTGTGGAACACGCTTTTGAAATAATTCATTTGCGTACTGGCAGAAACCCGATAGAGGTGCTTGTGCGTGCTGTGGAGAACTCCGCACCATGCGAAGATACAACGCGGATAAGTTATGGTGGCATAGTTTACCACTTGTCAGTCGATGTTGCGCCCCAAAGAAGGGTTGATTTGGCTTTGAGGCACATATGCGAAGGTGCAAGGCAAGCGTCTATGCATAATCCGCGTTCAATAGAGGAATGCCTGGCAGAAGAGCTTATTTTGGCGGCGAACAACGACATGAAAAGCTATGCGGTTTCAAAACGCCACGAACTCGAAAGAATAGCCATGGCTTCAAGATAGCCATCTTAGACTTTTATTTTGTGTGGATTTCAACAATATCGCCATCTTCAAGTGTGAACGTAGCTCCAACCTTTTGTGGGCTAAAGACCAAACGTTTAGACCAAATCTTTGCAAATGAGAAGCGCTCGCTGAAGTCGCTGTGAATGTTTCTGGCTAAATCATAAACGGTTGCGCCCTTCCGCAAAATGAAAGGCTTTTCCGAATACATTCTTTCATTTGGCTCTTTAGTGTAAATCCTTATGATATCTAAAGCCTTGAACAATGTTTCTCCAAGCTTTTCAAAGCCATATCGCTTTTCACATGAAACTGCAAGAATTGGCAGTTTACCACCGATGTGGCTTTCCAGCAGCTTCAAATTGTCTTCTGCGATGTCTGCATCAGCCTTGTTTGCAACGATGATTGTTGGTTTATAAACTGTGCTTTCAAAAATCGCGTCTTCAACTTCATCCAAAGTTACTTCGCCTGAAATCTTGACAATGGCGTCTGTCACACGGTAGCTTTTCAGCAGCTCTTCAACATCCTTCAAAGTGCAATCAACAAGCCTTCCAACAAGGATTATGCGCAAACCAACACCCATGTGCTTCTTCTCGATTTCAACGCGTCCTCTAGGTTTAAAAACAGATATCCGCGCCTGTTCCAACTCTCCCAGAATGGTCAAGAGCTGATTAACTGGATCTTGCGATAAGTCGATAACCAAAATTAGGCCGTCGGCGTTGCGCGCCAAAGCGAGTGTTTGGAGACCCCAAGCTTTTCCGTCAGCTGATCCTTCCATCAAAGCTGGTGCTTCTATAATCTGGAATTGGATATTCTCGTAATTCATTATTCCAGGGACGGGCTCTCTTGTGGTGTAGGGTGCGGGTGAAACCTCAACTTTCGCGTTTGTAACCGCCTTGAGTAGGCTGCTCTTGCCAGAATTCGTCAATCCCAAAAGTGCTATTTGGGCTGCACCTTCCTTTTCTATGAAAAATTTTGGTCCACTTCTTCCAGCCTTTCTATGTTTTTTCTCTTCAATTTCCCTTCGTAGAACAGCCATCTGCTTCTTAACTTGGGCGCAAAGTTTAGCCGTGCCCTTATGCTTCGGAACCAAGCTTAAGAATTCTTGCATGAGCTGGATTTTTTCTCTTGGGTTTCTTGCTGCCGAAACTTCAGCCCATTTGCGTTTGGCTTCAGCAGGCAAGTTTGTCGGCATAAACTGTTCTCATCCAGAAGTTAATTCGAGAATCAACGTTAAATCTTTTCTGTAAGTCGCAAACTTTTAAATCAAACAAATGCTGAAATTGTTTCGTGAGAAAATGAACGTTGTAAAGGTAAATGGCAATGACAATAGGCATAAGGTTTTCCTTTACGCCTTAAGCACTTGCGCCTGGTGTAAGCTCACAAAGCAGTTTCTTAAGGAAAATGGAATCGCTTATGAGTATGTGGATGTTGACCTCTGCGGCGAAGAGGACAAGGAAAAGATTAGGAAGGATATACTCTCTAGGGGTGGAAGCCTTAGCTATCCAGCAATAATAATTGATGACAAGATTCTAATCAACGGTTTTAGGAAGGACAAGATTAAAGAGGCGTTGGGAATTTGACAACACTTGAAGAGATTAGGCGTAGAGCGGAAAGCGACGCGAAAACGCATGGCTACTACCTAAACCCGAACGAGGAATTCCTAAAAGAGCTTCTTGAAGGCTTAAAAAGAAACGAAGAGCGTTACGGATACCCATCATGCCCGTGCCGACTTGCATCTGGAAAATTTGAACTTGACAGAGACATAATCTGCCCATGCGACTACAGAGACATAGACGTAGAAGAATTTGGAGCATGCTACTGCGCACTATACGTTAGAAAGGACGTGTTTGAGGGAAAAACTCCAATTTCGCCAGTTCCAGAACGCAGACCAATAGCGAAACAAGTTAAAGCTTACGGCTCAAGCGCGGAGACAATTGCCGAAAAGCCTCGTGAAGAACCAGTTGCGGAAGCACATGGCGCCAAAATGAAGCTTTGGTACTGCAAACAGTGCGGTTACGTAGTTTACCGTGAAGAGCCGCCGTACATTTGCCCAATCTGCAAGGCGAAAAAAGAACTGTTCGCCGAAATAAGGTTAAAAATTGATTTGGTTGGTTGAACTGCGCGCTTTTACCTTGTCACTTTTATTTCTATTTGCTTCCAGTCCTTTTTAATTCCCCTTAACGATGTGACTGCACCAACAATTGTTCCGCTTAAAATTTTCACGACAAACTCGTTTAACGCTATTTCTTCGCCGTCGATAAGAAGTTCTACATCCAACAAGCTTCACCTCCGAAAGAAGTTTATACTCTGCGCTTTTGATGTTAAGTTTTTCCTCCCCGTTTTCGTATTCTAATTTGTTGGATGAAGTATGATAGGACAAGTATGAAGGCGATTATGGCGAAAACCACTGAAACCGTAATTATTATGATGTTGTTTGTTAGGGTGAATACCATTGAGATTGCCGCTAAGAATACGCCTATGTAGAGGCTTGCGTTGCTGCGTAGGAAATGGCTGAACTCCGTTTGGATTGCCTTCTTATACTTGCTGATTAGGAGCGCCATTGAAACTATGATTAAGAACGTGATTATGAAAGTGTATGTGATGTCAGCCCAGTAGGCATGCGCGCTAAGCGTGAGCAGAATTCCAACTTCGTCGCCTATTAATCCGCCTCCGGCGCCGAAGAGAATAGCAGCCAAACGGTCTATTTTTTCGCTTTGGTAGTTTATTCCAATCCATCCGCCTACTGCCAAAAGCGCTATTCCATACCAGAAGTGGTGGATGTGGTACTCTCCGCTTTTCAATACGATGTCTGGGTTGAGCGTTGTGAATGTGCGCGCTATCAAAAAAGAGGCTATGAAGGAGGTTAAGGCTATTATCGAAAGGTTCGGTTTTTCCTTGATTCCTTCGTGCATAATCATGGCTTATACCATTCCCAGAATAGCCCATGAGAACGCTCTTCATTTAAACTTTGCTAACAAAACAGATTAGGGAATGGTTTTCCATAAATTTTAAAAATGCCTATGAAAATATTTCTGGAACAAGTCTTCGTTTCTGGCTTGTTAGTCCCGCGCTTCAATGCGCGTTAGGAGGCTAATTAGTCGGATTCTGAGGACCTAATATATGCGGATGGAGAAGGCGGAGTGAATGTTGAAAATTAGGATAATTGCCTTGATGGCGTTGGTTGCGCTTTCTATGAGCATGTTAGTATACGTAAAAGATATTGAGCAAGTTGGAGCAGCAGATGGAATAATTTACATCAATGCTGACGGTTCAATTACGCCGTCAGAGGCAAACATAACAACAACCGACTATGTCACGTACACGTTTAATGGCACTAACGTTTATTCAATAGTTGTAAATAGAAGCAACATAATCATAGATGGAAATGGCTTTGCAGTTCAAGGCAAAAAAGTTTCTGGATCCTTTGGCATTTCCCTTTACAGCTTGAGCAATGTTACCATTGCAAATGTTACAGTTAAAGACTTTTATTATGGTATTAAATTGAACGAGACAACTAGCATTAGGATTTTGGGAAGTGTCTTCAATAACACTATGGATAACCTTTGGGGCTACGACACTTACAAAACTACAATCTCTGGAAACCACATGACAGGAGGACACGATGGCATTTTTTTCGTGTTTTCTTTTAGCGACACTATCTCTGAGAATAACATCACGGGCAACACTTATGCTGGCATACAACTAACAAATGCGCATAACACTACAATTTCTGAAAACAGCATTTCAAAAAACAAGGAAAGCGGACCTAACCCCTATGGTAACAGTATTCTCATGTATAGTTCGGCAGACAGTCAAATTTACGGGAACAACATAACAGAAGGCTTTTTTGGCATAAACCTTAACGAATGCAACCACACTAGAGTTTACCAAAACAATGTGGCAACGCACGAGTGGAGTGGAATAGCGCTTGTTCGGTGCATAGACATTTCGATGTATAATAATCTGCTTGATAGCAATGTTTACGGACTCCAAGTTGTTGCAGAAGAATTACGCCATTATCTGCATTCAATTGAAACTTCAAACCTTATAGATGGCAAACCAGCCTACTACCTAATCAACCAGCACCATCTAACCATTAACGCGACAACACACCCGGAAGTTGGTTTCCTTGCCCTAATAAACTCAACAGATATCACCGTTGAAGGACTAAATATAACAAGAAGCGCAGAAGGAATTTTAGTGGCTTATACAAAAAACATAAAAATCCAAAATAACAATTTCACGAACAACTATAATGGAATAGTCCTAGACAATTCTTTAAACACCACAATAATTGGAAACATTATCCAAAAAACCGATCGCGGCATCTACATTACAAATTCCACTGATGTCGCAATTAGCGGAAACACTTTGGAAGACAGTGACGATAGTGGAATAGAAATTTACTACTCTCCGAACTGCACAATCTCTAACAACGAGATAATAAGCAACGGTTATGGAATTAGAATTCTCTCTTATTCAAGCGCGGTTATCAGCAAAAATACCATTTCTGCAACCGACACTTGCATTTCCATCGACGTTTCTGAAAGCATCATCTACGCAAACAACATAACAAACAGCTATACAGCAATTGGCATCGACACCTCTTCAAACAACGTCATACGCAAAAACAACATAGCGAATAACGAGCAAGGCATTGACATTTGGCGTTCTAACAACAACACCATATGCGAAAACAACATAGTGAACAACACCTATAGCATAGAGCTTGGTGAATCAGAAAACAACGCAATATACCATAACAACTTTATAAACAACACAAACCCAGCATACACATATCAGTCACCGTGCACATGGGACAATGGCTATCCGTCAGGCGGAAACTACTGGAGCGACCATGCAGGAGTTGACAGTGATTACGACGGCATCAGCGACATACAATATACAATTGACACAGAAAACGTTGACAGATATCCGCTTATGGGTCCAATCAACGTTTTTGACGTTGGAAAATGGGATGGTGCAGAACAAAAAATTGACATCATAAGCAATTCAACAGTTTCACATTTCCAACTTGACATAGACCAGAAAAAGGTAAGCTTCAACGTTGCTGGAGAGTCCTCAAGCGGTTTCTGCAGAATAACAATTCCGAACATCATCGTGCAAGAATTGTGGCAAAACAACTACATCGTCCTATTAAACGGCGAACCAGTGAACGCCAAAAACTGGACATACGCCGCAGACACATACATATACGTCAATTATACACATTCGACACATGAAATAGCCGTAGTGCCAGAATTTCCATCAGCGGCGATGCCACTTATGCTTGTTGCAATCACGGCGCTCACAATAATTCTCAAAAAGAAAACTAGAGTTTAAACAACCCTAAAACCTAACATTTTCTCTGCTCTTTATGGCGCCTTACTCAATTCAACCTCAAACCTATATTCGCGTCCTCTGCGGAAAACAGCAATTTCCACTTTATCTCCAACTTTTCTGGTGTGAATCCCGTGAAGTAAATCCTCAATCTTATAAATGCTTTTTTCGCCCATCCTCAAGATGATGTCTCCAGCGGCTATCCCAGCATTTTCAGCTGGGCTGTCTTCTGCCACACGCGTCACGAGAACACCATAATCAATTGGTAAATCATAGTACCGCGCAAGTTCGCCAGTAATGCTTAAACCAACTATGCCAAGCCAAGGTCTAGCGGAAATCCCATTCATAATTATCTCGTTTGTGCATTTCTTGGCTAGGTTTATTGGAATTGCAAAGCCTATTCCCTGCGCAAACGGGATAATAGCCGTGTTTATGGCAACAACTTTGCCCTCAAGGTCAACAAGTGGTCCGCCGCTGTTTCCAGGGTTTATCGCGGCGTCTGTCTGAACAAGGTTTTCCAAAAGTCCTCTCCGCGACTCTATTGTTCGGTTAACGGCGCTAATAACGCCAGAAGTCACTGTTGGTCCGCCAGCTAAGCCGAAGGGATTTCCAATTGCGTAGACTCGCTGTCCAACACGCAGCTTATCGGAATCACCGAGCCCTGCTGCTGGCAAATCCGTGGCGTTAACCTTTACAACAGCCATGTCATGCGCCGCACATGAACCAACAAGTTTTCCTTCCAAGACTTTGCCATTCCAAAGCGTCACATCAATTTTTTCTGCTCCGCCAACAACATGGTTGTTTGTTAAAACGTAACCTTTAGGGTCTATTATCGTTCCAGAACCCATCCCCTCAACTGGAACCGCTTGATAAAACATGTGGTGGACGATTCTTATTGTGCTTATGTTCACAACGCTTTTGCTGACCTTCTCCAAAATGTCGAGAACCTTTTCCTCGTCAAAGGAAGACAAGCTTTCACCATCCTAAAAGTGTTAGACGCTTTTAACTTAAACTTAACTATTTGGTGCTTTGATGAAGCGAGCAAAGGCTTTAAGTAAGCTATTCCAGGATGCCCGCCAATGCCCTCCAAGTTTGAGCGTTTCACAAGCCTAAAATCAAGAGCCACAAGTTCAAGTATACGGCTGCTCCTAGGGAAGAAATCAGAATCAGAGAGGCAATAGTTTCTTTATAAAAGTTGTAGCGTTCACTTAGGACAATCATTGAGACGGCAACTGGGACGCTGTGCATCACCACCAAAGTTGCAACTGACAGTTTTGGCAAATTGAAAAAAGTGGCAATTCCAAGGGCGATTAATGGCAAAAGCACAATGCGTAGCAAACTCAGCTTTAAGGCAGCAGCAACATTAGCATATTGCCTACCATACAAAAAGACGCCAAGCATGAAAATTGCCACAGTTGCCGTGGTGCTCCCCAACATATGCAACGGAATCGAAAAGTAGTCTGGAATTTTCACATTGGCTAATGAAAAAAGAAAACCGAGCAAAATTGATAGTATGAGCGGGTTTCTCGAAAGCTTCCCAGCAACAATTTTTAATCCCTTCCACAACGAGCTCTCTTCAAGCCTATACAATTCCAGAACAATAATCGACGTAGAAACGCTGATGATGGATATTGATGATGCCGCTAATGTTGCAAGCGCTTCCCCTTCGCTTGGAAACGCAAACATGACGAATGGTATGCCGAAGAATGCTAGGCTTCCAAAAACCGTACTCAAAATGAGAAGGTAAAGAGTGCCCTTCGAAAATCGAACAGTGAAATATAGGATAAGATATATGGCAATCACTATGAGTATTGGCGTTATGCCAGCGGCAACAAAGCGAACATTTTCTTCGTTAAATGTCGTTTCAGCCAAATCCACAAAAAATAGTGCTGGCAAAGCAAAATAGTACACGTAAGCGCTCAGTATGCGCTCATCTCCAGCCCTTAGAATTCCAATTTTTCTCGATAGGAAACCTAAACCCATCAGAAGAAAGATTGGAATTACTGTGCGTAAGGCGACATCAAACTCCATTTTATCCCACGGATAGTATCCTAGAAAATTTTTAACCTTTTCTTGACCATGACACTTTTGAGCTTAAGCCTCTTTCAAATCTTCGACTTGTACTTTTTCGGGTTACTTTTGAATTCTTCTTCGCAGTGTTTAGAGCAGAAGTAGACAGTGCGTCCTTCATACTCAATCTTGCTGTAGGCGGTTTCTGGCTCTATCATCATTCCACAAACTGGATCTTTTACTAACTGTTTTTTCTCCATAAATTGCACCCCCTTTGGTTCATATTTTCTTAAAGTTTGGGCATTTAAAGCAACTATAACAGTGCTTAAAGACATCACTAACGCGCCTATCCACGGAGGCAAAACAACACCAAAATTGTAGAGCAGACCAGCCGCTAATGGTATTGTGGCAACGTTGTAGCCAGCAGCCCACCAAAGGTTCTGAACCATCTTCGAATACGTCTTCCTCGAAAGTTCTATTACTTTTGGGACGTCTCTCGGGTCGTTCTTTACTAGGATTATGTCTGCGCTTTCTATGGCTACATCAGTTCCAGCACCTATGGCTATGCCCACATCCGCTGTGACAAGCGCTGGAGCATCGTTTATGCCGTCTCCAACCATAGCCACCCTAAAGCCCTTTTCCTTTAGAAACTCTATTTTTTCCGCTTTCTTGTCTGGCAAAACTTGGGCAAAGTAATCGTCTATGCCAAGTTCCTCAGCAACCCACCTGGCAACTTCCTGTGAATCACCAGTCAACATGTAAACCCTTATGCCTCTATCTTTAAGCTTCTTTACTGCCTCGTATGATTCCTCTCTTATCTTGTCTGATAGGGCAAACGCGCCAGCAACTTTGCCATCAACCACCGTGAAAACCACTGTTTTGCCATGCGCCATAAGCTCCTCTATCCGCGTGTCATTGATTTTGACATTAATTTCGCCGAGAAGGTTTAGG
This sequence comes from Bathyarchaeia archaeon, assembly GCA_038882955.1. Classification (GTDB taxonomy): domain Archaea; phylum Thermoproteota; class Bathyarchaeia; order Bathyarchaeales; family Bathycorpusculaceae; genus JAVZLQ01. The sequence continues at coordinate 31,127 of JAVZNC010000008.1, forward strand.
CTTCCAACATAAACCTCTCTTTTTCCCACTTTGCCGTATGCGCCTTTCCCGGGGATTGCCCTAAAACGTTTTGTTTGGGGGATTTTTACGCCCTTTTGTTCTGCGTATGCAACTATTGCCTTTGCGATTATATGTTCAGAGTTCAATTCGACGCTTGCTGTTAACTTTAAAAGTTCCTCTTCTGGAATAAACGCGACTGTATCGCTTACGCCGAAACTGCCAAGCGTTAATGTGCCAGTCTTGTCAAAAACAACAGCGTTAACATCCTTAACCATCTCGAAGGCTTTTCTGTCTCTAATTAGTATGCCGCTTTTCGCAGTTATTGATGTGGAAAGGGCGACAACCAAAGGAATAGCCAAACCAAGCGCATGAGGACAAGCAATAACCATGACTGTGACTGCATTTTCAAGCGCCAAACTTGGATTTCCAAAAACATACCACACCGCATAAGTGATTATGGCAACTGTTAAAGCAACATAAAAAAGCAAGGCTGCAGCCCTATTCGCCAAATCCTGCGTCCTAGACCTACTTTCTTGCGCTTGCCACACCAGCTTTATGACTTGCGCCAAATAAGTGTCTTCGCCAGTCTTCTCTACAACCACCTTTAAGACGCCTTCACCGTTTATTGCACCGCCTATGACTTTGGAGTTCACTTCCTTATGGACTGGTTTGGATTCGCCAGTCAAAAGCGCCTCATTCACATAGGATTCGCCCTCCAGCACTACGCCGTCTGAAGGAATTTTCTCGCCTGGACGAACAAGAACAACATCGCTGGGCTTAAGTTGCGAAGTTGGAACATCCACTATTTCGCCATTTTTTAGTAGATGGGCGGTTGTCGGCATTATTCTTACAAGCTCTTCAAGAGCCATTGAAGCGCCAAGGACGCTTTTGGCTTCTATCCAATGTCCAAGGAGCATAACGTCTATTAGCGTGGCGAGTTCCCAGAAAAAGTCCATTCCAAGATGCAAAAACACGGTTGCAGCGGAATAGAAGAAAGCCACTGTTATTGCCATGCCGATGAGGGTCATCATTCCTGGAAGCTTAGCCTTAACCTCGTCAACCAAGCCCGTTAGGAACGGCCATCCGCCATAAACATAGACGACCGCCGACAAAAGCAATAGCACGTAATTCTGGAACGGCACTATGGTGATCTTGTTTCCAAGGATTAATGTTTGAATCATCTCCGAAAGTAGCAATATTGGAATTGTCAGCATGACTGATACGAGAAGTTTCTTTTTAAACTGTGCCATGTGGTGTGCATGGTGCGCGTGGTGTCCGCTCATGTAAACCTCTTCTGTTGCTTGATTCCAGCGGAATACAACATTACATATGTAATAAAAACCTTTCGGAAAATATGAAACAAGATTACGGAGCCATTAGCCTCCAGGAGCGCCGTGAAATGGCACATTCTTCCAGAGAAGTTCCCACCAGTCATCCTCTGTTATTGTCTCGCCCTTCACGAGAATCTCCAAAACCATCTTCAAAAGCGCGTGATGCCGCCTTTCATCCGCCAAAATCGCATCCAACAATAGCTTAACTTTCTCATCCTCAACCTTTGGCAAAATCTCGCTTATCTTTTTGATGAGTTCAGCTTCCATCCGAATATGCTTCTCAACAAGCCGCCTATGCTCATCAAGATGCTCCTGCGTTAATGCTTGAGAAATGCTTGTTAAAAGTTCAACGGCGGCAGCGTACATTTCCGCGTGCTTGACAGAATCAAGCGAAATGCCCTTCAATACGCCTTTAACTGGCGGATTCTTTATTCCAACCAAAGCGTTGTTTAGGGAATCAACAATTTCATTCTCAACTTCAATCTGCTTTCTCATAAACTTCAATAACTCATCTTTTGATTTCAAAACTTTTTACACCCTCCTAGATAGAATGTGAAACTGCATGCATAAGCCTTTCGGCAATTTTCCGCCCAAAATCCACACACTGCACAACTCCACTTTTATCAGGAGCATACTTAACCAGAAGCGGAGGCTCAACCACAACCATGCCAAACCTATTCTTAAGTATCTCCAAAACCAACCGCGGTGCTTCACCACTCCAACCATAAGAGCCAAAGGCAGCCCCAAGCTTTCCACGCAAATCAACGTTCTTGACAGCAACATCCTCAAAGAAATTCTTAAGGCTGAGCGGCATATCATGATGATAAGTTGGGACACCGAAAACCAGAGCATCAAATGAAGAAAGTGCTTCCGGAGGCACATAATAGTTAATTTCAACCTCAACGCCTTGAACGCTTTTAATGCCTTCAGCAACAGCCTTAGCCATAACCCCCGTATTTCCCGTTCTACTATAATACAAAACAAGTATCTTGGGCATGTGCTCCACAAGCTCTTCTATAGCCCCAAATATAAATATGAAACTTTTGCAAAAACACATTCAGGAGGTACGCCAATACGCCAATCGTTCATGTAAACGTTTGGGAAGGATTTGGCGCGGAAAAAACCAAGATCCTGATACAGAACATAACAAAGGTTTTTGAGGATTTAGGCATACCAAAACATGCTGTTGAAGTTGTAGTTTATGAAATACCAAAGTCGCACTGGGGAATAGGCGGAGAACCAGCATCCGCAAAGTTTCCAAATCGAAAATAATCGGCTAAAATTTCCCTCCTTTTTATGCTGTTAGAGGTTTGGAACGCGGCTTATACCAGTAGAAATATGACTTAAATCGTAATATAGGTTAAATCTTTTAAAGGGTTTAGACTATATCAGAATAGTGGAGTTTGGTGTTTGGTATGGTTAAGAGTGGAGAGGAGGAGAAGATTCGGCGTATACTGACTGATCCGAAGCTTTCAGCGATTAAGGCTATGCTGGAGAAGGATCATGCGATTGATTGCATTTTCTTGCTTTACATGGAGCGGGGCAAGTGGAAGGAAGCGAAGGAATTCATGCGCGCTAATGGGTTAACGCTTAGTGACGGCACTTTTAGGGCTAGGATGATTGAGATTGAGGAGCTTGGTTTGGCTAAGGGCGAGCGTATTGACCCCTTGAAGAAGAAGTACTTGAAAACTGAACTTGGCGAGAAAGTGGCGAAGCTTCTGCTTGAGTTCTTTGACAAGCTTGAGCGCTAGCGTTCTTGTTTTAATGCTTTAAGGGTTGTGTTGTACACGTTTCGTTTTTGATGTTTTTTAGGGGTTTTTCTAGTTCCTTGTCTTTGGTTTTTTGTAGATTTGTTTTTCAAATGGTTAATATAGTGTAGTAAGTCGTAAGATTTAAATGTCCTTTCTCCCCTTACATAAACAGCAATCCAAAAAGGAGGGATAAAAAGGAAATGAAGTTGCTTAGGAGTAGGAAAGCCCTTAGCCCAGTGGTTGCGTCGATTATACTTATTGCGGTGACTGTTGCTGTCAGCTTGGCGGTGGCAGCGTTCATGGGAGCGATTCCTGGACGCTACATGAATCAGCCTACATTAAGCATTACATCAATGAGTTTCACTGGTAACGGCGCCAGCATCACCATTAATGTTACAAATACAGGAACTGCTATCGGGACTGTTTCATACGTAAAGGTGAACGGAAACTCTACGACATTTAGCCCAGCTCCAGCGAACATACAGCCAGGAAGCACTGTAACAATAACTGTGAATTTTGCATGGACATCTGGTCAAAGATACATGGTTTCACTTTATGCGCAGTCTGGTGAACTTTTAACCGCTAGAGAAGAATACGCTCCAAGTTAAGGGCTGCTTTGAGATTGGGGGTGGGGCTGTTAGCCTTTCCATCATTTCCTCTATTATTTGTGTTTGGAGGTGTAGAACGCTATGGTGGTTGAGATTAAGGAGTATGGTTCAGCTGAAGAGATAGCTGAAGCTCTTGAGAAAGAGATTTCGGAAACCAAGAGTACTTTGGGCGAGTATCTGCGTAGGCTTGATGATATTCGAGCTTTAGCCGAAAAGTCAAAGAAGATTCGCGAGGTAGTCTTGAAGTTGGCTGGTAAGAAGGCTGTCGGCGAGAGTCTTGGCGAAATCACTATTGGCAGCTTGAACATCGTTTTGGATGCTAATCCATTTCACGAGTTGACAGCAATTGAAGAGGTTGTGCGCAGTCATCAGGAGAGGCTTTTGGTTTTGCAGAAGGCTCGTGAAGCCTTAAAGTGGCTTGACCAGCTTGGCGACACTGAAGGCTTAAAGTATCTTGTTGTTGAGAATGACGGTGTTCCTGAGCGGATACTCTTTAAGATATCTTAAAGCGTTTGAAAGGGTTGCGTGGTAGAGCATGGACAGCGATGTTTATTCGTTTGCCTTAAAGAGCGCCTTAGATGAAATTAGGAACTTGTGTCCAGACGTGACTGGCGCCTTCGTTTTCAAAGAGGACGGCGAAATTGTTGCTTGTGACGGCGCCTTATCAGATAAGGTTATAGTGCGCGTTGTGGATGCTTTTGACGGCATTTTCGAGAAGGCAGGCGCCATAGGTGGTGTTAACGCCATAACCATTGATGGCTTGGATGGACGCGTTAGCGTTTCGCGTGTTAACGATATTTACATGGTTATTGCCACTTCAAAGAAGGCTGACGCTAATTATGTTAACACTGTGACTCGCGTTTTGATTCCGACGGTTCTAAGATTGCTCGATAAGATCTGCCCCGCCCCCCTCAAAAGCGAAAAGCCACTAGAAGAGTTTTCGTTGAAGGCTGAGGAGTCGCCGTCAACACTATTAGAAGAGAAATCCATAAGCGGGACAGCGGTTGAGGAAGAGGAAAACGTTGAGGCTAAAGAGGTTAAGGGTGGAGAGGTTGGAGTAGAGCTGGGGAGTAAAGCTTTTTCTGCCGAGCCTCCTGTGAATCAGCTTATTGTTGAAAATATTGGGGGTTTGCTTGTGCCTTCTGACACTGTGCGCGTTGATCCCGCGGTTCTGAAGCAGTGGGGCGAGCTCTATGAGGGCATTGAAATTAGGGAGGTTGACATTGAAACGTTTGGAGGCAAATCTGTGCGTTGCAAGGTTAAGCCTATCAAGGATTCGAAGTATGAGGGGAAAGGCGTTATCCAAGTGCCTGAAAAAGTCCAGTCAAGCCTTGAAATTAAGAAGGGTGAGCTTGTTAGGGTTAAGCCTGTTGTTGAATAGGTTAGGGGGCTGATGGTTTATGGTTAGGAAGAAGCGTGATGAAGGGGTTTCGGCTGTTGCTGCGCCTGTGGCTGTCGAGGAAACTGTAGGTGTTGGTGATTTGCGTTCGGTTTTGGAGGAGGTTAAAGGTTACGTCGGTGTTATTGGGTACATCTTGCGGAATTCTACGTCTGCGGCTATTGACCTTAATGACCCCTCGAAGATTATTGATTTTGCAATTCTTTCTTCAGCTGCGCTTGAGGCTGGGGAGGACGTTGCAGAGGTTTTCGGTCTGGGTCGGATTAAGGATGTTGTTGTTGAGGGCGGCGATGTTAAGGTGCTTTCTTTGACTGTTGGCGATAATGAGATTAGTGTTTTTATGGAGAAAGGTGCCGATTCAAATCGGGTTTTGAAGAAGTTGCTTTCGGGTTAGGGGGCTATTTCCCTCTCTCTTTTTATTTTGCCCTCGTGTTTTAGAAGTTTTTGGAAGTTTTCTTCGAGTTTTATTTTTTGGGTTTTTGGGTCTGTTTTTGCGAGGTTGTATTCTTTTAGGAAGTTTATGATTTGCGCTACCTGTTCTATGGTTAGTTTTGTTTTTTGTTGCATCTCTTTTGGTGTGTGCCATTCTCCGTCTGCGAGTATTTCCAGCACCTTTGAGAGTGGTGTTGTCGTTGATGTATCCTCCGTCGGTGGTATTGTTTTTGTTTTTTGCTTGCTTTTATGGTTTCTGGGGTTGTTTTTCAGAAGTTTTTTCTAGAGGATTGTTTAGGGATTAGTTTTATTAGTGGTTTTGTATTATTTTATTATTTGCAGAGTTCGTGTTCGGATTCTGATTGAGTGATGTTGTTATGGTTGAGCGGGGAGGTGGAAGGCGCAGGCGGAGTCGGGTTGAGGTTATAATTGAGATTTTAAGTGAGGCTTTGGATGGCGTTAATAAGACTCGGCTTATGTATCGTTGTAATTTGAATTTTGGGAGGTTTAACCGTTATTTGAGGGAGCTTTTAGACGCGGGTTTGCTTGAATGTGTTGTTTCTAACCCTGATGCGGGTGTTGTTTTGTATAGGACTACGGATAAGGGGCGTGAGTTGCTGAAGATTTTGCGCAGGGTCGGCGAGTTTATGTCCGTCTAGCGTCAATTTTAGGCTGTTTGGGACTGTTAAATTGGATACCCCCTCTAGGTTTTTGCTGTGTGGTTTGAGAAATAGCCTTTTTAGTGGATTTTGTTTATTGCTATTTCGTTTAGTTTTTTGTTTATGCGGATTTCTAGTTCTAGGCTTGTGTCTGTTAGGTTTGTTATGCGTGTGCATTGGATTATTAGCGTCTTTCGTGGTGGAATTATTATTGTGCCTACGGCTGTTGCTGTTTCTTGTGGCGTTTGTGTTTGAGCTTGCGTTTCTTGTGGGTTTTCTTTTTGGTTTATGATTAGGGTTTTCCAGTTTTGGTTTAGTTTTATTTGGTTTGTTGCTGGGTTATGTTGTATCATGTCTGCTTGGGCTAGGAATGTGACTATTTGGTTTGCTTTTTCCTGTGGGATTTCTAGGTTTTTTGCTATGTCTGTTATGTTGTGCCATACGTTGTCGCTTAGTAGGTCTAATAGCTTTTCTAGTTTTGTTGGCAAATTTTGGCCTTCTGACATTTTGTTTTGGCTTTGGTGGGTAGCTTATGCTATGTTTTTGCTGTTTATAAAGGGTTAAGAACTTTTAGGCTAGACTAATGGTCTGGTTTTAGATATATGCTATTTTTGTTCGGAATTCGAATAAACTTTAAAAATGGATTAATAATGCTAGATTAATTAATGCTAAATTTAATTTGTGGAAGAAGGAGAAAACCAATGAATCGCGATACACTTAGTTTACTTGAGCAGAGGCTTATCAACGCTTTCATGGATTTTGTTGTGCTTTTTGCGATGCAACGAAATGGCGGCTATATCAGTGGCTATGATGCTATTAAGTACGTGTATAGGCGGTTCAACTTTCTTCCGAGTTCTGGGACGGTCTATGCGCATTTGTATGCCATGGAGCGGGATGGACTGTTGCGGGGTGTACAGAGGAAGCGTTGCATGGTTTATTGTTTGACGCAGAAGGGCATTGATTTTTTGAGGGACATTGAGAGGGCTAATGGAAATATCAAGAGGCTTTTGGGCATGATTTTTCCTTTTAAGAACGGTGATGGCGAGGACGGCGAGGGCGCCGACGTTTCTGGTCAAACACTTTGACTTTTTCCACTTTTTTCATCCATGGAATTTTTGCTGGCGCTTCTGTTAATGCTTCGAGTATTTCTTCTTCTATTTCTTTGTTTGTTTTTTCTTCGCTTTCCTCTATTAGGGTTATTGTTATTGTTGCCTTTTTCTTCGTTTTCTCCCTTCTCCTCTTCCCTTTAATTTAACATTAGATATTACTAATTTTGCCATAGATTTAAGTCTTGATGAAAAATTTTTCTAGAAGACGTTTTAGATTCTTTCGCGGATATGTTCCATTTTTGTTATAGTCTTTTGGTCTAGTTCTTTGTTTCATTGGTGTTTATATTCGCTGGAGTATATACCATTATGTGGTTAGGCAATTTAGCCGGCTAGTTGCACCTTTAGGCGGTTAGGCCGGTCTAACCCGTGCCGAGTGTGGGGCACGTTAAATGTACCCAAAAGAGGAGAAGGAGAGTGATAATGGAATGGAGACCAAGAAATTAGCGGCAATATTCGCAATATTGATTATAGCGTTAGGCGCAGCAGGATTC
>JAVZNC010000009.1:0-25454 GCA_038882955.1 Bathyarchaeia archaeon
CGTTGTTGGATTAGGATGCGGAGTTGTTCTAGGTTTATGGCGATGTGTGCTAGTATGCATCTTTGGTGTGCTTCTGATGCTGGTGTGCAGTGGCTAGAAAGTGTGCAGTGTTTGCAATGGATGTTTTGCCAGAGTTGTAATGGTGTAAATGTGGTTTTCTGCATGGTTACTGTTCACCTCTGTTTATTGTTCGCCAGAAACAGCCGAAGCATAGGAGAGCTTTAAGCTGCAGCCATTCAGCGCCTCTTAAACAGTTGCGTCGTGCAGCCATGTTATACGCTCTCCTTAGGTTTTGATGGTTTAGGGATTAGGGGCGCAATTTTGAGGACGCGGTTTACTTCTATGGCTACGGCTTCTATGCGTGTGCCTGTTTCCTTCTCATAATATTCTATCCAGTCTTTTGGTAGGCAAACCGCCTTGGAGTTGCCTATTTCAAAGATTTTGCGTATTATAGGCATTTTAATCACTTCGCTTTAAACAAAGTTTAAATGTTGTTAGAAGACTGTAATATTGTTTTGAATTGCAGTATTGCAGTACTGCAAACTTGACGGGGAGAATTGCAATATGCGAATAGGCATATTTGAAGGGAAAAAGGCAGATTATAACCGTAAAATCCTAAAACTTCTAGTTGAAAAAGAACCGTTAAAGGCGTGGGATATTGCTAAACAAATAACTAAAGGAAGTATGGATAAAACGCAAGATGTCTACAGCACTCTTATAAGAAAAAACGGAAGGTTAGACGAGCTTATTCAAAAAGAATACCTCACCATGTTGCCTAATAAAAGATATTCTCCAACATTTAAAGGAATTATAGCTTACCTTCACATGGAACAACATCCTAAAATTTCAGAATCCTACAATAACATTCTGTCCTTAACTTCACAAATTCCAGACAATTTCACCATGCCATTTTTAGGGTTCAACGTGGATACTAGATTCATTAAAAAACAGCTGGAAAAATTAAGTTTAAAACGTGAGGCACTCCAAGCTATTAAAAACACTTTATACGAGGAAAATCTTCAATGGATAGATTTAGACAGCATCCACGAAAAAGAGCTTGCCATAATAATCCTTTTAAGATTAGCCTTTAAAGATGCACAATTAACCGATGAGTTGAAAATGCTATTCCAGCAATTAGAGTAAATGTAATTTGACAAACGTAAAATCTTTAAACAATTTTGGCAAAGTTTAAATTTGATGCGTATGCCTCGCATGTTGACTTTTAAAGGTAAAACTGATAATCCAGTTAGGGATGTATGCGCCTACTGCGGTTTAAAGTTCAACGTTGGAGACCATGTTATACGCACGTGTAAACGCTACTATCACGCTTCATGCTTCGAGAAGCTGCTGCATTAGCAAAAGTTATAAACTGTAGTGCATACAAATATATACGGTGAAACTTGTGAAAGTCCGAACAAGCATCTTAATAGAAGAAGCAATTTTAAGAAAAGCTCAAGAAATAGGCATAAACGTTTCACAATTCTGTGAAAACGCTTTAAAAGCTGCAATAACCGCGTTAGAAGCTGCACAACAACAAATAGCTTCAAATCAAACCAGAAAAGAGAAGGGGGGAAGCGCGAAAACCTCCTCGGGGTTTTCGCAGTGGACCGGGCGGGATTTGAACCCGCGACCTCCCGAGTGCAAGTCGGGCGTTCATACCAGACTGAACTACCGGCCCACACATGTTCTTCATAATCACCTTCTGAATTAAGTTTTCCTATGCATAAAATTTGTATATCGTTCACGCAGCGAACCTTTTATCTTTGTTTTCACTTATTGTTTTTGCCGGATGATGAGAAGGCATTAGATTGACAACTTTGGATGAAATTTCAGAGTTACTCGGACGGCTTGATACAGTAAGTTTTATGAAGCGTTGTTTTGAGTCTTGTCGGATACTGCCATTACTTTTACTTCATTTCTGTTGCTAATTGTTTTAAGGCTTTTCTTGCGAAGGTTATGTAGCCAGTATGCGCCGTCATCAGAGTTTGGGGTCTGGTTTTACCCCTTTCTATTTGCATACCCCGCATTAGGCATTCAACAGTTTCTACGTCGATGAAATGGTTTTCTTTTAGGGCTTCAACGGTTTTGATAACTTGGTCTATTGTTGGACTGAAGGAGACTGTGGTTCCACTGGGCTTTAGGGCTTTATAAGCGTGTGGGATAACAAGCCACGGTGTCGCCATGTCTAAGATAACTGCGTCCAAGTTGTTTTCATCTATTCCAGCCGTAATATCCTTGTTTTTAAGTTCGACGTAGTCCGCTAAACCGGCGCGTTTTATGTTTTTCTCCGCTGTTTCAATGAACTCTTTTCTGACCTCGTAGCTATATACGCGACCGTTTGGCTTAACATAGTGGGCTAGGGCTGTTGTTAATGCTCCTGTTCCTGTTCCAGCCTCCACAACTCGGCTGCTTGGGCCTATTCCACTGAAAATTATGATTAGGGCTATATCCTTTGGATAGGTGATTTGGGTTCGTCTAACAGCCTTCATTATGTAATCGCGCAGTAGCGGTTTTAGAATTGTGAATTGCACGCCGAGGCTGCTTGTGACCATTGAGCCGTACTCTTTTCCGATTAGGTCGTCAAATCTTATGAAGCCTTTGTGGGTGTGGAAGGTTTTGCCAGCCTCAACCTTGACAAGGTATGTTCTCTTCTGGTCTAAGTACAAGAGTACATAGTTGCCTTCCATTATTTTTTGACCTGGCAAGCCCTTTCACACTTATGGCGTATATTTGAAGGGATGCTTTGCCCTTTCCTTGTTTTCTATTAACTCGTCTATTGTTGGTCTTCCCTCTATGGCTTTTCTTATTGCGTGGCGCATAGCCTTATAATTGTTTATGTAAACGCGTTGCCTGTCCACGGCTGATGGGTGTACAAAGACATTCGCAATTATAACTAAATCTTCCATCGCTTCCTTTGGAATTGTGCCATCTGCGACGCTGTCCACAACGGCTTTGGCTGCCGCTGTTTGGGCTGGTCCGTAAACAAGGCTGGCTTGTCGCATACTCGTAATTGTGACTGTTGGAACAATAAGCGTTAAGGGTTTAACGGTCAAGTTCGGCTCTAATATAGCTAAGAGTGGCTCATGCCCTGGTGTTGGAGTAGCCTTAGCCTTAATAAAGGCTGCACCTACTGGGCCGTCTTTCTTGCCTATAACTAGGTCTATGTGAGCTACTTCTGCACCCGACCCAGCTAGTGCCTCACCCACTCGGAGGTTAAAGTCTTTTATGACTTCAGGGGTTATGTCAATGGTCACGAAGCGCTGCTCAAGTGGTTTTTCTTCAATTTCGAAGGTTACGGGTTTTGGCTCTATTTTGCCGATTTTTTCAAGGTCTAGGCGGAGTTCTTCCCGAGCCTCGTAGGTTAGTTCTCCCCCAACGCTGAGGGGCTGCCTTACGGGGCCAGCTTTTATTTTCATCATGTTTAAGGCGGCTTTGGTTCCAACCGGTCCGCTTCCAGCTATTATGCGGGCTATTTTCTGAACTTTGTACTGAAGTTCGCGAGCTTTTTGCAATTCGCCATTCTTTATGTAGTTGTATATTTGAACCCAAATGTCTGGTATAACGTTGGCGCTTGCAAGGATGGCACCTGAGCATCCTGCCGCTAATGCTGCCACAACAACTTCGTCGTGTCCGCACAACACATTGATTTTGTCTCTAACCTTTTCCAGCACAGCAAGTATGTAGTTAAGTTGTCCACTACTATCTTTTAAGCCTACAATGTTTGGGATTTGAGCCAAGTCTTCCACCATTTGCCATGTAAGCTGTACGCTTGTGCATTGTGGAATATTGTAAAGTATTATGGGAATGTCAACCTTGTTTGCTATGGTGTCGAAGTGCTCATATATTCCGCGGTCTGCCGGCTTCAAGTAGAATGGTGTAACGATTAGGGCGGCGTCAGCGCCAACATCCTTAGCATATTTTGTCATTTCTAAGGCTTGGTCTGTCCCGCTTGCTCCAGTTCCGGCGACTACTGGAACCCGCCCGTTAACCTCATCTACAACAACTTTTATGACTCGTTTTCGTTCTTCAGTTGTCATGTTTACGAATTCACCTGTTGTGCCGCATGGAACAACGCCGTGGACGCCTAACTCTACGCACCGGTTAACCAGAAATCGCAGTCTATTTTCGTCAACGGCTTTTCCATCGTCGGTGAAGGGTGTTACAAGCGCTGGGAAAATTCCTTCGGGCTTAAACATGTTTTTTCCTCTTGAATTACCATAAATGTTAAACAATTTAAGCTTTGAATAAGAATTGTGCAACTCTGTTGGAGGAAATCATTTGAAAGCGATTAGGGAAAAATTGCTGATCGATGAGAAAAATCTTAGAGAGGTTAACGCCTTCCTTTTGCGGGAAGATAATCCCCTCGTTAATGGAATTCTTGATATAGTTGAAAGGTATGGCGGAGTTGAGGAAATAAACCGTAAAGCCGAAGAGAATAGCAAACTTGAAAACCTTATGAAACGCCTTGAAGAGAAAAAGTTGCCTTTTGTAAAGGACCTTGAGTGGCTGATAAAGCAGCGGGATAAAGGTGCGTTTGTAAGCATACAAGAGTATCACAGAAAAATCCTTGGGAAAAAAGCGGAATCCATGCGTTTTGACGAGTCCTTTGCCGTCACGCTTGAAATCAGTGCATGTAACTTTTTCCCATGGCTCATTGAAGAGGCTAAGAAGGCCATCAAGCAGCAAGACCTCATGCCAGCCCGCTACATCCGCGTCCGCTCAATGAAAGAACAGGTTGAAGACGGCGATATTCTGGCTTTTGCTGCCGCAATGCAGATTATTGGGGCGTCTTATGTGCAGACACTAGACACAAAGGGGACAATGCTTGGACCAGATGGAAAACCAATAAACGTCCATTTGGGTGGACCGGAAACGATAACTGGGTATTTTGGCGGCGTCGGCGTTCCAAACGAGTACGTTTTAAAATGGGTTGAAGAGTATCTGCATTACCATACGGAATACGGTGTTAAACAAGTTTTGAATACGAATTCCGGAACCGTGTTGCTTGGCTATTTGCTTTATAAACTTGGAATAGACATTGAATTCAAAATTTCAGTATTCCTCGGGAATGATAATCCATACTCGATTTTGTGGACGCTTATGACCGCCAAGCTCTTCAGCCGGGAAGATGGAGCAACACCCCTTGTTGGATTTAACCTATCAAACTCTGTGGATAATCGTACCATTGAGCTTTCAGCCTACATGAGGAAAACCTTCGGATTTGAGGACATCGTGCGCATAGAACATCATATTACAGAAGCCTACAAAAGCATTGTTAGGCAGCCATACGACCGTCTAGATGAACTTTTAGAAATAGCGGACCACGTGAAAAACATAAGCGCCAAGCACGAGGGCGCACCGCCAGAAGTGGAGAAAAACCGAGAACACCCTTCAGATATTCTTGATTATTTCATGCCAAAAAAGGAAATATTGGAAAAGGGATTAATGCCGAAACTCTTAGCCAACTACCTAGACAAACACGACGCCGTGAACAGGACAGCAAAAGCTCTAACAGAAAAAGGCTTAACATTCATCGCAGCTCAAAACCTACACAAAAAGTAGCGGTGGCTGTTCACCAATATTGCTTGGGTTTCCGAAACACTAGGTAGGCTGTTGTAGCCAAAAAGAACACCGTTGTAACCGCTAAAACGGCTATGGTGCTTCGAGTTCCGCTTAGCTCCCCCTCATATTGCTTTTGAATGTTTGTTAGGTTATCGCGGAGTTGAGTCAGAGTGCTATTAAGATTTGACAGTTCATTTTGAAGGCGCGTTAAATTCTCCCTCAACATAGCATTTTCATTTCTTAAATTCTCAAGCTCTAAACTCTTTAAATAACTCATAATAACCGGCAATTCCCGTTCATATGAGACTGCTTCTCCAGTGCCCCTAAGCGTCCACTTCAATACGAGTTTACCGTAAATCAAATTGGTTGCATATTCAGGAATAAGCACCTCGTAAGTTTTATTGAACCATTCCCCATTTCCCAAAAGTTTAGGCGCAGAGATGTGAAAGACGCTGTAGAAAAGAATTTCTTCCTTTGTCATGTTGTGGAGTACATATAAATCCAATTGAGTACAATTGACTGTTAAAGTGGTTAATGCTTTTGTTGCAACGTTAATAGTTATGTTTTGATTAGGATAGGTTTCAAATGGGTACTCAATTCTCACCTCAATACCAGCGAAGGAATACGTGTAAACTCGTAAAGTTACCTCTGCCCTAACGTTGTACACCAAGACCATAATAAGCGATGTGAGCAGTACTAAAGTCAAGATTTTCTGTTTCAACATCGTCCAGACCTCAATCAAGCGATTTAATAACCGTATTCCGGAAATTTATTTAATGGTTTTTTATTCTTCTTTTGCTATTTACCCGCATTTAAAACGTGTTTTTTAAATTTTAATGCTTAATAATGGCTATTTTATTGAGCGGATGAAGCGTTGGTACATGTATATGAAATAGATAAGGGCGAAAAATGTTAGAACTATTTCAAATGTTAGTATTGCTGGGTTGTTTTCTACAGCCATGAAGTAACCGTGTTGCATTATATCCGTGAAGACTAGGATTTGGAGGAATATGGCTCCTCCTAGGCAGCTTAAGCCTAAGCTGTGGATCAGTATTAGTATGCGTCTGTCGATTTTCGCTGCTGCTTTCATGGGAGTATCGTGTGTATTAAGATTCATCTGAAAACTTATAGGTTATGAATCTTAAGACATTACGAAGCCTTATGATTAAGCTTGCTGACTTAAAATTAGCATTTAACGGAAATATGCGCGTTTATTTTTGGTTTTACCGAGATGGCGGCTTCAGTTTTCTGAAAGTTGGCTGATGGCTTCCTTTATGACGGCGGCGGATTTTTCTAAGCGTTTTTTGGTGTCTGGTAGCAATTCAAGTTCCAGAATTTTTTCGACGCCGTTTTTTCCGAGGATTACTGGAACGCCCATGGCGATGTTTGAGAAGCCATACTCTCCTTGAAGGTCTGTGGAGACGCCCATGACTCTGTTTCTGCCCCTTAATATGGCATCTGCCATTATGGCTATAGCGGCGGCTGGAGCATGGACCGTTGAGCCTTTAAGTTTGATGACTTCCGCTCCTGACGTTACTGTTAGATTAATGATTCTTTCGATTTGCTCTTTTGTGAGGAGGCGGGTTATTGGTATTCCGGCGACTGAGGCGTATTCGGCTAACGGAACCATTGTGTCGCCGTGTTCGCCTATCACTAGAGCGCGAATGTCTTCTCTTGAAACGTTTAGCTCTAAAGCTATGTAGGACCTAAAACGCAGCGTGTCTAATATGTTACCCATTCCAAAGACACGGTTCCTTTCAAAACCTGACTCTTTGTAGGCAACATAAGTCATGACATCAACAGGATTTGTCACCATCATGAGCTTGCATTTAGGCGCGTATTTCACAACTTCGCGGACTATAAGTTTGACTATGCCAGTGTTCTTTCTCATCAAGTCCAGTCTGCTCATTCCCGGTTTTCTAGCCTCGCCAGCTGTTATAACCACAAGTTCCGAATCCCTCATTTGGCTATAGTCGCTTGTCCCAATTATTTTTCCATCAAATTCTAGTGCTGGGGCTGTTTGCATCATGTCTAGGGCTTCGCCCTTCGCCAAGTTTCCAGCCACGTCTATCAGAACAACATCGCTTATCCTATACCTTAAAATGTTAAAGGCTGCGGCGCTTCCAACATTTCCAGCGCCAATTATTGTTATCATACCTTAAAAGTGGATTTTCAAAGAGATATAGTTAACGCGTGCCAAGCGATTTAAAACTGGTATTCTTTGCCCTTTTCAGGAATTATAACTTGACTTTTTGAGTTTTGCATGAATTTAGTGAAGAGCTCCGCATTTTCGGTGTGTACCGGGAAAATTGTTTTTGCGCCGATTTCTTCAAGGATAGCCTTTAACTGTAGTGGCATTATGTGACCTGAAACGTGGACGTGGTATTGGGGCAACCCATAATGCCTAAGCCAGTTCACGAGTTTTTCATAGTCTATTTCCATTTCCTCATTGAAGGGCTCTGATGATGAGGATACGTAGCAGCTTCCAGGTTTTGGCTGAATTTCAACAAGTTGTTCTAAATCGTAAAAGGATATTGTTAGGATTATTTCGCGCTGTTGCTTTGAAACTTGTTCGCTATCCACAACCTTGCTGTGGTAACGTTCCAGAAGTTGTTTTTCCCAACCGCGCAGTCTTTCTTTGCCTTCTGTAGGCTTTTTCGATTTTCGAAAAATTAAAATGTTCTCGTCTTCTAGGCGTGGAATGTTTAGCCTCTCGTCGCTGCGGAGAGCATCCATCAAATAGGCTTGCTTCGGTGAAACCGCAAAGCAGCGCCCATTTTCCTTGGCTACACGACAGAAGGAGTTCAACCTATCAACATCTGTGGAGGCAAATTCTGCAAGCACGATGCCGCTTGTCTGCTCCACAATCTGGTTTAGTTTTCTTTCAACGTCGTCTTCTGAAGAAACGGTTGCCCCAGTCATGTTAGTGGCTTCGGTGATAACCGCGACTGGTTCCGCCTCCTTCGCCTTTTCAACAAAATCTCGGGTCATTTCGGGCTTCGTTCCATGAACACGAAAATCTCCAGTATACACGACAGTGCCGCTAGAAGTGTGGATTATGAAGCCGTATGCTCCCGGAACCGAGTGGTCTACGTGTATTGGTTCAATTTTTAAGCCGTCATCCACATTGACGGTTTTGCCCGTTCTGAAATCCTTAAAGCCTATACCTTCCACGTTAAACTCTAAATCTGTTTTGCGGATTTCCCCGAAGGCTTGTAGAATAATCCTTGTTGTTTCGCCACAGTAAACCGGGATTTCTCTCTTGATGAAGGATAGATAGGCTGAATGGTCCATGTGTCCATGAGAAATGAATATTGCGTCCACTTCTGGCGGCTTATCGTCAAACTTGTAGACGCCGTCGATTTTTGGGAGTACGCCGAGCTCTTGCAGACTTTTTTCGCTTTTCGGCGAAAGCAAAGGTGGAGAATAATACTGCCTTCTCAAGGCGAAGGACATGCCGAAATCAAAGAAGACTTTCACATCGCCATCTTTCAACAGAATCTTGTTTCCGCCTATTTCGTTGACTCCGCCATAAAAGGTTAAGGCGGTTCTTCCTTTAACCATCCATTAACCCCAGCTCTTCCGCTCTCTTACAAACATTTGATATTGCAAAAATTATGTGAGGAAACACGAAAACGCTGAAAACCTTTGTGTATTTTGGTTTTCCAGCCTCTTTCACCGTTTTTATGTCTCCGCCAGCACTTAAATAGCCTTTAATAAAGGCTTTGGCCATAAGCTCTGCTGGATAAGTGCCTACAAGTGGTGGCATGTAATGTCCAACATAGTAAAGAAATTCGGCTATATCCCATGCTTTGTCGCCGCCTTTTGAAGCTTGCTCAAAATCCAAAAGGTAAATTTCACCGTTTTTCCCAACTAAGATGTTTTCCGGCTTAGTGTCTCCTAAAGTCACATTTAAAGCGTGGATGCGAGCGAATGTCTCGCCAACCGTCCGCAAAACTTTCAAATATTTCTCTCCAACTTTTCTTTCATTTTTTGCGTTTACAATTTTCCTAATAATTTTTTCTAGACTCTCCTCTTCAACGTATTCCATAAAAACAAGCCTTTCGTTATGGTTTATGGCTAAAAGCTTTGGAACAAGAAAGCCTTTTCTGTATAAAAACTGGTTGGTGGCGCATTCCCTTTCAAGTCTTGTTTGCCCAAGAAGGGCGAAGGTTCTTGTTCCAAAAGCCCATATGTTTATTGGAAGCCATTTGAAACTTGACCAGTCTTTAAAGGTTTTGACTACAACCTTGCGCTCTTGTCCGTCTGCATGCACCCTAACCAGATAGACTTCATTAAGCACGCCACCGAGCTCCTCGATGGTGACTCTTGTATCTTTGCTTGCTGAATGAATGTTCTTTGCGAACTCTTCAATGTTTGTCTCGGTGACTAGAGGAGTTAACCCGTTGGCGGTTGGAATAAACAAGTATCTATTTGAGTCTTCAATATGATATGAACTTTTCAAAGTTTCCCAGTTAAAGTTTCTTAATTTTTGAAGCAAGTCCTTATTCTGCAGCAGAGCCATAAAGATTTTGGGAAAAGTTCCTAAAAGGGATAGGAACAGGGTTTTCTGCGCAGTTTTCAAGAGATTTGCGAAGCGAAATTTTCGGCTTTTTATAGAGTCGGCAAAATCCTTCGAGATTTTTACATACCCGTTCACACGTGTAACCATGTTTTCTTTTTCCACAATTTCTAATGCTTGAAGAAATCCTTCCATTACGGTTTGCAAATTTTCCTTTTCAACGTCTCCTCGTAGAAAGTTTGCCAGCGTATAACGGATTGATGGGAAAAGTCTCGCTCTGTTGCGTATGGCCTCGTACATAAAGTATTCTGGTTTTATGTGAATTTCATAGCATAGTTCTGGAAAGTCTAAGACAAGGTTTTCCAAAGCTTCCAGTATTAGGCGCCTTTTTAGTTTAAGTTCCTCATCTTTCAAATATTCGGCGTTCACTAACGGCGTATATGGGAAAATGAGCTGGATGGCTAGGACTTCGCCGAGGAAGCCTCGCTTCACATCCTCTTCAAAAACCCACTTGTCGATAGCGTAGACGATGACCGCTGTGTCGTGAAAGAATTTCACGTAGTTCATTAGCTTAGGCTGAAAACCATCAATTATGAGCAAAACTTCTAACAGTGCCTTTTCTTCAAGATTTTGAAGCACTGAGTTGCCGCATAGGCATATGCTTGTTATAGGACGAGAGCTGGCGACACGTCTGGAGAAGGCTATAATATATTTTACAAAGTTTTCATCTGGTTGTTTGCTGTTTTGGGTCAATTTTTCACCGTTAGTTCCGTCAGAATTAGAATTGTGATTGTGTGAAATATAGTTTAGGCTAATTTAAACGTCAATTTTAGCAGCTCTCGTCTAGGCTAAAATTGATAGTCCCCTCTATTTTTCTGCGTTTTGCCCATTTTCTCAAGGATTTTGCCATAGGTTCTTAGGATTTTTAGGGTTTTGACTCCCTTTTCTGGGAGGTTGTAGACTGGTATGTTGCTTTCGCCAATAACCCTATAAACAAGTTCGAAGTCTTCGCCTCCAGCTGCCACGTCCACAGCTGGCTTTTTAGGATACTTTGCTGTGACTTGCGGAATGACTTTCGCGTCTTCAGGCTCAAAGAAGCATGACTTAAGCATGTTTATGACTAGAACTCCATCAACATTTTTGTCTGCTAAGACAAGGTCTAGTATTTCCTTGTATCTCTCTGCTCTTGCATCAGCTATCATGTCAATGGGGTTGGCTGCATCCATTCCTGGATAAAGACTTTCAATCTTCCTTTTCGTATCATCTGACAGCCTTGCAAGTTTTAGACTGTTTCTTGCAACGGCATCAGCTGCCAATATGGCTGGTCCGCCTACATTGCTTACTATGGCTATGTTGTCGCCGAACATGGGAGGCTGCTTTGAAAGAGCTATAGCCGCATTCATAAGCTCCTCCGGGTCTTCAACCCTTATTATTCCAGCTTTTTTGAAGGCGGCATCGAAAATTTCATCTGAACCAGCCATTGAGGCGGTGTGAGATTTGGCTCTATGGGCGGATTCTTGGGTTATTCCGCCTTTTAGGGCTACAATTGGCTTTTTAACAATTATTTTTCTCGCTTCTTCTATGAATTTTCTGCCGTTTTTAATGCCTTCCATGTATAGGCATATAACCTTTGTTTCTTTGTCTCTGGCGAGGTAACGCAACAAGTCAATGTCATCTACGTCTATTTTGTCTCCCATGAAGGCGAACTTGCTTATGCCAATTTTATAGTAGCAAGCCCAGTCGAGGAGGCATGCGCCAACCCCGCCGCTTTGGGAAATTACCGCTATGCTTCCCTTTTTAGGCATAACGTCCTCCTCAAATGTTGTGTTCAGCCCATTAGTGGTGTTTATAACGCCCAAAACAGTGTTTGGTCCCAAAATTCTAACGCCATACTTCTCTTTAAGCCTAACTAGTTCTCGACGCTGTTCGTCTTTGTACCCGCCAGTAATCATGATGAAGGCTTTAACGCCTATCCTTGCGCATTTTTTCGCCTCAACTATGGATATTTCAGGCGGAAGCATGATGACTGCAAGTTCTGGAACCTTTGGCAACAACTCTATGCTTTGTTCCTCTTTTCCGTCAACGTCCCTTACGCAAATTTCTCCTTTGAAGAACTCCTTCATGTTATGTATTACGCTTCTGAAAAGTTGTGGAGAGCTCAAACCCACTTTTTCACGCATTTTGCTTGAACCTATTAGGATAACGCTTGATGGCTCGAAGATAGCGTCCACTCTACTCATAAATTTAGCCTTCAAAGCAGCTTAATGATGGAAGGAGAAAATATGCAGTTCACATTCATAAATTTAACCATAGCTACTTTTGAGTAACCTTCATATATGCAAGCATGGCAAACGATGCAAAAACCAGCGCATATAAGGCTATGTCGATAAGCATGTAAGGCGCAAATGGGGGTTCTTTCAGCAGAAACGCTCTTGAAAGGTCTGCACCGCAACTTAATGGATTGTAACGCGCCAAAAGTACCAATTGAGGAAGGGCTCGTTCTATAAGCCCCATGGGATAGAATACGGTGCTGCAGAAGAAAAGCAAATAATAAACCACGCCTCTGGCTGTTATGTACTTTTCAAAGCTTGTTGTTGAAACAGCCAAAGCTATGCTTAAACCAGAAGTTCCCAAAGAAACCAAAAACAAAGCCACCAAAATTGTGAAAAAATCAAGCGGTGCGGGGAAAACCCCCGTGTAAAGGTAGGTTATGCCAAGCGTTGTGGCCAGAAGAGGCGCCATATAGATTACTCCTCTCAAACCTCCGGCTAAAACCCTTCCAACAGCCAGTTCCCATCGTTTTATCGGCAAGCTCAGCATGTAATGGGAAATTTCACGTCTAACCTCCATGTTTATCTCCCTTCCAATCATGAAGGCTGCGGCAAAAAGTGCTGTTATTGTCAAGCCTGGAGCGAAGAAAACAAAGTAGTCTGTTATAACGTTTGGATTAACCATCCTTGTGTAGACTATTGCCATTATGAAGAGGTCGGCAAGGTTCATGCTAACCATCCCGGCAACCCACCACTTGTAACGGAAGAAATACTTGAAGTCCCTCTCCACAATGGTCAATATGGGTTTTACTGCCACCCTCCCCCCTCCAATCTGCGCTCATGCAAAATGATGCCTAGGAAGGTGAATATTGAAAAGAAGGCAACTATTCCGAAAGCTGCCAATAAAGGCGAGACAGAGGCTGCTGATTCCAACCCAGCTCCCCATCTGAAAAAGTCGGCGGCAAATGTTAGCGGGTTAACTAGGGCAATTCCCTTATAGTATGGTGGCATGTAAGCTATTGGATAAAGCGTCGTGCTCAATCTAATAATTAAGGCGTCAATAACACCCATCAAAATGTCAAATCGGTCAGAGGATTTTATGCTGACAGCCAATGTGATGCTGAAGCCAGCCACGCCAAAAGCGAAAAGAAAAAGGGATAATAAAGCCACAAGAAGCTGTAGGGGATTCGAAACTCCGATCAGGTAGAGAATAAAAATCATCATAGGTCCAACATATAGGAAGCTTCTTAAACCGCCTCCAACAGACCTGCCCAAAACAAGATCTTTTCTTGAAACAGGGACGCTCAGTAAATATTCTATGACGCCGTGGTCTGCTTCTTCGTAAATGTCGTAGCCGATGAAAACTGTTGTTGAATATAGCATTGTTATTATTATTCCCGCTGCGTAATAGTTGAAGTAGCTTCCTCCGACAGCGGCTTGAACATCAATTCGGAACATGTGGTTTACAACTAATCCGAAAAGGGCTATTTGTGAAACAAACCATATGGCGCGCATAATTAGCAGAAACTTGTAACGCAAAAACATTTTAATGTCTCTTTCAGCAACAATCCAGACCTTTCGAAGGCTTATCATTCCTTCTGAGCCTCTTCAATAGTTAAGCCAGTATAATGCGCAAAAACATCATCCAACGAAGGCTCACTCATACGTATAGACTTGACTTGAACCTGCATCTTCATAAAGAATTCGGTGATTTTCGGCAAGACTTCTTCAGCCTGGTTCAAATAAATTTTCAAGTGGTTCTGCTTTATCGCCAAAACATTTACAACCCTTGGAATCCCCTTAAGTTTTTCAAGAACATTGATCGAGGCGTCCTTTTCAAGGGTTATTTCCACAACATCTCCGCCTGGTATGCTGTCCTTCAACTTTTTGGGTTCGTCACAAACTAGCAGTTTGCCCTTATGCATTATTGCCACTCTGTCTGAAAGCACGTCAGCCTCGTAAAGCTCATTCGTCGCCAAAAGAATAGTGGAACCCTCGTTTCTAAGGTCTCTTAGCATGTTCCATATCCTATGCTTGCCCACAACATCTATTTGGGCTGTTGGCTCATCAACAATAGCAATTTTAGGTCTCTGAATTAAGATTTTAGCTATCTCCACCCGTTTCCGCATACCACCGGAAAAGGCGTGCACGCTTTTGAAACGGTCATTCCAAAGCTCAAGCTCCTCAAGAGCCCACCGCACCCTCTTCCTACGTTCGTCTGGGGGTAAACCGCAAACTTTGGCGTGCCAGTTAAGTATATCCCACGGCGAGTCAACCCACAAAAGCTTAGGCTCTTGAAAAGCCATACCGACAAGCGTCCTAGCCTTATCCGGTTCCCTATTAACATCATAAGGCCCTATGAACGCTGTTCCTTCTGTCGGCTTAATAACGGTTGTAAGCATCAGCAATGTTGTTGTTTTTCCAGCTCCGTTAGGCCCGAGGATTCCGAGGATTTCGCCCTCTTCTACTTCAAGGTTTAGGTGGTCAACTGCTGTGAAATCGCCGAACTTCTTTGTGAGATTTGCAATGCGAATTATCGGCGCCATTCCAATTCCTTACGTGAAATAAACACAGTTGATTGGCGGTTACTTAAAGATTGCGTGAAAGCAGCTCAAAAGCACGCCTTTCAGCTTTTTCAATAACGGCATGCTCATCCAACGTTTTGACAACCCTATTTTCCATTAAAATTTTGCCGTCAACTATTACTGTGTCCACGTCGCTTCCCTTAGCCGAATACAATATGCTTGCATAAACATTGTGCAAGGGCTTCAAATGGGGTTTTAGAAGGTCAATTAAGATTATGTCCGCTCTCTTTCCTACCTCTAATGAGCCTATACTTTTTTCCAGCCCTAGCGCCTTAGCCCCATCGATGGTTGCCATCTTCAAAGCTTCATGGGCGGATAAGACTTCGGGCTTCTTATAAACAAACTTTTGGAGTAAAGCCCCAAACTTCATGGTTTCAAATATGTCAAGGGAATTGTTGCTTGCCGGCCCGTCGGTCCCAAATGCTGTGTTAACGTCTAACTCGATAAGCTCTTTAACTTTTGCTGTATTCAATCCAAGCTTCATGTTAGCCACTGGAACATAAGCGATGTTCACCTCATGTTCCGCCAAAATACGTTTGTCCCCTTCTGACAGGTTGATGCAGTGGGCCGCGAGAACGTGTCCACCAAAAAATCCAAGTCTCTCTAGAAACTCAACTTCGCTGCAGCCATACTTTATTTCGAAATCCTTGAACAGTTCCGCCGACTCGGCCAAGTGGATGTGGACGCCAACCCCAAGCTCTAAAGCTTTATCCTTAACTTCTTTAAGCAGTTCTGGACTGCAACTGTAAGCCGCATGCGGTCCAAGCATTGTTTTCACTCTTCCACCAGCATATCCATTAAAAGACTTGGCGAAGTCGACGCTTGCATTTAGCATTTTCTTGCCCTGTTCCTTATCACCAGCCTCGATTATACCCTCCGCTAAAATTGCCCTCAAGCCGCTTTCAGAAACAGCCCTGGCAACCGCATCCTCGTGGAAATACATATCTGCAAAACATGTGGTTCCACTCTTCAACATTTCCAAGCAACCTAAAAGCGACCCAACATAGACATCGTCACGTGTCAACTTCGCCTCTAAAGGCCATATTGTCTCCCGAAGCCACACATCCAATGGCTTGTCTTCGGCCAACCCTCTAAAAAGTGTCATAGCTACGTGAGTGTGACAATTTATCAACCCTGGCACCGCAGCTTTACCCTTGGCATTTATCTTTTCACTCGCAGATATGCCAGATGCAGATGCGTGTTTCCCAACAAAAACTATTTCCCTATCTTTTACGGCTATGGCGCCATCTTCAATAATGTCGGCGCTGTCCCTCCACATGGGCAAAATAATGCATCCATAAATAAGAATATCAGCCTTCATAGGCACCCCGGAAAACTAGAAAGGATGCGAGCAAATAAAAAGTATGCTAAAAGTTTTCTGATTTCCGGGCCCCTTTCTCCCCCTTTCAGAGCTCCGTCTAAACAGGGATTAAAAGCTGAGCCTATGGCTATGTTTTTCTACCCTCTTAATGAGGGAATGCAAAGCCGGCTGCGTCAAGTCTTCGCCTATTGCTGACCCTTTCGGGATTCCTGTAGTACCTATCTTCTTGCATATGAAATTGAGGGAGTCCTCTGTAAAGTTTAGGAGATTTTGTCCCTCAACTGTAAGCTTGTAAACTTTTCTAGGGCGTTCATTTGACATATCCCACTCGCTTTTGACATAGCCGCTCTTTTCCAAGACATTCAAAAGTGGATAAATTGTGCTTGGACCAAAGTATACCCCGAAGTTTTTACGGATCTTGGTTATTATCTGGTAGCCGTGCATGGGCTGGGTGCTCAGGAACTGAAGCACTATCAAGTCTAGGAGGCCCTTCATGAGTTTAACCTGAACCTCTTTTGAATTGTTCACCACGGCTTTTCCCTTCCATTTTGTATTTCTGTTAAACTCGTATACGATATGTCCAGTTTTAGACATATCTCAAGACTCTATAAAGCATAAACAAAAATATAAAGGTTCACACTTACCAAAAACATAAAAAAGCATAACAAAAGCATAACAGAGACTATTCCAAAACATGCATAAGCCATATAAACTCAACACGGATAAGTCAAAAATAGAACACAAAAAGGCAAAAGCCAAATGGAAGAAAACCTCAAAAAAGAAATTGTTCAACACATAACCAGAAACCTACTAGACATCCAAATACTAATGCTAGTAAATAAAGAACCAACGTGGGGATACAAAATAAAAAAGCGAATAGAAGCCTTTTCAGGGCTGAAAATACGCCACGGAGCCCTATACCCACTACTAAAAAAGCTCGAGGATAGAGGTCTAATCAAAAGCCAAAAACAACAACAAGGAAAACGATTGAAAAAAGTTTATGCAATGACAGAGAAGGGGAAAGAATATATTAGGATATATAATGCCATGTTAATGGAACGTGTCATGAACAAAACACAATGAACATTGCATTGCAAACGTTCTAGCTATTTATTTTTAAATAGTTTTAGCGGTAAATTAAAAATTATGAGCTCAAAAGAAAATAGGGGTATATCTCACACAATTTTAGAAATTCTCCGGGAAAAAAGCAGAAACGGTTTGATTTACACGCGAAAAATAATGCTGGCTGAAAAAATTCAAAGCAATGTCATACGGAAAGCGCTCCAATATTATGTTAATAATTGGGGCATATCAACACATCCAGCTCCCTTTATATTAGCATATGAAGCGGTTGGTGGAAACCCGAACGATGCGATGGAGGCTCAAGCAGCGATAGTTATGTTATCTGCTGCATTAGATATCCATGATGATATAATTGATAAATCTGTTAGGAAACGTGGAAAACTAACTGTGGTTGGAAAGTTCGGATCAGATATTGCGCTTCTTTTAGGGAATGCCTTTTTTATAAAAGGTTTCTCCCTTTTTAGTACATATATTGGTAAATTAGACGAAGAAAAAAGAAACAAGGCTATACAGATACTAAAAGAGGCAATGTTCGAGGTTGGAGATGCGCATGCTTTAGAGTTTAATTTCCGGGGAAAAACTAACGCAGATCCTGAAGAATACATGAAAATTTTACAAATGAAAGCGGTAACAACACAGGTTACTATGCAGCTTGGTGCGATATTCGGAGGTGGTACAGTAAAAGAAACAGAAGCTTTAGCAAGATATGGAAGGATCTTAGGAACATTAGCTGCGTTAAGAGAGGAATTTATAGATATTTTTGATGTTCAAGAGCTGAATCAACGTATTCAAAAGGAATGTTTACCAATACCCATACTATATGCAGTACAAGATATGGATTCTAAAGAAATAAGAAGAATAATTTCACAAAGAACAGTGAAAAAGAATGACTTGCCTAAGTTACTTGAGATAATTTTTGGGTCCCATGAGGTCAAGGAGCTGAGGGAAAAAATGGAATCCATGGCTAGAGTTTCTGCAAATACGGTCCAAGAGATTAAAAATGAAGAGATTAAAAGTTTATTAACTCAGTTAGCCGCATCTATGCTTGAAGATATTGCTGACCCTTAAATCCCTGGATAACTACGTACTGGGATTTTCCTTTTTTTCGTAGCCTTCATCCCACTCCCTGTGTATAATTGTTCTACACAAATACTTAAGATTTGCTATTGCCTAAGAACTTGTATTCAAATTGAACATATGAATTGGTGATTAATAATGCTATTATCCATAATATAGCCTCTAAGATATTGTTGGTCGAAATACCTTGGGAGGCATATCCGGTAAAGAAGTTTATTGGAGGGATTTCACTCCAGCTTTAATAGTTGTAGTGAACAGCTTAACGTGGAACGCATTTATGTTATCAATTTTCAGTACAATTGTTGGAAGCCTTCCGATATCACCTACCCAAGTTTTAACGCTTTTTTCTATTGAATATGCCTCAATTGCAGCGTCCGCTGTTATTGGGTCTTTTTTCTTTCCATTTTCTAGGCGGATAACAATTTTTATATGGATGCTCAGCGGAGCTTTATTGCCAATTTCATTTTTCACTATACAAAACAATGATCTATGGGTTAATGGGTTAATTTCCTCTTTTTTTGGCGTTTGTCTTGGAGCTGGGCTGCCCTCAGCTCTTGCATGCTTTGCTGACTCGGCAATTGTTGAGAAACGCGGTTTTCTTGGGGGTATTGTCTACTTATCTGTAGGTCTCTCAACAGCCTTTTTTGTGGTTGTCGCAGCTTTCCTCGGTAATACAATGATTCTTCTTGGAATGATTTTATGGAGGCTATCTGGAGCTTTTCTTTTTCTACTTACATATAAGAATAAAAAACAAGAGCATCCGATTCCTTCTTACTCGTTTATTCTGAGACAACGAGATTTTATGTTGTATTTTTTGCCTTGGGTAATGTTTTGCATTGTTAATTGGATTGAAGCACCCATCTTACAAAATCTTTTCGGGGAACTCTACGGTTTAATCGGTTTCGCAGAAATTATAATATCAGGCGCGTCTGCATTTTTGGGTGGCATCATTTCAGATCATGCCGGAAGAAAACGTGTTATAATGATCGGTTTCGTCATGTTAGGTATCGAGTACGCTATGCTCAGTCTCTTTTCAGAAGTGCCATTTTCATGGTATGCTTATGCAATTTTTGACGGTATTGCTTGGGGGATGTTTGCATCCGTTTTCTTCATGGTTTTGTGGGGTGATATTAGCGGAAATTACCAGAAGGAGAAATACTACACGTTAGGAGGGCTTCCTTATCTCCTTGCCATGTTCTTGTCAGAACTATTTAAACCATATGTTGGCTTAATGCCTTTAGTTACTGCTTTTTCTTTGGCTAGCTTTTTCTTGTTTTTGGCTGTGGTCCCGCTTGTATATGCTCCTGAGACTTTGCCTGAGAAAGCTATTAAAGAAAGGGAACTTAGGGGTTATATTGAGAAGGCTAAGCGGATTAGGGAAAAGTTTACCAAAGGCTAAGTAAAAAGTTTGCTTTGTTGGTGAGCTGGGTGTTCTTTCATGTTATGTTGACGACGGAATGTGACCTTCAGTGTCGTTATTGTTTTAGTGAAGCCCTAGAGGATTTTGGTGGCGATTTTGGCGAGTTTAGTGTTGATTATTCTTTGCCTAATCGTTTAAGCTATGATGTTGGTTTGTTACAGCGTTTTTGCGGGCTTGATTCTGACTGTTTTTTGATTTTTTATGGCGGTGAGCCTCTTTTGTGCCTTGAAGATGTTAGGCGTGTAATGGACTGCGTTGGGGTTAGGGGTTTTGCTGTTCAAACGAATGGTTTGCATTTGGACAGTTTGGAGTCAGCCTATGTTAACCGTTTTAGTGTTATTCTAGTGTCTGTTGATGGGGATGAAGCTTTGACGGATTATTATCGTGGGCGGGGTGTTTATCGTAGGGTTGCGGAGAATTTAAGGTTGGTTAGGAGTAATGGCTTTGAGGGTGAGATTATTGCTCGAATGACTGTTATGGAGGAAACCGACATTTTCAAGCAGATTTTGTGGCTTCTAATCAATGATGACTTTGCCTTTTCTTCTATTCACTGGCAGCTTAATGCCGGTTTTTGGAACGATTTTGATAGGCGAAATTTCAAAGAATGGATTGAGAAAAGTTATAATCCTGGAATTCGCCGCCTTGTGAAGTTTTGGGTTGACCAGATGGAGAAGCGGGGTGTTATTTTGAGGCTTTATCCGTTTTTGGGTGTAGCACAATCTCTTTTGTTTGGCGAGGAGAAATCGCCTTTAAGGTGTGGCGCTGGTTGGATCAATTACGCTATTCAGACGGACGGGCATATTGTGCCTTGTCCTAGCATGTGGGGTATGCGGGACTTTTACGTGGGGCATATTAACAATGCGCATCCGTTGAGGCTTAAGAAGGTTTTTGTTGGTGAGCCATGCACAAGCTGTGGAATCTTCAACGTTTGTGGTGGAAGATGCCTATACGCCAACATAACAAGACGCTGGAGCCCCGAAGCCTATAGGCTTGTCTGCAAGACTGTTGAGAACATGATTAATGCCATAATGAACGAGTTGCCGAGAATTAGAGAGCTTATTAGAACTGGCAGGATAAGGGTTGAGGATTTCAACTTTTTGAAATATGTTGGATGCGAAATAATCCCATAAGTATTTAATGCCATGCTGGCGTAGAAAAATGGGTGGAAGATGAAATGAGTTACAAGAGAAAGTCTTGGCAGGAGAAGCTGGCAGATAAGAAGGGTTTACCGAAGGTGCTGAAATTGGAAAAGAGTTTTCCTTGTTATAATGCGGTTCACAAGATGGGTGCTGAAGTGGGCGACGAAGTTGTTATTGCTAACCCAAGCGAAGTCGTTGAAATAATGAAGAAAGTGCCGAAGGGAAAACTAATCACAATCTCTGAAATTTGCAAGAAAATCGCGGAAAAACACAAAGTCAAGGCTTGCTGTTCTCTCACAACTGGAATCTTCATTATGATTGCGGCGAATGCGGCTGAGGAAGCTGCTAGGAAAGGAAAAAATCTTGGAATTCCGTATTGGCGCACTTTGAAGGCGAATGGATTCCTGAATGAAAAGTATCCTGGCGGGGCTGAGGCGCATAAGGAACTTTTGGAAAGGGAAGGGTTTAAGATAACGCGAATAGGCAAGAAGTACGCCGTTCAGAATTATCAGGATTTCTTACTGCGTGAAAGCTGAAGAAAACGTCATATTTGTGGTTGCTGGGATTCAACAAGTACACTAGCCTCTCTAGGTTTTCTGCCATTAAAAGAGGGGAAAATAGGCTGGACAGCAGTTTTATTTTCGCTACCACCTCCCCTCTAGGTTTTTCACTCGAGAATGAGGGTTGAGTATAAGATTTAAACCTACATAGCATGTTTAATTCAAGTTGTGAGTCGAAGTTGCCGACCTTCTTAGAAATTGAAGGGACTATTGTGAAAGGGGTTTTTAAGAAGCGGCTAACCCGTTTCTCAGCACAAGTTAAGGTTGGTGAGAAGATTGTTGAATGCTTCTTGCCTAATCCTGGAAGACTCAGCGAATTGCTGTTTTCTGGTGTCAGAGTTGTCTTGAAGGAAGCGAGAACAGCTGATGATAGGAAGACTGCTTATGACCTTGTCGGCGTCTACCATGATGGCAAAGTGGTTTCCATCGATGCCCGCATACCCAACAAGCTCGTTTTTGAAGCCTTAAGGAATGGGGACTTGCCAGAGTTTTTAGTCTACACGGTTATTAAGCCTGAACACTATTATGGGCGTGCAAAGTTTGACTTCTTCCTTGAAGGGTTAGGGCTGAAGCCCTGCCTTTTAGAGATTAAGTCCTGCACCCTTGTCCGCGATGGCGTAGCAATGTTTCCAGACGCCCCAACCGAGAGGGGTGCACGACACGTTTTGGAGCTTGTTAAAGCCTTGAAGAATGGCTATAGAACAGCTGTGCTCTTCATTATTCAAAGAGACGACGCTTATATGTTTACAACGAATGATGAAACAGACCCAAAATTTAGGACGACTCTTCGAGAAGCCCATAAGTGGGGAGTGGAGGTCTACGCCTACTCAGCGAGCTTCGCCAAAAACAGGGTGTGGCTTAACGGAAAAGTTGAGGTTGTGCTTTAGCCATGTTGATTTGGAGCCGTTGAAAAGGGAAATTATAAAAATAGGTTGCGCATGAGAAGATTTAACCCAAAATTGATGGAGATGGCGTTAATGGCTAAGACTGTTCAGAGGAAGTTTGTGGCTGTTGACCCCGCCAAGTGCACGGGCTGTAGCCTATGCGAATACGTGTGTGTTTTAGAAAAGAATGAGCCTCTTTGGAACCCTTTGAGGTCTAGGGTTAGGGTGATACGCCTAACACCAGCCTTCAACCTCGCCTTAACATGCCGTTTCTGTGAGAATGCCCCATGCGTTAGAGCGTGCCCAAGAAAAGCCTTAACCCAGTCTGAGGAAGGCTTCATCCTAGTTGACGAGGCTAAATGCGACCGCTGCGGCTGGTGCATCCAAGCCTGCCCCTACGGTGGGATTTCACTTCACCCTGACAAGACTTCTGTTTTGGTCTGCGACTTGTGCAAAGACAAGACAGAAGGACCCCAATGTGTGGAGTTCTGTCCAGAAGAAGCCCTGGAACTTGTGAGTGGAGATGATGTTGTAGCTAAGAAGTGGCTGACCGCCATGGAAAAGATACCAGCAGACATTGAGAAGTTGACAAAACTTGTTAAGAGGCGAGAGTGGGCTGTCCTTTTCGAGGAAGCAGAAGACAGAGCGAAGAGGCTTTCGGAAAAGCTTGAGGCAATAAACAAAAAGTGGGGCTACAAGCTAAAATAGTTTTGAGCTAGCGTTTGCCTTCGCAGTCAAAGCATAAATCGCTTTCGCGGTTTGTCCAGAAGATTTTACTGCATCGCTTGCATGTTGTTTTCCGCAGTAAGCCTTTCTCCTCTGTTTTTGTTGGTGTAAAGGCGAACTGGGGTTTTGGGAAGGTTATAGCTTTTTTGTGGCATAAGGGTTCGCATGCCGTGCAGCCATTAACGCATTTGTGGGGGTTGGCTATAACTGCCTTATCATCTATGAAGGCGAATACGCCTTTTGGACAATATTCCACACAGCGGGGCTTGCCAAAAGGTGCACAGCCGTCACATTTTTCTGGGAAGACCGTCGGATACCATGGGGTGCAAGCCCTAGCCACGCATTTCACCCTTTCGTTTTCTTGCGGCAGTCATAGCAGTATTCCGTTTCAAAGTTTGTTAGGAAAGTTTTGCCGCAGCCCTTGCACTGCACTTCTTTAAGCATGCCCTCTTTTATTGGCTGAACAGCTTTTAGGGATTCTACTGCCTCTTGGGCGCATGGGCAAGGGCGCTTAACTCCAAAATCGTTTTCGCCAGTCATGGGCTACAGCGACCCGCTTAACATGCCATACAACAGCCCAAAGGTTACGCTTCCAGCCCAAGCTATAAGCATGTAGGTGGCTACAACCTTCCATTTGGCTATCCTTGAGACAGCTAGAGCGTTAGCGAAGTCGTAGGGTTGACCCATAAGCCATGCAAGCAGTGCCCCTTTTGATAATATTATGCCTCCTTTTACCCATATGCCCCTTCCAAGAACTATTTCAACCAGTGTTGGTGTGTAGAGGGGCCCGCCTAGGACCGAGGCTAGGAGAACCCCGTCTACCCCGGTTAAGTATTCCTTTATTAGCTCTTCTGGGAGGAACGCCTCCAAGTAGCCGACTACAATTAAGCCTAATATAAAGAAGGGTAAGATTTGCTTTGCCAAGTATCCTCCAAACTTTAAAGCCGCCCAAAGTCTTTCATCTAATGGCGGTCTAACAATTTCCACTTTGGCTGACGCGGAGGCTACAGTGTTTACCTGATGTTCCCTTTCAATGGCTTTTCCCCAAGGAGTTTTGGATATTACTATGCCGGCGACAAGAGCCACTGTTATGGAGGCTATGATTCTTACGCCTGCAAGCTCCCATGAAATAAGTTCTCCTGTTAGCAAGATTGCCAGTATGTTGGATGCCGGCGCCATAAGTAAGAAGGCTATGGCTGGACCTATTCCAGCCCCAGCGTATAGAACCCCACCGAAAAGCGGAACCATTGTGCACGAGCAAACCGTCAAGAATGGCGCCATTCCAAGGGCTAGTCCATAGCCTAAGGCTCTACTGCTTCCCATGTATTTTGTTATGGCTTCTTTTGGTACAAACTCGTAAATTAGTCCAGCAGTTGTAAAGGCGAAGAGTAGGCATATTGTTCCGTGGCTGAAGTAGTCGTAAAGATAGACTAGTGGAATTTGCCATAATGGATAGCCGCGCAGTTCAATTGGCGTGGAGGTGGGTGCCAGCGAATATGCTTGTATACGGCTGTAGATTAAAAGCCCTATTACAACAGCTATGAAGGCTAGTATTATGCCGGCGCGAAGGACTCTTTTGGTTTTTTCTTCCATAGGCTTTTTCGCCTTTTATTTAGCCGCTTCCATTATCAGCTTTTCAACTTCTTCCGCGCTTGGAACACGCCCCATGATTTTTACGGCGTTGTTTATGGCTATGGCAGGTGAGACCAGTACGCCGTATTTTTGAACAGTTTCCTTTGACATTATGTTGGCTTTTTCAATGTTCACCATAACGCCAGCCTGCCTAAGCTTCTCAGCTGCTTTTTCCACGGCCTTTTTTGCTGCTTGGCACCGCATGCATGGCGGTTCCGGTCCGATGACTTCTACTTTGACTTCTTTCATGCTTTTTCACCTTGTAGAGTGAGGTGAGAATATAGCAATATTTAAATATTGTTATAGAGTTTGCTTTAAACGTGCATCCAACAATGAAAAACCTCGACAAGTTTAGGGCTAAAGTCTTCAACGCGCTTGCCGACCCTGTTAGGCTTAAAATTCTTGAGTTCTTGCGTGATGGCGAGCGATGTGTCTGTGAAATCGTTCCCTATGTGGGAATAGCCCAGCCGCTGGTTTCTAGGCACTTGGCAATCTTAAAGCGATGCGGGCTGGTAAAGGATAGAAAAGAGGGAAACAAGCGGTTCTACTCGGTGACTAGTTCGGCTGTTTTCAGAGTGATTGATGCTGTTGACGCAGGTTTTGTGGATGCACTTGTGAGGCATGTTGTTGAGCAAATAGTTTAGGGAAAGGTGAAACGCGAAATGGTTGTGAA
>JAVZNC010000010.1:0-17016 GCA_038882955.1 Bathyarchaeia archaeon
GTTAGGACTATGCCTAATATCGCCGCCTTAGTGCAGGAATCCTTTACGGCCTACTGCTGTGACAGCGGTCTAAACAATGAAGAAAAGGGGAGGGTTAAGAGGCTCTTGGACACAATGGGCATATCCGAGGAGGTTGAAGAAAAGTATATGGATGCCATAACAGCCCTAAGTGGAAGTGGACCAGGCTACATTTCCATAATCATAGAAGCCTTAATGTATGCTGGATTAAAAGTTGGCTTGCCAAGAGACCTCGCCCTATACAGTTCCGCCCAAACAGTCTTAGGAACTGGAAAACTAATCCTTGAGACTAGGGAGCATCCATCAAAGATAAAGGATATGGTAACGACGCCCGGCGGCACAACAATTGAAGCTATATTCGAACTTGAAGGAAGTCAAATACGTCAAGCTTTGATGAAGGCTGTTGAAGAAGCTACAAATAAATGTGACAAGATCCGAGAAAGACTAGGCGTAAATGCTAACAAGGTCATTCAATGATTGGGGTTTCTACAGCGGTGTTCCACCAGGGCTTATCCCACTTTTTATCTACAACTGGCAACGCTTTAAGAAGCTCTTGCACTCGATAAGTAACTGTTGAAAATTCGCTCTTAGACATCCACTTCCGAAGAACATTAGACTTCTCCACCAAGTTTTTAAGGTTCAACGTGACTGTTAGGGCAAGCTTCTTATCCTTTTCTAGAATATGCCTCATTTTCTTTACGTCTACCTTTTCAGCTCCAACTCCGACTTCGTGGTCTAAAAATATGGCACACACATCCTTAATGTCTTTCTCCTCCATCCCCAAAATAATCTTGTCTTTTGAATAGTACGGATATGAAAGAATCCTATAATCACATTCACATTTTTTTAATTCATCAGCGCATTCCTTTGGCATGTCAAGAATGAACTGGGCTTTTGAAATTATGAGGTTCTCCAAACCAACAGTGTAAAGGTTTTCCTTATAATTCTGGAAGGCTTCCCGAACATCCACTCTATGCCTTAAATCGATAACATCGCAGAATAAATCCAAAACAGTTATTTTCGGCAGTCCCTCAGGAGTTATGTCATTAATTGTTGTCAGCCTATATCTTTCGCCATGCCTCCAAGCATTAAACCGTCTGTCATTCGCCGTTGCAAAAGACTTGTACTGCGTGCCAAAAGCCCTATCCATTTTTAAAAGAAGCTTATAGAAGTCAACTCCCTGCTTTTTAGGAACTATAAAATCTGTATCTTTGATTGGTCTCTCAAGAGGGCCGCCTGCATTAGCGCTTGGACAATGAATCTTTACAGCTGCACCGCCAAACAACAAAGCTGGGATAGAATTTTTGCTCACAGCTTTTTCAAAGGCGCTTGGATAAAGTTCATGAAGTTTCGGTGCATTTACAGCCGCCCAAAGCACAACCATAGCGCTCTTCATTGGAAAATAATTCAAATCTATATACGATGGTAAACCCAAAGCATCCCTAAGCTTTTCAGCATCAACATAAGAGGTTAATGGCAAATCAACCTCGTAGGTGGTCCCATCTAAATCCCTATATAGAACACATTTGCCGTCAGGACAAACACCTTTTTCAGTCAAATTTCCATCACATTTATTCCATATCAAACACTAACAAACTACTAATAAACCTTTGCAAAATGGTAAATAAGCATTATTCCAAACAAAATAGAATAACGCATATATCCCAATTTTCCAGTAAATTCTAATGCATTCAATAAGGAAGGGGCCGTAGTCTAGGCAGGTATGACGACGGGCTCCAGAACAATGCCAAACGGGTTTGCGGACCGCCATGCGGAATGAAGAGGTTCTGGAGCGGTCAGTAGAGAAACCCGTAGAAACAGCCAAGCGCTGTTTCGGGGAAAGGTCGTCGGTTCAAATCCGGCCGGCCCCACCACAATTTGCAATCGTTTATGTTATAGGAAATTATTCTCAGCGAATGCTTATGGCTGATTCATAAATTCTATGAATTCTTTAAGTGTGCGCTTTTGAAGCGTATAGTTTGTTTTTCGCTCTTTGCCTATTGTTGAATAAGGGTGTTCTCCGTAGTCGTGGCCCGGATAAACTTCTATGTCGTTGTCTAGTTTCAAGATTTTGTTGAAGAGGCTGTTGTACATGTCTTCTGCGCATCCGCTTGGCAGGTCTGTTCTGCCGCATTCTCCGACAAAAAGCGTGTCGCCTGTAAACAGTTTCCTATTGGTTAGGAGGCATATGCTGTCTGGCGTGTGTCCGGGTGTGTGTATAACCTCTATTGTTGTTTTTCCAATTTTTATTTTGTCTCCATCTTCCACGCTTATGTGCTTGTTGATTTCTGATCGTTTGTGGGCTACGACTTTTGCATTGAACATTTTTTGCAGTTTTTGGTTGCCCGCCGTGTGGTCTACGTGGTTGTGAGTGTTCATGACGTATTTTAGTTGGAAGTTGTGCGCCTTTAAGACTTGGATGATCGCTTCTGTGTTGAAGCTTGGGTCGATTACAGCTGCTTCTTTTGTTGTTTCGTCCGCTATTATGTAAGAGAAGTTGTCGCCTCGATGCTTTATTTGCCTAAAAAACATGTCTGTTTTGTTTCCCCTCTAGATTAGAACATATTCAATGTGCATACCCATTTTTGCCAGTTCTTCGATGTTTTGGACACAGCCTATGCTTGCGTCTATGTTACGGTGTTTTGGGTGAACCCATATATACCGGGGCGACAAATTGAACTGTATAGGAATTTTTGTGAAGACTCCATAGGCGTCGAGACTCCTAATTAGTACGTTGTTTGAGCAAGCCTTACGGATTGAAACGTAGCTTTTTAGCAGTTCCTTTGCGGCGAAAACGCCTATGCCATGCCAAAGTGAGGCGTTTTCTGGCGATGCAAGCGAGTATATGAAGAATTGTGGCGACGATGGAGTTTTCTTGAAATCGTAGTTTGTTAGAGCTTCCCCCTCAACTGTGAATTCGTCTTCGGCTTTTGCTATGCTCACGTCGTTTGGGTCTATGGCGTTTGGATAAAGCAGCGTAGTTTTATACGTCACTTTCACGTTTTTCAAGTTCCCGTTTTCAAAGTAGATTCTGCCCCTTGCCGCACGTTTTGAACCGTAACCCTTAGTAGAATGTGGAACCGTCAGTAATGTTGTACGTTTTTTCATGCTTCTGCCCATGCATTGATATGCGCCTTCAATCGCATAATAGTCCCTATGCACTTCTTTTATAATGTGGTGCAGCAAGCCTTGTGCGTCTTCTTTTTGCAAAGTTTCGATTGGCAAGCGCATAGCATATAGGCAGAAGTTTATCCCAAAAATTTCTGAAAGCCTCTCCATCTGTTCGTATTTTACCGCATCAACCATGTCCAAGTAGCTATTGTTGCAAGTTTCTAGGCAGCGCCTTATTAATTCAACCTCACCTTGCGATATGAGTGTTCCATCATATTTTCTTACAAAATTTTCGTCGATTTTCAGCCTTTCAGTTTTGACGTAAGCCGAGGGGAAGGCGCTCTGCCCGCTTGTTACAATTGACTCTTTCAGCGGGTTCATTGAATATCTGTCTGGTTCTATGTCGTCTGTGTTGAGTAAGAATGCAACGATTTTCCCCTCTGGCGGTTTTTGAAGCATCTCACATAGTTCGCTGATATCCTCTTCTTCGATTTCGCCTAAGCCATATTGGCAAAAGTAGTTTCCGCAAACTTCGAGTAGGCGAGCAGCGATTATTCCTTGAACCTCTTCAACTGTTAATTGCGGGTTTGAGTATTCAACGGAACTTCTCAGAAAGAAGTGCTTGCCACTAAGCTTAACCTCATGCCTTTTACCATTTTTAAATTGGAAGAAGCTGAGCTCTCTTTTCTCGTTTCCCTCAAATTCTGCAAGTTCTTTCACCAAAACTTCTATACATTGCCACGAGTTCTTTAAGAAGCCTTCAAGAATCATTTTGGCTAAATTCTGTTGCGTCAAGCGCTCTCAGCCCCTCTCCAAAGATTCTGCAATGTAAATGCAGTCTCTAAAAACCATCGGTCCAGAAAACATCCTAACAACGTTAAAGCTTTCTTTAAATCTGAAGCCCAAAAGCATGTTTATTATTGCCCTTTCCTTTTTTGGTAGGCATATCGAAACTTCGGAATCCTTAACTTTTTTCAGCACTGCGGCCAGAAGACTTCTGGCTACGTCGCCTTTTTCTCTCCTGCAAATAAGGGGGCCTATCTCCGAATAGTGGTTGTAAACCTTTACTATGATGTATCCCGAAATTTCCCCGTTCTCAACGTGGTAGTAGCACAGGTTATTTTTCCCGCTAGCGATTCTTTCCAACAGCTTTTTCCTAGAAGCGCCGAAATAGAGGCTATCAAATTCTACTATCTTCTGCATTTCATTCTTCCCCGCCTCCATCACATCAGCCGCCTCAAAATTAGGAGAAGAGGCTTTACCATTTAAAACCGCGAATTCTAGGTCGCGTTTGAAGCAGAGTCTTAAGTAGAAATTAGCCTTTTCCTTGTATGAGTATAAGCCCACCATTTCGGCGCCCTTGCTTCTCAAGTATTCTATGGCATGTTTCACAAGGATACTTCCAGCCCTTTTTCTACGGTACTTTTCATCCACTATAACGTTTCCAATCCAGCCGATTTTGCCGTAGCTTACAGTTGTTGTTATGCCGATTTTTTCCGAGCCGCATAAAAGCGTAAAGCATCCTTCTGGTTCCAACTGCATCATGAATTCGAAGTCTTTTTCCGTTAGGTTCCAGTTCATGGTGTCGGTTAAGCAAACAGCAAATTCAATATCTTCGAAAGACATCCTTCTAACTTTAAACATCGTTTTCCCATGGTTCTTTTGCCGAACGCGTGTTTATCACGCTTTTGTTGGCATAAACTTTACTAGGACGCTGAAGGAGAAAAATCAAATCTAGGGGGTTCACAGCAATCGCAGAACCAAGGCTTGAGGTTGAAATACCTAGAGACGTTAAGATCACGACACATCCCTTCACAGAGTATTTTAAGGGCTTTGAGAAAGTTGAGGCGGTTAGAAGTATTTTTGGCGAAAAAACCGAGGTGGTTCTACGTAACCTTCAAGTGGAATTTGTGGGTTTTAGGGGTTACATGGGCGTCAGCGAGGTAGACGGCCACCTAATGATTAGTGCATATTACTTGAAAAACGGCGACTTAGTTGACATT
The DNA here is from genome assembly GCA_038882955.1 of Bathyarchaeia archaeon. Taxonomy (GTDB): domain Archaea; phylum Thermoproteota; class Bathyarchaeia; order Bathyarchaeales; family Bathycorpusculaceae; genus JAVZLQ01. Next base: position 5,133 of record JAVZNC010000010.1, read on the forward strand.
TACTTAGACATCATTCACGAGCTTGTCCACGTGAAACAGTTTATGGATGGCAGGAAGCTCTTTGATGAAAGGTATGACTATGTTGTGAGACCCACAGAGATTGAAGCGTACCGCCATGCTGTTGAAGAAGCCCGGAGGCTTGGTTATGACGACGCCAGAATATGTCAATATCTAAAGACAGAGTGGATTAGCGAAAGGGAACTACGAAAACTTACGAAAGCACTTAATGTTAAGTATGTGCCTCCATCCAAAAGATGAGGAGAATTGCAGATTTATGGCTAAGAAAGTTTTTATGATGAAGTTAAGCGAGGTACAGCCAAGTCAACTGTACATTTGTTCTGAAAAGTTGTCTGAGGTTATGAAAACATTTAACACCACAGGCCCTAAAATGATGGAACCGATACCAGTTAAGAAGTTTAATGGCGACATTATCCTTGTGGATGGACATACAAGGGCTTTTGTAGCCTTCCTTTGCGGCTTTTCAGAGGTCCCAGTTTATTGGGAATCTGAAGAGTTGGATTGGAACGCCTACAAAATATATGTGGAATGGTGCAAGAGGGATGGAATACGCACGATAGCCGACCTTAAAAATAGGGTCGTATCCCAAAGGGATTATGAAAAGTTGTGGTATGAACGATGCGAGAAAATGCAGAGATGCTTGGAGATAGAAAAGAAAAGGAAACTGTAGGTTCAAATTTGGGCTGTCCGACTGTGGCGGGGCGTAACACTTTTAACCCTATTGTTCCTTTCTAGTTTGTGGATGGTTGAAATGAGAAAATTTTGGTGTCTAGCCTTAATTGTTCTGGTTTCGCTGTCCTTCCTTTCGATGCTGCATTTGGTCGCCTTCGCTGAAACGCCAACCCACTTGATGGTTGTTGAATGGTATGGTCGTGGCCGTGGGCACGTCGTTCTCGCTGAGATACCCGCTGAAGACGATTCTATGGAAAATCCGGATTACAAGCTTTTGCCCTACTATTGGCGTACTACAATAAAGTATTGGATTAACCCGAAAAACAGTTATGGCTTCTCAACAACGGCTGTTGTGACGACTATAACGGCTGCGGCAAACGCTTGGGATGAGCAAACAAGCTTCGTCCTTTTCGCTTATCAAGGCACAACCCGCAAAAGTGCCGGAGTGCGAGACGGCTACAACGTTGTTGCTTGGGGATTGTATTCGAATCCAAACGTGATTGCCGTTACATACATATGGTATTCAGGCGACAAAATGGTTGAAACTGACACGCGAATGAACACGCGTTTTAAATGGAGTTTAAGCGGTGAAGCGGGCAAAATGGATGTGCAGAACATTATGACGCATGAGTTTGGCCACTGGTGCGGCCTTGCCGACTTGTATGGCAATGTAGACTACTGGCTGACGATGTATGGCTATTCAAGCTATGGAGAAACATACAAGCGGACACTTGGACTAGGCGACATCCTCGGACTACAAGCAAGATACGGCCAGTAACTTCCCACTTCTTTTTGAACTGGCAATCGTCACTATGCGTACACAAAACATATGTTACCTTGTTCTAAAAGAGTGGAGAAGTTGAAAAATTCGGAACGAGAACTTTCACTACGCGTTCTTTTATTCTTCTGTCGCTCCGGCTTCTACAACTTCGGCTTCGGCGAATCTTCTGCTGATCCTTGTTATTTTTATTTTGACGTGATCTCCGGGCTTTGTGTTCGGTATGAAGGTTACTAGTCCTTGGATGCGGGCTATTCCTTCGCCTCTTCGGCTTGTTTCTGTGACATCTACTTCGTATTCTTTGCCTATTTCAACCGGTTTTGGCGGGAACCTTCTTGGTCCTCTTCCGAATTCTCTTCTTCCGCTGAACCTTCTTCTTTCTTCCATATGTTTTCACCTCGCCTTTATTCGTTTAAAATTGTTCCGCGCTTCATTCGACTGTGAGTTTTCCGTATTTTCCAACGTTCAGTTGGATTTCTCCCTTGAAGCTTGTTACGTAGCCGTTTTCCACCTTAACCGTATCGTTAACGTTCACTTGGTTTATTTGGTCGTTCCATAAGGTTAACTTGATAGTGCCTGTCTCGTCTGCTATTACGGCTGTTGATACCCTATGGGTTGTGTCACTGAACCTTGAGAGAACCTCTCGTGGAGGAGATTTCTCTATAACTTTGGCTTCGACGTTTACCCGTTTCATTCCGTTTCGCAGTTCCTTAATCTTCACTCTTTTGCCATCCCCTCTTTTAGGCTATTCTTTCCGCGACAGCGAATTTTCCTCCAACTGAAACAATGCGCACTCTGACGCGTTCGCCTATCTTGCTGTTTGGAACAAAAATCAAATAGCCCTGTATTCGGGCTATGCCGTCTCCTCTGCTTCCAATGTCGTCTATAACAACCTCCAGTTCCTGGTTTTCCTTTACTGGTGACATTTGGAAAATTGGCTTGCCGGGGTTGAAGCGTCTGCTACTCCCAAACCTTCTTGGTTTTCTCTGGATGTTTTTTGTTTTTTCTGGAAGCCTTCTTGGCATACGGTTTTTTCGTCCTTATCGCGGAACCAGCCTCATCCGCTAAAACTCAAGTGTCCCGCTTTTGCTGAACACCGAGTTTTCAGCCGAGGCTAGCTGGCATCACAAACGGCAACCACGCATATAAATCTTGCTAGATGCGCCACTGTAACATTCGATGTTTAGTTAGGAAGTTTGTCGGAAGAGTAAATGGTATATAGCCTCCCGCATTATTTGCTATGATGCTCATGTGAATGCCATAACAAATAGAGGATTAAACGTGACAAAATCAGCGCTTTCAAAGTCCATAATCGAATTGGTCGACGTTTACAAAGAGTATAGAATTGGAACCATTTCAACAATAGCTTTGAAAGGGGTAAACTTCCAATTGCATAAAGGGCAGCTCGTCGCCATAATGGGACCTTCCGGTTCCGGTAAAACCACACTTCTGAACATAATTGGGCTTTTAGACAGACCGACAAAAGGAAAAATCTTCTTTGACGGCTTTGACGTTTCAAGGTTAAGTGATAAAGCTCTTGCGAGCTTAAGGAATAACAAGCTAGGTTTTGTTTTCCAAACCTTCAACCTTGTTAATAGATTAACGGTTTTCGAAAACATTGAGTTGCCCCTAATACCGAAGGGAATCCCCCGAAGAATTAGGGCTGAAATGGTTAAAGAAGCATTAACAAAGGCTGGCGGGAACGATAAGTGGCTTGCCAAAAAGCCAGCTCAGCTTTCTGGAGGGGAACAACAGCGTGTGGCAATTGCAAGGGCTATTGTTGGAAAACCAGTTGTTGTTTTGGCTGATGAACCAACTGGCAATTTGGACAGAGCCTCAGCTAAGCTTGTAATTGAAACCTTTCTCAATCTTAACAAGGCTGGACACACCGTAGTTGTTGTCACTCATGATCCAGAAGTGGCAAACTGTATGGAAAAAATATATGTTATAAGAGATGGAGAGATAGTGGGAGAATTTATGCCTAATAAGGCAGAATCCCTTATTAGCAAGGCGTAAATTTCGCTAGGATAGGTGGAAGGTATGAAAAGCCTAAAGAAAGTTTTACCCCTTATACTGGTTATAACTCTCACGTTACAATCCTCATCTATGCTTGTCCAGCATATAGCCCTCGGCGAGCCGCCAAACGATTTCGTCGTAAGGAACTACTATGTTAGATCTTCAGCGGACACATCAAACATCTACGCTGGCAGCAAAAGAGTCTATTTGAAAGTTGAAGTAGCTTACCAAAACAGCACCGCCAATGCCACCATGGTTTTTGGATGGCTTAAGATGCCGGACGATGTCAGTTTCAGCTCTGGAAGCGACGCTTCTCCACCAGCAAAATTTAACGGAAGTGTGGTCAAAGAAGTCAGTCTGGGCATGGTTGTGACATTCGAGTATTTCCTTGACATTTCAAGTGATTTACCAGCTGATCAATCTTCAACGTTATATTTGACGTTGAACATAACCTATTTAAAGGATTCTACTCCTACCTACGATTTACATCCAGACGAGATAATAATTAAAGTTCAGCCTTATCCGGAGGTTTCCTTGAGGGTTGTTGACGCTTATTTCTCGCCTGCCTCATATCCAGGTTCCGTTGACACGAACCTTTATGTGGTGTTGGAGAATAATGGAAACAGCGCTATTAACTCTGCGAACTTTAATGTCACGCTTCCAGAGGGCTTCACGGTCAAGAACCCTCGGGCAAGCACCGGACCCGTCAATAGGGGGGACCGTTTCACTATAACATTTACCGGAGTGTCTATACCACTAAACGCTCAATTGGGAACACACAACGCGACTATTTATGCGGATTACAGTGCCAGAACGGAGGACGGAGTTGCCTACAGCACCACATCGCCCTTCAACATCACGGTTATGGTTGAAAGCCCTCCTTCCGAAGAACCCATAATGGTGGCGGCTGTAAACACGCTTTATAATGGGGAACCTGCTCCGCTGCTTCAATCCGCCAAAGGCGTCATTTTGCGAATTTACCTTATCAATAGACTTCCAGACACCATAAGCACGATGATTGTAAATGCAACGCTTCCAGAAAACATTACGGTTAGAGGAATTTCCGGAACATATATTAATGGGATGGGCCCAGGCGGCACATGTTTTGTCGACTTAACAGTAGATGTCGACCCAGAAATGGCTTTAGGAAGGCATACTTGCAGTTTGGGCATATTCTACTTAAGAATAGTTTCTGGTTCTTCCTTCCTCATGAGCCAAAGCTTGCGGTTCCAGATAAATGTTGAAAGCCGCCACAGCGTCATCGATGACAGCTCGGCTGTAGAAATTGTGGATTCAAGGTGGTATGAAGGCTCGGTTGGACCCAACACTTATGGTGCTCACCTAATAGTTCTCGTCAGAAACGTTTACATCGACAGCCTCCACGGGGCTGTGCTTGAACTTGACTTGCCAGAGGGAATATACAATTCTGCAGACAACTCCAGCCGCATTAAGGCCGCACCATTATCAGTGCAGCTTCAACTACCCCAGCCACTGCAATCACAAGACCTTGCAGAGATTTTGAACGCCTTTTTAAGCGCACAAATAGCCAGTCCAGCGCAGGTTTACGGCAGAGGTGACATCCTAACCTTCATGTTTAGCCTTAACCTGTTTGATGTTGATGCCGGAAACCACGTTCTTGAAGGACGCTTATCATACATCGACGGGTGGGGCGGCAACCGACAAATTCCAACAAAAGTGACTGTTGCCATCCTTGGAAAGGCTGGATACATTGAAATAGTCATGGAAGAAAACATTAGTGTGAGAAGCCGATTTACAAGCGCTACTTTAACTCTTGTTAATCATGGAAGCTCACCAGTTTACGACGCTTATGTTGTGATTTCGCCTTACCAAGGGACGCCAATACTTATTGCTTCGCCAGCGTTAAACTATGTGGATAGGATTCTCCCAGAAGAAAGCCTTGAAATCCCCTTGACATTGGCGTATAATCCACTTGGCTTTTACACGCAAACCAGTGGGACCATGACTGTAACGTATGGACCGGTTCCATTCATGATTTCGATAATTTATAGGGATGCGTGTGGCTACCAACGCATCTTCAACAATTCAATAATCGTGACGATTGAACCTTTCATAGAACTCGCATTAGGAAATGTTAAGGCAACTGGCACTGGCACAACTTCAACAGTGTCGGGCATCATTGTTAATTATGGTTCGGCAATAGCCTATCGCGTTGAAGTTGAGCTTAAAATTGGCAATGCCTCAGAGTCATCCTTTATAGGCGATATTGAACCGGGCTCAGAGATAGCCTTCAGAGTGGACATAAACAAGTACAGCGACTCCGCTGTTTTAACTGTAAGATACTATGACATATTCAACAAGCTGGAAACAAAGGAGACAAACATACCCGTCACACTTCAAGAGGTTGCACCTCCAACAGTTAAAGGCGAAGAGTTCCCGATTGAAAGATGGATCATTGTGGCGGGCGTCATCATATTTCTGGCTGTCGCAGCCGTCCTGATAAATAGGACTGTGAAGAAGTCAAAACTGGAGGGCGGTTCCTAAACAGCAACGGTGAAACGCCACATGTTTGCGGATTTCGTGAGGCTTTCGCTTAAAGCCCTAAGCGAAAGAAGGATGAGGGCTGCACTAACAATAGTAGGGATAGCCATAGGCCCTCTAGTCCTCGTAATGATGAGCTCTGTTGTTGGAAGCTATTCAAACTATATAGAGGAGAAAATAACGTCTCTTGGGCAAAACGCCATCGCCATTTTTCCAACAGAAAATTATCGACTCGACGAAGAAGACCTAAACTATATCAGGGCTATTGAAGCGGTTAAGAGGGCTGAACCCTTCTACAACACGCAAGGCGTAGTAAAAAGGGGAACAGAAGAAGTTAAAGTGTCCATATTCGCGGTTGACTACAGCCTACTTTTCGAGACTATAGGAAGTCTAAAAATCAATGAGGGCAGCATTCCATCAGAGCGTTTATATGTTATAATAGGGCGAAAAATAGCCTACAAAGACAACGAGAAATATTTCCGCCTAGAAGACGGACTAATCGTGAACGTGCCAAAGTTTGAAGGAGGGAAAATAACAGGCAGAAGAACAATAGGAGTGCGGGTCGGCGCCATCCTTGAAGAATATGGCGGCGCATTAATAGTGGATCCCGACTCCACCATCTTCATGTGTCTAGAGGCTGGCAAAAGCTCTCTTGGGATGGATAGATGGTCTGGAATTCTTGTTTTAGTAAACAGACCGGCTGACGTCAAGCCTGTTGTCTCAACTTTGAGGCAGTATTATGAGGATAAAGCCCAAATAATCGCTTTCAGCTCCATTGCTGAGGCGGTCTCCAGCGTTACCGGAGCGATAAACTTCATAAACTTTTCAACTTCGCTTTCAGCTTTCGCCGTCGCCATAGCTGGAGTGGCAGCCACCATGATAACATCTATTATGGAACGCACAAGAGAGATAGGCGTAATGAAGGCTATAGGCTACACGAACAAGCAGATTCTCCTACTAATCCTCATGGAGTCAATAGTCATGAGCCTCGTCGGCGGATCAGCCGGAATATCCTTAGGCGTGGTGGGCGCCTACATACTAGCCTCAAGAGGCTTTACAATAGGCGGAATAGGCGAAAGCGGCATAACCCTACAACTAAGCCCATTAATAACGCCAACCCTCATAACCCAAACACTAGCCCTAACAATGCTTATTGGCTTAGTAGGCGGAATCCTTCCAGCCTACAGAGCCTCAAAAATCCCGCCAGTAGTAGCCCTAAGATACGAATAAATTTGGCAAAGATTACTTAGAGCCAAATTGCTCCATAAACTAAGAAACGAAATGCCAACATACTGATTAAGCTGCTAAGAAACGAGACAGAAACGCTTTTTGTCCATGAGAATGCAAATAATAAATGAACAGCAATGCTGCATAGGGCTACAATCCAAACAAGATATGTTATCCTGTCTAAAACATCATATTTGATGGACAAGATGGACATGAAGTTCTGGGCATCTGCGGTCCATCCTTCCCCTGAAACCCCGCCTAATGTTTCTAAAGATAAACGCATTTCAGGGTAAGCAAAAACAACCCCAATGAGAATCAGATTCTCTACGAATAACGTTATGAGCACAAACCCAGATATGGTAAGCATTGTTTTCCAAACCGGTTGTCCTCTAAAAAGCTTTGAAAACAAATAGAGAATAATGCCGAAAATTACCCACTGTATGGTGAACTGCATGAACCCGCTTATTATAGAATTAACTATTATTGCACTTCCATTCATCTCAAGCATGGATTCATAATAGCCATGAAAGAAAACCCCGTCAACTAAGACCGTTATATTTTTGTTGCTATTCCATGCTAATTCAAATTTTAAGCTTGTTATGTTCCGCCAATCTGCATCATTAACTGTTGTAAAGGCTGTTAAAGGAATGGTTTTATTATTCCAAGAATTTATTTCCACATCATTTCCTGGCAACAAATAACTGAAGTATTTGTCTGCGGCGTTTTTTGAGAATAGGTAAATGCTCACATTAACTGGTTTCTCGGAGGGTTCAACTATTTTCATTCTAAATGATAAATTAGTGTAGTTATTTGGTTCTATGCAATTTAACGGTTCTGGAATCCTTAATTCCACATCAATTCGGCTGCTGTCTTCCAAGGCGAATTGGATGCTTCTGTTTCCATAATAATTTCCTTTAATGTAATCCACATTGTTTACAGATTTGTTCGCATTTGAATACCAAAGGCTAGCATCTTCCGTCCACACATCTAAATCCAACAATTCCGGAGCTGATTGGTCGTAATAGACTCTCGTGGATAAGACGTAGTAGAATCCTGAAAAAGACAGCACAAATAGCAACATGATTATTAATGGTCCTCTGTATCCAGGTTTCTGTATTATCTCCTTGAAGGCCTTGTGAGGCGCATATATAACTCTGAAGACTTCACGCATAGACATCTATTTTGGCTCCGTTGTAGTTTGTCCAAGCAACACTATTAAAGGTTGCTTACATGCCAGCCTTAAGTCGTCTATATATGGTGTAGTCCACATATTCAAGAAACGGGTTTTCCGCTTGATACTTAACGGTTAATTTTTGACGTTGCCTTTTTTCCGTTATCTGGCTTGTTGTTATGAAGGAGTAGGCGTCGCTTCCAGCACCAGAACCGTAGCTTACGATGAGGATGCGTTCGTTTGGCTTTGCAGCGTCAAGAACTGCTGCTAAGCCTACTGGCGATGAGCCTGAGTAAGTGTTGCCAAACTTTGCCACTTGGATTGAGGGCATGTATTGCTCTTCTTTGAAGCCTAGTTCGCGGGCTATCCTTACTGGAAACTGGACGTTGGGTTGATGCGCCACAAAATAGTTTATGTCGCTTGGCTTCAAGCCCAGCCTATCCATAAGCTTCTTCGCAGCTTTTCTTATATGTTTGAAGTAGGCTGGATCTCCAGTAAACCGCCCACCATGCATTGGGTATGGTTCACCATCTCTCCGCCAGAAGTCGGGCGTATCGGAAGTGCATGAGTACCAGCCTTCAAGTTCCGCTATGACATCGGTTTTTCCGAATATGTAGGCGCATCCACCATAGCCAACGAAGAAGTCCAGCTCTCCGCCCGGAGAATCTCTTGGAGCTGCCTGCGAGTTGTCCGCCCCAATAACCATGGCATATGAGACGCCCATTTTTGGATAATTGACCAGCGAGGCGGCATCCTTAAACATACTTGTCGCCGCCTTACACGCGAACTCCGTATCCACAGCGTCAACGCCTTGGACATCCTCATCCTCTTCGCCGAGCTTAAGGACTTGGGCAACCTTTGAGGCTATGGGTTTAACAGCGTACGGGTTTGACTCAGAACCGACGTAAACCTTACCAACAAGCGAGTTGTCAACGCCTGAATGAATTAAGGCGAGTTTTCCAGCCTCAACAGCTGCTGTTATGGCATCCTCATCTATGAAGGGGACTGAACGTTCTATGCCGCCCTCCCTAATTCTAAACCTAGAGGAGTACACGCCGTAACCCACTATGCCTGGAGCATCATACTCTTTGTTGGGCTTTATTATGCGATATTCTTGATGCGGATAATATTCGTCGGCAAAGGTAAAAGCCAAAGAAATTGTTGGGATAATTTCACTTCTCTCAACAGAATAGCGTCTCCTAAACCTTGGAACGACTTCCCTACCCTCAAAAGCTGAAAAGTCTATAGCTTCGCCATACTTTACTATTTTGTCTGTAAGCCTTCCCGGAACCCTTATTTTGCCGTTGTGAAAGGAGACTATACCATAAATGTAGCTGCCAAGCTTTGTAAACTTGTTTGTAGGCTCATTAATAAGGGTGCAAAGCTCAAATCTGCCCTTCTCATAGAAGAGGTCTATGTCCTCCATTTTTCCGAAGCTTTTTCTCCCGCAGTTTCCGCAATAGTCTCTTATTTCAAAGTATTCTTTTCCACAAATTTGGCAGCGTCTGCCCCTAAGCCTGTCTCCAAGATAGGAGACGCGTCTTTCTATGGGTTCACTGCTCATTTAGAAGCCCCTTCCAAAAATGTTGACATAACTTTTAGTGCCAAAGCCCTCAAGCTCAAGCACACAACCATATTTTAAATCCCCATCAGTTTTTATTTGGCGTTCGCCAGCCTCGCCCCTAAGTTGTTTGACAACCTCGTAGGTTTGGGCTCCGCCCGTGGCACCCAACGGGTTTCCATCAGCCTTTAAGCCGCCACTCATATTCACAAAAAGCTTCTTTCCATTCACCTCATAATAGCCCTTATAATCTTTGCAACTTTCAAAAATAGCTTCCCAAGCTGTTCCCCGCTTGCAAAAGCCTAAATCCTCAAGGGAAATCATTTCTATAACAGTGGACTGGTCGTAGAGTTCCAACACTTGTATGTCCCATAAATTTATCCCAGCAGTTTTTAGGGCTTTTTCCATGGCCAGGCGGGTTGCAAGAAAACCAGTCATGTCTTCGCGGGTTGGAAAAGTTAGATAGTCGGTGGCTGATGCGGAGCCAAGCACATAAATTGGTTTGTCAGTCAGCCTTTTGGCGGCCTCCTCGCTAGCTAAAATCACTGCAGAGGCTCCATCAGATATGGGTGCAAAATCATAGAGCCCTAAGGGACGTCTCGCATTCTTTCTGGCTTCCAGCACTTGCTCAACTGTTATTTTTCGCTGGAATTGGGCGTACTCGTTTTTCAAGGCGTTCAGATGATTCTTAACGGATATCTGTGCTAAGGCGATGCCTAACTTTTCAAGGTTCTCGCCGCTGATTCCGTACCGCTTAATGTAAGCCCTCAGCATAAGCTCGTGGTTGGCTTCAGGTGTGCACCCAGCATAATAACTCCAAGGGTCTTCGAGAAGCATTAGGTCATCTCTAATTTTGTCCCATCGGTCCGTCATTTTCTCTACCCCGCCGACAAGCACTATGTCATACTTTCCAGCATGAATAGCATTACAAGCATTAGAGAAGGCTGAACTAAACGAGCGCACAACATCCATAGGCACATGCAACTCCGTCAACTCCGATAGGAAGCCCTCCTCAAGCCCAAGCTTATTTGTTATTGGCAGAAAGTAATCCGATAAATAGCAAGCCTCCAAGTCTTTGCGTTCAAGCCCAGCCTCTTCAGAAGCCCTAAGCCAAGCCTCTTCAATGAGGCGTTCAGGCTGCCTCTCGTAATGTTCGCCAAACTTTGTCCTTCCAGCCGCAACTATTACTGGACGGTTTCCCATCGCCGCATGCCCCTCTTTCTGTAGCAATTATCCCCTTCAACAAGACTTTTAAGTGTTTGCCAACTCAACGCTCTAACCATAAAACATTAACTAATCGCCTTAAACATAATTCTAGTTGAGGCTTAAAAATGAAAAATGAGGATAAATATCGCTTAATTATAACTGTTAAGGAGATAAGGGGATACTGTCCAATCTTCAAAGTCGGCGACAAAATAGTTGTAGAATCACCGAAAATAATTGTTGAGGAAACAGATAATATGTGCGTTCACGCTTTGGGCTGCATGCTCTCCATGCTTGTTCCATTAAGCCGCGGAGTAAGCTTCAAAAATTTGGGCTTGGCAAAAAAGGAAGGCGAAACCGGGTACGTGCAGTGCTTAGACCCTGGAAAGCCCTACACAGACGGCGGAACAGTGCTCTTTGAAATAAGACGAGAAAGAATTTAAGCGATTATTTTTCGACAATCCTTGGGTGAACTAGCTGGCGGCAATAGGGACAGTGAACTAGCGCCTTGTCACTGGTGGATCTCCACTTCTTCTTGCAAAAGGGACACTCAAACCAAACAGCGGTGCCTGGAACAACAAACCACTGTCGACTCAAAAGCCACAAAACTATTCCAGCAATTAGCAGAACATCCCCCAAAACAACGAGATAGATGAGCTTAAGAGAAAGCCATGAGAAAATAGGCAGCTCCTCAGTCCATAGAAGGGAAAGGAACGTC
>JAVZNC010000011.1:0-11951 GCA_038882955.1 Bathyarchaeia archaeon
TTTATGCTTCTAAAAACATTTTCCGGCTCAACGCTGTGATGAAGCATCAACGTTGAAAATGCAGCGTCAAACTCTCGTGGAATTTTGAAGAATTTTCGCGCTTCGTTTATGCTGTCCTTGATGTTTTCGGCTATGCCAATGAACGGAACTATTCCAACATTCCTCTTTTCCAAAGCGGCAAGCATGGCTGGAGTTGCATCCAAAGCATAAAACTGAACTTTCGGCAGTTCTTCATGGATTCGTCTACAAATAGCAGCTGTAAAGAAGCCTGTGCCAGCGCCAACATCTAAAACGTTGGCGTTCGATGGAATACGTGGTTGGGCGAGCAAAAACTTGCAGATAATATCAGTTAGGCGGTTTATTCCGTCCTTTCCGAAATAGTTCAGGACAATTTTGTCTCTGCTTTTCGCCTCTTTTATTGTAAAATACTTGACGGCTTTCGCTAACGATTCTGGGTTTGGAGCATTGAGTTGCCTAAACAGATGTTCAAGATTTAGCTTTTCAATGTAATTTTCAAAGGTGTCCCCTTTGGCGGGCATGTTATTAGCATAGTTTTTGTTTATTTTGATGGTTTAACCCCGCAAATTGTTATAGTTACAACCCTAAGCTTTTCAGCTGCTGGATTATCCAGTATGCTTTCAAGTGGAAAAACTGTTTCCTCAAGAACCTTTATCTCGCGGAAGCCCGCTTGCTCAATTAGGCTTACGTATTTTTCCTTATTTATTGCTCCAGAAACACAGCTCACATATGCGTTTGCATCCTCTTTTATGGCGGGCGGAAGTTCATCCAAAAGTACAATATCCGAAATTATCAGTCGTCCACCAGGCTTTAGAGCTCTGAAGGCTTCTTCGAAAACTCGCTTTTTGTTTGGCGAGAGATTGATTACGCAGTTTGAAATGATAACGTCGACGCTGCAGTCAGCAACTGGAAGGTTCTCTATTTCACCGAGTCTAAACTCCGCGTTTCTATAGCCGCTTTTCCTCGCGTTTTCCCTAGCCCTATAAACCATTTCGGGGGTCATGTCAACGCCGATTACTCTGCCAGTATCTCCAACTTTTTTGGCTGCGAGAAAACAGTCAAACCCAAAGCCAGAGCCAAGGTCAAGGACGGTTTCGCCCTCCTTCAGGGATGAAAATGCGACTGGACTTCCACAGCCAAGGCTCAAAATGTCCTCTTGAATAGTTTTTTCGGCGTCAAAATCCGCACAAGTTTTGCAGCACCCAACACCTTGATCACAGCAGCTCTTTCGTTCTTTTGCTATTTTGGCATAGCCTTTTCTTACAATCTTCCTCACTTTTTCTTCCTTCAAACATCAGCCACCTTCTACTCGAAAATTTCCTTAATTACGGGTCCGAAGTATTCTTTAACCGATTTTCCAAGTTCTTCAGCCTTAACCATAATCATGCAACATAGAGTTTCGTCGCGTTCACAGCAAATTATAGCCAGCTTGTCGTTTGGCTTTAGGCGTGCTTTTTCCCTTAAATCTTTTGGAAGTACAATCTGCCCCTTCGAATCAACAGTCACTATAGCATCAACTCTGCAGCATTCTTTTCCAGACATTTGACATCGTAATGCAATATACGCGTTCGCTTCATTTAAATTTTCCGATAATTCAGAATATTCCGATAATGCTGAAAAGAGTTTTTTGTTATAAGCCTCGGGCGGGCTTTGAACCCGCGACCTGCGGTTTACGAGACCGCCGCTCTACCAGGCTGAGCTACCGAGGCTTGCGTGTTCTTTAAATATGTGATTGAAAGCCTATTTTTAAGATGTTCGGAAAGGTTTGGGAGTGAAGCTGTCATGCGCGACGCGGGTTTGTTGGATTGCATTTTGGAGAGGGCTTCTGTTAGGAATTTTGAAAAGAATAAAAGCGTTTCAAATGAGGCTCTAGAGAAGATTTTGACTGCTGGGATAAGGGCGCCTTCTGCTGGAAACATACAGCCAAGAACCTTCATTGTCGTAACTGACGCAGCTATTAAGGAGAAGCTGTATGAGCTGTGCGAAAATCAAGCGTTTATGAACGATGCACCCGTTTGGATTGTCGTTTGCCTCGACCTTCATAGGCATATCAAAGCTGCTAAACTTACTGGTGTGGATTATGATTTTACTGGAATTTTGCCCTACACTTTCGGAGTTTTGGACGCTGCGCTGTCCCTTGAAAACATGGTTATAGCTGCTGAAGCCTTGGGTTTGGGCAGCGTCATAATAGGCTCTGTTATAGAACATCCGGAAAAAGTGAAGGAAATTTTGAAGCTTCCGGAACATTGTTTGGCTTTGTCAATTCTATGTGTTGGATATCCGAAAAGTAAGCCCATTAGGAGGGAGAAATGGGATTATAACGCCATCGTTTGCAAAAATCACTACAAGGACATAAGCCTAGAGCATGTCCTGGAATACTGGAGAAAAACGGTCATAAATGGCTTAAGTCGAAGCGGAAAAAAACCAACAAAGGAAGAAGTTGAAAAGATATGCAGAGAAAGAAACTACGGAACTGCCTATGCCAACCATTACAAAGAGGATTTTATAAAGGCTACAAACGAGAAGCTCATGAACTTTCTTAAGGGGCAGCGCCTGCTAAAATAGGATTGAGCTTTTAAGGCGCATTTATCCTCTTACTTACCTGAAAAGGGTGCAGATTTTGAAAACTTTAAAAGCGATTGGAGAAAGGAAGGCAATTGAACTAATTCTAAAAAAGTTAAGTAAAATGCCGAAGATGCCGATTCCCTTCGGAGACGACGCTTCCGCCTATCCAATAGACGCCAACAAACTTGCCATTTTGAAGACAGACATGCTTGTTGACAAAACAGATGTTCCAAAAGGCATGAGCCTTTGGCAAGCAGCACGAAAAGCCGTCGTCATGAACATCAGTGATTTTGCCGCGAAAGGCGTTAAACCGCTAGTAGTTCTCGTTTCCTTGGGGCTACCAAGGAAACTGACAGCGAAGGACATAGAAGAAGTTGGAGCTGGGCTAAACGCTGGAGCTCGCGAATATGGCGCCTACATTATTGGTGGCGATACAAATGAGGCTTCAGATATTGTCATTAGCATTTCACTTTTTGGAACAGCAAAAAGAGCAGAAGTCATGTTGCGGGACGGAGCAAAACCAGGAGATATTGTGGCTACAACTGGCTTTTTCGGCAAAACAGCAGCTGGAATGAAGGTTCTTCTTGAAGATTTTGAAGCGCCCAAAGAAATTCTTCATGTTCTTGTTGATTCTGTTCTTATGCCCAAAGCAAGATTGAAAGAGGGACTAAGCCTATGCCAAACAGAAGCCGTTACGGCTTCCATCGATTCAAGTGATGGTCTAGCATGGAGTCTTCATGAACTTTCAAGGGCAAGTAAAGTTGGCTTCTTGATTGACAAGCTTCCAATAGCCGAGGAGGCTGAAAGGTTTGCTGAAATCCACAAACTTGACTCGCTTGAGTTGGCGCTTTACGGAGGAGAGGAATACGAACTTGTCTTAACTTTAAAGCCTAAAATGTGGAAGAAAGCTGAAACAGCTGTTAAGAGAGTTGGCGGAAGACTTTTGCCCATCGGGAAAGTTACTGCTGAGAGGCGAATCCTTTTGGAGGCTGATGGAGAAAAAAGAGTTATTGAGCCGCGCGGTTGGGAGCACTTCAAACGGTAATGTTAATTTTGAGGTGAACGCCATCATCTTTTGGTGTTAATGCTTCGCTTTACTGATTGTCCAACAGTTCAGAAAGCTTTGTTCTATGAAAAAGTTTCAAATGCTAAAGTTAGATGCACGCTTTGCGAGCGAAGATGCGAAATTCCGCTTGGGAATAAGGGATTCTGCAAGACAAGAGTTAACATAGACGGCGATTTGTACACGCTTGTTTACGGCGACGTAAGCGCCATAGAAAGCCGCCCAATAGAAATAAAGCCCTTCTTCCACTATTGGCCTGGTTCAACAGCGCTCACTTTTTCAACATGGTCGTGCAACCTAAACTGCGTTTGGTGCCAAAACTTCCACTTATCAAAAAGCGAACCAAAACCAAACGCGGCTGTCTTCTATTCTCCAGAGAAGATTGTGGACTTGGCTTTGCATGGCGGCGATGCTGGTTTATGTGCAAGTTTTCAGGAGCCGACATTATTGTCTGAATGGGCTATTGAACTGTTTAAGTTGGGTAAGGAAAGTGGCATAAAATATTGTTGTTATGTTTCTAATGGCTACATGACCTTAGACGTTCTTAAGGCGCTTTTTGAGGCGGGGTTGGATGGACTCAAAATCGACGTGAAAGGCAATAGTGATGTTTACAAGAAATATTGTGGAGGCGCCGACGTAGAGAAAATTTGGAGAAACGCCAGAGAAGCGCGGAAGATGGGCTTGCACGTGGAAATTGTGAATTTAGTTGTTAGAGGCGTCAACGATGATGAAGAAGCTCTTCGCTGGGTTATTGAAAGACACTTAAAGGAAGTTGGCGCAGACACGCCATTACATTTTACGCGTTATTTTCCAGCTTACAAGTTTGGTAATCCGCCAACAAACATCAAAACTTTGGAGAACGCGTATGAAATGGCAAAGAAAAATGGTGCTCTCTACCCATACATTGGAAACGTTTCTGGACACAGATACGAGAATACTTACTGTCCAAACTGTGGAGAGAAACTGATTCAGCGGTATGGCTACTACGTTTTAAAGTACTCCATTACAAAGGAAAAGAAGTGTCCAAAATGCGGCTTGGAGATTCCGATTAGAGGCGAATATTCGCCTTCAAGGTGAACGTTTAAGCGTTTCCTTAAGCGTCAAATAAAGTGATGCGCTTAACGTCCTACCAGCAAACGAAACCATGTAAACAATTTGCAGTCCGAGAACCAGTCCGAATATGCTTACCATGTAATCAGATAGGTAGCCACCTATCAAAGAGCCAAAGAAGGAAGTGACACCAACAACAAAATTGAATGTTGCCGCGAAGCTTCCCCGATGCTCTTCTGGAGCCACATCAAGCAGGTAAGCGGTCATCGATGCTTGCCCAAAAGCGTTCGAAATTCCCCAAAAGGTGCCTATTGCTATCAGCGTGCTCATGTTCGGCGCAAAAGCATAAGCCAACGGAACTGTTAATAGACTAAATCTGAAGAAAACAATAAGCGGCTTTCTTCCAATTCTATCTGCAAGCCTTCCAGCCCACCCTTGAAAAATTATCGTGGTAAGAGCTTGTAAAACCGTGAATATGGCTATATCCAGCATGGATGCATTCAAAACATTAATCTGCGTAATCGCCATAAGCGGCCAACAAATCGACATGAAAAATTGGAATATCCCTTCAACACAGCAATACCTCACGAACTCTGGCGATTTCTTCGCATAAGCAAACACTTTAAAAATGTCATAAACAAGGTTTTCTTTCAAGTTTATTCTCCCAGCATTTTTAGCTTCTTTCACGCTGGCCATAGCAACAGATGACATTATGCCACAGACCGAAGCAATTATCAGTGGTATGAAAAACATTTCACGCGGTTGAACGCCCATATTAATCATTATCACCCCAGAAATTAATGTGGCAACCAGGCTTCCGGTAGTTGCCCACAAGTTTATGTTTGCATTCACCCTGCCAAGCCTCAACGATGGAACAATGTCGCCGATGAGGGCGGTCCACGCTGGCGTTATCATAGACCCTAAAAGCGCTTGGATGGCGAGCAGAATGATTAGTTGAGTAGCATTCGCCACAAACATCATTGGTATCCATAATATTGCGACGATTAGGCTTCCAATGACTATGAAGGGTATTCTGCGCTTCAGTTTGTCGCTTAGCATTCCCCAAAAAACTTGCATAACATTGTTTGAGATGTTGGCGGATGATTGAAACCACCCCATGTCAGACGAAGAAGCACCGAGCTTTACGGCATAGGCGCCAGTGAAAGGACTAACCATACCAGTTCCAAAAGAATAAATTGTCGAACGCACGTAGAGCGGAGTTAAGCTCTTTCCGCCCTTTTCACCTTCACTAGCAACCTTATTAACCATATTAGTTTCACATTGCTTGTCTTTTGAATTTTCCACCTAAATGCTAGGATGCTTAAAAACTAATCGCGCGTTTAACAGTTAAATCTTTCATTCTTGAAGCTTGCTCTCACGTCAACTTCGCTTTTAGAATTATTATTCCAACTTTGCTTTTGATGTTAGAAATTGCGGTTTTTGATAGAAAATTTATATAAAAGTGGTTTTGATTTTATTTCAAACTCGTTTCGGAACCCAAATTTTCGGGCGAAAATTTCACTTTCTCGTTTGCTTTTTCTTACGTTTCTTAACAACAGTTACGGTATTCTCATGGTTCAAGTGCCGAATCTTCGCGTCTGGAAAAATCCTTTGTATCTCCTTACGAAGCCTTGCGATGTCAACTTCCCCGTAAGTTTTCACATCAATAACCGGCGTATCTTCCTCGTAGCTTACCGAGACGGTATATCCAGAACCAACCTCAACCTGCGCTGGCTCCAGCTCGAATCCAATTTCCTCTTCGCCGACTTTGATGTAAGCTTCTGCTTCATGTTTCTGTTTTCTTTCAGCCATGTGAACCACAACTTTAGAAAATAAGCGCTGCAAATTAAAAGGCTTGTTATATAGAAATATGGATTGAAATTCCTTAATGAATCATCAGTCTCTCCTCATACTTTCTCAAGTATTCTGCTGCCTCGCCTATATCCATGAACAAATCATCAACACGCTCAACATCTTCAATCGTAACTTTACTCCTTTTGGCTGCTCTTGCATTTTGAGATGCAAGGCTTAACAGCTGAACAGCATAGCGCAATGAACTTTTAGCGCCTACCTCTGCAAGCCTTTCTAGGGCTTTGTCGTCGAGCTTTATTTTCTCCTCTTCAGAACGTATTCGCAGTATCTCCTTCACGCTTTCCACGTCGTATGGTTGTGTTGCGATTATCACAGAGCGGTCTATGAGGTCTATTGGGAAGCCAAGTGGACTTTTTACGTCTGTTCCGCGGATTCTGGCTACGCCCCTATTAGTTGCAAGGATAACTATTGGAACAAGCTCGCTTTCCATAGCTCTGCCCAAAAAGCTGAAAGCCTCCAAATCCAAAAGATGCGAATCATCAATGAAGAGCACGCCTGGATGGATGAAAGCCTTTCCAGAATCCACCCACTCCTTGACCTGCTGGTCCACAGCCATACGCACTTCAGTGTCGATTTCCTTCGACTCTGAACCGCCAAAGAACAGCGAGAAGAATCCGCCTGAACGTTGCCTAGCGTTAAGCTCATCCAAATCATTAAGCGTCAACGTATAAACAAACTCTTTCTCTTTCAAAACCTTACCGTTTGGTCTTGGAACCTTCCGTGTAGTGTCAACGTCATACGTTTTTCCCTTTGTGCTTTCTAGGCTTAACCCTAAACTTGCAACTCTACCAGTCTCAGCGTCTATCTGTATCACGTAGCCTTCTGAAACGCCCTCCGCGATAATCTGCTGGGCTATTGAAGGACCAGCCTCTATGGTTTTCTCCTCATCTGTCGTCCTCAAAGTCAACCTAACACTTTCTGGAACCTTCTGGTACGGATTGTATGGGTGCGGCGCAGTTTTTATGTCAACATGCGTAAGCTCGCCTTCGTATACTTTGCGCATTTCATGTATCTCAACGCCTATGCACTTGCGAATAGCTTCAACAAGAACCTCGGTTTTCTTACGCTCAGCACTGTAAATTTCGCTACCGCTCATTTGTATAAACGGCACGTTTTCGCCTAGTTCTCGCGATATAGCCACGGCTATAGCTGTTTTTCCAGTTCCAGGCGGACCAGCCAAAATTATACATTTTCCGCTCAATTTCCCTTCCTTAATCATCTTCACAACCAAGCCAGCAGCTTCTCTAGCCTTTTCCTGTCCAACCATGCCGTCCTTTATCTTCACAGCCCTCAAATTCTCATCTAAGCCTAATCCCTTAATGTGCGTGTGAGCCCCTATCCGCTCAAATCTGCTTACACCGCCCGCGGGAATTTCCCTTATAGACGCCATAAGCAGACATCACCCCGCTGAACGTTAAAATTGCAGAAATAAAACAGAAACAAATTAAATATAAAAATTTATTCTTCCTTTTCAGAATTATATTCTGGAAATACGAGAAGTTAAGCTCAGAAAAGCATAGGATTAAGAATAAAGACAAGTTTGTAGTCATATGACGGCTTAACTGATAAATAGATAGAAAACATTTATTTAATTATGCCACTGTTCGAAGTTGTATTCAGAATAACGCACGATTGCCCATTCTGCAATATTTCAAAGAAATTTCCGTCGATTAAGATGTTCTTTTGGTGCAATAACGAATACGACGTAATAGAAATAATTGCAGAAAGACCAGAAGAATACTCTTTCATAGTGAAGGAGTTGTCTAAAATCAGCAAAATAGTTGCAGAATCATCAGATCAGCATAAAATTCACATAGTTATGAAGACATGTGCCTGTTATACAATTGAAAACTCTGTAACTAAACAGATCGACAGATGCACACTTCTTCACGTGTCACCAATCGTTTATGAAGGAGGCTGGGAATATTACCGCATCATAGCCTTCAAACATAAAGACCTAAAAGAATTCTTTCGAAACCTTGAAGGAAAGGGCTTCGTTTATGATGTTTTACGCAAAATTCCGTTCGATGGATTTATTGCTAGCTCTTTGACGCTTACAGCAGACTCTTTATTTTCCGATTTGACGGAAAAGCAAATGAGCGCGTTGCTTGATGCTTTTAATCATGGATATTACAGATTGCCACGAAAAACCGACGTTTCATCAATTGCTTCCAAAAAGAAGGTGCCAAGAACAACATTTCAGGAGCACTTGAAAAAAGCAGAAAACAAGCTAATTTCATCTTTGATCCCTTACATCATGCTTTACAAGCAGGCTCCAGAAGAAAAGAAAAAGATTCTCAAAACTGTAACGTAACCCAAAGGACTTCTCATTTTTCTGCTTTTTTGTAAATTCGCCTTTGAGTAGGCATATGACGCTATAAGAGTTATGCTATTCCTTTCAGTCGTACTTATCACGGGAAAAGAGATGAAACGATTAGATTTAGGAAAAATCGGCGCACTTAAAGGAAAATTACACCAAATATTAGAGATAAGTAAGAGTTACATTGTTTCCTCATTCATGCACGAAAAGTGTGAAGCAAGCTCAACTTCGGAGCGCTTCAATGATTGGAGAATGAATAGTACTTATTTAGCTCAAATGGAAATTGTGAAGGCTGAAGGCAATGCAATATTTGAAAGGCAGAAAAATCGCTTTACAAATTGAAAACAAAACCTTTACTCCTCTTTTTCTGTAATGTTGAACCATAACAATAAAATTCATTCTTCAAATAGTGTTTCATGTCTTCGCTTTTCTATCTAGTAAATAGTTTATTATTGTTATGCACGACGCCGCTAGGTAGGGCGTCTTGCAAAGAGACAGTTTTTCGCCATATCTTAAGGTGTAAGCCTCAACCTTTTTTGGAAGCCCAACATGGTCGCCTAAAACAAAAACTGAATTGGCGCCCACCTCAACTTCAGAAATGTCTTTTCCGCTCTCCTCAAGCACATACACTTTAGCCATTTCCATTTCTGCCTTCGCCTTCAAAAGCGCCTCAAAACTCAATTTCTCAACGCTCACGCCCGGATGAGTCTTCCCAGATAAAACCTTCTTCAAAATATGCTTCCAAGTTTCTTGGTCCGTCCGAACATCATGAAGGCTCGCACCATCAACTTTTAAATGTAATGGCGGGTTCGGCGGGCCACTAAGAACAGCGTGGAAAACGACGTTTCTGCGTATGCCATGAGAAAGAAAAAGACTTGCGACAATGCATTCATAAACTATGTCCAAGCGCCCAGCATCATGCAAATTTGCCCAATTCGCGTCCGTCCTTCCTAAACGAGAATATAAAATGAACTCTGGCAACGTGTTTCCCAGCAATAATTATGGGCGCACAAATTTAAGGCTTCAACAAAACAGAAATCGAACAAACCAAACCTTAATACAAGGACAAATCCTCTTCTAAAAATCTATAGAGGGAGGGAAGTAGGAAAATGCCAAAAGAAAAAAGCCCATTTTCACACATCACCAGTATAAAAAGCGTTATTATAAGCCTCGGGCGGGCTTTGATCCCGCGACCTACGGCTTACAAGGCCGTTGCTCTACCAGGCTGAGCTACCGAGGCAACCGCAATACGCATATCACAACAACAAAAATAAAAACGTTCTTAACCATAAATCCAGCTGAAATTCAAATTAAAAACACTTATTACATGCGACGCAACCCTTATATGTGCGATAGCCGCTTCAGAAATATTTTGGCTATATTACTCCAAGCCATAACGCATAGATGCACCTCCCCATCCACCAGATTGGGAGGGAAGGGTGAATGAGCCTTTAAAGCTCACATGACACCACACACAAGCCAAAAAATAGCGTATGCCATACGCCATCAAAGGTTCACCAAACGCCAAACAGACACCACTAAAAAGCCCGACATGCCACGCCGTCTGGAGGATGGCTCGGCTTGAGCGCTGAAGAAGGGCGCGGCAAGCTGCGATAAAGCCCCGGGTAGGCGCATGCAGCCTTAGAACCGGGGATTCCTGAATGAGACTTCCTACTGTGGCCCTTCGGGGTCACGGTGCTCCCATTTGGGAGCGGGAACCCCCCGAACGGAAGCATCTTAGTAGGGGGAGGAAAAGAAACCAACTGGGATTCCCTGAGTAGCAGCGAGCGAAAGGGGAAGAGTCCAAACCGAATCTCATGGAGAAATCCATGGGAGATGTAGGGTTATGGGCCCGGCTTCCTCCTCACCGGTGAAGCTGAAGTGGCCTGGAAAGGCCCGCCAAAGAGGGTGAAAGCCCCGTAAGCGTAAGCCGGAAGGAGCTTGCGCCGGAGTCCCAGAGTATCGTACCCTGGTTTGGGTGCGAGAAGTTGGGAGACACTAACTTCTAAGACTAAACACGTCTCAAGACCGATAGCGCACTAGTACGGTGACGGAAAGCTGAAAAGTACCCCGGAAGGGGGGTGAAAAGCGCCTGAAACCAGACGGTTACAGACGTGTGCGGCCCGGAAGGGTAGATCCCTCCCAAAGGAAACCGCTGCGAGGCGGAAGTACGAGGGAGGGGGACCAGGGTTGCACGTTCCGTCTAGAAACACGGGCCGGGGAGTTCACAGCCGTGGCAAGCTTAAGGGTTAAAAGCCCGAAAGCGCAGGGAAACCAACAGGCACGCAGCTGGGTTTTCGCCCAGCGAGGTGCGGGGTCTGAAAGGGCCCGGAGTCACGGTTGTGAAACTAGAAACCGGGCGATCTAGCCCTGGGCAGGGCGAAGCTAGGCGAAAGCCTAGTGGAGGCTCGCAAGGGTGCTGACGTGCAATTCGTTCTCCAGACCTGGGGCTAGGGGCTAAAGACCAATCTAGCCCGGTGATAGCTAGTTCCCTCCGAAGTGGGTCGCAGCCCAGTCCCAAGCGAGGCGGCCGGTGGGGTAGAGCACTGATTGGAAGGCCAAGGGGTCGAAAGGCTCCACCTTCCTTTCAAACTCCGAATCCATCGGCGCCGTAGACCTTGGGAGACGGGTTACGGGGGGTAAGCTCCCGGACCGAGAGGGGGACAACCCAGACTGAGGTTAAGGCCCCCAAGTGCTGGCTAAATGTCAAACCGAAGGGCGTCGTCAGCCACAGACAGCGGGGAGGTAGGCTTAGAAGCAGCCACCCTTTAAAGAAAGCGTAACAGCTCACCCGCCGAGGCTGACGGCCCCGAAAATGGACGGGACTAAGCCAGCCGCCGATACCTCAGAGCGCAGCCAAACGCTGCGTTGGTAGGAGGGCGTCCTGGCTGGGCAGAAGCTGGGCCGTGAGGTCCAGTGGACCGGTCAGGATTGCAGATCCCGGTGGTAGTAACAGCAAAGAGGGGTGAGAATCCCCTCCGCCGAAGGGGCCAGGGTTCCCCGGCAACGATCGTCAGCCGGGGGTAAGTCGGTCCTAAGGTGCGGCCTAACCGACCGCGCCGA
>JAVZNC010000012.1:0-11605 GCA_038882955.1 Bathyarchaeia archaeon
ATGCTGAATTAGTTTATGCAACCAGTTCGTTGACGGAGCTCATTAATTTGGACCAAGGGCATCAAGTCCAATTAGGAAAAATCCTTTACTTAATAGATACCATCAGGGATCCCAACATTGATTTGTCTCGGCTGAACTCTACGGAACAATCAAGAATGATGAACACAATCCATGATATTGGACAGAAAGTTGCACAAGCCTACTGGAGTATACTCAACTATACAAGCGTAGACAGCATAAATGGACCACCCTTCTGGTATTTCGGCCCAGCACCACCAAACGAAACTATATTGGAAGAAGCAGCACAACTAGCGCTTAACTTAACAGAGGAAATTAAGCAAATTTAAAAACGTGAACCATAATTACACTTCTGGTTCTGTTAGGAGACACTAACAGAAAAAATTTGATATTAACACCCATCTAAACTAAACTTACAATTAGCTCTTAGACTTGCCAAAATTTACTGGATGTTTTATGAAATTGTATGGTATACGTTATTTATATATAGAAACTAGAGTATTCTTTCAAAAAACTTATATATTCTTCAGAGTTCTTTTATGTAATGAAGATCACCAGAATACGGCAAAAATAGAAAATTAATAGTGATACTGACTATAATAATAAACATTAAAATCTTTACGAACCCTTTAAGGAATTAAAGGATTTATGAATTTATTTATTGCAATATTCGGGGAGAGATCTCCGAGATCATCTGGTGGTCTTCACCAGATGATATCTGCGGTGCGGCCTGGGGAATGACCGTGAACCAGGTCCCGCAGTTTGATGGGTAAAAATGTTAGAGCATGTATAATTCTTCAAAAGAAGGGTCTTTTTGGCATGGGCAATGAAACCTTTTGCGGCGCAAATTTCTTGCTTTTATATGGGCCTCTTTCACTTGCTTATTATAATAGTCTGGTATAAAGAGCACAGTAGGATTAGCCATTCGTGGGTTTCGCGGATAAGCGTGTTGTAGAAGTTTTTTTAAATACTTCTCAATATAGGGTTCTGATCCCTGAAAATCTTTGTCGATTATAATGGTATCTCCATCGTAAAATATGGGTGTAACTGCTTTAAAGATTAGAATTGCACATACCTTCTCAAACCAGTTTTTTGTGTTTTTAGTGCATTTTTCTAATTCGTTATGTTTCTCAACTGAAATATATATGGCCTGAGATTTTTGTCCACTTTTCTTAGATCTTCTCGCAGCCATAACCCATATAGGAGGATTTTTGACGTGCCCGCTACTATCAACCCCTATAATGGTCACGTTTCATCGCCGGATCTAAAAGCCTAAGTTCTAAGACCCGTTTTAATTTTTTTAATTAATTCTTGATGCCTTCTGCTATATTCTGTTTTATATCCTTTTTTAAGATAAATAGAAATCGCAGTCATTTTCTTTTGAGGGTCCACACGGGAGGGTATACTGGAAAGGGCCATAAAACTAATTCCAACAGGTTCTTTAGCAACAGGACCTTTAGTCAACTGAAGCGCCAACCTGACTGCATCATTAATTGCACTGGCAGCTGCTATTAATTTCAATTTTTCCATTCTTGATAGTTTAATCAAGCAAAGTGTTAGCAACTTTTCCATTCTAATACCGCGACTCACGGTAATTAATTGCCCATCCCTGTCTGTAGTTAAAATCATTCCTTCCTCTTCCTTCTTAATACGCTCTAAAACATCTAGTTTTTTCTCTCTGCCAACCCTAATAAAAATGGCCTCCATACTTCCAAGAATAGGAATTTCAAGGGTATCAGCATATAATTCATTAACGTGAGCGTTTGCGATGTCTGTAGCAATATTTACTGCAGAACAAGCAAGAAAAATAGCGTCACTTAATCCTATTACATCGAATTCCTCCGCTTCCATTAAATTTCGAACAACTTTTTCCGCCAAATTGCTGACTTTCAAAGAAAGATCTTGAGGTTTTATGATTAACAGTTTATTTTCACTCATACTAATACCACTTAACGACTATCTTTCACTTTTACATATAATTATTGCTGTTATCGTGATCGCTTTAGTAACCAGTGCATAATTTTGTTAGTAACGTCTAAACGAAAACTTTTCATTAGGAAATGTGTTGGTGGCCTCGAGTTTTCCATGTTGATGATGCGACGTACACTATGTTGAAGATGTTTAGAAAGTTGGCAAGTGTTTTTGTTTGTGCGAGTTTGCGGAGGGCTCTTCTATTGCAAAGTAACTCTAGAGTTACTTGCCCATCAACATCATTTGTCGCGGAATAAAATTTGGGAAAATTGTTTGGCTTAAGTTTTCGCTCACACTCGAGCCAAAGTAGCCTAAACGTTAGATCCAGCCACACAACCCCAAAAACCTCAACAATAAAGCCTCACGATTCGCTTAACTTGTTCCTTGGAATAGCCTTTCTCTAAGAGTAGCCTCTCCACCTCTTTGAAGACGCTTTTTCTTAGGGCCTTATCGTTAATGTAGGAAGTCATTCTGTATCACATTTATCTCTTTTATCGTTAAGATAATTATTATGACAAATCTTATAAACTTTACCTTTATTATAACAGATATCTGTGGTGATAATGCCCACGATACACGTTTCAGAAGAAACTCATACTGAACTGAGAAAGGTTAAGGGTGAACTCTTAGCCAAGAATGGGCGCGACAGGTCTTTCGACGAAGTTATAGCTGAACTAATCGCTTGTTGGAAAAAGACAAAGGAAAAATGAAGGGGTCGGCTAGCTTTTTAGTTAAATAAGGGCTAGTAGTTAACGCGCCCGTTTTTCTCGGCTGACTTTTACGCCAAGCTTCCTGCTTTCCTCAGCCTTTCTCCACGTGAGACAAGGGGACTTGCTTAAAAGTTATGCTAGCATGACTTTGAGGTTGTCACGTGTGAGTTTGTGAAAGTTATCCTATGGTATTTGAGGTGTTGCCTTTAGCAACAAGCCCTGAAATAAGAATTGGGCTTTGGCCGAGACTATCTCATGGATTTCAGTATTTTCCTTTGTCGCCTCCACTCTATTCCTAAAAAGGCTGTTGTTGCTGATAACACGAGAGTGGCTGCAGCAAAAGCGTATATCAAGTTCTTAGAATCACTCAAGCTTGTTTCCAGAGAGCTTTTATCCGCTTCCAGTTGCTGCCAACTGTAGAAGTCGTAGAAAGAAAAGGGTAATCTGAAAGGTATGTTTGCAATAGTCCATTCTGAGGATTCGAGATGTCTGAATTTGAGGATTCCGTAGACGCGGATGTAATTGGGTGGGTATTCTCTGACTTTGGGAAAAACTGTGAGTGTGGTGCTAACTTGATTAGGCGAATATAATGCGTGCTCTGATGTTAGGTTGAAGCTGTAACTGTATTCAGAGTTTAGGGGCGCTGAAATGTCCATTATTTCAAACTTGGCAAATTCGATGTATAGGTTTGGCATGTACTGGTATGGTTCATAGTAGAGAGGAGAAATTGTGAATTTAAGAGTGACATAGGAAATGTTTGTTGTGTCATAGGAATATTCAATCCACACTATAAGATCATTGACAAGAACGTGTTCGGTTATTTCAGTTACGGGTTCTGCTTCTACAACATTTATCAGCGCTAAGCCTATAACAAGAACGCAAACGAGTATAAAAATCTGAGATTTTCCTCTAATAACATAACCTTTCAAGCCTTAACGCCTCATATTCTATGTTAAATCATATGTTCAAGCATAACTTTAATTAATCTTTCCGTAAATACTTCATAAAGGAATAGCATATGAAATCTCACAGCGATAAAAGCGGAAAAAGCATAGACCAAAAAATTCTTGAATATCTGGCTAAGCAAGACTGGCCCGTCACAACAGAAATGGTTGCAAAAGAGCTTAGGGTATCATGGAACACGGCCCAACTACACCTATACAAGCTAATGGCTGATGGCATGGTTAAGGGAAGAAGGGTTGGAAGGCAAAACCAGTGGATAATAAACAGAGAAAAACGCTAAGGCTGAAAGGCTTTCCTCCCCATTTTCAAATTCCAATTTTCTCAGAGCCTTATGTATAACTTTTCGAAAGCTTTACAGACTTCCCATAGTGCTACACTTACAAAAGCCAAAAAGCTTTAAGCGTGTGCCTAAAAGTCATGCTAACATAACCAATTGACAGAATAACTCGTAAGCACACAAAAGCTCTTGTCTGAGCCTTTTCTGCATACTCGTCATGAATGTTTGTTTAACGCGCCTAATATTCGTAAAATAATGTTCAAGCTCTGAAAGATTCTCAGCATCACATCATCCAATATAAAGGGGAACGCACTAAATTAAGAGCTTAAAATCGAGATAAGTTTTTAGAAGGTTTTTCAACGTTAATTTTTGGTTTAGGAAAAGCTTAAAATTTGGCCAAAAAACCATTAATTCACCAGTGAAGATTACTTGTTGAAACCTCATCAGATACAAAAGATACTGAAGCTAAGAGAGGAAGGGTTTACGTTTGAGGACATAGCTAAAAAAGTAGGTGTGTCACTAAGTAGCGTCAAAAAATACCTGAAACAGAACAGACAACAGCTCAAAGTCGAGTCCGCCTTTAACCCTTCTCAACCTTTAGAAAAGGTTGACAAGTCTTTAGAACAGGTAGTTATGGAAAACCGTGCCATGATTCGCAAAATATTGGAATTGCTTTGCAGCGATGCTGGACTCCTCAACAATCCATTGGAAGCTCACATTTATGGAGAAAACGAAGAAGAATGCATTAACTTGCTGGCTGAAGCTCAACTTGAAATGTGGCGTCACATATTCAACATCAACGCTGAACTAGGCAAGAAACTAATTCTAAAACAAAAACCCTATGAACCTTACCTAGAGCCTATCAACGAGAAAGAAAAAGAGTATCTTGTGAAATGGATTGGTTTCGCAAAAGAGCATTGCCCAGAATTGTTGGCAGAGTTTGTTAAAGTTACTCTAGAGTAACTTTTCTATTTTAGGCGTTTGCCTTGTGCAGGAAGTATTTTCCCTACTTCTGTGCAATTGATTCCATCGGCGCCACATATTATAGATGCCGAGGTCGATTTGCTCTGTTACAAATTCATCGCTTTCTTCCCTTTTTTTTAAGTAAAGAGGTAACCACATGTTTATGATGTCATTGGCTATCTTACTCGGAATCGAAATTTTTTCAAGTTCCTGTATGGCTTCTTCTGAGCTAATCCTCGTTTTTTCGATTATAAGCTCTATGACATACTCAATACCTTTAGCGATAAGCTCCAGCTCATGTGGGATTCTCTTTAGCGCCTCCCACAGCCACCTTCTCCCTTCCTCTGTTTTCAGATATCTGTGTATCTTTTGAGGATCAATTGAAATAATAAACACAAGTTTTCCTTTAAATCCCTTCTCCATCAGGATCTGGTCGATTTCGTCTTCGGCTATCTCGACTTCACCATTAAGTTGACATGGGGCTATAGGCTTGTGATATTGTCCAGCCATACGGAGATACGAGGAGAACATTACGCATTGGATGTATCTAGCTAAGACTGATTCAGCTATATCTTGAAAGATGTAGTAGAAGCCCCTCGGCCTTAGTTCAGTAGACAGTAAATACATCACAATTGCAGGTTCTTGCACATTCTGTTTGCTCCAAAAGGCGCAATCTCTAACGAGTTTATTTACCTCTTCTTCAATAGGGTTGGAAAAGAGCATTAGCCCCTTACTTTTATAGAGGCCCTTATGCACCCTTTCTATCTCACCTCTTTTTTCCAACAAATTTAAGTCGCTAGTTATGGTCTGCCGGGATCTTCTAATCCCAGCCTCTTGTAAATAATTACAGACCTCATGAGTCTTTAATTTCCCAAAGATGTTAAAAAGAAGTTCAATTAGTTTCCGTCTTCTCTCTGTAGGATTGCGACCATCAACCTCCACATATAGCTTTTCATTTACTATACGTACTCTCATTTTACATTCCTTCAGTCTTTTAGTAGAATGTAAAGTTTTGACCCTTATATAATGCGTGGTAATGCAGAAGGATGCAAAAATGGCAAATCAGATTGTAGTCAGGCTTGATCCAAGAGATAAGGCGCTTGCACATAAAGTGGCAAAGTTTAGAGGCGAAGATCTTAGCGACCTAGTTAGAAGAGCGATTAAAATGGAGCTTGCAAGACTTTCCTTCCTCAGCGACGAAGAAAAGAAAGCCTTGGGTATTCTGGATGCAAGACCAATGTCGGAAAGCGAGAACAATAGAGGCAACGAAGGAGGTCGATAAAATGACACCTTCAGCGGAAAGTGTCAGTGACAGTTATGGGCATGGAGAAAATTCCTTAACTCCTGCCGAGCGCTACATCTATACACGAGCCAAGCGCCAACCAGACGAACCGTTTTGTTTCCTAGATTTCAAGGACAAGTATGCTCATGGCACCATCCGCAACACCTTCTCCTCCTTAAGAAGAAAAGGCCTCATCAGATTGTATTGTCGGAGTGGCACAGCTTTTTATATGCTATCATCTGGAAAACCTAAGATGCCTCTTGAAAAAATGACAGTCGCCCACAGGGTGGGTAGGGGTGCAGGGGGTGTTAGGGAAGTTCGAATTGATCTTGGTTCATTTTTGGAATCGTTGGATTGGGAGGAGGTGTGTCGAGTTCATGATATTACTTTGGTTTTTCCAGCAGATTTGTTGTATAGGCTATTTTCAAGTAATGGTGTTGGGCGGTTAATAGAAGGGTCTAGTGATATTAGGTTTGGCTTATTTGTCTGGTCGAGGGGGCGTGTTCTGGAAGTTTTTCTTCATCGTGGGGGTAAGGTTACTGCTTATCTTAAGTGTAGTGAGCGTCCTGTGGAGGTTTCTCTTGATGGTCTGGTGAGTCTGTCTTCTTTCTTGGGGAGTGTTCGCGCTCGCATGGTTGATGTTGCTATTTCAGTTGACCATGATTTTGATGAACGTTTAATTCCGGACGTGCCAGATTGGGTCGTGTCGCAGTGGCATTACGGCAAGGATGGCGATGGCGCGTGCGAAATTAGTGGTCCCGCCTTTAATGTCTCCTTCAGCAACTGGTTTGGGGACCTTGCTCGCATATACATGCGTCATAACGGTCAGCTGCTGAAGCCGCGTTTAGAAATTCACGAAAAACCGAG
Source organism: Bathyarchaeia archaeon (assembly GCA_038882955.1). Classification (GTDB taxonomy): domain Archaea; phylum Thermoproteota; class Bathyarchaeia; order Bathyarchaeales; family Bathycorpusculaceae; genus JAVZLQ01. The sequence continues at coordinate 7,052 of JAVZNC010000012.1, forward strand.
AAAAACGCTCCCTGTAGCCTTTGCGGAGAAGATTGATCCATCTTTCTCAGTTTTGAGTAGGCTCAAAGTTGAGTGAGAAGAAGGGAGGCACGAAGCGCGTGCTTCTACTCTCACGTATGGATGCTGGAGAAAACAAATGGAGGAGAAGAGTTAGATGAAGGAAGTTGAGCTGAGGGATGTCATTCGGCCCGGCACAACCCGTGGTTTGGACTTTGTAATTCTGGATGAGCTGAGGAATAGTACTGGCGTGAATCCTGAAAGTGTCTTGAAGTTTGCGTTGGTTGAAATGCTCTGCAACAGCTTAGACAAGGAAGACGCCTCAAACATTCGCGTTGAAGTGCGGGCAGAAGGGGATTTCCATGCGGTTGCGGTAAGCGACAACGGCAGCAAGAAGCTGACAGCTAAGGAGTTGAAACTTATATTGGACTTTGAAAGCAAGGCTAGCTCCAAAAGAGGCTTCTACATGGTTTCTAGGGGCTACCTAGGAAATGCTTTGAAATGCATTTTCGGATATGCCTATGCACTTGCGGAGTCTAAGGAGCTTGAACCTCCGCCTGTTATGGTTGAAAGCGGAAATTACGTCTACAAGATTACCTTGAAACCCGACAAGATTAAGGAAGTCATAAACTCCAAGATTTCAGTCTCCAGAAGGGAGGATAATGGCTTCACCAAGTTTACGGTGAAGTTTCCGAGATTAGAAAGTCAACTCTCCGTTTTGAAGGATTTAGTTTTCGCCACAAGCATGGTTAACCCCTTCAGGAAGATAACTTATGACATTTTCGGGGACAAGGGCGTTCTAGGCTCGGACGGGACGGGCAAACCAATTAGGAAAGAAACTTCAGTTTTGTGGTATACGAGCAAGCAATTCCTAGCTCTATATAGTGACTTCGTTAAAGCCACACCGAACGCTAAGCTCAAAGAGTTCATTCCCCTATTCAGAGGGTTCACCAGCAAAAAACTCATCTGGGAAATTTTGCAAGAGCTAAACGCCACCGCAAATCATGATTCTGGCGACGGTATGAATATGCAGTTTTTACCCGCTACGCCAATTAAGGAGCTATCAGAAAATGTGATTTTAGCGTTATTCAAAATAATGAAGGCCAAGTCGAAGCCTATTGGAAAGAGAAGCATCAGGTCGGTTCTAGGGTGTGTTGGAGAAGAAGCCTTTGAGAATATTCGCAGATGCCATGGCTGGCAGAGGCTCAGATATGTTGTCATGACGGATACGCGAAGGGAATGCTGGGACCAGTTCCATTACAGTCCAAACAGCATCAGCGACAAATGCACAAACATAGATCATGTTGAGTTTCCGTATTTGGTGGAGCTTGCGATTTTCGACAGAAACGAGGATGGGGAAGGACTTAAGGTTTACCAGTGCGTTAATTTCATGGCAAGCATGGAGGACATTTTCTCAAGAATCTTCAATATCCCATACCGTTTGGGCAGGGTGGGAATAGCCAAAGACACACCCGTAACGGTTGTCGCCCATCTCGTATCTCCAGTTTTAAAGTGGCTCAATTACGGGAAGAGTGGTTTAGGTGAGTAGTAGCATAAGCGTGTTGATGGAAAAGGCGTTCGACAAAGTTCTTCCCATACCTAAGACACCGCGGATTTACACTCCTCCGCCGCCGCATAAGCCCGTCTCATGGGTTCCGCATGGAAGGCTTGGAAACCGAATGTATGAACGAAGGCTTAGGGACTTTGCGAGGGAAATATCAGCGATAGACGCTCAGGTGGTTAAACGCGTAAAATACTCCAGCCGGGGCTGGTGCTACCTGCTTGAAGGCCTTGGAAAAATCACCAAAGACGAGTTTGACGCTTGCCAAAAAGCGATAAACGACTGTAGAAAGATTGGGTTGTTACCCATAGACTTCGTTGCTGAAGATCAAGACATGACGAGACGTTTTATGGGAATCCATGAAGCTGCGGACCCAACAGCTCTACTTGAACGTATCAAGAAATGTGTAGAGGACATGCTTAACAAATTACCTTCACTCACAACGGACTTTTGGGATGGCGAAGAATACTACGTTATGATGTGCGTGGAGAAAGGTGACATTCTAAACCTCTTCAAGCCAATATGCGACGAATACCACGTTCCCATAGTCAACAGCAAAGGGTGGCCGCCGATACTTTTGAGGGCGCACATAGCGGGACTCTCCCAAAGGGCTGAAATGAGAGAATTAACACCTGTGCTACTCCTATTCTACGACCACGATCCAGCAGGCCTAAAAATTTCAGAAACCTTCAGAAAGAACCTTGAAGACTGTGCAGGCGGAACAGGCTGGTATCCATACAACCTGATAATTGACAGGTTCGGGCTTAATAAGGAAGATATAGACCGCTACAACCTAACATGGATTGAAAACCTTAAAACCAGCTCTGGAAGAGAATCGCTTGACTATAATTATATTGGCAAGTTTGGAAGACGAAAGTGCGAGTCCAACGCACTGTTCAAGAACGACGAAACGCTCAAAGCAGCCGAAGAAATCTGCAGAAAAGCCATAGAAAAATACTACGGAAAAGACGCTTTGAAGCGATTCGCAGCGAAAGTGGAAAATTCAAGAGGCAAGTTGGGGATAGTCTACGAGTCGCCAGTTCTAAAAAACTTCAATGAGGCAATGGATGAGCTGATTCAACGTTTAGCCCAGCCCAAACCGGAGCCAGAAACAGAACATCCACCCCAGCCACCCGCAAGAGAAAAAGAGGTCGTAGTTGAAGTTGACAACAAATACTACGGCAGATGCCCAAAATGCCATACACAATTCAATTATGGCACTTCAGACGTCGGCAAACTTGTAAGGTGTAGATTGTGCAACCTTCCCATGAGACTCAAATGGAAACCAGGAGCTGAGCCGCTTAATGGCTGAAAGGGGAAAGGCTGACTGCGGAATCAAGCCTTTAGAGGCTATGCCAAACGAGCCCCCGCGGCCCATCCGCAGCCACCCCCTCAAATGTCCAGAGTGCGGTTCAGCCAAAACATGGAAGGATGGATTGAGATACCTTAACAATGGAAGAAGTGTTCAGCGCTATGTTTGCCGTTTATGCGGTTTTAGATTCAGTGACTCGACTGCGGACGGTAATGTAAAGCTCAACATCGCCGGCCAAGCGCTTGAAAGTTCTAATTCTGGAAAGAATTTTGCTGAGGGATCTATCCTTAATGTCGATTTCTCCCGCGATGAAACGGCTGAGAATACTGCTCTCTCTTTCAGTGAAGATGTAGGTTCTCATGGTAATCTCTTTGCCACTATTGTAGGGAAAGAGTTAAATGCCTTGCGCCACTATAATAGGGATCGCCGAGTGTGCGGTAAGGAAAACTTGCCGAAAAACTCGGTCAGCAAGGCGATAGCCTTGGCTGAGGAAAAAGCATTAAGCAAAAAGTGGGCTGCGGGGGCCACACTGCTTCCATTAGACATTAAAGGGAAACTCGTAGAGTTCGCTTGGTGGCTTAAAAAGCAAGGCTACAAAGATTCAACAATAACCAGCAAAGTTAAACTTCTGAAGATACTGGTTCAGAGAGGCGGAAACCTTGGAGACCCAGAATCCGTCAAGGAAGTCATCGCCAAGCAAAACTGGAGTGAGGGGAGAAAGGAAAATGCCGTTGATGCCTTCACAAGCTATCTAACCTTTGCAGGTAGAGAGTGGGATCCACCTACATACAGGCGTGTTAACAAGCTTCCTTTCATACCCACCGAACAAGAGCTTGACGCTTTGATAGCTGGCTGCGGGCCTAAGATGGCGTGTTTCCTCCAACTTCTCAAGGAAACGGGCATCAGAGCTGGAGAAGCGTGGAACCTTAAATGGACAGACTTAGACTTTGAAGCTAGGGCAGTGCGTGTAACACCCGAAAAGGGAAGCGCTCCGAGGTTGCTGAGGATATCGGCTAAATGTCTTTCAATGCTTCAGGCTTTGCCTAAAAAGGGCACGCTAATATTTGGAGGCTATCCCATAAGGGGCTTTGCTAGAGGCTTTCAGAGAACGCGTAAACTGCTAGCCAAAAAGCTTGGAAACCCAAGGCTGCTTCAGATAAGCTTCCATACTTTTAGGCATTGGAAGGCAACCGTGGAATATGCTAAAACAAAGGACATTCTACACGTTATGAAGCTGCTGGGACACAAGAACATAAAGAACACGCTAATTTACACCCAATTGATAGACTTCAAAGAAGATGAATGGATCTGCAAGGTTGCAGAAAACGTTGAAGAGGCAAGGCATCTTATAGAAGCGGGATTCGAGTATGTTGACACTATTGATGGCACTCATCTTTATAAAAAGCGAAAATGACGCGGCTGTCTGTGGGTGGCGCGTAAAAGCCGGGGGTGGGAGTTGAACCCACATATAGCTGCTCTGCAGGCAGCCGCCTGAACCGTTCGGCCACCCCGGCGCTTCTAATTAAAATTTTGTTGGGCGTAATAAAGGTTTTATTGGTTTAACCCTATTTTTTGGGCTATCCCTTTATAGATTTTTAGGGCTTTTTCTTCGCTGTCCACGTTTTTTATTAGCATGCGTCCGCCATTAAACAAGGTTATTTCGTAATTTTTGTATGTGAAAACT
>JAVZNC010000013.1:0-9721 GCA_038882955.1 Bathyarchaeia archaeon
CTATTTCGCCTGTATTGTCAAGGTCTGCGTTTGGGTTCCAGTTTGGATCGCCTTGTTTGGCGCCGAAGGATGTGCTCAACAGTATAGCATCGTAAATATCCACTGTTCCATCACCGTTAACGTCGCCTGGAATTGAAATGTTTGTCCAAGGTTTCATTAGGGGATAACAGTCTTTGTTGTTTTCATCAATAATGTACGGTGTATCTCCTATGCCATCTCCATTAGAGTCTACACCTTGATAGTCGCTCCAATAGTTGCCTCCTGAAGGGTAGCTGTTGTCCCAAATGTTGATGGAGTCCTCAGTGTAGGCTTGGTATGAATTGTTTACGAAGTTGTTGTGAAATATGTTGTTGTCTGATGCATGGTAGAGTTCGATTCCGTGTTCGTTGTTTGTTGATATGTTGTTTTCTGAAATCGTGTTGTTTAAGGCATAATATAGCCAGATGCCATCATTGTTGTTTATGATCGTATTTCTTGTTATACTATTGTTGTTTGAGTAGTAGATTCCTATTCCAAACCATCCATTATTTTCAATATGATTATCGACTATCTCGTTATTATTTGAGGAAAAATAGATCGTGATACCGTCGTAGCTGTTCGCGCTTATATTGTTTCCGTGTATGAAATTGTGCGACGCTGATTCAAGGTAAATGCCGTATTGGAAGTTTCTGATGTTGCCGTTTCTTATGGTAACATTCGTAACGTCGTAAAGGGTGAAACCGTTTCCTGTTCCGCTTCCTTCAATAATGTGCCCATTGCAGTCAATTATTATGTTTGATCTTTCAACTACAATTTCATTGTTAGCGTTACCTGTAAAAGTGTAAGTTATTTTGTCAATAGTTGATATTGGAGCGGTATCTGGTTCTATAGTTCCATCTGCTCTGATGTAAATGATCGAACTTGCTATGCTTGGTTGAACAATGAATGGCAAGAAGATCGCCGTCACTAGGATAAATATGAGTGATAATTCAAGTGCTCTCATTGCACTTTTCTTCTCCCTTCGTCACATTACAAAGGAACAAACAAAGACATAAGCATAATGGATGTTGGGTCAGTTTTAGGTATGCTAATAGCTATTCGCGTATTCGTTAAGATATTTTGATTCATAAAAAGGGGAAATGGGTTGTTTGAAGTTGCATTTGTTTGCTAGTGTGTCCACCAGTGTATTAATTCGAAGGGTGCGTCGTCCACTATGAAGAGTAATTCTGTGTAGAACGAGTGTTCGTAGCCCGGTTGATTTGCCATTACTAATACTGCTGGGCCACTTTGTACCGTTGCTGTATTGACAACTTTTATCAGTTCCCATCCTTCTTCTGTTGCATCGTTTAGTTTCATGGGGCTTATGTGATACAATGTTCTCGTTGTTCCCTTTTTATTGATTATGTTCGTTGTTTCTATGACGTTAACTGTGAAGTCGTTTTCTACCACGCCTGTTGTTATGTGCCATCCTGCTGTTGCTGTCCATCCGTTTGGTCCGCTTTCTACGTCGTCGTAGAAGCCTATTTCTGGGATTTCTATGTCGTCTACGTACCATCCTTGCCATAGAGTATAGCCGTCTGTCCAGTATGTGAAGTAAAGCTCGATTGTGTGGCCTGCGAAGAGTGTTAGGTCCATTTCCTCCTGGTACCAGCCGCCGCTGCTTCCTGTGAAGGCGTTCCACCTTCCCGCATCGTAGTAGGCTGATGGTTCAAATTCGTCTGGGCAGTTGGGGTTGTCTTGCACTGTGAGGGTTGAAACGGTTTTTATTCCTGGTAGCGTGTACCATTCGCCTGTTGTTAGATCGTGGACTTCAACGTAGCCGTAGTCCCAGTCTTCTTCGATTTCGTAGTATGTCCAGAATTTGAGGGTTGCGCCTGTTTCTGGTATTGCGAATGTTTGCCCTAGTCTGAACCATGACCATGCCGTTCCGTCCGAGTGCCATTCGTTTGTACCGCTGTGTGGAAATACTCCTGCGTAATCATCGCCGTCGAAGTATACTTTTAGTTCTGGTGCCCCGTTGTATAGTTCCCAGTACCAGACGATGTATGGTAGCCGTTCTGGCAGTATCCATCCTGTTGGGTAGCTTTCGTCATAGCATCCCCAGTATGCTATTGCGTATGGTATGCTCCAGCCGCGTGTGGCTGCTGTGCCGAAGTCTAAGCCGTAGTAGCCGTAAACTCCTTTTGCGAAGCTTGTGTCGTCTAGGTAATTCGCAATTGCCCATTCTTGGAAGACTTGGTCGAAGTCTTTCTTTATGCCGAAGGCTTTGAAGACATTGTTGTAGCCTTCTATTCCATTCGCTTGTTCGTGGACAACATCCCAGATAAACTGTCTCCCGTAATGCTCGTATATGTAATATGTCCATAGAGCGACGGCGCCGTAGTTCTGCAGGTTTCCTTCCCAGACTACGAGGGATGTGTCCCAGAAGTAGGCTAGGTAGTACATTAGGTGGCTTGATGGGAATCCGTATCCGCATACGATTTGGGCTAGTTCTGAGCAGCCCTCATTAACCCATGATTCTTCATCTGGGTCTATGTCGCGGTGTATCAAGTGTTGGAATTCATGGGCAAATGTGCCCTCATACTCGTAGGGCATACACGATGCTGGTGGGTATGGTGGAGATACTTTGTATGCTGGATCACCGCCTGTTGGGTTTGGTCCCTGCCTTCTAAACCACTGATATGTGTCGATGTGTATTATATTTGCATTGTACAGATTGCTCACATAAGACCAGAAATAGCCTTCAATAAAGTATGGAGCACTAACTGGATCCCAGAACAGTCCATCGCGGATGTTGAATATTAATATTTGCACCTTATAGTCTCCTAATGGACCTGGGCGATCCTTGTACATGCCGAAGAATGATGTGTCCTTCGCCCATATGTTCTCGTCGAACTCGTGCATAAGCTGGATTAGCTGGGTTCCGAAAATGTAGTCGCGGTAGCCTGGTCGAAGGCGTGAAGCCCCCCAGAAACTGCCGCCGAGATAGCTCCATGGATAAGCAAAGTAGAACACGTCGTCGCTAACATCTGGTGTTCCTTTAGTGTCCCATTCATCCTTATATCCGCCAGTCCAAACATCTGGAGCCAAGCCAACCCATATGTTGCAGTGTTCACCACTCAAAACAAGCTGAAAGTCAAGATAATAAAATGTGCCCCAATAGTCATCTAAAACTGCCACCACCCATGGCGAATGGGGTGTAAGCATCGGCACTATACCTGGAGCAGCAGCGTTTTCTAGGAAGGATGAGGCGTCAAGCCCGGGAATTTCATCTGGGTCTGATGGGCGCGTTATTTTCGGGTGTTTCATACCGTAAACTGATCCATTTATCGTTGTTGAACCAAATGTACCATTTATTGGTATTAGAGATGCTAGAAGCACTGAAACAAATACCAAAGCAAGTAGTTTTTTCATTCTCCTCTCCCCTATATTTTTAGGCATATACTATATGCGTAAATTGCACATATGAATTTTATGGAATCTTCTTCTAGGCGCGTCGCATGTTAAACGAAGCACTTTTCTTGCAAGCAATAACGCCAAACAATGTTAAAGCAAGGAAAACTGGCAAAATCAGAACCGGCGGAAACTCTGGAACGACTGAAACTGCAGTATCAGAACCATAAACTGAATCTAAAGGCGTTTCACCATCAACCTCTACACCACTTGAATAGTCAGCTGGGAACCTATGCTTAACGTCATACATGGGCAGAGTTAAGTTAGGCCAAAAGTCCTCAACAGGCTGGATGTTATATACAGAGCTAGAATCACCAGCAGACTGATCTAACATCGGCGCGATAGCGTTAACTTCATGAAACTGAAGCAACACACCTAACAACAGAAGCACGACAACTCCTAACACAAATTTACCTTTCATACGCCCTCAGCAATTATCTCCTTCATTCAAGTTTTTATAATTTCTGGAAAAATCCTCTATGAGAAAAACGCGTCAAAAACATTTTAACATGGACCGGGCGGGATTTGAACCCGCGGCTTCCGCCTTGCGAAGGCGGCGATCATACCAGACTGATCTACCGGCCCCTTTCGGCGTTTGGTTACTGTTTGAAGAGCGAGTTGCTATTGGATTTAGGGCTTTCGGTTTTAGGCTTTATATTCTGGCTGCCTTGCTTCGCAGCGGGGACAGTCTTCCGAGGCTATTGGAATTTCTCTGCCGCATTTGACGCATTTTTTCAAGAATGATTTTGGTGTTTGCATGTAAGTGCTTTGTGATAGCATTTCGTAGACGCTTGGAGGCTTCTTTTTGGCTGTTGAAAATCCAATAGCGGAAATTGCTAATAGAGAAATTGCTCCAAAAAAGATTCTTGATATGCCGCCAATGTCTGATGATGCCATTGGCGAAGCCATAAGAAATGGAATAGCCGCAAAAAAGATAAGCGCAAGGACAAGTGAAACCACTGCCACAGCTTTTTTCATGCCATTCCGGTTTTCATAGCATTTAGCGCAGATATGCAGTTTCCCATCCTTAACATCAAAAATGTAGAGGCAGCGAGTGCAAAAGCTTTGGCCGCAATCATTGCATATCCCAACAGCTAAGGTCTCTGGGTGATTTGGGCATTGGCGAATAATTCCTCCCAGACGTGGTGGGACGAGAATTGTAACTCCACAATATTGACACTTAACCTGAACTGTGCCTGCTGGTATAGTTTCTCTGTATGGCGCTCCACAAAATGGACAAGTTAATGCTTCTTCCGTCACCTTTAGGCCCAAATAAATTATTCAGTTTACACGAAGATTTAACAATTTTGTGGAGTTACAATTTAGGAGATTGCCACATAGATTTTCTTTTCATCAAGTTGGCATTCGTGCCAATCAGCTTTTACCTCTTCCCGCTTGCTATGTAATTGAACATTTCTTGTACGAACCAGTTCAGCCATCTCCGCCAAGTAAGGCTTAAGTAGACTCATGCTTTCCTCGTCCAATTCAGCCACATGGACGGTTTCTAGAACATCTGTCGGCATGTACCCAAGCTCTTTCCTTAATGATTGGACTCTGCGGGCTATGTCCCGCATTAAGCCTTCTCCAAGCAAACTCTCGTCGCGCTGCGTGTTTAACATCACTTGCACTTCATCCTCAGAGGCAATCGCCCACGTTTCTTTGTGCGCCTTGTCTTCTGGAACTTTTTGAGTGTACATTACACTTTTCACGTTTGTGAGTTCGATTAGGAGTTTTTCAACGCCTTTTAGTATGTTGCAAGTCTTTTCTGGAGCGACGACAACAAGTTCCTTTAGTGGCCACCTTCGCTTTAGTTTGGCTGATTGCCTAGCCGCGTAAGTAAGCGAAACACATTTGAAAAGCGTTTCCATTTCCTCTTCAACATCCTTGTTCCGCATTTTCACGTTTGGCTTCGGCCACCCTTCGAAGTTTACTGACTCCGGCAGTGTTCCATCAAGCCTTCTGTAGACCTTCTGGTACAGCGCCTCACTCAAGTATGGTGTTACTGGATTGAATAACAGTAGAACGGTTTTCAATGTGTGCCAAAGCGTGGCATATATGGCCAATCTCCTGTTCAAGGTTTCTGGGTCATCTGTCCAAAGCTCCTTCCTAATCATCGGCACATAAAGCCTGCTCAACGTTTCTATCACGAAGTCCTCAAGAACCGAAAGTGCAAAGTTGAACTCGCATTTCTCAAGCCTAATTGTGTACTGCTCTATTGCCCACTGAAGTTTTGAAAGAAGCCACAAATCTGGCTTTTCAAGAAGCTTTTCGCTTTCTGCCCATTCAAGCGTGTGCACTTTTGGGTTAAAGCCGTCGTATTCAGCGTTTTGCACAAAGAACCTGTTCAGATGATAAAGCGTGGACAAAACCTGGTATGGACGGCGATTCAGCTCTTGAAGGTCAAAGTTTATGAAGTCTATTGGCGAACATTTACGTAGCATATAAAACCTACAGATGTCCGCCGAATATTTTTCTAGAAGCTTGTTTACTTCTATTATGTTTCCAAGGCTTTTACTCATCTTTCTCCCTTTTGCGTCTTGCGCCAAGCCCTGGAATAGAAATGCCTTGTATGGCGCTTCAGCCCTTCCAGTAAGTATAATATGCTCTAGCAAAAGCGAGTTCGCCCAACCCCTCGTTTGGTCTATCCCTTCTGTTAAGAAGTCGCATGGCACATACTTTGCGAATTCTTCATCTGTGAACCTAGCATACGGGGATGCGCCACTGTTATGCCAAGTGTCAAGCACGTATGGTTCTCTTTGCATTTTTCCGCCGCATCTCTCGCACTTTATCGTAATACGGTCAATCCATGGCTTGTGAAGCTCAAAATAGCCGCTCGGCTTTTCTATGGCTTTTTCCAGCAGCTCCCTCTTACTTGAAATCAGCGTCTTCGCTCCACATTTTTCGCACACCCATATCGGAAGCGGGGTTCCCCAAACACGCTCTCTCGATATGCACCATGGCTTGCTTTCCTTTAAGAATGATAAAAACCTGTTTTTCGGGCTTTCATAATAATACTCCACTTTCTCCGCAGCTTCAACAACCTTTGCGCCTATTTTGTCCGTTCTCAAGAAGTATTCGCGTCTTGCAAGCCAAACAAGCTTGTGATGCGAACGCCAACACGTCGGATACTCGTGCTTTATGGTTTTAGCTAATACAAGTAAGTCTCTCTTTCGGAGTTCATCCACAACCATTGCGTCAGCGTCCCTTGCGAAAACTCCTTCAAATGCTCCAGCATCCGCTGTAAACTTAACCTCGTCGTCAAACGGAGCAAATATTGGAACACCCCTCTTCTGCGCCGCAAAAAAGTCTTCCTCACCGTTTCCAGGAGACAAGTGCACTACGCCAGTTGCAGTGTTTACGTCCACAAAATCTTCGCAGATAACCTTATGCACAAGCGAATGTTTGCCTTCAAGCTCTGCCTGCTTCGGAATCAAATCCTTGAATGGATAATCATATTTTACGCCTTCAAGTTCCTTTCCCAAAACAGTCTCTAAAACTTCATAGTTTTCTATGCCCAGCTCCTGCATTACTGGTTCCACTCTTCCTTTGGCTAATATCCAGTTTTCCGCGCCAACTCTAATCTTGGCGTATTCCGCTTCTGGATGAACTGCAAGCATAGTATCCGTTACCAGCGTGAAGGGCATTGTCGTCCAAACCAAGAAATAGTCGTTTTGGCTTTCTGCAACCCTAAACTTGAAATGCAGTGATGGATCTTCAACTTCCTTATAAGAGTCCTCATATCCAACTTCGGCGCTGCTTAGGCTTGTTTGGCATCCTGGGCAGTAAGCTACAACATAATAGCCCTCTTCCAGTAAGCCCTGCTCCCAAGCGCGTTTCAAGTACTGCCACTCCCGCTCAATGTACTCGTCCAAGTAAGTCCAATACGCCTTCTCTTGGTCTATGAATATTCCAAGCTTTTTGTCCGCTCCAACCCATTCGCGGTGATACCGCATAATCGCCTTCTTACACTCCTCTATGAAGCGTTCCTCGCCAACCCTCTCTAGAAGTTCGCGCTTGTTCTTGACGCCCAAAAGCTTTTCAACCTCAAGCTCAACGGGTAAACCTTGACAGTCCCATCCAGCCCAGAAAGGCATAAAATAGCCCTGCATCGTCTTCCATCTAAAACGCAAGTCCTTCATTACACGTCCTCTTGCATGCCCAACGTGTGGTATGCCATTAAGCGTCGGCGGTCCTTCAACCCAGCCAGCAAAGCCTATATTGTTCTTCTCTCTGAAAGCCATTAGTTTCTTCTGTATCTGATCTTTCTCCCAGAATTCACGTATTTCCTTTTCAAGTTCAAGCGGGCGATAATCAGCCGTAAAAGTTTCTTCAAAATTAGCTTTAAATTTGGCGGTCACCTTTCATCCCAAAGCACCCGCAAATACACAACAATTGCATCGGCAACATATAACCTTTACCCATAAATCTTGGGATATATGGCATAAATGGCGACATGGCTTATTTTCTTTTTCTGAATAGCATTATGTTCTCGGGTGTTGTACAGATGTATTCAAAGCCTGACTCTATGAGTTCTTTTGCTTCGTTGCTTGTTTTGGCAGCGGCACAATAAAAGTCATCTTCTTTTTCAAATTTTATTAGCTGTGTATAAAGCAACGTGTTTTTGATGTTTTTGTGGCCTAGAAACTGCATTACGTGTAGAATGTCTCTTGTTTTGGCGTATTCTATTGTTGCTTTCCAATGGCGAAATGTGTGGAAAGTTATATTGTTCAATCTAGGGTTCCCTAGTTTTTGAGCGATACGCTTTCTTTGGATACGGAAATTTTGTGCGACACTTTGCTGAAGGTGATTTTTGAAAACATATTCGCTGGTTTTTGTTAGTTGGTTCAGCTTTGTTATTAGTGCTGCTGTAACTTTGAATATCCTTGGTTCACTTCCTTTTTCCGGATGGTTTAGTATTATTACGTTGCGCTCCAAGTCTATGTCAGTCCATTTTAAGCTTAAAGCTTCGCCAACTCTCAATGCGGTTTCCTTTAGCAGCTGAAGAAGGGCTGAAAGATTTTTGCCTGTGCATGCGATAAGCTGATCTAGTTCTTGCTCAGTTGGTATAAAGGGAATTTTTCGCGATGGCTTATAATCAGGCTTCTGCCAGGTTAATCCAAGAAATCTTGCAAATCCATCATAGACAATGCTCGCATAGAATTTGCTGCCTTCACACCAATTTTTTTGCGTTAGATATTCCTTAACGGCTTCTGGATCTAAGAGGTTAACCCCTTCGTTTAACATCTGCATGAGTTTTTGTCTGTAGCCCTTAATTGTGCCATCGCATCTTCCAAGCTTTTTCAAGTGCCAGATATAATCAAAGATTTTGCCTTTAACATCCACTTGACATGTTTTTGTGGCTCCCGCAGCCCGCTTTTCCTCTTGGGACACTTCGGCCAAGGTTTGCACCGCCTCAGTGGCGGAGGGTACTCGCCCGTCTGGGTCATTGTTCCCTTGGCAAGAATAGAATAAGGCAGAAGGCGGATTTAAGCCGGATGGAAGATTCCTCCATCCGCTTTTGTCTTTATGTTTAGGATCTGTGAATCTGTAACTGCAGTTTCTGCAAAGCCAACGCTGAACACTTGAGCCATCGCTAAGATATCTTAGGCCGTCTTTGTAGAGGCGGTTTGAACCGCATGAGGGGCAAGCGGAAGCCGCAGTCATCACTATTTTACTCCTGCTTTTCCAGGTTTGCCTATATCGAAGAGCAAGCCGTCATTTTTCAGAACATTTATGATTTTTGTCGGTTCCTCTTCTGTTAAACTGGCAACATACTCTGTCAAAGAGAAAAGGTCAATAAGGCTGTCTGCATCTTTATTTTTTAGAATCCAGTCTCTAGCCTTGATGAGAATTTCTTGTAAAGTCTGCCTTTCCTCTTCAACGCCAAGTTTCCTCAAAACTCTTTCAGTGAAAACGTTGCAGAGACGAGATTTCGGTTCCGCGTCGCCTGGAATTGGAACCTTCAATTTTGTTCTGTTTAAAGCGTCAGTGAAGCCAAACTCAAGCATAAACTCTTTGAATTTAACCGGAGAAACTCCTTCGCCATACTCCTTTTTCAAAACTTGATTGTATTTATCATAGACTTCCTTGTTGCTGATTTTGACAAAGCCATCTTCTGTGGTATAATCCTTGTTATCCTTCTTTTCATTCCAAAGGTCCACTAAAACTTGTTTTAGAATGCCTCTAAAGCCTAACTCTGTCCTCTCACTTTCCTCAGTAATTTTCTGAGTGAACGTCTTAACAATGTCGATGTCGCATTCAACTTTAACAAGATTTGAAAGGGTGAAAC
>JAVZNC010000014.1:0-8389 GCA_038882955.1 Bathyarchaeia archaeon
AAATTCTGGAGTACTCCAAATTATCAGGTCTTCAGCTAAGCGGCTTACGTCAATGGCAATTATTGAAAGAACGGCGAGGGTTTCCAGAACAAAGTCTCTGCTGCCGACAGCGTCCATAGAGTTTTCAAGAACTTCGGCGAACCCCAAAAGCTCTGCAACGCGTTCTCTGTTTATTGGGAAACTTGTTGTGGCTAGGGCTGCTGCTCCCATTGGGCAAGCGTTAACTCTGCCATAACATTCCATGAGTCTCTGCAGGTTTCTTTGGAAAACGTCAAACTGGTATAGGAGATAATGGGAGAAGGTTATTGGTTGGGCTGCTCTTAAGTGGGTGTATCCAGGTGTGATTGTTTCAGTGTGTTTCTCAGCTTTTTCCAAAAGGTTCTTTTGGAAATTGAGCATAACTTTCATTAGGTTTATTAGTTCTTCGCGCAGCTTCATTCTGATGGCCGTTGCCACTTGGTCGTTTCTGCTTTTTGCTACGTGGAGGTTTTCTCCTGCTTTCCCTTTGGCCTTTTTAGCGACTTCTTCCTCGATGTATACGTGTATGTCCTCGAGCCATGGCTTAATTTTCACCTCAGCCTTTAGCTTTTCCAAGGCGTTAAGGAGTTCGGCTCCCTGCTCCTTATCTATTATTTTCTGTTCCATCAACATTATGGTGTGGGCTTCGTTTATTTCGATAACATATTTCAAAATTTTCTCGTCGTCTTTTATTGAGGATATAAAGCGGGTAACATCTTTTCTTGATGATTTTATTCTTCCATTTTTGAACAACACGCTCACGCTATTTTCCTCTCTACGCGCTCCAGCTTTGTTTTAAGAACATTGAATGTTTTTGACTGAAGCCCCCAAAGTTCAATGAAGCCATGCGCTAAAGACTGGTCGAAAGTTGTTTTTACATCGTAAGTTGCCAAGTTCAAGTCATACAATGAATAAGGCGAAGAACGCCCAACAACCATCAAGCTTCCCTTGTAAAGCTTCAACTTGACTTTCCCAGTGACACGTTCCTGCGTTTTATCTATGAAAGCGTCTAAATCTTTTCTAAGCGGGTCCACCCATAAACCTGCATAAATCAGAAAAGCCCATTCTGCCTCTACACATTTTTTGAATGCGACTTCGTGGCGTGTTAGAACCATTTTTTCTAAGTCTTTGTGGGCTTCAATTAGAATTGTGGCGGCTGGGCACTCGTAGATTTCCCTTGATTTTATTCCCACAATTCTGTCCTCAATGTGGTCTATGCGTCCGACCCCGTTCATTCCTCCAATTTTATTTAGTTTTGTAATAAGCGAAACTGGGTCGCTTCGTTCACCGTTGAGTGCGCATGGAACACCATGCTCAAACTCTATAGTGACGTATGTGGGTTTGTCTGGGCATTTTTCTGCTGGCAAGGTCCACTCGTATACTTCTTCCGGTGGCTCTTGGTCTGGGTGTTCGAGTATTCCGCACTCTATTGAGCGTCCCCACAGGTTTTGGTCGATGCTGTAGGAAGTTTTCGCGTTTAAAGCGATTGGTATTTTTCTTTCTTTTGCAAATTCTATTTCTTCGTCTCTTGTTAACCGCCACTCTCTAACTGGAGCTATCACTTTCAGGTTTGGGGCTAACGCCTTTGTTGTTATGTCAAAACGAACTTGGTCGTTTCCTTTTCCAGTGCATCCGTGGGCGACTACTGTGGCGTTTTCTTTTTCAGCAACTTCAACTAATTTTGAAACTATTAATGGTCGTGAAAGGGCTGTGCTGAGGGGATACTTCTCTTCATATAGGGCGTTTGCCTTTATAGCTGGAAAAACATAGTTTGTGACGAATTCTTGTTTTGCGTCTATTGAATAGTGTTTAATGGCGCCTATTGCCAGCGCCTTTTCTTCTACGGCTTTAAGGTCTACTCCTTGACCTACGTCCACGGTTAATGTGATTACGTCTGCTTCGTAATTTTCTTGAATCCATTTTATCATTATGGATGTGTCTAATCCGCCTGAATATGCGAGTATAACCTTTTCTTTTGACATGGGCTCGTTTTGTGCTTAGCAAAACTTATATATTTTTTGGTCAAAATATATCAAAAACTGTAAAAGTGACCAAAATTGAGTGAGAGTATATCTAGAATTGTTCAAGAATTGATAGATAAGGACTTCCCGCTTCAGTCCGCGCTTGAGAAGGGCTATGGAAATTACAGCGCCATAGCAAGGATGCTAAAGCCTATGGTTGAAGAAGTTTTAAACCATAAAGTTAAGCTTGAAAGCGTGATAACGGCGGTGAAAAGAGCCAGCGTAACCTACAAGCCCACGCACAACATGGATGTAACCGAAGTTATTGCGGAAAGCGTCATAAACTTGAGAACAGACATAGCGAAAATTTCGGCGGAAAAAACAAGAAAAAACCTTGAAACTATAAAGAAGATGCTGGCTAGTTTCCCGCGTGAAGAATATGTTCAAATTATAGAAGGAACAAAAATAGTCACTTTAATTTTTGATCAAAAATTGATTGACAAAATCCGTTCAGACTTTCCTTTAGAAAACGTTCTTGAAGAGAAAAACAATTTAGTGACCCTAATAATAACGAGTCCTCAAAAGATAATTGAGACTCCTGGCTGCATTACGTCCTTTTATAATGCTGTTTCGAGGAGGCGCATAAACATTGAGGAAACCCTAAGCTGTTCAACTGAGACGATTTTGGTTTTGCAGTTGAAGGATGTTGGTAAGGCTTTGACTGCTTTGACAAATTTGATTGCGGAAGCGAGGAAACTGAGTAAAAAGATGATTAGTGAACCGATTCAACGCTAGGCTGTTTGCTTGTTAGAAATGATTAAAAGCTTGATGTGGAATGAAGTTTCAGAGGCAAATGCATGGACAAGATAGGCTTGACAATGGCTGAAAAGATTCTCTCCAAAAAAGTTGGAAGAACAGTTACCGCTGGGGAAATCGTTGTTGCCGACATAGACTTCCTAATGGCTCATGACGGAACAGCCCCGCTTGCAATAGAGGAATTTTCAGAACTCGGCGTCAGCAAAGTTTTCGACCCTTCCAAAATCCTTTTTGTGATAGATCATACAGGACCGAGTCCTAGCGACAGGGTAAGCAACATTCACAAGATGATGCGGGACTTTGCGCGCAAACACTCGTGCAACTTTCGCGATGTTGGTTATGGGGTTTGCCACCAGATTTTGATTGAAGAATTTGCTGAGCCAGAAATGCTCATTATAGGTGCTGACAGCCACACGTGCACGCATGGCGCGTTAGGTGCTTTCGCAACTGGGATGGGTAGTACTGAAATTGCTGTTGGGATGGCGTATGGTCAAACATGGCTGAAAGTTCCTGAATCGATAAAGGTTGACGTTCAAGGAAGGCTGCGCTGGCCTTTGACTTCTAAGGATTTGACGCTTTATTTGATGGGTGAGTTGGGCGCGGATGGGGCTGATTATATGGCTATTGAGTTTGTCGGCGAAGGCGTTAAGGAGATGAGTATGGAGTCGAGGTTTACGATGACGAACATGGCTATTGAGGCTGGCGCGAAGGTTGGCTTCTGCCCAGTGGACGAAAAAACCCTGCAGTTCCTTCTTGAAGAGAGAGAAAAAAGTTTCCGTGAGCTTGGACCTGACAAAAACGCGCGTTACGCCGATGAAATCACCGTAAATGCTGATAAAGTTGATTTTATGGTTTCTGTTCCTCATTCGGTTGACAACGTGAAGACGGTTGCTGAACTGGGAAATGTGGAGGTTAATCAAGTTTTTATTGGGACATGCACTAATGGGCGGTTTGAGGATTTGCAGACTGCTGCGCGAATTTTGGGCGGGAGGAAGGTTAAGGATGGTGTGAGGTTGCTTGTTCAGCCCGCATCCCGCAAAGTGTATTTGAAGGCTTTGAAGGCTGGAATAATCGAGAGTTTGTTGGCTGCTGGCGCTGTTATAAACCCGCCTGGGTGCGGTCCGTGTGTTGGGCGGCATTTGGGTTTGTTGGGCGATGGCGAGGTTTGTTTGAGTACGCAGAATAGGAATTTTAAGGGTAGGATGGGGAATCCGAAGGCTGAGATTTATTTGGCTTCGCCTGCTGTTGCCGCTGCTTCGGCAATAACTGGAAAAATAACCAGCCCTAAAGAGGTGTTGTAAGGCATGAGGGTTGAAGGTAGAGCGTGGAAGTTTGGGGATGACGTGAACACGGATTTGATTATTGCTGGAAAGTATAAGTATGACACGTTGGATATGCGGGAGATGGCTAAACACGCTTTTGAAGCCATACGCCCAGACTTCGCTGAAAAAGTCAGGGAAGGCGACATGATAGTGGCTGGAAAAAATTTTGGCTGCGGCTCAAGTAGGGAACAAGCTCCGCTGGTTTTGAAGGCTTTGGGCATAAAAGTGGTTGTGGCTGAAAGTTTTGCGCGAATATTTTATAGAAACGCCATAAACTCTGGGATGCTAGCCCTAGAATGCAGAGGGATATCAGACGCAGTGAAGGAAGGAGATGTTCTTAGGATAGATTTGGAGAAGGGCACAGTGGAAAACACTAGAAGCGGAGAGTCATTCAAGTTTAAGCCTTTGCCAAAGTTGGTTTTCGAAATTTTCAAAGAAGGCGGACTGGTTCCATACGTCAAAAAACACAAAGGAATAAAACTATCATAAAAAATTATATAAAAGAAGCTTAGTTCTTAGCTAAATGCTTGAGAAACGAAACACCAGCCCAAACCCCTATGCTCATACGTCATTAGGCTAATTGAAGTATGGTGGCAGCAACCATGAAGGCGCCTCCAACAATCCAGCAGTAAATCACAATTGAGTATGCCACTCTACGAGAAACCTTAACCGTGTCTTGGAACAATGAAACCATCTCTCCCTCAGTGGTTTTCCTCGTCAGACGGAAAAAGTGGATGCCAAAAAACAAGAAGCCTAGACCTAAGATGAAGGTTAGAACATTAAGCCAGTCAAACATTACTATACACCTACTTTCTAGTATTCCGTGCGCACCAACTAATACAATTACCTGTAGTTCAGCAATAACTTTTCCGCAAAACAGATGGCTCCTAGTTTTTGTCTTCCAGAGCAGTGGAAAGAGCGAGAAGGAAAAGGTTGGGTTGATAAAATTTTACCATTAGCTTAACATTAGGACATACGTTCAATAAATAAAAAGATAAACTATCGGCGAGCATGTGTTCTTTTAAGGGGTGAGTCTTTTTCTGATTTTTGTTATGTAGTAGATTTGTAGTAGGGCTATTGATAGCCAAACAACAAGTAAAACAACAGAAACCACCCTAAGCTCCCAACTCTGAATAAACAAATTCACAATAAAAAGAACCGCAACAATAACGATGGCAACCAACTGTATCAACCGTAACGTCGTAACCTTCTTTCTCAGATTAGGCATTTCGCCTCTTGCCGACAGCATCTCCTCTATCTGCTTCAGCCTTTCCTCAGAAAGATAGTATTTGCCATCCACCTCAACAAAAATTCCAGAACGCCCAAGACGCCCCCTCATAGCCTCTTCAAAAACTGGCGGAAGCCCCAACTCTTCAGCACTCATTGCCTTTTCTGGGCTGACAGCGCCCTTTTCACGAAACTTCTCGATAATTTCAGACAGCCACTTCTGGACATCTTGGCGTTGCCTAAACATGCCACCACAACTACTTCTCTTCTTCTATAACCTGTTCCAAGCCCCGCATTATCCTCGTCGCAAACTCTCTCATCGCATCTGCCTTAACCAGCGCGATGCTGCGCCTATTCCTACCCGCCACAACAAGCAGAAGGTCTCCCGGCTTTATGTTAAGTTCCCTCCTAGCTTTTGAGGGAATAACCACTTGACCTCTTTCGCCAACCTTCACAGTTCCATAAATCTGCATGTCCCGTTCACTTTCACTCATACAACCACATCCTACATTTCATACATTTCACACATATATGAAATCTCATCCACTATTTAACACTTTAGCTAACCCAACACCCTCATCAAACACTCCTGAAGAACCCGAATACCATCCAAATACTCTTCCACGCTCACACACTCATTCGGAGTATGGTCCAAACTCGAGTCTCCAGGTCCATAAGCCACAACTGGAATTTTCAAGGCTTTGCCAAGCAAATTCATGTCACTCGTCCCAGTTTTTCTCACCAAAACAGGCGTTTTACCCCTCACTTTTCTAATAGCTGAGGAAAGAGCCTTAACAAGGGGGTTGCCTTTGTCTGTTTCGAAAGCTTCTACCGAATCAACCACTTTTATGTTAACCGTAACCTTTGGGTTTGCAGCCTGATACTGCACCACTTTACCTTTAATCTCTTCATAAACTTGCGCGCATGTTAACTGCGGCGGAATCCTCACATCTACTAAAGCTTCGCATTTAGAGGGAACATTCGAAGCAGCGGATTCGCCGCCTCTAAGCCGAATTAGGCACGAAGTGACAGAGTAAAAGTGGCTGTTCAAATCCTCGTTTGAAAAATGAATTTCCTTTATCACTTTCCAAACTTCAAACGCCTTCTCAATCGCGTTTTCAAAAAGCCACGGAGCAGCAGAATGCCCCGTCTGAGTTTCACAAGCCAACTTCAACCTCAAACTCCCCTTATACCCAATAACAATGTTCTCTACTCCGCTTGGCTCCCCAAAAACCGCATAATCCGCCGACAAACCCTCCCTTATTAAATGTTTCACTCCCTTACCCGTCTTCTCTTCTCCCACAACACCAGCAACCAAAAGTTTACCAGAAGAAACTTTTTCTATAACCGAATTGGCAGCCAAAATCATCGTCGCCAAAGAGGATTTCGCGTCAACAGCCCCCCTACCATACAATTTACCATCAACCGCCCGCACTGGAACATAGCCTGGAACAGTGTCCATGTGACCGCACAGCAAAATTTCAGGCTTTCCCGCTCCAACTTCGCCTATAACATTTCCAACAGCGTCCACTTTAACTTTGAAGCCCAATTTTTTCATTTCATCCGCTATGAAAGCGCCTATTTCTTTTTCTTTGCCTGACGGGCTGTAAATTTCAAGAAGCCTCGTCAGAAACTGAACTGCGTAATCGTTTATTCTCTTCTCCCTCCAAAACTTCATCCATAACCGCGATGACAGTGTCTATGTCCTTTTCTGTGATGATTAAGGGCGGTAGGAACCGTACCACGTTTTTGCCAGCGTCAAGCACCAAAACTCTTTTCTGCATCATCCCAAGAATCACGTTCAAAACGTCAACCCTTAACTCAACCCCTATCATCAAACCTAAACCCCTCACTTCCCTAACAATTTTATGTTTAGACTGCAACTCCCTAAGCTTGCCCAAAAAGTAACGCCCCAACCGCCCAGCCCTTTCAGGAAGCCTCTCCTGCACTATCAAGTCGATTGTGGCGCAAGCCGCAGCGCAAGCAACAGCATTTCCTCCGAAAGTGCTCGTGTGCTCCCCAACCTCCAATGAAGACGCTATTTCCTCTTTTGCAATGGTTACTCCAAGCGGGAGTCCCCCAGCAATAGATTTCGCAATGCAAAGGATGTCTGGAGTTATTCCCCAATGTTCGCAAGCAAACATCCTTCCCGTTCTGCCCATCCCTGTTTGAACTTCATCCATTATTAGAAGAACTCCAGTTTTATCGCACAACTCCCTTAATGATTGGAAGAAACCTTCTGGCGGAAGGATAATACCGCTTTCTCCTTGTATTGGTTCGGCTATGACTGCGGCTGTCTTTTCTGTCATAGCCTCCTTTATCTTCTGCAAGTTATATCTTGGCACGTGTTTAAAGTCTGGAACAAGAGGCTGAAAAGGCTCCCTATACTTTTCCTTCCATGTCGCGGAAAGCGCACCCATAGTTTTTCCATGAAAGCCACCCATCATCGCAATTATTTCCGATTTTCCGGTGAATTTACGTGCCATTTTGATGGCGCACTCAACCGCTTCAGTTCCGCTGTTTCCTAGAAAGGATTTTGTTAATCCTTTAGGCGCTATCTGCGCGAGTTTCTCTAGCAGTTCTGCTCTTGTCTCGTTGTAAAATGACCCGTGGCAAGGAATAAGCCTCTCTATCTGCTTCTTTAACGCTTGAATTATTTCTGGACGAGAATAACCAACGGTGCAGACGCCGTAGTTTCCAGTAAAGTCCAAATATTTCTTGCCATTAATATCCCACAAGAAAGCTCCTTTTCCCCTAGCGAGTACCACTGGTTTTTTCGCGTAGACTCTCGCCAAATACTTATCTTCTGTTTCAATCACCCATTTTTCATCCATGAGTTATCACTGTTCCACTTTCATGCTTAACAGAAGAGGAGACCGGCGCTTTTCGCATTCCAGAAGCGATTATTGCTTCTTTCACGCCTAGGTTTAGGGCTTCTGTAGCCGCGTGAATCTTAGTGCTCATGCCTGCCCCTATCTTTGGAAGAACATCCTTAACTTCAGAAAGCTTCAAACTTTCTAAAACTTTACCGTCGAGCATCACACC
>JAVZNC010000015.1:0-8340 GCA_038882955.1 Bathyarchaeia archaeon
CAATAGCGAATAGTATAGGATTCGCTGTGAAGCTAAAAGGTGCCCTTGGAAGAGCCAGAATTAAGCAGCTTTTAACGCCTAGGTTTAAGGCTTTGACATCGCTTTTTGAGAAGCTCCCAGCCTTGATGGAGAAGGATGCAGCCTTTGCAAGGGAAATCCACGAGTTTGGAGAAAAAGCCAACATGCTTGGTGAAAGCTCTAGACGAAAACCATTGGAAGAAGGTTTAAAAAGGCTGAAAGATGAGGGTTGGCTTTCAGAAAAGGAGTTTGAGGCTTTCAGCCAAAGGTTGACGGCGCCTTAAGCGGCTATTTCCTTTTTAATTCCTTAAACTTTTTGACAGCATACTCGACAATTTTCATGGCTTCTTTTGCATTTTTCCACTCCTTAAACCTAACCCACTTGTGAGGCTCAAGACGCTTATAGGTTTCGAAAAACTCTTGAATTTCCCTAAGCTTGTGAGGATGAATATCACCTATATCCTTGTAGCCGTCGAATCTGGCGTCGTCGACAAGTACTGACAAGATTTTTGGGTCTTCGCCTTTCTCATCCTCAATGATTAGTGCGCCTATAACTCTAACTTTGACTAGACATCCCACCTCTAGGGGTTCGTAGCTTAATGCCATTATGTCCAGCGGGTCTTCGTCGTCAAACCATGTTTGAGGCACGAAACCATACTCAACTGGGAAAACCACTGATGATGGTATTATGCGATCTAGAACAAAAGTTTCCCATTTAATGTTATATTCGTACTTGTCCCTTGAACCACTGATAACTTCAACAATCATGTTCAAAATTTCTGGTGGCTTTTCCCCACATGGAATATCCCGCCAAAGATTCATAGAGACGCCAAAAGCCAAACTGTTCAGTCAAGTTATTTAGGCTTTTGTTATTCTTCCCTAAGCGGTCTCTTCTTAACCTTAAAGTCTTCCATGCCATATTTTGCGTAAAGCTCTTTCCTTAAGGCTTCAAGCATCTCTATTTTTCTTCCAGAAAACTCTGCGGCTGTGACGACTTTAACGCCACGCTTTTGTGCTCCCTCGTAAACTGGTTTTATTCGCATTTTGTAGTTTAAGTCGCGTAGGAAATGGTGGTCTAAAACGATTGTGTGGACGTTTGTCTCCTTTACGGCTTTAACAAGGTTGCTGTTGGATATTTCAAGGCTTTTAAAAGAGTAGCGGTAACCAAGCATATATGTCATCGGGCCGTCTACGAAGAGCACGTCTGGCTTTTGGTCTAGAATGAAGGTGATTTGATCTTCGAGCGACGGGCCTTCCACGTCTGATGTGTGGAGAAATTTTTCGCTGCCACTCTTTATGCATGTTTCTGTTACATAGCCAAGTCTTGGGTTTGTTCCGTGGCAAACAGCCTTTGAAAAGGTTATGGTGGTTTCGCCAAACTGGAAGCTTTTTCCATCCGCTATCTCCAGTCTTTTCGGCAAGTTTTTGATGGCTGCGATGAAGTAGGCAGCCCTATCCTTTTGACTTCTGTTTATGTTTTCCGTTGGATGCTTTATGAAAACCGTTTTTCCACCATAAAGCTCTGGATAGTCTGGGTCGTGGTGGTCATAATGATAATGGGTTACAACGAGCACTTCGGATTCTTCTGCATACTGCTTTATAATGTTCCATGTCTCATCTAACCTCTGCCACTCAAGTGGATGCGGCTCCAAACCATAGCGTAAGGGCGCCAAAGAAACACCGGGGTCTATTAGGATTTTTAAGTCATCCGTTTCCACAAAAGTCGCCATTGAGCGAACCCCAAAGCTGTCAAAGGCTAGGGGCAATATCTGCCTAATCATGTGGTTTGTCCCTCACCGAAAAAGGCTTCAAGCCTTTTTGTTTCAGCCCTTTTTAGAATTTCTGCACATTTTTTAGGGTCTAGAGCCTTAAACTCCAATCCAAGAGTTTCAAGAAGTCTTTGCACGTCTCTGGCTATGTCTGGTGCTACAAGGATGCCGCGCACCTCACGGTTTGTTCTGCTTTTAACTGCTTCTACGTATTTGGCTAGTTGGAAAACAGCCTCTTTCCCAGCTGTCTTGCGTTTAACTTCAACTACAACAAAAAGTCCATTCTTGTCAACACCGTAAACGTCTACGAATCCGGGTTCTACCTTCTTTTCGTAGCTTATTGGCTTGAAACCCTCCTCTAAAAGAGAAGGTTCCAAAAGTATGGCTTTATGCATGTCTTCCTCGCTTGCGTAAAGCGAAAATTCTCCAGAATCTGCAAGCGTCATAACCGAAACCAGATGGATTTTGTCAAAGAAGATTTTCACGGATTCTGGTGGTTTTCGCCTTACAGCGTGAATCTCCAAGATTCCATTTTTGACTTGTGTGTGGAATATGCAGCCTGGCGGTTGCCAGTTTACTGGTTCATATCCAACCGAGCGATGCACAAGCAACGAGCCATCCTCCTTTATGATTAGTATGCGTTCGCCTGGCTCGAGCTCTGATCTAGCTCTGCCAAAGTAATGCACCCAACAATTGCCGACCAGAAGGAGGGTTTTCCTTTGAGATAAAGCCTCTCTAACTATTTCTCCAGCTTCAACAGTGTTTGGGCTTACAAGAGCTGTCAGGTGCCTTGAAGCGGACAAAGTTTTCAGCCAAATAGTTTTAGAATCCCTTATGCTAGATAAAACTTCTGAAGACCATCAATGAGCGAGTGGGAGCTTAAACGCGACAGCATGCGACACTATGATGTAACAGCGAAAAGCTACGATGAGCGGTATGTCGAGGAACAAAGAATAAAAATCGAAACCGCCTTAAAAAGTGTAAAGCTTGACAAACATGGCTTGGTTTTGGACTGCGGCTGCGGGACAGGCTTGCTTTTTGAATATGTCGCCGAAAAAGCCGACATGGTTGTTGGACTGGATATTTCAAGGAAAATCTTGGCGGAAGCTAAAAGGCGGGCTGAAGCCTTTGGCAATGCATGTTTGGTTTTGGCTGACGCTGATTACCCACCGTTTAAGGATTATGTTTTCAGCCATGTTTTCGCCGTAACTTTACTTCAGAACATGCCGAATCCTGAGAGAACTTTGGCAGAAATCTGCAGAGTAGCGGGAAAAAACGCTTACGTTGTTGTTACGGGGCTAAAGAAGAAGTTTTCCTTAGAATTTTTTGAGAGTTTATTACGTAAGTTTGGTTTAAACGTAATTGAAGTTTCGAATGGTGATGAACACCTAAAATGTTATGTGGCTGTTTGCAAAAAGCCCACTTACCATTAAATTTTGCGGTTATATAACCTAAACTATATATGAAAGTGGAAGGTTAGAGCTATAATCTTACATGGTCGCATGATGGAAAGTTAGGGACTTGGTGGTTGGCGAATGCCCCTTAAAACTTTGAAGAGGGAGAACGTAGAAGCCCTAACGCTTGAATGGGTTTTGCATGTGAAAAATTACAGGTTAACCCTTGACAGAAAGCTATGTGCCGGGTGTGAAATTTGCACTTTGGCATGCCCAAAAGAAGCCATAAAACTTGAAAAACAGCCAAAAACGTCTGATGGGAAAGCACAACGTGCAAAGGTTGACATAGCCCTTGAGAAGTGCAACTTCTGCGGAATATGCGACATCCTATGCCCATATGGAGCAATCAAAGTAACGATCAATGGGGAGCACGTCTTGAACGTCGTTGAAAAAGAGAGTTTTCCACAGCTTGTTCGCGACATTCAAGTTGACACAAGCAAATGCCCAATAGACTGTGTGGAATGCGAGAAGGCTTGTCCTCTAAACCTAATCAAGGTGACATGGCTTACTCCGGACGGGAAGATTGTTGAAGATTTAAGCTCTTTAACGAAGAAAGAGCGGAAAAGCTTGAAGGTTAATGTTGATGTCAAGAAGGAGCTTTGCCCATGCTGCAGAATATGCGAGTTCAAATGCCCAGAAGGGGTTCTCCGTGTTCGCAAGAGCTTCTATGGAAAGATACACATAAATAAAGAAAAGTGTCCAGAGGGTTGCAAGGACTGCCTTGATGTTTGCCCGATAACTGGGGCGCTATACTTGTCTGAAGCGGATAAGAAGGTTTACGTGAATGAGGCTTTTTGTGTCTATTGCGGAGCTTGCAAAGTTGTTTGCCCTGTGGCGGAAGCCTTGGAACTTAAAAGGACTAAGATAATGCATACTCCTGTTCACTCTGGGGCTTGGAACAAAGCCCTTGAGAGGCTAGCTTCTCCTCTTGAAATTACTAAGGAGTTGAAGGCTAAAGGTTCTCAAAAGGCTTTGGAATCCGTTGAGAAAAGACTAGGTTGGAGGGTTCCGTAAAATGGCTGAGAAGGAAAAGCAAACTGAAAATAAGCCTGAAGAGCTTCGCATAGGCGTCTTCATATGCCACTGTGGCTTAAACATTGCCGGAGTCATTGACATAAAAGAGCTTGTTGAGTTTGCAAAAACCTTGCCAAACGTTGTTTATGTGAAAGATAACCGTTACACATGTGCAGACCCGGGGCAAGAGGAGATTAGAAAGGGCATAAAGGAGTATAAGCTTAATCGTGTTATTGTGGCTGCTTGTTCGCCCCGCATGCATGAGGTAACATTCAGACGGACAGTTTCGGAAGCTGGCTTAAACCCCTACCTTTTTGAGATGGCGAACATCCGCGAATTCTCTTCATGGTGTCATCCCAGCACTCCTAAGGAGGCTACTGAAAAGGCTAAAGACTTAATCAAGATGGCTGTGGCAAAAGCAAGGCTGCTAATGCCTCTCCAAACAATTGAGGTGCCAGTTACTAACAAGGCTTTGGTTATTGGCGGTGGCATAGCCGGCATGAATGCAGCCTTGGACTTGGCTGAGATGGGCTTTAAGGTTTACCTTTTAGAAAAGGGCGAAAGCATAGGCGGGCACATGGCACAGTTAGACAAGACTTTTCCAACATTAGACTGTTCCATATGCATTGAAGGACCGAAAATGGTTGATGTGGGGCGGCATCCAAACATTGAGATAATCTCTTATGCTGATTTGCTTAGCGTTAGCGGTTTCATAGGTAACTTTAAGGTTAGAATCAGGAAGAATCCACGCTACGTTATTGCCGAAAATTGCACGGGTTGTGGCGAATGCAAGGATGTCTGCCCAATAGAGTATCCCAACGAGTGGGACATGGGACTCGGCGTTAGAAAGGCTATTTCAGTGCCCTTTGACCAAGCCGTGCCGCTTGTTTACACTATTAATCGCGACTACTGCATTGAGTGCTATAAGTGTGTGGATGCTTGTGGTGCCAGACAAGCCATAAACTTCGAACAGAAACCAGAGGAAATTGAGCTTGAGGTGGGCGCCATAATCGTTGCGACTGGTTATGACGTTTACTTGCCTTATGACAATCAGCTTTTTGGTTATGGCAAATACACAAACGTGATAACCTCCCTAGAGTTTGAGAGATTAATCCTTGCGGCTGGTCCAACTGGTGGAAAGGTTGTTAGAGCTTCTGATGGACAAAAACCCCACAGTGTAGCCTTCATCCAATGTGTTGGCTCGCGGGACACAAACAAGTATCCGTACTGCTCGAACTTCTGCTGCATGTACACGCTTAAACATGTTGTCCAGCTTAAAGAGAAATACAAGGAAGACGTAGAGGTTTATGTCTTCTACATGGACATGCGAACCAACTTCAAAGGCTTTGAAGAATTCTACCAGCGCGCCCGTGAACTTGGCGTGAACTTCATTCGTGGACGGGTGAGCCGCATATTCGAAGACCTGAAAACCAAGAACCTCATAATTCATGCTGAAGATGCAAACTTGGGCATGCCTATTGAAGTTGAGGCGGATATGGTTGTTTTGGCAACTGCAGCCATACCTAAAAAAGGCACGGATGAAGTGTCCCGAATCCTCAATTTGACAAGGGGTGCAGATGGCTTCTTTATGGAGAGTCACCCGAAGCTGAAGCCTTTAGACGCGCCTACAGACGGCATATTTTTGGCTGGGGCGTGCCAAGGACCAAAAGATATACCGTACAGCGTTTCGCAGGGCTGCGGTGCAGCGGCACGTGCCGCCACAGTCTTATCTAAAAAGACTTGGAAGATTGAACCCATAATCGCTGTTGTAGACCCGACCAGATGTAGAAATGTTACAACGAAATGTGGCATTTGTGCTGAACGCTGCCCGTATGGGGCGATAAAAGCCGAAGAGAAGAAGCCAGCCCAAGTCATAACGGCTATGTGCCATGGTTGCGGCACGTGTGTAGCTGAGTGCCCAGCCGACGCCATACAGCAGATGCACTTCACAGACGCCCAAATATTGGCTCAATTACGCACAGCCTTGGAAAAAGACCCGGAAGACAAGATTTTGGCTTTCCTATGCAACTGGTGCAGCTATGCTGGTGCAGACCTTGCCGGAACAAGCCGCTTTGAATATCCGCCAACAATACGCCCGATAAGGGTTATGTGTTCTGGAAGAGTTGACAGAGACTTTGTGCTGGAAGCTTTAAGGCTTGGGGCAGGCATGGTTCTTGTGGCTGCATGCCACTTGCCCTACGACTGCCACTATATCAGCGGAAACTGGAAGATGAAAGCAAGAATGGATGCTTTGGCCCCTATGCTCCATAAGCTAGGCTTAAGCCCAGAAAGGTTCCGAGTTGAATATGTTTCAGCGGCTGAAGGTGTAAAGTTTGCAGAGCTTATACGAGAAATGAGTGAGCAGCTACGTGCCCTTGGCAAGGAACGAATAAAAGCGGAAAATGAGAAGCTACGCCCAGTGCTGGAAAACATGCTGAAGAGAA
The DNA here is from genome assembly GCA_038882955.1 of Bathyarchaeia archaeon. Taxonomy (GTDB): domain Archaea; phylum Thermoproteota; class Bathyarchaeia; order Bathyarchaeales; family Bathycorpusculaceae; genus JAVZLQ01. Next base: position 6,700 of record JAVZNC010000015.1, read on the forward strand.
AGGAAAAGAGATGAGCGTTGAAGGTTAAGGCTGTACTATTCGACCTATTTGACACTCTGCTTCTAATTAAGGGCGGCAACGCCTTTTACACCCCATGCCTTCAAAAACTTCACGAATTTCTAACTGAGAAAGGCGTTGATGCTTCCTTTGAAAAATTTAGGAAAGTCTATTTTGAGGTTAGAGACACCCTTTATGCGGAGGCGGACAAAAATCTTGAGGAGCCTCACTTTAACATTCGCGTTTGGAAAACCCTTCAAAGGCTAGGCTATAGTTATGACCTTTCTGACACCATCATTACCAAGGCTACTGAATGTTTTGCCCAAGAGTTTATGAATTACGTCAGCCTTGATGAGGATGCTGTGGGCGTATTGCAGAGCCTTCACGGCAAATATAAGCTTGGCATAGTCTCCAACTTCGCCATACCAGAATGCGTTTGGGCGCTTCTCGAAAAATACAACTTGAAAATGTTCTTTGACACCATTATTATTTCTGCCGAGGTTAACAAGCGCAAACCAAGCCCCGAAATCTTTAAAAAAGCATTAGAAAGCCTTGATGCGGTTCCAGTTGAAACTGTTTTTGTCGGCGATACGCCCAGCATGGACGTTGAAGGTGCCAAAAATGTTGGAATGAAAGCTATTCTAGTCCTTCGAAGAACATCAGCCATAGACACATCTAAACCAGCCAGCACAAACATTAAGCCAGATTTTATTGTGCAAAGCCTAAAGGAGCTTCTAGAGATAATTGATGATTGTTGATTCAGTAATAACAATACATATTAGGGTGGAAAGAAACATTTATATCCGCTGAGCCATCTTCACATTTATCTTGGTGAAGTTGAGCTGCCCGCATTTATCCGGCGGCGGCCCAACCTAGACCGTAAAGGCGTTTAAACGCCTAAAAGGGATGAAAAAGGTTGGCCTCCACTTGCGGGCACAAAAATGTGGACCTGACACTAACCATGTTAGGTCTGAAATGGGCTTTAGCATGTGGATCCCCTCCAAATCCAGTCGGCTTTGCGGCCGTATGCCAATAAGCGTCTCCGGCAGACGGCAAGGAGTTCGTTTAACTCCGGTTGATCCTGCCGGACCCCACTGCTATCGGGATGGGACTAAGACATGCTAGTCGTGCGTCTCCAAGCCATGGTGGAGACGCGGCGTACAGCTCAGTAACACGTGGCTAACCTACCCTTGGGACGGGGACAACCCCGGGAAACTGGGGCTAATCCCCGATAGGTGAGGATTCCTGGAATGGGTCCTCGCCGAAAAGGCGTCTAGACCATGCTTCTAGGCGCTGCCCAAGGATGGGGCCGCGGCCGATCAGGTTGTTGGTGAGGTAACGGCTCACCAAGCCTAAGACCGGTACGGGCCGTGAGAGCGGGAGCCCGGAGATGGACACTGAGACAAGGGTCCAGGCCCTACGGGGCGCAGCAGTCGCGAAACCTCCGCAATACGCGAAAGCGTGACGGGGCCATCCCGAGTGCCGTCCGCTGAGGACGGCTTTTCCCCAGTGTAGATAGCTGGGGGAATAAGGGGAGGGCAAGTCGGGTGTCAGCCGCCGCGGTAATACCCGCTCCCCGAGTGGTGGGGACGCTTATTGGGCCTAAAGCATCCGTAGCCGGCTGGACAAGTCCCCTGTTAAATC
>JAVZNC010000016.1:0-8276 GCA_038882955.1 Bathyarchaeia archaeon
TCATTACCTTTGTAAAATTTAAATGTAAGTTTTAGTCTATCCGGCCCCACATTTTTAGGCAATTTCAAAGTAATTTTTATGCAACGGCTTCGCAAAAACAAAGTAATAAACTTGCCTTTTTCAAGTCAGTCGTCTAACACGAGACGACGGGATTAGTTTGACCATTTAAATTTTACAAAAGTTATGCTAATTCGTATTTCCCTTTAAAATAACGTAAGCCAAATAACCTCTTGCAGCCTAGAAATATTGCAACCTAAATAATCTAGCATATGAGATGAAAGCAATGAGCATAAAAATATCCAGAAAGGTTCTTAATCATATTGTTAGTAGGCATCCGGAAGTTGCACGTTACACGCATGAAATAGTTATGGCGGTTCAAGATCCTGATTTAATTATTAAAGGGTTGAGGGGCGAGTTTAAAGCTTTAAAATTTTACGCCAACCTCCATATTGGACGCCAACCTCCATATTGGACCGAAGTATCTCGTTGTTATTTACCGTGAAAAAGGCGAAGAAAAGGTTATTATAACCGCCTACTTCACTTCTAATGTAGCTAGGGTTAAAGGCGAAATAGTATGGAAAAAGTTGCGGTAAGCCTAGAAAAAATTGATTTGGACTACGACGAAGAAGCGGATGTGCTATATATAAGCTTTGGAAAGCCCAGACAAGCCCAAGATAGCGTTGAAGTTGAGGATGGAATAATCTACCGCATAGCAGACAACGAAATAGTAGGCATAACCATAACAAACTTCAAAGCCAGAGCACTCAAAAAATAATTTGATTTGTAAAATTTAAACGTAAGTTTTCATCTATCCGGCCCCACCAAAACGGATAAAAGTGCGGTGTTTTAATCAGATTGGTGTGTGGTGGTTTAGTTGCCTTCGGAAGTCTTTGATGTTGAGGCGTTTGTTGAGATTAGTGGGCGTGCTGAGTATTGTATTGTTAAGCGTTTGCGTGATGTTGTTAAATTGAAGCTTCGCACTCCTAAGAGGCTTTATACCTTGAAGGTTGAACCTTCGAAGGCTGAGGAGGTCATAAAGAAGCTTCAATGCGAAATTCGGGAAATATGAAGTTACAATGTTTTCTGATAGCTCTCTGAAGTATAAAGAAAAGGTGTAGGGATTATTAGCTTCTGAACCTTTGAAGTCTTGTTAATAGTTCTTTGTCTCCTTCATAATCTCCAGCGCATGTAGCAATTACGCCATCCACTAAGCCATCAAGTTTGCCCGCAACATCTTCGACGCGATCCATGGACGCTGTGATTGGCCACCCTATCATTTTAACCATCTCAGCGTTTTTGGGTGTTCCAACGAGGAAGTACGTGTATATAGGTTTGTTTAGGCGTTTACATTCTTTTGCCACTTGCTCCAACGTTGGAAAAGTCTTGTCCTCGAGTCTCATAAAGAATACGAAGTCCCATGGTTCTCTTGCGCGGGTGATTGTTTCTTCAACGGTTCGGCGTGCGGTTAGTAGGCATCCTAGTTTAACATTTTTTAGACGTATAGTCGTGCGTAGAAAGTCCCGCGCCTCTTCGGAGGACTTCAACATTTTTATTGGCTCTCCGTATTTTGGAATGTCCCCCATGGTGAGCACAAGTCCATCGAGAGCCACAGCATCAGCAGCTAAAGCCAAGCCTCCAACTTCGACTGGCCCCTTGTAATGGAGTATAAATATCGGTATCACTATTTTGTCTGGGTATTTGGCTTTAAGGACGCAGCCCACAGCCGTGCCGCTTGGCGCAGGCATTCCAGCAGCGCTGTCGGTTATGTTCCATCCGTCGACTAGGTCCTTAACTTCTTCAGCGAGTTTAAGGAATTTGCGTGTTGGAACAAACTCATGCAAAATTTTCATTTAGACATCATCCCCCTTTAAGAAAAGGCTACAACATAAATTAAGTTTTTTCATACTGGCAGAAGCTTTAAGGTTTAATATTCCATTTAGAATTTTACTGTTCACTGTATGCATTTAAATGCGCAAAGCGGCGAAGCTGGTTGCAAAATGTTTGGCTGCTATGTTACAGGAATCCTTCCCAGACCAAAAGAGCTAATCGAAATAACCAGAGCCTACGACAGAAAACGCGTTGGCAAAGAAGAGCTGGAAAGAGCCTACGAAAACGCCACAGCCAAAGTTATAAAGGCACAAACTTCTGCAGGACTCAGCTACGTGACTGACGGCATGCTTAGGTGGCAAGACCTTCTGAGACCAATGGTTGAGAACTTGGATGGCGTAAAACTGGGTGCTCTTGCAAGATGGTTCAATAATAACACGTTCTATAGAAAACCCATAGTTTCAGGGGAACTACAGCGAAAAAGGGATATAATCATAAAAATTGTGAATATGAAATGTCTGCCGCGGAATGTCCCGTGGAAAGCCGTTTTACCCGCACCTTACACGCTTACAAAATTGTCTGAAAACAATTTCTACAAAGGCGCAACAGAATTGATGTTTAGATATGCCGAAATTTTACGAGATGAAATCAGAAGTCTCGCTGAAAACGGTTTCAAATACATACAATTAAGCGACCCCGCGCTTGTTTACAACCCCCTCAAAGAACCAATTTCAAAGGATATACTTGTTGATGTTAGCAATGCGTTAGAATTGGCTGTAAAAGGTGTAACGGCGAGAGTATGTTTGCAAACATTTTTTGGAGATTTCACCCAAATTTTGCCCGAAGCCTTGGACTTTCCAGTTGATGATTTGGGCATAGACATGTACGAGGTAAGTTTGGAAAAGCTGAAGGAATATCCCTTCATTGATAAAGGTGTGGCTTTGGGAATTATAGATGCGCGCAGTTCACTGGTGGAAGACGAAAGAGAGCTCGCAATGGTTGCCAGGGAGTTGATAGAAGCAATTTATCCGTCAAAGGTACGTGACGTTTTTATTTGTCCAAACTGCGATTTGGAGTTTCTACCATGGGAAAGAGCTGAAGAGAAAATGAGGGTTATGGCTAATGTGGCTAAACGCCTCCAAGCGGGTTGAGCTAAAATGAAAAAAATTTTTCCAACACAAGAGATAGGAAGCCTCGCCAAACCAGCATGGAGAGTTAAGGGCTACAGGGGCGAACCCCTTTCAAAAGGGGAGATAGCAGAGGCAACAACCTGGGGACATAAGCTCGGCATAGAAAACCTTGAGGAACTAGTTAGGGTTTTGACGAACAGAGTGCGAACCTCAGCGGATAAAAAGGCTCTGCTTCGATGGTCAGCGAAATTTGCCATCCGCTTTTTTGAATGCGCAGGGCTTGATGTGGTTTTTGATGGGGAGCAATGGCGTTCGGAGATGTACGAGCATGTCATAAGAAATGTGGAGGGATTCGAGTTTTTGGGTTACGTGAGATCCTTCGACTATAGATACTTCAACAAAGCTGCATGCATAGGCAAGCCAAAGTATGCGAAACCATTCTATGTTGAAGAGTTCATTTTTGTGAAAGAAAATACCGATAGAATGGTGAAAGTGCCCTTTACTGGACCATACACACTTGTTGACTGGACGTTTAATGAATATTATGAACGAAAGGCTGGAGGCGAAATAAAGGATTTAAAACAAAGGAAAGCCGCGGCGAGAAAGGATTTTCTCTTCGACCTAATAAAGGAGGTTATCAGGCCTGAAATAGGACGCTTAATAGAGGCTGGAGCGAAGTGGATCCAAATAGACGAACCGGCGGCAACGACAAATCCCTCCGCTGAAGAGATGGAGCTTTTTGTGGAGGCTTTTAACGAAACCGTTAAGGGTTTTAATTGCACTTTTAGCCTTCACAACTGCTACAGCAATTATAAGGTATTGGCGAAATATGCTAGTCAGCTGCGAAATTGCAGTCAACTTGCACTTGAATTCGCCAACAGAGACAGCAGACAAGCGGGGATAGGAGAAACGCGAATAGGCTATAAGGAGCTGAAATTTTTTGAGGAATACGGTTTCCGTGGGAAATATGGGTTGGGCGTGGTGGACGTACACACAGACTTCGTTGAAACACCGGAGCTCATAAGAGATAGGATACTTCACGCAGTAAATGTTGTTGGCGACCCGAGCAGAATTTACGTGAGTACTGACTGTGGTTTAAGAACAAGAACATGGGAAACAAGCTTTGCAAAACTCAAAAACATGGTTTTGGGAGCTGAGCTTGCTAGAAATGCCCTGTTGTAACTGAAATGCGAACTTAGAAATGCAAATAAGTATGCAAGCATTAGCCAAAGAAGAGGAATCATAAAGTGAAGGTTGCCGTTTCTGGCAAGGGCGGAGTTGGAAAGACATTTATTGCTGGAGGCTTAGCCTTCTGCTTCGCGAACAAAGGACTAAAGACAATAGCTATCGACGCTGACCCTTCGCCAAACCTAGCGTTAACTTTAGGGCTATCTAAAGAGGAGGCTAGAAAAATATTGCCGATATCTGAAAACAGAAAACTAATCGAGTCAAAAACGAGCACAGGATATGCTGGTGTCTTCCGCCTATCATTCAGCGTCGACGACATAATCCGTGACTATGCGGTTGATACTCCATTCGGCATAAAACTGGTTATCATGGGCACCGTTAAATCATTGGGTTCTGGATGCACATGCCCAGCAAACGCTGTTATTCGCGCCTTGCTCCGTCATTTGGTTGTTGAACGCGGTGAAGCCGTGGTTTTGGATATGGAGGCTGGTGTTGAGCACATGGGAAGGGGGACAGCCCAACACGTGGATGCCATGCTGATTGTTGCTGAGGCAAATTTGAAGGCTCTCGAAACGGCGAAGCGCATCAGCGAATTAGCATCGCAAGCGCGTATAAAACAAATATTACTTGTTGGAAACAAAGTTGAAAGTGAAAGGCAAAAACGTGTAATTGAAAAGTTTGCTGAAGAAAATAACCTAAAAATTTTGGGCATCGTGCCTTTTGATTCAAATGTGGTTGAGGCTGAGATGCGCGGTGAAACTCCACTAAAAAATAAGGATTCAGCGGCTTTATATGCAATACAAAGTTTATGTGAAAGGCTCGTTGGAGGGTGAATATTGAAAACTCTTGTTACAATTGGACGCGGAGGAACGGGCAAAACGAGTTTTGTAGCGCTGATGACAAAATATTTTATTGATGTTGGTGAAACTCCGCTACTGCTCGTTGATGCTGATCCAGACCAGAACCTAGGCGAGATGGTTGGCGTAGACTTGAAGGAGAAAGGAAAAAAGACGATTTCAGAGCTTCTCATTGAAACTTTCCTCGAAGAGGGAGGCACGACTGTTGGTGTTCCGCCAACCCAGAGAGTAGAAAACAAGATTTGGGCTTATGGTATGCATGAGGGGAAATTTTTCGATTTCATAGCGCTTGGAACAAAGTGGGTTGAAGGATGCTACTGCTTACCAAACGCGGCGTTGAAGGGCGCTTTAGAATCGTTGACAAAAAATTATAGGTATGTGCTCATCGATTCTCCAGCTGGGCTTGAGCACTTAAATAGGAGGATAACTTCGAAGGTTGATGATATTTTTGATATAATCGACCCGTCTAAAAAGGCGTTTCTTCACATTGAACGTGCATATCGAATTGCGAAAGAGGTCAAAATAGAGTTTAAAAACTTCTATGTTGTTGGAGGCTTTAGAGTTCCAGAAAAACTTGATTTGGGAACCTTAAGGTTCGATTACCTCGGAAAAATTGCGTACGATGAAATGCTTGAGGAATACGTCTTGTCTGGAAGTTCTCTCCTGGGTCTGCCGCATGATTCTCCAGCATACGTTTCTGTCAGGCGCCTAATGGAAAAAGCGGGATATGTAAGACAGCCTTAGTCCTTCAATCATGTTTAACATAAATCTGATGTAAAATTATTCTAGAAAAGCTTAAAATAATACATCACGAAATTACACTTTCTGAACCTTTTTGGGTTGATGGGGCTTGAACAGAAAAGGCATACGCATGAAGGTTAGCGAGCTGAAGACTGATGTTGGCACAATAAAAAACCTTGAAATCTCTATAGGCAAACTCCTTGAAGAAAGATGGGCTGAGCCGATGGGGCCTACGCCTTTTCCTTCGCTTACAGCTTTAAGAGAGTGGGACATGAAGCTTCTTCAGCGCTACAAGCCGTTTTACATGCCCTTTTGTGACCTCTGCTGTTTATGCACGTTTGGCAAGTGCGACCTAACTGGAAACAAGCGTGGGGCATGTGGTATAGACATGGCCGGACAACAATCGCGCATTGTGCTTTTGGCGTGTTGTATTGGCGCGGCTACACATACTGGACATGCGCGCCACCTTGTTGAACATTTAATTGAAAAGTATGGGCGCAATTACCCATTGGATGTTGGCGGATTAAACGTTCAGGTTGAAGCTCCAGTGATGAGGCTTGTCTGCGGAATAAAACCCGAAACACTAGGCGATTTGGAAGAGGTTTTGGATTACGTTGAAACGCAGATTACTCACTTGCTCTCTGTCACTCACACTGGACAGGAAGGATACAATCTGGACTTTGAGTCGAAGGTTTTCCATGCTGGAATGGTTGACCACGTTGGGATGGAGGTTGCAGACATAGCCCAGATAGCTGCTTACGGTTTTCCGAAGGCTGACCCAGATGCGCCGCTTGTGGATTTGGGTTTTGGAACAATAAACATCGAAAAGCCTGTTATATTGTGCATTGGACATAATGTTGTTCCGTCTGTTGGAATAATTGATTATATTAAGGATAATGGGTTTGACGGGGAAATTGAAGTTTGCGGGTTGTGCTGCACAGCCCACGACACAACGCGGTATTATAAGCGTGGAAAAATAGTTGGTCCAATATCGTGGCAGCTGCGATTTATAAGAAGCGGCGTTCCAGATGTTGTTGTGCTTGATGAGCAGTGCATAAGGATCGACTCTTTCTACGAGGCTCAAAGGATCAAGGCTCCAGTTATCGTCGCTTCAGAGAAGAATTGTATGGGTTTGCCTAATCGCACAAACGACCCAGCAGACCAAATTGTTGAAGAACTTGTAAGCGGAAAAACCCCGGGCGCTTTAATCCTTGACCCAGAGAAGGTTGGCGAGGTAGCCGTCAAAGTCGCCTTAAGAGTTGCTCCGTTACGGAAGAAGTTCAAGGTCATACCAGAAGTCGACGAAATCTTGCGAAGGGCAAAAGAGTGTAGGCAATGCAACGATTGCAGAAGGGCTTGTCCACAAGACCTTGAAATTTCAAAAGCTATGAAGGCAGCAGCGCAGGGAAGCCTAGCCGAACTTGCGGAATTGTATGATTTTTGTGTTGGTTGTGGAAGATGTGAACACGCTTGCCCGGTCGATTTACCAATTCACAGCTTCATCGTTAAGGCTGGGGATAAGAAACTGAAGGAGGAAACCTACAAGGTGAGGGCTGGTAGAGGCGCAATCCAAGACGTGGAAATACGGAACGTCGGCAGCCCAATAGTTCTCGGCGAAATCCCAGGCGTAATCGCCGTTGTTGGATGCGCCAACTATCCCAAAGGCGGGTTAGAGGTTGCCGAAATATGTCGAGAATTCGCAAATAGGCGCTACATAGTCGTAACTTCTGGCTGCGCCGCAATGTCGGCGGGAATGTATAAGGACGAGGAGGGAAAAACGCCCTATGAAGTGTTCACTGGCGAGTTTGCGGCTGGAGGTCTGGTTAATGTGGGCTCATGCGTTTCAAACGCGCACATTGCGGGGGCAGCCATAAAAATCGCAAACATATTCGCAAAGAGGAATTTACGCGCCAACTACGAGGAAATAGCCGACTACATACTTAACCGCGTGGGCGCTGTTGGCGTTGCATGGGGCGCTTACTCCCAAAAAGCCGCCTCAATAGCAAGCGGTTTCTGGCGTTTAGGCGTACCTGTTGTTGTTGGTCCGCACGGAACAAAGTACAGGCGCATGCTTTTAGGAAGGGCTGACCGTGAAGAAGACTGGTATGTTTACGATGCGCGAACAGGCGAGAAAGTGTATGTTGGACCAGCGCCAGAACACCTATTCTACGCGGCTGAAACAAAGGAAGAAGCCATAGTCACAATAGCTAAACTTTGCATGCGTCCCAACGACACGACGAAGGGAAGAGCCATAAAACTTACGCATTACATAGACTTGCACAAGCGACTATATGGAACAATGCCAGAAGACATTCACCTATTCGTTAGGGCAATAGCGGACATACCAGTAACCATGAAAGATGAAATAATAAGGATTCTCGAAGAGAAGGGGTGGAAAGAAACGGTCATTCCAGACCCGACACTTTTGCCGCGATTAATTAGGAAGAAGAAGGGGTGAGCGCGTATGGCTGCTGAACCTTGGCAAACCGCAGAAATTCCGGGACCCAAAAAGGCTATGGTTATAACAAAGCCT
>JAVZNC010000017.1:0-7581 GCA_038882955.1 Bathyarchaeia archaeon
CGGATAATTAAGTCATCATCATCGAGGACTGTTTTTGGCGTCTTTTTCATCTCCTTTTTTCAGCCGTGAAGAGCACCCTTTAAAACAACAGGCATAATATACGTTTCGGAAGAATTTTGGCGCTATACTTCTTATGTGATAAAGTTTACAAGTTTCGCTTCCTTAGCAAAATGCAGTGCTTTCTCCATCTCTTCTTTAGTGAGTCTTCGGCGCAGTTCCGGAATTTCATAAGCTCGCCATTCTGGTCTGTACTGGAACATGACGTTGACTCTTGTTTCTGCGCCGAGGTTTTCGGCTATCCAATTCAGTATCGGCTTTGTGCAGCATTCCAAATGGTTTGGCAAGACAAGCACGCGTATTATTAGTTCGCCGTATTTTTTCGCCGTTAGATGGTTACGAGTGCAAACTTGCCAATAATTCGGGGCGTCGGAAATTTTTTCGGCGCATTCACCTGGTCCATACTTGAAGTCTAATAGGTAGACATCGGCGAATCCTGCTAGTAGCTGTGCTGTTTCTGGGCTGTAGTAGGTGTTTGAGTTCCAGACTATAGGGATGTTTGTGTTTACATGTTTGAAGGTTTTTAGCCATTGTTGAAGCCATGGTGTTGGTTCTCCGCCTACGAGGTTAGCGTTTCTGCATCCGTTTTGGCGTAGCGTTTCAACTTCTTTTGCTAGTTCTTTTGGTGTGTAGATTATTCCGTTTTCTGTCCATTGGGAGATTGTCCAGTTTTGGCAATGGCGGCAGCGCATTGTGCATCCCATTGTGAAAATTGTTCCTGAAGGCACGAGCTCTGGTTCTTCGCCCATGTGTTCGAAGATACTTGAAACAGTTATATCTAAACCGCATTTACAATAGCCCAATTTGCCTTCTAGTCTGTTGACGCTGCATCTGCGGGTGCAGAAGTGGCAGTTGGAGAGGATTCTGTTTGCAATTTCGATTTTTAAGTCAAGATAAGATTTTTCCGGGTTTTCTTTTGGTAACTCCCTTTTTCCAGTGTCAACCTCTCTTTCTACACTATAAAATTCCTTTGTAAGGTCTGCATGTTTTCGCCAAAGTTCTTCTGTTGTGTCTTTTTCGCTGAATTCTGCCGGAATTGCTTTGGCTATTTTGAACTTGGCTAATCGTTCGTCTTTCATGACAGCGAAATATCTGCCTAGGCTTTTCTGCGCCATTTTGTCGTTTAACACCGCTAGAGCGTCTGAACGGAGGAGTCTCCACATAACTCTTCTAATTAGTATGCGTGGAAACGTCGAAATAAAAGTATAGCTTGAAATTTTTCATTGTTTTGGTGTGTTTTCAAGCCAATAGCAGACCTCCCCCTCTAGTTTTTCACAGTCAATTTTGTCTTGCTATTTTATCCTAAATTGGCTAGCCCCTCTAGAAATTTTTGTTAGATTAGCCAATTGCAACTGCTAGAATAGAGCATAGGGATAGGAGTATCCGCTTGCGTGTAGTTTGCCCTTAATTGGAATCTCATGTCCACAGACTGGACAGCGCATGTCCTTCGTCAAATTCCACCTTACTATTTCAAAACTGTACCGTTTAATAACCAGTTCATTACAGTTGGGGCAATAGGTATTTTCATAGGGATGTCCAGGCACATTCCCAATATACACATAATTTAATCCCGCGTTCTTTGCGGCTAAGCAAGCCTTTTCCAAAGTTTCAATTGGAGTGGAAGGTATCGTCGTCAGCTTGTAGTCTGGGTGAAACCGTAAAAGGTGGAAGGGCGTGTCCCTTCCCAACGAATCTCTTATCCATGCTGCAAGTTCCCCTATTCTTTCAAGCGAATCCCCTATTTTCGGAATGACCAGATTCGTGATTTCAATGTGAATGTCATTCCTTTTCATTTCCTTCAAAGCCTCGTAAATTGGCTCAACAGAAGGAACAGAAGAAAAACTCTTGTAAAATTCGGGGTCTCCGCCGCCTTTAAAATCCACTGTTGCTGCATCCAAAAAAGGCGCTATGGTTTTAACTGCTTCCGGCGTCATATAGCCGTTCGTTACAAAAGTGTTGAAAAACCCAACTTGATGGGCAAGTTTAGCCGTGTCATAAGCATACTCCATAAAAATCGTTGGTTCAGTGTAAGTGTAGCTTATGCCTTGACAACCATTATCTCTCGTTGCCTTCACAACCTCTTCAGGCGGAAAATGCTTGCCTGCAATCTCTTTCTCTTGGCTTATCATCCAGTTATCGCAAAAGCGACAGCGAAAGTTGCAGCCAACTGTGGCAATTGACATGACAAGTGCTCCAGGATGGAAATGTGAAAGCGGCTTTTTCGTTATCGGGTCTACGCAGGCGGAGATGGCTTTGGCGTAAACAAGCGAAAAAAGTGTGCCTCCCTCGTTTTTTCTAACTAGGCAGAAGCCCGTTCCGCCATCGTTTATGACGCATCTTCTTCCACAAAGGTTACATCTAACCTTTTTGTTTTCGAGTTTTTCGTAAAGCATGGCTTCACTCAATTTTGTTCCTACTCCCTTTATGCGGAAGCCTCCACTATTAAAAGCAATGTTCAGCACTATTTTAACGTTAAAACATTAAAGTTTAGTCTGTGTTACTTTTCCTTAATTTCGAAAACGAATGGAGGCGTAGAAGTTTTCACATCCAACTCCTTTCCAAGAAGTCCCTCTAAAAGCCCCGCCCAAACTTCAGTTTCACCAATGAAAGGCGCTTTTAGCAGTATGTATTTGTCTTTTAGGTAGAAGTCGCCGAAACCTTGCACTCTCAAACGCTTAAAAACATCCTGCCAGTTTTCGCGATTTTCAGTTTTTATGTCAAGTGTGGCTTCCATAGAAACTTTTAGGGCTTCACCCATTTTTCTCCCAATTTCGCGCCATTTCTCTTTTGGAATGTTTTGGAGTAAAATGTTGATTATTTCTATGTTTAGGAAGGCTATGCGGCTTATGCCGCAATAATATTCCCCCGGAAAGCGCCAATCATAAATCATCATGCTTCTGTAAACGTCAAGCATTTTAGAGATTAGAGGCTTAATGCCTGGCTCCTTTCCTTCGCGGATTAGGGAGTCGATGAACTCTCTTTCTTCTTTTTCAAGGATTATTGTGGTTCTTTTGGTTGTTTCTTCGTCTTTTTTGATGATTTCTTCGAGTTTTTTCTCTTTTTCCTTCTGCATAACTAGTATATCTCGCGACATATCTTATATGCTTTATGAATCTGTATAAATACACGCCCATATACTTTAGGCTGGTTCTGCCCTTCATTGAAACTTCAATTCAAAGCTTATTTTGACTGCTTCTCCCCACGACTGTCTCAATGGACAGATTTTCTGCGCCATTTCAAAACAGCGATTCGCCTTCTTCCGCTCCCACTCATTATCCTTATCCAACCCAACCGCTATGGCAAAATGTATTTTGGTGAAAATCAGCTTCTCCAAACCCTCAACATTCATCTTCACAACAGCCTTTGTCTCAGCATTCTTGAGGGCTAAGTTGGAGTTTTTGGCAATCAAAATGAACAGCGTGTTCATGCATGAAGCCAAAGACGCGGCGAAAACCTCTTCTGGAACAATATAGCCTTTCTTTCCACCAAACTCTGGCGGGGGACTAACAGTTGCGATATGCTTACCCTTAACCGTCAAATCCGACTCTGTTTCGCCTTTCCACTTGGCGCTTCCTTCAAACGTAAACTCTGGCATAGGAGCTAATTACTTTTCATTTTCATTTAAACCTTTTCAGAAAACCCCTAGTTTTCCGTAGACCTGCTCCATTCTGGAACACGCGCGTCTGGAACAGAATCATGCGCTGGAATGTAGGGTTTAATGTCAATTATCGGTGAGCCTTCTAAAGCGTCAAGCCCGCTAACAGTCAAAGTGCATCCTTCAACTTTCAGTAGCCTTGTTACACATAAGCCTATGGGGTTCGGGCGGGATGGGCTTCTACATGCAAAGACGCCTACTTCCACGTTCACCTTATGCCTTCTAGGAAAAACAAGCAAAGTTCGCCTTTCCCCCTCATTATCCCGCAAATGAATCCAGTAAAGAACGATTAGATGCGAAAAATCTTCTATGCCTTTCAAACCAGAACAGTATTCTGGAAAGATGCGCACTCTAGCCTCTTGCTCTCCTGCCTTTTCGACAACCCCTATAAAACGAAGCCTACCGTTTGCGCCCATGCCTCTTATCTCCCCGCCCCTTCAAGTAAGCCTCAACTTTTTCAGCAATTTCCATAAAAGCCTTCGAAGCAGGAGACTTTGGGTCCTCAACTATGAAGGGCAAACCCTTGTCTGAGGCTTGGCTTATTTTCTGGTCTAGCGGTATGCTACCAAGAAGCGGAATGCCCAACTCGTCAGCCATGCGCTTTCCGCCTCCAGACTGGAATATGTCAATTTTTGCTCCGCAGTTGGGGCAGACGAAACCGCTCATGTTTTCCACAACACCAATAATTGGCATCCCAAGCCTCCTTGCGAAAGTTACAGCCTTCTTCACGACAACCTGCGAAACCTCAGACGGAATCGTAACAATTATCACGCCATCCATGTCTGGCAATAACTGAGCAATGCTGAGGGGTTCGTCTCCAGTTCCAGGAGGCAAATCAATTAGCAGTATGTCTAGTTCTCCCCAGACAATGTCTGAAAGAAACTGGCGTATAGCCGTCATTTTTAATGGTCCACGCCAAATAACAGGCGCATCTTCATCTGGCAACAAAAAATCCATGGAAACAACTTTGATTCCAAGCGACCCAAAAACGGGAAAAACGCCGGGCGGCCCAATTTGAAGTCTTTGACCTGTTAATCCCAATATTTTTGGTATGCTTGGTCCGTGGATGTCTGCGTCTAAAACTCCTATACTGTTTGTGTGTCCGTGCATGGCGAAGGCTATGGCGAGGTTTGCGGTTATTGTGCTTTTTCCAACACCGCCCTTGCCACTTATAACCGCTACTTTATGTTTGATTTTTCCCATTCTAGCCTTCAGCTTCTCGGATTCCTCAAACATCTGTTTCCTTCTTTCCTCAATCGCCTTAACATTCTCCTCTTCTTTACTCATGACGACACCAGAACTAGCGTTTAATGCCTTGCATGGTTGAAGACGGCAAACGACACTAAATAGTTTTTGCATCCTCCATGCCTTTATTTATTGGGAATGCAGATTTGCAATTCAGTTTTTGAATTCATAAGAGTTTTAATGTTTTTAAGTTAAGCTCTTAGTTGCAGGGTGAAGTTGCATGAACGAGCAAATCCTTCAAGCTTGCAAAGAATTAATTGACGACGCAAAAATTGGCTGCGCCGACCTTGTTTTTAAAGAAATATGCCTTGAAATTCTTTCGAGGGCGAGGAATGTCTTGACTGAAAGACAGTTTAGGCAGCTAGTTTCTTACGCCGCTGAAAAAATGAGAGAAAGGATTCCCTTCGAGTTTGAGCGAGAAATTGCCTTAAACCGATAAAAGAAAATACAGTACCTGAGCAGCGTCTAGGCTGCTGACGTTCGGAGCACGCCCATTAAGAGCGGCTTCACCCTGCTTATGTTTTTCTAGTCTTAACCAAGCTTATATCCTATTTTCCGCAGAAACTCCTTTCTCTCCTTAATATCCTCTTCTTTCTCTATGCCTCTACTTTTTGAGCCGTCGATGACGCCTATTATGCCTCTGCCCTGCTCCGTTTCTGCAATAACAACTTCCAAAGGATTTGCTGTTGCGGCGTAAACCGTGCAGACTTCAGGCACTTTCTTAATCTTGTCTAAAACGTTTATTGGATAAGCGTTTTTTATGAAAATTATGAAGCTGTGACCGCATGCGAGTTCAAAGGCTTTTTCAGCCGCCAGACGCCTCAACGCTTCATCGTTTCCCTCATGCCTAACCAAGCATGGACCAGAGCTTTCGCAGAACCCAATGCCAAACTTTATGTTTGGAACAGCGTTAACCAAGGCTTCATAAAGGTCTTCAACAGTCTTAATGAAATGCGCCATTCCCAAAATCATGTTACTGTCTTTTGGCACGTCAATTTTAACGGTTTTAAGCTCCAAATGTGCTTCTCCCACCTAAGTTTTTGTTGGTAGAAATGTAGTGCGTTTAGGATTTAAATGCTATTTTCACAGTAAAAAGTAATGTGCCCAACGCTACTATAATTGAAGAAAGATAGAAAGCGTTAACACATGCTATTTGTTTTGGCAATCCGAGGACATTAATTTGAAAATCTGCGAATGGTCCGCCGATAAGCATTCCTGCTGGTCCCCAGCTTAATGCCATAACTGTGTTATACCGGCTCAGTAGGCGTCCTCTTTTGTGTTCTTGAATTAGGTCTCCAGCGAGGGCGAAACCAACTGTTTGAATAATCCAGAATGATGCTCCATTGAATCCGTAAACTAACGCCATTAAGGGGACATCTTTGGCAAAGGCATAAGACGGCGGCGTAAAAATCGCTAAAATCAACCCCAACAGTATCACTTTACTTTTTCCAATCTTGTTGGCAAGCCATCCAGAAGCTATGCTTGCAATCATCCCGCCAACAGTCCAAGAGGCAAGTATCATGCTCATTTCATAGCTTTCTGCACCTAACCCTTCTGGAAGTTCTAGGAACAGGAGGAAAATCTGATTTATTGAAGCTGCTCCTAAAACTATTATTGTGAGGGCTACCAGAAACCAGTTGTAGGTTTTCTCGTTTTCTATGTAAAGTTTATTCCCGTTTTCCTCTTGTTTGTCGATCACTAGGGTGTTTTTGGTTTTGGTTTTTGTTCTTTCACGCCTTGAAACTAAAGCCATTGTTATTGTTCCGATAAAAAGCAAAATGGTTACTATGTAAAAGATTATTCCACTTTTGAAGCCTTCCCCGTCAAAGTACAAGTATCCAGCACATAATATGCCTACCATTCTGCCAAGCGAAGCGATGAAATTTAATGTTCCGGTAACCTTTCCCCGTGTTGTTGGAGTTGTGACATCCGTTAGCAGCGCTGCCCATCCAACATCCGACATGGACCAAAAGAACTCCAGTATAGATAAGCCGAAAATTATTGTTAAGCCGGCAGCGAAATTGTTTTCAACATCAAGAAAAGATCTGTGAATCAGAAAGACCGCCATGTAGGTGAATCCTGCTATGGTTTCGCCTGCTATTATAAGCGTTGCTCTTACCTTGTAGCGGTCGCTTATCTTGCCCCAAAGCAGATTTTGACCCAAAGCCGAAGCAAGCATGTTAAGTGTTCCAAGAGCCGCTGTTGATGTAACGTTTCCCATCAACATGTAAAGATAGTTTATCATGAAAGTGTAGAATATGCCCCTCCTAACGAAAGTTAGAAACTGAAAAAGGCTTAAATTAAAAAATACATCCCTTAAACCAGCAGACGTCAAAGCTTCGGCATCGTCAGCCTTCGTCACCGTTTCGCCGCCTCAATTTAGGACTGTGATAGTAACAACAGTGATACATAAAACCTTAAAGCCAACAGAGCCACCAAAATATCAAGAAAAGCCTTGGGCCGGTAGTTCAGTTTGGTACGAACGCCTGACTTGCACTCAGGAGGTCGGGGGTTCAAATCCCCCCCGGTCCACCACCTTGGCTTCTATTCAGCCAACGCTTTGAACTAGAGTTTCTGAGACTTTTAATCTTCTACAGTTCTTCGAAATTATGGCACAGTTCCAA
>JAVZNC010000018.1:0-6862 GCA_038882955.1 Bathyarchaeia archaeon
TTCGTCCTACAAGTAAGTCCCAGCTTACTGCAAGTATTGCTATCACATTCGTGGCTGTCAATATGTCTAATTTTAGTAAGTTTATACCTGAGAAGGGTAATGCGGCAAAAATTACTAAGATTAGGAACGCCAGCATTCTTGGTGGTTTATCATAGATGTGTGTAGCAAAATTTGTGTATGCTTTTCGGAAGTATTTAGTGGCTATGTTAGACGGCATAGTGCATCACTCCATTTCAATGCGTTTTCCAAAAAGTCCCTTCGGTCTAATTATGAGAACCAGAATTATAACAATGAACGGGAATGATTGCAATATCACTCCTGCACGCGGGATAGTGGCGATAACCGCTTGTTCGGCATAACCGAATATCAAGCCGCCTAGAAGGGTGCCTTTGATGCTTCCAAGTCCACCGAGCAGAACCACGGTAAAAGAGATGGCTAAGCTTGTCAGCCACATGTAAGTTGATACACTGTTAGTTATCGTGGATGTGTATAGGATACCGCCGAGAGATGAGAAACCAGCAGAAACTGCGGTTGTGAGCATGTAGAGCTTTTCTATGCTGACTCCCATAAGCATAGCGGCTTCAAGGTCTTGCGAAAGAGCCTTCATAGCTCTCCCGATTTTCGTTTTGGCAAGAATGAGTGAGAGAATTGCAAAGGCTAAAAAGGAGATCGCAGCAGCGAGAATCTGCCCGGTTGGCACAGTTGTTGGTCCTATGGATGTGACTCCCCGTATGATTGTGGGAACGTTGAATCCAAGGGCAGGTGCATTTCCCATGATTATGTATATTAATTGTTGGAATATTAAGCATCCGCAGATAGAGGCAATTAGCATCCCAACCTCGTCTCCTAATATCTGGTGAAAAGTCAACCTATAGAAGAAGCTTCCAATTATTCCGGTAAATGCAAATGATAAAATTATGGCTAAAGCTAATACTAGATAAAGATCTAGAGAAACATATTGTAGCAGAAAACTTGCAAGAACGCTGAAGATGTAAGCGCCTACAACAAAAAAGGCGCCATGTGTTAAATTTATCATGCCTGAAATTCCATAGATTAAACTGAAGCCTAATGCAATAAGGGCGTAAATAAGACCTGAAATTGTGCCGAAGATGATTGTTTGCTCTAACATCCCTTTCCCCGCTTTGGTGCTCTCAAAGAGATGAAAGCACGTAATTAATAAATTTTTCTTCAAGTTTTATTCATTAATACAAAAAAGGGGAAAGGAATTGCTCTGTCATGCCGTATTACTACGGCAGTGGCCATGTAGTAGCGCTTTTTCCGAAGTTTCTGCCTATGGCTGAAATGTCTCGTATGTCAATTACATCGTCGAGGTTTATGTCTGCTTCTATGTTCCACCTTGAGGTTCCTGGAACAGAACCGAAGGCTCTGCCTCCTGTGGATATATCCCGTACGTCAATTACGCCGTCGAAGTTTATGTCCCAATCTGACAGCGGGTACATCCACGGCGGTATCTTTGTCTTCTTAGAATACAGTTTGTCTATTGGCGAGACAACATTCTTTACGAATCCGTGGGTGTACGGTGCAGAATTGGATGGTTTACCAGTGTTTATCCATTGTACCATCATAGCTCTTGTGTAACCGTCAGGCCATAATGGTCCGTAGGATACAGTGTAGACGTCGTGGTTTTCTGTGAATTTGCCTTTTCCGTTGAGGAGAACTGACTCGTGAGTTTCAAGGTAAGTGACTATGTCAGCTGCGTTTAGGCTGCCCACTCCTTCTAGTGCATTTTTTAGTATAATGAAACCGTTGTAGGCGCCCCAAGCGGTGTAGAGTGGCCATGAACTGAAGTTGCCTATGAAGTTGTCCCAGAAGGTTACAGCTTGCGGGGTTGTCGGAGTTCTTGTTCCCATGAATTCCATTTCAACTTCGTAATTGCAGTAGCCGCCAGTTTGTGTTGGGTAACTTCCTTGTTGTCCCCATACGTTAATTCCGACAGGCAACATGTTGTATTGTCCCGAACCCCAAGCGCTAATTAGATATGCGGCGTCTGGCAAAGTGTATGAGGTTATGAGCAAACGTACTCCGGCGGCTTGCGCAGCGCTTAAGTATGAAGCAAAGCTGGTCGTACCTGGAGGTGTTTTTGCACCATAAGCAAATGTTGCGTTGGGTCCCAGACCATAATATTCCAAATACGTTGCAATACCCTGGGTCCATTCGAGATCTTCAACCAAATAACCGTACTTGACAACTCCGCCATACATTTTTGCCAACTTTTGTGGTAACAAATACCCCATTACGTAGCCCAGTACGTTTTTGAACAGCATCGTTGAGTTTATTGGGTTTACTCTGAAGAGCCACTTGTATCGCGTGGCATTCGCTGGATCGCTGAAGTCACGGCACAACCAGTCTGTGGACGCACCATTTATGAAGAAGATTACTTCCTGACCTGGATGGGCGGCATTGTAATCCATTACTTCCTCAATAATTGGGTCAGTGACTTCTGTTCTGAAGCCGCCAATAACAAACTTGCAGTTTTCTGTATAAATTAGTCGGTCAATTTCCTGCTTTGCTTTTGTGGCGTCATAAGTTCCAGTACTTGGGTCATATGCCCATTCGTTTGCTTTTACAATTTGTATCGTATAACTCGTGCCCCCTATGTTTATGCCGCCCGCTCCGTTGATATCCATGGCAGCAAGCTCAGCACCACCTTCCATCCCACCCTGTTCTTTATGCCACTGCGCGAGACCATAGGGGCCAATAACTCCAACCTTCAAAGTCGCCGTCGCGGAAGCGAAACGCACACCGAGAACCGCTGTCGACGCTAAAAGCATTGGAATCAGAATCAAAGCTATTTTCCTATTCATTTTTCTCATCCTTCCTCCAGAAACATACACTCCAGATTCATATTTAAGCTTTATTTAACATTCTTCTATACCAAAACACCAATCACACTCCAAACAATTAGAAACCACCACCGCTTTCCAATGCCAACCAAATACTTCGCCACTCGCGCACATAATCTCCCGAAACTCTAATATTAACCAACCAAACTTCTGTTCCATGCAAAGCAGATAAGAATAACGGAACAAAGAGGATGAAGCCATCAAAAGGCTTTTAATCAAAAACGGTTACTGGTTCGGTTGAGGTGTAAAATTTGCGTAATGTAGCAATAGTTGGAGTAGGCCACAGCAAATTCGGAAACAGGTATGACGTGAGAATGGATGAACTCGCTTGGGAATCAGTCAGTGAAGCCCTAAAAGACGCAAATCTAACGCCTAAGGATATAGAATTTCACGTTGTAGGTTGCGCTGGCGGATGGAGTGCCGAAGCTTTGCCAGCCGCAGTCTGCTCTGAATACTGTGGCACACTTCCAAAAGGAAGCATGAGAGTTGAGGCTGCTTGTGCAACAGGAAGCGCTGCGGTGACAGTTGCCTACAATCTAGTGGCAAGCGGCTACGTCAATATAGCTCTCGCCCTAGGCGTAGAAAAAATGCATGAATCCCCATCGCCTGTTCAGATAGAATTGATTGGAAGAGCTGGGAACTACTTCTGGGAATTCGAAAACTTTGGTATGACATTTCCCGGATATTATGCGATGCATGCAACGGGCTATATGTGGAAACACGGTTTAAAAGAAGAAGACCTAGCGGAAATAGCTGTAAAAAACCACCATTATGCCTCTATGAATCCAAAAGCTCAGTTCAGGCAAGAAATAACTGTTGACATGGTTAAGCAGTCAAGATACATAGCTTGGCCCCTAAAGCTTTTTGACTGTTGTCCCTTAACCGACGGCTCAGCCGCAATAATATTGGCAAGTGAAGATTTCGCGAAAAAAATCACGGACACGCCAGTGTGGATAAACGGCTTAGGTGTGGCAACTGGGACGATAAACCTAAGTAAGAGGGATATGTTCACAAAACTTGAATATTCTGGTCTAGAATCAGCCATCGAAGCCGCGAAACAAGCCTACAAAAAGGCTGGAATAGACTATAATGAAGCTGCTAAACACTTTGATGTGGCATGCGTTCACGACTGCTTCACAATTGCTGAACTAATGGCTTATGAAGACCTTGGCTTTTGCAAAAGAGGAGAAGGTGTAAAGCTTGTAAGAGAAAAACAAACCTACAATGGCGGGCTCATACCAGTGAATATAGATGGAGGCTTAAAAGCAAAGGGACATCCAATAGGCGCAACAGGAACCTCCATGATTTACAGCTTAACCAAACAGCTTCGCCAAGAATATGGCAAAATTGCAAGTCCAAAAGCACAAGCAACGATAAAGAATGGAAAAGCCTTAGCTCACAACATAGGCGGAACCGGCCATTACGCTTACGTGACCGTGCTGTCGCTGGAAAAACCCGGAGCATAAGGGAGGGATTGTATGTCTGAAATGGTTGAAAATGTTAAAAAGGTTATTTCAGAAAAAGGTTTGCCTATAATTGAAGATGCGAAAACAAAGACGCCGCTTTACATTAGCATGCGCGAACTTCCCTTAAGATTCCAGTTTGGAGTTGCTAAGGTTCAAAAGTTCTTTGAAGGATTAAAAGAAGGTAAAATCTACATGACGCAATGCAAAGGGTGTGGCGAAAAATTTTTCCCACCGCAAGCTGACTGCCCCAAATGCCTAACATCAAACATGGATTGGATACCGCTAAGCGGAGAAGGAGAACTCCTAACATGCACAATGATATTTGTTAAACCTCCAACATACGCCCACTACAAAGATTACATAGTTGGCATCGCCAAAATGAAGGAAGGCGTAAAAGTTTTGGCATGGCTAAAAGTAGATGACCCAAGAAAGATAACACCAAAAATGAAGGTACGCTTAACCACCGCAAAAAGAGAGCCTGAAGGCGTCGTAACCTACGAGTTTACTCCACTAGAATGACCGTGATGAATGGCGAAATTGAATCAAAAAATATTTTAAGAAAACCCGTTATTATTCCCTCGTTCTGAAAAAGGTGATGATATGGAAATTAAGAAAATTGCCGTGATGGGCGCTGGAGCAATGGGACATGGAATAGCGCAGGTGGCTTCAATGGCTGGTTTTGAGGTTGCAATGAGAGACATCAGCCAAGAATTTCTTGATAAGGGCATGAAGAACATCAGATGGAGTGTGAGCAAACTTATTGAAAGAGGTAAAATATCACCTGCAGAAGCAGAAAAGACTTTGCAGAGAATAAAGACAACAGTTTCGATTCAAGAGGCTGTGAAAGACGCTGATTTCGTGGTTGAAGCAATTCCAGAAAAACTAAGCCTAAAACAGGAAGTTTTTAAAGAAATGGACAGATACGCCCCGGCTCACACGATTTTGGCGACAAATACAAGCGCTCTCCCTGTTACGGAAATCGCCGCAGCAACAAATCGCCCAGATAAAGTTATAGGGATGCACTTTTTCAATCCACCACAGCTTATGCGCCTAGTTGAAGTTGTGATGGGAGCAAAAACAAGCGAAGACACATGCAAAGTCACAATGGAGTTGGCAAAGAAGTTTGGAAAAGAGCCCGTGTTATGCAAGAAAGACGTGCCCGGATTCATTGCGAACAGGGCAACTGCGCCTGGTCAAAACCTTATCATGTGGATGGTTTACAATGGAGAATACACCATAGAGGAAGTTGATGCTGCAGCCATTTACAAAGCTGGGATGCCAATGGGCTTGTTCGCCTTAGCAGACTTTGCAGGTTTGGACATAAGCTACAGCGTTCTAAAGTTCATGGAAGAAAGGGAACCAAACTTCAAAGTTTGCCCACTGATAAAGGAGAAGGTTGAGAAAGGCGAAATAGGCGTTAAAGCAGGTAAAGGATTCTACACATACCCAGAAAAAGGCAAGTGGGCTATGCCGCAAATACCTCCAGAAAAAGCAGAAAAATTCGACCCGATGACATCAACTTATATATCGGTTAATGTGGCTGCAGAACTTATAAGAAACAATATAGCCACTCCGGAAGACATTGACAAAGCTTTGAAACTTGGCTTCAACATGCCCATTGGTCCTCTTGAACTTGCAGATACAATAGGGATAGACGAGGTCTTGTCAAAGCTAAAGGCGATATCAGCAAAGTATGGGCAATACGGAGATTTCTATAAGCCAAGTCCGCTGCTGGAGGAAATGGTGAAGAAGGGCGAGCTTGGAACAAAAACTGGGAAGGGCTTCTACACCTACAAGAAATAACGCGTAATACCCCATTACCTCCTTTTTTCGTAAGACTAAACTCCGCATCATGTCTTCTCAGTTTAAGACGATTTTGTGAAAAATTGTTATTCCAATGTTGATTACCAGTTTTGCTTAAGGAAAAGTTCAAGTATAGGTAATGTGCAATGGGTGAAAAGAAAAATGAGGTGTTAAAATGGAGTTTGAATTTACTAAGGAACAACTAGAAATCAAACGAGCAGCCCGAGAATTCGCCGAAAAAGAGTTCACACCTGAAAAAGGAAGGGAGTACGACCAGAAATACGAGTTTCCATGGGAATTCTACAAAAAAGCTGCGCAACTCGGCTTTGTTGGAATGTCTTTTCCGGAGAAATATGGTGGACAAGGACTAGGCTGCATAGAAGAGTGCATAGTTGCAGAAGAATTCAATAGGGTTGACCCAACACTCGCTTGTCTATTAAGTGGAGTGGGCTTTGCTGGACTGGTAAATCTGTACGGCACAGAAGAGCAGAAGCAAAAGTATCTCCCCAGAATTGCCAAAGGCGAGATTACCTGCGCCATGGCGTTAACTGAACCTAAACACGGCTCCGACGCTGGAACCACTGGTTTAGAAACAACAGCCGTAAAAGAAGGGGACTACTGGAAGATCAACGGCACAAAGACTTTTATTACATGTGGAGACATTGCAGAGTTCGTTATCGTCTGCTGCCAAACAGACCCAAACGCTTCTCCACCATACAGAGGTGTTAG
>JAVZNC010000019.1:0-6854 GCA_038882955.1 Bathyarchaeia archaeon
CTCATAAACTACCGGCGTGCTCTTAACATATTCTATGTGACTTTTTCCATGAACAAGCGCTACATCCTCATCCATTGCCATTTCGGGTTCAACAACCTCGAAGCCGCTTAACTCTTTCATAATAGATTCCATTCGACCCGGTGCAGCAGCCGGGTCAGAAGAGTACACTCTACAATAGTTTTTGTGAAAGACTATCTTCATCCGAGTTTCCCCCTTTATTTAGAGATACAATTCATTCTTCTTTTAAATGCGTTGACCAATGTTTTTCAACCGAGGTGCGAAAGAATTTTTGATGAAAAGGATTTGCGGAATGTCCGCTTCACCTTATCTAATGGTTCTCCTACAACGGTAATTTTGTTTAAATCGCATGTTCCAAGGCCTTTTTCCTCAGCTAAGACAAGGTGCTTAACATCTTTTGGGTCTACGCCCATGACAGCAGCGCCAACAGCATCAACAGCCACGGGGTCTACGCCAGCGATAACTAAATCCATTTCCACGGGGTTTCCGCTTGTTTCATGTCCTTCTCCAGCTATTATCCCGTCTATGACTGTTAGGCTTGGTTTTAGTAACGATGCTAGGTCAGCGATGTTTTTGCTGAGCCAGCCATTATGCATAGAGCCCTTAGAAGCTAATGCGCCCATCATGTTCTTCAAACCTAATGTGACAGTTGCCATTCTGTGAAGCTTAAGCTTCGGAACGCTTATTATGATGCTTTGTAATGCGGTCTTAGCCACTTTCACCTTCTTAAGCGCTATTGGATTAGGCGGATAAGCTTCAACAAACTCATCTCTGTTGAGGTCGACAAGTTTTACATTCCACCTTTTTGCAATAACATCAACTCCCGCAACTCTGAAAGCTTCAAAAGTGTCCGCAAAACCGCTTCCCTCGCCTATAACAATATTTTCCACCCCGCCTTCTTTTAAGAACTTTACGACACCCTCTATTACTCTACTATCGGTTGTGATGCCAGTTGAGGGATGCTTCGAGTTAATATAGTTAGGTTTAACCAAAATTGGCTTATCCGCTGAAAATATGAAACTTAAGTCAGATTCAACTATTTTAAGAGCGTTAACTGTTGTTTCTATCGGATTCGTTCCTTTTGCAATGGCGACTTTGACCATTTGAAGGCACTAAAACGTTTATTTTGTTTGCGTCAATTTGAATCTTTCCTTAGCCGAATGGGCAACCAATAAATATACCGCAAACATTACTTTTTCATTGTTAAGGGGGATTACTGTGCCCCAGCGTGTTATTTGCCAAGGATGCGGTCAAGTGTTGTATGAGGGAGTTGACCTTAAACCTCCCGACGAAATCCTCAACCAATACAATGGAAAATGCCCAAAATGCGGCAAAAAACTCTCACTAATACCCATCGATGTGGACGTGAAACCCCTCAAATAAACACTTATCAAGGAATGAAAATTGATGGAGAAAACCCGAAAAACCCAGCTTTACAACTTTCACAAGCAAAATGCGAAAATGACAATTTTTGCAAAGTTTGAAATGCCCCTATGGTATAAAGGCATAATCCCCGAACACCTAGCAGTGCGCAACAGCGTGGGCATTTTCGACATATCTCACATGGGAAGAATAATAATTACTGGCGTCGACGTTGAAAGTTTCCTAAACTACGTCATAACAAACGATGTATCCACTTTATCACCAAACAGCGCTCAATACTCAGTAATGTGCAACCAAAACGGGGGCATAATAGACGACTTCATAATCTATTGCCTAGAAGAAAGGAAGTTTATGCTGGTTTCAAACGCAACCAACCGCGAAAAAGACTATAATTGGTTGGTTGAAAACTCCAAAGGCTTTGACGTAAAAATAGAGGAGATATCAGACAGCGTGGCAATGTTCGCGGTTCAGGGACCAAACTCCGAAAAAACACTGCAAAAAATTTCGACGGAAGACTTAAGCAGAATTGAGCGTTTCAAATGCGCATCCACACGCTTGGCAAACGCTGAAGTGTTCCTTTCTAGAACTGGATATACAGGTGAAGACGGGTTTGAAATCTTTGTGTGGGATGCATCCTTAACCAAACCAGACAACGCTGTAAAAGTGTGGAACGCTATTCTTGACGCTGGTAAGCAGTATAGTATTGAACCTTGCGGCTTGGGAGCCAGAGACACTTTGAGACTTGAGGCTGGGATGTGCCTTTACGGAAACGACATAGACGAAAACGTAACTCCACTCGAAGCTGGATTGGGCTTTGTTGTGAAGCTAAACAAAGAAAACTTCATAGGAAAAGAAGCCTTGCTAAAACAAAAAACAGAGGGAATCAAACGCAAACGCGTTGGAATCCAAATGATTGAACAAGGAATACCGCGTCCAAACTTCGAAATTCGCGATGATGAAGGAAAGGAAATAGGGAAGTTGACCAGCGGAACATTTTCGCCAATTCTTAACTGTGGCATAGGAATGGGCTATATTCCAACACTCTACGCTCAAGAAGGGGAAATTGTGTATGTGAAAATTCGAAACAAAAACGTGAAGGCGAAAATTAAAGCCTTTCCTTTCTATGACCCAGAAAGATACGGGTATAAACGTAAGCTTCAGTGAACGGTTATGTTGCTCAAATTAGCTTTCCACCGTAAGAATAATAAAATACCTCCATAATCTTGTAGGAGAGATGACCTAAATGAAACTGACCGAAGCCGTAACACGAGAACGTATCGTTGCCGGACTGAAAAGTTTTGGTAAAATCCGCATAAAAATAGACCATGCATCATTA
Organism: Bathyarchaeia archaeon; assembly: GCA_038882955.1. Taxonomy (GTDB): domain Archaea; phylum Thermoproteota; class Bathyarchaeia; order Bathyarchaeales; family Bathycorpusculaceae; genus JAVZLQ01. The sequence continues at coordinate 2,738 of JAVZNC010000019.1, forward strand.
ATGACCTATTCAATTCTGCTGTTAATCCTCTTCATCGCCTTCACCGTGCGTGCGTTTCCCCTCCGCTGGGAATTACAAAAAGACGTGGTATCTCTCTCCGAGTTCGACCCCTACTTTCAATACAGATTAACAGAGCACATGGTGCAGTACGGTTTGCTATCGCCTTACTGGCCTGAGCAATGGATTGACACTCAACGTTGGTATCCAGAAGGACAGAACATGGCAATGTCCTACCCAGCATTGCCCATGACTGCCGCTGTTCTCTACATCATCATTTCTGCTTTAGGCGTAAGAATCGAATTGATGAGTTTCTGCGCAATCTTCCCCGCGATGTTTGGCACATTGGCATGTCTAATTATTTATTTCATCGGGAAAGATGTCGGAGGAAAATTTGTAGGCATGCTTTCAGCCCTCTTTTTAGCCTTAAACCCCTCTTACATCCAAAGAACTTCAGTCGGATTCTTTGACGACGAAACCATAGGAATAGTTGCCCTCTTATTATTCATCTTTATGTTTCTGAGAGCTATCGAAGAAGAAAGACCCCTCAGCTCTACTGTAAAATATTCGCTTGGGGCTGCTGCGGTACTAGCATATTTCTGTTCTGGTTGGGGAGCATCATATTACCCGGTTGGTTTGACGGTGCTTTTCGTTTTCGTGTTAATACTGCTTAAGAGGTACTCGCAACGCCTCTTACTATCATACAGCATAACCTTTGGATTAGGACTTTTTATCGCTATAAACGTTCCATATGTTTCACCAAGATATCTAACAACTCAAGTTATAATGGCAGTTGCGGGTGTTTTTGTCCTTCTCTTCGTAAGTGAGATTCTCCGTGCTCTGACAACTGCACGTTCAAAAGTTTTATGTGTTATAATATCTTTGGCGGCGCTGGCGGGCGGTTTTGTTGTTCTTTGGCGGTTGGGCTATATGGAAGCCGTGGCTGGCAAGTTTCTCGTCGTTATAAATCCTCTTATACGTGCGGAGTCTCCTTTGATTGAGTCTGTTGCTGAACATAGAATTTCAGCTTGGGGCTCCATATACTACGAACTTGGAATAGGAATAATTTTCTTTCTAGCAAGTTTAGCCTTCGCCATGAGAAATCCCACGAACAAAAATCTGTTTCTGCTTCTCTTTGGTTTAACATCACTTTACTTTGCATGTTCGATGGTGCGTTTGCTTGTAATATTTGCGCCAGCTTATGGGCTTCTGGCGTCCCTTGGGGTCCTCACTATTCTAAAACCGTTTATCGCGTTGCTGACAGAGCCACCAAAGGTTTTTGTGAAAGCAAAGCATGGTTTAGAACGCGTTGGTAAAGAGTTCAGCGGAACAGCTGTCTTCCTCATATTCATCGTTTTAATGACAAACCTTGCCTTTTCGCCACAGACAGGCGGCATACCCAAAGTGTACAGTCAAGCTTATGCTCCAGTCACAATTTCTGCTGGCAGTCTCCCCATAGCGCCAAACGAACCAGTGCAAGAATGGTTCAACCTGCTCAATTGGTTGGAAAGCAACTTAGGATACAAGCCCAACAATGAAAAGGTTGTGTGTGCCTGGTGGGACTATGGATATTGGCTGGCAATACTTGGCAATGTAACGTCGCTTGCCGATAACGCCACAATAAACACTACACAAATAGAGAATATAGGATTCATATTCATGGCTAATGAAACCAATGCGCTGAAAATGCTGAAACTTTATGATGCAAAGTATATCTTGGTATTCACAACCCTGATTGCTGTGAAGTCTGGAGATGCTTGGTACGCATATTGGGCTGGCTATGGCGACGAGGGGAAATGGATGTGGATGGCGCGAATCTCTGGGGAAGCGCAAACTCGCTTTCTTAACGGCGACACCAACGGCGATGGAAAGACCGATGTTCCCAACTTGATAGACGAGGCTTCTTCATGGGTTAACGAAACTAAATTTGGGCAATACAACGCTAACACAAGCAGATGGGAGTGGAACGATGCTGGAAAAAACTCCACAATTTACAAGCTGATGAGCTGGGGAAAACAACGGTGGTGTGACCAGAACGGCGCCACGCCAGCCGATGAGTCTGGTATTCAACCCGTGTATTTCAAGGAGGCTTACTTTGCAGGGCTGGACTTGTCCGGAGATGAAGGGCTCAACAGATATCCACTAGCTTCAGACCGCTGTCTCATTCCGCTTGTGTGCCTCTACGAAATTGACTGGCAAAAGTACTACTCAAGCCAATAATGGAGCGATTTGCTTGTTTCCCAAAGTTCCAGACCAACATAAGCCAAACAAGCCCTTGGTTCCAACGGGTTTAGGCGTAATATACGTAATAGTTAGCGCAGCCTACCTCTTCCTGCTACATTATTCAATTAACACTGAAGAGGCTTTAACCTTGGCTGCATGTATATTGTTTGGCGGTTTTATGGGTTTGCTTGACGATTGGATGGATTTAAGGTGGCGCTACAAAGCCTTTTTCCCGTTGATAGCTGCGGTCCCCCTTATTTCTTTGGCGACGAAACTTGAGCTTCGCACGTCCATAACTGTCCCATTTCTTGGAACAATAGCCTTTGGTTATTACTACTACTTTATTATTGTTCCGTTAATTGTGACGGTAGCTACTAACACTGTGAACCAGCTTGGTGGATTAAACGGATTGGAGACAATTTGTCCTGCAATAATCTTGATTGGATTGATGAGCCTTTCAAGATCTAATGCAGTTCTTTTATACATACCATTAATTGTTTGGCTTCTACTTGCCTTTTTTAATTTTCAAGGAAAAATTTTTGTTGGAAATTCCGGGTCTTTTGCCATAGGGTTGACGATAGCCGCATTCGCTATAATTACTGATTTGAAGTCTTTTCTGTTAATTGCGCTTTTACCATACATTGTAAATTCTTGTTTGATTTTGTTGAATTATTTCTTTTTTAGAACTAAGGCAAATGTTTCTTTTGATGGGAAGAAGCTTTCTTCTGATCATAGAAGAAGTTTGATCACTCTTATTACTTATCATCGTCCTCTGACGGAGCGCCAAGTGGTTGTGATAATTTCTGTTTTGGTTGCGTTATCAACTTTTGCTGCTTTGGTTTTTCAATTATCTATGACTTAACTTGTATGTGCTGTTGTGCGACACACAAAAGGCAAAAATCGTTTTGGAGCGAGGCTAATCTTGGAGGTTTAGAGGACAAAATCGCGCGTTTAGTGTTTAATGTGGGGAATCAAAAATCTGCCCAGTATTATATGTTCCAAACGTTTCGGTTAAAGTGGAAATCACCAGTTTGGTAGGAGTTAGGCTGGATGTAAAGGCGAAGGCTGAAACAGTCAATTTTGACGTTAAAGCCAAACTGGAGGAAAGGGAGCGCAAAAGCCAGATGGTTGTCGTTGGCTTCAGCCTTTCTCTCTCCACCAAGCCAAGCATTGTAAAGTTTGAAATTGAGGGCATCGCCACCTTAACAGGCAAAGACGCTGAAATAAACGAGATGTTAGAAGTTGACCCGGAAACAAAAGTGCCATATGTTTTTCAAAGGGTTTACCAACATGCGTTTATGGCGATGTATCTTCTTTCAACAATTTTGGATGCTCCTCCGCCACCCTATGATTTATTATTCTCCAAAAAACAAGGCGCATCGGAAGAGGCGGTTAGCGTGGAAATGGGCGAAACCGAGGCTGTCAGTGTTGAGGCTGAAGCAGAGGAAGAAAGCGTTTCGGGAAAATAATTTCAGCAATGTTTAATAAGTATAAGTTTGTTTCGTTTAGGAATTGTTGATGGCGGGTGAGTGGACCTCCACCCGTTCCGCCATAAAAACCCCGGGAGTAGGAGGTGAAAAGTTGAAATTTGACAGTAGAGATTTAGCGTTGACAGCAGTTTTTGCCGCACTTTATGCTGCGCTGGTCATTCTTTTGGCGCCAATAAGTTTCGGGGTCTATCAAGTTAGGGTTGCTGACGCTTTACTTCCCTTATCAATGATATTTGGACTTCCCATCGCAATTGGATCAAGCTTAGGTTGTTTGGTAGCGAATGTTTACGGCGGTTTAGGCGCCATTGACATTGTGGGCGGAGCGATTGCAAATTTTCTGGCATGTGTCTCAGCGTGGTATGTTGGCAGAAGTGGGTTTGCAAGTAGGCTTCTGGGAAGTTTTATTG
>JAVZNC010000020.1:0-6773 GCA_038882955.1 Bathyarchaeia archaeon
CGTTCGAATAAACCTTATCCTTTTAGGGCTGTGTTTAGGCATTTTTCAAGCGGGGCGAGTATGGTTTCTGCTTTGTTTAGGGTTGGAGCGTAGTGAGCTGTTTTGGCGGAGTTGGTCATTATTGTTTTTATTCCAAGCTTGTCTGTCCATGTTACGACTGCACATGTGTCTGTTATCACTCGGCATCCGCTCTTTTCAAGTTTTTCCACATATCTCTTTGCTTTTTCTTTGACGAAGCGGGAAGTGCAAACCCAAAGTTCTATTCCCTCTTTGACTTTTCTGTTGCCAAGCATGTTTGCGACTTCTTTAACTTCTTTTAGAGAGCAGTGGGGACACCCTATGAAGACTAGGTCTGGCGCAGCCTCCGAAGAAGTTGTGAGGTTTTCTATTGTGCGTTTTATGTCAGATACTTCTACGCCTATCGTTTCCATTTTACGTGTCTCCGCATATTTTTCACTGAAGTGGAACATGTTCACCATGCCAGCAGAGGCAAGCGCCGCACCTAATTGTTTTAGGCATTCTTGCGAAGCATTCTTTAACCCTAAAATCGCTGGAATTTTATCTCCCAAGGTTTCTCCAAGAAAAATGCCTAAAGCCCCAAATTCAATTTCGCTTTTGAGTTGAGTTTTAAGTTTAACAAGAACTGTTGGAAAGCGATTTTCGGGCTTGTGCATTCCGTAATCAGGTGTTTTTCCAATGATTGCTGCTGCGAGCGCGCTTGGTCCGCCTTCGCGGTTTGTCCACGCTTCAAGAACAGAGTTTGCGTATACTACTGCGGAGGATTCAGCCCATGCCAGATGCGAGTTTTGCCTCGGCTTTTTAAGATAATAGGGGGTGCACGTGAAGGACTGCTGGAAACCCATTTTTTCAAAATGCTTAATGGCGCTCAACTGTTTCAGCCATAAACTTTCGCCTAATTTTTTACGTAAATACTCTGTGTCGAAGCTTTGCGGGTTTAAAGTTGCTGTAACTTTGGCTTTTCCACCAGCATCTGCCAACGCTTCAAGAAATTCAACTGGTGCATCGCCGAGGGTTTTGTAGGAGACACCAGAAACGTGAGCGGAGCTTATTGGTATGAGTTTTGTTGCACCGAAAAGCTCGCCTAACTTAACGAGGATTTTCATGCATGTTTGGTTTACCCAACCATATTCTCCGGCGAGAACACGTTCTTCTTCCTTTGTTAGATACAAGCCGACCTCAGCCCTTCTTCCTCTTTAGAACTTTTACATAACCTTCATAGGCATCAACTTCAAGCAAGTCACCAGTTCTAAGCTGTTTGATGTTTATTTGATCAACCATTGGGATGTTGGCTATTATAGCGCCTACAACAACAACAGGGTCAGCAGTTTGGTTAACTATTGCCTTTGGCGCAAGCCTTCTCTTGGCTAACGCGTATAGAATGTAGCTGCCGACTGTTGAACCGTGCCCGTGAGGAAAGCATAAAACCTTGTCTTTAACGCATTCGCCGCAGAGGTCGTGACCTACAGCGATAATTTTGCCGTCGGCAGGGTCAACTCCGCCTAAGAAGCTTAGAGGTTTAGCGGATACGAGAGCCTCTCCAGTGCATTTTCCTTCAACAATTCCTCGCCCCACCAACTTCGTTTCACACATTCCAGACCCTTTTTAATAGGATACTTTTGCTGCTGACGGAATTTTCCCTAAGACTTTTGACGCTGCGTCACCGACTCTAACGCGGTTTTCCTCGTCCGTATAAACACGCAGTATATTGATGAAGCCTTTAAGAGTTTCAAAAACCCTTGAGAACTCGCTTAGTTTTTGCGGAACTTTTCTGCCATTCGCCAGCTTTTGGAAAACTGGAATTTCCATAGACTCCATGAGGACAGAGTGGTGGTATGGCACTGATGGAACTGTCGGAACGTCTATTATGATTGCTTCTGTATTCACTTTTGCTTCTTTAGCTATTTCTCTTTGCAGCTGCTCTCTGTGAACGGTGCGGCTAAAGATGTTTGAAATCATGGCGTCCTTTTCGTAAAAGGTCTTTTCGTAAGCGCACTTCAACATCCTTCGCCTTTCAAGGTCACCGATTATCTTGCTTGATTTCTTGCAGTTTTTTAAAGCCGCCCAAACAGTGTAGTCATCCATAGCTAAATACTCCTCTGGAGTTTTAAAGTCTGTCAGCCCAAGCTCTTCATTTGCCTCTTCCATAGCCATGGCAAGCATTATTTGCGCTGCTCTTCCAACACGGTGGAAGTATATGCTTTTGAAAGATTCTATTCGGGCTATTATGAAGGATTCTAAGGCTGATAAAGCGCCTAAATCCACTGCAAGGTTTTCACCTAAAACATCCAGTGCATGAATTATTCGAAAAATGTCAATGAAGCCATATTCTGCGCCCGTGTGATGCGTATCCCGCACAATAAAGTCTTGCTTGTCAACGTCTACAGCGCTGCTTATTATCTGGTCTAAAAACGTCTTTTTAGGCTTGTGAAGCTTTCCAACAGCAAGCTTGCTAACCTCTTTCGGCTCGAAACCAATCTTGTTCAATATGTCTGCCAACTCGCTTTTTTCAACAACCCATGAAGTAATGTCCTCATGTGTCTTGCCAAGCTCCTTAATCAGCAAATGTTCAAAAACATGTGAGAAGGGACCATGCCCCACGTCATGAAGCAAAGCTGCAATTTTAACCATTTCCGCTTCTTCTCCGCTTATACGCCTCGAAATATTAGGGTTCTCTACAACTTTCCCAGCCAAATACATAACGCCAACAGAATGTTCAAACCGCGTGTGGTTTGCCCCTGGATAAACATACTCGGAACCCGCAAGCTGCCTCAGTCTCCGCAGTCTCTGAACTGGATAAGAGTCTATAACTGTTTTTTCGCTTTCAGTTATGTATACGTAGCCGTGAACCGGGTCTTTTATTTCGCCCCAATAGTTTGCAGTCATTCGCGTTTTCTCCACATTGTTTTGAGGCAATTATTTTATGTGTATTGGTATTATTACGTTTTAGCAATAAAGCTTCACGGGTTGAAAACATGAGCGGAAAAGGCTTTTTCATTTGCCTCGAAGGACTGGATGGATGCGGAAAGACAACTCAGGCAAAATTGCTTGTAAAGAACCTTCGGAAAAAATATAGTGCTGTTTATACCGCGGAGCCAAGCCGAGGCAAGATTGGCGTATTTATCAAAAAATACTGTTTACATGCCAAGAAACGTGTTTCAAGCGTAGTTGAAGCTTTGCTTTTCGCCGCAGACAGATTTGAACACGTTGAAAACGAAGTTCGACCAGCCTTGAAAATGGGAAAAATAGTTGTTTCAGACCGTTATGTCTATTCTTCTCTGGCTTATCAGGGAGCAACAGGGATTAGCCTAGAATGGATTAAAAGGATAAATGAGCACGTAATACGCCCTGACCTCGCGATTTTCATAGACGTAGAACCCGAAACCGTGGTTAAACGACTTAAACAAAAAAAGTCTGTGATGGAAAATTTGGAAACGCAGCGTAAGGTGCGGGAAGTTTACATGAAGTTTGTTGAGAATGGGGAACTCGTGATGGTGGATGGAAACAGATCCATAACGGAAGTTGCAGATGAGATTTTAGAAGTTGTTCTAGGATTTTTGGAGAAAGCCCGCTAAGAAGATTCCAGTACCCTCAATACCTTCTTTGAAGACGTTTCATTAATCTTGTTTGTTAGAAAGGTGATGAGGTCTTCTGGCGAAAGATATCTTGGCCCTCTTTCATGGAAAACTAGAATTTCAACAGTGTTTTTGTTGAATAAGAAGCGGAGCATGTAGTAATCAAATTTTAGAGGTTTCTTCTTCTCCCCCGCGGTTTCTTTGTAATAGCGAATTATACAAAAGAAATCCATTATCTGCAGTGGTTTTTTATGGATAGTCTTTAGCACTTTGGCGACTTCTTCATCGTCTAGGTAGTTGAAGCTGTTGGTTTCTGCTATTCCGAACTCAAAAATTACGGTGCATTGTGGTATTGAAGGGGTTGCGACATCTTCTAGGTTGAAAGTGTTGGTGTTTAATTCGTTGAAGAGCCTTATCATCTGTTCCTGTAGCCGCTTGTTTGAGATCGAGGTGGTGAAAACTGCTGTTTTGTGGACATTTACTGGAAAACCTTCGTAGAAACCAAGCATTTCCTTAAACTCTCTTCATTTTCCTTATTTTTTCCAAGTTCTCAAGAAGTCCAGAAAGAGTATTGCCGAGTTTCTGCAGTTCCTCCACGTTTTCCGTGTTCTGCATCTTATTTTGTATTTCCTGAATTTTTGTCAAAAGCGTTGCTTCAAGGGTGTCAAGGGCCATGGCGCTTGTTATCCTTGCCGGTTCCTCCCCTTCCTTTACTACTATGACTTTTTTCTCGCATTTTGCGCACCACAATGTTCCATCTTTTAGACGAAAGAGCGGTGAGGCACACGCCGGACATGCCAGTTCTGTTAGTGTTGAACCTTGCCGTAGCAGGTCAGCCATTCGCTTAATGTGTTCTTCTTCGACTTTATTTCGCGACAAGTTTAAAACCTCAAAGTAAATAGGTATAAAGCCTATATAACAAGATTACCACGATTTAAAAATAAAGAGGGTGGCGGATTTGGTTAGGAAAAAGAAACTGCAAGAATATGAGGAAAGAATAAAACAGGCGTTAACCGTCTTGGGGGCCGTTTCCGAGGACACCACAACCCCCCGAAACATTAGGCGTGCTGCTAAAGATTCAATGGACGCGTTGCAAACAACAGAGTACACGCCCGCTGTTAGAGCTTCAAACGCCATATCAATATTAGACGAGATTTTACAAGACCCGAACATGCCACCCTACACACGAGTAAAACTTTGGAACGTAATGAGCTTACTAGAAGCCATAAAAGATTAACCATGAGCATAAAAGACTACTTCCGTTTTCTGAAGAGTTTGGCTCCGTTCATGTCTGTTACGTATTCAAAGCCAACTTCGAGCAACTTACAAGCTTCATCCAAACTCTGAGCAACTTTTACATGGAATTCATCATCTGTGTTTTGGAACAGCGCCTTCTCTAAGTTGATGTAGATCAATGTATTCCTTAGGTCGCGGTGACCAAGTAATTGTTGCACATACAGTATGTCTCTTGTTTTATGGTATTCCATGGTTGCTTTCCAATGCCGAAATGCATGCAAGCCTATCTCTTTCAACCTTGGATTTTGGAGTTTGAATGCTAGGCTCTTCCGTGTTTTGTAGAAGTTGGATTTTAGACTGTAAAGCGTTGCCCAGACTTTATCTGTTTTTCTTGGAAGATTGTTAAGCATATCTACTAGCTTGCGACTTATGAGCAGTATTCGAGGTCTGCTGCCCTTTTCTGGGGTTATGCGCACTGTTTTTCGTTCTAAATCTATATCACTCCATCTCAACCTTGCAGCTTCCCCGCTTCTAGCACCAGTTTCTTTGAGAAATTGGAGGAATGTGGAAAGTATTCTACCACTTCCTGCAATGAGCTGGTCGATATCCGCCTCTGTTGGCACGTAGGGCATCTTTTCTGCTGGCTTATATTTTGGTGGGTGCCATGAAAGGCCAGTGAATTTCAGAAAACTACTGTAAACAACGACAGCCAAACTTTTTGTGCTGTCACTCCACTCATTGCTTTTTGCTAGGTACTCCTTAACGCCTTCTGGTGTCAAATCTGTGTAACGGGCCAACTTTCTAAGTATGGAGCCATAACCCTTCAAAGTTGTGCCTTTTACGCCATTCTTTTTTAACTCCCAAAGGAATTCTATGATTTTTCCTTTAACATTTGTTGCATGTACTGTGCCCTCCCGCTGGGCTGCTTCCTGTTGGGGTTTCACTTCGGCCAAGTTTTTCGCCTCGTCTTCCGAGACGCATACTCGGCAATCTCTATTATAGTCACGAAAACTATTTATGCTTTTCTCTGTAATAGCCACTTTCGATGGAGAATGAGAACCTACATCTTCACACCCCTCGAGCGCAAGGTTCTTAGAAGCTGGTTGAATGGCGAAACTACTTTGAAAGACGTCCGCCTCAGAAAGATCCTCTCGAGAATCAAACTGTTTAAAGACTTGAGCATCGATGTAGACCTTTACCTTTCGGTTCGTCGTCAGCTCGCTGAATCGAAAACCGCAGTCTCGGCATAGATAACGCTGAATAGGTTCTTTGCTTTTACAACGTCCATACCTTAAACCATCCTTCCAGGTTCTTTTGCTATTGCAGTGAGGACATCTTGATAACCTAATCGTAGTATTAGCTTCTCTAGTAGGTTGTTGTCCATGAGAGCGTTTGCGTTTTCTCACTTTGTGTTTAATTGGCTTAAGCTCGGGAAGTATTGTGCTCGGAGACGGCGTTTTCTCATTCTGGAAGCCTGTCTTTCCCTTAGTCACCATTAGATCTCTAGTTCCCCCATTTTTAGCGGCGCCCCTCTTCTGGACAAGTCTTCAAAACAAGTCCTTCAGCAAATGAGAAGTTGCGATTGATTCCCGAATCTTTAGAGCAAATTTGTGTGTGCTGCTTAGAGTCTCTTCTCTCTCTTCTTTCTGTTGCTATAGCTTCTAAATCTGCCTCTTTGCTTTTGCACAGTGAGTCTATAGAGCTCACACGCAAATCTCCTTTGGAATGTTCTAGAGGTTCACCCTTCTCGGAATCAAAAAGCGCCTCTTTCACGTGATAGGGTAAAGGAACATTCTTATGATTTAAAACAAGAAAAGCTACTTCATTGCGATAATCAAACTGCATGTATCCGAGTTTTTGGCATACTCCGAGTTTCTCTGGAAGTATCCTGACAGCAGAGTATTCCTTCGCAATAGTTGTTCCAGTCTTGGGATACATTATCTT
>JAVZNC010000021.1:0-6240 GCA_038882955.1 Bathyarchaeia archaeon
GGGTTAGTTTGAATCCTCCATTCGATGGCATCAATTTCTTGCTGAACTGCGCTTGCGCTTTTGCGCGGCTTTTTCTTGTTCAGTTCCTTCAGTGCCTCACCGAGGCTTTTTGCCTCTTCACTTTTTGCTCACATTTTCTCCAGCATTTCGTTTCTTTTCTGTTTGAGTTGCCTAACATCCTCGTTTAGCTTGTTCCTCTCATTTTTTAAGTCAAAAATTTCGGCGCGTAAACGCTTAAGCTGCTCGTTAAGTTTGTCTCTTTTTTCAGCCCAAGCTTCAGCCTCAGCTTTGAGCTTATCCCTTTGTTCCTTCAGGGTTGAGATTTTTTGATTTAACTCTGAAATTTGCTGATTTTTTTGCTGCTCTAACAACCTTTTTCCTCTTTCGTCTCTTCCATTCTATAATCTGTTTGATTAGCTTTACTCCAGCTCCGGACATGAAAAGAGGCGTGTTCCATTCAGCTTTTAGCCTCCATCGTTCAACAACGTGACTTTCGGTTTGTTTAATGTAAGGTTCCTTGTAAACGAGGATGCCTCTCCTCTGCCATGCGGGCGTTTCAGCCAAGTTTACGCCGTGTTTGAACGCTATTTCGTGGAGTCCCTCTGTTTTTAGCCTCTTAAGCTTTTTTGAGGCTTCTGATGGCTTACATCCGCTTTTGCGTAGGACCCAGTAGGCATACGCGTTATTGTGATTTCTCCAAGCGTTATTTTGCCTCCAAGCCATATATTTTACTACAGTGTCTTCGTCTGGTACTAGAACAATCCTTGAATCAAAGGCTACGATCTCTGTCTTGCCAAACAGACTCTGTAAGTATAATGGCAAAGGCTGATGAAACTAAACTTGACGTAATTGAGTCTATTTTCTCGATTCGACCGTTGAAGGGTGCACTACTCATGAATAGAATATTCAGTTCATCACTGACCGCGTAAACTAAAGCTGGATTAAACCCTACTTTAAAAAGTAACTTCTCCGAAGAGACTAGGCATCTGACAAACTTTTCATCAAAGGGTTTTTCAGCACCGACAGCCTCTGAAAGCCTTCTAGATTTCCAACCATCAAGCCTTACGAAGAAACATGTTCCAAGCGGAACTGAGGCCTTTGAGAAGACTTCATTTTTAGCTAGGTATACGTAGTTATTCAAGGATAATCCTTGCGTCAACCGTTTTTGCGCCTTTCTCATAAACCATTACGGGGTTTAAGTCCAGTTCTTTAATTTCCAGATGCTCCGTTACAAGCCTTGAAGTGTTTAGCAAAATTTTAACTATCGCTTCAGTGTCTGCTGGTGGCAGGTTTCTATAACCCTTAAGGAGTGGATAGGCCTTTATTTCGGTCAGCATCTCGCGGGCTTCTTCTTCGGTTATTGGTACCACTCTGAAGGTAACATCTTTCAGGATTTCAACAAAAACTCCTCCAAGCCCAAACATTAAGGTTGGGCCAAACTGGAGATCTTTTATGGCGCCGACGATGACTTCCGTTGATGGTGGAGCCATTTCTTGGACTATTACGCCAATTATTTTTGCATCTCTTTTATGTTTTTTAACGTTTTCCATTATCCGTTTGTAGGCAGTTTTAACTTCTTTGGCGTTTTTTAAGTTTAACATTACTCCGCCGACGTCTGACTTGTGAATTATATCGGGTGAAACTATTTTCAAAACAACCGGGAAGCCTATTTCCTCTGCGGCTTTAACGGCTTCGGCTTCGCTTTCGGCTAGTTTAAAAGCTGTTACAGGTATGTCATATTCCATGCATATTGTTTTCGCCTCTGTTTCATAGAGGTGCTTTCTTCCTTCTTTAACAGCATTCGCGATTATTTGTGGAGTTTGCCTCATTCAACCGCCTCATAAAATGTTTAGTAGTTTTATGCTGTGATTATTTAAGGAATTTCCCCTTTAGAAGCAAAGTCTAACTTGATTGTTGTAATGCTTTGATTCTTTTAACTACGTGGGGGTGGGTTGAGAAGATTTCGTTTATTTTGTCAATCCATGTTAACTTTTGAGATAATATTTCCTCTACCAATTTCTGGTCGCTGGTAGACGCCAAAGTTGAAAGCGTCATAGACTCTGCTTCCGCTCTGTCCGGATCTGCTATAAACAGGGCTTTAAAGGCGTTGAGATGTTGTGTTTCTTTTCTAGTTCTTCTCAAGTTCTTGGTTGTACGTACTATTTTTGCTAGTCCTAGGGAAAGTTTCTGTGCGCCGTCTTCAACTATGGTGGCACTGTGTCTGTCAGCGTAATATTCACGGACACGACTTAGGAAGGAGACGCAAACATATGTTAAGAAAAGCGAGAAGGCGACAAGAACCATGCCTAGTAACGTCATTCCACCACTCTCTTCTCTTCGGTTTCTGCTATACATGGAGGAAACCATTATCATGTAGCCTACATAATAGAATAAGGCAGGTAGAAGTGAAACAATCATCATAACTTGGACGTCTCGATGCTTTAAGTGGCCAAGTTCGTGGCCTATAACTGCCTCAACTTCGCCTTCATTTAAAGTCTCCAGCAAGCCTTCAGTGACCGCCACGCGATTTCCGGCTATAGGTGAGCCATATGCGAAAGCGTTTGGTATCGGGATACGAGCTAACATAAGCTTCGGTTTTTTAATGCCACTTTTTTTGCTTAAGTTTTCCACTATTGCGTGAAGCTTTGGATTTTCGTTTTCAGGTATTTCTTTTACTCGGTATAAGGTGTCAATGGCGTATGGTGCTATAAGCCACTGGAGAATGTTGAAGGCCACGACAAATATCCCAATATAGATTAAGCCAACTTGAAGGAGACTCAAAATAATAGCCAGTACAAGCGTCGACAAAGTGAAGATTATGGCCAAAGCGGCCACCATTGATAGGCGTAACTTCCAAAGGCTTAGCATTTTTATCCTCATGTTCCAAGCAATAAAAACGCGCTTATATATGTTGCGCGAGCCTCATGCGAAAACGTGATAAGGTAACTTTATTATTGTACGCCTTCCTAATTTTTTCCATGCAAACGTTGGTTGATGACATAGGAAGTTTCCCCTTGCCTCAGTTTGTTGAGCGGAAAAACTTTGAGAAAGCTTATGCCATGGCAAGAGATCGAGTGATTGAGGGTGGAGCCTTAACAGATGATGAATTCTTGTTTAGGAACTTCTATACCGTGGTTAAGGCTTCTTTCAAGATGAAATGCGAAGCAGGCTTAGACGTTGTTAATTATCCACAGCATTATGATATACACCGGCAGTTTATTGAGTCAATTCATAGAGCCATGGAAAAAGGCACGTATATTGTTGAAAAGGAAGAAGCAGTCATCCCGGAACTTTATGTCATTAACAGCGAAGCAAAGAAATTGTGCGAGGAGCTGGGTATAGAAAGAATCGCCCTTCGTGTCTGTGTAACGGGTCCATTTGAGCTTTACATTAAAGAGGTTGGAACTGCTGCTTATACGGATGTCTTATTGATGTTTGCTGAGACTGTGCGAAGGTTTGCTGTTAATTCGCTTTTAAACTCTAAACATGTTAAAACTGAAGTGGTTTCTTTGGATGAGCCCAGTTTCGGGTTTCAGGACGTGGCGGCTGCGAAAGATGTGGTTTTGGAAGTTTTTGAGAAAGCCTTCAGCTTCAGCGGAGCAACAAAACAAATCCACCTCCACTCCACGGCGAGGATTGCTGAACTTCTTGGAGTTAAAAACTTGGACGTGGTTTCGGTGGAATGTGCTGCCTCTCCTAAAAATTTGGAAGCCGTATCAAAAAGCATGTTGGAAAAAGCGGATAAACAAATTCGGGTAGGTGTGTCTAGAACAGATATAGACGCTATATTGGCTGAGCTTTACGAGATGGGAGTTAAAGAACCGCAAATATGGCAAATTGTGGAAGACGAAGAAACCATAAAAAGACGATTTAAAAGTGCAAAGGAGAAGTTCGGAGAAAGATTAACCTTCACTGGACCGGATTGCGGATTAGGCGGGTGGCCAACTCAAGAAGCAGCTCAATTGGTTTTGAAGAGAACCGTTAATGCTGTGAAAGCTGTTCAGTCATTCTTTCGCGAAAATTAGGTTGGCAAAACTTAAATATCAGAGTTTTTAAAGGCGGAGACTTCCGATGGGGGGGCGATCATGCGACTGAAAAGTTTGATTATAATTGCCTTACTTTCAGCTTTCGCCTTTACGCTACTGTTTTGTGGAAGAGTTGGAGCGCAACACGCTACCGCAAACCAAAACCGTACAGAGGTTCACGTGGGTATCTGGCTTATAAATGTAGAAAAAATTGACTTAACCGCCAGCAGTTACCGCCTAGACTTTTATCTATGGTTCAAATTCAATTCCTCAGAAATTAGTTCAGCTGAAGTGAAAGAGTTTGAAATCGTTAACGGTGCTCCAACAAAAACGCCGGAAACGGTTGCTGAAGAGGAAAACCGTGTTGAATATCGCATAAGAGGAGAGTTCATGAAAACCTTTGACTTCACTCGATATCCATTTGAAACTCACATGCTTACCATTGAACTTGAGCATAAGAGTCGTAATGCTTCACTTCTGATTTTTAGGCCGGACTCGGAGTCAGCCGTGGACGAGACGGTTAATGTTGCTGGTTGGGAGATAGGCGGCTTTGAACAGATGGTTGTGGAGCACTCTTATGGCGATGAAACCTATTCTAGGTTTGTCTTTATCTTATACCTAAAGCGGCCAGTGTTCTCAGCTTTTGTTAAAAGCGTGCTGCCAATATCGGTTATAACAACCATATCGCTTTTAACGTTCTTCATTTCTCCACAGAACTTCGGGCAGCGGATAGGCTTGGCGGTTTCAACTTTGATGTCTGCTTCAGCGTTTCACCTTTCACTACTTAGTGGTATACCACCCATAGGCTACTTGACATTGGCGGATAGAATGATGATTTCTGTTTACGCCATCTTTCTCTACAACCTCTCTGTGTCAGTCTATATCATGAAGCTTGTGGACGCCAAAAAAGCTGAAGAAGCCCAAAGATTCAACAGCAAAGCCTTAAAGATACTAGTGATACTGATCGTCATACTTATAATAATTCAGCTGGTTGTATAAAAGCCCGTAAAATAAATAATGTGATGGTTTTATTTTCACTTCCCTCCTATTCGATTTTACATAGGCCAATAACAATTTCCCCTCTAATTTTTGACTAAGGTTGAAGCCCTACGCAAAGTGTTTCAACTTTGCGAGTGCAATTGCAGAAACCTTTTATATAAAGCCGGGAAGGGTGTTACTTTGCTGGAGCATGACGATTAATGTACCAAGTATGCATTAACTGTAATGAACAATACGATATAGAAAAAGTAATTTACAATTGTGCGAAATGCGGCGACATTCTCGAAATAAGATACGATTACTCCTTTCTCAAAGAGAAGATTGAAAAAAGTAATTGGCAAAGCTTACCCTTGTCGGTTTGGCGTTACCGCGATTTTATGCCAATCCGCTATTTCTCAAATGTTATCTCACTCAACGAAGGGGGCACTTCCCTTTATTCATGCCACCGTCTAGGAAAAATCTTGGGACTAGAAACTCTATACGTTAAGAACGAGGGAGAAAATCCCACCGGATCTTTCAAGGATAGAGGGATGACTGTCGGCGTAACTAAGGCCGTGGAGCTTGGGGTTAAAATGGTTGCTTGCGCATCAACAGGCAACACGTCTGCGTCGCTGGCTGCTTATGCCGCAAAGGCAGGGTTATCTTGCATAATACTGATACCCTCCGGCGCCATCGCTTTTGGGAAATTAGCTCAAGCAATAGCGTACGGAGCGAAAGTTGTACAAATTCGAGGCAACTTTGACAAAGCCTTGGAGATGGTTTTGAAGCTCTCAGAAGAACATAGGGAGATATACTTGCTAAACTCCATTAACCCCTTCAGAATAGAGGGACAGAAGACAATTGCTTATGAAATTTGCGACCAACTGAACCGAGAGGCCCCGGATGCTGTTGTACTGCCAGTTGGCAACGCTGGAAACATAAGCGCTATATGGAAGGGGTTCACCGAATTTTACGAACTTGGATTGATAAATAAGCTTCCGCGAATGATAGGTATTCAAGCTGAGGGCGCCGCTCCGATAGCGAAAGCCGTTAAAACTGGAGTAGATAAAATTGTTCCAGTCGAGAAACCAGAAACAGTAGCTACCGCTATAAGAATAGGGGCGCCCGTAAGCTGGAAAAAGGCTTTACGCGCCATAAGAGAATCAAAAGGAACCGCTGAAACAGTTAGCGATCACGAGATTCTAGAAGCCCAAAAAATGCTTGCCAGATCCGAAGG
>JAVZNC010000022.1:0-6238 GCA_038882955.1 Bathyarchaeia archaeon
TTATTAAAGCAAGTTCGCGGACAACCGCTCGTTCAGGGTTTATTATGCTTACTTTGATTACTTCAACAAGCTTGTTCAGTTGTTTAACAACTTGCTCCACAATCCTTTTGTCTCCGTTAACAATCAATGTTATTCTTGCGATTTCTTTTCTTTCCGTTAAGCCAACAGATATGCTCTGTATGTTGAACCCTCTCCGCCTAATCATGTTTGTAACTCTGAACAACACTCCTGGCTGATGCTCAACTATTGCGCCGATAACGTAACGTTGTCCTTGATTTTCATTTTCCAACCTTTTCACTCCCACATCATATCTTTTAATCCCTTTCCAGCAGGCACCATTGGAAAAACATTTTCTTCAGGGTGAATGGGCACGTCTATAACAGTTGTGATATCGCTTTTCAACGCATTTTTAAAAACTGAAGAAAATTCTTCCATTGATTGAACGCGGAAACCTTGCGCGCCATAAGCCTCTGCCAACTTTACAAAGTCGGGAACTTTGCCCAAGTTGACAGCAAAGTATCGCCTTTTATAAAAAAGTCTCTGCCACTGGGCAACCATGCCAAGCATCGAATTGTTTAAAATAACAACAACGACTGGAATTTGTTCAGCAACTGAAGTGGCAAGGTCTTGTTCAGTCATTATGAAACTGCCATCGCCGGCAATATCTACTACTGGAACATCTGGGCAAGCTACTTTGGCGCCTATAGCGGCTGGAAATCCGAAACCCATTGTCCCAAGCCCGCCAGATGATATGAAGGTTCTAGGCTTGTAAGTCTTTAAATAAAGTGCAGCCCACATCTGGTTTTGACCGACTTCGGTTGTTACAATGGCGTTTTCTGGAAGCATTTTGCGAATTTCACCCATTAACTTAGGCGGTTTTATGCCTTCTGCACAATTTGCCCTATCTTCAAGTTGCTCCTTTAGTTCCTTAACTTTAGCCATCCAAACCGAACGCTCTTTGTTTTTGAAGTTTTCTTGAAGCAGTTTACGAATTTCATTTAATGCACGCTTGGCATCCGCCACTATTGGCACGTCAACTTCAACATTTTTCCCTATCTCCGCCGAGTCTACGTCGATATGTATGATTTTCACGTCTTTGCAAAACTCGTCTATCCTGCCAGTTGTTCTATCTGAAAACCTCATGCCAACCGCAAGGATGACGTCTGCCTCTTGAATTAAGCGATTCGACGCAACCGTGCCATGCATCCCCATCATTCCAGTTGCCAAGGGATGGTTTTCTGGAATGCAGCCCTTACCCATAAGAGTCGTTGCAACAGGCGCCAAAAGAAGCTCTGCAAGCGAAATCAGCTCTTCTGAAGCGTTAGAGGCTATAACCCCGCCTCCAGCAACTATCATAGGTCTCTGAGCTTGCAAAAGCAACTCAACAGCCTTCTTAACCTGCAATGGATGAGGCTCATAATTTGGGCGATAACCAGGAATCTTAATGTCATTGGTAAAGTCAACTTTGGCTGAAGTCGCTTGAACGTTCTTTGGAAAATCCACCAAAACTGGACCTGGTCTTCCAGAATGGGCAATAAAGAATGCCTTTTTAATCACTGAAGGAATTTCTGAAGGAGTCTTCACCTGGAAATTATGTTTGGTTATAGGATTAGTTATGCCAATAATGTCTGCTTCTTGGAAAGCATCCTTACCTATGTAAGCTGTTGGAACTTGACCAGTAAGCGCAACTATGGGAGAAGAATCCATGTAGGCATTGGCTATGCCGGTCACCAAGTTTGTTGCACCAGGTCCTGAAGTAGCCATGCAAACTCCAACTTGCCCTAATGCGCGGGCGTATCCGTCTGCTGCGTGAGCTGCACATTGCTCGTGCCTCATTAGAATATGCCTAATACTCGAGTCGCAGAGGGCGTTGTAAACGTCGAGGATGGCGCCTCCTGGTATGCCGAAAATCGTTTTAACGCCTTGTTCCTTTAGGGCTTTTACGAGTGCTTCAGCTCCAGTCATAACCTCCATTGTCAACCCTCACTGAAGATACAATGTGAATAAACAATTTTGCAAAAGGTTCCGACGAGAACGAGTGACTGTTTGTCTACGCGTTCTGGAATTTGCGGCTTAGCTTGAGCCGTGAATCCATCGATTCCTCCGGAGAACTCTATCCCTCATCACATTTCCTCCCTAAACGCTTGTTCAAGGTCCTTCTGGTCTCGTTTCATACCAGAAAGACAGTTCCAACTTTTCTTTAGCGTGGTCTTCTTCGGCTTTATTTCTTGTATTTTTCAATGCCGATTTTTCCCCGCGTTTGTTTTTGGTTTGGGTTCCCGAACCGTTGTAGACTGGGGGTTTTACGTCAGATAAAGGTTTTGGGCAAAAAAAGTTGCCCACGAATTCTTCTTTTCTTTTACTGACGGCTGACAACGCTATCCTGCCTTTTTCAGTTAGCTCCACGGGCAATCCCTTATTTTGTTTGTCGCCTGCAACTATCAATCCCGCTTCTCTAAGCTTAGCCAAATTCCATCTAACCGTGGATTTCGGCAACTTCTGCTCTTGAGAAACTTTGTCAACAAGCTGATAGTATAATAAACCTTCATTTTCCTCTATTTTAGAAAGCAAATTAAGCTGTTTCATGGTTATGCGTTTTTTGGCCAGAGCCTCCAGCACTTCCATGACTGCCTCAATTTTCTTTTGAAAATCTTTCCTCTCACTTAATCGAAGAACTTTGCTTACATTAACGAATCCTTCTACTTCAATGGCGGCGTCGTTTTGACGGTTTGGTTTTGCTAATTCTCTGGAGATTTTATTTACCCCGTAAACTTCTAACCCCTTTCCTTTTTTCGATTTTTGCGCGCACATAAATTTTTTACGCACGCCATATCACCTCCCAGTTTTTATGCAGATTTTTGAATAATCCTTCTGCGCCTCATTGTTTGTCAGCAGCGTGTTCATTCCGCTTAGCATTGCTTCTACGCTTGCCATAACTATATCTCCATGAATTCCGAGAACTGCCGCTGTTTTGTCTCCTTTGCTTAGGCGCACAATAACCTCAACTACGGCGTCGGTTCCGCCAGTAATTGATTTCACGTGATACTCATCAAGCCTTATAGGCTCAACCATCGAAACTGCTTTTCGCACAGCGTTAATCGCCGCGTCCACAGGTCCAATGCCTGTCGCCGCGCCCACAACAGTTTCGCCCTTAAAGCTGAGTTTAACAGAAGCCGTTGGCGTTACTTTATTTCCAGTTACAACTGTTAATTCCTTAAGTTTGAATGGGGTGTATTTTGGAAGGTTCATAATCGATTCGGCTATCGCCTTCAAATCAGCGTCTGTCACTCTTTTGCCCTTATCTCCCAGTGCTTTGACTTTGAGAAATATCTCTTTCAGCTGTCTTTCGTCAGGGTATATGCCCATCTCGTTTAGAACCGCCTTTATGCCTTTAGATCCAGCGTGTTTACCAACAACAAGTCTCCTTGTGCGTCCGACAATCTCTGGCGGAATGGGCTCATAGGTTAATGGGTCTTCCAAAATGGCGTGTGTATGTATGCCTGACTCATGGGCGAAGGCGTTTTCGCCTACAATGGCTTTGTTGGGTTGAACTGGGATTCCAGCTAATCTTGAGACAAGCATGGAAACATCATATAGCCTATCCAATTTGACGGAGACATCTATGTTATATAGAAGTTTTAACGCAACTGCTACTTCTTCTAAAGCGGTGTTTCCAGCCCTTTCGCCTATGCCGTTTATGGTTGTATGAACTTCTGTTGCGCCAGCCCTTAAAGCTGCTATTGCGTTTGCCGTTGCCATTCCAAAGTCGTCGTGGCAGTGAACACTGAAAGGCGTGTCTGGGAACTCCTTTAATAAGTCTGAGAAGAAAGCGTAAGCTCTTTCTGGAGTGAGTGTTCCAACAGTGTCGCATGGAGAAACCAAATCTGCCCCCGCTTGGATACCAGTAGCAATAAACTCTTTTAAGAATGAAAAGTCGCTTCTGGTGGCGTCTTCAGCTCCGAACTCTACTTTTAAGTCATGAGCTTTCGCGTATTGAACGCATTCCTCCACGAGCTCTAATATTTCATTTCTTGTTTTTCCAAATTTGCATTCGAGATGCCTGTCTGAGGCTGGAATCACCAAGAAAACAGCGTTTGCGTCGCTGTCTATAACTGCGTCAATGTCGCTTTTAACTCCCCTTGCAAAACTGAAGACGTCAGCTTTGAGGTTTTCCTTTGCAATTAGTTTTATTGCTTCAAATTCTCCTTTTGAAGATGCTGCAAAACCAGCTTCAATGGCGTCTACGCCGATCTCGTCTAGTTTTTTAGCTATCTCAAGTTTTTCTTCGGGGGTTAGGGAAACTCCGGGTGTTTGTTCGCCGTCTCTGAGGGTTGTGTCAAAAAATCTGATTTTGTTTTTGAAGTTATTCGATAAAGCGATACCTCATTTTTAGCCCTCGCACCAAAGCAATACTATGTGTGTAATATTAAAACTTTTCTATGTAACGGTTGTATACAATAAAAATATAAGAAAGTATGAAATTTGATAGGCAATGTTGCGGAATAATGCAGTTTAAAAACCGCTAATAATTCAATGGTTTAAATGATTTGAGGATGTCGAACTGTGAAAAATTCAAAACAGCTAAAAATCGCATTTCAAGGCGAGATAGGCGCATACAGCGAGTTAGCCGTCTACAAACATTTTGGTTCCAATGTCGAAGTTAAGCCATGCAAGCTTTTCTCCGACGTTTTCAGAAGCGTTGACGTTGGCGAAGTGAATTACGGCGTTGTTCCAGTGGAAAACTCCATTGAAGGAAGCGTAAACCAGGTTTACGATTTGTTCATGGAATACGACCTTAAAGTGTGCGGCGAAATAATCCTAAAAATAGAACACTGCCTAATAGCAAACTTAAACGCCACAATGGATTCCATAAAAATCGTTTATTCGCATCCCCAAGCCTTGGGGCAATGCATAAGCTTCTTGGAAAGGTCAGGCTACAAGCCAATTCCCACTTATGACACGGCTGGCAGCGTCAAACTACTCAAAGAACAAGGAGTCACTGATGCTGCAGCGATTGCCAGCGAAAGAGCAGCCCAAATCTACGGAATGAAAATCCTGAAAAGAAACATATCAGACAATCCGGACAATTATACTCGCTTCTTTGTCCTTTCCAAAAGCGAGGCTCCGCCTTCGGGAAACGATAAGACATCAATAATTTTTTCGGTTAAGCATATTCCAGGAGCGCTATACAAAGCCTTAGAAGAGTTTGCATCGCGGGAAATTAACCTCACAAAAATAGAATCGCGACCTACAAAGCGTAAACCATGGGAATACAATTTTTACCTCGATTTTGAGGGTCACTGGACTGAACCGAGATATAAAGAAGCATTGGAAGGGCTGCGGGACAAAACCGTGTTCATTAAAATTTTGGGGTCTTATCCGAAAGCAAATAGTTGAGGAAAAACTCTAAAGTACTTTCTTTAATCGTTCACAAGCCTCTTTAATCCGTTCTTCTTGGCAAGTCACTGCAAATCGTATGTAGCCCTCGCCATGCTTGCCAAATCCAACACCAGGAGTTGCTGCAACATTTACGCTTAACATTTTCTCAACAAATTCCATGGAACTCCCACCGCATTTAGCCCAAACATAAAAAGTTGCCTTAGGCGTCTTGCATTCTAAACCTAGGGAATTTAGTTCTTTAACGAGAATCTGCGCCCTTTTTTCGTAAATTTTGTTTCTTTCAACAATGTATTCTGGCGGTTCTGAGCTTTTATACGTTCTTAATGCTTTAGCTGCCACTTTTTGCACGTATTTTGGCGAGCCAGAA
The DNA here is from genome assembly GCA_038882955.1 of Bathyarchaeia archaeon. GTDB lineage: Archaea > Thermoproteota > Bathyarchaeia > Bathyarchaeales > Bathycorpusculaceae > JAVZLQ01. Next base: position 5,768 of record JAVZNC010000022.1, read on the forward strand.
TCAGTTTGTGATTTTACTTTTGCAAGTCCCTCAACGAGTTTTCTGTTGCCGGCTGCGAAGGCTATTCTGTCGCCTGTCATGTTGAATGTTTTTGAACAGGAGTTTATTTCAATTGCCACTTCTCTGGCTTCGTCTATTTGGAGTATGCTTGGCGCTTTATAGTCTTGGAATGTTATTTCTGAGTAGGCGTTATCATAGCAAAGTATAATTTTGTTTTCAAATGCAAAGTCCACAAACTCTCTAAGTTCCTTAATGGTTGTTGCGGCTCCGGTGGGATTGTTTGGATAATTGAGATAAAGCATCTTAACCCCCTTCGTGTTTATGTCTTCAAGGTCTGGCAACCACTGTTTTTTCTCAAGGAGTGGAACGTATACTGGTTTTCCTCCGCTTAGAATTGCTCCTCCGTTGGCGTAAACAGGATATGCTGGGTCTGGGACTAGGACACGGTCTCCTTCGTCGATGAATGCTCTT
>JAVZNC010000023.1:0-6135 GCA_038882955.1 Bathyarchaeia archaeon
TGATAGGGCTGGCGTTTTGTTCCCTCACGCAGGGTTTGGCATGAAAGATGGGTTGCCATCCATAAACTTTCTTAATGGAGTTTTGCTTGTGATAGTTGGACTTGTAGCTGGCTTAATTGCGCGCGCGATTTTCATTCTCAACATAAAAACAAAATTCCTTCCCACAGCATTTATTTTTGAAGTGTTCCATTAGTTGCAGCTAAGCGAAGATAGATTCCGAGATGGGTTTAGTTGGTTTTAAGGTTCTGAGGAGAGGCTACCACTTTTGACTTAAAAGTTGTAGTTTTTCGGGTGTTTTTGCTGGTTTAGGTTTGGAGAGAAGCCTAAATCTTGCTTGTTTGGAAGGTTGAAAATAAACTTAGATTTTTGGTTGTTTAAAAGAGGTGTTAAATCCCCAGTTTTGGTATACAGGCCAAATATGTTTTTCTTAGTTCTTCTTTGTCTATGTGGTGGTATATGTCTATGGCTTCCCTGCGCCGGTCGCCTCTAAGCTCCTTCACGTATTCGCGGGGCATACCGTTCCGTAAAAGCCAAGTTGTGAACCAGTGCCTAAAACAGTGGGGGCCGAAGTGGTCCTCCAGCCTCGGCGAGTCTGGGTTGTGGAAGCCAAGGCGCTTCGCATACTTTACTATGGCCGTGTATAGGCCGTTTCTATCCAGCCTCCCAAGACTTTGGTAACTTATGAAAAGCGCCTTTGTAGGCGGGTTAAGCTTCTCCCTAACCCTAAGCCATCTTCGTAGCGCGGCTGCGCATTCCTCATCAAAGAAAACCGTGCGGTTGCTTCTTTTAGGCGTGGGCTTAAGCGTAATGGAATACTCAGCCCAATTTATGTCCTCAACGTCAAGCCTCAAAAGTTCGCCGCGCCTTATCCCTGTTTTGGCCAGTAATATGGCTATGGCCTTGTCCCTTGGATCCAGAATGGAGTTTACCAGTCGGCTCATCTCCTCAACGCTTAAAAGCCTCCTTTCAGGATCATCATAACCCGCTTTATAGCGTTTAAGATACCGTTTTCTGAAGGGCAGGACAATGTTGCTGGCAACATAGCCCTCAAATGTCAGATAGTCATAGAAGGCTGAAAGCGCCGAAAAATAGTTCTCAACAGTCTTATGCTTTGCTTTGCGTTCATAAACCACGTGTTGGAGAAAATCCCTGAGAACATTAACGTTCACATCGCTGATGTTCAAGCCATGTTTCTCGAGAAATTTTGCGAAGATTCTTAGGCTTGAAATGTATCTTCTTATGCTTTCTTTAGTCATGCCCCTGAGATGGCAGTCCTTGCTGAAATCCTCAATCAAAGCCGATGGTTTCTGCATGGTTTTCAGGCTTAGCCCGTCCACCGCCAACCCCTACCCTTATACTCAACCAGCCCATAGGCTTCAAGGGCTTGAAGCTGCCTATCAACAGCCCTAACCAAATCCACGTCAGACGGGCCAATGTTCAGACGGGCCAAGATTTCTTCCTGAGTGTAAGATTCGCCTTTCCTCAAGAGTTCTATAAGGTCTTTATCGAATCGCCTTACACCCTCAAAAGCCTCCTGCATAAATGGCTGAGCCCTGTAACGCTTAAGCTCATTATCCAAGTTCTCCGCTAACCTCTTCAAAAGCCTATTCTCCTCGCGTAGGCTCTTCAACTCCTCCTCGGCGCTGCGTAAACGCTTAACAAGCTCAGCACGGCTTAAGTAGCCTTCTTCGCCTTCCTCACGCCGGATAGAATCCTCAACCCGCTCAACAACAAACCTAGAAATCGACACACCCGCCTTTTCCGCCCGACGCCGCCAATCCTCAACCATCTCAACAGACGGCAGATAAACATAAACCGCACGATCCTTAATCGTACGCGTTTTACCCCTATTAGGCCTCGTCACAACCACCAACAAAAACAACAGCGCACAAGTATTTATAATTTACCAGCAAATTAGTGCGGGGGGTGGGATTCGAACCCACGAAGGCCTACGCCAGAGGATCTTAAGTCCTCCCCCTTGTCTTAGGCTGGTCTGCGCCCCAAATAGCCTATTTAGACCTGGCTCGGGTACCCCCGCCCGGCAAATACTTTCAAAGAGTTTCCAAGGTTTAAGTTTTCCGTGTCAAGATACATTTAAGTTGAGATGCTGTTCTTCTATTGGATGGGGCGGGTAGCCTAGCAAGGATAGGGCGCAAGCCTCCTAAGCTTGTGGTCGTGGGTTCAAATCCCACCCCGCCCGTTTCAGGATGAACCCTACCCGCGCGCTACTTGCGTTTTCTAAACAGCATCACGCCGTCAGTTGCCGTGCAGACGTATTCAAAGCCTGCCTCTATAAGTTGCTGCGCTTCTTTGGATGTGATGGCAGCTTTGCAGACAAACTCGTCATCTTTGAAATCCACGAGCTGCGTGTATATCAGCGTGTTTTTAATGTTTTTGTGGCCGAGCAGGCGCATCACGTGTAATATGTCCTTTGTTTTGGCGTATTCCATTGTTGCTTTCCAGTGGCGGAATGTGTGGAATGTTATTTGTTTAAGCCGCGAGTTTTGAAGTTTTATGGCTAGCCTAGCCCTTTGTCTCACGAAGCTTTTTCTCATTATGGTGACGTTTGGAAATATTGTTGTGGAATCTTTTGGTAAGGCGTTTAACATAGCTATTAGCTTGTTTGAAATTTTGAGGATTCTTGGGTTGCTGCCTTTTTCTGGTGTGACTCTTACGGCTGCATTTTCGAAGTCTATGTCTGTCCATTTGAGTTTGCTCGCCTCACCGCTTCTTATTCCAGTTTCCTTTAGCAATTGTAGGTATGTAGCCAGTCTTTTTGTGTTTGAGCATCCAGCTATAAAGTCGTCAATTTCTCTTTCAGTTGGGATGAAGGGTATCTTTTCGACTCTTCGGTATCTTGGGGGTTCCCATCTGCCTCCGAGGAATAGTAGGAAATTGCTGTATGCTTCAACCATCAACTCTTTTCTGGCTTCGCTGCAGTTGTTTTTGGCGATGGCTTCTTTAACGGATTCTGGGTTGTAGAGGTCTGCGCCCAAGTTTAGAAGCCTTTTTAGGATTTTAACGCGTCCCTCAATTGTTGTTGTGGCGTAACCCTGCTTCTTTAGAGCAAAGGCGTATTCAAGGACTTTTGAAATTCCGAGATTAGTGGTGGCGGGGTGTTTAGTTGCTTGCTCTGTGGCTCCCGCAGCCCGTTTTTCGCCTTCTTTTATGGCTGCGGCCAAATTTTTCGCCCCCAAAGGCTGGGCGGCGCATATTTGGCGACTAAAAGTTATAGTGTCTGCGCTTTTTAAATTCAACGTATGAACTTTCTCAATATGTTGAAATACGTCTCGATTGTCGATATTTCGTTTAGGTTGCCGGTTATTTGGATCGGAGAATCTGTAATAGCAGTTTTTGCAGAGGTATCTTTGAATGATGTCTTGTTTGTTATATCTTTTTCCGCTGCATATTATGTTGGTTGAGCTGCATTGTGGGCATGTTATGGCTTGAGGCTGTGAGGGAGGCTGGACGCTATAATTTGTTTGGTTATGCTTGTCTGAATTTTTGTTGTCGATGCCAGCCTCCACATCAGCCTCAAACATGTTAATGCACCGTTCCATTTTGGAAACAAAAATTGGGGAGTTTAGGGTGAACGGCAGAAAAGCCGCCAATAGCATTCAAAGCAGATTAGGGCTGAAGGCGCTAGCCAGTTGCCGAAGCATCCGCGCCAGCCTCTTTTAAAGCTTCAAGCAGAGCCCTTTTCTGGTCTACTGGCAGAGCCTTAACCTTTAAAAGCAACTCGTTTTCTTCGGTTTTGGGGTTTACATGCACTGTAAGAGATTGTTGGGGCTCACGATAAGGCACACCGAAAATGATCTGTTTCTGCTCGCCACGAACCGTTTGATTTTCAAGCTTAATCTTGATCTTTTTGCCCTTCCATTGGGCGCTGTCTTCGCCGAAAGCGTCGATTAGCCTGTCCCAAGTGGTGGTGTTAAAGCCCCAAGTGTAGAGTTCGCCTGTGCGGACCAGCCTAACAACAGCATAGCCCCGCGGCCTCTCAAAACGGCTTTCCTCTGCGCTGCGGACATATGGTTCTTCAACGATTTCAACTAAGTCGTCTTGTTTGACGTGGTGGGGCTTTAGGAAAGGCGGCCTACCCATTCTAGGCAGTTTCACCATCCGGATTTTTCACCTCCTTTAAGCTTATTTTGCCACGTGCACGTGACTGTGAACGGCCATGCAAATCGGGCTTAAGCCGGAAAGGCCTAACATCCCGCAAAAGCTGTTCTTGAATTTCCACTATTTCACGAGCAATCTGCTCTCGCCTAGCGGCAATCTTACGGAAAACATGCTCCTCACGTGGATTAAGCGCCTTCAAAGGACGCTGAGGGTCAGGCAGATGCTTAAGGCTACGACCCGGCTCACGTAGAACACGCTGCACATAGCCAGGCAAATATGAGCCACTGCGCAGCATAGCATTACAAACACGCCTTAGCTCTGCCTCCTCACGTAACAATTGACTTAGTGTAGTGCGTAACTTGAGCTCTTCAACGTTAGATGTTCCGATAAAACTTTGCACAGCTAAATTAATAACACGGTTAAATGGAATGTTATGTTCTTTACAAAAGCGCCTTAATAATGGAGCTAAATCCTTCCAAAAATAAACCCGCACAATCACTTAGGACCCACCCCATCGGCTTCTATATGGATATACGTATATTCTGAAATCCAAAAACAGAGCTTGATATTCGGTGGTTTTGCCGAGATCGCCTTATAATAGTCTTCTTTCGATGTATACGTATATTGTGACGGGTGCATAGGAAGTTGTTCACCTACCAGCTCAATGGCTGCGTTTTGTTTTGGATTAGTTGGCGTGTTCTTGCAAGTTCATCTGCGATCAAGCATAGTATACAGTGCAGTCTTCTCTCATTGTTGGTTTTGCAGTATGCTTGGTCGGGGCAGTGTTGACAGAATATTGTTTGAAAGAGGTTGATCGGCGCTAGCGGCTTCTTTATTGGTTTTACCGAAGTTTGGTTTTGTTGATTACGCGTGTTCATTTTGAGAAGCCTCCTTGAAGATTGGGGCCATTTTTAGAATGTTATCAACTTCTATTTCCACTGCTTCCACTTGTTGCCCGTGTTTTTCTTCTAGAAGTTTAACCCATGACTTAGGAAGGAATACGGCTAGTCCGTTTCCAATTTTGCAAATTTTCCTTTTTATCGGCATTTTATTTCACAGCCGTGTTTATACAATGTTTAAATAGTGGTGGGCAAGCAGAACAAAAAGTGGGTGTATCAAAGTTTTGGAAAAACGCGAAAAACTGTCAAAAAGATTTGGAAAACGGAAAAGAGACGTGGATTTGCGGATTTTAAAGAGGCTGATTGAAAGTCCAGCTTATCCTAGAGAGCTTATGAAAGAGTTAGGAGTTACGCGGAATGCTATTTATTACCATATTAATCGCTTTGCCAAGTATGGAATTGTGAAGAAGCTTAGGGACAATAGGTATGCTTTTGTAGGTTATTTTGATGAGGAAGAGGCTGTTGTGCAGGTAGTCAATAAGTGGAAGAGTATAGCTTTTAGATACCCCACGGTTTCGGAAATTGCAAATGAAACAGGCTTAAAAATTGAAGATGCTGAGCGTCTAGCCTACAAGACCAGGGATAGAACTGGCTGGTTCGCACCCAACGAGGCAATAATTGAGAGCTCTAGAGAAAAGTTGGGAGAAGTGCTTGTGTGTGCAACTTACATGAGGAATGGAAAAGTTAACGAGAATGGGCAATCAGAGGATTTTGATTATAAAGATGACATGGAAATAGTGGAAGAAGCTAAACGTTTTCTTAAGGAACATCCAGAGATGCTGCCTAAAATCAAAAATGATGATGAAGTCTTATGGCCTGAGGAGGCCCTTAAATATTTAGGGAAAAATTACAAGCCAAAGGATCGTTCAATTCCTTACGCCTCAGTAGTTTCAAGAGGCTAGAACTATTAACACATAAAAATGCATATGGCAACTATAGGAACACGCCATGCTACGCTTTTCGTTTGCTTTCCTCTCTTATGATTTTAAATGTTGTTGTGGCTGTTTTCCGTAAAACAACAACATTTAAGCCAAAAAGACTTGAATAAAGCTTAAATTCTTTAAATTTTGATAAAAATAGCCTATACCTACCCCCTATCGTTTTCACCTACCCCTCC
>JAVZNC010000024.1:0-6053 GCA_038882955.1 Bathyarchaeia archaeon
AAGTTCTTTGGCTGACACGCAATTATCCTAAAGAAACTCTTGTATTCTTCACCGAACGCCGTGCCCGGCGTGACGCAAACCCCCTTTTCTATCAGAAGCCTCTTAACGAAGGTTTGGGTGTCCATGCTTTCGTCACGCAGTTTCGGGAAAACATAGAAACCGCCATCTGGCTTGTGGTAGGAGACAGTTATCTTATCCAAGGCGTCGCAGAGAAAACCTATTCTTTCCGCGACTGTTTCTGCGTATTTTTTGGCTTCTTCACGGCAGTCTAATGCTTTTATTGCTGCGTATTGAACAAACTCTGGGACGCTTGTTAGGCATAGGTTCTGGATTTTCACCATTTTTTTTATAGTTTCAATATCTGAAATAGTATAGCCCACTCTAAAGCCTGTCATGCCGAACGTTTTGGAAAACGAGTCGACAAAGATATATTTGCAGTCTGGAAACTCCAGTATGCTTTTAAACGGTTTAAAAGTGAAGTTGGCATAGACCTCATCACTCATAATGTATATGCCTTTCTCGTTGGCTATCTCAACAATCTGCCTTAAAACATCCTCACCCAAAATTTTTCCAGTCGGATTATTTGGACTGTTCAAAATTATCAACTTCGTCAACCTATTAACATGCTCAACCAACGCATCCAAATCAGGCTCCCAACCATCCTCCAGCCTAGACGGAACCACAACAGCCTTCGCTTGAACAGCCCTCACACAATCCTTGTAGGCTGGCCATGCAGGCTCGAGAATTATGGCTTCGTCGCCGGGGGAAAGTATGGACGCTATGCCCAGATAAACCGCGTATCGCCCGCCTGGGGTTACAATTACTTGTTCGGGCGAGATGTCTGCGTGGTAAAGTTCGTTTTTGACTGAAGCGATTTTTTCTCTAAGTTGAGGAATTCCCGCAGTTTCTGTGTAGTGGGCATAACCCCTCTTTAAAGCGTCCGCTACGGCTTCTTTTACGCTTTCGGGTGGTCCAAAGTCTGGCTCTCCAATTTCCAGATGAATTAGCCGCTTCCCCATCCCCTCAAGTTTTTTGGCTTCAGCAAACACCTCGTAAGGCGTGGAGAAACCCGTTTTTCCCTCTGCTTTTTTGATAATGTTCTTTTGGATGTTTTTCGATTCTTCAATTAGTAGATTCAGCAATCTCAAGCCAAAATCTAAATCAACGCCGTAGGACTCGCATTTTTGGGAAATAATCTCTTTAAGCCTTCTCTCAGCTTCAACATCCTCCACTGGCAAGCCTTTTTTCATCTTTGATTCAGCCACTTTTTGGGCTAGAGCAAAACGTTTTCCAATTAACTGAAATATTTCAGCCGTAACTTCCTCGATTTCTTTACGTAAATTGTTTATATCCATCTTAATCTTAAAATTTAGACCCCATCGTTCTATTATCTTTTTCCGAAACTGTTAGAGCTAATTTCAGAGAGGAAATGGATTTGGAAACCAAAAAGTATAAATTTTAAAATAGTTGTTCTAATTACGGTCATTTCGATGGATAAGCCAATAGCCACAACAACTACATATTTCGGATACTTTAGTGGCTATTGGACATTTGGTTATTAGGAGAAGCCGCGAACGCTTTTAGGTTCTTGGTTTCTCCTTTTTGGGGGTTTTGTGTGGACAAGAGTCAAAATGATGTCTTTGGTTGTCCTGTGGTCGTGAAGTTCGGTGGAAGTAGCCTTGCAGACGGAGAGAGAATAGCTGACGCTGTAAAAGCCATCAAAAAAGAAGTACGCAACGGAGCAAAAATCGCTGTTGTTGTCTCGGCTCTAGGAAAAACTACGGATGTTCTGCTTGACATTGTCAACGAAGTCGTAAACTGCAACGGCGCCGAGTCTAACAGCGACATTGACGATATTTTAGCCATGGGAGAAAGAACAAGCGCAAGAATACTCTCAGCAGCCTTAAAAGCAAACGGTGTAAAATGCCGCTATTTTGACCCAGCAGACCCAGACTGGCCAATAATCACTAATGATAGAGCCACCAACGCTGATCCTATAATTTCGGAGTGCGAAGCCCGTGTAGTAAAGCATGTCGCTCCTTTGCTTGAAAAGGGTATCGTCGTAGTTATCCCCGGTTTTATCGGCAAAACTTTAGATGGCAAAATTACGACCATGGGAAGAGGGGGAAGCGACACAACAGCACTAGTAATGGCGCATGCGCTCAAAGCAAGACAAGTTATCCTTGTAACAGATGTAGACGGCATAATGACCGCAGACCCTAAGCTTGTCAAATCCGCGAGAAAAATACCAGAGATAGATGTAAACTCGCTAATCGGGCTGGCTAGTTCAGGCAAGAAGTTCCTCCAAAGGAAAGCTTTGAGATACAAAGATGAGAATATAGACATTAAAATTGTAAACTACAATCACTGCGACTTAAACGCGGAAGGCACTGTTGTGAAGGGGTCTTTCACAAGCAACATCGTCAACTTAGAGTTTCCAGAGCCGATAGCCTCAATAACCGTTGTGGGCAAAGCCCTATCCCAGTCGCCTGAACTTTTGCATCAAATAATTCAGAAAGTAAAAAAAGCCAACGTTTCCCTTTTGGGAATGTCAGCCAACTATGATTCGCTCATCCTCTACATGCAGGAAAATATGCTTGACAAAATACTCGAACCGCTCCATTCAGTTGTCCTTGAAAATCCTGAGGCTTTAGCCATTGCCGTGAGAAAAAACTTGGCTCTGCTAAAGATTAAAACAGCAGAACTGGAAGAAACCCCTGGAATAGTAAGCAGATCCGCCCAAGCTCTTAACTCAAAAAACATTAACATTTACGGAATTTTCACAATAGCCTCTGGAATTCACATTTTTGTTGATGCGGCTTCAGCTAAAGAAGCCTTAGCTTTAGTCAGAAAAAGCCTTGAAATAAACCGCTTGAAAACGGACACACAATTGGAGGAAGAGATGGAAGATGGTTAGCGGGAAAAAGAGGAGAATGAGAAGGATATTTAGGGAAGATGGAAAAACCATAATTGTTCCAATGGACCATGGAGTTACAAATGGACCGATGAGCGGCCTTATCAACATGCAAGACACTATTGATAAGCTTGTTGCAGGTGGGGCGGACGCTATTGTCATCCACAAAGGCATAGCCAAAACCGTTGACGTTGGAGAGCTCGGATTAATCATACATGTTTCGGCAAGCACGAAAGTTGGTCCAGACGAGAATTGGAAAGTAAAAGTGTGCAGCGTCAAAAAAGCAATCCAACTTGGCTGCGACGCTGTTTCAGTTCATGTTAACGTCGGCGCAATGCATGAACCCGAAATGCTCATGAAACTTGGCGAGTTAGCCGACGAATGCGATGAATGGGAGATTCCCCTCCTCGCCATGATGTACCCGAGAAGATCCAGCATAAAAGGTGAAAATAATCCAGAAGACATAGTGCATGCAGCAAGGCTCGGCGCAGAGTTAGGTGCAGACATGATAAAAACAAATTACACTGGAGATTTTGAATCCTTTAAAAAAGTTGTTGAAGCATGCCCCGCTCCATTGGTCATTGCGGGCGGACCGAAAACTGAAACTGTTCAAAGCTTCCTGGAAATGGTTTATAACGCTGTTAAAGCCGGGTGCGCTGGGGTGTCCGTTGGCAGGAATATTTTTCAACATGAAAATCCAACAGCTATGACTATGGCGATTGCAGGCATAGTTCATAAGGGCATAAGTGTTGATGAAGCCCTTAAAGTTCTGGGTGAAAATGTATGAGGGAATTTTGGATAAAAATAGACGGTGGTCTTCCAAAGGAGCTAAAAGAACAGATAATAAGGAACACTTGCGAATTTTGCACGGCTTACGTTGTTGAGGCTGCCGACGAGGCTTTAGCTAGAAGTCTAGGAGCAAAAACGCTGGTTTCTCCAAAGAATGGCGACATAATACTCTTTGAATCTTCTCGGAAAGCTTCTAAAGCTAAAGCGAACAAAAAAAGGTGCGTCCAAGCGGAAATACGTTCGGGAGAAGATGAAAGGAAAATTGCGAAGTTAGCTGAGGCTGGAATAGAATACATTTTAGCGAAATGCGACGACTGGAAAATAATTCCACTAGAAAACCTCATAGCCAGCACAAGAGGTAAAAGCAAACTTTTGGCTTCTATATCAAGCGCTGATGAAGCCGCCCTCGCATTGGAAGTGCTTGAAGTAGGTGTAGATGGCATTCTAGTGGAACTGCCAGACGTTAATGAAATAAAGAAGATTTATGAAACTTGCAAAAAGGTAGACGTTAAGTTTGCAGAAGAGGAAGGCATCGAAAAACTGCAGTTGTTTGAAGCGAAAGTGACTCAAATTAAGCCTTTGCGCTCTGGAGCACGGACATGCATAGACACATGTGATTTAATGAGGGAAGGCGAAGGGATGCTGGTGGGCTGTCAATCTTCTGGTCTTTTCCTAATCCAAGCAGAGACGGCGGAAAACCCCTTTGTCGCTCCTAGACCTTTCAGAGTGAACGCTGGCTCAACAGCACAGTACTTGCTTGCCAGCGGAGGCAACACAAAATACTTGTCAGAAGTTAGGGCTGGCGATGAAGTTCTGATAGTCGATAAGGAAGGGAGAAGTAGAGTTGCGAACATTTGCAGAACGAAGATTGAGTGGAGACCATTATTGCTGATTGAGGCGGAACATGAAGGCAGAACTTTCAAGGCTATTGTGCAGAATGCTGAAACAATAAGGCTTGTGACGAAGGAAGGGTCAAAGTCTGTTAAAGATTTGACAAAGGGAGACACTGTGCTAATCCACATACAAGAGGGAGGAAGACACTTCGGCAAACTTGTCAAAGAAGAAAGAGTGATAGAACGGTGACCATCAAAGTCTGCGTCCCAATAGCCGCAGAAAAACCATCAGAAATCCCAGCGCTAATAAAAAAGGCGGAAAACGCGGGAGCGAACCTCGCAGAAATAAGATTAGACTACTTAGAAGAGTTTAATGGCGTAGAAGAGGCTGTTGAAGACGCAAAAATTCCGCTGATAGCGACAAATAGGCAATATGAGCAAGGCGGGAAGCGTAAACAAAACGAAGACGAGAGAGTGCAGAGGCTTTTGGAATTGGCAGACAAAGGATTCTCCATGGTCGACATTGAAGTAACAACACCAAACCTAAAATCTGTGGTAAAAAACCTGAAAAAGAAAGGTGTAGAAACCATAATATCTTTTCATGATTTTAACAAAACACCAAATCTAGCAGAATTACGCAAAATTGCCGCTTCACAAATTAAAGCTGGCGCAGACATATGCAAAATAGTCACAAAAGCGAATGACATCAGCGACAACCTCACATGCCTATCTTTAGTTTCTGAAACTCATCGAAAAACTCGCATAGTGTGCTTTACCATGGGAAACCATGGAATCCTCTCAAGAATCCTCTCGCCGATTTTCGGCGGTTACTTCACATACGCCTCTCTTGAAAGCGGAATGGAAACAGCTCCTGGACAGATAAGCATACAGAGGCTTAAAGAAATCTACAGATGTTTAGGTGTCGGGGAAGTTTGAAAATTTCTGGAAAAACCCAACTTTGCGCGTTGATAGGCGATCCAGTTGAGCATTCCCTAAGCCCATACATTCACAATGCCGCATTTAAGCATCTAAAACTTGACTTTGTTTATGTAACCTTCAAAGTCTCAAAAGAAAACGTCAGAGAGGCATTGGAAGGCGCAAGGGCGCTAGGAATTAGGGGATTAAACGTAACTATGCCACTGAAAACCGCTGTAATCCAGCACCTCGACGAACTTGACCCAAACGCAGAGAAAATAGGCGCAGTCAACACAATCCTCAACAATGAAGGAAAGTTAACTGGCTATAACACTGATGGGTTGGGAGCCCTCGAAGCCCTAAAGGCGAATGGGCAAAATCCAGCGGGAAAGAACATTCTCGTTTTAGGGGCGGGTGGAGCCGCAAGAGCAGTTGCGTTTGCACTCTGCAAAGATGCAAAAGACATGACAGTTCTTAATAGGACGCCCGAAAAGGCAAGAATCCTAGCAGAGGAACTAAGCAGAATTTTCGAGAAAAAGGTGAAGTTCGGCGGGTTAAGCGAGGATGCTTTAAAGCGAGAAGTGGAAAATACGGATATACTT
>JAVZNC010000025.1:0-6003 GCA_038882955.1 Bathyarchaeia archaeon
AGCTTGAATCAGCAAAAGTTTGGGAAAAAAACAACATCCCAGTTGCAAAATTTATAGAACTGCAAAACGAGAAAGATGTCAACAAAGCCTTTAAAGAACTCGGAAACCCCATATGGATTAGGGCGAGGCATGGCGCTGGGGGAAGAGGAAGCACCCTTGCCTACAATAAAGACACGGCATTAGCGTGGATTAAATATTGGATATCTCGTGGAATGAACTGGCAATTCATCGCCCAAGAATATTTGCCTGGAAGAAATATAGGTTTTCATAGTTTGTGGAAAAACGGCGAACTAGTTGTGTCGATGGCTAGGGAAAGGATAGAGTATATTTACCCAAACCTTGCGCCTTCCGGCGTGACTGGCACTCCAGCGGTTCAGAGAACAATTCATGATGATAAGGTGAATGATGTGGGGACAAGGGCTGTTTTGGCTATAGACAAAGATTTTACTGGAATTGCTTGTGTCGATTTGAAAGAAAACAAGGAAGGGGTTCCATGTGTTACTGAGATTAACGCGGGTAGGATGTTTACGACGTCCTTTTTCTTTTCTTATGCCAGTAAGGTTTTGCGCGGGGACTATTTTGGGAACATACCGTATTTGTATGTTAAGCTCGCGTTCGGAGAACAAATACCGCATATACCGAAGTATAACGTTTTGCCAGAAAATATATACTGGATTCGCCATTTAGACGCACCAGCAAAAATCGTTAAAGACGGAAAAACCCTTGGACAAATGTATAAGTTGGGGGGATGAAGAAGTGAAAGTTTGGTATGACGCATGCACAGGCAAACAAGTAAGATATGGAGTTGCAATAGCAAGACGCCTTAGAAAACGAGGACACAAAGTAATACTGACCACGCGGAAACATCCGGACACGCTGGCTTTGGCAAATTTGTTAAAAGAAGATTTCATTGTTGTTGGGAAATATGACCCGCGTTCACCGCTTTCAAGACTCAAGGAAAGTGCGAAACGACAAATATTTTTCTGTAAGATATTTGAAAACGAAAAGCCTGATGTCGCCATCTCGCACCGCTCCGTGGAATTGTGCAGAGTTGCCTTCGGACTGGGAATACCTAACATTTCAACGCATGATACTGTGCACGCGGAAGCCATAAACAGGCTTACAATGCCTTTAATCGATTATCTGGTTGTTTCAAAGGCTTTACCGAAAAATTCGGTTGAAGGCTATGGCATAAAAAAGATATTTTGGTTTGACGGCGTGGATGAAGTTGCTTGGATAAAAGAGTTTAAACCAGAAATCAAATACGAATATAAAAAACCATTAATTGTTGTTAGGGAACTTGAGGAAAAGGCTGCCTACGCCCAAGAAAAGGAAGACATAACTAAAACCTTGGCAAAAAAGCTTGCTTCGCTTGGAAACGTCCTCTTTCTACCACGCTACAGAAGAAAACCAATGAAAAATTTAATCGTTCCAAAAGAGTTTGTTGACTCCGCGAGCTTAGTTTCAAAAGCAGATTTGGTTATTAGCGCTGGAGGAACAATAGCTCGCGAAGCAGCATTACAAGGTATCCCAACAATAGTTATCTCTTCCTTTGGAAAAATTTACGTCAACGAATACTTGGCAAAAAAGGGCTTTCCAATCTTCACAGTGCCAGCAGATAAAGCGCTTAGCTATGCAAAAAGGCTTCTTGGCGAAGTCTGGGATGTTAAAGACAAGTTGGAAAAACTTGAAAACCCAGTAGACATGATAGAGAGAATAATTGATGATGAAATTACTATGGTATCAAGGTGATTTCGTGGATGAGTGCTCGCGGAAAACGTGTCTTAGTTACTGGCGGCGCAGGTTTTATCGGCTCACACTTAGTTGAAGAATATTTAGTTAACGACGCGGAAAAAGTTGTTGTCTTCGACGATTTTTCCACGGGAACCATGAAAAACCTTGATGACGAGAAGGATAAAAGGTTAAAGATTGTTAAAAGCTCAATTTTAGATTCCACACAACTCAATACCGTTGTTAAAAAGGAAAAAATCAACATCATAGACCATTTAGCAGCCGAATTAGAAGTTTACACGGGCATAAAAGACGCAGAGAAAGACGCAAAAATAAACATCCTAGGAACATTAAACGTCTTAAACGCGGCTTTAAGGAACAATGTCGAAAAAGTCTTGTTCGCTTCTTCGGGCGCTGTTTACGGACAAGCACAGTATCTCCCAATAGATGAAGAACATCCTTTAGAGCCCCATTGGCCCTACGGGGTTAGTAAACTTGCCGCTGAACGCTATGTGCTGCAATATAACAAGCTTTTTGGCCTAAACACCACAGCCTTCAGATATGGCATTGTCTATGGCCCCAAAGAATGGTTTGGCCGCGTTTTAACCATGTTCATAAAAAGGATTTTTCTTGAAAATAAGCCACCTGTAGTTTTTGGCGACGGTTCACAAACTAGAGACTTTGTTTATGTGAAGGATGTTGTTAAGGCTCATATGTTGGCGATTGAAAAGCAAGAATCAGCGGGAAACGTTTTCAATATTGGAAGCGGGAAAGGCGTTTCTATCAAAGAATTGGCAAATATGTTGGTGAAGGCATCGGATAAGGGATTTGACATAATTTATGACAACCCAAGGGAAGGTTCAGCTTCGCATTTTCAGCCCGAGCGCATTAGGCTTCAAGGAGAATTGGTGAACTTCGTTTTAGATTGCCGTAAGGCTGAGGAAATCCTTGGATGGCGCCCGCAAACAGACTTTAATGAAGGAATAACCAAAGAGATTGAGTGGGTTTTAAAGTTCCCCGAAAGGTGGGCTGGGAAACCTAGAGTTTAAGGAAGTTGGTTTTTTCTCGCCTCGATGAACGCTTTTCTCTTAGCCTCATACTCTTGCCGCGTCATCATATGTTTTGCGGGTATACCCTTCACAACAGTTCCAGACGGCACATCTTCCGTTACTGTGCTTCCAGCAGCTACCACAGCGTTTTCGTGCACCGTAACGTTTGGGAGAATTGTCACGCATCCCCCGATAACCACATTGTCCTTTATTATTGACGGCGTTAGGCATTTGCTATGTGGAAATCTGTCGTTTAACAGACTGCTGTTTGGTCCTATGAAAACGTTGTCGCCGAGTTTGCATTCGTTTGATATTGTTACATGAGCTTGTATGATGCAATTCCTACCTATTACGACGTTTTTGCCGATGTCGCAGAAGCTTCCTATCCTCGTTCCATCGCCGATTTTTGTGTTGTCACCTATGACAACATAATTCCAAACAACAACATCTTCGCCGAACTGGACATTCTTTCCAACTATTACGCCTTTTCCAATTTTTGGCTTTGACATGGCGCCGCCTCACTTCGTTGTTTGTTGCGTGTTAGTTTAAATAGTTTGGCAGCAAATTTCTTTTTTCTGTGGAGGCTTCAAAGCTTGTCAGTAAAAGGGCGAGTTTTAGTCGTCGGCTTAGGCGATGTTGGGCGCTCGCTGTTTGAGTTGGTTAAGGAAAACGGGCGTTTTGTAGTTTACGGATTTGATGTTAACGAAAATAAAATGCGAGACATCGGGCAGAAGAGTTTACCAAGAGAAGTTGACGTAATGCACGTTTGCATTCCATGCCTTGACAAAAACACGTTCCTAAACGCGGTTGTTGGTTATGCGAAAAGATTTAACCCCAAACTGGTGATTATCGACAGCACCGTCCCTCCGGGAACAACCACTGAGGCATACAAGCGCATTAGCGGATGCCTCGTCGCGCATTCTCCTGTTCGCGGGGTTCATAAAAGCTTAGAATATATGAAGTGGGAGTTGAAGCGGTGGACAAAATATGTGGGAGGCGCTACGGCAGAGGCTGCAGAGGCTTCAAGGAAACATTTTGAAGAATTAGGCTTGAAAACTAAGGTTTTAAAGAGCTGTTTAGAAACAGAGTTGGCTAAACTTTTTGAGACCACGTATAGGGCTTGGATGATTGTCTGTTTTCAAGAGATGCACCGCATTTCGAAACATTTCAATGCAGACTTTGATGAAACCGTGGATTTCCTAGAAGACACCCATCGAGTTAGGCTTGACAGACCAGTGATGTTTCCCGGAGTTATTGGCAGGCATTGCTTGATTCCAAACACTGAACTTCTTTTGCAAAGTTATGATTCAGATTTTTTGCGTTTAATCTTGAAATCTAATGAAAAACGCAAAAAAGAAGTTGAAGATGAAAGCGTCCGAGAAGAAATTGAAAAAGTCAGAAAGAGAGTAGAGGCTTTAGAAAAGGAGTTATCTGGAAAATCTTGAAACTAGCTTATTTCGCATCTTTTGAGTAAGCGGTTCCATCTTTCGTCTGTTATCCGTTGAATTTCATCAACTAGCTTTTCAAATTTCGGAGTGAACAAATGTCTAAAGCGTCCCTGCACCTGTAAGTATTCCTTCACTGGCTTCTTCTTTTGCGGGTTTGATGCAAAGGCTTTGCTCGGCGGAGAAAGCTGGTACTTGCCATTTACAGCTTCCCACAACGGGAATATACATGTTTCCACAGCCAACCGTGAAAGCTCTATGGATTTGGATGGGTCACTTCTCCATCCGCGCGGGCACGGCGCGAAAACATGTAGAAAAGCTGGACCATTAACTTCAAGTCCCTTTCTGGTCTTTTGAATCAGGTCTCGCCAGTAATAGGGTGAGGCTGTAGCTACATAGGGCATTTCATGAGCTACCATAATGTCGGCTATGGGCTTCTTATACTCCAGTTTGCCAGGCAAGACTGTGCCTGCCGGCGAGGTTGTTGTTGAGGCGCCTAAGGGTGTTCCTCCACTTCGCTGTATTCCCGTGTTCATGTAAGCCTCATTGTCATAGAGCACAAACAGGAAGTCGTGTCCTCTTTCAACAGCGCCGGAAAGTGCTTGTATTCCTATATCGTAGGTGCCTCCGTCCCCTGCTATGGCGATTACGTCAATATGTTCGTGTTTTATTCTTCCCTTCTTCTTCATTATTTTGATGGCTGCCTCTATTCCTGAGGCGTTTGCCGCAGCGTTTTCAAAAGCCGTGTGCAGCCACGGGACAGCCCAAGAGGTGTATGGGTATATTGTGGAGACTACTTCCATACAACCTGTTGCGGTTGTCACTATTGTTGGTCCTCTTGTGGCTTTCATTATTAATCTCATAACTACTGCTGGTGCGCAGCCAGCGCATGCACGGTGCCCAGAAGTAAAAAGGTCTGGTTTTTCAGCTATGTCTTTTATTGTGAATTTCCATTCAGACTCCATTTTTCATTTTCCTCCTTACTCCCTTAATCCGACATACCGTATCGGGTTTTCAACGCGCTTTGTCTTCAGTATCTCTTGCAAGTCTTCGTAGATTTTGCGGATTTGGCTTGGGCTGGTGTCTCTTCCGCCGAGTCCGTAAATGTAGTTTACAATGTAGGGATGCTTTGGCGCGTCGTAAAGTGCGTGGCGAATTTCTTGAAAGACTTGTCCGCCGCGACCGCCGAAACTCATGCTTCTATCCATAACAGCCAAAGCCTTCACATTTTTAAGAGCGTTAATTATTTCCTCTAAAGGTAATGGTCTAAATGTGCGGATGCGAAGGAGACCAGCTTTTACGCCCTCTGCCCTCAACTCGTCCACGACTGTTTTTACTGTTCCAGCGGTTGACCCTAGGCATATTATGGCTATTTCCGCGTCTTCAAGACTGTAAGGGTCAAGCAAACCATTACCATAACGTCTGCCACTTATTTTCGCATATTCATCATGCACCTGCGGGATTATTTTAAGCGCGTTTTTCATGGCTTCCTCCTGTTGCCGCTTGAACTCAAAATAGTAATTTGGAAACGCCACAGGCCCCATAGTCATGGGATATTCTGGGTCAAGCTTAAATGGAGCCTTTTTTCCCTCATGTGTTAATACTTCGGGGAATCGGCGAACTCCAACAAACTTTTTAACAACTTCGTCTGGAAGCACGTTTACGTTTTCTAGAGAGTGACTCAGGATGAAACCGTCCAAGCCGACAATGACTGGCAAAAGAACTTCTGGGTTCTCAGCTATTCTAAAAGCTTGAATTATTGAATCGTAAACTTCTTG
>JAVZNC010000026.1:0-5871 GCA_038882955.1 Bathyarchaeia archaeon
ACAGTTTTGGGGAGGAAGCAGACTCATAGGCCCGCAGGGAAAACTCATGGCATGCGCAAAGTATGATGAGGAAGACCTTATAATTAGCGCAGTTGACTATGCAGACATAAAGCCAATCGAAACTTTCGTCCCAACCTTAAAAGACCTGCGACCTGAACTCTTTGACGAACTAAAGAAACACGCAGAAAACCTTTAACAAATCACACGTTTAGGGCCATCCAAAACTTGTCTAAAATCACAACGGAATCACACTTGTGATATCATCCGGCACTAGAGGAGACAAGCATCATCGGGAAGCATCGTTACATTGAGTTATCACACGTGACTTTCCCGTGACAAGTGACGTCACAACATCCACAAAGGTAATTCCTCTTCCTAAGAAATAAGGTATGCTAGGAGGCACTGTTAAAAATGAATGAGTCGTGCACTTCGCATCGTTTCAACTAACAATAGCCGGTAAGGCGTTTTGGTTCCGTCAACTTTGGCAATATTACTTTTCTACGCGGGGGCGCGCTTTTTACTATGCACTTGCGTAGTCCACGTGAGATCGTTGTTAACTTCAAGAGATGATGCTAGATACAAAAATGAGGTTGATCAGGGTACTAAATCGGTGATGTCAAGTAATTATTTGTCTAAAGTAAAAAAGCGGCATATTTAATGACGCTTTATGGTTTTTAGCAATTTTTTAGTGAATAATTCAGAGGCATAGCAGGGCCCATCAGTCTCCGATAATTTTAAAAGCGTGGCGGTATACAAAATTGTATTCACCTAGCATGTTCGCGCGGTGAAGACTTTGAAGCTTAAAGAAAGCATTCAGCCTTTAATAATGAGTTCATTAAATGACCCTGTTGCTAAAATCCTCGCCAAAAACAGTCATTTAACGAAAACACAGCTAGAAACACTACTAATTGACATTTTATCTGAAAATGCTGCTGGCAAACCGCTAAAATACGACGAAAAAGCCAGATTACGCTTAACAAAGGCTAAAATAAGCCGCGGAGCCTTCAATAGGACCTTAAAACAAGCAAAGCAAAACGTCATAAAAGCCATCTACACCGTGCTTCTTTTAGGGTACCTGGGAATCTTCGAAACCACAACTTTAGACCCCTATCTTGAAATAGGCAACAAACTGCGGGAATATGTAGAAGCATTCAAAAACATGCCAAACAAAACTGAACAGCTAAAAATCATCGAAATTCTCAGGGAGGAGCTTGAAATTCAGCTGAAAACACTTGCAAATTCATCCGAAGAAAGCTTGTGACGTCACAAGTCACATTAACTTTTTGAAGGCAAAAGTAAAACCCGTTTTAACACCTAAATAAGGCAGTAAAAGAAACTGAAAATCAGAAAAAACTTAAGAATATTCTCAAACAGAGTAAAGAGAGATTTTCCTCAAATATTAGGTGTCAGTTCCCGTGTGATGTGTGACGTCATGGATCTTGAGAACCGTAACTTTTAAATCATAAATGCATGAAATTGTGATTTGTGATGTAACATGTTTGAGTTACGTGTTATCACGCAGGAATCACGTGGGGTGAAGGTATGCTGGATCTTTTGTTAATTCTTCTCGGCGTTCTGCTTGCTGCAACAATTGGAGCTGCGATCGAGTATTATCGTCAAATTCGTAGAATTTGCAACGAATATGACAAAGCGAAAGAAGTCATTGAGGATGTCGTTCTGAGCTTTAATAGGCAACTTAAACGTGAAGGTGAAAAACTTGAAACTTTGGCGTTTAAAGTTGAGGCTCTTTCTTCAAAGAGTGAAAGGGCGTTAAGCAAGGCTGAGGAGGTTGAGGGAAAAATACGCGTTTTAGAAGATAAAGTTGGACCCATTGCAAAAGTTGGAACAGAAGTGTTAATGAAGGTTGAGGATGTAGATAAGAAGTTGCATGATACGGTTGCGTCACATGAAATTTTAGCTGCAAAGGTTTCGGCTATAGAGGAACAACTGCGCCAGTTTTCGGAGATCCCGGAGATCAGGGCTGAAGCGGTAATCCCAATAAAGAAGGAGAAGGCATTGGCTCCGTTGACCGAAACAGAAGTGGCTGTGTTAAGAATGTTGGCTCTTGAGGGACCTAAAACTGCTCCTGAGATTAAAGAGAGAATTAAGCTTAGCAGGGAGCACACGGCGAGGTTAATGAAGAAGCTTTATGAAGAGGGTTATTTAGAGAGGGACACCAAAAAGATTCCGTTTAAGTACAGTGTTAAAAAGGAAATGGAGGATATCCTGAAGAAAGCGGAAAGTAAAACTGCATAATCACTGTAGGTTTAAGGAATTTTATGTTTTGGAACAACTTGCGGAAGATTGGGAGCAAGCCTATACTTTAACTTATTGGAGGCCCCAGTTTTTAAGAGGTATCCTTTATTTGCCATCCTTGCCAGGTATGTGGCTACGGTGCTTAAACTTATAGGTTCTTTAAACTCTTGTTCATAAGCTGATTGCACGTCCCTTGAAGAGAACCAAACGACTGGGAAGTTCTTTTGGACGCAAACGCGCACTTTTTCGCATTTTGGGATGTCACTGTTGCCTGCGTTAACGACGCTGGGGTTGCCCTCGTTAGTTGGTATTCCGCCGAGTAGTTCTACAAGGTCTAACAATCGTAGGGCTTTATCTCTGGTTACTTGTCCTTCAAAAACTATCGTATACCGATTCCCTTCGCTATCGAACAGCTCAACACGCATCTTTCTTGCTGGCATTCCCTAAACCGTCACATCTAGTTGTCACAATTTACAGTTAACAAGTTATAGCTATTACGGTGAAAAACAGTAGCTAAAAAAGACTATTTCTTTACGAAAAAGCGGAAAAGCGGGAAAATATGGACTTTTTGAGTTTACGGGATTCACAAAATTTTTCTAAACTTCAAAAGGGAATAGGATAGAGTTCAGCCTTTATTTCCAGTAGAAATGAAGGGGTGTCCTTTTTACAGTAAAGAGACATAAAAAATTAAATTATTGGCATAAAAGGGTTAAAAAAGAAGCATTCTTGAGTTTATTTCACACTATTTTCACATTTTTGTGAAGTTCAAGGGAAATGTTAAAGAGGGATATTAAAATTCTTTGTTTGTAGGAATGTTTAAGGAAAGTGAAAAGAACAGGAAGGGGGAAATTATTTAGAGTTTACGATGGTGAAGTCCACCCCTTCGTTTCCTCTGGAAAAGTTAGAACTCTTTGCAAAAGTGCAAGTTATGCATTTTTAATAATTATCTAATTTTCTTAACAATAATTATTATTATAGCTAGCAGTTGTTTTTACCTTTCAGAGTATTTTTCTTTCAAGTAAAGAAAACAACATTTTGTAAAAGTTGCTTTAAGAGTTTCCAATGGAAATTCTGGGGTGCCCTTTCATCCTCTCCAAGCGAATTTGTTTCTCTGTAGGAATATAGTGCTAGAAATTTAGTTTTCTATATGGCATAGCTTATCTTATTCACGAGAAAAAGAGGTGCTACCTTTAGAGAAAATTTGGAGGGTTTCACTTGGACGACAATGTATTAAGCGATGTGTTCCGTAGATTTGTCAATAACCCCAAGATTTTCAAAGATAGAGAAGTTTTACGCCATGATTACCTTCCAGATAAACTACCACATAGAGAAGAGCAGATAAGGTTACTTGGTGAAATGGTTGCGCCCGTCCTCAAGGATGCGAGATGCTCTAACATCTTCATTTATGGAAAGACAGGCACAGGGAAGACCGCTGTTACTAAATATGTGCTTGGATACCTAGAGGCGACCGCAAAAGAGTATAACGCTCCAGTTAAATTCTGTTATGTAAACTGCCGTATGGTTGGCTCCGAATATCGTGTATTTACAAGTCTGTGCCAAAGCATAGGACTTCAAATCCCGTTTACAGGCCTTTCTGTAGGGGAAGTTTTTGACCGATTTAGGAAAAGGCTCGACGCGGAGAAGACGATGTTAATTGTAGCGTTAGATGAAGTGGATTCACTCGTGAAAACTCGGGGGGATGAGCTTCTCTATGAATTAACAAGAGTAAACGAGACCCTCCATAATAGCAAGGTATCTCTGATAGGCATCTCAAATGACCTCCGCTTCAAAGAATTTCTTGACCCCCGTGTTTTAAGCTCACTCAGTGAGGAGGAAATGGTCTTTAGACCATATGACGCAAGCGAACTTCGCAACATTCTTCTTGAACGAGCGAAATTGGCATTTCATGAAGGTGCGCTGTCAGAGGGTGCCTTGAGTTTTTGCGCGGCTTTGGCGGCTGCGGAGCATGGTGACGCGAGGCGAGCTTTGGATTTGCTGCGGGTTGCTGGCGAAATTGCTGAACGGAACGGAGCAAACTTTGTATCTGAAGACCATGTTAGGGAAGCCGAAAAACACATTGAGCGGAACAGAGTTGTGGAAGCTCTAAAAAATCTGACGTTGCATTCCAAACTGGTGCTTTTCAGTGTGTATCACTTGAATAAAGTGGATGCTAAGAGTTCTGTTACCGGGGAAATTTATGAAATCTATTCGGAACTCTGCGGTGAAGTCGGCATTGCTCCATTGACTCAGCGTCGGTTAGGAACTTTAGTGAATGAGCTTGACTCGATGGGGCTGCTGAACGCTAAAGTCGTAAGTATGGGGAGATATGGACGCACAAAAAAGATTAGGCTGGAGATACCACGTACTCTTATCAGAGAAGTTTTCAAGGATGACGGAAGGCTTGAAAGACTGGTTGAATATGAACCAAAATGCCTTTCGAAAAATGCCCGTGGTGGGAGTTGAGGACGGCAGTTTCCAGAAAGGCATAACTAAAACAGCCATTTTGGCAGCAGTCTTATCTAAAGGAGTTGAAATTGAGGATATTAAAGTTGCAAGGATAACAGTTGACGGTTTGGACGCGACGGAAAAGTTAACCGAAATGTTGACTGGATGGAAGTTTGCAGCGGTTCTGCTTGCTGGAGTATCCTTCGCTGGGTTTAACCTAATTGACCCCACACTCATTTATGAGAAGTTTCAGAAGCCAGTCATTATTGTGTCACGAAAAAAGCCCAACAACAAGGCAGTAAAACAAGCGCTCCAGAAACACTTTAAGGACTGGAAAGTACGCTGGCAAATTTTCGAAAAACTGGGAACTGCACACCGCGTCGTCGTAGCTGGCGAAACACCAATTTATATCGAAACTATAGACCTTGATTTTAGGGCGGCTGAAAACCTTTTACAAGCTTTATCTATAAAAAGCAGAATTCCAGAACCGTTACGAGTTGCAAAGTTGGTGGCGCGCGGGCTCTCTTAATCAAAGGATACCACCATAAGCTCCAAAGTTTGTAAGTTAACCACTGGAACCTTTCCAGGGGTTGGAGTAAGCCCCATTCTCTTCATGTATTCAGTCTGTTCCTGCCAGCAGCCTGAATTAACAATTAATGCCCCACGATAGTTTGTATGACCAAATATGTGCACATGCCCCGCGTGGAAAATGTCTGGAACACGTTCAATCACTAAGAAGTCTCTGTTTTCCGGCGATAACATGGTTTTTCCACCGTATATTGGTGCTAAGTGGCGGCTTTGCAGTAGCAGTTTCATGGCTTGCTCTGGGGTATCCACTTTCGGGATTGTGTGGAGTATGTCGTCTAGGCTTCGCCCGTGGTATAACAAAATTTCTACGCCGTGGAGGCTGAGCATGCAAGGGTTTCCAAAGGAATGGGCTTTCCTTGTTTCTTGCAGTGTTTTGAGAAAATCGTTCGATATTGCTGGTTGAGGCAAGGCCTTCCTCGGCGCATCGTGGTTCCCCGGTATCATTACTACTTCTATATAGTCAGGTATCTCTTTCATATGCTCAGATGCGAGCATGTACTGCTTATGAATGTCCTTTACCGCCAACTCCTTTATTTGGTTTGGATAAACGCCTATTCCATCAACTATATCGCCGGCAATAAG
>JAVZNC010000027.1:0-5461 GCA_038882955.1 Bathyarchaeia archaeon
ACAGTTAAAACCAAAGCAAATTGGAGTATCTCAAGAATACTTTCATGGCGGAAAAGTGCTACAAAAAAGATGACAGCCACCAATATCATGGCGAGAACTATTAAATAATCGCCAATCTTGATTATGGCTTTCTGAAAGTGGCTTTGAGTTTTAGCCTCTTCTACAAGCCTAGCAGTCTTACCAAAATATGTATTCATGCCAGTGGAAACCACCAGAGCATTCATCTCTCCCTGCCTTACTATGGAACCCGCATACCCAACGTCCCCGACATGCTTTTCTACCGGCAGAGATTCGCCTGTCAATGCCGATTCGTCCACAAGCAAATAGTCGCCCTCAAAAAGTTTGATGTCAGCTGGGACTATATCACCTAAGCGTACACGCACAACATCGCCTGGCACAAGTTCCCTAGCTGGAATTTCACGCCATTTGCCATCACGCAAAACTCGCGCTTTCGGCGCAAGCTTCTGTTTCAACATTTCAATAGCATTGCCTGCCTTATGCTCCTGCCAAAAACCAACCACTGCATTAACCATAAGGAGCACAAAAATAATTCCAAAATCTATCCAGTGTTGAATAAACGCCGATACGACAACTGCCGCTTCAATCATCCATGGAATAGGACCCCAAAAATAGCCCAAAAACTTGACAATTGAATTGACCTTTTTCTCAGGAATCTCATTAGGACCAAAATGTTGAAGCCTTTTCTCCGCTTCTGAACTGGTAAGGCCGTTCTCGTTTGAAGAAAGTCTCCTAAATAATTCCGCTACAGAGAGCTTTTTAGCCTCTTCTGCGCCAGTAAAAGTTGAGCTTTCGTTTTTATGAGGCGTCATGTTTGATGCGCTTCTGCTAAACTTTTGTCTCTTGATATTTAAGGTTGTTTTGGTCATGCACTAATCTGACAATTTATTAGGCGTAGAGAAATTTTGGGCGAAAAATAAAGGGCTTGCACTCTTATGCTTATGTGATTTCTAATGTCAGTCTTTCTCCTTCATGATTGTATGCTGCAACGTTTCTATTATCTGCAAATGGAAAGCCTATGATCATTAGTATTTTTCCCCAAAAATGGTTTAAATCAACTGGTGAAGGCATCAAATTTCCCGATGGATGAGAATGTACTGTTCCAATAATGGAAAAATCTATGGGCAACATGTGTGTTGGGATATTGGCGAAACCTCGTCCATACGTAGCCAATGGAGGCACAATTAAATCAGTAATCTTAATGGTATCTTTGCTTTTTTCACCTCGAAGCAATAAAATGGTCTCCTTTGGATAAAGTAATTTTGCATTTTCTAAAATTGCCTTCATCAACGTTTGGCTTATCGAAACAGTTGTACGAGTTTTCATATAAAACACTCATTAACGTGCAATTATTTTTACTTGTTGTTTCTGTAAAGTTTTTAAGCAAGTGCCGGCAAGCTAATTGGTTGCTTTCAGAGGGATATCAAATGGATTTTGCGGTTCAAGTTAACAGTCTTGTTAAGGTTTATGATGAGAAAGTGAAAGCTTTAGACGGTGTTGACTTGAATGTGGAGCCTGGAGAAGCATTTGCGTTGCTTGGTCCGAATGGCGCTGGCAAGACCACGCTTATCCGCATTTTGACAACACAGCTTAAGCCTACGGCTGGAGAAGCATACGTCTTCGGGTTAAATGTTGCCCGTGATGGCGGCAAAGTTAGAAGGCTAATAAGTTATGTTCCTCAGGAGATGAGCGTCTGGACGGACATTAGCGGTTATGAGAATCTCCTAGTGTATGCAAAAATTTTCGACATACCCAGTTACGAAAGAGGTAAGATAATTGATGAAGTTTTGGAAAATATGGGTTTAACCCAAGTGAAAAACGAACTCGTTAGGACATATTCTGGCGGGATGATAAGAAGGCTTGAAATAGCATGTGCCATGCTTATTAAGCCGAAAATCATGTTCTTAGACGAGCCAACTATCGGCTTGGATCCAGCCGCGCGAAAAGTTGTTTGGGAAAGACTTGGCGTTTTCAAGAAGGAGTATGGCGTAACTATATTCTTTAATACGCATTATATGGATGAGGCTGACTTGTACGCTGATGACATAGCCATAATCAACCAAGGAAAGATAGTGGCAAGAGGCACAAGCGAAGAGTTAAAGCATTCATTGGGCGGCGAAATTATCGCGTTTACACTTGAAAAGACCGCCCTTAAACCTGAAATTGTTGAAAAATTCCGAAAATTAGGTTTCGTAAGGGACGTTTTTGTCGAAGATGGAAGTTTAAGCGTGTTTGTTGACGACGCCGAATCCACACTGTCCAGCCTAATGAATATCTTAAAAGGTGAAGACATATCCGTGGGAAAAGTTTCTATTACTAAGCCAACTTTGGATGATGTTTTCCTTAAGTATGTTGGAACACGACTCGAGGAGAAGGGTAGAATCAGTGATGTTACGCATATGCGTTACATGATTAGGAAGGGATAATACATGATGGAAGGCTTCAAAAATATGCTGGTTATGATTGAGCTCGAATTGAGGAGACTACGCCATGACAGGACAGAAATATACTTTAGGGCTGTTCAACCAATCCTATGGATAGTCATTTACGGCCCTGTAATGAGCAGTGTCAGGGCTATACCGACCGGCGGAGTGCCATACACAGATTTTATAACTCCAGGCGTCATGATTCAAACAACAACGTTCGTCAGCATATTCTATGGGTTGATGATGGTTTGGGAACGGGACTCCGGCATATTGAAGAAGTTGCTTGTCACGCCTGCTTCAAGGTATTCCATGGTGATAGGGAGGTCTATGGCCTCAGGCGTAAGGGCCTTGTTTCAAGCCCTAATAATTCTCCCCATAGCCCTCGTAATTGGTGTGCAGTTTATACCGAACCCAGCCTACTTCATCCTAGCCTTCACAATAATATTCTTTGCCTCAGGCGGATTCGCCGCCATATCCATACTTGTGGCCTCCTTCATGAAAACCCGGGAAAGGTTCATGGGCATAGGCCAAGCCATAATCATGCCCCTATTCTTCGCAAGCAACGCCCTATACCCCATCCAAATGATGCCTCCAATCCTGCGAGAATTTTCAACGTTCAACCCGCTAAGCTATGTTGTTGATGCAGTAAGAGGACTGTTAATAACCGGAGACCTTTCGAATCTTCTAGTAGACTTAGTTGCAATTGCCATTTTCGATGCAGTGCTATTCATTTTGGCGTCAATAAGTTTCAGGCGCATTATCGAATGATGAACAGACACATACATGACATCGCGTTAATAAGGTATATAAATCGCCTAAGCAATCTAGTTATCGCACTTCACGTTTGAAGGAACAAAAGTATGCAAAAAGCAAAACTTATTTTGGAAGTTGAGAACCCGCATTTCACCGTAAGACTTTACGAGGATCTTTTAAGGATAGATTTGAAGGGAAGTTTTAGGAATGAAGTGGAAGAGGCGCTTGAGAATAAACCTGTTCTTAAAGAAACAATTGGCGGATTACTAGGCATATTTGTTCCGTTGCACATACGCCTGAACGACATAGACTCGGTGCACATGGATGAAACGGGAAAAGTAACGATAAACCTTCCATATTACCGACATATCGTTATTACGCTGGAAAAGAAACATGCAGAGGAATTTGTGGACAAGCTCAATCAGTTAATCCAAAAAGCAAAAGACCATGAAATCAAAGAGCACATCATGCAAAAAAGGGCTAAAAGAAAAATAAAGCGAAAACCGAACAGCGTCCCTCCAAGCTCCTATGTAACGGTTCCATATTATTTCCCCACGGAGCAAGTGGACATTGTCAACAAGCTTCGGCGAAAGAAAAGAAAAGGGAAAAAATAAAGGCCTCTATAAACATCTGCGCCTTAGACATCATTTTCAATAGTTGTCAGTGTTAATAGTGCCAACAATTTCTTTATATATGCTGTGAGGTCAGTTGTTATTGAAAGTAAGGTGTGGTGACTTTGTACTGTCCTAAATGTGGTGCGCAACTTCCAGACGATGCAGTATTCTGTATGAAATGTGGAGCTAGAATTTCTGCTTCATCTGCGCCACAAGCTCCATCAACGCCAGTTATAGCTTCTCTAGAAGCCAAGTCGCTTAGGTGTCCCCACTGTGGCGCTCCAATTACGCCGAAATTCGGTGAGATGGTCATAAGTTGCGAGTACTGTGGAACCGCTGTAATATTGGGAAGCGAAGGTTGGAAAAGCATAAATAAGCAGACAATGCTGCCGCTTAAACTGGCAGAACAGGATAAAGCATCTGCTGAGATTCGCAGCTTAATGGACAGGGGGCTGTTGCGTAGGCATCTTTACGAGGACTCAACGCTTGAGGAAATGAATTTGAGCTATGTTCCATACTGGATAGTCTCAGCGTCGGCGAGAAGTTCAATTGTTGCAAGCGATGTTGCAGTCCAAGTTGGGGAAATAGCGACCACTGCTGCTCTTTTCGGCGTTATGGGCTCAGCCATGAGTGGCAGAAGACGTGGAGTGGGCATAGCAGGGCCTCTTCTTGCTGGAGCAATGCTTGGAACAATGATGGGACCCGGCCAAACGGGTGCAAAAAAAGCCTATCAAATGGACAATAACTACAACTTAGCCATTGTAGCTGTCAAAGCGTTTAACGAGTATCAACCAAAAAACTATCAATTCAACCTACATGAGAGAATGCTGTTTGATGTTTCCAAAATTCCAAAAGGCGTAAAAATCCTAAACGGAGACGTAGGCGAAGAAGCAGCAAAATATCAAGCGAAGGCTCTTGCTGACCAATTGCAGTCGGAGAAGGCGCATGCACAGTACCACATGATCCAGCAACTTCATACAGATGTTGATGTTACAGAAACTGAGCTGCTTTATGCACCAATATGGTTCGCCCAATTTAGTCATAAGGGTAATAAAATAATCCTAGTGATAGACGGCAACTCAGGCGGCGTAATCAACAGTATAGGCTTATAATTTGACAGAGAAGCAACATATTTATGAGTCCTTTCGAACCGTTTAATTTGCATTGAGGATATATTATTGAGCAAGAAAACCATTTATTGCCCCCACACTTATGGCATTTTTATAATTTTGTTGCTGTTTCTTGTTTTAGTCGTCGGCTTAGTTTTTGTTGGCGCTGTAGGTCTTGCCTTTCGTCAAGTTGGCTTCAGCTCGCAAGTGACCGTGCTGATTTTGGTGGCTACCTTTTTTGGAAGTTATGTGAACATTCCATTGTTGAAGCTTAAGGCTGTGATTCCAATTGTCAGAGAGGAATACGTAAGTTTTTTCGGCATAGTCTTTAGGATTCCACAGTTTGAGTATGGAGAAACAACCACGCTTGTTGCCATAAACATGGGCGGCGCAATAATCCCCACGTTAGTATCCTTCTACCTGCTCTGGAAGCTTCCATCAGTCACACTCTACGCTTTAATTGGAATAGTAATCGTTGCATCAGTAACACATTTGCTTGCCAAACCAGTTAAAGGACTAGGCATAGCCACACCAGCCTTCA
>JAVZNC010000028.1:0-5346 GCA_038882955.1 Bathyarchaeia archaeon
TTTCTGATAATATTGGATGCTATATCGCCACGATGGTAGCGAAAATGCCAAAAATAGAGAAGAAAACCAAAAAACTTGCGCTTGCAATCTCTGTTTTGTTAGCTGTTTTCATGATTCTACTCGCATACTTCATGTTTTGGGGCAGCAAAACTTTTGATGAACTCGTCTTTTTTGCGGCAATAATCGCCATTGCACCCACATCCATTTTAACTTACATCGAATACAGATGGAGGAAAGCTGTTGATGAACGTCTACCAGACCTTTTCAGAAGCATTGTTCAAGCTCAACAAACTGGCATGACGCTGCCTCAAGCTTTAGAGGAAGCTGCAAAAAGGGATTATGGACCGCTTACGGCAGAATTGAGGAAAATGACCGCGCAGATTTCTTGGGGCATGAGTTTTGATGATGCCCTTTTAGCTTTGGGGAAACGAGTTAACACAGTTTTGATGCAGAGGACTGTTCCCATGATTATTGAAGCTGGGCATTCAGGAGGGCACGTTGAAAGGGTTTTTGAACCCATGGGCAAGTTTATACAGACAACTATTTTGCTGGAAAAGGAACGGCGAACACAGACGAGGCCTTACATCGCCATAATTTATGTAGCCTTCTCCGTTTTCTTGTTCACAATAGTGCTTCTTTTCAAGTCGTTTTTTGCGACAATAGAGGGTTTGCCAACGCTTGGCGCAACCGTGATGACGGCAGAAGAGATGCAACGACTGTTTTTCCACATGACTACAATTCAAGCCTTTTTCGGCGGGCTAGTAGCTGGGAAAATGGGGGATGGAACGATAAGCGCTGGGTTGAAGCATAGTCTCATAATGATGTTGTGCGGTTATGTGGCGCTAAAACTTTTCTTGTGAGGTGAAAGGCAATGAAAAGTGAATATAAAAGGTTTTTCCGTGATAAACGCGCCATAACCCCTGTTCTAAGCAATCTTCTGCTCATGGTTGTGGCTGTAGCAGCCATGGCGATAGCTACAACTTCAACCTATGTTGTTACAACAAATCTTCGGGAAAACATGAGTGAACGCCTTTTGGTAGAGGATGTCTGGTTTAACTCCACCAACACTATAATGGTTTATCTCCGCAATATTGGAAAGGGCGCTATTGACGTTTCAAGGGTCTACGTTAACGGTACTCCTCAGCCCTTCAGTTCACCCTTCCATTTAGAAATAGATGAGCATGGATGGCTAAACGTTTCATATTCTTGGGTTTCAGGCGAAATTTATTATGTAGATGTTGTTACGGCTAGGGGGAATCACGCTGGAGGCTATTATAAGGCGCCTTAAACGCGATAAACGTGGCGTAAGCAATGTGATAGTCGTTATGTTAAGTTTAATTTTGATAGTAATGATTGTTGGCAACGTCGTTCTATGGAGCTACCAAATGAACCAGCTTGATTTGGAAAGAATGCAAGAAACAGTGCAAGTTACCAATGTTACTCGTATAACACGTTCTTCATGGTTCACGGCTCAAGAAGATTTTTCAATTCTCACGGGAACCAGAATAGGCGGCACGTACACCGACACGAAAGTCATAGATGATTTTCACGAAACTTTTAGGGAGGAAATACCATCTATTTGTTATAACCCTTCAGCCTACACTTTAGGTGGCTTCACAACATTTGTTTCTGGTTCATTAACAGATTTGCAAACTGACAATGGCGTTTATATGCAGCTAGGCAGCTATCCTTCTGCATTTTCCAATGCTACAGAAACTTTTGGAAATACGTCGGCTGGAACAAGTCGACGTGATACGAGAAACACCATCGTTGGTTCGCTTTTTACTCCAGCAAAGGACGGTGAAGCACAAAGTGTTACTGCGTACATCCGTGTAACAACAGTTTCTAAGAGAATGAAGTGTGCAATTTATTTGCACAGCAACCTAAGTTTGGTAGCTCAAACAGAAGAGAAAACAGTTTCTTCCGGCACCACCGGTTGGGTCACATTCAACTTTCCCACATTCAAACCAATACTTAAAGCAGGCGTAGAATACTTGCTTGTTGCGTGGTCAGAAACTGGAAATGGTTATGCTTATCTGTATTATACTTCAGGAACAACAAGCCAAGGACATTACGTAAGCTCCACTTATGGGACAAGCTTTCCAAACCCCATGCCAAATCCTGCTCATGAAAATAGAGCGTATAGTATCTATTGCACTTTCAAGCCTGCAATAGAAGAAACTGTTGAAATTGAGTTCACAGGCACGTCCAACACAGAATCTTGGACGAGCCTGACGTGGACGGTTGATGGTTGTTTTACGACGGAGGGAGTAACTACAACATTTCAACTTTACAATTACCAAACAGAGGAATACCCCACAAGTGGAGATGGATACATGACAGCCACCATAGGAACAGCAGATGCAACCATGACGCAAACAATAACAACTAACCCTACGCAATTCAGAGACGCAAACGGAAACTGGAAATTGAAGATTACAGGAATTAAACTCGCAGAAACACAATTTAATTTTAAAGCCGATTGGATAGAATACAAAATAACGATACCCGACATTTACCGTCTTGACATCTACACCTACTTTGCAATAGATTTGTCAACATACCCGCTAGACCATATACAAGGAATCGAAATACTGCTTAGATACAACGTCTCTGAAAACATGGAAAAATGGTTTATAAAAGCATACAATTGGGCAACTATGAGCTTTAGCGATGCAGGCTTTAACAACACTGAAGGAAGTCAACCCCTATTAGATGAATGGACTGAGTATGCGATTAATGTTACTGGAAACTGGATGGACTATGTTAGAAGCGATGGCACCCTTTGCATAAAATTCGAGGATGAAGGGTTAAACACAAGCCAAACGATTATAGGGATAGATTTTCTAGGCGTCAGAGCAATAATTGATGGAGCAAGCATCAAGATCAGAAATCTAGGACCATTAACAACGCATGTTGTAGCTGTGTGGATAATAGATTCAACAAACCATCAACGTTATAGTACTAACTTATTCATAAACTCTGGAGAAGAGGCAACATGCATCAAAGCAGACATGAAACTGCCAGAAGACAAATTTACTGTCAAAATAGTTACGGAAAGAGGCAACATGGCAGTTTTTATAATAGATTAGGATTATTTTTTCAGTTTCTCTTTCAGAGCCTTTATAACTTCCTTTTGGTTCCTCGCCTCAATAATCTGGATATTGTATAACTCAGCCATCTTCCTACCATTTTCATTAATCTTCGGAACCGCAATCAGGTAAGCCTTTTCAGGAGAAACATCAAATATTTTGGCGAAAAGAGCGATAACAGGCTGCTCTGAAATTTCACCTTCAACGGAAGATGCAAAATCGATAACCATCAATTTTTCAGCAGTCTTTTTATATGCCGCAATGTCAAACCTATGATTTGCGCCTGATTTACCCTTAAGGAACGCTGGGCTTTCAACGTGAAAACCGTCCTCCACCAGCATTTCCTGAACTGGGGTCACCAAAACCCAGCCGAGCGGAGCCTCTCCCTTCACTTCTTCATTAAGGCTGTAAACGTAAACATCTTGTATTTCCGCGTCTTCAAAAGTGAAGTTTTCATGGCAACTTCTACAGAAATGCGCGGAGACCGGAATGTCAAAACTTTTCCCGCAAACCTTGCAGGTGCACCACACCCCGGCCTTCCTATAATCAACATCAGCCGTCTTAAGCTCCTCACCACATTTTGGACAAACCATCTTAGTTCCTTTCAAGAAACTCTCTTGCACATCCATATACCCGCATTTAACGTGTTCTATGAGGGAACTTTTTTGGATATCAAAAGACTTACAGTAGGGGCAGCAATAACGAACGGAAATGTTTGCGGAACCACATTTTGGGCAATAAATAACCTTATCGTAAAGCTTCCGCTCTAAGATTCCAGCCTCATAAAGCTTGTTCAAAAAAGGCATAACCTTTGAA
Source organism: Bathyarchaeia archaeon (assembly GCA_038882955.1). GTDB lineage: Archaea > Thermoproteota > Bathyarchaeia > Bathyarchaeales > Bathycorpusculaceae > JAVZLQ01. The sequence continues at coordinate 3,909 of JAVZNC010000028.1, forward strand.
ACGTCTCCAATTATCTCCTCAACCGCTGGGTAACGATAACCAACTTGCGAGTCATAAGCGGGCTCAAGCTCGCTGATTTCTCCGCTTAAAAATTTGCCTAGCAAAACTTGTGTGCCACGATCCCTGTAAAGCTCCAAGCGCTCTGCTTTGTTTTTTCTCTGCATCTCTTTCCCAGTCTCAGATTTTAAATTTGCTTCTCAATATTTTATTAAGTTTTGCGTGAACTAACCTTAGAGTTATGAGAAACATTTTTAAAATTTCCCGCTGTGGTTGACTTAGAAGGAGTGAAAAACGCTGAACACACATTCGAAGCACTTGGTGAAATGTCCAAAATGCGGCTTCACTTTTGACATAACATATGGCAGAGCATTCGCTTGCTCCGGCTGTCCCTCTTCTGTACAGTGCGCTATGGCTAAATGTCCAAAATGCGGAAACGAATTTCCTCTCTCCTAAGAATGAAACCATCAGATGCATCTCCACACCCTAAAGTTACATTCACAGCTTATTCTTTCTCTCTGATTTGAATGATAATTAATTCGTTGAATAAAGAGGTTGAGGCTAACTAATTATGAGTAAAAATATATACCGAGTATTTCACAGTCACCTTTTTTAGTTAGAGAAACGCATATTCAAAGCGCTATCATAGTGTAATTGAGGTTAAGGCGTTCGCTGGTGAGAACTGGATGGTGGCTCAAAAACGTTTGGTCATCCGCTGGACCACACTAAAGGGAGCAGCTGCAATAATTCTTTTCATTTTGATAGCTATTTTAACCGAGTATTTGGTTGCTCTTTACGCCATTAGCTTAGGAGTGGAAGACAAGGGGCTGTTGCAATGGGGTTTCACATTTCCAGGTACGGATTGGAATTTCGTTTTAACTATTAGCCCAATATTTCATTTAGTTCCTGCAGCCGTCATCCTCTCCCTTGTTTTCAGCTGGATATGTTTAACAAGCTACTTCACGATAAAGCCCGCTGAGACGCTAAAGCCTAAGACTAAGGTGTATGCAAAAGGAGAACGGGAAACTGGACTTCTAAAGAGGTTTTTTGATGGAGCGAGGAGAAGACTTTTGAAAGTTAGGGGAATAGCCTACATGTGGCAAAGGATACATTTCGCCAGAGCCGCAATAAAAAGCACTTTAACATTGCTACTAACCTTCGGAACCCTCATAATAGTAATTTCCCTGTTGACCTATCCTAACCTAATTTATCACACCATAGCAGGCGCCTACCAGAGCAACACTTCATTGCTTAACTTCGTTAAGGGCACAGCACGGTTTTTCGCTCCCATAGGCGCGTTCTTTTCAGCTATAAATGACGCTTTAATTGCCGCGGCACCCGGATTTAGGGATTTTGTGGTCGCCGTGGGCTCGGTGATTGCACCTTTAACTCTTTTAGATGGGGTTGGAAAGTATCTGGTTTTCCAGAACCTTGCAGCTTG
>JAVZNC010000029.1:0-5302 GCA_038882955.1 Bathyarchaeia archaeon
CCTTCCTAAGCTTTATTGGAGCTTCAACCTCCTTAACTCCTGGAACATCGCCAGCTATGGTTACGTCGAGGGCTATTCCAACATCTGGGTATATGCCGAAAGCAGCTGTTGTTGCCCCTCTTAAGCCAACTTCTTCTTGAACAGTTCCAACAGCGTAAACGGTGCACTCTGTTTTTTCTAAAAGCCCCATCGCCTCAATCATGACAGCGCACCCTACACGGTCGTCGAAAGCTTTGCCGATTACTATGTTTTTTCCAACTTTTGCGAATTTTATGTCGAAGACGGCGGGGTCTCCGATTTTTACTCCCATCTCCTTTGCTTCTTCTTGACTTTCTGCGCCTATGTCTATAAATAACTCATCGAATGTGGGAACTTTTTTGCGTTCTTCCTCCTTTTGTATGTGTGGAGGCTTTGAGCCTATTATCCCGTGTATGGGTCCTTTTTCAGTGTAGACTATGACTTTTTGGGCGAGCAGAATGCGGTCGTCTATTCCGCCTATTTTAGCGAACTGCAAGAAGCCTTCCTTGGAGATTGTTTTCACCAACAAGCCTATTTCATCCATGTGGGCGGCGAGCATAACCTTTGGAGCGTTTTTCGCGCCCTTTTTTATTCCAATAACGTTACCAAGTTTGTCCTCTTTAACTTCGTCAACATGGGGTTTTAGGAACTTTTTCATCAAATCTCTGACTTCTTCCTCTCTGCCAGCAACTCCAGTTGCGTTTGAAAGCTTTTCTAAAGTTTCAGCTAACGCCATAATGACTCCTCTATATAGAGTTAGCAATTTCTGAAACTTTATATTAAACTATTGTGGTATTTTCAAAGCTCAAAAAGGAAAAGAACGGCGATAGGTGTGAACGTTGAAAGGTTAACCAAATCAACTTTCATCTCGTTAGTAGCTGTTTTCGCAGCCTTCATCATCATTTGTGACTCATTAACCGCATCTTACCTGCCCCTATCCACTGATGTTTGGCACAGTTGGATCTTCATATCAGAACCCATTACAGGAATAATACTTGGTCCGTTAGTTGGTTTCTTTTCAAATCTTGTCGGGGCTATGATAGGTCACTCCATAAACTTCAAGGATGTTTACGAATTTTTATTCACGCTTGGCGCTCCAATCGGAGCCGCGATTTCTGCCTTTATTTTTCGTGGAAAGTGGAAGATACCTCTTGCATACTATTTGGTTTTGCTTATAGGATATTTTGCTGTGCCTATCGCTTGGCAGCTTCCTCTATGGGGCATGTGGGATGTCTATCTTGCATTCGCTCTTCTCATTGCTACATCTATCGTAGCGACAAAATGGAAAAGTCTATGGAACACTGAATCAAGCGCTCGTCTCGTTTACATTCTTGCACTAAGCGCTTTCATAGGCTTAGAAGCTGATGTTCTTTTCCGCATTTTCGTGTTTGTGCCATGCCAGACATACAGCCTTTTTTACAGTCTAGATGCAGGTTCTCTTCAAGTAATGTGGGCTGCGGGCGCTGTTGAAACCCCAATAAAAGCTGGATTATCTACTCTCGTAACAGCTTTAACAGGTCCACCGATAATCTCCGTCGCTAGAAAGATGGGTTTGCGTGTCTAGACCGAGCGAAGTCCGTCATAAATTAGTTCAGCCTCTTCTTCAGCCTTTCTAAAGGAGGCGTCACGGCTTTTTGCCTCTGTCAAAACTGAGCATAACGGTTCTCCCTCTTCGATTATGCTGTTTGGAAGAGGTATATCCCACACGTTTGGAAAAGCCGTTAAGTCTGGAACAACAACACGTTTGGGAGCGTACAAAATTAATCGGGTGCAAAATCTTGAAGCTTTTCTTATTGTCGGCATTTCACCGTAAAGGCAAGCTTTAACATGCGCCTCCACCATATTTATTCCCAAAACTCTTTCAACGCATCCCAAAGTTCCTTGAAATCTTGGGTTCACTTCCACAACATAAGGTGTTCCGTCCTTTGAAATTACGATGTCGACGCCGTTTGAGCCTCTAAGATCAAAGTGAAAGGCTATTTTCTCAGCGATGGATTTACATTTTTCGAAAATTGAATTAGCCAAGCGTAAAGGGACGATGTTGCCACAATATCCAAAAGGTTCTCTCTGGAAAACTGAGGGTAATCCCAACAGTTGCTCGTTTATAGACACAACTCTAATGTTTTTGTCTCCGGCTAAAATGGATATGCTTGCGTGAATGCCTTCAATAAATTTTTGAATTAGGACGCTTCCGCTCTCTTGAGAAACTTCACGAAATGTTTTTTCAATCTCCTTGTCGTTTAATGCAAGTCTTGCGCCTGCACCTCCAAAACCGCTAGTTGGTTTTATAACAACTGGATATCCAATCTTGGCAGCGGATGCCTTCGCCTCAAAAACATCGCCTACAAGCTTGGTTTCGGGATGGGGAATGCCTAACAGTTCAAGTTCCTTAAAAAACCGTTGTTTTTCACGAACACGCTTGATAATTTCTGGAGAGTTGCCCAATATTGGAATTAGACTGTTCAATTCGCAGAGAACATCAAAATAATCGTCAAGACCCGAAGAAAGCAATATCGCATCTACTTTATGCTTATTGCCTAGAATTTTCGCCATTTCCAGAAAAGCTTCCGGTTTAAAATTTAGCTGCATTCTTCCGCAACTCTTCCCTTTTTCTTGTTTGATTACAGCCGTGAACTCAGAGCAAAATCTTTGAAGGTCTACATCGCCGAAATAGTCTGCTACATAAACATCATAACCCGCGCTCCTTGCAGACGCGGCAACAAAAACTGTGTCAACTCCTGTTACCAACAATTTCCGAATTTCAGTTTTCTTCAACTGCTCCAAGCCTGTCATTTATGTGTTCAAAGCATGTTAAAAAATAAAAGGTATGTTTTAGGATTGAGGTGATTGTTTCGGTTGTTGTCTTTGGAGCTCCAGATACTCTGTCAGTAATAGAACGCCTTCTATTATGAGGAATACGCCTACTACGAGGTTTAGAAATTCTTTCCAAATGATCACTATCAGCCCAAAGATTATGCAGAGTATGGCTAGAACCGGCTTTGAGACTGTTATGCCGATTTTTTTCAATCCCTTCTCAACGACTTCCGTCATTTCAAACACTCTCGCCTATCATTTATGGATTCTCATAGGTATATGGTTAATATTTAAACTATTCGAAAGCGAAATATGATAAAGATTATTAGAGTTTGAACTTGAAGAGTTTTTGTTGTCGCTTGAATAAGCTTATTAGCTATATCATATATAAAAATATATATCTGTGCACATGTATTAATATGCGTGGGAAAATGTATGGAGCAACGAAAAATAATGTCCCTTGGACGTTCCTCGCTGGTAATTTCCCTTCCGAAACACTGGACCCAGCTGACCGAACTAAAACAGGGAGACACCGTTTCGCTAGCTATAAACCGCGACCGTTCCCTCGTAATTTTTCCAGGATTAAAAAAGGAGAAGGAAACAAGTAAAATAACTCTTTATGTAGAGCCAGATGAGAAAGATATATCTGTAGTTCGCAAAATAATCGCGTGTTATTTAAATGGTTATTCAGACATTAAGTTGATTTCAAAGAAATTCTTTACAGTAGCTCAGCAGAAAGCTATCCGCAGAATAGTCCAAACGCTTTATATGCGCATTATGGAAGCTGATACAAAAGAAATCCAAATTGCAACTCTGATAGACGAATCTAAGGCATCCATTCAAACGGGAATTAACAGAATGTATAAAATATCTAGTTCCATGTGCCGCGATGCCTTCACAGCCCTTAGAAATCAGGATGCCGCTTTGGCTAAATCCGTTTACTCCCTTGATGATGAGGTTGACCACTTTTCATTTTTCCTTTTGCGACTGATTCGCGGAGCATCCGTTGACCCAGCCTTAGCCAATCAGCTTGGACTTGAAGCGCTTGACTGCCTCGACTACGAAACTCTCGTTTACTTAATAGAGCAAGTTGCAGATCAAGCAGCTAACATAGCCAAACACATAATAATGCTTGAGGGAAGGCAAAAGCAAATTTCTGAAACGCTGCGAGAAAAGATGTATGCCGCTGGCTGTGATGCACTCGCCAACTTCGATAAGGCTGTAAGTGCCATGCTCTCCAATGACGTTAAATACTCAGACGAAATAATGGAGAATCAAGCCAAAATGGAAAGATTAGATCAGGAAATAGCCTCGTTAGCTTTTTTAAAAGAGAAAAGTACGGAGGTAATATGCGCTTGCTGTTCCATGCGTGACAGCATACTGCGTATAGCGGAAAACTCAGCGGACATCGCTGAGATTACTATACTCCGCTCTTACAGGCCGTCAACGTAACTTTAGCTTGAGCTTTTCTTTTCTTTGGAAGGATAGGTTACCGTCACTGCAAGTTTGACGGCGGATATTTCTCCCTTCAAGAGTTTTCTCGCCAATTGAAATGCATAGTTATAATTGTAAACTGTTGCTTTGCCGTTTCTACGTGCCTCTTTCAGAATCTCTTGCTCAAGTTTGTACTTCAACCTGCCGATAGTCAACGCTCCTATAGTGAATATTCCTGGCGCTATTTCTCTCATGTTGTCTTCGAGTTTTATTCCTTCAACTCCCAATGGCGGAACAGCGTTTACGTCAGCTATGACTTTGATATGTTTCATTTTATCCAGTATTTCTTTGCTGATTACGCGGAATCCTGCTCCGGCAGCACAGAAGATAACGTCTGCTTTTTCCATGACTTCAGCTTTCTTTTCTGGTGTTGGGGCGAAGACTCCCTCTACGTTCACGCCGTATTTAGTGCGAAGCAGATTCGATAGGTTTGCAACGTATTCTTCCCCATTTGTGCGCTCAGGGTTTGGGCTAACTATTGTGACTTCGCATCCAAGCCTAGCCAACAGGATTGCAGCAACTCTCCCAACTGCACCGGTTCCGAAAATTGCGCAGCGTTTGTCTTTAAGATTCCCAAGCTTTGAATTTGCAATTGCGTCCTCAACCTTAGCGACCATGGCAGCAGCTGTGGTGTATGCTCCAGCAGGGTCGATTATGACGTTAGCCTCAAAGGGCGGGAACATGGAATCTCGCACAACCTTTAAGACTTCCTCAGCTTTCTCCATGTCCTTTCCGCCGACGAAGAAGCATGTGTGCTTGATTCCCTTAGGGTCTCTTGAGAATATTGCGTCTTGCACTATTCTTTTGGCGTCTTTTGCTGTAACGTTTTCGTATGGAACTACTACGCTGAATCCCGCGTCATAAGCCATGCAAATGTCGAAGGGGCTGGCTCTTTCATCAGTGTCCAAGAAAAAAATTATGTGCGGCAATTCCTCAGAAGCTTTCTTGATCACAGGTTTTACCTGAATTTGCATAG
>JAVZNC010000030.1:0-5217 GCA_038882955.1 Bathyarchaeia archaeon
GCTTTCTCTAAGCTTTGGACCCCTGTTTTCCGCTAAGTATGGCAGACTGCCGGTTCTGAAAATCACAAGTTTATCCTTGAATTCAGCTAAATAGGCTAGGACATGTTTCTTGCCTTTCTCGGTTAAAATGTAAACAGGGATTGTCATGCCTAACTGCATCAGCGCCCTGCTGCCTACATCGTTTCGAAGTATTTTCGAAGCGCCTGCACATGTGATATCGGCTTTTGCTATGTGGTTCACAGCATCCTTGTCCACACAAGTGTTGCAGACAGAAAATACCAAAACGTCAGCCTTTGCTTCAGCCTCGAATTTTCTTATTTTACTTATAGCCTTCGCTTGAAAACCAGCAACACTGACAGCAACACGTTTAAAGCCTAGATTGACTGCTTGCTTTACACCTTCAACTTGGTCAATTTTCGCGCTGGCTTTGTCCAAAACAACTCCGCCTTCCGCTTCCATATGCTCGATGATTTCTGGAATAGGCGAAGTTCTAACTATGCCTGTTAAACGCGCGCCGATAGCCTGCACAAGCTTGCCGCTTTTCGCTATAACTGTTCCTGCTCCTTCACAAACAACAACGGCACAATCAATAAGCCCCTTGTCAAGCCAAAACTGCATCATCTCCGAAGCTCCATAAGGAACAAGCGGTTCAGCGTCAAAGGTGCGGTTTCCACAGCAGAAGCCGAAGCCAGCAATTTTCATTTCAACACTTTTTTTCACAGCTTCAACATCAATGCGTTTAGTTCCGTAAATCGCCTCATGCAATGGGCAATATTCAATCATCGGCTTGCTTAGAACTTCAATGCCTTTCGCCGTGATGCGCACCCGCGCGCCGCAACAGTAGATTTCATGCTCACCTTTAACACACATAAATAAACGCTCACTACGCCAATGAGGCGAAAACAGGAAGGTTATTTGTTTGTCATTTCGTTAATCTGCTGCTCCATCATATGCCCATGACAATAAACTAGAGCCTTTTTGACGCCAGCAACCTTCTGAGCTGCGTTCTTCACATCCATAGCTAACTTGAAAGCTATCGGACAGAAGGGACTTGAAGGAATGAAATCAATTTTGACAACGCCTGGCTTTTCCTCTTTAACGTTTGTTATCATGTGCATTTCAGCGAATGTTAAACCCGTCTCTGGGTCAACAACTTTGCCAACAGCCTCACGGACTTTATCTTCCAAATCTGACAATTTTTCACACCAACTTCATCAATGAATAAACACAGCATTCAAATATATGGATTGCTGCTTCCACAACTATGTTTTTTCAAGCACATACGCCAACTTAAAGCCATTGTTCGCGGATGAGAAGCCTTAACCTCGTCTAAGCGGGGAATAGCCGTGTTGTGGGGAGCGCTCAAAACGGTTTCTGGGTTTTTGTAGGCTTCTTCGCAGATTTTTTTCAAAGTTTCATAAAAACGGTCAAGCTCTTCTTTTTCGAAAGTTTCTGTAGGTTCAATCATCAAGGCTTCCTCAACAATTAGCGGAAAATATATGGTTGGCGCATGCAATCCATAATCAAGAAGGCGCTTCGCGATATTTAAGGCTGAAACACCAGTTTCCTTTTTCAAAGTTTTGGCGCTGAAAACACACTCGTGCTTCCTCGGCTTTCCTCCGTCAAATGGAAGCGTTAAACCTTTAACGTCTTTAAGCTTCTTCACTAAGTAATTAGCGTTCAAAACGGAAACTTCGGCAACTTCCTTTAAGCCTTCAGCACCCAAACTTAAAATGTAAGCGTAAGCCTTCAACAAGACGGCGACATTTCCATAAAAACTGCGAATTTTCCCAATACTATAAGGCTTATCATAATCTAAACGATATTTCTTACCATCAAAAACTATACGAGGAACAGGCAAAAACTTAGCCAACTCTTCAGAAACACCAACAGGTCCCGCGCCTGGACCGCCTCCACCGTGCGGTGTGCCGAAGGTCTTGTGTATGTTTATGTGAACTATGTCGAAGCCCATGTCTCCCGGTCTAACCTTACATAATAGCGGGTTTAGGTTCGCGCCATCATAATACAGTAATCCGCCAGCTTCATGAACTATTCTCGCTATTTCGTCAATGTTTCTTTCGAACACTCCTAAAGTGTTTGGGTTTGTGAGCATTAATCCCGCTGTTCGCTCGGATACAGCGGCTTTTAAAGCTCCAAGGCTTATGCAACCTTCATCGTCTGATGGCACGACAACAACATTGAAGCCAGCCATTGTTGCGCTTGCTGGGTTTGTACCATGAGCCGAGTCTGGAACAATTATTTCGCATCGTTTTCCACCTTCGCCATTAAACTTGTGATAGGCGCGAATCAGCAAAGTACCTAAAAATTCGCCGTGGGCTCCAGCCGCGGGCTGCAAACAAACTTCATGTGTTCCCGTTATTTCTGCAAGCCACCGCTCAAGCCTATAAAGGATTTCAAGAATTCCTTGCACCGTTTCTTCGTCTTGGTAAGGGTTGAGCATGCTAATTTCTTCTAGGCTTGCGAGCAACTCGTTCAGTTTTGGATTATACTTCATTGTGCAGCTTCCAAGCGGATACAGCCCATTGTCTATTCCATAATTCATTTCTGACAAACGCATGAAGTGGCGCACAACCTCAACTTCGGAAAGTTCTGGAAGCCTAGGCATTGTTTTGCGCCGCATTTTTTCAGGTATAAGCTTGTTTAAGTCGCCTACATAGCGTTCTATTTCTTCATCCACTTTTGGAAGAATATGCCCTCTAGTGCCACTTCTTCCAAGATTGAATATTACGGGCTCGTTCCAGTTTGCCTGCCTAAACACGCCGTCTCACCTTTTAGCCAAAATTTCTTCTACAGCCCTTGCCAAGCGGTTAATTTCGTTTTTCGAGTGAATTTCAGTAACGCAGTAAAGGGCTGTCTCGCCAAGTTCTGGAAACTCTTTTGAAACATCCTTGCCTCCGTGAATTCGGCGACGCAGGAGCCTCTTGTTGATTTCTTTAACGCTTAAGCCGCTCTCGTCAAAGTTTACCGTGAACTCCTTAAAGTGTGTGGATTTAAAAACCGGAGCCTTCACGCCATCTATTTTTGAAAGCAGCCGCATTGCATAATTAGCCTTAAGCATAATTGTTTCACCGAGTTCACGCATACCCTCTGGACCAAGCAAAGCCATGTAAACCGCTGACGCAACAGCGCATAAAGCCTCGTTAGAGCATATGTTTGATGTTGCCTTTTCACGTCTAATGTGCTGTTCTCGCGTTTGCAAAACCATACAAAAACCTTGCCTAGAACCGTCAACGGTTGCTGTCGCTCCAATTATGCGTCCCGGCATCTGCCTAATTAAACTCATGTCGTCGCGGCAAGCCATTATGCCTAAAAGGGGACCGCCGAAGTTCATAAAGTTTCCAAGAGGCTGTGCTTCGCCAACCACAATGTCCGCAGCATAATCGCCTGGCGGCCTTATAATGCCTAGCGAAGTTGGGTCAACGCCAACTATGTATAAGGCTCCGTGCTTGTGGGTTTCTTGGGCTATTTCGTCAACTTGTGTTTCAACAAACCCTAGATATGATGGGTTTTCGATGTAAACCGCCGCTGTTTCCTTCGAAATTTTATTTCCCAACTCCTCCAAATCAAGCTGTCCAGTTTCCCCGTTGTATCCCACTTTCTTAACGTCTATTCCAGCTGGTTCACAATAAACTCTCAGCACAGCCGACCTTTCTGGATGGATAATTTTAGGAACTAAAATTTCCCTTCGTCCAGTAACGCGAGAAGCCATGCGGGCTGCCTCGCCTAAGGCTGAAGCCCAATCATACATTGAACAGTTTGCAACATCCATGCCAGTTAGTTCGCAAATCATGCTTTGATACTCAAAGAGAGCTTGAAGCATTCCTTGAGAAATTTCAGGCTGATATGGCGTGTAGGAGGTTAAGAATTCACTGCGTTGAACTATTTCGCTTACAACCGCTGGAACATAATGGGGCCAGCAGCCAGCGCCCAGAAAAATGGGCATGTCTGCATACGTTTTGTTTTTTGAAAGAAGTTCTTCCACATGCCTTTTCACTTCATACTCTGACATGGCTTTAGGGAGGTTAAGAAGTTTTTTCAAGCAATATTTTTGCGGAACATCCGAGTATAACTCTTCTATGCTCTTTACGCCAATTTCCCTCAGCATTTCCCCTTTAACTTCTGGGAGAGAATTCGGGATGTAAGGGTGAACATTTTTACTCAAGATTTTCACCGTTGCGAATTAAGAGTAAGCATCACAACTTTTCTTAAACCTTTTCAATAAGCCCCTATCAAGTTTTAGCTTTTTCTTGCTTTTGGCTAATATGCCATTTAATTATCTGCTCAAGTAACTTTTTTCCTTGTTTGGAAGTGAAAAGCGGAAGCCTCCAATTTTCCTTAACCCTACGCCTTGTAACGTGGTGTTCTCCAATTTTCTTTAGGAAAGGTTCTTTGTAAACTAAAATTCCCCTCCTCTGCCATTGAGGAGTTTTAGCCAAATTCAAGCCATGTTCAAAAAGCATCTCATGAAGTTCCTCTGTCTTTAATCCCTCAACTTTTTTCGCAATTTCTAAGGGTTTATGCCCCAGTTTTCTTAGAACCCAGTAGGCATAGGCGTTGTTGTGGTTTCTCCAAGCGTTCATTTGTCTCCAAGCTAAATACTCAATAATCCTTTCGTTACCAGATGCAACAACCACACGGGAGTCAAAAGCCGTAACCACTTCTTTTCCAAAAACTTTTTGCAGATTTAGAGTGAACATGCTTGAGGTTAGTCCAACAATTACAGAATCCATCTTCTCAATTCTTCCACGGAATGGCGCGGAATCAGCAAAAAGGATGTTTAGTTCGTCGCTTGCAACATAAACTAATGTGGGGTTAAACCCTTTTTCGTAAAGGATTTTTGCTGAGGAAACAAGGCATTTTGCAAATCTTTTATCAAAGGGCTTTTCGGCGCCAACAGCCTCTGAGAGCTCTTTAAACTTCCAACCGTCAAGCCTAAGAAAGAAGGGTGTTTCGGGCGGAATGCATGTTTTAGAAAAGATTTCGTGTTTCAGCCAGTTTTTGCACTCTTCATTCGAGGATGATTCGCGCATCTACTGTTTTTGCTCCCTTCTCATAGACCATTATCGGGTTTAGGTCAAGCTCCTTAATCTCCTGATGCTCCATAACAAGCCTGGAAGTTTTCAACAAAATATCCACTATCGTGTTTATGTCTGCTGGCGGCAAGTTCCTATAACCTTTCAAAAGTGGGTAAGCCTT
>JAVZNC010000031.1:0-5091 GCA_038882955.1 Bathyarchaeia archaeon
GGGATTAAATGTTTTGGCGGAGCATAAGGGCTTCACCCAGTCGCATGTAATCCTAATCGACATAACAAAACAAGGCGATGGCGGTACGATAGAGGAAACCTTGGAAAAGGCAAACATAATAATAAACAGAAACCTTTTGCCATGGGATATTAAGGAAGGAAGACATTTCCAGCATCCTGGCGGGATAAGGTTGGGCGTTTCAGAGGTTACAAGGCTTGGGATGAGAGAGTCTGAGATGGTGGAAATAGCTGAGTTAATAAAGCGTGTGATAATAGACAGGGAACCGCCGGAAAAAGTGAAAACGGATGTGGCAGAATTCAGAAGGGAATATCAGAAAGTGCATTATTGTTTTGAAAACGCAACTGAAGCATACGAATATATAAAAATTCGTTAAGAACAGTGAAGCTTCAGTGACAACTTTTGTGTGTATAATATGGACTGTCGGGCACAGCAATCATCCAAAAGGCAAGTTCTTAGAGCTGTTAAACGAGCATGGAATTCAAGTTCTTGTTGATGTTCGCAGCTTTCCAACATCAAAAGTTGACCACTTTAAAAAGGAGCAAATGGAAAGGTGGCTTCCAGAACATGGCATAGAGTATGTTTGGCTGGGGAAAGAGCTTGGGGGCTACCGAAGGGGAGGATATAAGGCGCATATGCGAACAAAACTGTTTAGGGAAGGAATCCGGAAATTACTGGCAATAGCCGTTCAAAAGAGAGCATGCATAATGTGCATGGAGCCAAACCCTAAATACTGTCATAGACGGTTCATCTCTGCATATTTAGAAAGGAAAGGAGTCAAAGTATTCCACATAACTGCAAAAGGACAGAAAAACCTAGTCCAATTCCAACATTAAAGCCTTAACAAGGCACATGCACATTAATTAGGAAATGGAGGAACATTATGCATATACATGAGTTTCAGGAGTTGATGCGGCGCCTTTACTTTCATAGAGATTCCGAACGAGGCTTAGCTAAAACCTATAATTGGCTTGTAGAAGAAGTTGAAGAATTGAAGGAAGCCTTAGAAAAAGCAGACGTAAAAGCCATAGAAAATGAATTCGCAGACGTCATCGCTTGGCTGGCTTCACTTGCAAACATCACCAACATAGACTTAGAAAAGGCTGCCCTCGCCAAGTATGATAAGAAATGCCCAAAGTGTGGGCAAGTGCCATGCCGCTGCCCTTTCTAGGCTAAGTTAATTAGGCGCTTCTGCCCTAAACCAGTAAGCTCCCAAATGTAGGGTCGGCGCCCCTTTCTTTCAACCATTCCTTCAATTTCTAAAAGCCTTAAATGATGGATAATAACATTATACTGCAGTTTGGCTTCTTTGGAGAGCGTTTTAGCGTCGGTTGAACCCTTCTTCTCTAACACGTTGAGTATTTGGGTTCTAGCCCTTAACCCAAGCTTAACATTTCTAATTTTTGTTAAGTACGCGTTGGGATGGTAAACTTCCTTGATAGTTATCCACCAAAAATAGATTTGCCGTTTACATAGAAAAGTTTTCTTTTAGGCGAAATCTGTTAGGCTGATTTGCTTCAGCTTTTTCCCCTCAAACAAAGCGTTAATCTCTTCTTTCATCAGCAAAATCCTCTGCGCATAATACTGTGGCAAACGGTATCTTTCAACCAGCCGCTGGGCTGCCTCCAAATACTTTTCGATGCCACCGCGATAAACTGTCAAAGCTAGTTGCCCACCACATAGAGGACATTTCCCACGCAGGGGCAAGCGGCGAAAACGCTTGTTGCATGCTTTGCATCTAAAACCCTGTGTGGAGTAAGCCCGTAAATTGCCAGCGATGTCCCTTATGAAATGCGTTGTCAAAACCTTAAGCGCAACCCTTCTCGCGTCTACAGCCTCTATTTTTTCAGCCAACTCCAACTGACTGTTAAGTTTATCAATCATGGTTGTAAGTCGTTTATAGGCGCTTTCAGGATTCCCCATGTTAACGTTTGTTACAGGTGTTGTAAACTTGAAGCCCTCGAACTGCGCTTCGGTGCCGAGTCTGCACTCAATAAGGTCTATGAGGGAGCTTACATGTTTGGCTTCCGCGTTTTCCCAAGTTTTCTCGTAAAACTCGAGGGGATAGGCGTCTGCAACATCAAAATCGTGTGCTTGCCTCTGCACTTCCATCGTGTTGACAACGGGAATCAAGAGAAGCGGAGCATCCATTATTCCACCTATTTGCGCGGGCAAATACTCCAGCGAAAAGTTAAGCAAAGTGTCCAAAGCCAGCATCAAAGCATCCTCGTCACCATCGCAATCTCTGCGTTTAGCTGAATGCCAAACTGGATGGGCATAACAAATATTTAGACTAGTGAAGCCAATAACCCGCCCCAAAATACCGACTGATGTATGGGGGGCTAAGCCAAAAATAAGGTGCCCCACAAGATCATCTGGCTTCCTAACATTATAGTATGGAGTAAGCCCATAAACTCTGGTTAAAAGATCATCTATAAAGTTTGCAACATGAACAAAATATTCCGCGCATTTAACAGGGATAATAACGTCTTGAAGCTTCAATTCGCAAACTTGATCTGGACTGGTTAACGGCGCGCCATAAACGTCATAGGCATACCCAAGCTTCTTCAGTTTCTCAATAGACACTCCAATTTCGGAAGGCTTAAAATGAGTTAAAGGAGCGTTTGTTGCGTCAAAACGAATTGTGCCATCCTTGTAAACAGACAAGTCATATTTAGCGCGGAGAACCCCTTTCTCAATAATCTCCGGAGTCTTTGTCTCATTTGTTAATCCACGAACACCCTTCAAAACCTTGGGCATAGAAACACCCAAACGCGTGCAAGCTGCCTCCAACAGTTCCTTAAAGTTAACAACTTGCTTTTGGAAGGGTTTCGCTGGCACTTTACAAACTGGGCAATTATCATTCTTCAGTGTTCTTCCACATATAGGACAAACTTTCTCAATGAAAGTTTCAGAGCCGCAAGCTGGACACCTTATACCAAAAGTAAATGTCTTACATATTGGGCATTTGCGCTTAACAACCTCCACAAAAACAGGCCCTCCCTTCGCAGCCTCTACAATGTCCCTTTGGGCACCCCCAGCCAAACCAACAGGGAAAAGAACATGGACAAGGGGTTTCATTTCCCGTCTCTTAGCCTTTTCGGGTCTCCCCATTCGCGCGCCAACAAGCGTAGGAGCCTTATCCTTAATCTGCACGCCAGAAAGTAAACTGACAGCTTCCAAAACAGATTTTGCCGCTGAAACATCAATGTTCCGCGTAGCTCCATAACCAAGGGAAAAGGCAAAAGCATAAGCTTCCTCATTTTCGACAACTATCTTTCCATCCGAAACCTTGTGCGGCAAACAGATAACCTCCAAAGCATGCTTGACCTTTGCGTCCATCTCTCCAGAAATTTTGCAAACACCATCATCACAATTAACTACAGAAGCTAAGAGCCATTTCCTTAAAAGGGCAAGCTCTTCAAGTGAAGCGAGATTCGGCCAGAAAAACGTGAAAGCCGGGTGAAGAGGAACACCAACCGCAAGCGACAAGGCTACAGCTTCTTTAACGTTTGGCTTGTTGACAAAGGGATTTTCCAAGAAACCCTTAATCTTCTCCAATGGAATTTTTGCAGCTTCTGCAGCCTTTTCAAGGTTTCCATTGAATTTTTCAGCCAAAGCTCTTTTCAGATCCTCGGCCCACCACTCTTCAACATACCCAGAAGGCGCAAGAACCTTGCTGTTGTAAAGGAAGTCTCCAAAACTGATTAAAATGTCTCCCAAAAAGAGGATTTTCTCAACATCGTCCTTTATCCTAGCGTAGTTTTCGGTGGAAACGCGAATAACAGAACCATCCTTCAGCTTAACAACTGGTGGTTCCAAAGCATCAACCGGAACAACAATGCCACCCTTGCCTGGAAGTTCCAAGCGCAGTTGTGTTCCAGCCGCCAAAAAGCCGCCGAGCACCTGCATGCTTGCAGGATGCATTCCAACCGCGGCTAAGCCCGTGTTTCTCGCCCTACCATACCTTAATCTAAAACCGCCACGGGTAGACGGAAAGGAGAAAATTGGGCGTCCAGCAATCACATCATCCATGAAGCCTCCGGATTTTTTCTCAGACTTCTTTTGAAACTCCTTCAGCCAATCCCATCCTTGAAAACCAAGCTTCTCTATAATAGCCCAAACTTTTGGCGCGCGCCCAACAATGCCATCGTTAACAACGCGGAGGGCCCCGCCTCTCAAACGGTTGGTTTCAATTCGGGGAAGATTTCGAAAAGCAGAAACTTCTATGGGGTCGGATTCCGTGCCCGTAACTTCCACGGGTAGCCATTGGAGAGCTCTCCGCAATTCCTCATCAGAAACATGGTATTGAAAACGGCTCACTGAACGTTCATAAAGCCTTACCTCTTCAATGAAGCGTGAAATTTCATCGTCCAAAGGCTTGTAACGGTCTAAACCGAGAAGTCGTCGCACGAAATCTCCTACAACAAGTGTCAGTGCCTGGTCTGTTCCGCCCGCAGACCTTATTGGACCCGCAAAGTAAATGGCGAGATAACGAGTGCGGTCACGGTTTGTTTTAATTTTAACTTTCGCCACTCCCTGTATAGGCGCTGCTGTAAGCCCTTCAGTAAAAATTGCAAGAGCAGTTCGTATCGCCTGTTCCGCTGCCTCCTCCGGCTCCATGTGGCCAAATTTTCCATAAATTATTTCTTCAACTATTTTAAAGGCTAATTCTTCGCGCGAGAGTTTCTTGCTCAGTTCTCTAATGCTTTCAGCCACACCCTTCGGGCCCACAAGACCTTCTACGAGGTCAGCTAGATCTTTTGCAATTTTGCATTCCGGTTTTGGTGCGGGGTCAAAGCCTTTTGCTCTTGCCTTCTCGCTTATGGCATATAACCGTCCGAGTTCACTTTCCAACGCCACTATGTATTGGCGGTACGTTTCACTCATTGGACCGTTCAAGCTTTATCTCCCAAACTTGATGCATACCATTATTTATTTTGGCTTTCTAACAAGAACACGTCAAAAAGCCTTAACCCTAAGCCTCTTATCGCAAGGTAAGTTTCACAGAAAGAAGACAACTCAAAGTCGGCTATGTCTTATGCCACCAACGATTTCAGAAACTTTCTCTCT